>NZ_JABXYJ010000009.1 GCF_013377855.1 Cognatundibacterium oligocarboniphilum | reverse complement strand
CTTGTTTGTTATTTCTTGCGAACATTTGATATTTTTTAAGCATGCCGGCCAGTTAAACTGACCGGTGCGCTTTCATCAAGTGCCCACATTTATTGACTGTTAATTGTTAAAGATCGCATTCTGTATTCTTGTCTGCCGGCTTTTTGCCTGGCCGCGAAGCGTTTTGTTCGTCAGCAGCAGAGAAACGAGATTATGAACGACTTACCTACCCATGTCAACTACCCTTTGTCATCAATAATAAAAAAACCTGACTCGCATAAGTCAGGCTTTTGATATCGGAGAGCAATGAAACCAGAATCACTGCACTTGGGGCTGCGGCAATTCCTTTTCAGTTGCTTTCATTGTCAACGTTGTGCCAGTGCATCAACAACACACAACGCAGTCATATTGACGATACGACGGACTGTTGCTGATGGCGTCAAAATATGTACAGGCTTGGCGCAACCAAGCAGGATCGGGCCGATTGCAACGTTATTGCCTGCCGTGGTTTTCAGCAAATTGTAGGCAATGTTTGCTGCATCAATATTTGGCATGACCAGAAGATTGGCATCACTTTTTAAGGTGGAGCCCGGCATCATTTTCTTGCGGTATGCGGAATCAAGCGCAGTATCACCGTGCATTTCACCATCGATTTCCAGATCCGGTGCTTCACGCTGAATAATCGTCAGTGCCGCACGCATTTTCTGAGCGGACTCGCTGTTGCTGGAGCCGAAATTAGAATGCGATAGCAATGCCGCTTTTGGCTGCAGCCCAAAACGGCGCATTTCTTCTGCAGCCAGTATGGTGATTTCTGCGATCTGTTCGGCAGTCGGATTTTCGTTCACATGCGTATCCACCAGCACTAACTGACGATCCGGCAGTACCAGACCATTCATTGCCGCGTAAACATTGACGCCTTCTCGCCTGCCCAAAACCTGATTGATGTAATTCAAATGCAAGCCGGTAGTGCCGAAAGTACCGCAGATCAGACCATCGGCATCGCCTTTGTGAATCATCATCGAGCCGATCAGCGTGTGACGGCGGCGCATTTCCAGCTTGGCATATTGTTCCGTCACACCTTTACGGCAAGTCATGGCGTAATAGGTTTGCCAGTAATCGCGGTAGCGTTCGTCGAACTCAGGATTGATCACCTGAAAGTCAACGCCGGGACGAATCCGCAGACCGAATTTTTCAACGCGCTGGGCAAGAATGTGCGGACGGCCAACCAGGATCGGGGTCGCCAGTTTTTCATCGACCACAACCTGCACAGCACGCAGTACGCGCTCTTCTTCGCCTTCGGCAAAGACAATCCGTTTACGTTCTGCCGGCGCCTTTTTAGCGATCTGGAACAGCGGCTTCATGAAAGTGCCGCTGTGATAGACGAATTGCTGCAGCTTCTCAACGTAAGCCTGCATATCTTTGATCGGACGGGCGGCAACACCGCACTCTTCTGCTGCGCGCGCCACTGCCGGCGCAATCTTTATCATCAGACGCGGGTCAAATGGTTTCGGAATCAGGTATTCCGGGCCAAATGACAGGTTGCTGATACCGTAGGCAGAGGCCACGATGTCAGACTGTTCAGCTTGTGCGAGTTCGGCAATCGCATGTACAACAGCAATTTCCATTTCCCTTGTGATGGTGGTCGCGCCGCAATCAAGCGCACCACGGAAAATATAAGGGAAGCAAAGTACGTTATTCACCTGATTCGGAAAATCAGAACGGCCTGTCGCCATGACGGCATCATCGCGGACGGCTTTGACTTCTTCCGGCAGGATCTCAGGTGTCGGATTCGCCAGCGCAAGGATCAGCGGCTTAGCGGCCATCTGCGCAACCATGTCCTGCTTCAATACGCCGGCAGCGGACAGGCCGAGGAAAATATCTGCACCAGGAATGACCTCGCGCAGACTGCGTGCCGCTGTATCTTGCGCAAAGCGTTCTTTATCCGGATCCATCAGTTCGGCACGGCCCTTGTACACCACGCCAGCCAGATCAGTCACAAAAATATTTTCAATCGGAAACCCCAGATCGACGATCAGGTCCAGGCAGGCCAGCGCTGCAGCGCCAGCGCCGGACACCACCATTTTGGTATTTTTAATGTCTTTGCCCACGACTTTCAGGCCATTCAGAATCGCCGCGCCGACAATGATTGCCGTGCCGTGCTGGTCGTCATGGAAGACGGGAATCTTCATGCGTTCCCGCAGTTTGCGCTCAATGTAAAAGCATTCCGGTGCCTTGATATCTTCCAGGTTGATCCCACCAAAAGTTGGTTCCAGCGAAGCGATGATATCGACCAGCTTGTCAGGATCAGGTTCGTTGATTTCAATATCGAACACGTCGATACCGGCAAATTTTTTGAACAGTACGCCCTTGCCTTCCATCACCGGCTTGGATGCCAGTGGGCCGATATTGCCCAGCCCCAGCACGGCTGTACCGTTAGTAATCACACCGACCAGATTGCCGCGCGCCGTGTATTTAAAGGCTGCGGTCGGGTCTGCCACGATTTCTTCGCAAGGTGCCGCCACGCCAGGAGAGTAGGCCAGCGCCAGGTCACGCTGGTTGGTCAATTGCTTGGTTGGCGTGACGCTGATTTTTCCCGGAGACGGGCACTCATGGTACTCCAGTGCTGCCTGACGCAATTGTTGACGTATCTGCTCTTTCTGATCTGCTGAATCCATGGGCTCGACCTTCTTTCTATTTTGCTTACTGAAAACTTACTTTAGCCTGAGATTTTAGCAGAGGGATTACTCTAACCTCATACGTATTTGTACGACTTTTATGCCTTGGAAGCATAAGCATAGAAGGTCGATTATCAAAAGAATATGAAACATCCCCATCGCGAACCTTCATTCAGATGAAATATAGAAAATAACTATGAATTTAGTTTAATTAATCAATTTCAAAAATTAATCATCATTGACTATGATTACCTCATGTTTGATAGTTTTTAATCCGAGCCGAATGACTTACCACCTCACCAGGAGAAACGTATGAGTAACCAACATCAGCCATCTGTCACGATCCAGAATCTGGAAGCTGCATTTGCCGGGGAATCCATGGCGCACATTAAATATCGTTATTTTGCGAAACTTGCCCGCGAAGCCGGTGCGGAAGACATCGCGAAGGCTTTTGAAGCGACCGCCGATCAGGAAGTGATGCATGCTTTCGGCCATCTCGACCTGCTTTACCCGAAAGCGCAGATGACACCTGAGCGGGCGCTGGAAATTGCGATTGAAGGTGAAACCTACGAATACACCGAGATGTATCCCCGTTTCCGCCACCTGGCCGTGGAGGAAGGCAATCATGCCGCCGTCGCCGAATACGATGAGCAGATCGCCGAATCAAAAGAACACGCAGAAAATTTTCAACGGACTTTAGCCATGGCAGCAAAACGCTTTGCAGCGCTGGCCAAAGTGGAAGAGCGGCATGCCAATCATTACCGCGCTGTGCTCAATGCCAGCAAGGCCTGATCCGACGCCACAAACCTCCACACATTTTGACTCAAGATAACCGATACCAGGATAGAAAAAACCATGAAAACTTATCAATGCATCGTTTGCGGATTTATTTATGATGAAGCGCAGGGCCTGCCGGAAGAAGGCATTGCCCCCGGCACTCGCTGGACAGATATCCCGGCAGACTGGGAATGTCCGGACTGCGGCGTCGCCAAGGCCGATTTCGAGATGGTGGAGATCTGAGATGAAGCCCATCGTCATTGCCGGTTCCGGACTGGCCGGATACACCGTTGCCCGTGAATTCCGTCAGCTCGACAGCAGCACGCCGCTCCTGATCATTACCGGCGATGACGGCAGTTTTTATTCCAAGCCGATGCTATCGAATGCCTTTGCGCAGAATAAGCCGATCACGACGCTGTTAAGCCGGAGTGCGGAGCAGATGGCTGCACAGCTCAATGCCACCATTCTGACCAACACCCGGATACAACAGATCGCCGCCACCAGGCGCAGTCTGCTGACCAGTGCGGGCGAATTCGAGTTTGAGCAGCTGGTACTGGCGGTCGGCGCCAAGCCGGTGCAGCTGACTATGCAAGGCGATGCGGCGGATCAGATATTATCCGTCAATCATTGGCAAGACTATGCCGAGTTGCGCAAACGGCTGGATACAGCAGGCAGCGGCGCGCATGTCGTGATTTTGGGTGCAGGTCTGATCGGCTGTGAATTTGCCGATGACTTTTCCGGCGCGGGCTATCGGGTCACGCTGGTGGATCCAAATACCCTGCCGCTGGCGGCACTGGCGCCACCACCCGTTTCCCGGAGGTTGCAACAGGCTTTACTGGCAAAGCAGGTGCGGATTCAAGCCGGCACCACGGCAACGCATCTGACACATGCCGGCACAAGCCTGCAAGTCGCGCTGACAAACGGACAAAGCCTGACCGCCGATCTGGTGTTATCTGCTATCGGGCTACGCCCAGACCTGCGGCTGGCGGAATCCGCCGGATTGGCCACCGGACGCGGTATACGGGTCAGCGTCTTCGGTGAAACCAGCATTCCGGGAATTTACGCGCTCGGTGACTGTACGGAATATGCCCAGCCAGACGGCGCACATCTGTGGCTACCGTATGTAGCGCCAGTCATGGCTGCCGCCCGCACCATCGCTCAAAATCTGAGCGGACACTCCCGACGTATCGAATTCAAACCCATGCCAGTGCTGGTCAAAACACCCTCTTGTCCGATTGCACTGATGCCGGTGGCGCCAGACCTGGCAAAACGCGGACGCTGGGAAACCGACGAGGAAGGCGGAATCACCATCAGTCGTTTTTACGACCATCAGGACAAGCTGCGCGGATTCGGGCTGGCGCCGCAAGATCAGCAACAACGCAACGCCTTGTTGCAGGAACTGGGGAGCAGTTGTCATCTGATTGCCTGAATCAGTGGATAGAGAAAGAACAAAGCCAAATTTCCCTTTCAATATACTCCCCACAGTATATTGAAAGATCCTTTATTTACGTTGATAACAGGCCGTTTTTTACTGATACTCCCCGGCTAACAGTCATTCAATAATCAGATTCTGCTCGCCGTAAAACGGATTACGGCGCCCTGATTGCGCAGTATCCCAAGTGGCTGGTAACTCTGGAACAAACCACCGCCAGACTGTCGGCAGCACCAATACCACGCATGCAGCAAGACATTGAGTACAATGCGGCATGCTTTCAGAATTCGAACTCATTCAACGTTATTTCGCGCGGCACTCCGTTGCCGACGAGTGGCTCGCGCTCGGCGTCGGTGACGACTGCGCCCTGCTCCAGCCCACACCCGGCATGCAGCTGGCCGTTTCCAGCGACATGCTGGTTTCTGGCCGCCATTTTTTTCCGGATGCGGACCCCTTCTGGCTGGGACACAAATGCCTGGCTGTCAATCTGTCCGACCTCGCGGCGATGGGTGCGCAGCCACTGGGATTCACACTGGCATTTTCTCTGCCGGAGGCCAATCCGGACTGGCTGGAACAATTTGCCGCAGGCCTGCTGCAACTGGCTGACCAACATCACTGCCGGCTGATCGGCGGCGATACCACCAAAGGGCCGCTGAATATCTGCATCACCATTCTGGGTGAGCAGCCGCCGGGCAGCGCATTGCGCCGGGATGCCGCACAGGCCGGTGACGACATCTGGATTTCAGGCACGCTCGGCGATGCCCGGCTGGCACTGGGCGCTTATTGGAAAGAAGTGCCGCTCAACAGCGCAGATCATCTGCAGGCGGCACTGCGCATGCACCGTCCCACACCACGCGTCGCACTCGGTATGGCATTGCGGGGAATTGCCCATGCCGCACTCGATATTTCCGACGGGCTGGCTGGCGATCTGGGGCACATCCTGAAACGTTCGTCTGTCGGCGCCATACTGGAGCTTGACCGGCTGCCGGCCGGGCCGGTGCTGCAACAGCAGACACTGTCACTGCGACGCCAGTTCACGCTCAATGGCGGTGACGATTATGAATTGTGCTTTACCGCGCCACCACACCGTCGCGATGAGGTGCTGGCTGCCGCCAGACAATCAGGCACCCCTGTGACAAGGGTTGGCAGCATTGATGCGGCTCCCGGTTTGCGCCTCGTCGATGCAGCGGGCGATCCGGTCACATTGGCCTTTCAATCTTTCGACCATTTCACGACATCATGATGCCTGCCGATTCGCCACCAGCCACCTCACTCCCTGCTGTCAACGGACGCTTCATGCTGAGCCATCCGGCGCATATTCTGGCGCAGGGTTTTGGCAGCGGCTTATCACCGGTGATGCCGGGAACGATGGGCACATTGTTCGCCTGGTTCAGTTTTCAGATATTCAGCACCCGCTGGCCGCTGCTGTTCACCCCGCTGCACTGGAGCTGGGTCATCATTGCCGGATTTCTGATCGGTATCTGGGCCTGTCGTGTCACTGGCAAGCATCTCGGCGTGGCAGATCACGGCAGTATGGTGTGGGATGAGATCATCGCGTTCTGGGCCGTCCTGCTGTTCGTGACACCGGCCAGCAGCGCCGTGCAGACCTGTGCATTTCTGCTGTTCCGTTTTTTTGATATGGTCAAACCACCACCGATCCGTTATTTTGACCGTCATCTGAAAGGCGGCTTCGGCGTCATGTGGGATGATATCGTGGCAGCGTTTTTCACTCTACTGACGTTCGCACTCTGGCGTGCGATCTGAATCTGCTGAGGACAACAACCAACAGTCTTTTTATTCTGCGCCGGCCTGCTTCACTTTGCAGCACACATGGTGGTAAAGTAAGTCAGACTCTGCAGCCAGATCATTCATGGCTGCACCTGTTACCTTCCAACAATTCACACAGACAGGAGACACATCATGCCAACCACACTCGAACTCGCCGCCCAGGTCGGTGCGGAACTGAAAGACAAAAAATTACTGCTGAGTGTCGCCGAATCCTGTACAGGCGGCGGTGTGTCGCAAGCCATCACCGAAATTGCCGGTTCTTCGGAATGGTTCGACTGCGGTTTTGTCACCTATTCCAATTCATCCAAGACCGAGCTGCTGGATATTTCCGCCGCACTGATTGCACGCCACGGCGCAGTCAGCGAGGAAATCGCTGCTGCCATGGCAGAAGGCGCGATCGCGCATTCCGAAGCCAATGTATCCCTTTCCACGACCGGCATCGCAGGACCAACCGGAGCCGTGCCAGGCAAGCCGGTTGGCACGGTCTGCTTCGGCTGGACGGTGGGCGGCGTCACGCATACGGAAAGGCTGGTGTTCAGCGGTGACCGCCATGCAGTCAGAGAACAGACCGTACAGCACGCACTGGCGAAATTGCTGCGTTATTTACAGGAGCTGTGAGCAGATATTGTTACCGGTGCATTTGCCTTGCAATGGCACCGGCAGAATCATCGCAACACAGCATCAGGCCAGATTGTTATCCCTGACACCATGTCGCAGCAACATTACGGCAACATAAAATGAAACGGTTCAGAACAGCATTCGCCTTCACGAAACCAGCACGATGTATTTAGTGTCTGCCGGATTAGTGACTCTGAGACAATAACTCATTGACCAGCACCGCATTGATTTTATTGGTCCCCATACGCTGATTGAACTCCTGACGCAGTTGTTCCCGCAAATGCTCAAACCCTTTCTCTGAATGTAAATCTTCCGGATCAACATTCATCAGCACAATCGGCAGGATGTCCGACAAGGCTTTCTTATTCGAACCAAGCCATTCGCGATCTTTGCTTTCTACCTGTAAAGTCAGCTGTATGCGTACAACCTGTCCATCAGGATGAATCACAGCCCGCGGCAAAACAAGATAACTCGGCACAGTCTCATCGCTGCCCAGCACTTTGAAATAAAAAATGCTGCCGAAAATAATCAGGAAGCCACACAGCGCGATGACTGCGGCATACAGGGTGATGCGATCGCTGATTTTGCTGTTTTTGCCTGCAGTTTTTTTTCCTGCTGATAATATCGTGGTCTTTTTGGTTGGTGAAGCAGCTGACTGCGGCCTGATAGGTGGTTTTTCGGCAACAGGCTTGCTCAGAAAAGTGGCAGGGTCCGTTTTATCGGATGGCAGATCAAACTGCAGATGCGACAAATCGATATCCATATCCTTGATCGGACTGCCATCTACATTTTCGAAATCCAGTTCTGAACTCAGGATCGCCGATTTCGTCTTATCTTTAGCCATGATCACCCGCCGGGATAATTACTCCGGCCATTTTAACGCAGCAATAATTTCGCAGAGAAAACATTTTTCAATTCGTAGTGCTGCTGATGTCATGATGTTACGACCTGTTTTTCAGTCATCGGGGATTCTCAATGAAAAGCGGGAATGCTAAAAACGTCATTTCGTTACAAAGTGACTGCCACTCTGTTGCGGGCTTTCGTTTATGATGAGAGATTTTCCGATTTCCCGTGCCGTAATGTCCAGCGCAGTCCTTCCATCTCAGAACAGAAATGTCTTCCTCGATAATATCAAAGCAATCCTGATATTTCTGGTGGTTTTTGGGCATCTCATCGAATTGCATATCAGTAACGACGCCTTTTTGCGCCCGATCTGGATTTTTGCCTATGCCTTTCACATGCCAATGTTTGCGCTGGTTTCCGGCATGGTGTCAAAACCTGTGCTGGACCAGCGGCAATCGGGACAGTTGATTAAAAATATTCTTGCGCCACTGATCAGTTTCGAGCTGATCTACGAACTGACCGAATATCTGCTGCGCGGCAGCTTCAGCGTATATGCCGGGCTGATCGCACCTTACTGGATGCTGTGGTATCTGTTAAGCCTGTTGAGTTGGCGTCTGCTGCTGCCCTTATTCGCCCGTTTGCAGTTCCCGGTCATGCTGGCAGTGGTGCTGGCGATGGTTACCTCCTATTCGGAACACACAGGCTATCTGCTCAGCAGCTCACGCACGCTGATATTTTTTCCGTTTTTTGTGCTTGGCTGGCAGCTGGGTCCCAATTTTTTCAACTTGCGGCGCAAGTTTGTCTGGACTGCTCTGGCACTGATGATTACGGCAAGCAGCATTGTCGTCTGTTTTTTGCTGCCTGCGAATTTTGATTACCGCTGGCTGTATGGCAGTTTTTCGCTGCAACGGCTCGGCATGGCAAATCCGACCGGCAGCCTTTATCAGCTGCTGCAGTATGCCGTATCCGGCATGCTGGGCTTATCCGTACTGCATCTGTTAAGCCGCCGCGATCTGGGATTGGCCCGCATCGGCCGGCAATCCATGTATGTTTTCCTGTGGCACGGCATGGCACTGATCGCGCTGTACCAGTTGGGCATCCTGAACCGTATTTTCCAGATGGAAGATGCCGCCAGACTACTGATTTCCCTCGCATCCAGTGCTGTCATCGTATATCTCGGCGCACATCCTCATTGCGAATGGTTGACGCAAAAACTGATCCTGCAGCCGATGCAATGGCTGCTGCTGCCACAGACACGAGACAGCGTCACCGCCATCGTACCTGCGGTCTCAGAAACCAAGCCTTTAAAACCGGAATAACTCTGATATGAATATGCTTAATAGCAGACAGCAAGCGGACGACACGCCGGTTCTCCATCACCGGATCTGAATGTGATCGGCGCTGAATTGCTGGGGATTTTTTCCATGAATGCTGCGGTAAAAATCCTGAATATATTCCATGTCAGCAACGATATCGCCGGTGGGGTAAAACATCTGACCAATGCCGCCGGCTTTGCGCTTGAAATCCAGATATCCCAGGGCAATCGGAACGCCGGCACCGGCGGCAATGTAGTAAAAACCGGTTTTCCAGTGCGTAACTTTTCCCCGCGTTCCTTCCGGAGGTACGATCACCGTCAGCGTCTGGCTGGCATGAAATGCATCAACGGTACTCTGCACCAGATTCGATGCGCGATTGCGATTCACCGGAATTCCTCCCAGCCAGCGCATGACCACGCCGACCACCGGCGGAAACAGGCTGACCTTGCCCATCCAGTACACTTTCAGGCGCAAAGCGAAGCACACCATCAGTGTGACCGGAAAATCCCAGTTACTGGTATGCGGCGCGGCAATCAGCACGTATTTCGGTTCTGCCGGAGTGATCCCTTCAATCCGCCAGCCGCACAAGCGTAAAACCATGACAGAAATCCAGCGCATGAGTGTGCGGACAACAGGAGTTTGAAAAATAGTTGCGTGCATGCCATAAGTCTTTGATATCAAAAGATAAATCCACCTGCTGAGAGGTGAGAGAGACGGCATTATATGGATATCCGGGCCGGGCGGGGAATTTTTATTCGCTACCTGTGATCAAAGACAAATCCAGCCAGGGTTGTTCAGGTTCAGCCAAAGTACGCCGAAGAAATGAATCAGGACTGCAGCCAGCGCAATATTTCGCCCCATTGGGCAAGGTCTTTTTCAACCCGCGATGGCGCCACATCCCATAATGTCGCGCCATGTGCAGCCAGCTGAATGTAGTTCTGTGTATCGCGCAGATAACCCAGCACCGGCAGCCCCAGTTGCCCGACATAATGCGCCAGCTGATCAGCCGCCCGGCTACGCGCATTCACCCGCATGCCAAGCACACCGACGGCGCATTTCTGCTCGCGGCGCGCCAGTTTTTTCAGAAAGGTTTCCGTTGCCAGAATATCGAAAATCGATGGTTGCAAAGGCACGATGAGCCGGTCGGCTATTTTCAGCACGGCATCAAGTTTATGTCCTTTCAGGCCGGCCGGTGTATCCAGTATCACATGGGTCGTGCCTTTGGGTGGCTTGGCGATCAGATTTTCGTTGACCTCCCAGGCCGTAATCGGTGGCAGACTGGCAGGACGTAAATCCAGCCAGGTGCGGGACGATTGCTGGACATCGACATCCCCCAGCATGACCTGATGACCACGTGAAGCCAGATACCCGGCAAGATTGGTGGCAACCGTGCTCTTACCGGCACCGCCTTTAGGATTCACTATTGCAATCACCTGCATACTGATACTCCTTAATTCTGCTCATCCAGATTGTTCAGATTATCCAGCTTACTCAGATTGACCGGCAAACCACCCTGCAACTGCCGAATCGCCACAAAAGCTACCACTGCCAGCGCTCAGTCCCGATATTACGATTGCGCTTATGACTGGGAAGGAACCAGTAAGGCCATCTGCTCTGCCGTCAGATAACACCACTCGCCCTCTTGCAGATTCAGCGATTTCAGTGTCAGCTGTCCGATGGCAGTACGTTGCAATGCCGCACAATGGTTACCGGCTGCCGCCAGCATCCGTTTGACCTGATGGTATTTCCCTTGCTCCAGAATGATTTCCAGTTTGTGTTCGCTCAGCTGACGGCATGTCTGCGCGGCCAGCGGGGCAGGTTCATCATGCAACTTGACGCCCGCCAGCAGCGTCGCTACCAGCTCCGGTGTTACAGGATCAGCCGTGGTGGCCTCGTACACTTTCGGAATATGGCGTTTCGGCGAAGACTGCGCGTGGATAAACGGCCCGTCGTCCGACATCAGCAACATCCCGGTTGTATCGTGATCCAGCCGTCCTACCGGCTGCACATCACGCCAGCTGAACTGCTCCGGCAGCAAGGTCAGCACACCGGGGTGATGGCTTGGTTTGCGCGAGCATTCAAAATTTCCTGGTTTATTCAGCACCAGATAGACATGCTCGCGATATTCCCAGTCTTCATCAAAAATATGAAACACCAGACCATCGGTCTCAACCGGCTGCTTAAAGTTGTCCAGCACCTGTCCCTGAATACTCACTTCGCCGTCTTCCACCAGTTCACGGCAATATTTGCGGGTACCAAAGCCCTGCGACTGCAGGATGCGATCTAAAGATAATTTACTCATGGTGCGACTTTAGCAGATCAGTCCGTGGCAAGGCTAGTTCCGGCGACGGATATTCTTGCTGAAACGCCGCGATGATTCACAGATCAATGTTCCAGCCCCCGGTCCGCGCTCCTGGCAATTCGTGGCAAAGTAATCCGGAAACAACAACCATGACCCGGCTGGCTTTCGACGGCGATATTCCCACTTAAGACATCGCGCACCAGGTTATAGACAATATTCAATCCCAGGCCGCTGCCGCCCTGCCCCAGTCTGGTGGTAAAAAACGGATCGAAAATACGTCCCAGATTAGCCGCCGGAATGCCTTTACCATTATCGGTGACAAGCAGTTCGATCAGATCCGGATTCAGTAAATGACCGGAAATAGTGATCGTCCCCCGTGTCTCGGCATCAAATGCATGAATAAACGCGTTATTAATCAGGTTTGTCAGCACCTGCCCCAATGCACCGGGATAACTGTCCATCATGAATTTTTTCGGCAGATCTGCCACCACCTGATGTTTCGTTTTACGGATCATCGGTCCGAGTGTCATGATCAGCTCATCAGTCATTTCGTCAATCGCAAACAAACGGCGGTTAGCGCTGGTCCGGTCGACTGCAACCTGTTTGAAACTGATCACCAGTTCCGATGCCTTGCTAAGATTACGCAGCAGCAGATCGTTACCCGTGCGCGCATGATGCAAATACTCTTCCAGTGCCGAACGCTTGATGCCTTGTGCATACTGCCGCAGAACATCATCTGTTTGCTGCTGCAAGGTACTGGCAACCGTGACGCAGGTGCCGATCGGTGTATTGAGTTCATGGGCGACACCGGCCACCAGCGACCCCAATGCCGCCATTTTTTCAGTACGCAATAATTCCTGCTGCGCCCGTTGCAGGTTTTCCAGCACGACCGTCAGCTCGGTATTGGTCTCTTCCAGCTCGTGGGTGCGTTCAGACACGCGCTTTTCCAGCGTGACATTCATGTTCCGGATATCCAGCTCATGCTGTCGTTTTTCCGTGATATCCTCCTGCACCACCAGCAACAGGGGATCGTTGCCAATCCGTATCAGGCGGCCAGACATTTCACACAGCAGCATCTTTTCGCCATCACCACAGCGGCACCAGGCTTCGTAGGAATGAATCTCGCCATCACGTTCCAGCAAGTGTACGATTTTTTCAAAATCTTCTAGGTGACGCCACAGCTTTCCATGGATACCCGCCCCGGACAGCTCACCGACATGCTTGAAGTGAAATTGTCGCAACCACGCATCATTGGCGTCTGCAATGACGTAACTGCCATTTTTACGCAGAACTTGCATGGCAACCGGGGATGCCTGGAAAATCGCGATGAATTTCATCTCGGTATCCCTGAGTTCCTGCTCAACCCGACGACGCTCCCTGAGCTCTTGCTGCAGCAAATCATTCTGCTGTTCGCGCTCGCTCAGCAATTTACCCAGGTTCAGCCGCATCGCATCGAGATCCTGCGCCAGATTACCGATTTCATCGCGACGACGCCATTTCAGAGGATTGTTCAATTTCCCCTCAGCCAACAACCGGGTAGCGCGCTGCAGTGCCTGGATCGGGCGAACAATCCTGCGGTCGAACACAAACAAAACCAGCACAAAAGAAAAAAATACCTGCACAATCAACCCGGCAACCATTTTCAGAATATCGTCGATTAAGTCACGGTCAATATGTTCCTTGGTCAGCTCAACGGTGACCTTACCGATGACTTTCTGTTCAAGCCGGATCGGGCGAGTCTCACTAGTCACGCCGCTGCCGGGAAGGTGCGCTTTGCTTCTTTGCACGAACACGGCTCCGGTCTCATCAGTCACCGTCACAGCAATCACATCCGGATTACGCATGACTGCCTGCACGAATGTCTGGGCGACATCCTTGTCAACATTCCAGATCGGGATTTCCATTGCTTTGGACAACATGTCCGCATATTGGGACATCGGATCCTGAATGCGCAGCTGCAGCTCGCGTTCATAACGGGACGTCACGGCAAAATAGCCGAATAATAATGCCGGCAATAAAATACCGACCGCCACGCCAGCAATCGATATCTGCCGCAAGGATAGGCTTCGCAAAAGATACATCAGTCCGGATGCCTGTTTATTTAGACTGCTGTTTGCGCCATTGCTGAATCTGCGCAGTGACCAATTTGCTCATCACATTCTGTTTTTCTATCCGGTACATGGCGCGGGCAATGCGGGCGCGCAGCTCCGGCGTGTTGCACGGAGATTTGTGTGAAAGAGTGACGTACAGATCTTCATTGGTAATCGCTGGCATCCGGGTTTTGAGATTATTGATATTGAGCTTAGCGATATACGCATAGCCGGGATCTTCTTCATAAATCAGATAATCTGCCCGGCCCAGCGTCAGGATATTCAGTGCCTGTTCAAGGCTGGCGACGGTCATAATTTTCAGAGACTCTTTGGCATAGCGATCAAACTCTTCGCCGAAACTGTTGTTAATCACCGTCACGCCACGCCTGCCAGCGAGATCACTCCACTTTTTATAAATGAAACTGTGATCGGACCGGCTCCAGATCACCGTATGGGTTTTATGAAAAGACGGATAAAAATAATCCATATAATCGAGCCGGGCGAGTGTCAGAAATGCCCCGGCCAGCAAATCAATCCGACCCAGTTTCGCCTCTTCCTGCACCCGCCCCCACGGCCCCAGATAGCGCACCTCAATCGGGATACCGATTTCTTTGGACAATACCTGCATCAGCTCTGCATTAGCGCCGATAAGGCGGTTTTCATCGTCGGGATCGCGCCAGAGAAATGGCGGGTATTCCGGATTACCAGTGGCAATCAGTTTTTTGCATAACTCATCGGCTGCAACATTGACTGACCAGAATGCCATGCCGGAGAACAGGGCAAGCAGGATAAACTGCCTTGATCGGATGACGGAATATCTGATATGCCTGCCCATAGAACCGTGATCTCCTGCGGCGAAAATAAGGTTTTTGCAGTCTAACCCCGGAATCATGTCTAAGCAAGAAACTCGTTTTGACAGCATACCAGTACAACGCCGGCTAAGTCGGCGTTGCACAATAACGGGGCAAAACTGCCTGAAAACGCCCGGACGCCCGCAAAAAGCGCGTGCCATGGACGTCAGGTACGCTTAACGGCGGATGATCGTATTGCCATTAGACCTGACCAGATCGCCGCTCTGATAGCCAGGATCGGCTTCAAACTGATAATCCTGTTTATTACCGTTGTCATACTGGACGCTGACCGTCCAGACTTTACTGGCTTTCGCTTTCTGCTCAATTTTATGTCCGGCATACGCCCCGCCGGCCGCACCGGCAATCGTTGCCAGATCGCGCCCGGTACCGCCGCCGACCTGATTACCCAGCAAGGCACCGGCCACACCGCCGGCGATCACGCCCAATGCTCCGCCTTCCCCTTCCTTTTCCGATACATGAACCGCCACTACGCGGCCACAGTCAGCACATGTGGCGGTATTCTTACTACCGGTAGCCGTTGCCGTGCCAGAACTGGTCTTGGCGGCAGCCAGCGCTTTGTTATATTCGGTCTTGGCATCACGCAGACACTGCATGCGGGCACTGGAACTGGTTTCGTCTGCGCACAATTTTTTGTCATCGGCATAACGCGCGGCAGCCTGACGCGAGGCTTCGGCATAGGCCGTTTTGGCAGTGTTGTTATTCTGAGCCATGGCTATGCCTGTCAAGACACACAGAACCATCATCCCGATCAGCTGCTTTTTCATCACCAACCCCCTTTTTTTCATATTAACGGAACTTCAATATAGTTCACCTCAGACAACAGGTGAACCAGATTTTGAGAATTTCATACCACCATACAATATTTTTACGCTGTGCATTTTTTCCGATGACGTCTTAATTCAATACCGGACGCTGCCAACAAGTGACTTATCTTACAATTCCTCACCATTTTTATGTCTTTCGGCCTTTCGGACTTTTTAGTAACACTATAAAAAAACCCGCCAGTACGACGGGTTTTACGAAGGTCATCCGGTCATGGGATGCGTACGCCATCGGGGATTATCAGGCCGGGATTCTGGCCTTGATCAGTTTGCCCAGTTTTTCAATGCCTTCATTGATACGCTCCGGAGACACGGTGACAAAGGACAGACGCATGGTGTTTTTTTCTGCCTCGTTTGCATAGAACGGTCCACCGGGTACGAACGCGACGTTCTGCTGAATCGCTTCTGCCAGCAATTCATTGCTGTCGATATGCGCTGGCAACGTGATCCAGATGAACATGCCGCCTTCGGGCGTGGTCCATTCGACACCAGCCGGGAAATGTTTTTTCATTGCGTCCAGCATGACATTGCACTGGCGCGAATACAGGTTGCGGATGGTCGGAATATGTTCGGCCAGGAAACCATCCTTGATGACTTCGTACACCACCATCTGGGTCAGTTGCGCCGTATGCAGGTCAGCTGCCTGTTTGGCCTGTTCCAGCTTACGGATCAGCGGTGTCGGGCCAACCACATAACCCAGACGGATGCCGGGAGTCAGTACCTTGGAAAAAGAACCCATGTAGATGACGCCGCCCGGATTCATGTTCAGCATCTTTGGTAACGGCTCGCCGCTGTAACACAGATCGCCGTAAGGATTATCCTCGATCAGCGGAATCCCCATGCGGGCGCAGGTTTCCACCAGCTCGACGCGGCGTTCAACCGACAAAGTACGGCCAGTCGGATTCTGGAAATTTGGCAGGGCATACATCAGGCGCGCGCCGGCGCCTTTGCTGGCGACGGAAGCCGGGATCAGGCCGTGTGCATCCGTATCCACAGAAACGAACTCAGGCCGGTACACAGAAAATGCCTGCAAGGCACCCAGATAGCTCGGTGTTTCGACCAGCACTTTACTCCCCTCATCGACCAGCACTTTGCCGAGCAAATCCAGCCCTTGCTGCGAACCGGACACCATCAGGATCTGCTCCGGCAAAATACGCGAACCATCCACCGACAGCGAGTCGGCCAGGAATTCGCGCAATGGCGCATAGCCATCGGTCGGGCCGTATTGCAATGCAGCCTTGCCCTGGGTCGATAATACCTTATCGAACGCCGCCTTCATGCGCTCCACCGGAAAAGTCTCCGGTGAAGGCAGGCCGCCGGCAAAAGAGATCACTTCCGGACGCATGGTCACTTTCAGAATCTCACGAATCGCCGAGCTTTGCAGTTGTTCTGCGCGGTCGGAGAATTTCCAATTGATAGGGGTAGGATTTTCAAGTTTCATGCTGGTCTCACTGGAAGTCATGCCTTCATCGGCAAGGTATTTTAAAAATTACATGGATGAATCAATCAGGCAATCTCGGCGATCAATTCAATCTCGACACAAGCGCCCATCGGGATCTGGGCCACGCCAAATGCGGAACGGGCATGCTTGCCCTGTTCGCCAAACAGCTCCACCAGCAACTCGGAAGCGCCATTGGTCACCAGATGCTGCTCGGTGAAATCAGGTGTGGAATTCACCAGACTCATGAGTTTGACGATGCGTTTCACACGGGTCAGATCGCCGTGGCAGGCAGCGCGCAAAGTCGCCACCAGATCAATCGCCACCGCGCGTGCAGCCTGACGGCCTTCTTCGGTGGTGATATCTTTGCCCAGTTGCCCGACCCAGACCTTGCCGTCTTTTTTGGCGATGTGACCAGACAGGAAAACCGTATTGCCGGTCTGCGCAAACATCACATAGGCCGCTGCCGGTGTGGCAACGGTTGGCAATTCAATTTTCAGTTCTTCAAGTTTTTGGTAAATAGACATGGTATTTCCTGAAAATGGCCATCAGCCCTCACTGATAACCCATCGGTCAATGAAAAATTAATTGTTATTATCCGGTTCTTTCCCGCGGACGACTGCCCGCAGAGCCGTGCCTTCCGGGGAATCAAGCCTTCTATTGTAAGCCCGCGCACTGCCGATTAACACCCCTAAATTCAACTGGTATCACGGATTTAATTCGGTCTGCGCGAGCTTTTCAGCGTTACTACCGTTGAATCTTCATCTGCCGTCCTACACCCACGGTTGCCATGACTACCATTGCGAATCCGGCATTCATCCAGCTCAGTGGTTCACCCAGCAGCACCGCCGCTCCCAGCAGACTCAGAAACGGCTGCAACAGCTGAATCTGCCCGACCCGAGCGATGCCGCCGGTCGCCAGCCCTTTGTACCAGAACAAAAAACCGATGAACATCGAAAATACCGACACATAGGCAAAGCCACCCCAGGCCAGCGGCGAGGCGCGGATCACATGCGAACCCGCAACCAAGACAGTGACCAGCAAATTCAACGGCAGCAATAGCACCAGCGCCCAGGAAATCACCTGCCAGCCGCCCATAGTCTGCGACAGCCGGCCGCCTTCCGCATAACCGTAAGCGGCGGCGGCCACTGCACCTGCCAGCGCCAGATCAGCCCAGTGCCAGTGTCCCGCGCCTTGCAGCCAGGCAAACCAAACCACAAGACTGCTGCCCAACACGGCCATGATCCAGAATCCGGCAGACGGACGCTCGTGGAAACGCAGAGCGGCAAACAGCGCCGTGGCCAGCGGCAAAATGCCGAGCACGATGGCGCCATGCGTCGCAGGAACCGCCTGCATCGCCATCGAAGTCAGGATCGGAAATCCGAGAATCACGCCGGCTCCGCTCAACAAGAGCGCGCGGCATTGCGTCGCATCGGGAAACGTCACTCTTTGCTGCCATAGCAAGGCCGCCGACAGCAGCCCCGCCACCACCGCCCGTCCGCAGGCGACGAACAAGGGCGGCAATTCGGCCACCGCCAGCCGGGTAAACGGCAGCGTCAGGCTAAAAATCATCACACCGGCCAGACCCAGCCACATGCCATGCGATTCCAGCCGGGCTGGCGCCTCTTTGTCGGCCGCCATCAGCGGTGCAGGCAGGGCAACAGACGCAGGCGATACAGATTGCGCAGAAAGCAACAATTCTGTCTCCGGATCATATTTCATAACAGACTCATCCAGATAGCCGTGGCCGCCAGCGACATCCCCATACCCAGATTAAACAGCCGCAAACGCTGCCCGACCTGCAGCCATTCCCGCAATTGCTGTCCCATCCATGCCCACAGCAACAGACTCAGCGCGCTGGGCAAAGCAAAACCCAGACTCATCCAGCCCATGCGCGGCATGAAATTCTGCTGGCCGATTGCGTAGATGGAAGTGGCTGCCACCAGCATCATCCACGCCTTGGGATTGACCACCTGAAACAGCGCCGACTGCAGCAAAGTCATCGGCTGCATCCGCTGGCTGTCCGACAGTTGCGCCGAAAAACACAGACGCCAGGCGAGCAGCAACAGATAGCCATTTCCCAACAGCTTCATGCCCCAGACCAGCGCCGGAGAACCCTGCAGCAGCGCCGCACCGCCCATGCCGACCAGCCACATCATGAAGACAAAGCCGAAAGGCACACCCATGACTTGCGGCAATGCGGCACGCACGCCATGGTTCACGCCGGTCGCGGCGGCAATCGCCACATTCGGGCCGGGCGTGAATGAGCCTATCCAGGCGAAAACAGAAAAAGCGATAAATTCAGTCAGCGGCACAATCCAACTCCATTCTGGATACGGTTCAGACAAACCTGCGCCGCAACCGGCACAGCCCGTTTCCGGGATCGTTGAAATAAAAATATACTCAGGGGGAGTATTTTAAAAAGTCCTTTTTTTACATGGATATCAGGTATATTTTTAAGGATACTCCCTGTTTTTTAATTTTTTCCCGGTATCAGACCAGGTCTTCCAGCACGGCCGGCACAGCGGCAACTGGCAGCACACCGGCGGCTTCCGGTTGCGGTAACAGGGTCAGCAACAGACGGCTGGCAAGCGCATCGGCCTCGATCACCACGTGCCGCCGGGCGGGTAAATGGAGATGCTCACCGCCGGCCAGCCAGTAATCGTTTTCGTCATCCGTGACGGTAATCCAGACCAACCCCGACTGCAGTTGCAGCAGAACAGGCTGCGCCGCCGTGACAGACAGAACTTCCCTGCTCTGTAAATCAAGTGCTGTACTGGTGTCGATGATCCGCATGGTATCCCCCGAAAAGGTTTGTGTGCTGCAACATGGATTGCTCACTTTTTAGTCAGTGTTTGTGCTATCCTAAACGGAAAAACCAATACAGTACCAGTACACTCAAAGACATAATTATCACACTGTTATGGTAACTTTTCCAATACACCTGCCTTCACGCAGAATGGCGATTGTCACCATGTTTTCAGTACCACAGAGATCCGTCATGCAGACTCCTGCCTTTTTTATCTCCCGCGACTCCGGCGATTCGCTGGTCGAACAGATCGTGACAGCGGTCGCCAACCGGATCGACGACAAACTGCTGCGCACCGGCGCGCGCATGCCCTCGATACGACAGTTTGCCGACGAGCAGTCCGTGTCCCGCTTCACGGTGGTCGAAGCGTATGACCGGCTGGTCGCCAAGGGGTATCTGGAATCCCGCCGCGGCGCCGGCTTTTTTGTCCGCGAACGCGCTTCCATGCTCAATCCGTCTCCTGCCACGCCGCTGCTGATACCGGGCACGCAGCAACTCGATGTGGTCTGGCTGGTACGGAATATGTTCCGGCAGTTGCCTCCGCAGAAAATGCCAGGCTCCGGCGTATTGCCGCATGACTGGCTGGATGGCGAACTGGTCGCCAACGGCTTGCGCGCCATCAGCCGCCTGAATCAGAATCTGCTGCTGCATTACGGCACTCAGCAAGGCTTTCTGCCGCTGCGCCAGCAACTGCAACTGAAACTGGCCGAACTCGAAATCGCCGCTGCACCGGAGCAGATCGTGATGACGTCCGGCGTGACACAGGCGCTGGATCTGGTGGCGCGTGAATTCACCCAGCCCGGCGACACCATTTTTGTCGATGACCCGGCCTGGTTCCTGATGTTCGGCTCATTTGCCATCCTCGGCGCCAAAGTAATCGGCATTCCGCGTCTGCACGATGGCCCGGACGTCGCCAAACTGGCAGAACTGGCAGCGATCCACAAGCCCAAGCTGTACATCATCAACTCCGTGATGCATAACCCGACCTCGACCTCGCTGTCGGCCGCCAAAGCCTTTCAGGTTTTAAAAACCGCCGAGCAGCATGATTTCATGATCGTGGAAGACGATATTTATTGCGACATGCATCCCGGCCCCGCCGTGCAGCCCGCCACCCGGATTTCGGCGCTGGACCAGCTCAGTCGCGTCATTTATCTGGGCGGATTTTCCAAGACACTGGCAGCCAACCTGCGGGTCGGCTTCATCGCCACCTCGCCGGAACTGGCGGTGCGGCTGGCTGACCGCAAAATGCTGTCCACCCTGACCACCACCGAAATCGGCGAACGGGTGGTCTACAAAATCCTGTCCGAAGGGCATTTCCGCAAACACGTGGACCGCATCCGGGTGAAACTCGACAGTGTGCGTGACGACATCACCAAACGCCTTGAGCAACTCGGCATGAAAGTGGATTACCGCACCCCTGCCGGCATGTTTCTGTGGACCGAAACCGGTACCGATACCAACCGGCTGACTGAAAAAGCAATGGAACAAGGCTTTCTGCTGGCGCCGGGCAGCCTGTTTTCACCGCACCAGACCCCGTCCACCAAGATGCGGATCAACATTGCCGCCATGTCCGACCCCGGCGTCTGGGAATTTCTCAAAAAAGAATTGCGCTGACGCCACCCTGCCCGGCAACCCCGGCCGCAGGGCAGCGGCAGTCGGGGAATATGCAGACATCGTCCTGTCCTGCGATTGCCGGCCGGCATCACCTGTCGCCGGCAGCAGCTCTAGGACAAACAGGGCGAATATGCTACATTCTCACCCTGTTCTGACGACGTTCAACACAACTTCGATGCCAACTCAACAAGACATTCTGCATTTCCGGACCGGCGCGCTGCCGGTTTCCGTGCCGCCCGTCTGTTGCTGTTGTTGAACCTGCCCGCAAGACCGCCGATGTGAGTTCCTCCATCGCGCACCGATTTCCTTCTTCTCTCTATTGGCAAAAAAAACGATGGACATACAGCTTTACGACAACTGGGAACGCCGCCTGCGCCCATTCACCCCTTTGCGCAATGACTGGGTGGGACTGTATTGCTGCGGCCCGACCGTGTATGACTACGCACACATCGGCAACTTGCGCACCTATCTGTTTGAAGACATACTGCGCCGCACACTCGAGTGGAACGGCTACACCGTGCGCCACGTCATCAACATCACTGACGTCGGCCATCTGGTATCCGATGGCGACGACGGTGAAGACAAAATGGAAAAAGGCAGCCGCAAAGCCGGTGAATCAGCATGGCAGATTGCCGACCGTTTCACCATCGCTTTCAAGAACGACCTGAACAGCCTGAACGTGCTGGAACCAGCGATCTGGTGCAAGGCGACTGACCACATTGCCGAGCAGATTGATTTCATCTCCTGCATCGAAAAAAACGGCTATACCTACCGCACCAGCGACGGTATTTATTTCGACACCAGCAAGCAGGATGACTACGGCTATCTGGCCCGTATCAAACGCGATGCGATCAAGGCAGGCAGCCGCGTCGAGCTGGGTGAAAAACGCCATGCGACCGATTTCGCTTTATGGAAATTCAGTCCGGAAGGCGAGCAGCGCCAGATGGAGTGGGACAGTCCGTGGGGACGCGGTTTCCCGGGCTGGCATATCGAATGCTCGGCGATGTCGGCCAAATATCTGACACCGTGGTTCGATATTCACTGCGGCGGCGAAGACCACATCGCGATTCATCACAGTAATGAAATTGCGCAGAATCAGGCTTGCCACGGCACCCGTCTGGCGAACTTCTGGATGCATGGTTATTTCCTGCAGATTGACTCCGGCAAGATGTCGAAATCCAGCGGCGATTTCCTGCGTCTGCAAACCCTGCTTGATCAGCATATCGATCCACTCGCCTATCGCTATCTGTGCCTGACGGCGCATTACCGCAGCCAGATGCAATTCAGTTTTGAGGCTTTGCAGTCTGCACAAACAGCATTGCAACGTCTGCGTGACACGTTTTATGCGTGGCCTGCCGGTGGCAGCGTGAATGCAGAGTTCAAAGAAAAATTCACTGCGTTTGTGAACGAAGATCTGAACGTACCGCGTGCCTTGGCACTGGTCTGGGAAATGCTGAAATCAGATCTCAGCGATGCCGATAAAAAGGCAACCGTTACCGAATTTGATCGTGTGTTTGGTCTGGGTCTCGCCAACTGGGAACCGCGTGCGCTGGAAATTCCGGCCGAAGTGCAAAGCCTTGCCGAGCAACGTCTGGCCGCCCGTGCAGCGAAAAACTGGGCAGAAGCCGATCGCCTGCGCGCTGAATTACATGCGCTCGGTTTTGAAGTCGAAGACAAAGCTGGCAGCATGAATATCAAGCGCCTGTAACCCGGACGCGGCATCTCCTGCCGCTGCACCGGTCATCCTGACAAACGAGAAAATCGATAAGCCAGATGTCAAGTCATCACCCGCGCTGCACTAACACATCTTTTCTGGAGAATCTTGATGCCGCTTGTTACGCTAACCGTTCGTCATCCCAAGTCTGTCGCTTTCAAAACCGGCGTTTTGGACGCTGTACATGCTGCACTGGTGGCATCAGGTGTTCCGGTAACCGACAAGTTTCAACGCGTCATTGAGCTGGATGCAGAAAATTTTCGCTACGACCCGGTCTATCCGGATCTGACGTCTGTGCGAACGGAGAATTTCGTTTTAATTGAAATTCTCTGGTCTGTCGGCCGCAGCGTCAAAGTCAAAAAGAAGCTGCTGTCAGGACTCATGGCAGATCTGTCACTTCTGGGCCTGCACCCTGAAGAGGTTATGGTGTGTTTCAAAGAAACGTCTTGGGAAAACTGGTCTTTCGGCGGTGGCCGGTTGATTCACCATAAGCTTCAATCCGCATCCGAAAATCAACGGTTTCTGTCGCTGATCTTCGGATGCGGCACAACCATACTCACAACGCCTGCTCCCACACCAGCTTCACGCTGCTCTGACCGGGTGTCCGGGTGGTGCGCTGCATGCTGGCCTGTGTTTCCGGATCGAAATACGTCTGGCCGCTGATCACTGGCTGATGCAGGGCGTTGCTGACGGACAGCCGGATCTGCGTTCCCTTTCTCAGTTTCCACAGGCTGTACCAGTCCAGAGTGCGGCTCACGCTTTTGTAGGTGCTGAGTACCGCAGAACCCTGTACCCGGCCAGCCGTCTGCAGATTGAAATTCATGCCGAGCGTATGGGTTTCGCTACGGCGGTAATCCAGCCCCAGATTGGCAGTCAGCGGCACTTGATTGTTGAGGCGATTGTCCGGGCCGGGCACGCTGTCCAGACGCGACCAGTTGCGCGCTGCATTGATCCGCACGTCGATCGCCGGTGCCTGACTGAACCAGAATATGAGCGGAAACCGGCTGTCCATTTCCAGTCCATAGACCTGTGCCCGGCCACGGTTGTCCGGCGTAGTGATCCAGATGCCGTCCTGCTGGAACAAGGTATAGGTGGTCACGTTCTGAATCCGGCGCAGGAAAGCGGCAAGGCTGAACATGGCCTGCGCGGAGAAGTAATACTCATAGGCGACATCAACTCCCCAAGCCAGTTCAGGCAGCAGGTGCGGGTTACCCTGAAAGTCGGAGTTATTAGGATTATTGTCATTGTTGACGGTATAGCGGCGCGGTACCAGGTTCCGGGTTTCCGGTGCTTTATAGGTGCGCGAGATGGCAAAGCGCAACTGGTCTTTTTCGGTGCCGGGCAACTTCCATAAGGTCTGGAACACCGGGCTGAAGACGCTGGAACGGGTCTGCGTTTCAGTGATCGTGCGGCCGGTGATGACGGTGCGCAGTCCTTCCCAGCGCAGTCCCATGTAAGCCTGCCAGCGCGGGCTGAACTCCCATTCATCCTGCGCAAACAGCGCCAGCCGCCGCACGTCAGCGCGGTAGTTCTCATCCAGAAACCCGGCGCTGCCAGCAGGATTGTCCGGCACATTGCGGTCGTATTGCAGACGCTGCTCGCTACGGCGGATCAGCCCGCCATCCCAGCCAAATGCCAGGCTGTGCAGCTCATTCAGGCGATACAGCAGTTTGCCACTGCTGATCAGATTCTGGTCGATGGCATCGGACACCACGTTACGGATAAATGGCGTGCTGATACCGGCCGGAAATCCATCAAAATAATAATCGCTGTTGCGCTGGTTGTACTGCCCGCCCAGCCGGGTATCGAGCTTCATGCCGGCATTGAACCGGTGCATCCAGCTCAGATCGCTGCGCCAGCTGAGGATATCGGCGGCAAAGCGGTAATCGTTTTGCGGATAGTCCGAGCTGCTGCCTTGCAGAGTGGTTTCGGTATTGGCGCCGGCCATGTGGCTGCGGCTATAGTCCAGCCAGTTCTGCCAGGCCAGCTGATCGCCTGCCGGCAGCGCCCAGACCAGCCGCGGTGCGACACTGATTTTGTCGGTATCGAACTGATAGTGCTCATGGAATGCGCGCAGGATTGCCGGATTTCCCGCCGCATCGTTGATACGTTCCGACGTGACCGGTTCCGCGCCGCTGTGGCTGCGGATGACGGCCAGATTCAGCGAATACGACAGACCGTTATCAAACTTGTCGGCCAGCTCCAGACTGGCTTGTGGCGACCAGTGACCGCCGGATTCGGTGATGCCGGCTTTTCCGTTTTTCTGTGCGCTGTGAATGCCTTTGCGCAGCACGATATTGATGCTGCCGGCAATGCCTTGAGCACTACTATCGGCAGTCTGGCTGCGTAAAATTTCGACGCGCTCAATCAGCTCTGGCGACAGGCTGTCGATCGTGAAGCCCGGCGCCACCGGATCGCCATTCAGCAATATCTGGGTATAACCATTGCCCAGGCCACGCAGACGCAATTCGTTGCCGACCACCGAAACGCCGGGCTGGCGTTTCAGCACGTCGGACAAGCTTGTATCGCCAAACTGCAGCAACTGCTCACGCCCGACCACGAGCCGCGCCACGTTGGCATCACGGCGCTGATTCTCGCTGGCAGATGCGGCGACTTCCACGGTCTGCACGGAGCCTTGCTGCTCTTGCGGGTCCGTTCCGGCATACGCCGGCACGAAAGCGTGTCCTGCCAGAACGGCAAATAATGCAATACGCCCGCCATTCACCACGCGGGATGGCGTCTGACCGGCAAGCCGGAGCCGCACGGTTCCCCTCAAAGCCCGGCAGTCAAAGGAAGTGAAAGTCCATATTGAAACCGGTCTGAAAAAACTTCCGGAAGCAAATTTGAAAACGAACGGGGAAATCAGTGAAATCGGCATAAGCAACGTAACGGCAGGCATCATGCAAAACCCTTGCTCCGAAAAAATGATCAGGCTGACAATTATTCAGCAAATGCATGGCAAATCAAGCAATATCTCTCAGGAAAAAGGATGCGGCGGCACGATGTCAGTCAGCGATGCCGGAAGGGAAAATTTCGAGGATAAATCAAAAAATAGGGGAGTATTGTCCGAATTCGTCTTAACATCATGGATTTTAAAAGGGTTTTTAATATACCCCCCCAGTATATTTCCCAGAAAAACAGGTAAAAAGCGTCTGACGGACTTATTCAACCAAAGGCATATGCTTCGATGGCTGAAGAAAGTCGCTCACCACACGGTTAATGTACCCATCCGCATGCATGGCGGCCAATGCGGCAGACAACTGACGGGATGTATTGGTCTGTGCAAAAGCCGGACGCACCCGCAGCACATGCGCGCCATGAGTAATGACCACGCATGGTTCGGCTTGCAGGTCGCTGCCATTCTTTTTCGCAGCAGCCTGCAAGGCCGGCAGGCTGCCGATCACGCCGGAAATGCGCCCCGCCTGCAACATCCGCAACCCGTTTTCCAGCGTACTGATTTCCACCTTCCGGATGCGCTCATCCTGACCGAAAGTACCGTAAGTCATGCGTCGCATCATGCCTATCCCTTTTTGCTGTGACAGATGAATCACGTCGTCCACCGTGGTAATCGGTGTTTCGGTGCGCGCCACCACCACGATCGGATAATGCGTCACATCGCCCAGAATCTGCCCCTCGGTATCGGAAAAATTTTCCCTGTGAGAAATGCTGTATGCCTCTTTGTCTGCGACAAATAACGTCAGGTGGCGCACGGTCGGCACAATGATCAGGTTCAGGGGAATACCGGTACGCCTTTCCAGTTCATGGGCAATGCGGATATTGATGCCATCGGCATGCCCACCCTTATCCGTCAGATAAGCAAAAGGCGCGACATCAGTCAGATACAGATTCACGGCACCGGCGGACGGCGCTATCAGCAGCATGGTTGCCACTAACAGCAACAGCCTTTTCCACATCAACAGAGGACGGAGCGGAATCATTGGAACAACTCATCTATTTATGATAAAAAACACAACCATAACCCAATGTAGAAAATGAATGATACAAATGCAATTATATTTTAATTTGCAATGCAACATCCGTCGCGACAACTGACCGGCTTACGCTCAGGTCTTGAAATTTCCGGGATCATCCGCATTTCCGACCAGAACGCACGCACGGATTGCAACAAGCATTATTCCCACCAAGCAATCCGCAGCGCGCCAGAATTCGATTGAATCTATTGAGGGAAATATGTCAGAAAAACAAACACTGGGCTTTCAGGCCGAAGTCAAACAACTGCTGCAATTGATGATTCATTCCTTGTATTCCAACAAGGAAATCTTTCTGCGCGAACTGATCTCGAACGCCTCGGATGCTTCCGACAAACTGCGCTTTGAAGCGATCAACAACGCCGCCTTATTTGAAAACGATGCTGAACTCAGCATCAAAGTCAGCTTCGACAAAACGGCGCGCACGATCACGATTTCCGATAACGGTATCGGTATGAGCAAAGAAGATGCGATTGCGCATCTGGGTACCATCGCCAAATCCGGCACTAAAGAATTTTTCGGCAAACTCTCAGGCGATCAGCAAAAAGATGCCGCCATGATCGGCCAGTTCGGTGTCGGTTTTTATTCCGGCTTTATCGTTGCCGACCGCATCACGGTCGAATCGCGCCGCGCAGGTTTAGCAGCCAGCGAAGGCGTGCGCTGGGAATCTGCCGGTGAAGGCGATTTCAGTGTCGAAGATATCGCCAAAGCCAGCCGCGGCACCGATATCATCCTGCATCTGCGCGAAGGCGAGGACGAATTCCTGTCTGCCTGGAAACTGAAATCCGTCATCCGTACCTACTCCGACCATATCTCTCTGCCGATCAAAATGCAGAAAGAAGAGTGGGATGAAGAGAAAAAAGAACAGGTGCTCAGAGACGAACTGGAAACCGTCAATCAGGCCAGCGCCTTGTGGGCACGCAGCAAATCCGAGATCACGCCGGAGCAGTACGACGAATTCTACAAACACATTTCACACGACTACAGCGCACCGCTGAGCCATACGCACAACCGCGTCGAAGGCCGCAGCGAATACACGCAACTGCTGTACATCCCGGCGCGTGCACCGTTCGACCTGTGGGATCGCAACAAGCGCGGCGGCATCAAGCTGTACGTCAAACGCGTTTTCATCATGGACGACGCCGAGCAACTGATGCCAGTCTATCTGCGCTTCGTCAAAGGCGTGATCGACTCCAACGACCTGCCACTCAACGTTTCGCGTGAAATCCTGCAGGAAAGCCGTGACATCAAAGCAATCCGCGAAGGCTCGACCAAGCGCGTACTCGGCATGCTGGAAGACCTCGCCAATGCCGAGGGTGACGACGCTGCGGCAAAGCATGAGAAATATGCGACTTTCTGGAAAGAATTTGGCCAGGTATTGAAAGAAGGCATCGGTGAAGATCATGCCAACAAAGACCGCATCGCCAAACTGCTGCGCTTTGCGTCGACCCATAACGACAGCGATGCGCAAACCGTGTCGCTGGCAGATTACCTCGCCCGCGCCAAAGAAGGCCAGGACAAGATTTATTACGTGACCGCAGAAAGCTATGCGACTGCGAAAAACAGCCCGCATCTGGAAATCTTCCGCAAGAAAGGTGTGGAAGTTCTGCTGCTGACCGATCGTGTTGACGAATGGATGCTGTCTTTCCTGAGCGAATTTGAAGGTAAGGAACTCGCTTCTGTTGCCAAAGGCGGCCTTGATCTCGGCCAGCTCGAAGACGAAGCCGAGAAAAAACAGCACGAAGAAACCGAAACCCAGTTCAAGGAATTGGTTGAAAAAATGAAGGCAGCACTCGCCGACAAAGCAAAAGACGTGCGTGTGACCTTCCGTCTGACCGATTCGCCGGCCTGTCTGGTGGCCGACGAACATGATTTGTCCGGCAATCTGGCGCGCATGCTGAAAGCCGCAGGACAAGCCGCACCGGAATCCAAACCGATTCTGGAAATCAATCCGGATCATCCGCTGGTGCAGAAACTGAAATACGAAGAAGCAAAATTCAACGACTGGTCACACATCCTGTTTGATCAGGCCTTGCTGGCAGAAGGCGGCAATCTGACCGACCCGAGCAGTTTCGTCAAACGTCTGAACGAAATGTTGCTGGGCCGCTGACCTGTCCAACGGGCTGCACGCAAAACGGCAGCCTTTCATCACGCCAGTCCGGATATTTCCCATGCTCCGGATTGGCGGCTTCACCGCTTCTTTTCTGTTTCCCCTTTCCTTCCTGCAGCGCGGTGCTACACTGCACGGCAGACAACCGTCTGCTTACCGACCGGCGCTCTGAACGGCATGCCGGGGACGCGTGCCAGACAGTTCATTTCAACCAGTCTTATCTGATGGAGCCACTGATGAAATACATGACCAAGTCTCTCTTGTTGGCAGGCAGTCTGTTACTCTCCGGCATCGCCAGTGCTGACAGTTATGTTGAACCGAAAATCACACATGCCACCTATGGCGATGTCAACATTGTGGTTCCCGTCACCAGCGGCGATTCTTCAGTCTGGCAACTGAAACTGGCGAACATTCAGAATGCAATGAACGCAGCGCAACAATTTGGCGGTCACCTGTCGGTGAAGGTCGTCAATTACGGCCCCGGGCTTGAATTACTGGCTCAAAAGAATAACGGCATCGCCAAAGCAGTCAATGATTTACGTGCCAGAGGTGTGCAGTTTTTGGTCTGCGACCAGACTTTGAAACGCATGAACCTTGACTTTCATACCCTGAATGGAGTTTCCGATACAGATGTGGTTCCGGCAGGTTTTCTGGAAGTTGGCTGGCTGCAGACACAGCAGTATAAAGTTGATCCGATGAACTGATCCGGCATCTGATCTGATATCTGATCCGGTATTTGATTCGCGCATTGAGTGCACCGGCACAGCGCGTGGATCTGTGCCTTGCCATACTTGTTGAGCTGGCAAAGTTGCAATCTCATGGCACCCGGCAGAACGCGATGACACTGCGAATGCGCAAAGTAATGCGGCGTATGAGCGGCAGCTCCAGAACGCAGCCCCCACCGCCCATTACACCCATTATTATTTCGACGGAAATCGTCCATCGCGCTGCTGCTTTTTAAACCAGTCGTGCAGCATTTTTTCTTCATATTCAAAACTGGTGTTGCCGGACGGAATGCGGATACCCATCATGAAATTCATATCCTTGATGTCTTCCTTACCTTCAGCAATCACTTTTCCAGTGCTATCCGTCATCTGAAACTGAAGCGCCATCCGGGGCCAGTACACATCCTTAATGATACGGATATCATTCATGCCACCGTGCATCATCGGACGCACATCTCCGGCCAGATCCACATCAGTCACCGTTACCAGCCATTTCACATCATCCGGCAGTTTTTTTGCCAGATCGGCAAAAACTAGCCCCAGTTCTTTGGTCACCCGGTCACGAAAAACTTCACGGGTTTCATTGGTCGGCCGGATATCGGTATATTTTTCAGGCTCATACCAGGTCACGCTGACTTCTCCGGCGTGAGCCAGCGGCGAAAGCAGCGCGACTGATAGCATCGCCAATAAGCGTCTGTTCATCTGTATTCTCCTTTTAAATGCCACAACCGCAATCTGCATTATGCGCCGTTCTGAAACATAAAAAAAGCAGCCTAACAAGGCTGCTTTTTTAATATCGTTGCATCAGGCAACTCCGGAACATATTAATGGGTGACGCGAGTGGTGCGACCGTTCGACAGCAGACGCACGCGGTCACCGACACGGAAAATTTCATCGGCATCCTGGGTAATCGCTTTCATATCACCATTATCCAGCTTGACGGTGATTTCCAGACCGCGCTGCTGGCTGTTTCTCTTTTCAATCGTCTGGCCCAAAATACCACCGGCGACAGCGCCGACTATCCCTGCGGCAATCGCGCCATTACCCTGCCCGACACTGGAGCCGGCCGCAATACCGCCCAGCGCAGCGCCAGCCGCAGTGCCGACACCGGTCTGCCCTTTATCAATCGTTACTTCGCGTACCGATTCAACATAGCCCATACGCACGCTTTGCTCATTCTGCGTCTGGCTGGAACGATAAACGCTGCCGGAATCCGATTGCGTTGCGCAACCGCCAAGTAATACAACGGCTGCCACTGAAGTCGCCATTGCCGTTATCCAGATTTTTTTCATTGCCATCTCCTTGCCGTGTTCCAATTAAAATACCATTCTATCGTTTGATCACAGTGTCTGCCTAACGCTTTCACCGGCATCATGGTTGACAAAAAAATCGCCAACCATGCGCCATGATTGTTTCATCTTGTATCTGCCATGACCCGTTTATCCTTATGACTTACGCTACTGCACAGGCGCCATCTGCGGCACGGAACAATACTATCGAACGACTGTCCGGCTTTCCGCCCGTCATCAATGCAGATACCCATACCCTGATACTGGGCAGTTTTCCCGGCAACGCTTCGCTGCTGGCCGGCCAATATTATGCGTTTCGTCATAATCAGTTCTGGCGGCTGTTGTCAGAAGTGGTGGAACGCGACCTGACTGCGCTCGATTACCCGGACAAACTGGCGGCGTTGTTACAGCAAGGTATAGGCTTATGGGACATTTTCCGGCATTGCCAGCGGCAAGGCAGTCTGGATACAGCGATCCGTAACGGCGAACTGAATGATTTTTCCGCGCTGCATCAGCGATACCCCCGGCTACAGCGCGTCTGCTTCAACGGACAAACAGCGGCACGACTGCAACGCTGGTTCCGGGAACAGGGTTTTCAGACGCTGGTGCTGCCCTCATCGTCACCGGCACACGCAAGCAAATCATTTAGGCAGAAATGCCTTGAGTGGCAACGACTGCGGCATGTTGCCGATGATTCAGCGCCACCACCACTACAGGCAGCGCCAGACTCGGGACAGCACTGACACATTCAGCGACAAACTTTTACATGAATCAATGCTCTGCACAAAGCGCAAAAGGTAAAATAACACAATGCTTATCAAACGAAAATCGATCGAAGCCGAAAGCAATTACCGCTCCGGCCCGGCCAAAGCGGTTACTGCCGCTAAAAAACCACGCAAACCGAAGTTTGCTCCTGTAACGCTGTCTGAACTGGATGGGGTGCGATTTCTGCATTTCGGCACCGAGTGGGTGCAGGGTGCGATGCGTTTGCGCAAGCCCGATGCCATTGAACTCGAATACGCTCAGCAGATGATGCTGTGGATGCTGTTCCAACCTGCGCCTCAGCACATCGTGCAACTTGGTCTTGGTACCGGTGCACTGACCAAATTCTGCTATCGGCAGTTTCCGCAGGCACAGGTCACCGCGGTCGAACTGAATCCGTCCGTGATCGCTATTTGCGAGAGCATGTTCAAACTGCCGCCGAACGATGACCGTCTGCAGGTCATAGAAATGGATGCGCTGGATTTCGTCAACGACGAAGCAAACAGCGATACCATCGACGTCTTACAGGTTGACCTCTACGATGCCACAGCCAAAGGACCGGTGCTGGATACGCCGGAGTTTTACCGCGCCTGCGCCGCCTGCCTCAAACCGGATGGTATCCTGACCATCAACCTGTTTGGCGATCATCCCAGCTATGCGCGCAATCTGAAAGCTTTGCGCTATGCTTTTGATAATGTGCTATGTCTGCCGGAAGTCCATGACGGCAACGTAGTCGCCGTCGCTTTCAAACAACGTTCTGTGCTGGATTTCACCACCTTGTACACCAGAGCTGAAGAGATCAGGATGCAGACCAGATTACCCGCCAAATCCTGGGTCAACGGTCTGAAAGCAGCCTGCGATCCGGATTGACCGGATTACTGAAACACAGCACGGCCATCTTCCCGAACCACGCATCATTTCACCGCCAGTCAGAACATATGAATACCAAAGCACTCCGGCATCTGAACCTGCAGCAGATTTTCACCTGGATGATGGCGGACGGGCTGATTGCCAAGGAAGATGCCAAAATCAAATTCAATGAAGCGCAGGGCATTCTGAAAAATGCACCATCCGCCATGCACCCGCTGACGGCAGCAGCACAATGCAAAATCACGTCACTCAAAGCACCGCATAAATTGCTGACGCTGGACTGGCTGACCGAATGGACAGCCAGAAAAGTAAACCTGCCGTTTTACCGCATTGATCCGCTGAAAATCGACTTCACCACGGTTTCTGATGTGATGTCTGCCACCTATGCAACCCGCTTCCACATCCTCCCAGTGGAAGCAATCGGCAATACCGTGGTGGTGGCGACGACCGATCCGTTCAATGATGAATGGCAGTCTGAAATCACGCGCATTTCACGCAAGGAAATCCGCCTTGTGTTCGCCAATCCGCTTGAGATTGCCCAGTACACTGCGCAGTTTTTTTCGCTTGCCAAATCAATCAAGGATGCCCGTAAATCGAGCAACAATGATCTCGGTCTGCGGCAAAACCTGGAACAACTGGTAGAGCTCGGAAAAAGCAATAAACAGGTCGATGCCAACGATCAGCACGTTATCAACATCGTTGACTGGCTGTGGCAATTTGCCTTCGACCAGCGAGCTTCCGATATCCACCTGGAACCGAAGCGGGATATGGCCATCATCCGTTTCCGTATTGATGGCGTGCTGCACCAGGTGTATCAGGTACCGGCCACCGTCATGATTGCGATGATTGCCCGGATTAAGCTGCTGGGACGGATCGACGTGATCGAAAAACGCCGGCCGCAGGATGGCAGGATCAAGACCCGCACAGCTGACGGTCAGGAAATCGAATTGCGTCTTTCCACACTGCCGACCGTGTTCGGCGAAAAAATGGTGATGCGTATTTTCGATCCCGAAGTCGTAGTGAAAACCTTGCCTGAACTGGGTTTTCCGGATAACGATGCTAAACGCTGGGATGCACTGACCAGCAAACCACACGGCATCATTCTGGTGACCGGACCGACCGGCTCCGGTAAGACTACCACGCTGTACACCACCCTCAAGGCGCTGGCGACGTCTGATGTGAATGTCTGCACGGTGGAAGACCCGATTGAAATGGTGGAAGCCTCGTTCAACCAGATGCAGGTGCAGTCCTCAATTGAACTGGGGTTTGCCGATGGCATCCGTGCCCTGATGCGACAAGACCCGGACATCATCATGGTCGGTGAGATCCGCGATCTGGAAACGGCAGAAATGGCTGTGCAGGCGGCACTGACCGGACATCTGGTGCTGTCCACCCTGCATACCAACGATGCGCCTTCCGCCATCATGCGGCTGCTGGAATTGGGCGTGCCTTACTACCTGCTGGAAGCGACCATGATCGGCATTCTGGCGCAGCGGCTGGTCAGAACCCTGTGCCCGCATTGCAAAACCGCCGATGCAGAAATGCCCGATGTGATCTGGGATTCGCTGGTCGAAGGCACCCTGCCAAAACCGACCGTCACTTACCGTCCTGTGGGCTGCCCTGAGTGCCGCCAGACCGGCTATCTGGGGCGTACCGGCATTTATGAATTGCTGACTGTCTCACAAGCCTTCAGCAAACTGATTACCGAGGAATCCGATATTCACGCCCTGCGCGATCAGAGCATCAGAGATGGCATGAAACCTCTGCGTATTGCCGGTGCCGACAAAATCCGGGAAGGTGTCACCACAATCGAGGAAGTGCTGAAGGTCACTTCCGCCTTATTCTGACACTGAAACAGCTGCATAGCATGACGGCAAACGGCAACTGAACCGGTTGCCGTTTCCATTTCTGCCATATCGCTGATTGTTATTGCCATGTAAAGCGGCGGGCATACCAGTTTTTCATCAACTGTGTCAGAACCATATACGCCAGCAGCATGGCTGCCAGCCAGGGAAAATAAGCAAGCGGCAAGCTGACGAATTTAAAGTAAGAACCCAGCGGAGACAGCGGCAGCAGAATACCTGCCAGCATGACTGACGCGGTCGTCAGCAGCATCGGCCAGGCAGCCCGGCTTTCGATGAATGGAATTTTCCGGGTACGGATCAGATGCACGATCAGCGTTTGTGACAGCAGCCCTTCCACAAACCAGCCTGACTGGAAAAACGCCTGCACTTCCGTCGTGTTGGCAGCAAATACAAACCACAGCAAAGCAAACGTCAGCACATCAAACAGCGAACTGACAGGGCCAAAAAAAACCATGAAGCGCCCCAGATCGGAAGGATCCCAATGCTGCGGTTTCTGTAAAAACTCCTGATCCACATGATCGAACGGAATCGCAATCTGCGAAATATCGTAAAACAGATTCTGTACCAGCAACTGCACCGGCAGCATCGGCAAAAAAGGTAAAAATGCGCTGGCGATCAGCACTGAAAACACATTGCCGAAATTCGAGCTGGCCGTCATCTTGATGTACTTGAGCATGTTGGCAAAGGTCTTGCGGCCTTCGATGACGCCCTCTTGCAGAATCATCAGACTTTTTTCAAGTAGGATAATATCCGCCGCTTCCTTGGCGATATCCACCGCCGTGTCGACTGAAATACCGATATCGGCAGCCCGCAATGCCGCCGCATCGTTAATACCATCGCCCATGAAACCGACCACGTGTCCCTGCTGATGCAACACACGCACGATCCGTTCTTTGTGAATCGGACTCAGCTTGGCAAATACTGTCGTCTGTTGCGCGACCTGCGCCAGTTCTGCGTCATCCATCGTTTCAATTTCCGCCCCCAGCTTCATACCGGTCACCGGCAATCCTACTTCGCGACAGATTTTAGCGGTCACCAGCGCATTGTCACCGGTCAGGATTTTGACTTCGATGCCATTTTCTTTGAGTGCGAGAATGGCCGGCGCGGTCGATTCTTTCGGCGGATCGAGAAAGGCAATGTACCCCATCAGCACCATGTCGCTTTCATCGCTGACGCTATACGTCACCTTGTCAGGTGGCAGATGTTTGGCTGCTACGGCGACCACCCGCAGACCTTCTCCATTCAACTGACCGGTGACAGTCTTTAACTGCGTCAGTAAATCCGGCATCAGCTTTTCCGTCCCGTCAATCACCGCCACTTCGCTGCAGACAGCCAGGATTTCCTCCACCGCACCTTTGCAGATCAGCAGATGCCCGTCATCTTTTTCCTCGACAATCACCGACATGCGGCGACGATTGAAATCAAAAGGAATTTCATCAATTTTCTGATAGCGTCCGGTGACGGCATCCAGCGCTCTGTTGTTCATGTTTTCCAGAACCGCAACGTCCAGCAGGTTTTTCAACCCGGTCTGGTAATAGCTGTTCAGGCAGGCATATTGCAATACCTTTTCCGACTCTTTACCAAACGCATCGGTATGACGTGCAAGGAAAATCTTATCCTGCGTCAGCGTCCCGGTTTTATCGGTACACAGCACATCCATCGCACCAAAATTCTGGATCGCATCCAGCCGCTTGACGATGACCTTCTGACGCGACAACACAACGGCACCTTTGGCCAGTGTGGATGTGACGATCACAGGCAGCATTTCCGGCGTCAGCCCGACAGCAATCGACAGGGAAAATAAAAATGCTTCCAGCCAGTCGCCCTTGGTCAGTCCGTTAATCAGAAATACGGCGGGTGTCATCACCATCATGAAGCGGATCAGCACCCAGCTGACTTTATTGACACCCGCCTGAAATGCCGTCGGACCGCGGTCAGTCGCGGTCACTCTTTCTGCCAGTGTGCCGAAATAAGTACGCGCACCGGTCGCCAGCACCACCGCAGTGGCGGTACCGCTCACCACGCTGGTTCCCATGAAACACAGGTTATCGAGCTCCAGCGGATTGGCTGACGGCGGTCCCTGATCTTCGGGGAATTTTTCTACCGGCAATGATTCACCGGTCATCGCAGACTGGCTCACAAACAGATCGCGGGCAGTCAGAATACGGACATCGGCAGGAATCATGTCGCCAGCAGACAAGGCCACAACATCGCCCGGCACCAGCAGTTTCATCGGTATTTCAACCCGGCGGGCGCCGTGCGGATGTAGCTGCACATCAAAATACTTGCGGGCATCTGCCGCTGCTTCTTCGGCCAGATCGTGCCGCATGACTGTGGCGGTATTGCTGACCATGGCTTTGAGTTTTTCTGCGGCATGGTTAGAGCGCGCTTCCTGCACATAGCGCAAAACCGTGGACAGCGCCACCATCGCTGAGATCACAATCGTCGCCTTCATGTCATCCGTGACGTAAGACACGATCGCCAGCACAGTCAGCAGCAGATTGAAAGGATTGCGGTAACAGCTCCAGAAGTGCTGCCACCACGGCAGGGCTTTCTGCTGGTCAATCACATTCAGGCCATATTGCTGCTGCCGGATACCAGATTCAATATCGGTCAGGCCGTCGTGCCGGCTTTCCAGCGTGCGCAGTAACACATCGGGCGCAGCGGCTGAAGCCTGTTGCAAATGATCGGATAACGCGGAAGGCAGCTCCTTGTCAGCCGACGCGCCAAACACAGTATCCAGAATACTGAAGCGCCGGAAATGATGCCCCATGCCATGGGCGTGGATGAAGCGGCCAAAAGTCTCTGTCAGAAAATTCAGATTCATCACACTCTCATTCAGTCAACCGGTAGCACTGGCCAGACCGGGTAAAGCATGCTGCGGTATTTTTCTGCCGATCCCACGCAAGGCAAGAACATCGGGACTGGCAGCCACGGCCCATTATTCACTGTTACCGTGACACAGCCGTTACCTGACACGATCCCGATACCTGCAGCAGTGCACCGACGCTAGGTCTGCCAGGAAAAACGAAAGCCACAAGGCAGATTGCGACGGCGTTCCAGATAAAATGCGCGGGCGGCAGCAATGCCGTCGGCGACTTGCGGATAGGTCAGCTGCATCCGCAATTCCTGATGCAGCCGCCGGTTATCCAGACGGCGGGATTCAGACATGAACGATAACAGCACCGGGGAAACCTGTTGTGCCAATTCTGCACGCGGCAAGCGCGGCGGCCGCGGCATTTCCATCGCGTCGGCCACCAGATCGAAATATTCAGCCATTTTCAGTTCGCTGTGATCGACTGCGTGATAGATCCGCTGCGGCCTGGCGCGGAACAGAGCGAGCCGGATCAGGCGCGCCAGGTCATCGGCATGAATATGATTGGTGTATACATCATCCGCTTCCGTCAGCGCAGGCGTCGCCTTTTCCAGACGCTCCAGCGGCAGACGATCGGTTGCGTAGATTCCCGGCACCCGCAGAATCGCCAGTTGCGATTGCGACTGCAGCGCCCAACGCCGCAGCCATCGCTCTGCCGCGACACGCCGCACGGCGCGGGCATTTTGCGGACGTACCGGGTGCGTTTCATCCAGTCTGGCTCCGGCGCAATCGCCGTACACACCGGTCGTACTGACATAAACAAGGCGGCTCTGGTCAGGTAAAATGGCGGTCAGATGACGGGTGCGCTGGTCCCCGCTGCCTTCTGCACGCGGCGGCGCCAGATGCACAATGTAATGCGCCAGCCCCGCCAGCCGCTGCAAGGTGTCCGGCTGATCCAGATCAGCCACCACCGGAACGGCTCCGGCAGCGCGCAATTCGGCGCAACGCGCCGGCTGGCTGGTCACGGCATAAACACGGAAGGTATCGCGCACCAGCGGCAACAGGCGCATGCCGACATCGCCGCAACCGATAATCAGCAAGCGTGGCCTGCCCCATTTTTTTAATTGTTTTTTCATATCCGGAATTGTATGACTTTTCAAGTAACTGTTACTCCCAGCGGCCGTCAATTTAGTTGCGAAGCCGATGAAACCGTGCTGAATGCGGCGTTACGCGCCGGCATCGGCCTGCCCTATGGCTGCAAAAACGGCGCCTGCGGTTCCTGCAAGGGCAAAATTCTTGCTGGCAGTGTGGCACATGGACATCATCAGCAACGCGCTTTGCCCGAGCTTGAGGCAGCGCAAGGAATGTCTTTATTCTGCTGCGCAAAGCCACAGAGCGATCTGACGATTGAAGCACGTGAAATTGTTGCCAGCGGCGAGTATCCGGTCAAAAAAATGCCGACCCGCATCGCAAAGCTGGAAAAATTGTCCGACGATGTGATGCTGATCGCTTTACAGCTACCCGCCAACGAACGCCTGCAGTACCGCGCCGGTCAGTACATCGAATTCATGCTGCGCGATGGCAAGCGCCGCAGCTACAGTATGGCGAACGCACCGCATAATGACGAGCACATCACGCTGCATATCCGTCACATGCCGGGCGGCCTGTTTACCGATCAGGTTTTTTCGACCATGAAAGAGCGCGACATCCTGCGCTTTGAAGGCCCGCACGGTAGTTTCTTCCTGCGCGAAGACAGTGATAAACCGGTGATTCTGCTGGCTTCCGGCACGGGTTTTGCACCGGTCAAGGCGATCATGGAACATCTGATCTATCTCGAATCGTCCCGTCCGGTGACCCTGTACTGGGGCGGCCGCCGTCCTGCCGATCTGTACATGCACGCCCTGTGCGAAGAATGGGCAGGCAAGCTGCCGTACTTTAAGTACGTGCCGGTCATTTCCAATGCCGCCGCCGATGATCACTGGACTGGCCGCACCGGCTTTGTCCATCAGGCGGTCATGCAGGATTTCCCCGATCTGTCGGATCATCAGGTATATGCCTGCGGTGCGCCAGTGGTGATCGAATCGGCGCAGCGCGATTTTGTTGCCCGGTGCCAGTTGCCGAAAGAGGAATTTTTCGCCGATTCATTCACCTCAGAAGCCGATCTGGCAAGCTGACGTCTCCCGCTGGCAGCGCGCTGCGAGCAATGCGCTGCCAGATAAGTAGCATTTCATCAACCAGTAGCGGTCAGGAAAATAATCACATTTTTACGTTGTATGCATGAGACCTTGCCGGCAGAAATAAGGCAGCTCGGTGGGCTATCTGCCAGCCTATTTATTTTTATTTTATTAACATCAAATTTTTCACGGATTTTCTGAAAATTTATTTTGACGCAGTGCGCAAAAAGTCCTACTATCCGCTGTATGAAAATTTTCCCTGACATGTCTTCACCAAATATCGTGCGACGTCGCCGCTCATACTATGAGCCTGGGCGGATGTGTCATTGACCCTGCGTGTCGTTAAGACCGCTGTATCAGACCCCAGCCACAGGCCATTCCTGTGGTTTTTTTTTGCCTTTGTTTTATCCTTGCTTGTCCCACACACCCGTATCGATTGCCTAAGGAGTCTAGAAATGGAATTCAGCCAGTACAACGTCAATTCTCTGATGTACATCACGCCGCGCCCGGAAATCGTGTTTACCGAAGGCCGTGGCATGTGGCTGACTGACAATAACGGCAAGCGCTATCTGGATTACCTGCAGGGTTGGGCGGTGAACTGTCTCGGACATTGTCCTGCCGTGATTCACGAAGCGTTGGTGGCGCAATCGCAAAAACTGCTGAATCCTTCCCCTGCTTTCTATAATGCCCCGATGGTGGAACTGGCGACCATGCTGACGCAGCAATCCTGTTTTGACCGGGTGTTTTTCACCAACAGCGGCGCCGAAGCCAACGAAGGTGCCGTCAAACTGGCGCGCAAATGGGGTCAGCTGAACAAGAACGGCGCTTACGAAATCATTACCTTTGACCACAGCTTCCACGGCCGCACGCTGGCCATGATGTCGGCATCCGGCAAGCCGGGCTGGGATACGATTTTCGCGCCACAGGTCACCGGCTTCCCAAAAGCAGACCTGAACGATATTGCGTCTGTCGAAAAACTGATTACCGATAAAACCGTCGGCATCATGCTTGAGCCAGTACAGGGCGAAGGCGGTGTGATTCCCGCAGCCCGGGAATTCATGCAGGCATTGCGGGCACTTACCAAAAAACATGGCATCCTGCTGATCGTGGATGAGGTGCAGACCGGCATGGGGCGTACCGGTGAATTGTTTGGCTACCAGTTGTCCGGAATCGAACCGGACATCATGACGCTGGCCAAAGGCATCGGCGGCGGCGTACCACTGGGGGCTCTGCTATGCCGTGAAGAGGTGGCCTGCTTTGTACCCGGCGACCAGGGCGGCACATACAACGGCGCACCCTTGATGACCGCGGTCGGCATTGCCGTGCTCAAAACCGTCGGCCAACCGGAATTTCTCGCTGCGGTGAAAGAAAACGGTGCTTATCTGAGCCAGCAACTGACGAAGCTGTCTGACGATTTCGGTTTGCAGGGCGAACGCGGCGAAGGTTTATTGCGCGCGCTGAAACTGGGTCAGCCGATCGGTGCGCAGATCGTCGAGATCGCACGCAACATGGAACCGTTTGGTCTGCTGCTGAATTCACCGCGTCCTGACCTGCTGCGTTTTATGCCCGCACTGAACGTCAGCAAAGAAGAAATTGACCAGATGCTGACGATGCTGCGCGAGATCCTGGCACAGATCAAAAAATAAATTTTTCCATCAGCGGATGGTTTCTTCAGAAGGCAGCTGCGGCTGCCTTTTTTCATGGGCCAATTTTATATACTCCCCCTAGTTTTTAATAAAAACTGCCGGAAGTCTTCATAAATAAACGGCGTTTAAAAATACTGGCGGGGAGTATATTGAACACACCACATACCCTCACTGAGTAATTCGGGTATGACAGAGTCAGGAACGGTATGCCGGACAGGCGCAGCGCATACCGGATGATGGTATGCAGAGGAGGATGCAGACCTGGCTGCATCTCATCTCACTGCAGGACGAAATGCAATACCGACCAGGCGGGCAATGTGTAGCTGAACTGATTTTGAGAGATGCTGCCGACGCCGGCACGCGCTGTGACCTGATTGCTGCTGCCATCCACACCCCATGCCTGCGCTGTGTGAAAAGCATTATCTGCATTGATCTGCAGGCTTGAATTTAACGGCGTGCTCAGGCGGTTGATCGCGATAATGTGCAGCACCGCCGGATTTGCGGCGCTGACTGCCGCGTACACGGTGCCGTTGCTGTCATTGGTAGAGGCCGCATGCACTGAAATTTCCGGAAACACCGATTTGTTACCGTCATAGTTACGGAAAATTTTAAATCCTGCCGCGATGTAACCTTCCACATCACCGAAATACGTCGCCAGATATACGCCCTGCTTGCCGAAAGTGCCCAGCGCATCGGCCTGCGCGACAGCACCGGTGACATCATCACGTCCGCCGAAATCATATTCGGTCACTGCCAGTCTGGTGCCAGGATAAAAATCGCTGACAGATTGTTTCAGCTTGGGTAGCAGTTGCAGAGCGCGGCCGTCGGTAAAGCCGTAACCAGGTTGCGTGATCCAGCTCGGTTCGACATAACTGGCATCCCACAGGCTGCGCGGAGCCTGCACCCGGTCAGCCGGTGCCGAAGAAACCTGCGGATAATAATGAAGCGAAAACACATCCAGCAGACGCCTGCCAGCTGCCGTCGATGCCTGGCGCATCTTGTCCAGATATACATTCGCCATCGTCATGCCGTTATAGCGATAACGGTCGCCGGTGTTTTTACTCAGATACGGCTCAACATTGTACTGATTCCAGTCTGACGGCTGATGCCCCTGCACGCCATCCCAGACCGACCACAAGCTGAACAACCCCAGATACCCGCTCAACGCCGGGCCGAAAGTCTGTGCAGAGCTGTCCATACGCTTCACGGTTGTTGCCAGCGCCTGATTTTTCTGCAGCACATCGCTGACTGTCGTCAGCGCCGGATACAGATGAGAATGGGTGCCTTCCCCCCACGGAGTCGGCCAGACATGCCAGAGATCCGGTTCATTATCCAGTTCGTAGGCTTTCACACCCTTCGTGCTGTATGCCTTACCGTATTTTTTCAGGAGAAAGCTGATTTCCTCATCGATATACACCACTCCGTCATCCAGCGATGGCGTCAGACTCAACGCACCGGCGCTGACTGGTTTGTCATTCACGATATCGAGCCAGCGGGTCACATCCACGTTGGAAGGCCCGGCGCTACTTTGCCATAAGGCAGAGCCATTGCAGGTTGCAGGTGGATACAGATTCACAATGTCTTTCGGCAATTTACCGGCAGCAGGCAACTGCAGCAAAGAAAACGTGCCCAGCGCCAGCGACTGGTCGTGAAAGCTGGTCAGCGCGGCTCCAGGCGAGTAATAAGCCAGACCACTGCCCTGATTCGGCAAGCCGGCATCGCTGGCATAACTGACGCCGGCATTCGAAGAATGGCACCAGTCAGCACCGGAGTTGCTGACCCCGTTTTCCCAGTTATAGCTGGTCATGTTGTTGCCGCCCATGCGCCGCGCAGCCAGATTGACACTTTCCAGCGCAGTCCTGCCGCCATGCACGTCCCAGCCGGTGCGGCCACTGCCGTCGGCATAGGCATTGAAACCATAAATCAGAGGGCTGATATTTTGACGTTCAGAATGCGTATCAATGCTGAAAGTCACACTCTGCGCATACACCAGCGACAGCGGTACTGACACGCTTAACATGGTCAGAACTTTCAGCAGGTTAACTGGTCTCATCAGTGACTCCGTTGCAATACGATATGGCGATATATGTAATACCTGCCAGCGATATCAGTCTGCGTGAAACAGGGCTTACGCAAAACCATTTTGGCGTTACCCCATTGTATAAGCGGTATCACTGTGTCCGCCAAACTGTTTTACAGTCTGGTACATTTTTTTCTTTTTTCCTTACAAAACAAATATGCGCAGACTGTCGTCACTATCCTGTCTGTTTTTTATATCCATCACAGCACGTTAACATCATTATTTCTATCATATTCCATGAGACGACCCACTTTCCTTCCCCATTTCAGCCGCCGGCAATGGCAACGCAGCCTGCTGGCATGTTCCATAGCACTCAGCCTGAACAACTGGACCAGCGAAGCACTGGCTGCACCGGCGTATTACCGTTTTCCGGCAGTCCGCAACGGGCAACTGGTGTTTACCGCCGAAGGAGATTTATGGAAAGTCGGCATACAAGGCGGCACCGCGCAGAGGCTGACGACCCATCCGTCGGCAGAGACCCTGCCTGCCATCTCGCAAAACGGTCAGTGGCTGGCTTTTTCCGCTGCCTATGAAGGTCCGGTCGAAGCCTATGTGATGCCGGTCAATGGCGGCTTACCAAAGCGGATCAGTTTTGAGAACGACGTCGTCAATGTGCTCGGCTGGACGACGCAGGGAGAAGTACTGGTCAGCACGCTCAACAGCACCGGACCAAACGCACACCGCGTGATTGCTGCGATTGATCCGCAAACCCTGCAGCGGCGGGTGTTTCCGGTGGCGGACGCGAATGAGGCGACACTGGACGACAGTGGCCGTTATCTGTTTTTCACCCGCTTCGGTCTGCAGATGACCAACGATAACGCCAGACATTACCGTGGCGGTGCTATCGCCCAGCTTTGGCGCTACGATCTGCAGGGCAAAGACGACGCCGTCCGTTTGTTTGCCGCGGAGCAGAGCAACAACCGGCGCCCGATGTGGTGGCAGGACAAATTGTATTTTCTCAGCGACCGCAATGGCGCTTTCAATCTCTGGATGGCCAATCCCGATGGCAGCGATGCGCAGGCACTGACAGCACATCAGGAATGGGATGTGCGGAATGCGGCATTGGGTGATGGCAAAATCGTCTATCAGCTTGGCGCAGACCTGCATGTGCTGGACATTGCCAGTCACACCGACCAGACGCCCGGTATTGAGCTGGTATCCGATTTCGATCAGCAGCGCGCGCGCCTGATCCGCAATCCGCTGGACTATCTGACCAATACCAGCTTAGCCGCCAGATCAGAGCGCCTGCTGTTTACCGCGCGCGGTCACCTCAGTCTCGCCGGTACCGGGCAGCAGCGCCGGATTGACCTGCCGGTACCCGCAGGTGCCCGTGCCCGCGCCGCGGTGCTGGCCCCCGATGAGCAGACCGTTTATGCGATCGTCGACAGCAGCGGCGAAAACGAGATCTGGGCATTCCCGGCAAACGGCGTCGGCCAGCCGGAAGCGCTGACCAGTCATGGCGACGTGCATCGCTTTAACCTGTATCCATCACCCGATGGCCAGTGGCTCGCCCACACCGATAAGCGGGGCCGGGTCTGGCTGCTGAATCTGCGCAATAAAGCGAATAGCGTCATTGATGATGCCGGCAAACAAGGCATCGATAGCTACAGTGAACTGGTTTGGTCACCGGACAGCAAGGCGCTCGCCATCGTCAGACCGGATCATCAGATTCATCATCAGCAAATCATGCTGTATGCACTGGATTCCCGTCAGATGCATGTGGTCACGACCGACCGCTATGATTCGCATAGCCCGGTTTTTTCCGGCGACGGACGCTGGCTGTATTTTTTATCCGAACGCCAATTTCAGGTCAGTAACCGCGCGCCCTGGGGGGACCGCAACATGGGCCCCGGCTTTGATAAGCGCACCGGCGTATTTGCTCTGGCACTGCAAAACAATCACAGTTTCCCGTTCAAGGCTGATGACGAACTGAGCAAACCGGCAAAGAACACCGCTCAACCTGCCACGGCAGACAAACCGGAAGAGACAACGCCCGTTCAGAACGCCGCCGCCAAACCGGTGCTGCAGCCAAAACTACCTGCGATTGACTATCCGGGGCTATCGGAGCGGATGTATCAGGTACCGCTGCCTGCAGGTAATTACCGCTATCTTGCGACCGACGACAAGCGCCTGTATCTGCTGGAACAGGATGGCAGCGAAGAACGCGGCACGCTCAAGACGCTGGCGATCAGCAAAAATTCGCCGCAGCCGGAAGTGTTTGCCAGCGGCGTGCGCGAATTCGAGGTGTCTGCCGATAAACGGCGGGTCTATTACCGCATCGCAGCAACAACCGGCAACGGCGATTTCCTGATCGTCGAAGCTGGTGCCAAAGCACCGGCAGATATCAGCAAAGCGAAAGTCGCTATCAGCGACTGGAGCTTTATGGTGAATCCGCGTCAGGAATGGCGGCAGATGTTTGGTGACGCCTGGCGCATGCACAGGGATTACCTGTATGACCCTGCCATGCGCGGAGTGAACTGGAAAAAAATCCGCGACAAATATGCGCCGCTGGCCGAGCGCGTCACAGACCGGAATGAACTCAACGATGTGCTGGCATTGATGGTCAGCGAAGTCGGTGCGCTGCATTCGCAGTTTCGCCCCGGCGATATCCGTAAAGCCGCAGCCGAAGGCACACCTGCATCACTGGGAGCTGTACTGAGCCGTACCGCAGATGGCGTGCGCATTGAACACATCTACCGCAGCGAGCCAGATTTGCCAGCCGAGCGTGCGCCGCTGGCCCAGCCGGATGTGAATGTGAAGGAAGGTGATGTGATCCTGCGCGTTAACGGGCAGGCCGTTGCCGAAGCGCGCGACATCACCGATCTGCTGATCAATCAGGCAGGGAAACCGGTTTTATTGCAGCTGCGACGCGGCAATCAGGCACCGCATGCAACCATCGTCACACCGGTCAGCATGAGCCAGCATGCCAACCTGCGTTACAGCGACTGGGAGCAAAGCTGCAGCGCCCGCGTTCAGGAAGCCTCGAAAGGTCGCATCGGTTACCTGCATCTGCGGGCAATGGGGTCGCAGGATATCAACGCCTTCGCACGCGAGTTTTACAGTAACATCGACCGGGATGGATTAATCATCGACGTGCGACGCAACCGCGGTGGCAATATCGATAGCTGGATCATCGAAAAACTGCTGCGCAAATCCTGGGCATTCTGGGCAGGCCCGCATACGGCACCGAATACCAATATGCAGCAGACTTTCCGCGGGCATCTGGTGGTACTGGTGGACGAGCTGACTTATTCAGACGGCGAGACCTTTGCCGCCGGTATCAAAGCCCTGCAACTGGGGCCACTGGTCGGCAAACGCACTGCCGGTGCCGGAGTCTGGCTATCGGATAATAATACGCTGTCCGATAACGGCATGATCCGCGCTGCCGAATCTGCCCAGTTCAGTATGGATGGCCGCTGGCTGGTCGAAGGCATCGGCGTTATCCCTGATGTGGAAGTCAATAACCTGCCACATGCGACTTTCCTCGGCCAGGATCAGCAACTGGAAACCGCACTGCAGATTCTGATGAAACGCCTGCAGGAACAGCCTGTCAGACCGATGGTGCCGCAAGCGATTCCACCACTCAGATAGCGCTCAGACAGACTCGTTCCTGTCAGGAAACGGCCTCAAAAAAAATAAAGCCCCTTTTGACAGGGGCTTTTTTGTCGGGAAAATACACAATCAAACATAGAACGCCACAAGCATCCGTTAACTTCAGTTGCGGTCTGATGCTGTTCCAACGACTTCTTTGTAAGCATGCCAGGTCGCATGCCCGATCACCGGCATGGTCAGGATAAATCCCAGATTCCAGGTCATCAGTCCGATCACCACCGATGCCACAATCAGTAATGCCCACATCAGGGTCGCAGGCGCATTAATAAACAGCGCAACACAGCTGATGATCATTGACGTAATCGCATCGGTATCCCGGTCCAGCATCAGAGGAATCGACACCCAGCTGATCGCAAACACAATGCTGGCAAAGACAAAGCCAATGCAGGCATATACCAGAACGAATTCCAGATTACTGAGGGAAAACAGCTGTGTCAGAAAACCGTGCATGCTCGGCATACCCTTGTTATAAAACAGCGCGAAAATAACCAGTGAAGCCCTGGCCCAGACCATCATGATCACCGCCAGCACCAATGCCAGGACACCGATATTACTCCAGCGTCCGCGCATGGAAAACACGCTGCCAAGCAAACCTGAGCGTACATTTTCTATACGCCGGCTGATATCGTACAGACCCAGCGCCAGCAATGGCCCGACCAGTAGAAAACCGCAACTCAGCGCCGATACGTATTCCGGCGCATGACTCAACACCAGATTCAATATCATTCCCATCGCAGCAAAACATGCGCCGTAAAAAACACTGGGGCCACCTGACTCCCGGAAATCAGACCACCCCAGTTTCAGCCAGGTGAAAGGACGCCATATCCCGACCCGCCGGATTGGCGGAAACGGCGACTCATCATCGATAATGGTTTTAATGTCCGGCGGCGCACTGTCGCCGCCCCTGCCCTGAAACTGATCTACCATACCGTCTCCATGAGGATTTTCTGGTCTATCTTGATGTGGATCAATCTCTTGATACTAAGACAGGCAAGCGGCAATTGGCAATGCGCAGCGCCGCATTTCTCCAGACCAGCTGCGCTGCAATGCAGCGAAAATCATGCCGGATGCACCAAACAGAGCCTAACTGAACGTCTTTCGGCCGCTTTTCCGCCAACCCAAGATGTAACATCCGTTACCATTTTAGATAGAAAAACAGGCTCGGACAGGCTGGATAAGCCGGTTTTCAACGATATAATCCGAATTACGGAAAGTTAAAATAATTAGTTAATTTATTTAACATTTTTCCTATTTGCTTTTCCCTGACGCACGAAACATCACAAATGCTGCGATGATTTCCGGCATGACTCGCTGTCATGGGTCAGGTGTGCTGGATTTGATTACCTGTTGACATGCTTTATTTACCGCCATTCCTGTTGCGTCTGCCCGTCTCCTGCCGGTCTGTACTGAATGCCATTTTACTGCTTGGCAGCTTCAGTACCGGTATGTCCAGCCATGCAGCCGGGACTGGCAATCCACTGTCAGCCAGCATCACGCTGATGATTTCCGAATCACGCGATGAAAACGGCGTACTGATACCAATACGCCCGGAGAATCAGGCCGTCATTCATTATTTTGAAAAAGCCCTGAATATTTCTTTCCAGCTCCGCCGCCTGCCACTGCCCCGCATTACTGCAGAGCTGCAGGAAGGAGAAAACCTGGCGTTCGGTTTATCAAAGAATTCAGAACGGCAGAAATTCATGCAATTTTCAGAGCCGGTATTTACTGATATCGTCTGGATCGTCGTGCGCGAAGACTCTAAAATGGAATTCAACAACCTGCAGGATCTGCAGGGAAAATCCGTTGGTATCGTGCGCGGGGTACGTTTCGGCGATGAAATCGAGCGGCAGCGCAATCTGCTGTTCAGAGTGGAAGAAGATACCTCTCAGCTCAGCTCACGGTTGAAAAAATTGCTGTCGGGCCGCATGGATTGTTTCCTCTTCAATTCGCGCACCACTTTCGCCGCCGAGGTTGAAGCAGAACTGAATCAGTATCTGGTCAACGTAAACATGTCTGAAATAAACAGCAAGCCACTGAGAATCCGTGTACTGAGCAAACCCCTCATCGCCGATGAAATTCACTTCGCAGCAGGATTAAGAAATCATGAACATCTGCTGAAATCCATTAATGCCGCCATCATCAAGGGTCGGAAATCCGGCGAACTGCCACCTTTGCTGAAACATTGAAAAATCTTCCCATACCGGAAAATCATCGCGAACCTGCATCTCTGAAGCGCTAACATAGCAATTCGGTGATAAAAAAACCGCGCCCTGAAGCGCGGTTTTTTTATCATGCAGTACCATCCCCTTGAGAGAGGGCAATATTTCTACTTCTTGCGTTGCGGCGGCAGGTCGGTACAAACGCCTTTGTAGACTTCGGCAGCCATACCGATCGATTCACCCAGCGTCGGGTGCGGATGGATAGTTTTACCGATATCCACCGCATCTGCGCCCATTTCAATGGCCAGCGCAATCTCACCGATCATGTCACCGGCGTGCGTACCGACGATACCACCGCCGACAATGCGTTTAGTTTCTGCATCAAACAGCAATTTGGTGAAACCTTCGTCGCGACCATTTGCGACTGCACGGCCGGAGGCCATCCACGGGAACAAGCCTTTTTCGACCTTGATACCCTTGGCTTTGGCTTCGTCTTCAGTCACACCTACCCATGCAACTTCAGGATCAGTGTAAGCCACCGATGGAATCACCTGGGCGTCGAAATAGGTTTTTTCACCAGCCGCTGCTTCTGCTGCCACATGCGCTTCGTGAACGGCTTTATGCGCCAGCATAGGCTGGCCGACCAGATCACCAATCGCAAAGATATGCGGCACGTTAGTGCGCATCTGTTTATCGACGTTGATAAAGCCACGGTCGGTCACATTCACACCGGCTTTGTCTGCGGCGATCTTCTTACCGTTAGGACTGCGACCGACAGCCACTAACACCAGATCGTAGATTTGTGGTGCTGGCGCAGCTTCGCCTTCAATAGCAGACGCAAACGTGACCTTGATGCCTTCCGGCAGCGCTTCCACGCCGACCGTTTTGGTTTTCAGCATGATGTTGTCGAAGCGTTTTTCATTGTGCTTCTGCCAGACCTTGACCATGTCGCGGTCGGCGCCCTGCATCAGGCCATCCAGCATTTCAACCACATCGATACGCGCACCGAGTGTCGAATAGACGGTCGCCATTTCCAGGCCGATAATGCCGCCACCGATCACCAGCATGCGTTTCGGTACCTGACGTAATTCCAGTGCGCCGGTGCTGTCGACGATACGTGGATCAACAGGTACAAATGGCAGATTCACGACGGAAGAACCAGCAGCAATAATCGCCTGCTTGAACTGCACTACTTTTTTGCTACTGTCAGCCGCCGTCACTTCAATATGGTAAGGGCTGAGGAACTGGCCAACGCCCTGCACGACATTGACCTTGCGCGCTTTCGCCATGCCGGATAAGCCGGTCGTCATTTTTTTGATGACGCTTTCTTTGTAGCCGCGCAGTTTATCGATATCGATCGCCGGTTTTGCGAATGTCACGCCCAGCGCTTCCATGTGCGAAGTTTCATCGATCACCGCTGCAACGTGCAACAGCGCTTTGGATGGAATACAACCGACATTCAGGCAGACACCGCCGAGTGTTGAATATTTTTCGATCAGCACCGTATTCATGCCCAGATCGGCAGAGCGGAAGGCAGCGGAATAACCGCCGGGACCAGCACCGAGTACCATCATGTCGCACTCGATATCGACCTGCCCCGTGTAACTGGATGCCACAGGTGCAGGAACAGCCGGAGCAGTTGCAACGACTGCTGCCGGTGCAGCTGCCGCAACCGCAGCAGATGCCGCAGATGTTGCACCCACAGCTTCCACCAGCAACAGCAATGAGCCTTCGGCTACTTTATCGCCAACCTTGACTTTGATTTCCTTGATCACACCGGCGTGGCTGGAAGGAATCTCCATACTCGCTTTGTCCGACTCAACCGTGATCAGAGACTGATCGACCTTGATCGTATCGCCGGCTTTGACCATGACTTCGATGACTTCGACTTCTTTGAAATCGCCGATGTCCGGTACTTTGACTTCGACGATGCCTGTTACTGCCGCAGCCGCAGGCGCAGTAACAGGAGCTGGAGCAGCAACTACCGCAGTTGCAATAGCCGGAGCAGCCGATGCAGCAGGTGTTGCGTTCGCTGCCGCACCTTCAGCCTCAACCACAAGGAGAATACTGCCTTCCGCGATTTTATCGCCGAGCCTGACCTTCATTTCCTTAATCACACCAGCATGGCTGGAAGGGATTTCCATACTGGCCTTGTCCGATTCAACTGTCACCAGCGACTGATCGACCTGAATCGTATCACCGACTTTCACCAACAATTCAATCACTTCAACTTCTTTGAAGTCACCGATATCAGGAACCTTAACTTGAATAGCGCTCATCGTATTGTCTCCGTTCACAGCAAGGTTTTACGCAGATCAGCCAACACATCGGCCAGATACGCTGTGAATTTCGCCGCCATCGCGCCGTCAATCACGCGGTGATCGTAGGACAGCGACAAAGGCAGCATCAGACGAGGCTGGAATGCCTTACCGTCCCATACCGGTTTGATACTGGATTTCGACAAGCCCAGAATCGCCACCTCAGGTGCATTGATGATCGGTGTGAACGCTGTACCGCCAATTCCGCCGAGTGAAGAAATCGTGAACGTCGCGCCTTGCATATCAGCAGGTTTCAGCTTGCCTTCGCGCGCCTGGGTTGACAATTCACCCATTTCCAGCGCGATCTGCGACAGAGTTTTCTGATCAGCATTCTTTACAACCGGCACCACTAAGCCATTTGGCGTATCGGCAGCAAAACCAATGTTGTAATACTGTTTCAGAATCAGGCTTTCACCGGTTGCGTCGAGTGAAGAATTAAATGCCGGGAATTTTTTCAGTGCAGCCACACTCGCTTTAATCACGAAAGCCAGCATGGTGAGCTTGACGCCGGATTTTGCCATCGCTTCGTTCGACGATTTGCGGAAATCTTCGAGACCGGTGATGTCGGCTTCGTCGAATTGAGTAACGTGCGGGATCATGACCCAGTTGCGATGCAGATTCGGGCCGGACAATTTTTTGATACGAGACAAAGGCGAAGTCGTCGTTGCACCAAATTTACTGAAATCCAGCGATGGCCAGGCCAGCAGATTCAGTCCTGCGCCACTGCCATTCTGCGCAACCGGCGCGGCAACCGCAGTGCTGCCAGCCATGATGCCTTTGACGAAGTTCTGTACGTCTTCCTGCGTGATACGACCTTTGGGGCCGGAGCCGGCAACGCGGCTCAGATCGACGCCGAGTTCACGTGCAAATTTACGGATCGAGGGCGAGGCATGCGCTTTGCCCGCGGATGCCGTAGCAACCGGCGCTGACGCTGATGCGGTTGATACGGTTGCTGCTGCAGTCACTGGTGCCGTGGGTGCTGCTATTGGAGTCGCTACCGGCACTGCAGGTGCAGCAACTGGTTGCGCAGGCGCTGCTACGGGTGCAGGCGCTGCCGCATCGCCACTGGCTTCCACGATCACCAGCAAAGAACCTTCGGCCACTTTATCGCCGAGTTTAACTTTGATTTCTTTGATTATACCGGCATGGCTGGAAGGAATTTCCATGCTGGCCTTGTCAGACTCAACCGTGATCAGCGACTGATCGACCTTGATGGTGTCTCCAACCTTCACCATCAGCTCAATGACTTCCACTTCCTTGAAATCACCGATGTCCGGCACTTTGACTTCAATTGTACTCATAGCTTTAGCTCCGCTTTGCTTTATCTGAGAAGAGAGCCATGCCGCGCATGACTCTCCTGCTTTGCTTGTGTTGGATTACACAGTGACCGGATTGGGTTTGTCTGCATTGATGCCGTATTTCGTGATTGCCTGAGCAACGACGGAAGCGGACAAGGCACCTTCATCCGCCAGCGATTTGAGTGCAGCAATCACAACGAAGTAACGGTTTACCTCAAAGAATTCACGCAGTTTCGCACGCGAATCGGAGCGACCAAAACCGTCGGTACCCAAGACCTTGTAGCTACGGTCTTTCGGGATGAAAGCACGTACTTGTTCTGCAAATGTACGCATATAGTCTGTCGATACCACGATCGGACCAGTCGTGTCTTTCAGGCATTCAGTGATGTATGGCAAACGTGCTTCTTCGGTTGGATGCAACATATTCCAGCGTTCAGCATCCTGGCCGTCACGCGCCAGCAATGTGAAGGATGGTGCGGACCAGACGTCGGCAGCGATGCCCCAGTCGGATTGCAGCAGTTCAGCAGCTGCGATCACTTCGCGCAGAATCGTGCCGGAACCCATCAGCTGTACGCGGTGCTTGGTCTTTTCTTCCGACTTCTGCAGCAGATACAGACCTTTGATGATACCGTCTTCCTGCCCCGCTTTCAGACCCGGATGGCTGTAGTTCTCGTTCATCAGCGTGATGTAGTAGAACACGTCTTCCTGGTTGGTGACCATGCGGCGCAGGCCGTCGTGCATGATGACCGCGACTTCATGCGCAAAGGTCGGGTCGTAAGGCACGCAGTTCGGAATGGTCGAAGCCAGTACATGGCTGTGGCCATCTTCATGCTGCAAACCCTCACCGTTGAGCGTGGTGCGGCCCGCAGTGCCGCCCAGCAGGAAGCCGCGTGCCCGCATATCGCCCGCAGCCCAGGCCAGATCGCCGATACGCTGCAGACCAAACATCGAGTAATACGTGTAGAACGGAATCATTACGCGGTTGTTCGTCGAGTACGAAGTCGCTGCGGCGATCCAGGAACTCATACCACCGGCTTCATTAATCCCTTCTTGCAGAATCTGACCGGCTTTATCTTCGCGGTAGTACATCACCTGATCTTTATCGACCGGTTCGTACAACTGCCCGACCTGACTGAAAATACCGATCTGACGGAACAGACCTTCCATACCGAAAGTACGCGATTCATCGACCATGATAGGCACCACGCGCGGCCCCACGCTGGCATCGCGCAACAGGGCGGTCAGAATACGCACATAAGCTGCAGTGGTGGAAATCTCACGGCCCTCGGCAGTTGGTTCCAGCATTGCCTGGAACGCGCTCAATGGCGGAACCACCAATACTTCATCGGCTTTCTGACGACGCTGCGGCAGGTAACCGCCAAGCGCTTTACGACGTGCATGCAGGTATTGCATTTCCGGCGTATCGTCGGCTGGCTTGTAAAACGGAATCGCAGGCAGATCGGCATCGGCAATCGGCAACTGGAAACGATCGCGCATGGCTTTGATCGCTTCATCGTCCAGCTTCTTGGTGTTGTGCGCCGTATTGCGCGCTTCGCCGGATTTACCGAAACCGTAACCTTTAATACTCTTCGCCAGAATCACGGTAGGCTGACCTTTATTTTCCTGCGCAACCTTGAATGCGGCATAAATCTTGTGCGGATCGTGACCACCGCGGGTCAGACGCCAGATATCGTCATCCGACATCTTGCTGACCATTTCCAGCAGTTTCGGATGCTTGCCGAAGAAATGCGCACGCACATAAGCGCCATCTTTTGCTTTGTAGTTCTGATATTCACCGTCCACGGTTTCCATCATCACTTTTTGCAAAATACCTTCTTTGTCTTTCGCCAGCAGTTCATCCCAGCCTGCGCCCCAGATGACCTTGACCACGTTCCAGCCGGCGCCGCGGAAATCGGATTCCAGTTCCTGGATGATCTTGCCGTTGCCGCGCACCGGGCCGTCCAGGCGTTGCAGGTTACAGTTGACCACAATGACCAGATTGTCCAGTTGCTCGCGTCCTGCCATGCCGATCGCGCCCATCGATTCCGGCTCATCCATCTCACCATCACCACAGAAAGCCCAGACTTTACGCTTTTCGGTATCGGCAATGCCGCGTGCATGCAAGTACTTCAGGAAGCGTGCCTGATAGATCGCCATCAAGGGACCCAGGCCCATTGAGACGGTTGGGAACTGCCAGAAATCCGGCATCAGTTTCGGATGTGGATAAGAAGACAGACCTTTACCATCGACTTCACGGCGGAAATGCAGCAATTGTTCTTCAGTCAGCCGCCCTTCGAGGAAAGCGCGGGCATAAATGCCCGGTGCGGAGTGTCCCTGAATGTACAGCAGATCGCCGCCATGTTCTTCGGTTGGTGCGTGCCAGAAATGGTTGAAGCCGATGCCCAGCATATTCGCAAGCGATGCGAAACTCGACAGGTGACCGCCCAGATCGCCATCCAGCCGGTTGGCTTTCACCACCATCGCCATCGCGTTCCAGCGCATATAAGAGCGCAGCTTTTCTTCGATTTCCAGATTGCCCGGGCAATGCTCGCCCTGATCGGCAGGAATCGTATTCACATAGGCTGTGTTGCTGGAGAAAGGAATGTGCGCTCCGCGGCGGCGCGCCAGATCAACCATGCGCTCCATCAGATAGTGAGCGCGCTCAGGACCTTCATTTTCAATCACAGATTCGAGCGCATCCAGCCACTCATTGGTTTCCATGACATCGGGATCATTAACGGCTTGCGCCAGAACTTGGTCTATCTGGGGTGACATAAGGGTCTCCTGTTGGTGCATTCTCACTGAAAATGCGCGTTGACTTATGGACGAATCAGGGCATTACATTTGTTAGTGCAGGCATTCTAACAGGGTTTTTTATTTTTCCAAATAGCGATATTTGATTTCATAATGCGGTATTTTGTTTGCATCGCAACATACTGTTTCTATCTGTTATGTTGCCTTCTGCAAACGCCAGTCACCCTGCTGCATCCGTTGTATAAATGCAGGATTTTCCACTTTAGGTGACAATGCGTCGACGATCAACGGCAGCCTGTATCACTGTGTCCGGGCAATAAAAAAGGGCGATGATTTCTCATCGCCCGAGGACAGACCTTGACGGTAAAGTACGGTCGCTGCACACCTATGGCATGTGCTTATTCACTAGTATTTGACAGATCCAGATGATTGCTGCCGACACTATCAGCAATTACTTGAACTTGTACTTCAGACCCAGTTTGAAATAACGGCCAATCGCGCCACTGGAATCCATTGGGTTATAGCTCATGCCACCATAAGTCAGCGGATCCAGCGGAGCAACTTTGTCGAACAGATTTTGCACGGAACCGAATACTTCCAGATTCTTCATCGCTTTCCAGCGGAAAGACATGTCAAATGTTGTAAATGATGCCAATGTGCAGTCTGCTGTCGGGGCATTGCCGCCATTCGCCAGTTTCGATGCGCACAGGTCGCCTTCGAAATAGACGTTGCTCATTTTGCCGCGATAGTTTGCGGTACCGGTCACGTTCCAATCAGCCTTATCCCAGGACAAAATCAGATTAACTTTGTCTTTTGGTGTACCGGCACAATTGGAAGTGTCGCAGTTGCCATGTGTACCAGCATATTCATAGGCTTTGCCGCTCTTTTCGACGCGCTTCCAGGAATTCACGTGCGTCCAACGTACATCGGCTGTCAACTTGCCGTATTCGCCCAGGTTAAAGCGCTGCTTCGCATCCACATCCAGACCGCTGATCTGGGTATAGCTGGAATTCTGGTATGGCGCCTTGGAAATCAGCAGGGTTCCTGTGTTAGGCGTCACTACACCGCCAATGGTCAGGTTATTGTCCGAACGGATCGCCGTTGGTAACGCGGCAGCTTCCACATACGTCAGTGGATTGATTTCGTTGCTGCGTTTGATCATCCAGCCATCCACTGCAAAACTGGTATTTGGTAGCGGATCCCAGACCATACCCAGGGTGTAGCCCTTGGATGTTTCTGGCTGCAGGTTAGGATTACCCACCTTGACGGCAGCGACAGTTGCCGCGCAGTCATTCGCTGTTGCCCCTGGCAGCGGCGTGCCATTCGGGCAGCGGATCGGATCACGCACAGTGGCAGAACCCGTACTCTGACTTTCAATACCAGATTCAGCCGCACCCGGAGCACGGAAGCCTTCTGAGTAAGTGCTGCGGAATGCCAGTTCCTTCATTGGTGACCACTTGATACCCAGTTTTGGCGTGGTTGAATTAAAGTTGGAGTATTTGTCGTAACGCACTGCGGCAGACAATTCAACGGTCTTTAACACCGGTGCCAGCAATTCAGCATAAAAGGCCGCAATATTCTGGCTGCCTTTGGCGGCGACATAGCTGGCATTGATCGAACCATCCTGTGTACCGCTCAGGGATGGGCTGTCGAGAGATTCACGACGGTATTCAGCACCGACCGCCAATCCCATCATACCGCCGGCCAGCGGCATCAGTTCGCGGGAAGCTTTGAAGTCGATAATGTCCATCTTGGTGGTGCCATCAGCAATCGCATTGGTCACCATCGCGGCATACAGAGATGCCGGATTTTTACCAGCCTGCGCTCCAATGTAGTATGGGAAATATTTGCTGTTAGGATCACCCAGCGCGGATTTGACAACTGCCATATTCAGCATGTTGCTGTAATTCAGATGCAGTTGTGTTTCAGAATGCAGATACGCTGTATCAAAATCCCAGCCCGCCACATTACCTTTCAGACCGGCAACAAAGCGATTGAATGAATTATCTGCAGAACGGGTGCTCGGGCCGACGTCAAATGCCGAATAACGCACGCGCACCGGGACACCGTACGGGTTTTGCGGATGATTCGCCGCCAGCACGATCGTGGTACCTGCACCGGAACCATAGTTAATCACACCGGTCGGATTCAACGCATTCGGAGGGAAAGCGACGGTTGGTGTGATAGATGGCGGAGTCATCGTAAACGATGTCTTGCGCTGGGAATAACCTGCTTCTACATAAGCCTGCATGTCCTGATTCAGCTGCCAGGTGCCACGCGCAAACAGATTCACACTGTCAATCTGCGGCTGCATGGAACGGAACTGATCCTGATACCAGAGGCAACCGCCGCCCGGATCCTGATTCTTGGTAGTCGACAGTGTGGAGCAGCCAGGCAAGGAAACGTAATTCAGCGTTTTAGGATCACGGATAGAGCCTGTCGGGCTGGCAGATGCGCTGTTTGTACCGCTGATATAACCAGCTGCAAACTGTGTCGCCATCGGATAACCCCAAGGACGCAGATCACCGGCGCCAATCCAGTCACGACGACCGGCGCGGTCGCTGTTCTGCAGCTTGTCGGACTTCGATACTTCCGCATTCAAAATCACGTTGTAGCGATCCTGCTCAAGATCACCGAAGCCGGCTGTGACAGAAGCCTTGCTCTGATTCGCATCGCGATAACCGGAAGTGCCGGCAGATGCGCTGGCAACGATACCGGTGAAGTTTTTACGCAGGATAATGTTGACCACGCCGGCAATCGCATCCGCACCATACACGGAAGACGCACCGTCTTTCAGAATTTCAATCCGCTCGACCACTTCCATAGGAATGGTGCTGAGATCGGTAAACGTTTTCTGACCATCGTCAGCACGGCCAAACGGCGCCATGCGACGACCATTCAACAATACCAGTGTCGAGGTTGCACCCAGACCGCGCAGGGAAATTGCCGTCGAACCGGCAGCAAAACCGTTACCAAAACCGGTTGGCAGGGAACCTGCACCGTCCAGTGCCAGTGTCTGCAGGAATTCTGCCACTGTCGCCTTGCCGGACTTGTCGATATCGGCCCGGTTCAGAATCTGCACCGGGGAAGCCGTTTCAGCCTCGGCACGTTTGATGTTGGTCCCGGTGACTTCCACACGCTGAATTTTGGCATCTTCCTGTGCCAACACAGGCTGGGCAATCACACCCGCTGCCACCATCAGACTACCTGAAAACGTCATCCGCAATGATCGTGAGATCACTTTTTCCTTATGCATTGTCTACTCCAAAAGTACGATGAATTAATAAAAAATAGAAAGAAAACGAATTAATCAAAAATTTTTCACTATTATTTTTTTTGGAAATTATTTTTCATATCTAACATGAAGCCACCAGCCCATCGACGCTGTCAAACTCTTTGCGTCTGTTTTGTATATTTTTGTATTAAATTGTATCTTTTTTAGGACAATTCACTTTCCTAAAAGCAACATTTAAAAATCTCTATTATTTTCTCAAACACAGCCGTGATACCTGTTTGAAGATGACTGTACCAATCGTCAAGAAATCCAAGGCTTGCCTGTCATCCTTTATAATCTTGGCTTGTCTTTCCTCACATCCCACCATCATGACTGCTCAGATCATCAACGGAACACTTCTCTCCCAACAAATACGTGCTGATGTGACTCAGCGCGCAAAAGCGCTGACAGCCAAAGGAAAACAGCCAGGCCTGGCCGTCATTCTGGTCGGAGAAAATCCTGCATCCCAGGTGTATGTCAGAAACAAAGTCAAAGCCTGCGAAGACTGCGGCTTTTATTCCGTACTCGAAAAGTACGATGCCACACTGACCGAGAGTGCCCTGCTGGGGCATATAGATCGCCTGAACCATGATCCGAAAATCCATGGCATTCTGGTTCAACTGCCGCTCCCGCCGCATATTGATGCCAATAAAGTCATCGAAGCGATTGCGGCAGAAAAAGACGTGGATGGCTTTCATATCAGCAATGCTGGCCTGCTGATGACTGGGCAGCCACTGTTCCGGCCCTGCACGCCTTATGGTGTGATGAAAATGCTGGAGTCAATCAATTATCCGGTGCGCGGCGCGAATGCAGTCGTGGTCGGTGCGTCTAACATCGTCGGCAAACCACAGGCCATGCTGCTCTTGCAAGCCGGTGCTACCGTCACCATCTGTAACTCCAAGACCCGCGATCTGGCGGCACATACCCGTAACGCAGACATCCTCGTTGTCGCCACCGGCAAACGCAATATCGTGACGGCAGATATGGTGAAACCGGGCGCTGTCGTGATCGATGTCGGGATGAACCGCGACGACGAGGGTAAGCTGTGCGGCGACGTAGACTATCTGCCGACCAAAGAGGTCGCCGGCTACATCACCCCGGTTCCGGGAGGTGTCGGTCCAATGACGATTACCATGTTGCTGGTTAATACCATAGAAGCTGCTGAAAGAAATTAAGATGACGGACCATTCTCCTTTGCTTGACCTGAGCGATTTACCGCGTTTCACCGAAATCAGTGCGGAACAGATTTCTCCCGCGATACAGGCTTTATTAACGGAAAACCGTGCAGTCATTGACAGACTCACCAATGACCGGATTCAGGTCAGTTGGGAGAACATCGTCGAACCTCTGGAAAATGCCACCGAAAAACTGGCAAGGGTCTGGGGCGTTGTCAGCCATCTCAATGCAGTTGCTGATACGCCGGAGCTACGCGCGGCTTACAATGAAAACCAACCCGCAGTCACCGAATTCTGGACCGAGCTGGGCCAGAATCTGACATTATTCAGTCAATACAAAGCCTTGCTCGGGCATCCGGAGTTTGCTTCCTGGCCGGCGGCACGCCAGACCATCATCCGCAATGCGATCCGGGATTTCCGGCTGGGCGGGGCGGAACTTCCCGCGGAACAAAAACAGCGTTACGCTGAAATTCAGGAAAAACAGGCGCAGTTATCCACGCGTTTTTCTGAAAACGTTCTGGATGCCACCAATGCCTACGAACTGCTGATAGAAGATCGCCAGCAGCTGCGCGGGCTGCCTGAGGATGCGATTCTGGCGGCAAAAAATGCAGCTGAACGCGAGCAGAAAAATGGCTACAAATTCACGCTGCATTTCCCCTCTTATTTTCCCCTGCTGCAGTACGCAGATGAGCGCAGCGTGCGTGAAACAATTTATCGAGCCAACGCCACCAAAGCATCGGAACTCGGTGCCAAGCCGGAGTGGGACAACACCGTCATCATCACGGAATTATTACAGTTGCGACGCGAAGAAGCCCGGTTGCTCGGCTACCGGAATTTTGCCGAAGTTTCTCTGGTCAGCAAAATGGCCGAATCACCCGAGCAAGTCAGCCGGTTTCTGGAAGACCTGGCTCAGCGTGCGCGTCCTTATGCTGAAAAAGATCTGCAGGAACTGCGGGAATTTGCAGCGCAACAGTTGGGGATAGAGAAACTGGAAGCCTGGGATGTAGCCTATGCATCAGAAAAATTACGGGAACAGCGCTATGCGTTCTCCGAACATGAAGTCAAACAATATTTTCCGGAACCACAGGTAATCCAAGGTTTGTTTCTGGTGATACAAACACTGTTCGGCGTCAGCATCCAACCGGATCATGCCAGCGTCTGGCATCCTGACGTGAAGTTTTATCGTATTGAAAAAGACAATCAGCTGATCGGCCAGTTTTATCTCGACTTATATGCCCGCAACGGCAAACGCGGCGGTGCCTGGATGGATGACGTCCGTGGCCGCAGGCTCAAATCCGGTAATGTGCAAACGCCGGTTGCCTATCTGGTCTGCAATTTCACCGAACCTGCTATCGTTGACGGTGTGACCAAACCAGCCTGCTTCACGCATGATGAAGTGATTACACTGTTCCATGAGTTCGGGCATGGCCTGCACCATCTGCTGACACAAGTCGATGAGTTGTCAGTTTCCGGCATTTCCGGCGTTGAATGGGATGCGGTGGAACTACCATCTCAGTTCATGGAAAATTTCTGCTGGGAGTGGGATGTGTTACAGCAGATGACGGCACATGCAGAATCTGGCGAAACGCTGCCCCGCAGCCTGTACGACAAAATGCTTGCAGCAAAAAATTTCCAGTCGGGCTTGCAGACATTGCGCCAGGTGGAATTCGCCCTGTTCGACATGCGTCTGCATGACCAGTTCGATCCGCACGGCATCCAGTCGGTACAGGACATTCTGAACACAGTGCGGGAACAGGTATCGGTATTCACGGCGCCGGAATTTAACCGTTTGCAGCATTCTTTCAGCCATATTTTTGCCGGTGGTTATGCGGCCGGTTATTACAGCTACAAATGGGCAGAAGTCCTGTCTGCGGATGCCTTTGCTGCCTTTGAAGAGCATGGTCAGCAGAATGGCAGCGCACTGTCACGGCACGTCGGACAAAAATTCCGCCAGGAAGTGCTGGAAATGGGTGGCTCACGCCCTGCCCTGGAATCATTCAAGGCTTTCCGCGGCAGAGAGCCTCAAATCGACGCGTTATTGCGGCATAGCGGCATGGCTGCCTGAGGAATATTATGAAACTACATCGCCATGTAATCTGCCTGTTGCTACCTGCGCTGTTCGCGGCAAGCAGCGCTCAGGCACAGCTCTATAAATCGGTCGGGCCGGACGGAAAAGTCACTTATTCCGACACACCGCCGCCGGTCAATCAAAAACTCGTGGAAAAACGTGATTTAAACAACGCCATCGACACCAGCAATCTACCTTATGAACTGGCGCAGGCAGTTGCGCAAAGTCCGGTCATCCTATACACCGGCGCCAGTTGCGCACCATGCAATGACGGAAAAAATATGCTCAGAACAGCGGGCGTACCTTTTGCTGAAAAAACCGTTAAATCCAACGAAGATATTGAGAAACTGAAGCAGGCTGGCGGCGATACCCAGCTTCCGTTATTGCTGGTCGGGCGTCAGAAACTGCGCGGTTTCAGCACCGAAGAATGGCAGTCTGCCTTGACCAGCGCCGGTTATCCCTCAAGCAACCGTCTGCCGGCCAGTTATCGCTATCCGCCGGCAGAAAGCGCCGCACCATCAGCCGCTGACAACGGTAAAACTGCAACCCAGACGCCAGCCGCGCCAGTCAGAAAATCTCTCCCCGTAAAAAAACCGGATACGGACAATGGTTTCCGGTTCTGACAGCATGCGCATCGACTTTCATAGCAAAGTCAGTGAACCATTTTTGTATGCCTGCCGGCTGGTACGCAAAGCGCGTGCCGCCGGCCAATCCATGACTGTTTACCACAACGATATTCAGGCCTTGCGCCGTTTCAGTGAAATGCTGTGGACATTCAGTCAGGAAGATTTTTTGCCGCATGTGATGGCAGGCGATGCGCTGGCAGCACAGACGCCAGTACTTCTGACCCATCAGGATCTGGAGCATGCGCCTCATACCGGGCTGCTGATCAACCTGAGCGAATTGATCCCCGAGCATTTTTCACGCTTTGCGCGCATGATAGAAATCGTCTCCGCCGGAGAAGCAGAAACCCTTGCCGCGCGTGAACGCTATCGCCATTACCAGCAGCAAGGCCATCAGCTCAGCCATCACGTCGCTAAATAACATGTCTACTGCTCACGAAGATAATATTCCACTGCTGACAGAAATCATTTTCCCGGAAACGCCTACCAGCGCTCCCGCGGAAAAGGCCGTCACCACAACCCAAATGCAATCTCAATCAATATCTTCCGTCTTGACGCAGGATGACTGGCAACAACTGGAACAACGTATCAGGGAAGAAACGCTGAAGCAGGTGCTGGGACGCATCGATTTCGTTCTGGAACATCGCGTGCGGGACAACCTGGCCGATGTGCTGCAAACTGCCGTGGAAGGACTGACCACAGAAATCCGGGCCGGACTCAAAAAATCGCTGGAAGAAATGATTACCCGTGCGGTGACGCAGGAAATCACGAAGATAAAAATGCAAAAATAATTAAAAACATCAAATTTATTTTTAAAAATAAACATCAATCCAGTTTTTACTTTTTAAAATAAAAATATCTCAGCCATTTCTGATTACATAAAAAACTCCTGATTTCTTACAATTTCTCCAGATCACACAGGAGAATTCCGTCATGAAAGTCATCGTCCTCGGTGCCGGCATCATCGGCACAGCCAGCGCCTGGTTCTTATCTCGTCAAGGGCATGAAGTCACCGTCATTGAGCGCCAGCCCGGCGCCGCGCAGGAAACCAGCTTCGCCAACGGCTGTCAGATTTCGGTATCCCATGCCGAGCCGTGGGCCAATCCATCTGCTCCGTTGAAAGTACTGAAGTGGCTGGGACAGGATGACGCGCCCCTGCTGTTCAGGCCGCGCGCCGACCTGCTGCAATGGATCTGGGGCATGCATTTTCTGCGTGAATGCACACCACAGCGTACCGCGCACAATATCCGTCAAATCGTGGCTATTTCTGAATACAGTCGCCAGACTTTACAGGCTTTGCGCGCAGAGACAGGAATTACTTACGATCATCTGACCGCCGGTATTCTGCACTTCTATACCGATCAGAAAGAATTTGACAATTCCCTGCCAGCGGCGCAGCTGATGCGCGATCTGGGATGTCCGCGGGAATCGGTGGATGCCGATGAAGTGGTGCGGCGTGAGCCGGCGTTGGCTGGTATCCGCCATAAAATCGTCGGTGGAGATTTTACCGCGACCGACGAATCCGGCGACGTCTATCAGTTCACCAGCAAACTGGCGCAAAAGGCGGCAGCTCAGGGAGTGAATTTTCAGTACAACACCAGTGTCACCCGGCTGTTACACGAAGGCACTGGCGCCAATGCCAGAATTACCGGTGTGGAATTGATCAATAGTGAAGGCCGCCACCAGACCCTGCGGGCCGACAGCTTTGTCGTCGCCATGGGCAGCTTTTCGCAGGCATTGCTGCAACCGCTGGGAATCCGGCTCATGATTTATCCCGGCAAAGGCTACTCGGCCACCTACCCGATTATTGAACCCAATGCAGCGCCAACCATTTCCCTGACCGATGATGGTTACAAACTGGTAGTGTCCAGGCTGGGCAACCGGCTGCGGGTCGCCGGTACCTGCGAGATCAATGGCTATACGCGGGAGCTGAATCAGGCGCGTTGCGAAGCGATTACCAGACGCACCAGAGAGCTGTTTCCCGATGCCTGCAATTACGACCAGGCAGCTTACTGGACCGGCCTGCGGCCGCTGACGCCCTCCAATATTCCCTATATCGGAAAAACCCGTTACCAGAATCTGTATCTGAATACGGGTCATGGAACACTGGGCTGGACCATGGGTGCCGGTTCAGGAAAGGCGATTGCCGAGATTGTTTCAGGTCGACAGCCGGACGTCGATTTTGTCTTCACCGGCATGTCCGGCCAGTCTCCGGCCATGCAGCTGGCAGCCGGCTGACCTCAGAAGTTTTCATCTTTGTACCTGTGCGCACTGTAGCGCGCACATCCGCCATTTACCCTCACGTCCCGCGATATTGATCCAGATCATGTTCCGGGACGTTCTTTTTTGACGAAAAAGTCACACTGGGGCAGATTTATTTCCCTGTTTTGACTTGTAATTCCACCGCTTTTTCATCGAAAGCAATACGGGTCGTAAACTTGGTTTTTTTCATCGGAAAACGGGAATGAAAATGCCGTACATTTCCCGGGCCGGAAATGGCGCGGCGCACAAATTGATAGTAGGCATCCATGTCAATGACGTGCACAACGACAAAATAATCGTACTCGCCAGAAACAAAATAACACTGCATGACCTCTGCTTCCTTATTCATACGCGCCTCAAATTCGTGCATGAATTCGTCGGCCTGATTCAGCAGCGAGACTTCCAGAAAAGCCAGCATTCCGTATCCCAGTGCGAAGGGGTCAACCATGCTGATATCTGCATTGATCACGCCTTCCTCGCGCAAATCTCTGATGCGGCGCAAACAAGTCGGCTGGGAAACATGCAGTTTGTCCGCCAGCACTCTGGTCGGAATCTGGTTATCTTTTTGAAGATGATTCAAAAGCTTGCGATCAAGCTTGTCCAGCGCACGAAAATGGGGCATATAAAAATCGTCTGTTTTGAAAAAAAACCGCAGAAAATAGCTTTGCGAAATATTTTTTATGTTGTACCTTTTGTTTTATTCAGTGTTCTGAATAAGTCGGTGAAGCAGTAATTTCGTCTACTTTTTTTAATTCCTTAGGAGTATGTTCATGTCGTTCAAAACTAAAATGATTCCACTGGCTGGCGCGATTGCTTTCGCTTTTGCCGGTACGGCAGCAGCAGAAGATCTGGTGGTCAAGATTGGTCACGTTGGTCCGGTTTCCGGTTCTATTGCCCATCTGGGTAAAGACAATGAAAACGGCGCCAAAATGGCGATCGAAGAACTGAACGCCAAAGGCGTGATGATCGGCGGTAAAAAAGCAAAATTCGAACTGCTGGCCGAAGATGACGCAGGCGATCCAAAGCAAGGCACCACCGTAGCACAAAAACTGGTTGACGCGAAAGTAAACGGCGTTATCGGTCACCTGAATTCCGGCACAACCATTCCTGCATCCAAGATTTACAACGATGCCGGCATCCCACAGATTTCCCCATCCGCAACAGCTGTTCCTTACACCAATCAGGGCTTCAAAGGCGCATTCCGCGTCGTCGCCAACGATGGTCAGCTTGGCGGCACACTGGGTCGTTATGCTGTACAGATTTCCAAAGCGAAGAAAATCGCTGTGATTGACGATAAGACAGCATACGGTGAAGGCGTTGCAAAAGAATTCACCAAAGGTGCTAAAGGAAAGGGCGCCGAAATCGTCGTCACTGAGCACACGACAGACAAATCCACAGATTTCAGCGCAATCCTGACCTCCATCAAGGCAAAGAACCCTGATCTGGTTTTCTTCGGCGGTATGGACGCAGTGGCAGGTCCGATGCTGCGTCAGATGAAAGCACTGGGTTTGAATGCGAAGTTCATGGGTGGCGATGGTATCTGTACAGCTGACCTGGTTAAACTGGCTGGCGACGGCATCGGCGAAGGCCAGGTTGTCTGCGCTGAAGCAGGCGGTGTTCTGGATGCTCAGAAGAAAGTCAACGAAGACTGGAAAGCAGCTTACAAAAAGAAATTCGGCGTAGAAGTGCAGATTTACGCACCGTATGTTTACGACGCTGTCATGACAATGGTAGAAGCGATGAAGCAGGCTAACTCTGCTGATCCTGCGAAATACCTGCCAGCACTGAAGAAAATCAAATACAAGGGTGTCACCGGCGATATCTCCTTTGACGATAAAGGCGACATCAAGGATGGCACACTGACGCTGTACACTTACAAAGGCGGCAAGCGTGATCTGCTGACTGTCACGAAGTAATCCGAGCAGCGTGCACATAGAAAAGCCCGGCATGCCGGGCTTTTCTTTTGATGCAAACACAATGCAGCACATGTGCGCAACCTGCCGGCCATTGAACGGCAGAGCAGGTCAGAACATCTTACTTCAGAGACAATACCCACTTCACCAGTGTCTTTGCTTCAGCCTCACTGACCTGAGGATTCGCTGGCATCGGGATTGCACCCCATACGCCACTGCCACCCTTTTGCACTTTCTCGACCAGTTTGGCTTCTGCTGTCTTGTCGCCAGCATATTTCTTTGCCACATCTTTGTAGGCTGGACCAACTACCTTGTTATCTACCGCATGACACGCCATGCAGTTTTTTGCCTTGGCCAGATCAGCATTAGCCATTGCAGAACCAGACGCGAATACAGCCAGAGTTGCTCCTACCAATAATGCGAGTTTCATTGTTTTCTCCCGGTTAAAAAAATGCCGCTTCATTTTAACGCTTTTCTTCCGTCTGAATGCAACTGGAATCAGCCGGATTGACCTGATGCAAATTCCGCATTAATCTGCGGGGCAAAGGAAATCAATTATGCTACTCATTCTTCCCTTAGTGTTACTGCTGGTACTGAAACTGGCTAATGTCTGGATTTTCGGAACCATGTCCTGGTGGTGGTTCATCGGACTGGCCGTGCTGGTATTTCTGTGGTTTGAATTTTTTGAGCGTATGCTGGGAATGGATAAGCGCAAAGATATTGCCCATTACGAGAAGATGCAGCAAGAAAGAGTCAAACGTCAGTTCGACAAGAAAACCGGACGACGTTGAAAACAACGACCACCTTCCCGTCTGAATCCCGCCGGTGCTGACAACAGCGTACGCCATGAACCCATCCGATATGCGCCAGCCTGAATTGCGCCAGTTGCGTTACTTTGTTGCCGTTGCGGAAGAGTTACATTTTGGGCGCGCTGCAGCTCGCCTGCACATGACACAGCCGCCATTATCCCAGGCGATTCAGATGCTGGAAGCAGTGCTCGGCACCGCCTTGCTGACCCGCAACACCCGCCACATCGCCCTGACCCCGGCGGGGCAGGCGCTGCTACCGGAAGCGCGTCGCCTGCTGGAGCAGGCCCAAGGGCTGCATGCACTGGTACAACGGGCTGCTGCCGGCACAGAGGGCCACCTGTCGCTGGCCTTTGTCTCAATTGCCGATTACAGCATTCTCCCGCCGCTGCTGCGCGCCTATCGCCAGCAACACGTCGGAGTCAGCATTGAACTGCGCGAAGCGACCACCGATGTACAGCTTGAAGCACTGGAAAAAACAGAGATCGATGCCGGCTTCGTGATCCCGCCGTTGCCGGATCGCCTGCAACCGCTGCTGAACTACCGGAAAATCCTTACCGAACCATTGATGCTGGCAACGCCAGAGCAGACGTTTCCACACCACGCCGCCATCCGCCTGGCGGACTGTGCCGGACAAGCGCTGATTATGTTTCCGCGCAAAATTGCTCCTGCATTGCACGACACGATTCTGGGCTGCTTTCACCGTGCCGGACTGGTGCCGGAAATCGCTCAGGAGGCAATACAGATGCAAACCATCGTCGGTCTGGTGTCAGCAGGCATGGGCATCGCGCTGGTGCCGCAATCAGTCTCTAATCTGCAGCGCCCCGGCGTGGTGTATCATCCGGTCGCAGACCAGACTGCGCAGGCAGAAATTGGTCTGGCCTGGCGCAGCGACAACCCGTCTGCGGTGCTGGCGACATTTTTACAGCTGCTTCCCGACACTCTTGCCACTGATACTGACTGAATTTATGTTGATTCATCCCAACCCTGATCCCGTTGCTCTGCACATTGGCCCTTTGTCTATCCACTGGTATGGCCTGATGTATCTGGTGGCGTTCATGCAGTTTGTCCTGTTGGGTCGCTGGCGCCTGCGTCTGCCGCATGTCGCCGCCAAAGGCTGGACCCGTGAGCATATCGACGACATGCTGTTTTACGGCGTGCTTGGTGTGATTCTGGGCGGACGGCTGGGGGAAGTATTGTTTTACGGTCCGACTTACTATGCTGCGAATCCGCTCGAAATTTTTAAAGTCTGGAAAGGCGGTATGTCGTTTCATGGCGGTTTTCTCGGGGTGCTGATCGCCATGTCGCTGTGGGCACGCAAAACAAAAATGCATCTGGCCGATGTATATGATTTTATTGCGCCGCTGGTGCCGCTGGGATATGCCGCAGGCCGCATAGGCAACTTCATTAATCACGAATTACCCGGCCGGGTCGCTTCCGCCGATTTGCCGTGGGCAATGATCTGGCCGGGAGTGGACCATCCGGTACACCCGTCGCCTATTTATCAGGCACTGGTCGATGGTGTGCTGCTGTTTGCCATCTTATGGTGGTTCGCCAGCAAGGCGCGACCCCGCTTAGCGGTCGGCGCCCTGTTTGTGCTGCTGTACGGTTGCGCGCGCTTTTTCACCGAATATTTCCGCACGCCGGATTATGAAGTCAGCTTTGCCGGTCTGACCATTTCTGCCGGGCAAATGCTGTCCCTGCCGATGATCGCAGTGGGCGCCGCCCTGCTGTATTGGGCATACCAGATCCAGAAACCTGTCCCCCGATAAAAAAATAGGGAGTATGTTAAAAAATCAACCTTTCACCCAGACTAACATTGGCCATTTAAACATACTCCCCTCCAGTATATTTTCGTTCTGACGACGAACTATTTAGTCATTTCTTTGTCACATGGCAACTGGCGGTATTCCGTTCGGGATACCGTCGCCCTCATTTGCTATCCGGTGTTCCGGAAGATCATTTATTCAAACAAGGAAATTCCTATGCAACGTACCCTGCTCTCCTTAGCCGTATTCGCTGCACTGACAACCGGCGGTGCCGATGCCGCAGACAACCAGACCAAAACGGTCGTGACACCGTCCGCCACCACGGCAGCCGCCAGCCGCGTTTCTGGCATCGACCTGCAATGGATCGATCAAAGCGTGCGGCCACAGGATGATTTCTTCCAGTACATGTCCGGAAAATGGCTGGCCGAAGCAGAGATTCCAGCTGACCGCGCGCGCTTCGGTTCGTTTGATCAGTTACGTGAATTGTCTGAAAAACGTTCTTTCGACATCATCAAAGCCCTGTCCGCAGATAGCAGACTCAAAGCGGGCAGCAACGAGAAAAAAATTGCCGACCTCTACAACAGCTTCATGGATGAGGCGCGTGCCGACAAACTCGACATCCAGCCGCTGCAGAGCAGCTTTGAGCGGATTGACCGGCTGATGCACAAAGAAGATTTACCGGCCCTGATTTCCTATCTGGGGAAAATGGGCATATCGCTGCCGGTGCAATCCGGCATCGGTCAGGATGCCCGCGATTCAAGCAAATACGCCGTGTATCTGAGTCAGGGCGGCCTCGGCTTGCCGGACAGGGACTATTACCTGAAAGACGATGACGCTAAGCTCAAGGGCTTCCGGGACGCCTATCTGAAGCATGTGGAAACCATGCTGGCCATGAGCGGCCAGAAAGAAGCGGAAAAAGCCGCTGCCTCCATCCTGGCGCTGGAAACCGAGATCGCCCGGATTCAGTGGAGCAAAGTCGAAAACCGTAATCCGGTCAAAACCTATAACAAGATTGAAATCGCCAAACTCACTACCCTGTTGCCGGGCTTCGACTGGACCATGTACTTCGCCGGTACCGGTGTCGGCAAACGGGTTGATTACGTGATCGTGCGCCAGCCGGATTTTCTCAGCAATCTGGCCAAAATCATCAGCGACACGCCGGTTCCGGTCTGGCGCACTTACTTTAAATGGAAACTGCTGGACGCCTATGCCAGCCTGCTCTCGAAACGCTTTGTCGATGAGGATTTCCAGTTCTCCAGCGTCGTCCTGCGCGGCATTCCTGCCAATCAGCCGCGTTGGAAGCGTGGCGTGGCGCGCGTGGAAGACTGCATGCCGGAAGCACTCGGCAAGCTGTATGTGGCACGCTATTTCCCGCCAGAGAACAAAGTCCGCATGGAGCAACTGGTCAGCAACCTGACCCTGGCGTACAAGCAGAGCATTGAAACACTGGAATGGATGAGCCCGGAAACCAAACAAGAAGCGCTGACCAAACTGTCGAAATTCACGCCGAAAATCGGTTACCCGGATGTCTGGCGCGACTACAGCAAACTCGATATCCGCAAGGACGATCTGGTCGGTAACATCATGCGCGCCCGCGCCCATGAGTACCATCGGCAACTGGCAAAACTCGGCCAGCCGGTGAACCGCAAAGAATGGGGTATGAGTCCGCAGACCGTGAATGCCTATTACAATTCGCGTCAGAATGAAATCGTATTCCCGGCAGCGATTCTGCAGCCGCCGTTCTTCAATCCGGCGGCTGACGATGCCGTCAATTACGGCGGTATCGGTGCCGTCATCGGCCATGAAATCAGCCACGGCTTTGATGATTCGGGCAGCCAGTCCGATGGCGACGGCAATCTGCGCGACTGGTGGACCAAGGAAGACAAAACGAACTTCAGCAAACTGACCACGGCGATGATCGCGCAATACAATGCCTACAGCCCGCTGCCCGGCTATCATGTCAACGGCGCCCTGACGCTGGGTGAAAACATTGCCGATAATTCCGGTCTGTCGATTGCTTACAAGGCTTACCAGCTCTCGCTCGGCGGCAAGCCAGCACCGGTGATCGACGGCTATACCGGCGACCAACGTCTGTTCATGGGCTGGGCCCAGGTCTGGCGCGGCAAGGCACGCGATGCCGAAACGATCCGCCTGCTCAATATCGATCCGCATTCCCCGGCATCGGTGCGCGGTAATGCGCCGCTGACCAATATTCCGGGCTTTTATGCAGCGTTCGGTGTGAAAGAAGGTGACAAGATGTATATCGCCCCTGAGAAACGCATCACGATCTGGTAAAACCCGTCACTGCTGCGGCGATGCAGCTCACGGCAAACCTCTTTCATCATCATGGTGAAAGAGGTTTGTTATCCGCTCTGGAAATGCAGCCGCTACGCGATACACAGCATCAGTCTGATCAGACATTCACGCAGTCCTCAGATTCTGATATGGATCATTTCCCGCCACGGTATTTTGCATTACACTCGGCGGAATCATTCTCGATTTGGCAGTTTCCGATTATTCGTTTTTTGATTTCCCATTTTTCAGGAGCATGTATGGATCAGCATCAGGCCCTGGTCAGCTGGAAGCGCGCAGGACAGGTATTCAGCGACAACCAGTACAGCCGCGCACATGAATGGAAATTTGATGGCGGCTTGAGCGTCCCGGCGTCGTCCGCACCATCCTCCGTACCGCTGCCGTATTCCGTCGCAGAAAATGTCGACCCGGAAGAAGCGCTGGTAGCGGCATTGTCCAGCTGCCATATGCTGTTTTTCCTCGCATTTGCAGCCAAACAGGGTTATATCGTCGATAGTTATACCGATGATGCGACTGGCTACATGGAAGCCAACGAAAGACGCCGCAAATCGATCACCCGCATCACGCTGCGGCCGCATGTCGAATTCTCCGGCGACACCATCCCCAGCACCGATCAGATTGCCGCCTTGCATGCGCTGTCTCACGATCATTGCTACATCGCGAATTCGATCCGTGCCGAAGTCAGCATCGAATCGGCCTGAACCAAAACCTTTAAGACGATCAGAAAGTCAGGACAACGTCATGTATCTGCCCCCGCATTTTGCCGAAGACCGGATCGATGTCCTGCACAGCCTGATACAACACCATCCGCTGGCTTGCCTGGTCACTCTGGAAGCGGATGGTCTGACCGCCAACCATATTCCATTTCTGATCATGCCACCCACCGAAGACGCGCCATTTGGCACGCTGCTGGGTCACGTCGCGAAAGCGAATCCGGTCTGGCAAAACACGCAGGAAGTGCTGACGGTATTTCAGGGCACCAGTGCCTATATCACGCCCTCGTGGTACGAAGAAAAACAGCAGACCGGCGCAGTGGTGCCGACCTATAACTATGCGGTTGTTCATGCCCACGGCAGCTTCCAGTCGATCGACAGCAAACCGGAATTTCTGTCCCTGCTAAGTCAGCTGACAAATTACTTTGAATCCGCCCGCCAGCTTCCCTGGAAAATCAGTGATGCACCAAGCGACTACATCGACAACATGATGGAAATGATAGTCGGCATCCGCATCCCCATCACCCGCCTGACCGGAAAATGGAAAACCAGTCAGAACAAATCGGTGCAGACCCGTTCCAACATTGCCGCTGGACTGCGCGAGGGCACAGTAACGGAACAGGCGATGGCCGGCATCATCGAATCCCAGCTGTTTGAGTAGATCACACTCCTGCCGGCCATCAGTGCACTGATCTCAGACTCAGGCGTTACGTTTCAGTATCTCTCGCAGCTTGCCGAATAACTCATCAATATGCTGTTTTTCCAGTATCAGCGGTGGCGACAGGGCAATGATATCTCCGGTAGTCCGGATCAGTACGCCTTCGGCAAAGGCGGTTTTGTAAACTTCCATGGCACGGGCGCCGGGCTTGCCGGGCAAGGATTCCAGCTCAATCGCACCGATCAGTCCGGCATTGCGCAAATCAATCACATACGGCAATCCTTTGAGGGAATGCAGCCCGTCTTCCCAGTAAGCTGTCATGCTCTGGGCATGCTCCAGCACTTTCTCTTCCTTGAAAACGCGCAATGCAGCCAGTCCCGCAGCGCAGGCCAGCGGATGACCGGAATAAGTATAGCCGTGGAATAATTCAATCCCTGCCGGGCCCTGCATCAGGGTGTCATAGATAGCAGGCTTGCTGAATACAGCGCCCATCGGCACCACGCCATTTGTCAGTCCTTTCGCGGTGGTCATCAGGTCTGGTGTCACACCGAAATAATCGCAGGCAAACGGTGTTGCCATGCGTCCGAAACCGGTAATGACTTCATCAAAAATCAGCAGAATGCCATGCTTGTCACATAACTCACGTAATCGCTGCAGGTAATGTTTAGGCGGCAGAATCACGCCTGCCGAGCCGGACAACGGTTCCACGATCACGGCTGCAATGGTGGATGCGTCATGCAGGGTCACCAGCCGTTCGAGTTCATCGGCCAGATGCGCGCCGTATTCCGGCAAGCCGCGACTGAATGCGTTTTTTTCCAGATTATGGGTATGCGGCAGATAATCCACACCGCCCAGCAGATTGCCGAATTGCTTGCGGTTCGCCGACAAACCGCCAACCGACATACCACCAAAACCCACACCATGATAGCCGCGCTCACGGCCAATAAAACGGGTACGTTGTCCTTCGCCGCGGGCGCGGTGATAAGCCAGCACCATTTTCAGCGCGGTATCGACCGCTTCCGAGCCGGAATTCGTATAAAACACCTGGCCGAAACGCCGGCCGCTGTACTCCACCAGCTCCGCCGCCAGCTCAAACGCTGCCGGATGCCCCATCTGGAAGGCGGGCGCATAATCCAGCGTGGCAATCGCCTTCTGCACAGCACGAACAATCACAGGATGAGAATGCCCCAGCGGCACGCACCACAGCCCTGCAGTACCATCCAGAATCTGGCGACCGCTCTGATCGTGGTAATACATGCCGGATGCCGATGCGACGATACGCGGCGCAGCCTTGTAATCCCGGTTCGCGGTAAATGGCATCCAGTATGCATCGAGTTGTTGTTTGTCGGGCATAAACCTCTCCTGAAAATAAGTTGCTGCAATCATAGAACGACGTATCCGTCTCGAAAATCTTCAGCGTACAAGACCTTAGGTAAACAATATCATGTCATCCCCCTTGCTGGCAGCGAAAGCGATACAGGCTAGAGATACATCATGCGGCAGCATCGAGCGACCCGACAATGGGCTGAAAAACCGCTAATCAACCCAGTTTTAATTAAAAAACATGAAAAATAAATAAAACCGTTTGTTTCCTCCCGATGCACCTGTAATGCTGGTTTGGTATGTGGAAAAATACGGTCAGAAATGCAAATGTTTGAAAAATCTGGACTCAATTCTGATAATACGGATGATTCTGCCAGAACAACCTTGTATGCTCGCTCTGTACCGCTCCTTGTTCTGACACGATTGAAAACAGCACTGCACCATGTTGCCGCCAGAATTTCCTGCTGATGAAGACCTGCGACTGAATACGCTCAGAGAATGTCGCCTGCTTGATACCCGGGCCGAAGAGCGCTTTGACCGGCTCACACGCCTGGCACGGCAGATTTTTAAAACAGACATTGCACTCGTTTCCCTGATTGATGCGGATCGTCAATGGTTCAAATCCCGTCAGGGGCTGGATGCGAAACAAACCGGCCGGGATATTTCTTTCTGCGGCCACGCGATTCTCAGCCCTGAGATTTTTCTGATTCCGGATGCCAGCAAAGACCGCCGTTTCTGGGACAACCCGCTGGTGCTGGGAGAGCCGCATATCCGCTTTTACGCAGGAGCGCCCCTGCAGGCCAGCAATGGTCAGCGCATTGGCACACTCTGCATCATCGACCGTGAGCCGAGAGAGTTGGGCCAACAGGATGCAGCCATCCTGCGTGATCTGGCAAATTGTGTCGAACATGAAATCGCCAACGAACTCGCGCAAAGACAACACGATGCCCTGTTGACACTGACCCGCATCACTTCGCTCGCGTTTCAGGATCCGCAAATTCTGCTCAGAAAAACGCTGGCACTGGGTTGCGACTATTTAAAGATGTCCACCGGCGCAATTTCACTGATTTACGGTGACGAACTGGAAATCAAAGCTGCACAGTCTCCGGGTAATTTGATCAAGGAAGGTCAGCGCATCAAGCGCAACCAGACCTATTCCGACTTACTGAACATGGATATGAGCATTGTGTATATCCATCATCTCGGACAAAGCGAGTACCGCGATCATCCCAGCTATCTGCATTTTCAACAGGAGTCCTACATCGGTATTCCCTTACTGCTGGAAGGTGAACGTTACGGCACACTGGCATTTTCCGATGCTTCGCCGCGCAGCGATCTGTTTACTGATGTCGAGATCGAATTCGTCAACTTACTCGGCGACTGGGTCAACAGCACACTGAAAAAAATGACATTGAATCATTCCCTGCAATTGCAACAGCAGATGAATGACATCGTGGCGCGTTCCCAGTCACAATTTATCAAAGGTCAGAATAAGAGGGATGGCTTCAAGAGCCTGTTAACAGATACCCTGCAGTTGAATCAGGGAGAATTCGGCTTCATCTGCGAAGTCATGCATGATCACAATAACCAGCCTTATCTGAAAATACATGCAGTCTTCAATGGTTCCGAGCAACAAGAATACTCAGGAAAACCAGAACGGAAGCCCGTCAAAGAACTGACTTTCGACGCTATCGATACCATCTCCCGCCTGGCGCTCACGACCGGACAGCCGATGTCATATCCATTGGCACAGACGACCGACAGCCAGTTACAAGTACCTGACTGGTATCCGGCAATCCGTCATCTGCTCAGTATTCCGATACATCATGACGGAGTCGTGATTGCGCTCATCACGCTGGCGAATTATCAGAATATCACCGAGGTCAGTCCGACTGAATTTCTACAACCGATTCTGATCACAATCGCACAACTGGTGAATGCGGCAAAGATCCAGCGCCAGCACGAGGAAAGTGAAAAGCGGCTGGCCAATATTATCGAGGGGACCAATATCGGCACCTGGGAATGTCATGTGCCATCGGGTAAAACAGTGCTGAACGAGCGCTGGGCAGAAATGCTGGGATATACGCTGGAGGAATTGTCCCCGACCACAGTCCAGACCTGGCTGGATCTGTGCCATCCGGACGATATGAAAATTTCAGCCAATCTGATTGAACAGCATTTCAAAGGCCAGATTCCGTATTACGATATGATCAGCCGCCTGCGTCATAAAGACGGACATTGGGTCTGGATCAGAGACAGAGGCTGCGTCGTCAGCTGGAGTGCAGATGGTCAACCACTGGTCATGTCAGGCAGCCATCAGGACGTCACGCAGGAAAGGTTGGCGGAAGAAAAACTGGCCCATGCCTATGAATTGCTGGAGCAATCCAATGCCGCCGCCCGTATCGGCACCTGGGAATACGATCTCGACACTCAGCAAATATACTGGAGCAACGTCACCCGGCAGATTCATGAAGTCGATCAGGATTACATTTGTGAATTACAAAATGCGATTACCTTTTATAAACCAGGGAAAAATCGGGAAAGAATTTCCGCCTTGCTGATCAGAGCAGCCCAGGATGGCGAACGTTACGACGACGAGTTTGAAATTATCACTGCCCGCAAAAATGAAAAATGGGTACGTGTGATCGGTTTGCCGCAATGGAAAGATGGCAGGATACAGCGGGTTTACGGCACCTTCCAGGATATCAGTGAAAGCAAGGCGACTGCCATTGCCTTAAAAGAGCAGGCAGCGCAGACGCAAGCAATTCTCGACAATGTGTTGGATGGCATCATCACGGTTGATTACAGAGGCAGGATCGCAGCATATAACAGCGCTGCGGCTAATATTTTTGGCTATCGCCGCAACCAGCTGATCGGCCAGCACTTCAGCGTTCTGCTACCGCCAGATAATGTTCAGGGAGAGCTGAATCCATTCGGTAGCCTGATGAACATCGATGATATGGTTGGTATCTCCCGTGAAATTGAAGCGCGGCGCCAGAATGGGGATGTTTTCCCGCTTGATCTGTCAATTTCGGCCGTCAGGCGTCAAGGGCGTCCTTTGTATATCGGACTGGTGCGCGACATTACGGAGCGCAAGCGGCTGGAGAAAATCAAAAACGAATTCATTGCCACTGTCAGCCATGAATTACGAACACCACTGACCTCGATTTCAGGCGCATTGGGACTGATACTCGGCGGCGCCGCAGGCGGCATGTCGGATAGCATGTCGTCGCTGCTGACCATTGCCAGCAAAAACAGTCAGCGCCTGTCTTTCCTGATTAATGATTTACTGGATATGGAAAAACTCAGTGCCGGGAAAATGCAATTCCATATTCAGCCATTTGAACTGACTGCATTATTGCAGCAAGCCGTTGAAACCAACCTGACCTTCAGCACACAACGGAAAATTCATCTGCAATTACAAAATCCGTTGCCTGAAGTATTCATCGCGGTCGACAGTCAACGCCTGATGCAGATATTGTCCAACCTGCTGTCCAATGCGATTAAATATTCGCCAGAAAACGAAACCGTCCAGATCGCCGCCAAAACTGTTGGCGCTCATGTCCGCATCAACATCAGCGATCATGGCACGGGTATCCCGGAAGAATTTTATCCGCGCATTTTTCAGAAATTTGCACAGGCGGATTCCTCCGATACGCGTCAGAAAGGTGGCACCGGACTAGGGCTGGCGATCTCACGCGAGTTAGTTGAGCAGATGGGCGGAAAGATCAGTTTTGAGTCAATCACTGGACAGGGTTCACATTTTTATATCGACTTCCCGATACTGAAAACACTGGTCAAAACCGCGTGAAATGAAAGACAAAGCTATAATTCAGCCTCACAGCCTCTGGTCTGCGCCTGCACACCGCTCTGCCTGTGACGGATACGCGGTCCTGGTAAAAACAGGCGGTACCGGACTGATCCACTTTTGATTGATTGACGGCTTCATGATAGTTCTCGGTGTTGAATCTTCCTGCGATGAAACAGGATTGGCGCTTTACGATACGGAGCGCGGCTTGCTGGCGCATGCCCTGCATTCGCAGATTGCCATGCATCAGGAATATGGCGGCGTCGTGCCTGAGCTGGCGTCACGCGACCATATCCGCCGCACCCTGCCCCTGTTTCATCAGACACTGCAGCAAGCTGCAATGACACAGGAGCAGATTGATGCGATTGCCTACACCCAGGGACCGGGCCTGGCCGGTGCGCTGCTGGTCGGCGCATCATTTGCCTGCGGCCTCGGGATGGCACTCGATAAACCGCTGCTTGGCGTGCATCATCTCGAAGGGCATCTGCTGTCGCCTTTGCTGGCCAGCACGCCACCTGAATTTCCGTTTGTGGCATTGCTCGTTTCAGGCGGTCATACGCAACTGATGCGGGTCGATGGCGTCGGTCAGTACACGCTGCTGGGTGAAACGCTGGACGACGCCGCAGGCGAAGCCTTTGATAAATCCGCCAAGCTGTTGGGGTTGCCCTATCCCGGCGGGGCTGCCATTTCTTTACTGGCAGAACAGGGAAACCCGGCAATTCATCAGTTTCCGCGCCCGATGCTGCATTCCAAAGATTTTAATTTCAGTTTTTCCGGGCTCAAAACTGCGGTGCTGACCGCAGTTAAAAAATATCCGGAACCAATCAGCGACACCGACAAAGCGAATGTGGCACGCGGCTTTGTCGATGCCATCATCGACGTACTGACAGCGAAGTGTATAAGCGCATTGAAACAGACTGGTCTCAAACGTCTGGTGATCGCCGGCGGTGTAGGCGCCAACCGCCAGTTGCGCACGGCACTGAACGCGGCTGCGGCCAGAAAGCGTTTTCAGGTGTTTTATCCGGAACTCGAATTCTGCACCGATAATGGTGCCATGATCGCTTTTGCCGGCGCGATGCGGCTCAAAAAAAATCCCGCTCTGGCGACGCGGGACTATGGTTTCAATGTGCGACCACGCTGGCCGCTGCATGAGCTGAGCGCCGCTTAAATAGTCGCAGATTCAGTACGGAAACCCATTCATCTAACCATCAATGTAACCGCCCATGCCATCGCCTATTGGCAAATAGACGATGAGACAATGATGGATTCATTACGAATACATTCATCGGGCGACATTATTTTTTCTTGCTGCCGATCCGGCTTTCTTTGCCCGCCATGAGATTGCCGATATTCTGGCGATGCCGGTAGACCAACAAACCGCTCATGACAAATACCGCCAGCATCATCACATCCGGGCCAAACAGAAAACCATAATACAGCGGTGCAAACACTGCAGCCACCAGTGCTGCCAGCGAAGAATAGCGAAACGCAAACGCCACGATCAGCCAGGTAGCCAGCGTTGCCAACCCCAGCCAGACATTGATGCCGATCAGTATGCCGGCCGCCGTTGCCACACCTTTACCGCCGACGAACCTGAAAAACACTGGCCATAAATGTCCCAGAAATACCGCAACGGCCACCAGCGCAATGCTCGCAGTATCGAGTCCGAACTGCTCTGCATAATGATTCGCCAGCCAGACGGCAAACCAGCCTTTGGCCGCGTCGCCTAAGAGCGTCAGCACTGCTGCAGCCTTATTGCCGCTGCGAAGTACGTTGGTGGCGCCAGGGTTTTTGGAACCATAAGTACGCGGATCAGACAGCCCCAGTAAGCGACTGACGACGACGGCAAACGATACCGAGCCAATCAGATAAGCCAGCACCACCGCTAAAATTGTATTCATTTTTATTCCGATCTGAACATGGAAAGGCCAATATACTCCCCTCCAGTATTAAAAATATGCACTTATTTTACAAGGAGTAGAAAGCGATTTTCTCACATACTCCCATGAAAAACTTACTTTACCTACTCTTCCAGAGCACATTCCACAGCACGCGCCTGCAACAGGCTTGTCAGCAGCGCAGGCGCAATGCCGACCAGATACCCACGCCGTCCGCCATTGATATAAATCGTTGGCAGCGCCAGAATACTCTGCTCGACATACACCGGCATCTGCTTGCGGATGCCAAACGGCGACGTGCCGCCCACCAGATAGCCGGAATGTTTTTGCGCGATCTCCGGCTTGCACGGCTCGACGGATTTACAACCGATCTGGCGCGCCAGATTTTTGGTCGATACTTTACGGTCGCCATGCATCAGGACAATCAGCGGCTTAGCGGCTTCATCCTGCATGACGAGGGTTTTCACAACGGTATGCTCATCGACGCCGAGCTCACGGGCCGACACGGATGTGCCGCCATGCTCTTCATATCTGTAAGGATGCTCGGTGAAAACGGCCTGATGCTTACGCAAAAACTGGGTCGCCTGTGTTTCAGAAACATGCTCTTTCTTAGCCAAAATCTGACCTCATGGACAAGTAATTCAGGTCACAGATTATAGCGGCAGCCTGCAGGCTAATGCGAATATTCCGGTACAGACAACACCGCAGCGCCGGATATGCAGCGCCCTGAACCTGTCATGTCAAAAAAAATCCGGCAAACCTGCTTGCCGGATTCGGATAACGCCATCCCCGTAAACAGGATGGCAAGCTGATTCAGCTTACATTCTTATTTTTTTCCAGCAGAAGCACCATCACCGATGTAGCGATCAACAAAGCGCAACACCATTTCGCCCCACTTGATGCGGTTACTCTCGCGGTACCAGTTGTGCTCCTCGCCGACCATGACCACCCACTCCACGGTATTACCCTGCGCCAGCAATTTATCGCGCATCTTTTCGCCGTGGATTAACGGCACACGTACGTCCTCGCTGCCATAGCCCATCAGTACCGGCGCCTTGATCTTGTCTGCGTTACCGATAGCAGAAACCTTGGTGAAGTAAGCCTCGTCCGTTTTCGGATCACCGTGCATCAACACCCCCAAGTTATCCATGTAAGGCCCGGACATATCGGACCAGGTGACGGTAAACAGCATCTTCACATCAGTCACGCCGACCCAGTTAACGCCGCACTTATACAGATCAGGATCTTTGATCAGGCCGTACATGGTCGCATAACCGCCATAACTCGCGCCGATGATGCAGACACGGTCTTTATCCACAATTCCCTGCTTCACCAGTGCATTCACACCGTCAGTGATATCGTCCTGCATCGCCAGTCCCCACTGCTTCCAGCCTGCCTTGTGGTGCGCCCAGCCAAAGCCGGTGGACATCCGGAACTGCGGCTGCAACACGGCATAACCGCGGGATGCCAGCATCTGGGTCATCGGGTTATAACCAAACTCATCACGTGCGTGAGGCCCGCCATGCACATAGGCGATCAGCGGTAATTTTTTGGCGTCTTTTCCTTCAGGCAAAGTCAGGTAGGCAGGAATCGTCAGGCCATCCCGCGCCTTGTAATCGATGAATTTGGTTTCGGATAATTTTTTCCCTTCGAGCTCAGGCTTCATCACGTACAGAGGTTCGATAGTTTTCTTTTCACTATCGTAAAAATACACGCTGCCGGGATTGTTCGCCCCCCGGGTGACCACCACCACGTTTTTCCCGCTCCACTGAAAACTCACGTCCTGCCCCGGAAAACTGGCGCGCAGGGCCGCATCCAGCCGGGCGTAATCCTCATCAAAGAAAATGGTTTCCTGTTTCATGGCATCGACCAAAACACCGACGATCTTTTTACGGCGCTCGTCAAAACGAACGGTATCCACGTCAGCCAGCGCGTGATCCGCCAGCATTTCACCAGGTGCCTGTTTTGCAAAGTCCCACAGATATACGGCTTCCTTATCCCGGGTATGGAAACGTCCGGCGACCAGCATTGCCTTGTTGTCGAAATCAAAGCCCAGAACCCGCATGCCCTGTCCTTCATCAACATAGGCCTGATAAATATTTTTCCACGGCGCATCGGCATTGTCACGGTAATAGACGGTCTGTTTAATACGCTTACTGTCCGGCTCCACATCCAGCGCCAGCCCGACCCGTACCACATGCTGATGATCCAGCACCCAACTCGTGACCTTGCCCGGATTATTAAATGTCAGCAGCGTTGTACGGCCAGTCGTGGTGTCGAGCTGAAACACGTCGGAAGCCCCCAGCTTGGTATCGCGGCCACGCTCATTGTTGACCACAATCAGATCATTCGACGTTTCACTGACGCGGGAAAGCAGCGCATAAGGCTTATAAGGAATATTATTTGCCATCGCCTCTTTGACCGTCGGCGTCAGCTTACGAAAGCGGGAACCGTCAATATTCACCGCAAATAATCCGCCGCCTTTCTGTTCTTCATAAACCGCGTCGCTGCCTTTGCTGAGACTGAATACCAGACGTTCGTTATTCACCCAGGCCGGATTGACCACATCCCAGTCAGGATCAGAGGCAATCACTTTCGGTGTGCGCGAATCGAGCCGGATAATCGCGAGAACAAAACGTCCGTTCCTGGGTGTCAGAACAGCCATGCTCTGTCCGTCGGGTGACAATACAGGACTGCCGCTATATTGTGCTTTTTTGAAAAAATCGGCGACCGGAATTGTTGTATCTGCATGCGCCAGCGGCATCAGACCGGTCATGCCCAGCGCCAGACAAAGACGCAAGATCAATTGTGCTTTACGTTTCATAAATTCTCCTGTTTCTACAGACTCCGGACTAAGCGTTGATCTTTTCCCTTGCCTGAACAGGAAAAAGCAACGTGTCCGCAGAAAAAAATAACGCCGGAATCACATATCCCGGCGTTATCTGCTGCAGTCCGTTTATTTAAACTTATAGTCAGCAGTCAGCATGAAATAGCGGCCAACTGTGCTGTGTAACGATGATGCTGCCACAGCTTGCGCAGATGTTGGACTCGGTGCAAATGGCGGCATACGGTCGAAAATATTCCGGATTGCAAAACTCAGCTTCAAGTTTTTGTATAAACCGGAATAGCTGCCACCCACATTGAACGTCGTGAACGATCCGATATCGCCGCACAGATTGGCATAACCCTGCGTCTCAAACGTACATGGCTGGGTAAAGTCATCTTTCGCCGACATGTGACCCACATGCACGGCATCCACCGACGCTTTCCATGCTGCTTTTTCCCAACCCAGCCCCAGATTGGCGATGATGCGCGGCTGGCCACGGGAACCGGCATACTCAATCATTTCAGTATCCGGAGCAGGTGCCGATTTATAGGAATGGTTATAGGTCAATTGCAACGATGGCGTCAGACGGCCATATTCCCCGGCATTAAACTTGCCGTGCAAAGCCACATCCACGCCACGTACCTGAGTCTGTGCAATATTGGTCAGCAGCAAACGCAGGTTTGTGATTTCACCGGCAGTGGCACCGGCAGCCTGATCGGCCGCGGTCAGCGGTGAGCGTGTCACGATGGCCGCTGGGTTACCAGCATAGCGCCCCGGATTATTCAGCACAGTTGCCAGATCAAAGGTGGAAATTTCATCCTTACGCTTGATCTGCCAGAAATCGACGGTCGCATCAAACCAGGTCGTCGGTTCCCAGACCAGGCCCAGTGTGAAGCTGTCGGCGGTTTCCGGTTTCAGATCGGGATTGGAACCGCTTTCATACGGGCTGCTCCACTGACATCCGGCCAGGAAGGTTGCATTACAACGTGCCGGATCGCGGTAGGACAGATACGCCTTCTTGATCTGGGAAGAATTTTCCACCAGCGTCGGCGCACGGAAACCGGTGGCATAGGTACCGCGCAATACCAGTTCCGGTGTGACTGTCCATTTCAATCCGAGCTTCGGTGTGGTTGAACTACCGTAATCAGAATATTTATCATAGCGTGCCGCCAGAGATGCTTCGACATTTTTCAGCAACGGCGCGTTCAACTCTGTGTATACCGAACCGATATTGCGGGAGCGGGTATAGCCTGGCTCAGACTGCGCCCAGTGATACAGCTCACCCGCCACTGCCAGAGCAGAAGGATTGACTTCCAGCGTTTCACGCCGGACTTCCGTACCAACCGCGACGGATAACGGGCCGGCTGGCAATTGCATCAGCTCGCCGGTGATTTTTCCATCCCACAGATACAACGCCGATTTAAAGTTGCTGGAAGAGTCGGTGACGATCTGCTTGAGCAAATCGGCATTCTGTGCGGAGCCGCCAAACAGGAAGGTTCCGTTTTTATAGGCATTGATAAACGGTGTTTTCAAAATGCCGCTGCTGGCCTTGGAATCAACTGTGCTGGTGTTATACATCAACGCAGATTCCCAATCCCAGTTTGCGACAGTCCCCTTGATACCTGCCAGATAACGGCCAAACACAGTCGTATTTTCCAGCCCCTGTCCCGGGAAATCGTTCAGCGAAGCACGCACGCGCACTGTGCCATTGCCGCCGGCCAGTGTTTTACCGGTCACCGGATTAATCAGATCTTTCGGATATTGTGGATGCGTGATCGGCAAGGCCGGCGTGTCCAGTCCGTTCTGCCCGGCGAACCAGTGTGGCACTCCTGAAACGGTCGCCTTGTTCTGATTAATCATGACCTCTGCAAATGCTTCGGTCGTTGCATTGATCTGCCAGGTACCGCGGCTGGTAAAACCGACCCGGTCAGTTTTACCGGCGGAGTTATATTTGCTGTCCTTCAGGTCATCAAATACGCAAACCGTTCCCATCGAATTCGCACCGAATATGGTCTGCGCAGGAACCAGACGGTCTGCCGGGCAATTCTGATCCAGCGTGCGGGTCACAAATTTTCCGGTTGCCTTATCAGTCCAGTACAGATTGCCAGGGAAAGTATAGATAGAACGATTGTCTTTATAACCGTAAGGACGCAGGTCTTCCGTACTCAGATAACCATCGCGTTTATTGATATACATCGGCTTGACCTGACGCACATCCAGCGTGGCATATACATTGTAGTGATCTTCCACCAGACTGCCGAAGCCATAGCTGACGGTTGAACGGAGCTGCTCACCGTCGCTGCGTTGCGACTGGGCATAAGAGCCGCTGATTTCAGCACCCTGGAAATTATTGCGCAGAATGATGTTGACCACGCCGGCCATCGCTTCCGAACCATAAATCGCGGAAGCACCATCTTTCAGGATTTCAATCCGTTCCACCGCACCGATCGGGACCGAGTTCAGATCCACAAACGTGGTCTGATATTCTGGCTGCGCATAAGGCGCAAGACGGCGACCATTGATCAGCACCAGCGTCGCCTGACTACCGATACCACGCAGATTCAGGCCGGCAGCACCTGCCGTAAAGCCGTTCGTACGATTCTCGTCAATCCCGCCGATGTTTGCAGATACCGTCCGCAAAACATCATTCAGAGATGTCGCGCCGCTGCGGACGATTTCATCCTTGGTAATGATCTGAATCGGGGATGCTGTTTCAATATTGACCCGCTTGATATTAGAACCTGTGATTTCCACTTTATGCACAGGCACCCCATCATTTTTCTTTGCATCTTCCTTCGAGATTGCGTCCTGCCCCAGCGCAGTCCCTGCGATAGAACACAAACCGATACCAGCCAATGCCACTGTGAGACGTCGTAGTTTCATGAATTACCTTTCTTCTGTTTTATTTATTAAGTAACAAGCTACTTTCACCACAAACTCAGGGTGAATATCCTTACACACCACTACTTCTCTTCATACTGACATCGCTGAACCGCAGTAACCTCAAACTGCCTCATAACTATTTCAGCAACACCAAAGGTGCGCGCAAGAATCCCAATTATGATTCGTAACAGAATGTCATTTAATGTTTTTTTAAATTCTTTAAAAGGCAATTTTTTCTGAAAACGCTGGATAGTAATTGATTATTTTGATTTAAAACAAAAAAATGATTTTTAACTAAAAAATTAAAGAAATGACCAAATAAATCACTAAAAATGTATTTATTTATATCGTTTTTACTTAATGATTAGTCTTGTTGTTTTCATACAAATCGCCCGTTTTTCGTCACATTTAAAAAAATGGTTGAAACAATACGATACTTTCTAAAAGTACATAAATTAATCAATGAAATTTTTTAATTCATATTTTATTGAAAATTTTTTTTCATTTTTTATGAAACACTGATCTGTTTCATCAAATCGACAATTTAAATTTTCAACATTTCACCAATCCTAATTTAAATTTGATTAACACCCCAAAAAGCCATGACAATTTCACACCAATACAACGCATAAATTTCATATTAATCAATAAATTTCAAAAATTGATTAAAAATACTTTCATTTGAGTGTCAAATAAATAATTTTATTTGCAAATGATTATTGCATTTCTTTTTGCCATTATTTTTTGAATTTAAATATATAAAAGCCATATTGAATAATGGGAAAGATTTTTTTAAATAATTTTTGGAAATATTATTTCATTTGAACTCTTTTTTTCGATTTTAAACAAGATCTCAATAAGAAAAATATTTTACAAAAATGTCGTTCACAAACAACGTCATGTCACCCTAATGTAACAAAAGCTTTCAACTTATTCCGTTTTGTTTACATAATTAACTCACACTTGATTTAAAAATTTTCATTTTTTAAGCCCGACATTTCCCACTGATGCTTTGACTGCCTGCACTTCCCGATGAGTGCACGGGATGCTCTTTTTGCTTTATCAGTACTCAGAACGCCAACAATGCAGGTGCACAAGTGTCCTTGTTGTTTTTATTAACTCTCAGGAGTCACTCATAATGATTTTTAAAGAAAAAACAAGCGTGCAATCGGTACGCTTTGCGCTCGGCGTGTTAGCCGGTTCAGCCTTGCTGAGCAGTGCGGTTCAGGCGCAGGAAGCTCACAACGATGCCAAAGTCCAGAAGATTGAAATCACCGGCTCGAACATCAAGCGCTCTGACAAGGAAGGTACTTCCCCAATTCAGACCATCACAGCAAAAGACATCAAGGAAAGCGGTGCCATATGACTCTGGGTCTGAACATTGCAAATATCATGGATACCAAAGCACCATACTATCCAACAACAACAGCAGCCACGATTGCTCAGGGTTACAACTCAACGCTGCATAACAATACCGGTCGTTATTTCCGCGTCACAGCGAAATATACTTTCCGTTAATTGTTCACCCTTGCTGTATAAACAAATGCCCCGTTATGCGGGGCGTTTGTTTTTTGACGATCTGTTTTCTGATGGAACATCATCATCTCATCCGACCATCAGATGAAGCGCTAAATTATCCGCGTGGATGATGCACTGCATGCAGCTGTTTCAGGCGTTCCTTCGCGACATAGGTGTAAATCTGGGTGGTGGATATATCCGAATGCCCCAGCAAAAGCTGTACTACCCGTAAATCAGCGCCATGATTCAGCAGATGGGTAGCAAAAGCGTGACGCAAGGTATGCGGCGACAAAGCCTGGGTAATCCCTGCCTGTACAGCATATTTTTTGATGAGTATCCAGAACATCTGGCGTGTCATGCCCCCCCCCCTTGCCGTCACAAACAGGGCATCCGACACCTGGCCGCCGAGTATTGCCGGTCTGGCCTCACGTAAATAGCGTTCCAGCCAGACGCGCGCCTGTTCACCAAAAGGAATCAGCCTGGTCTTATTACCTTTGCCGGTGACGCGCAGTACACCGTCGTTCAGCCCCAATTCCACCGATTGCAGTCCCACCAGTTCTGAAACCCGCAAGCCGCAGGCATACAGCAACTCCAGCATCGTCCGGTCACGAATCCCTAGCGACGTATCTTCCGGTGCCTGCAATAATGCCACCACCTGCTCCTCACTCAGACTGTGCGGCAAACGCAGCGCTTGTTTGGCGGCCCGCAGGCGGGTACAAGGATTCACCCGGATATGGTTCTGACGCAGGGCCAGCGCATAAAAACGTTTCAGTGCGCTCAGCCGCCGGTTGGCGGAAGTCGCCTTTGACACGTCACGGCAGCTGGCGGTGTAATCGCTGAGGTCCTGCGGTTGCGCCTCGTACAGGTGTTTGCCGGTATGCGCATGCAACCAGCCGGCAAACAGACGCAGATCACGCCGGTAAGCATCGATGGAATTTTTTGCCAGACCGTCTTCCAGCCAGATGCTGTCGCAAAATTCGTCAATCTGGGCAGTGATGCTGTCCGGCAGCACGGCGGCGGTATCGGGAAGAGATTTTTTCACACAACTGGCACGATCAGTAACGGGCAAAGACACCTCTCAGGCGGATTGCGGCAGATATGCTGTTACGCCCTCATGAGCCAGCAGCCAGCGCTTGATGCCGAGATGATATCCGTTTTCATCATCGTCATGCGCAAAGCCACCGAGTCCGCCTGCAGCAGTCACCCGATGACAGGGAATCACCAAGGGATACCAGTTTGCGCCACAGGCTTGCCCCACCGCCCTTGGAGCGGAGCGGATCTGGCGGGCAATCTGCCCGTAAGTCAGCACTTCACCGCGTGGAATGGATGAAATGCCCTGCCAGACACGGCGCTGAAATTCTGTTCCTGCCGGCTTTAATGGTAATTGGAAGCGGAAATCAGGATCGTCCAGATAGTATTCAACCTGTCGCATGACCTGCTCAGATAAAGCGTCTTCCGGTGCTTTTTCGGTAAACCGTGGCGGCAAATACACCAGTTCACTGACCATATTCTGCTCGACACGGATACCGAGGGCACCGAACGGCGCTTCGAGAATGGCTGAGAAAATAGGAAAATCCTGCCGCATCACATCCTCTTATTTCTTTTTACCAATGGAATTTATCAGTATAAACGCAGCTGGCGGCCATCAAAGAAAAAGGCGCATCATCGATGCGCCTTGTAAGCATGTTTCGCGTTTTCGGCTGTTTAGTTTCTGTGTCTGCACAGCACTCAGCTTTTAATAAAAACGCGCGTCTCCTCATTACACGGCATTCATACCGTTTTTTTGCACTACCGCCTTTTAATCTTGTGACCCGCCTGTCCATCAACTGCGCAGAATATAGCATGTGAACCGGCACCTGACAAAACAAAAGCAACGCAAAACTTTCTATCTGTTGCAGATATGTAAAACGCATTTGTAGAAATGGAAAATGTGATAGCAAATTATAGTTTCCCGTTGGTAATTATTTATAAATTAATCCAGCTGGCATCCGTCATTGGCTGCACACCAAAATCAGCAGAAGAGATTCAAATATGGCATTACGGCAGCCGGTTTTTTATTTCACACCCAGTCTGGCTGCTTCTTTGTTGACATTGGCAATCAGCTCTTTACCGATACGCAATTCCATGGCCGTTTGCACCGGCAACAGGGCTTTACGCCATTCGGCTTTTTCCTGATCATTCAGCGTATAAATCGTCGTTTTTCCGGAGCGTCGCACTGCTTCCAGCGCATTGTCATTTTCCTGCTGCGCAATCGCGTTGGCGTATTTGGTCGCCATTTTCATGGCGCCATCAAGTTCGGTACGGATATCGGCAGGCAAGCCATCCCAGAATTTCCTGTTCACGATCACGGCGTACCCAAGATAGCCATGATTGGTCAGCGTCACGTACTTCTGTACTTCGTGCATTTTTTGCGTGTACAGGTTGGAAGGCGGATTTTCTGTGCCATCCACCACCCCCGTCCGCAGCGCCTGATACACCTCGGAAAAAGCCAGTACCTGCGGACTGGCATTGAGCGCACGCATTTGCGTATCGAGCACCTTGGAAGACTGAATCCGGAGTTTCAGCCCTTTCATGTCAGACGGCAGATGAATCGGCTTGTTCGCCGACATGACTTTAAATCCGTTGTCCCAGAAAGCCAGACCGGTAATGCCCTTCGATTCCAGTTTTTTCAGCAGGTCTTTGCCAATCGGTCCTTCCGTCACGCTGTACAGCACTTCTTTGGACGGAAAAATATAAGGCAGATCAAACACTTCAAATTCCTTGACCCCGAGCGGTCCGAATTTCGCCAGCGAAGGCGCCAGCATCTGCACTGCCCCCAGTTGCAGGGCTTCGAGTTCTTCCTTGTCCTTATACAGGGAGCTATTGGGATAAAGCTCTACCTTCACGCGGCCTTTGGTCGCTTTTTCAGCGAGTTCTTTAAACCGCTCCGCCGCTTTGCCTTTCGGCGTATCACTGGCAACCACATGGCTGAATTTGATCACGATCGGCGACTGGGCAAATACCATGTTGCTGATCAGCAGACCGGCCAGAAAAAGGCCCGGCAAAGATCTGATTTTCATGCACGTCCCCGTATGAATGACGATTATTTTTTTGATCATTGATTATTCAGATGACGCTAATGCAGCGCAACTGTGGATTTCCACAGGCCATCACACAGCATCACCATCGGGGAACAGCTGGTTTACACTTATGCCATGAAAAATTTTTACAAAACGCGACTGTGGCCGGATGAGAAATGGCGCTGGATCATTCCTATCCTGCTGATCGCGCTTTTTCTTCTGACTCTGATCTGGCTGCCATGGCAGGCGCAGCGCATGGAGGCCAATGAACGACAGGAGCAATTGATTGCCGATACCCTCTGGGTGGAGCAGGCGATTCAGTTCCAGATTGACCGCAATGATGAAATGCTGCGGCAGATCGGAGCTGACATTATGAATATGCAGCTTTCGCCATCAACCGTGCTGGAGCGTTTCAGAAACCTGCTGAAAAATAATCATGAAATCGCGCGACTGGTCTGGTTTGATCAGCAGGATCTGGTCGTTACTTCCACCTCCGAACTGGCGATACACAGCAAGGATGCACAGATTCCGCATTACACCGAATCCGGCTCGATAGAACTCGATAACAAGACCCGTTGCTTCGCACCGCAGGCACCCAAACCCGGCTCGCGGGCGGCATATCCCATCAGCTGCCAGATTCCGCTGATCAAGGGTAATCAGCATTTCGGCAGTATCGTCATCACCTATCAGGCCAGCGGAATTCTGGAAGAACTGGTGCCGTGGTGGTTTGCGCAGGACAATCAGATTTCGCTGATCGACAGCGATGATCGGGTCGTGGCAACCCGCGCCTCGGGCGGTATCGGCAAAAATGTGTATACCCATAACCGCAATCTGGAATTGCCCGGCATCACCCTGACTTTGCGCACCAACAGCAACAAGCGGGAGCCGACGTTTTTGTCGAACCTGCTGGTGCTGCTGGTAGTACTGCTGTCGCTCGGCCTGATCTGGAGTTTGATCGCATTATGGCGCGACATTAACCGCCGGCTGGCGGCCGAAGGAGCATTACGCCAGCAGGTAACGTTCCGGACGGCGATGGAAAATTCGCTGATCACCGGACTACGTGCGCGCGACATGCAGGGCCGCATGACGTATGTGAATCCGGCATTCTGCAAAATGGTCGGCTATCCGGCGGAACAAATTATCGGCCGCCTACCGCCGATGCCTTACTGGGCGCCGGAAGCGATTGAAGAATACCAGCGGCGCTTCACCCAGCTGCTGGCGGGATCGGTGCCGCAGGACGGCTTTGAAACCATCTATCAGCATGCCAGCGGCGAACGGATTCCGGTATTGATTTACGAGTCGCCGCTGATTGATGAGACTGGCCACCAGACGGGCTGGATGAGCTCGATCCTGGACATCTCAGAACTGAAACGGGCGCAGGATCTGACCCGGCAGCAGGAAGAAAAATTACATGCCAGCGCACGTCTTGCCACGATGGGGGAAATCGCCTCCATGCTGGCGCATGAACTGAATCAGCCGCTGGCGGCGATTTCTAGCTACACCACTGGTGCAATCAATCTGCTCAATGCCGGCACTACAGATCAGGGATCACTGCTGACGGCGCTTGACAAAGTGAATGCGCAGGCGCAGCGCGCCGGGCAGATCATCCGCAGCGTATATGAATTCGTGAAAAAGCGCGCGCCATCGCGTGAACCGCTGGATATCAATGAGCTGATCCAGAATACCCTGCCGTTGATTGAACTGCAGGCGCTGTCGACTCATATCCAGCTGCAATGGATGCCCTTACCCGGTTTGCCGAAAGTGCTGGCCGATCAGGTATTGATCGAACAGGTGTTACTGAATCTGACCCGCAATGCGATTGAGGCCATGCAGCAGACGCCGCCTGAGCAACGCTTTCTGCGGATACAGGTGAGCCTGGACGCCGCGGAACAAGGGCTGGCTGTGGAAGTCGCGGACCGTGGTCACGGCATTGCGCCGACTGTCGCAGAGCGTTTGTTTTCACCGTTTTTTTCGACCAAATCCAGCGGTATGGGGATGGGACTCAATATCTGCCGCACCGCGATCGAGTTCCACGGCGGCACCCTGAATCACCGCCCCAACCCGGCAGGTGGTAGTATTTTCCGTTTTGTCCTGCCGCTCCTGCCGCCGGACGATAAGAGCGGCCAGGATGCCGCCAGCAGTCATCCATAAATCTGGAGAGAGACCCCATGCTACACATCATTGACGATGAAGACGTGATCCGCGATGCCCTGTCATGGTTGGCGCGTTCCCGCCAGATAGCGGCAGTCGGATACAGCAGTGCCGAACAGTTCCTGACCGCACTGGAACAGCCGCTGCGCTTTGATGCCGATGGCGACTGCATTTTGCTGGATGTGCGCATGCCCGGACTCAGCGGTATCCAGCTGTTTGACCTGTTGTCCGAACGCCATCTGGTCAGGCGGCTGCCCGTCATTTTCCTGACAGGTCATGGCGATGTTCCGATGGCGGTGGACTCTCTGAAAAAAGGTGCCTTCGATTTTTTTGAAAAACCGTTCAACGACAATAAGCTCATGGACCGGGTGCTGGAAGCGCTGGCGCAATCCCGCGCAGCGGGTGTAACGGCGCAGGTGCATGAAAGACTGGCGACTTTATCAGCCCGCGAAAAGGAAGTGCTGGATCTGATTTTACTCGGCAAAATGAACAAGGTGATTGCTGACGAGCTTGGCATCAGCATGCGTACCGTTGAAGTACACCGTGCCCATATTTTTGACAAGATGCAGGTGAAAACCGCCGTCGAACTGGCTGGAATATTAAAATAAAAAACAGAAAATCTTCCTCCGGGATTTTTCAAAAACAAGGGGGTATCGCGATTTTTACCCCTGATGCCCAGATAAATAAAAGCTTTTTCAATATACTCCCCTCAGTATGTCTGTATTCACCTTACTCTTTCCTGACTTCAGCCTGATCCTGATCGGCTTTTTACTGGCCCGCATATCGCACTGGGGCGGTCATTTCTGGGCCGGGGTGGAAAAGATCGTGTATTTCATCATGTTTCCGGCATTGCTGTTTTACACCACCTCGCGCACGCAGTTCGACTTTCATGCCACCGGCCATCTGCTTCAGGTCGGCGTGATTGCCACCGCTGCCGGCATGTTGCTGGGCTGGCTGGCGCGTTTTTTGTTCCGTTCGCCGCCACGCATTTTTGAGTCCGGAGTGCAGACGGCATTCCGTTTCAATTCCTATATTGCGCTGGCCATTGCATCCCGCCTTGCCGGAGAACAGGGGACCGCGCTGATGGCTTTGCTGATCGGTTTTCTGGTACCGCTGTGTAACATGGCAGCAGTGTATGCACTGGCTCATAACAGCGGCCGCCTGCTGAAAGAAATCGCCAGCAATCCGCTGGTGATCGGCACGGCCAGCGGCGTCGCCTGCAGTCTGTTGCAATGGCATTTGCCGGAAGGTGTGAATGCCACGCTGTCGCGGCTCGGTAACGCATCCATCGCACTCGGTCTGCTGGCAGTCGGCGCCGGAATGCGGTTGTCGGCGATTCACGAGGCGAAAGGAATCGCGGCTTATTTTCTGTCGGTCAAACTGCTGGCACTGCCGCTGATCGCCCTGCTGCTCGGGCGCTGGCTGGCATTGCCACTGCTGCAGCTGCAGATTGTGGTGGTGTTCTGTGCGCTGCCAACCGCTTCCAGCGCCTATGTCCTGGCGGCACGTATGGGCGGCAACGGGCCATTTGTCGCTTTCCTGATTTCAGCCAGCACCATCCTGTCGGTACTGACCCTGCCAGTCTGGCTGCATCTGGTCAGTTAACCGGTTGCCGCATCAGGCTGGCGTTTGAGGTAAGTGATTCAGATTAGTGCGCATTCGGCTCAGACAGGCCATATTGCTCGCCATGCTGCGTCAGCGCCCATTGTACGTGCTCCCGCACCAGCGCTGAAGGATGGCTGAGTCTGGCCTGCAATGCGGCAATAATTTCTGCGTCGCCGCGTAAGGTGAGCGCCGTGTTGCCAAGGCCAACCGCCAGATTGCGCAACCAGCGCTCATGACCAATGCGACGTATCGGGCTGCCTTCCATAATGCGCAGGAATTGCTCCTCGCTCCAGCCGAACAAATGCACCATGCGCGCACTGTCGAGCCCGTGGCGTACCGCAAAATCATCCACTGCCGCGCTCTGGGCAAATTTATTCCACGGACAACAGAGCTGACAGTCATCACAGCCATACACCCGGTTACCAATCAGCGGTCGCAGCTCCACCGGAATGCTGCCATGCAACTCTATCGTCAGATAAGAAATGCAGCGCCGTGCATCCACCTGATACGGTGCGACAATCGCTTGCGTCGGGCAAACATCCATGCAGGCCGAACACTGTCCGCAATGATGGCCGGTTGGCGCATCCACCGGCAACGGAATATCGACCAGAATTTCTCCCAGAAAAAACATCGATCCGGCTTCACGACTCAGCAACAGCGTATGCTTGCCGCGCCAGCCCAGTCCGGCTTTTTCAGCCAGCGCCACTTCCATGACCGGTGCAGAATCGGTAAACACCCGGTAACCGAATTCACCTGCCGACTGTCTGATCCGGTCTGCCAATTGTTGCAAACGGGTACGCAATACCTTGTGGTAATCGCGTCCGCGGGCATAGATCGAAATCACCGCGGTATCGGCCTGATGCTGCTGCTCCGCCTCCCGCCAGCCTGCGGCAGGCGACAGGTAATTCATCCGTGCAGAAATCACCCTGACCGTGCCAGGGACCAGTTCTGCCGGACGGCTGCGCTTGGTGCCATGTGCGGCCATGTAAGCCATTTCACCATGATAACCAGCATCGAGCCAGCGCTGCAGGCCGGCCTCAGCCTGGCTCAGGTCGATATCCGCAATCCTGACTTCAGCAAAACCCAGCTCCCTGCCCCAGTCTTTAATCTGCGTTGCCAGCTGCGCAAGCGCCTGTGTATCCACGTCAGGATTCATCGGCGGGCTCCGGCCCATACACAAGGGAATGGCGATATGCTATGTTTAGCGAATTCATGAATACGGTTCTGGCGATCAATGTCTCATTATAAAACCACCCTGCACGACGAAGCAGCCACCCAGGCATTGGGAAAAAGCCTGGCGCACACGCTGGTGCCGGGATTGTCCATTTTTCTGCATGGTGATCTTGGTACCGGTAAAACCGCGCTGACCCGTGCGCTGATCCACGCTGCCGGCCATCCCGGTCATGTCAAAAGCCCCACCTATACGCTGGCGGAGCCTTATGACATCCTGCTGCGCGGCCAGCCGGCCACCATCATGCATTTTGACCTGTACCGCATGAGCACGCCAGAAGAATTTCTGGATGCCGGATTCCGTGAGGAATTCAATGCCAGTAATATCTGCATCGTGGAATGGCCTGAAAAAGCCGAAGACGTGTTGCCAGAGCCAGACCTGAATGTATATTTACGCGTCGCCGGCGATGGCCGTGAGGTAGAATTGCACGCGTTGTCTGCCAAGGGTATCGCATGTCTCGCATCACTCCAATTTGTTCCGAATCTGTAACACAGCCCGCCTCCCGCGTCCGCCGCACCATCATTAAAGCAGGCGGCACCTTATTGCTGTCGGTATTGGCAACGCCTGCCGCGCAGGCGGCGAAAATCCTTGCGGTACGGGTCTGGCCCGCCGAGGACTATACCCGCGTCACCCTGGAAAACGATACCGAACTGGTCACCAATTTTTTCACCGTCAAAAATCCGGAACGGCTAGTGGTGGACATCGAAGGATTAGAGCTGAACCCAACGCTTAAAGAACTGGTCGCCAAAATTCAGCCGAACGACCCTTACATCAAACAAGTGCGGGTCGGTCAGAATAAACCGAATATTGTGCGTCTCGTATTCGACCTCAAGGAAGAAGTCAGCCCGCAGGTATTCACCCTGCAGCCGGTCGGCAACTACAAGCACCGGCTGGTGTTTGACTTATACCCTGCCAATCCGCCGGACCCGATTGCCGCGCTCATCGAAAAAGGCGAGTGGCAAAAAGACAGCGTCGCGCAGGTGGCGCCCACCACGCCGAATCTGAAACCCGAGCTGCCTGCGAGCCGCCAGCCGGATACACGGCAAGTACAAAAACCTGACACCAAGATCGCAGAAAAAATCACCGGCGACAAATCCGTTGATATCAACAGCATGGCGAGCGCAGACAAACACTCCGGGCAGGTTCCGGAAAACGCGACAGACAAGAATCCGGTCATCACCCGCATGATCACGATTGCCATCGACCCCGGCCACGGCGGCGAAGATCCGGGTGCAACAGGTCGCGGCGGCAGCCGTGAAAAAGATGTGGTGCTGGCAATCGCCAAGCGGCTTAAGGCCAAGATTGAACAACAGCCGAATATGCGGGTCATGCTGACGCGCGATGCCGATTATTTTGTACCGCTCAATGTCCGGGTGCAAAAAGCGCGGGCGGTCCAGGCCGACCTGTTCATGTCGGTGCATGCGGATGCATTTGTAAATGCCTCGGCGCGCGGTTCATCGGTATTCATTCTTTCGGAAAAAGGCGCCAGCTCGACAGCAGCGCGCTGGCTGGCCGATAAAGAAAATGCGGCCGACCTGATCGGCGGCGTCAACATCAAAACTCATGACAAGCAGCTCGCCAGCGTGTTGCTGGATTTATCGACCACGGCGCAGATAAATGACAGCCTGAAACTGGGTAAAGTAGTGCTGAATGAAATCGGCGGCATTAACCGCCTGCATAAAGGTGCCGTGGAGCAGGCCGGATTCGCCGTACTCAAAGCACCGGATATCCCGAGCATCCTGATCGAAACAGCATTTATCTCCAATCCGGAAGAAGAAGCGCGGCTGACCGATGACAGTTATCAGGATCAATTGGCAGAGGCGGTGCTGAAAGGGGTGAAAAAATATTTCGCCAAAAATCCACCTCTGGCAAAAAACCGCATGACCTGATCTTTGCGATCAGATCTGCGCGCATCCCTGACACCTTGCGGGTGTGTTATTTCGGCAGATTTTCGGAATGTAAAGAAGCTGGTTCCGTTTGCAGCTCAGCCGAGGCGGTCGAATCGCAGACCGTTTCAGCCGCAATCCAGCGTGCTACCCGGCGTGAAAACCAGGTTTCACAGCGCTGCGGCAGCCAGCGCAGATAACGGGCAGGCTGGATCAGCATCCCGCACAGATACCGCTCCGCATCCGGCGCCCAGATCAGCGCCCGGCAACTGCCACGGTATTGCCACAGAAATACGCTTGCCACCGGACAGGGTTCGATGGTGCAGCACACGCCGCAACCGTTGCAGACTTGTCCGGCAACCGGCTTAGGCGGCGCTTGCCGGTGTAGCCAGATGACCTGCGCATCCCCGGCATGCAACGGGTGTTTCAAGATGCTTTCCGCAAGCCTTTCAGCAATTTCCACAAGGTTCCCAGCACGACCGGAATCACAGCCGCGCCCACACCGACCAGCACGATGCTGTTCAGGTGCTCACGGATAAACGGAATATTGCCGAAGAAATAGCCGCTCAGTACCAGGCTCAAAATCCACAGCAGCGCACCAATGATATTGAAGGTCTGAAAGGTTTTATGCGTCATGTCAGAAATACCCGCGACGAATGGCGCAAATGTCCGCACGATCGGAATAAAACGCGCCAGCACGACTGTTTTCCCGCCGTGCTTTTCGTAGAATTCATGCGTTTTTTGCAGCGCGTTTTTATCGATCCAGTGGTAATTTTTTTCCAGCACTTTATGACCGATCAGACTGCCTATCCAATAGTTCACCGTGTTTCCGGAGATCGATGCCAGAATCAGCAGCAGAATCAGGATCAGCGGATCCATCGCGCCGGTTGCGCTGAAGGTGCCGGCAATGAATAACAGCGAATCTCCGGGCAGAAACGGAAAAATCACGAATGCCGTTTCACAGAAGATAATCGCAAACAGGACGAAATAAACCAATGTCCCGTACTGTGTGATCACCGCGCCCAGCATTTTGTCGACATGCAGAATCATGTCCAGAAGTTGCATGAAATCCATTTTTATCCAAGTCAGTGAAACCGCCGCAATCATACACCAAGAACCTCTCTTTACAATCTGTCGCGAGCGGGCGTGAGCAGCGTGCGATCAGTGCAAAAAGCGGAATGTATGTTGCATGTCCGAATCACGCACGCGCAGTAAGATCGGAAACAGGTTCTGAGCCCGATCTGCGTAAGGCGGCACGGGTATAATCACGCCATGAATGCCAACTCCCCTATTTACCGTCCGATTCAGGCACTGCCTGATCATCTGATTTCCCAGATCGCCGCCGGCGAAGTCGTCGAACGCCCCTCGGCGGTCGTCAAAGAAGTGCTGGAAAATGCCCTTGATGCCGGCGCCAGCCAGATCACTATCCGGCTGGAAGAAGGCGGCGTGAAACGGATTGCGATCACCGACAATGGCCGTGGCATCCCTCCGGAACAGTTACCGCTCGCATTGGCACGCCACGCAACGTCCAAGATTGCCTCTCTGACCGAGCTGGAGCATGTTGCCACGCTGGGTTTTCGGGGTGAAGCACTGGCGTCGATTGCCTCGGTTTCTCAACTGACGCTGACTACCCGCACAGCCAATGCAGCACATGCCTGGCAGATAGAAAACGGCACGGTTTCACCTGCATCCGGCGCTCCGGGCACCACCGTCGATGTCAGGGATTTGTACTACAACACGCCGGCACGCCGGAAATTCCTGAAATCGGAGCAGACTGAATTCGGTCATTGCGCCGAAGTGGTCCGGCGCATCGCGCTTGCCCGCCCGGATGTGGCATTTTCCTTAAATCACAATGGAAAAACTGTCGATCACTGGAACGTCAGCGCGATTGATAAGCGCAGCGCCCAGATTCTGGGAGAAAGCTTTTCCAGCGCCCGCCTTCCGCTGGATGAAACAGCGGGACCATTGCGACTACATGGTTTTGCCGGCTTGCCGACCGCATCCAAAGGTCGTGCCGATGCCCAGTTTTTTTATGTGAATGGCCGCTTCGTGCGCGACAAGCTGCTGACCCACGCCGTGCGTGCCGCGTATCAGGATGTCTTGCACGGCGACCGCTATCCGTCGTATGTACTGGCGCTGGATCTGGATCCTGCGCTGGTGGATGTGAATGTGCACCCCTCCAAGATTGAAGTCCGTTTCCGCGACAGCCGCGCAGTTCACCAGTTCGTTTTCCATGCGGTCAGCCGTGTGCTGGCACAGACTTCCGCGACTGCATTCGGTACGGTGCCGGCTCCGGCAACTGCCATGTCCACAGGAAAAGCGCTGCCGTGGATTACTGGTGAGCAAGCGACTTTTGCGTCACAGTTTGCGACTGCATTTCCTGCAGCTCAGGCCGATAGCGCCGCTTACACCGGTGCAGGTACTTATAGCGATAGTCTCCAGGGCATGGGTGTGGCGCAGAGTCTGCAAAATTACGGCGCCCTGTTTCAGTCACCGGCTCCATCACCATCTTCTGCACTGGCAGCGCGCGGCAACACGCTGCCGGAAGACGAACATCCGCTCGGATTTGCACTGGCCCAATTGCACGGCGTTTATGTGCTGGCGCAGAACAGCAAAGGTCTGGTGCTGGTCGATATGCACGCCGCCCATGAACGAATTCTGTATGAACAGCTCAAAAATGCGCTGGATCAGAACAGTATGCCGGTGCAGCCTTTATTAATTCCGGTGACTTTTTATGCGGATGAAGTCGAAGTCGGCACCGCCAGCGAACAGCACGAAATACTCAGCACACTTGGCTTTGATATCACGGCAATTTCCCCAACCACCCTGGCAGTCCGCGCCGTACCGGCTTTACTCAAAAACGCCGATGCCCAGTCACTGGCACGCGACGTGCTGCGCGACGTCAGAGAATTCGGCGGCTCGCGGGTGCTGATCGACCGCCGCAATGAAATGCTGGGTACGCTTGCATGCCATACCGCGGTCCGGGCAAACCGCAGCCTGACCGTCACCGAAATGAATGCCTTGTTACGCCAGATGGAACAGACCGAACGTGCCGACCAGTGCAATCATGGCCGCCCGACATGGGTGCAACTGGGTCTGAATGATCTGGATAAAATGTTCCTGCGCGGCCAATAATGACAACATCTCACTCAAACCCGGAAGAAACACGGGAGTCGCAATCTGGCACTCCACCTGTCATCGCCATCATGGGGCCGACAGCATCCGGCAAAACTGCCGCCGCGCTCTCGATTGCCCGCCAGATGCCGGTGGAAATCATTTCCGTCGATTCAGCACTGGTCTATCGCGGTATGGATATCGGTACAGCCAAACCAAACGCCAGCGAACTTGCTGCAGTTCCACACCATCTGATTGATATCATCGATCCGGCCGAATCGTATTCAGTAGCGCAGTTCCGCAAAGACACTGTGCGTCTGGTGCAGGAAATCCGCGCCCGGGGCAGTCAACCCCTGCTGGTTGGCGGCACCATGATGTATTTCAATGCGCTCCGGCACGGCCTCGATGACCTGCCCGGCGCCAACCCGGATATCCGGGCCGAGCTGGATGCCGAAGCGGTGCACATCGGCGTACCCGGCCTGCATGCGCGTCTGACAGAGATTGATCCGGACACGGCAGCCCGCCTGAAACCCAACGACAGCCAGCGTATTCAGCGTGCGCTCGAAATTTACATGATTACAGGACAGACCATGTCTGCCCTGCTGGCCAGGCAAACAAAAGCCGCAGCACCGTTTGAACTATTCTCAATTTCGCTGGAACCGGCAGAACGCCATCGCCTGCACGAGCGGATCGCACTGCGTTTTGACCTGATGCTGGAACAGGGTTTTCTGGATGAAGTCCGGCAATTGCGCCTGCGCTCAGACCTGCATCCGGATCTGCCTTCAATCCGCTGCGTCGGTTATCGTCAGGCATGGGAGTATCTCGACGGACACAGTAGCTATGAAGATATGCGCGAACGCGGAATTATCGCAACCCGCCAATTGGCAAAACGTCAGCTGACCTGGCTGCGCTCCATGCAGGAACGCCATATCATCGACTGCTTTAATCCGGATGCGCCAACCCGCATCAGCGAACTGCTGCAACAGGCAAGCCCGCTGACCTGAGCGGAGAAGATTTACCGGAAATGCCGTGACTTAATGTTACGGCAATTTTTCCTGCATTTTCTCCACCAAAAGTACATTTGCTGGCGAAAAATCACACGAAAATCTTGACAGAATATCTGCCGGATGACATAATTTCAGGCTTCTTGGTGATATAGCTCAGTTGGTTAGAGCACAGCACTCATAATGCTGGGGTCGGTGGTTCAAGTCCACCTATCACCACCAGAATTTCATCTAAGGTACGCCAAAGATGTACAAAAACCCGCTTCTAGCCCAGTGCTGATGCGGGTTTTTTATCGCGTTTTTTGTTATTGGTATCCGGTTTGCATGACGTTGGTTCGGTTTTCATGACAGCTGCGACATTGCACATTACAAGGCCATCCCAGATTCAAAACTTTCAACCTTTACATTTTCATGCCTTCTCACCACTCCCGCCCGCAATACTCGCCGTTACTCTTAGCGCTACTTTACGCCCTGCCCTCCGCTCATGCACAACTGAATGAACCTCCTGTACAGCAAGGCGGCAGCCTGCAATTCATTGGCGACAGCGCCCGGCTGGGCATCGGTTTCCAGAACCGGGGCGGAATGACGGGAGAATTATCCGGCCTGCTGAATGAAAGCATTGATTCCGCATGGCTGGGCGAACTCTGGCTGAATAATCAGGCTGGCGGTGGCAAGCTGAGTTATCACTTCCTGCACAACAATGCCGTGATCAAATCCTTCGTCGCGATTGATCAGAATACCCGGCATGATCGCAAACTGAGCATTGGCGTCGGCAGGGAAACTGCCGACTGGTTTGGCCATCTGTCTGCCAGCTACAGCGACTCTGACCGCCGCCTGCTGAACAGTAAAATCATCTCGGCCACGGATGAAATCCGTGGCAATGAAGCCGGTCGCGATTACATCGACACAGTCAACACCGTGACGGAAACGCGCCTGTATGAACGTGCTTATGACTACGGTCTGGGTATGCGCGCCGGCCACCATTACACGGAACAGCAACTACGCGTTACGGCTGGCCTGGACTACGAATGGGGCAAATCCAATGCCCGGCAGACCGGCGCCAGTCTGACCGCCGAAAAATTCTTTACCGGCACACCGCACAGCGTCGCGCTGCAACTGGCGCACTACCGTAAATCCGGTGATTTTGAAGACCGCCTGAATGACAGCCGGATCGGATTCTTCTATCGTTACAACTTCGGTGCTACCAGCAGCAGACATGCCGAAAAATACCGTATGGTGGAAGAAAAAACTACCAAACTCGTAACGACCACCGTACCGGCAACGACGGCACACCGTCTGGTCAAGACCACCACCAGCATGAGCGGCGATGCCTTCTTCGTGATCGAAAGCGCCCGGCTTACCGATGTGGCGCGTACCGAACTGGAAAAAATTGCCGACACGCTCAAAAAATATCAGCGCGAAGGCAATGTCAGGATCACGGGCCATACCTGCGATCTGGGCTCTGTAAAATTCAATCAGAAATTATCCTTGCAGCGCGCAATCGCTGTCCGCGACTATCTGATCTCGCTGGGTGCATTGAATACGGTCGATGTGGTCGTCGAGGGCAAAGGCAGGTCGGAGCCGAAATATCCGGCCACCAGGGAGATGCGCGAGAAAAACCGTCGCGTTGATCTGGAGTTTGTCAGCCAGATCGACAAAGACGAAGTCATCGATATCCCGGAACAGTACATCACGAGAGAAGAGCCATCCGTCACTTACCGGCGTGAAGACATCCCGCAGGAACCGGCCTGGGTACGCAATGCACTGCGCCAGAGCATGGAGCATAAACGCAGCGTAGACGTCTACCGTTCCCAGGAAAAAACACAGGTACAGACCCGCACCCGCGCTTACCTGAACCGCCCGCCTGTTGCAGTCAATGATACGGCGAGCACCAAACAGAATCAGCCCGTGCTGATTGACGTGTTAAGTAATGACAGTGATCCGGATGCAGATCCCATCAGCATTTCCGGCGTCGGCAGCGCAGCGCATGGCACCGCAGTAATTCAGGGACAGAAAATCCTGTACACGCCCGCCGCAGATTATGCCGGCGCTGATAGCTTCAGCTATACCATCACTGACGGACATGGCGGCAATGCCACGGCACAGGTTGCGGTAACGGTTGTACCAGCACCGGTTCCACCGCAGCCGCCAGTCGTTGCGCCGAACCATCCGCCTATTGCCAGAAATGATTTCTTTTCGGTATCCGGCCATCAGGCAAGCCTGCTTGACCCATTGGCAAATGACAGCGACCCGGATGGCGATCCATTGACGATTCTGTCCACTACCCAGCCTGCCGGCGGTTCCGGCACCATCTCTGTCGTGAACAACAAAGTGCTGTTCACACCAGTCAAATCGTTTTTTGCTGATACGTTTGAATACACCATCAGCGATGGCAGAGGTGGTACAGCCACAGCAACTGTGCTGCTGGTCGATCCCTGATCTCGCCGGGTATAGCCAGATCATTGAAGCAGCGCAGCAGCGCTGCTTTTTTTTTCGCCTGTATTGCCTCTGGATATCACCTTTCAGTTGATGCTGATCTGTCTCAAGATTTTTCTTCATTACTTACGCTGGCAGAACCAGGACACATCCAGACGACCCTGCTGCCAGCCGGCTTGTTTTATACTTTCTCCGGCAACCATTTTCCCGGACAGGCGAACCTCATCATGGGTCTTTTTTATATTCCACTCGATTTCACCACCGGCATTCTGTTTAATTTGCTGGCACTGGCAGCCCTGATGCTGCTGTCAAACCAGCTTCCCTGGCAAAAACTGCAGCAGCCAACCGTTTTTTCTGCCTGGTGCGCCAGTGTGATCGTGCTGGTTCTGGTGTGGCGCATGCGGATTCCGGTGCATCCTGACCTGTACCTGCATCTGATGGGGGTTGCACTACTGGCATTGATGTTTGACCGGACGCTGGCGATGTGGGGCGCATCCGTCGCTGTTTTTGCGTATACGGCCGAATATGGCGGCAGCTGGCTCAATCTCGGCGCAAATATGCTGCTGCTGGCGGTTATTCCATGTTCGGTGAGTGCATTCATCCTGAGTAAAAGCAGGGAATATTTGCCGCATCATATGTTTGTTTATCTGTTTGGGAACGGTTTTTTCGGAGCATTTGCGGTCAATGCCAGCGCAGGCCTGCTGGCATTGCTGATGCATGGCTGGCTGCTGCCAGGCAAGGTGATTCCTGCCGATGCGTTTGCCTATATGCTGTTGCTCACCTGGGGGGAAGCTTTTCTGACGGGATTTCTGGTGACGATTTTTGCGGTTTACCGGCCGCAATGGTTATTCACTTTTGATGACCGGATATATCTGAAAGAAAAATAAGCAGGCTGCGCTTGGGACACAGCCTGCTCAACACGGCCACTCACATGCCTCACTCAAATCATGATTCCAGTATGCCAAACCAGGCGCCAAAAGCGGGCAGTTCAACCTGTGCGCCGCTGACCTTACCAGGCAAATCATAGCCGGGCATCTGCGTCGCTTGCGCCGCATCAGGCAAGTTAAAACTGATGGGCTGGTCACGCAAGTTAAACAAGGCCATCACTGCCGGATGTCCGGGTAAATCACGCCGCAAGGCAAGCACCGGCTCCGGAGCATCGTAAAAATGCATCTCGCCGCGCGTTAATTGCGGCCACTGTTTGCGCCAGTGCAAAATATGCCGGGCATAATTCAGCGCCGATGCCGGGTCGGCATCCTGCACATCTACGGCACTGGAGGCATGTTCCGGGGGAACCGGCAACCAGGGTTTGACCGGGCTGAATCCACCGTGCGGCTCGGTTGCCACCCACGGTATCGGAGTACGACATCCGTCGCGCCCTTTGAATTCCGGCCAGAATGTGATGCCGTAAGGATCCTGAATATCCTCATAGGCAATATCCGCTTCTGTTAATGCCAGTTCGTCACCCTGATACAGGCATGGTGTGCCTTTCAGTGCCAACTGCATCGCCAGCATCATCTTTGCAAATTGCGGCACCGGATGTACGCCGCCCCAGCGCGACATCACCCGGACCACATCGTGATTGCCAACCGACCAGGAAACCCAGCCGCCTTTTACCCGGACCTCAAATTCCTCGACCTGCTTGCGGATATATGCTGCGGAAAAATCCGGCGTCAGCAGATTAAAACTGTATGCCATGTGCAGTTTATTGCCGTCAGCCGTGTATTCCGCCATCACCCCGAGAGAGTCATCCGCTCCGACTTCACCAATGGCAATCGCACCGTATTCATTGAGCAGACTGCGTATCTTCTCCAGAAACGCCAGGTTTTCCGGTTGTGTTTTGTCATAGATATGCGCCTGCATGCCGTAAGGATTGTTATCCTGTACAGTTTTAGTATCGCGATTCAGCGCCGGCGGATTGCTGCGTAGCGAACGATCGTGGAAATGGAAATTGCAGGCATCCAGACGGAATCCGTCCACGCCACGCTCCAGCCAGAAGCGCATGCTGTCCAGATGTGCCTGCTGCACATCTGGATGATGGAAATTCAGATCCGGCTGGCTGACCAGAAAATTATGCAGATAATATTGCCGGCGACGCGCATCCCATTGCCAGGCGGAGCCACCAAAGACGGACAGCCAGTTGTTCGGCGGTGAACCATCCGGTTGCGGATCAGCCCAGACATACCAGTCTGCCTTTGGATTATCACGGCTCTGACGACTTTCCACAAACCACGGATGCAGCTCGGAGCAGTGTGAGAGCACCTGGTCGATCATGACCTTCAGTCCCAGCTCATGCGCCCGCTGCAATAACCGGTCAAAGTCGGCCAGCGTGCCGAACAAAGGGTCGACATCACAGTAATCGGAAACATCGTAGCCGAAATCTTTCATCGGCGATTTAAAAAATGGCGAAATCCAGACAATGTCCACACCCAGCGAAGCGATGTAATCGAGTTTGCGCGTAATACCCGGCAAATCACCGATGCCATCCTTGTTGGTATCATAAAAACTGCGTGGATAAACCTGATAAATCACGGCCTCACGCCACCAGTCAGCAGCAGAAGTCATATTGGTTTGAGAAACTGGGATGGACATAATCAAGTGTAATTAATATGGTCAGACGCGAAATAAAATCAGCTCAGCAGGCAATATCGGGCAAGCGTTCTGTCAGGATCGCAGACACCCCCAGAAACGCAGGGTATTCAGCAGTAATCACAAATGTCGGGATTTGCGCCAGATAATTCACAAAGCGCCCTTTTGCCTCAAAACGCTGACGGAATGCGGAATGCGCAAACAGCTCACCCAGACGCGGCACGATACCGCCGCCAATATACACCCCGCCGGTTGCGCCCAGCGTAATCGCCAGATTGCCTGCCACCGTTCCCAGCATCGCACAGAAGTGCGCTATCGTTTTCTGGCAAACCGGACAGCTGCCATCGAGTGCCTGACGGCTGATTTCTGCTGCTGGCAGTTCCAGGGCATCCGTTTGTCCCTGCAAGCAGCAAAGCGTACGGTAAATCAACTCAATTCCCATGCCGGAAATCAGTCTTTCGGCTGAGACATGCGGGAATTCACGCCAGACTTCCTGCAGCAATTGCAATTCTTCTGCATCGACAGGGGAGAAACTCACATGCCCGCCTTCGCTGGACAACGGCACCCATTGCTTTCCAGCCGGAATAATGGCGGAAACCCCAAGTCCGGTACCCGGACCGATCAGTCCGATCACGCGCTGTGGTTGTGCCTGACCACCGCCGACCTGCACTTTTTCTTCCGGTTGCAGATAAGGCAGCGCCATTGCCAGCGCCGTGAAATCATTGACGACCACCAGTGTCTGCAAGCCCAGCCCGTCACGCAGCTGACTGACTGAAAATTCCCAGTGATGATTGGTCATGCTGACCAGATCGCCGTCAACCGGATTGGCAATCGCAATCGCGGCATGACGAATCGGTGCCTGCGCTATCGCTGGATATGCCTGGCGCACCGTATCGCTCTCCAGATAAGCCCGGATCGCCTCGTGCAAGCCGGCATAAGCGTTGCATGCCAGCACCAGCACCGCAGTAAACCGGTGCGGCCCCAATTCCAGCGCAAAGCGCGCATTGGTGCCGCCAATATCCGCCAGCAGACGGGGGGGATGATGGTTATATGTCGTCAATTCTTGCACCAGCCTGTCACCATAAATAATGTTGTGAGAATCAGATGCCGGTGATACCGACACTCCCTCATTTATGTAACAATACTACATATATAAAATCAAGCTGTCTAACATTTTATTGATTTTATGCGGTAAAATTTAATCCACAGATATAAAATCGGGCAAAAACAAGGTATGAATAGGCATTACTTCATACCTCATTAATGTAGTTGAACTACTTATACTAAAAATATTTACGGAGACACTTTTAAGGTGCGCTTTCTTATATCGTCACAAAACACAGGCCTGCGGCCAGCTATCCGGCGATCTGGCTGTCAGTGGCTGCTGACGGCACTACTATGGCTTCAGGTCATTGCGGTGCAGGCTGAAACTGCCCCTGTTCGCCACTCCGGTATAGCGCAATGTGACGGCGTCTATGCATCCGTACTCAGTCCGGCCGCACCTGCTCTGGCAGTCTCGGCTCGGGCTTACTGGCTGAATCAGTCCTTGATACAGTGGCCCGATATGCCGGCAACGCCAGGTGACCGGTTTTATCTGTATGCGTCGGAAAACGCCGGACTGACGCTGCATGCCGGAGAGCACGTGCGTGGCGCAGATCAGCGCATTCCTTTGCACATCACTGCTCAGGTGGAAGTGCCTTCCGACACCCAGGCGCGCTTTCGTTTCATCGCCGGAGGAAAGATATTACGTCACGCGCTGAGCCGTGCTGAACTCCGCAAACTGCTGACGCAGCAAGTATTACTGGTACAGGAAAGCGAAGCCGGAGAAGTACGGCAATACACCGGACTGCAAATCGCCGGTGTGCTGGATGACTTGTATCAGGCTGCCGATGAGCAATTCCTCGGCGCAGACACGCCTGTCCGGAAAGCATCTGCATCCAGACAAAGCGGCACGACCAGCTTCCATCTGTGGGCGCCGGTCGCACAACATGTTGCCGTCTGCATTTATCCCAATGGCCAGCGTAAGGCCAGCAGCATATTTAATATGCAGCCGGATCCCCAGACCGGTATCTGGCACGGCGATACCGGCAAAAATCTGGGCGGCCAGTATTACCGCTATCTGGTCAAAGTGTATGTTCCCGGGAAAGGCATCGTCAGAAATCTGGTCACCGACCCTTACTCCGTCAGCCTGAACACCGATTCCGGGCGCAGCTATATCGCCAACCTGCAAAATGCCCGTCTGAAACCCGATGGCTGGGATCGGCAAGACCGTCCTGACCGCGTTCGTCAGCCCACAGACATGGCGGTATATGAACTGCATGTCCGGGATTTTTCGATCAATGATGCCAGCGTAAGGCCTGCATACCGTGGGAAATTCATGGCGTTTACCGAGAAGCAGTCCGATGGCATGCGACATCTGGAGGCGCTCAGCAAGGCCGGCATCACCGACATCCATTTGCTGCCCGTCTTTGATATCGCATCTGTACCGGAAAAAGGATGTATCACACCACATATAAAAGGTGGTGCCGACAGCGAGACGCAGCAAGCCATCATCACGCGCTTTGCCGATCGGGACTGCTTCAACTGGGGTTATGATCCGCTGCACTACAATGCGCCGGAAGGCAGCTATGCCAGCTCGGCAGAAAACGGGGCACAGCGTATTCTGGAATTTCGCAACATGGTAATGGCACTGCATCGGCACAATCTGCGGGTCGGCATGGACGTGGTCTACAACCACACCATGTTCAGCGGCCAGCATCCGAAATCCGTGCTGGACCGGATTGTTCCTGGCTATTACTACCGACTCAACAGCGAAGGGAAGATAGAGGAATCAACCTGTCAGCCATGCGGCAATACCGCCACTGAAAACCGGATGATGGGGAAACTGATGCGCGATTCCGTCCGCATGTGGGCACGCGAATACAAAATCGACTCTTTCCGCTTCGATCTGATGGGACATCAGCCACGAGCTGTGATGGAAAACATCCGCAGGATGCTGCGCAATGACAATGGCCGAGAAATCCAGCTGATCGGTGAAGGCTGGAATTTCGGCGAAGTCGCCAATGACGCCCGCTTCGTCCAGGCAACCCAGCTCAGCCTTTATGGCAGCGGTATCGGCACTTTCAGCGACCGCGCCAGAGATGCCATCCGTGGCGCCAGTCCCGGTGACGATGCTGCCAGCATCGTGCGCAATCAAGGCTATATCAATGGCATGGTGGATGCGCCGAATGATTTATCTGTGACGCCATCCCGCCAGGAGCAAAGCCGTACGGCAGACATGGTGCGCGTCGGCCTCGCCGGCTCACTGCGTGATTACCGCATGCAGACTGCCGATGGTCAGTTACTGGCGCTTCACGAGATGAATTACAACGGACAACCCGCCGGCTATGCGCAATCCCCCACTGAGGTCGTCAATTATGTGGAAAATCACGATAACCAGACCCTGTTTGACATCAATGTCTTCCGGCTGCCCGTCGAGACCAGCCATGAAGACAGGGCAAGAACACAGATACTCGGCCTGGGCCTGACTGCTTTCAGTCAGGGCATTGCCTACTTCCATGCAGGTTCGGAACTGCTGCGTTCCAAATCGCTGGATGGCAACAGCTTTAACTCCGGCGACTGGTTTAACCGGATCGACTGGCGCGGACGCGATAACTATTTTGGTAACGGCTTGCCGCCGGCGGAAGGTAACGCCCGATATTACCCGTTGATGCGCCCCCTGCTGCGGAATCCTCTTATCAAACCACGGCTCGCAGACATCGCCATGAGTCGTGATGCGTTTCTCGATTTACTACGCATCCGCAACAGCACGCCTTTATTTCATCTGAATGATGCAGCAGAGGTGCAACAGCGCCTGCATTTTTATAATACCGGCCCGGATCAGAATCCGGCCGTGATTGCCGCCCATCTGGATGGAACCGGCCTGGCAGAAAACCCGTTTCCAGTACTGATGTATTTCATCAACGTCAGTCAGCACGCCCAGACACTTGTTATTCCGGAACAGCAGCGCCTCAGATATCAGCTGCATCCTGTGCATATGCAAAGTCATGCCGGCGATCCACGGATTGCCGCTGAAGCACGCTATCTGAGTGAACACGGAACATTTATATTACCGGCCCGCAGTGTCGTCTGTTTTGTCAGAACAGATTAGGCCAAAACCGTAATTGGAATTATCACCTGACAGTGATGACTGGTATGCCATACCAGTGTACATTTTGCTTTTCCCGATGGCCTGCAAACCCGCTCGCAGACTGCCCTGAACAGCGCAGATTTACACAAAGGCAGTACCCGAAGGTATTCATTTCAGCAAAAACTTTGATATTTAGAATACACCTGTTCTTGCTACAAAAAATATGAAAACTTTTCGGGAATAAGACGAAAATTTTGATACAACAGCGGTTATTATTAGCGCCTTCGTATTCTTAAGATTGAGGAGACAGCCGGAATGGATTTTTCAGATCG
>NZ_JABXYJ010000008.1 GCF_013377855.1 Cognatundibacterium oligocarboniphilum | reverse complement strand
GCTATTCATCCTCCCCCTGAACGGGGAGGATGAATAGCGCAATCTGTTAAATCAAACAACAAACCTCCCTATTCAGGGAGGTTTTTTTTATTTATTCGTGACGCATCACAAATAAATATAGTAAGGTCATAGATTCCTAATGAGCCAATTCGATAGGTCGAAACTATGAATACAGGAAGTGATATAAATCCCGTAATAAAGCTTGAAAAAAGGAAGAGGGGAAGACCTACACTGACGCCGGGGCACAGCAAAGCCAAAAGTGATGCACAGCGGGCAAAGGAATACCGGCTTCGTCAAAAAAACAGACAAGTAACAAAGCCAAATCCCAATAACTCCTGGCCCCAGCCAGCTTCTGAATGCTTGTTTGACCTTCAAAAGGATCTGGCCATTATGTCCGATATGCTTGGCCAATTAATAGATCAAAAAAGGGGGAAAATCAGGATGCCAGCCGATGTGTTTTCCAAAATCTGCTTAAAGCATTTTGAGATTACTCTGAAGCATGACTTTCTCTGAGAGCCTTGATATCTCCCGCCCTGAATTTGCCGCGCAAGCGATTGAATCAGCGAAATATGAGGGTTTTTATTACTTTCCTTGCTTTGGATCTGTTATCTGCTAAATTTTCTTTTGTTGGATACAAATCGCCTTGCGCGTGACGTTGCCCGAACTATGGCATTTACAAAATAAGTTCTATATACGCGAATCGTTAGTTTGCATAATTTTGTTCCGATCGAGAACGGTTATGGGATGCTCTCTGCCCAGCCAGGAACATATTTATGCAAAATTCCGTTGCGTAAAATTGTATCTGCCGCTGACGAAAGTGGTTTCGTGTAACAGGTTTTGGTTATTAAAAACACGTTTTTTATAACCAAAAGTGTTATGGGCTATTTTTACCCTTATCTCGGCTCAATCCCTAACAAGAATAGGCGCTGGCGGCCACAGCAAGCCGTGCCAAGAACAACTTTCTGCACAAAACGGGAACAGTTTTATGCAAACTAACCGAATCTAAGAGTCCATATGAAAAACGCTTTTCTGTCTATTATTGATTATCCTAATAATCATCTATGTTATTTTATTGTGATAAAATAGGCTTAAAAAAAGCGACCTGTATCTAAGTGCTTGATATTGCAACAGATTTTCGCTTGTCATCAGTTGAAGTAAATCTCTCCCAATTTTGGGAAGACAAAGTGTCCCACTGCCATTCGCTCATGCAATCGAATAAGCAGTCCTCAAATTCCCCGTTTTCGGGATGATGGACTGTGGGTCGAAGTCAAGCTGACCATCGACGTCCGGCGAACTAAATGTGGATACTTAGTGGATGTAAATCTGGAACTCGCCGGATGAAAATCAGGTTGAAATTCACTGAACTCTGAATTTTGTTCAGCTAACTCTGTACTTTTGAGGTCAATTGGGTACGGCTCCAGAGTCCCTTTGGAAATTTTGCGCGTGCGCAACGAATGCAAACTCATAGTCCATAGTGAGACTCACCCCAAATAAGGTACCAGTAAGGTATTGACAAGGTATTCGCATTTTGAGAGATAAAAAATGAAAAAATCGTGGATTCATCAAGGAACCGTTCTTATTCGCATAGGGAAGCACCACCTGGCTTTCCTTCGGGCTTATTTAGAGGGACTTGATATTGGTGATATTTCTCAACGATATCTTGAAACTGCGGTTGAACCGGATAGCGATCTGAGAATAGCGAAAACAACCCTGAAGTGGATTCGTGATCAATTGATGGTTGTGGCCAAGCGATCCTCGAAAGTCCCAAACCCCAGGGTAATTCTGATCAACCCGGATAAATTGGTCGTGGCAAATCAAAAACATTTGCCGACGCTGGAGGAATTCCGTGAAGAACGTGATCCCTATGAAATGTACGGAGAATCAGAACTTATCGAAATGTTCCAGGAGGAATTTGGAGGAATATCAGGCAAGGTTGATCGGAAAAGCACACGAAATGAACGGCTCAGGAAAAAGCAAATCGACGCCCTATTCTATTTTGAAAAATTGCTCGGCGTTGCTCCCACTGAAAGTGATTCATTACACGGCTGGTTAGACCCTGTACTGGCCGATCGCCTTCAAGTGGCTCAGATAGAGAACATTGGCCAGCTGATCGCCTTTGTCAATTCTCACGGATACCGCTGGTGGCGCTTGGTTCCTCGAATCGGCGAAAAGGCAGCTGCGCAAATCATTGCATGGCTCAATACAGAGTCTGTGCAAGAGTCAATCAAGATCCGTGTTGGTAAACGATCATCAGTTAAAAGTTCAGCTTTGAAAACGCTTGAGCCTGCTGAAGTGCGCGCAAAACAATTTGGTATGGTGCCAATTGAATATTTAATGCTTCCGGACCAGTTTTCAGGCGTTGCCGGCAAAAATCGCAATCCCAGCAATTGGACGAATATTGTTGACGATTACGATGCCATTCACAAATGGTTGAAAATCCGCACAAAACCCAATAGCCACACCTGGCGCAATTATAGAAAAGAAGCTGAACGATTTCTGCTTTGGGCTATCCTTGAAAAGCAAATCCCTCTGTCATCTGTCACCGGGGACGAATGTAGCGACTACATACTCTTTCTGAGCCTATTAGATTCAGACCCAAGCTCTCCCCCCGGCTGGCCATTTAAAATGCCCTGCAGCGCATGGACGGCCCCCCGGTTCCTGGAACGCTCAGATCCCAAATGGCGTCCCTTTGAAGGCAAACTTACCAATGCAAGCATTCATCAAGCAGTAACGATCGTGCGCTCTTTATTTTCATGGCTTCTCGATGTTGGGTATCTTCAACACAATCCATGGAAAAGTGTTCCCTTGACAAAGAAATCTTCACGTCAAACCGTTACACGTGCATTCTCGTTTTATGAATGGAATTATTTGCTAAATTTCTTAGAGAACCAGGAGCGTGACAGTAAGTACGACCGCATGAGATTCATTCTGATTTTTTTGCATGGCACCGGCCTCCGTTTAAGTGAGATTGTGAACGCTCGCATTTCTGATATCAAACGGGTTCAGTACGTGCAATCTGGTCTTAAACCTGATTATGAGTTAGTCGTAGTTGGCAAGGGAAATATAGAAGGGAACGTCACTCTCAGTGATAAATGCCTGAATGAATTAGATCGATATTTGCATAAGCGTGGACTTGAAAACCGCTTTCAGTGTCCGGAAAATACCTACCTCATTGGCAGACATCGTGAATCGGCCATGCGCAAAGGCAAATCAATTCTCGATGAGGACACTGAGGTTGTTGTGGATATTGCCGATGACAAATTGCAAAGTAGTGCAATCTACCAGTCGCTAAAGCAATTTTTCAAAAAGGCTATCTTACCGCTCAAGGAAGACATTCGAGTAGCCGAAGAGAATCAAAATTTTGAATATGCGTTTAGCCTTCGTGAGATGGCAAAACGAATTGAAAGTGGCTCTACGCACTGGTTAAGACATACATGTGCTACACATATGCTTGCATCTGGCGTGAGTATACAGACGATGCAGAGTAATTTACGTCATAAATCTGTGGACACCACAAGCGTTTATATCAATCAAGAATCATCCGTAAAAAATGCTGAAATCAATGCTGCAATGGATCTTCTGTACAAGCGTTAGTCCGGCATCTTTTTTCTCGATTTCGGCGCTCAATAAAAAGTAAGAGGGGAGGATTAAATCCTCCCCTGAACGATGGGCTTTGAAGCGCAGCTGCTCAATCGGCTAATTTTCTCAATTTATCTCTCAATGTCCCCTGCCCTTTAGCCACTGAACTTGCTGAATTTTCCTGATTAGCAATTGCTTGAGAATGTTTTTCAAATCCATTCATCATTCCTTCTTCATACACCGTTGAATCTATACTGCTTGGCATTTGATATTTTGGTTTTTGGAATGAACTTCCACCGCTATGATAGAAACAATTCTCTTGCGTGATCGCGAAAGACTTGTGCAATAACTGTCCATTCAGTGCGCCATAACCTAACTGCCGGGCAATATATCCAATATCGAAAATTTCTCTAATAAAATTTTGCCTTGAATATCCTTTCAAGCCTTCAATTTCTGCGATAATTTTCTGATGGATGGGGTCCAGCGAATCCAAATAAACTGTAAATTGCTTTTTAGTTTTCATAATCTTGAAAATCTAGTCTTTCGCGTTTTCGAAATTTTCAATCAACGGTTGCTGCCTCAGCCTCATGTGTGGACTTCACAGATTCAACGGCAACAAATGTAGCGTATTTCCACATACCAATGGCGTTTGAAAATTGCGGATGATTCGGGATAATGCATCGACCTTGGTAAATTTCAGAAAAAATTGCTGACCCAAATACCGACTGAAGCAATGCGGCCCCTCCACCAACGAACACTACAGCCCCCAGATCGGAGCCGTCACCAATCCGTTTAAGCATCGCATTTTGAATTGCAACCACATACTCTCTGCATACCGATTCAATCAGCTCTGAAATATCATGCAATTCACCAAACACCTCATATTGTTTTGTTCTAATTGCTTCCTCCACGTACTTAGACGGAGGTTCATTGTTTAAAGTGAAGTTGTTTTTCAGTTTGCTTGCAACTTCCTCTTTCAAACGGAGAACACCAATATTTTCGGTACCCGACCGGTCATAATAAATACCGTCAATGTTTTCCATGATCGTTGCAATGTCCAGTGTTTTACCACCCATATCAACGACAGCAATCGGCCTGCGAGAAATCAACTCGAAAGTTTCAATATTTTCTGAGCCATCACCATTGAAAACAATGTCAAAAACTGCTGCAATTGCCTCACTCATAACCCTGTTTTCGACAATATTAGCCAGCGAAATGTTTTTGGTAATGACATTTACTGGTTTGGAAATATTGGCTATTTTTGCGTTAATTAATTCAATGTTTTTCTTCCCGCCTTTGTAGTATTGATCTACGGGCAAGCCGGTTACCACATTCACCGCCCTCCCCCCCATACCTGATTCAACCAAGGCGTGATGAACAAGAACGCGATTCAAAGCAGATTTTGGATATTCAATGAACCTGGTATCCAAGTGTCGCCCAAGCGCGTTATCAGGAACCATAGTGAAAGTCTCGCCATCTGCAGCATAAACAGGGGCCTCTTTGTTCAAACTCGCAATTTGTTGCATCCCTCTTATGGCCAGAGACTTCACACTGACACATTGGTATTCATTATTTGCTTCATCAAATCCAAAACATACTTTCATAGTGTCGTGACCATCATCGATTGCAATCTTAACTTGATCCATTGTAGCTCCCTGTTGAAAGTTATGTAAATTACGTGAATCACTTATTATATAAGTCTCACATTTGCTAATATAGTCTATGAAACCTCTTATTGCAACTCTCTCACCTTCTCACTTTCAAGCTTGAAAGTGAACACCCTTCCAATCACACCTCAGCTGAACCACTCACAGTCAATCACCATTAACTGCGGCTTTCTGCGCAAACAATGCATCGACACATTGTAAATACCTTATTCACACCTTACTGATCTCCAAAACTAAACCAATACCATGCAAGCCTCTGTATTCGCGGGACATTAAATTTAATGTCATTGAAGTATTACAACGAATGCCAAATGCCGACTTTCAAGCTTGAAAGTCCACTCCCCCCGTTCGATACAGCTATTTAGAAATTGAATGAACACGGTTAAATCATTGCTAGTATTTGAGAATTAAAATATTATGCTCAGTGTATCTCTGAGGTTATATAAATTCGCATTTGAAGATGCGGACTTCGATCAATTGGTGTTGACTTTACTTTCAAGCTTGAAAGTACATTGGGGGAAAAATGACTGCAAAAATTATTGCCGTTTTTAATCAAAAAGGTGGTTGTGCTAAAACGCAGGATACAATGCAGGTCGCCGGAGAATTAGGGTTGCGCGGGAATCCTACTCTTGTAATTGACATGGATATCCAGGGAACGGGATCAATCTGGAGTTCAAATGCACCGTCATCTAAACCGTTTCCAGCGACAGTAATTTCACTGGCAAGCGCGGGGGTGAATATGCGAAACGAACTTTTTAAGCATATAAAGAATTACAAATACATTCTTATCGACTGCCCTCCTGCAATTGATTCGCAAATACCGTGGCAGGCTTTATTGCACAGCCATTTGGGAATTATTCCAGTGATGCCGGACCCGGCAAATATTTGGGCGTCAAATCTTGCTATTGATCTGGCGCGTAAGGCAATAGCTGAGCGTGAATTAAAACGAGCAGATGACTCACAAATTCCGCCACTAAAGGTAGCAATACTTCCATCGCGTGTAGGCCGCGGCACTGCATATAAAATATGCATGGAGCAAATTACTACTGATGGCGATATCAAAGCCATGAAGTCTATGTTAAGTGATCGAATTGCCTACGCCGAATCTCAGCTGCTATATACGTGCATAACAGCGATGGCACCAAAATCTGCTGCAGCAAATGAAGTTCGGTCAGTTGTTGATGAAATCTTGAAACTTCTAAAATAAAAGGGGTAGATTATGGCAAGCAAAGCCGAAAAGTTAAGACTGAACGCATCTAATGCGAAAGATGTTGCATCCAAATATGACAGTACAGTCCGTCTATTAAATAGTGGCAATGAAATCGTTCAGGTGAAGAAAACAGCGTTCTCTGAACCAATTCCAACAGAAAATAAATCTCATAACCTGCAAGATATTCCTGATTTACATAAGTTACAAAGTGATTCGTTATCAATCCCGAAAATGGCACCATATTTTGCTAAAGTGCCATATGAAAAAATTGATGCGAATCCGTTTAATGCACGGCAGGTTTACCACCCAGAAAAAGTTCATCAAAAGGCCCTAGAAATTCAAGCAGAAGGCCAATTGCAACCTGGTATCGCCACCATCCGTAATGGTAGATATGTGCTTGCGGCCGGGCACTACAGATGGAAAGGCATTGGGGTTGCAAAGTATCCTACTATGGATCTTATGATTCATGAAAACCTGACTGATCAAGATTTGTACCGAATTAGTTTCAAAGAAAATTCAGAACGTGAAGATCAATCAGCAATTGATAATGCCCTTTCATGGAAGAGTCTGCTTGATCAAAATTTGTTTCAAAATCAAACAGAAATTGCTGAATCTACCGGTATCTCACTACCAAACGTAAATAAGACATTAAAAATTCTTGAATTACCTCAAGCTGTGGTTGATTTTTGCCGGGAAAAAGGTGTCCAATATTTTCCACTAGGTTCGATGTACCAGCTGGTTTTGATTTCAAAGTTGACCGATACTCAAACGATCCTTGAAATTGCAGAGAAAATTTATAAAGGTGAATTGTCAAATACCGCGATTGAAGAAATGCGGAAGACATTAGAACACCCTAAACAGAGAAAGAAAAAAGAAAATCCAAGACAATACGAGATTGTGAGTGACAATCAGAAATGTGGATATATCAAAGACTTTGGCTCTGGCAAGATTATGTTGCAGGTCAATATTGCTGACCCGGTAAAACGGGCTGAAATTTTGAATGATTTAAAATCCAAATTTGAAGTCCACTAATGGAAAAAATAGCAGAGACATCAAAGATGTCCCTGCTATTTTTCTGATGGCTTTGGGTCCGGGGAATACTTTGTAGCAGTCAGTTAACAATCCTATTTCAGAAGCAGAGTGAATTTGATCAGTTCTTCTGGTGTTGGCTCACCCCAGGTCTTTTCAGCTAACCACTTGAAGAAGGGGATCATCTGTCTGTTTTGGCGTGAACCTGATTCATCTGGTACTGCTGCTGCCTTATTCAGCAACGTTTCGTTGTAGATCTGTATTTCTTTTTCCTGATCTGCAATATCCATTTCTTTGAACATATTGATCGCGTCATCAACCCGTTGCTTGTTGAATGCCTGCACAATTCCTTCTGCAGATACATCGACAGATGGTTCATCAACCTTGGTTTCTATGGCATTGTTGACCGACGCATAGTCGTTAGAACATGCAGCGAACAGGTAAGCGCCACGATTAGTAATTGGCGTTGAATTAGAATTTAGTCTCTGTTTGAGATATTCGATATTGGCTAGAATTCGATTAATCGGAAATTGCTTCCTCAGCTTGGTTGCATAGTGGCGAGTAATACCTAATTCCTCAAATTCCAAATTCAAATCATGCACGGTGAAAGGGGATTTAGTCATGTCATCCTCAATTTTAAATTGAGGTTTTACATCGATCTTAAACTGCAAAAATTGGACCATTCTTGAACCGTTTGTATCCTCAATCAGCTCAATCGAAATATCTGAAATTTGATTAATTTCGTTGATTGCTGGCACCAGTTTGATTCTCTTAAAAATCTTGTACTGGTTAAGGTAACTTTTATCATCGACTTCACCATGCAAGACTGTCCGCCAGAATTGCCATGTTTCTTTGTTTGAAAATTTGATGTCGCGATATCGGTTCACCCAATCATATAATTTGATGCCCGGATCGGTTGATAACAGTCCTTGAATATGGAGATTCAGCTTGGAATACAAGGTGTTCTGAAACAGCATGGGTTGAATATGAGGTGTAAAGGAATAAAACACCATATCACTATCTATTTTGATCCAAGGTAAGAGTACGCAGGACTCCCAGCTGAAGTTTTTGTCGTTATGCAGGACATCCCATTCCACCGTTAGCGTCTGCATTTTTTTTAGTGCATCTTTGAATGGTTTTCTATTTGATCCCTGGTAACCCATGTAATTCATAAGCTGAAGCCGGTTCACAGAAAACTCAATCGGATATTTTAAGTTGGACCCGGCTTCCTCTCGTTGCTTTTCCATTGAATCCTTTGCTTTCTTCAGCAAAAAATCAAATGCCTTCTTCTGCATACCAGTCATCACACCATTCCTGACAATGATGTGCGTCGCCTGTATCGGTTTTTTTAATATGTTAGGTGGGCCTGAGAACAATGTGATTTGTTCGTTAAATGCTTTATCTGGCAGTGAAGGAATGAGTACGCTCATATCATTAATCAGAAGTTATATTCTGCATGCAGATTGTCACCTTAACGCGTTGTTGTCAATGTTAGTTTTTGATTTTCGTTTTAAAAAAAACAGCTTAGTTGTTTACAAGAATATAAATACGTTTACAAACGTTTACAACATATAGGAACTGTAGATCGTTTATTCATGCGGGTTTCACGAGGGTTAGGTGATAAAAAACAATAGGGGACGTACAAAAATGAATAGGTGAGGGTTGTGGATAGAATAGGCTCGGGTATAAAAAAGAATAGATGCAGGCTGTGGATTGAATAGCCCAATGATTTTTGGGTATAAATAAGAATAGATGCTGTGGATAACTGTTGAAATGGGTCTGAAATTACCACATGTGAATTCAATAATAACAACATTAAATTGGCAAACGTCAGCTTTGGTGATGAATTTGAATAGGTAATTACATTTGAATCCCCTGTGGTTACAAATTTGAATAGGCAGCTGCAGAAATGCCCGGTGAAGGATATAAAAATGAATAGCTAACGTCAGAACTTCACAGCGGGTATAAAAATGAATATGCATTTGCAGATTTAGGCATCGTAAATCATCCCTGGACAAACAAAAAGAATTTGCGGGTATAAAAATGAATAGCCTATTGCTTTCAATAGACCTTTTGAGTCATAAAAATGAATAAGAAAATGCTGATTTTCCTTCTGGCGGTCATAAAAAAGAATAGCGTTCTGCAGATTTCTTTGTTAGGTGTTAAAAAAGAATAGTTTTTTGTAGAAAGACCCGCTTGAACCTTAAAAATTTTCGAAAGGAATGAATTATCAGCACTCTCTTATTCTTTTTTATCACCATTAGATTAATTCAAGGTTACTCAAATCGGTAAATTCAGTGACGGCCCTGTAGGAAAAGCTTGGCGGTGATAAAAAACAATAGCCTGATGCAGATTTCATTTTCAAAAGGTCATAAAAATGAATAGTGAATTGCCAAATTTCAACGCAAGGTGATAAAGAAGAATAGGCATATGCAGACCTTCGTTTGATGAGCTGGCCTGCCGCACACAGGAATTAGAAAATGCGTTTTCCGAAGGGATAGTCGGGTACAAATATGAATTGGTTTATGCATATTTCCCTTTTGTGGTGTTAAAAAATAATAGGATCAGGATGAAACCTTGATTGAGGATACAAAAAAGAATAGGCCAATGCATAAAAAAAGCCGAATTGTCGCCGGGCATTCTGCAAAATGCGTGCAATATGCAAAAAGGTATTTTTTTTTGACACCTATCATCTTTCAAATCAAATCTAGGTATTGTTGAAAGATAGAGTAAATAGGGGGCCATTTGAAAATCAGGCGTCTATTTATGTGTGAGAATTAAGCATCATCGTCGGTAAACCGGCATCGTTAAGCTTTTTGCTTATCTTTGGTACATTCAACCCATTGGGAATCTTTTCCCGATGGGTGCAGATTCCTAAATTCTAATAGGAGTCTCAAATGAGTAGCCAATCAATATCCACAGTCAATACAGAAATTGCCGAACAGATCATCAAGCGGTCGCTGAAGAATAAACGGACTGTACTGATGGTCGGAAGTCCTGGTATCGGTAAAACCTCCATTACACACGCTGTTGCTAAAGCAGTGAACTATGATCTTGTAGTCACGACACCCGCGATCAAAGATCCTACAGATGCGAAGGGTTTGGGCTTTCCTGCCCCTGATCATTCACATGCCAAGTTTCTTCCTCTTGGTGAAATGCATGCATTACTGACTGCCACACGACCTACCTTGTGGTTTCTGGATGATCTGGGTCAAGCCAACAATGCAGTGCAATCGTCGTATATGCCCTGGCTGTTGGAACGGGGAAGCGGAGGCCAATACCTGCCAGATTGTGTACATGTCATCGCAGCCACGAATGGACGCGAACATAAGGCCAATGTCAGTGGGATTCTCGAACCGGTGAAATCCCGATTCGAAACGATTATTCATGTGGTACCTGAATATGAAATCTGGCGACGTAACTTCGCAATTCCTAAAAATATGCCTGCTTTTATCCTGGCATATTTAGACTTCTGCGGAAGAACCCGCAATCCCGCGTTTAACAATTTCATTCCAACGGCGGATATGACAAATTGTGCCATTCCTAGGACATGGGCTAACGCCGGAGGATGGATTAATGACTATCTCGAAGAATGTGATGGGAGTGAAATCGAGTTGAAGACTACCAAGTCGCCACTCTTCCATTGCGTTAGCGGTGCCATCGGGATCGGCGAAGCGTCAAATCTCTGGAATTTCAACAGTCTGTATTATGATTTGCCAGCCAGTATTGATGATGTCATCGACTCACCGTTACAAGTCAAACTGCCTGAGAAAATTGAAACTCAACTGATTATCTGCAATCTGCTGTGTGCGCGTGCCAACGCAGATAATCTGCAGAATATTTATGCGTTTGCAAAAAGAGTGAAAGACAAATTTCCAGGCGAAATTATCGTAGCAATGCTCAACGATATTTTTGTGAAGCATCCGGCTTTAAGACAGGAACCGACGTTTCAGGCCATTATGACTTCTGAAGAATTCGGAATGGCTTTCACCGGGTATGCTGGTAAAGCTACGCGCTGATAATTGAATCGCTTTGCCCTCCTGGGTAGGGCGATTCCCATTGGATCAATCTAATGGGAATCGCCTTATTCACTTTTTCAACGGAGGGTCAAATGTCAATTACTATTCAATCAGTAGGTTCAAAAGCATCCGAAAATTTCTTGCGTTTTGGTGATATTAAAAACGTCGATAAAATTGAAATTTTTTGGCTGAACAAAACCATGTGTACACCATTTATGCAGCACCCAGTTGCGAGAAGGCGCGCTAAAAATATTTTGGATGAAATTAAGAAGCAACTTGAATCCTCGCTATTAGTGGGGAGGCAAGCAGGTTGAGTCCTATTACGACATGCTCAGGCATGTCGTAATGTGATTTTTTGCTAGGTAACTAGCATCGTCCTCTGCATAGCAGAACCATTTGTATTTTCACCCATTGGGAAACAACCTCCCAATGGAGGCATTGTTTCCTTTATAAAAAAAGGAATTTAAACATGTCTCAAAATGCAAAAATCAAAGAAAATGTGATGCTGGCCAGTCTGAATTTTTCAGCATGGACCGGCAGACGTTTTGATAACCGTGCGACCGCAACTGTAGAAAACAGTGTGCAGATTCGCAAGGTGGGCCGATTCAATAAAGCATTGATGCCAGGTAAGCCTGAATCATTTGATGCCATCCTGAAATTTGGAACCAATCTTCGAGAGGAATTCAACAAATGCACGCTTGAATACCAGCAGCTGGGTGTTCGGCTTATGCCTGTTTCGGTGTATATGGAATTTGCCGAAAAAATTCGTGCTAAAACGATTGAATACCACCGCCTGGTTGATACATTCATTGAAGAATATCCAGATATTGTCAGTGAATCACAATCACGACTTGGGCCGCTTTTTTTGGATGAGGATTATCCAGACGTATTTGATCTGCGTAAGAAATTTGGAATTCGCTTCAGCGTTTTACCATTTCCTGATGCGGAACGTTTTGGTGTTTCGTTGCCCGAAATCGAGCTTCAGCGCGTTCGTAAAGAGATCGAGGACCATATTGACGATTCTCTGAAACTGGCACATCTTGACCTTCAGCGCCGTTTATATGAAGCCACTCTGCATTTAGCCCAAAGGGTTAACTCGGAGGGAAGACTCTACAATTCTTCCATTGAAAATCTTCGGGAAATTATCACTTTACTTCCCAAGTTGAATTTCACGGAGGATGAATATCTGACGGAAATCGCAAACCGCGCCTCACGCGAGTTGACGGTGTTCAATGCAGATGTTTTACGCACTGATGCCGCTATTCGTGCTGATGTTGGTAGCAAAGCCACCGAAATTGCAAAAAACATGTCGGACTATTTCGACATGCCTTTTGATAATTCATTGTTGCTTGACGTAGCGAGTGACCCATTCGCCGCATAAAGTTCAAACCATCAAACCTTAGACCCGGCTCTGCCGGGTTTTATTTTTGGGGGGTATTCATGTCCACAAATCAAATCGAAAAACGAATTCTCAATCAGAAGGTCAGACTCATCCTGGATTTCCCATACTGGGGGGTTGCAGCTGCCAATTTGGAGGTGATTGCTGATCCAGCCTGCAAGACATTTTACACAGATGGCGAAGTCATCGGGTATAACCCGGAATATGCCAGTTCTCTTGATGATGAGGAATTACTTGGTGTTCTGGCGCATGAAACACAGCATGTCATCAGCGGGCACTGTTTTCGGGGGATAGGTAAAAATCCGGAAATTTGGAACGAGGCCTGCGACTACCCTGTTAACAGTTTGTGTATTGAAAACGGGATGAAGTTGCCTAAAGGGATTTTGCTCAATCCGGAATACGGTAAAAAATTTGCTGAAGAAGTTTACTACCTGCTTTGCCAACAGCAAAATGAAACTCAATCAGCCAAACCCGATGGAAAGCAAAACGCGGGATGCGAAAATCAAAGCTCAACTGCATCACCACAATCATCTGGTGCCGATTCAAATACATCTCAAGGTGATCAGAGCGATACTGACCGCAATGAGACTACGCCAACAGACAGTTCTGATCCTGAAGGTTCCAAACCATCAGTTCAACCTTATATTGGCGAAGTACGTCAGAATCCAGATGAAACGCTTCCGGAGAAGTGGAAGCAAATTACTTTGGGTGCTGCGCGCATCGCTGCTGGCAAGGGCAAATTACCGGGCGGAATCAAACGGGCTTTCATGGAGGTTTGCGCTCCTGATGTTGACTACAAGAGCCTGACCTACATGTTTATGCACACGGTAAGTCAGAATGATTATTCGTGGAGAAAAGCAAATCTTACCTATCTGTATCAGGGCTTTTATGCACCATCCCTGACCGATGAATCGCTGGGGCCAATTGTGTTTGCCAATGATTGCAGCGGATCTGTCAGTGATTTTCAGATGGGCGAGGCATTCAATCTCATCAAGCGATTGCATGCCGACACCAGGCCAGAACGACTCACAATTCTGCATTTTGATGACAAAATCAACAATATCGAGGTTTACGAAAGAAATGACCTCATCGATAAAATGGTGCCTATCGGAACAGGAGGTACAGACTTCAGACCCATTTTTGAACAGATCAGCACGGATGATTCACCAATTGCCGGCCTGATTATCCTGACCGATCTGGAAGGGACATTCCCAGAAATCCAGCCAGAGTATCCAGTTTTATGGTTGTGTAACAAACGCAACGTCACCGCGCCCTTTGGACAAACCGTCTATTTGGATACAAGAAACTGATCAAACCAAAACACCAAACCCCACCTAGCGTGGGGTTTTTTTTCGTCAAAAACAAATCTGACTTGGGAAATTCACCATAGAAATTTCCACCACGGTGGAAATTTCTATGGTGAATTTCCCATGTTGCTCAGTCATTAAACGTTTCGCATTGATATTGATAGCTCTTTCCGAAAATTCTTATCAGTTTGATCGCGGATCATAGGAGAAAAATTAACTTCACTCCTATGCATACCAGACCCATTGAGCGAGCATCGTTTGAGCAGTTCACGAATGCTATCGCAAGTTTAAATCCATTGATTCAGAACCATGATATTTCCGAAATCATGGTGAATAACCATGAGTCTATCTGGATAGAACGTAATGGAAGAATGGAGAAAACCGATGTGGTGATAGAGCCGAATTTGGTTCGGATGGCGATCATCTATTTGGCCTCTGGTTCAGGAATTAGTGCAGCAGTGGGTGGAACAGCATCAGGGATCGTGAACGCAGCATACGAAAACTTGCGTATTGCTTCAATCATGTATCCAACCGCCATGGACGGCGACGCGATTTGTATTCGCAAACACGGTAAATCGAACTACGCCCCAGAGCAATATGTGGAATTTGGGTCATTTGATAGAACCCGTATTGCACAAGAAAAAAACCGGGGTGAAGAAGAAATCCAGATAACACCGCATATAGAAAATAGTGAACTGATTGCGTTTATCAAACAGGAAATCAATAAAAGAAAAAATTTTCTGATCGCAGGCGGCACAAACGCGGGCAAGACTTCATTGCTCAATATGTTTATGGGATTTATTCCAAATTCTCAAAGAGTCATCACGATCGAGGATACCCGCGAACTCGAAGTCAAAGTACCGAATAAGGTAAGGCTACTTAGCAATCGTTCACAAGGGGTCACCTCTCAGCTGCTGGTTGAGCAATGCCTGCGCTTCCGGCCGGATCGTATTGTGGTGGGTGAGGTGAGGGGCGGGGAAGCTAAGGACTTTTTAGATGCCCTCAACACAGGTCATGACGGTGGCTTTGCAAGCCTGCATGCCAAAAATGCTGATCTCACGCTGTCACGCTTGGAGAACCTGGTCACTCGCGGATTGCCTTCAGGAATTAGCATGCCTCCCGAAGTCATCAGACAGGATATCGCCAACTGTATTGACTATGTAATCCACTTCCAAAAATCCCCAACCAGTTCGTTTCGATATCTGAACGAAATGATTCAGTTGTTGAATGTTGTAAATGGCCGGTATGTCACAAAGCCAATTTTTAATGTGTGAATGTAAAGGAGAAAAAAATGTTTGACGGAATCTCAGTAGTAATGTGCCAATTCATTGCCTTCCTGATCGGTCCTTGGGCATGGGTGATCGGTGTCAGCGCGATTGCTCTTGGCGGGCTCGCGTTGGCGATGGAGGAAGGAAAAATGGCAAAGCTTGTTGGTACTGCATTGCTGGGTATTGGTTTTGTGGTTGCCGCTCCGAAGATTATGGATAAGTTCATTCCAGGTTCTGTCGGTTCTAACTGCGCATCGATTAGCCGTTGAGATGAGAACTAACCCTGTTTATAGCGTGAGCAAACCCAAAGAGCGCTTTGGTACTGACCAGAAACTGGCCAATTTCATTATGTTCGTTGTGGCCTTGTTCACGTGGGTTTCCTTCAGTTTTGTTGTTTTTGGCTGTTCGGTGGCCATCGCGGGTTTTGCGTTGCGAATAGCATCAAAGCGCAGCGAGAAAGATCCCTACTGGTTTCGGCTCACCTCACCATACAACAGATACGGCGACGAATATTTTCCGTTGCCTGCCAACACGCTCTCAACGAGATTTGAACGCTCATACGGGTTTTGTAGAGGATCTAAGCTGTGAAAAAGAAAGTCAATTCACTGACTGAATTATTGCCTTGGAATTGTCCGGTTACACCTGGATTAGTTCTGCAAAAAGACGGTTCACTTCTCTCGTGCTACGAAGTGGGCGGGATTGACATCGATCAGAAAAATGCTGATTTTGTTGACGGCGCACTGAATAACTTAGATATTGCATGCTCGCAATTTGGTGATGGTAATACCCTCTGGTGGCGGGTTGATCATCGTCGCACAAAACCAAATATGCCCGGTGAAATGACAAACAACATTGCGAAATATGTCAATGATGTTCATTTGGCGTCGCTGTCATCTGGCAAATATTTTGAAAATAAAAATTACCTTTCTGTACTGAGTACGCCTGCGAATGGTCTGGATAAATTTTTTGAAAAGGTAAAGCTTCATCTCGATAATGAAAAGGGAATATTTTCCTCCATTCTGCAAGCCATTAAAGAAACCATCTTTTCGGGCAATGTGTACGCGTTCCAGGCCGAACAAGTGGCCAACCATATCAAAGAATTCGAATCGACATTAACTTCCTTCGAGGGAGCCGTAACCAAACTCGGTCTAAAACGGATGGAATTGACCAAGCAGTTTGCCTTCTTACATTCGACGGTCAATTTGGCCACACCTGCCCGGGAGGTCATGTTTCCTGAAACGATCCTGGATAACGCATTGTGCGAAAATGAATTCGTCCCCGGTAAAGCAATTCTCCTTTTTATATCTCCCTACGGTAATAAGTATGTAGCGGCAGTGACCTTCAAAGAGTTATTAAGTATAACAACCAGCGGTATGCTGGATTCCCTGTTGACCCTCGATGAGGAAATTTCGATTAGTACGATGTACAGGGTGCTGGGGAAAGGTACAGCGCATAAAATCATTTCGAGTTTTCGGCGCTATTACAATCTTTCTCAGATCAATTTGAGAAACCTGTTGCGTCGTGCGATGAAAGAGGATGAGGAAGTCGATTCAGGGAAAGTTCAATTGGCGAATGAGGCCGATGAAGCGTTAAAACGAATCACTTCTGAAAATCTCCAGTTTGGCTATGCCAATACCACCATTCTATGCTTTGGTGATACCCAAGAGCATTGTGAGAGAGTAGTAGAAAAGGTTGCGCGTGAATTGGGTAATTCACGCTTAAGTGCTATTCTCGAAACGACCAATGCGTCAGCCGCATTTGCTTCAACTTTGCCGGGACAATGGCGCGAACAAGAGAGACTTCATCTTATCTCGACGCCCAATATGTCAGATATTGCCCCTCTCCGCACAACCTGGCCGGGTGATGATCAGAATGATTGGCTCTCTAAGCAATCAGGTGAGCCGCAATATGCTTTGACTGTTCTGCCAAGCCGTTTTAAAACCCTCACTAAAGTCAATTTCCATGTCACTGGAGGATCTGGTAATTTAATGACTATCGGACCGACGGGTGGGGGTAAGTCTGTTTGGCTGAATTTCTTGACTTACCAGACAGACCGATATCGTCCAAGACGTTACACATTTGATCGCGAGAGATCATGCCGGATTCCTACGCTATTGAATGGCGGTCGCTTTATCGATGTCACCGGGATTTATGAAACCGCGACAAAAGCCAACCCACTGTGTCTGCTCAAAGACAGGCGTCATATTCCATTTGTTACGAACTGGATTATCTACGCCATTGAAAGTTATGGCGGATATGAGTGTTCGGCAACCGATATTACTGAAATCAGCACCAAAGTAACGTTGTTCGCCGGCTATTCTCCGGACAGATATCGCTTATTAAATTTTGCAGGATTACTGCCACAGCATTTGAAGGATCAACTTGCACCATGGGTTGAAGGAGGCAAGGATGCGCGCTTCTTCGATCATGTGGAAGACGCCTTTGAATTGACGGATGAGGTCTGTATTGAAATGGGTGATTTGATGGACAATCACCCTCAAGCTTGTGCGCTTGCCATCGATTATTTTTTCTACAGAATTTATGACTCGCTGAAAGACGAAGATCCTCGTCCGACCTATATCAAAGTTGAAGAGGGTTCATTCTTCCTGACGCATCCAGTTTTTTCCGAAAAACTAAAAGCGGCTTCCGTGACGCTGAGAAAACGGAATGCCAGCATCTGGTTGGCCACACAGTCGCTTGAACAGATCCGGACTGCTCCTGGGTTCCGCATTCTTCACGAGAATTTTAAAAATAAAATTTATTTGCCAAACGAATCGGCAAGTGAAAACTTGTATATGGATATTTTTGGATTGACTAGAACTCAATTCGACGCCATAAAAAATGGCACGCCCAACAAAGATTATTTATGGGTGACTGCGGATGTCAGCCGCTTATTTGAGGCGAGGTTTCCGCCTGAAATCATTGCAGTAACCCGATCTGATGAGAGAGCACAAAATATTTTTGATTCCTTTTTTTCCCGACGAGAGCCGGGTTGGGAAAAAGCTTATGTCAACGCAATGATACTGGAGGGTAAAAAATGAAAACGAACAAAACGTTTAGCTTGGGCATTAAAACTTTGGTTTTGATGCTTTCTCTGAGTGCCTACTCAAATGCGTTTGCATTAGTTGTTTGGGACCCAAGTAACTGGGTTCAGAACAATATCTCAGCAATGACAGCGGTCAAAAATGAACTCAACACATACCGATCGTATATCAATCAATTAGTCCAATTAAAGCATTCAATCCAAAACATACGAGAAATGGGACCGGAAGGAATTGCTGCTCGGGCACTTGGTGTTGAAAATGAACTCCGCGCGATGCGGGAGTTGAAAAGCGCTAGTCAGCAGCTGTATGCCACTTTGCAATCGAATGGGGATTACGTTACCGGGATACAGCGAATGGTCAATGTCTCCGCGATGACATCCGAGGCATGGTTAGCCCGTGAACAAAAATTAATTCGACAACGCGACGCTAACGCAACCTATTTGATGAAACAAGGTGAATCGCTGACCAAGACCATTGAACAGGCTCAGAAAAACCGTGACAAAGTGCTTTCTGATAACGCAATTGAAGGCGGCATGCTTGAAACCGCACAAAAAACCAATGTTCTGTTAGGTGATCTCGGTGCAATGCAGGGTGCGATGTTAATGACGATGAAAGCCAACACCGAGGTGACATCTGCCAACCAGGTTTTGAAAAATAATGAAGATGCTTCCAAGTCTGATGAAGCCAAAAAATGGGTACAAGAACGGGTCAAGGCGCAGGATTCCTCTTTGAAGTATGACTAACAAAGTGAATGTATGTTGAAAACTCTTTGGAAGTATCACAGGCTGGTTGTTCTGTGTTTTGCTTTAGTTGTGGCTATTGTCATGCCTAGAGTGCATGCCGACATTATTACTGACGTAAATGGAAATGTTGTTTATAACACTCCTGATACAAATATTAGTGATAGTCCATCGTTTGATATCGGGAAGTCGATCAGTGAGGGGATGAAGAAAGTGGTGGACGCGTTTCGTAAGATTCGCGTCGATGGCATAAACGTTTCAAATTCCCCAGGGATCAGAAAATATTCGTTGTTGTTCGCATGGGGATTTGGTGTCATTGCATTGGTTTTTTCAGGGATGAAAATTGCGCTCGGTGGCCATCATCATGCAATCGAAGACTGGTTGCTGACGATGTTGAATATTGGTTTTTTTGCGGCGTTACTGATACCAGGAAACTATGCAACCATTGTTAGTGCCCTATCTGGATTTTCCGATGATTTAGCTTCGTCGCTAATGGACTCTCACGCCAATCCAGCACAATTGATGGTGAATATGTTTTCAAATATATTCAAAGGTATTCTGAAAAATCTACCTCTGACCGTTCCTCAATTTTTAGCGAATCTTCAATACACCCTGATCAGTTTATTTTTAGCCGCAATTGCAATAATTTGCGGATTGGTTGCTTGTTTCTTCTTTGTTTTGTACTCAAACATTGGGAATGTACTGATGGCAATTGCCTTTGCACTAGGGCCATTGTTTATTGCCATGGGCGTGTGGAGCGTTACAAAGCCATTTTTCGATAAGTGGCTGAATTTTATGATAATCGCAGCTTTCTATCAAATCGTTGGAGCTGTGATGATGGGATTGATTGTTCAATCAGCCATCATGCCAACAGGGGCAACTGACAGCTCAGTTTCATCAAGTGCATACATCATGTATGCCACATTTTCAATGGTCGTTCTGGCCTACTTAGCTTCCATGATTCCAGAAATTGTTAATGCATTATTGCCAGGCAGCATTGGCAGCATTTCAAGAGGTGTTGCGGGTGCAGGTAATTTGGCTGGCAAGGCTGTGAAGTTAGCAAAACCATCGGGTGGAGGTGGTGGTGCCGGCGTAGCGAAATAGGGAATGAGCATGCAAATTCTTTCAGTCGATGAACTCTTACATCTGAACAAAAAAAAACTTGACCTCATAGAGTTTTCGTCAGATACAGATTATCAAAATGCCTGCCTGCCATTAATCAAAATAATGGCGCGATGGTTCAACGCCTTACCACTCGGTTCTTCTTATTATGATGAACCTGGTGGTGCATTTCGATGCTGTGTTGAGTCAGTCTATTTTTCAATACGTCAGGCAAAAAGTGCAATATTCACCTCGCACTTGACCTCGGAGCAGGCGCGCATGTTGGAACCTCAATACCAATATGCCGCCTTCTTATCTTCCATAGTCAGCTGGATAGACGAACCATTCCGGATCTTTGATGTTTCGGTCAATGGTGAATTTTTTAATCCTTTGAATGATTCGGATTTATCCAGTTTTTTGGATGGCAGTCAAGAATTTGTGCTGGAACGTAAACCAATCGAATTGCAGCCATCCAGACAGCGAACAGTCGTGTATTCGTCGCAGATATTGAAGCCCTATCTGCAATATCTCATGCCGGTGGTACAGGAGTCGCTATTTGAGGCGATCAACCCTGAAAGGCGCGCAGTCAGTAATGAGGGGGTACTTCAAAAAGTAATCCGCAAGGGATTACTACAGGCTGAAGAATTCGAGCGAAAATCGAAAGACCTGCTGGTGACTCCAGTATCGAGGGACGTCAGCACGTCCAAAATGATGGAGCAGTCTGTAGAAGCATCGGTGAGTCCAATCATTCCGGAGAGTAAATCAGAATCTGTACAATCACCAAAAGTCAGCAAGGTTCCGGATCAGGGGAGCGAATCTCCCAAAATGGAAGAAAAACAAATCCGGCTGAAGCTATCTTCTGGTGACGCTATTCCATCAATGTCCAAGCAATCTCAAGACGTTCTGGCCGCTGTTGCAGCAGATATGCGTGAAGGAAAACTCGATTCAAATTTGGTTGAATGGATGTCGAGTGGTCTCCGCATTCCAAAAAAATTCTTTAAAGGATTTGGTCGATCATTTCAAACCATCATTGAAGACTTGAGAGTGCAAAAAATTATCGTCGGGAGTGACGAAAATTCCGTTTTGATCTGCACTGCAGTCGGAGATTTGATATTACCAAAGGGAGAGTCCGAATGATAAAAAATTGGTTCCGACCTTTGTATGAGCTGAACGCATTGATCTTTTGGTCGATAGCTTCACTGCTGATGCTTGTTAGCCATTTCCCGTATAAATATTTGGCATTGATCGTCATGCTCACTATGACTGGTGTACGTGGAATTACAGTCGAAAAGATGTTGCGCTTCCGGTTAAGTCTGTCCGTCAAGTATCTGCAAATAATTTTTGTTAAGGATCTCTATCTCAAAAGTGATGAGGCCTTGAAGCAAAAATGTTTGTATCTCGGTGAAGGCTATGAATGGGATCAGGAGAAGGCGCAACTCAGCAATGATTTACTCGGCATGCCGAAAGCGGATATCCCCGCAATTCCTGGCTGGTTACCTGATCCTTTGGTCCAGCATTTAATGCCGAAAAACATCATTCTTGATAAATGCCCGGTAGATATTGGTAAGCCTTGGATCAAAGCGCTGTCAATCAAGATTGGCCCTGTTATCTGGCCATTGAAGGCTATAGAAGGACATACCTTAATTGCTGGTACTACCGGCGCGGGTAAAACACGTACTTACGAATTAATTTCGACACAAATAATCCGCATGGGTAAAGGTGTCGTCCTGATTATTATTGATCCAAAAAATGATCAGGATTTAAAGAATCGCGTTAAAAAGGAATGTAAGAAGGCCAATAAAAAATTCCTGTATTTTAAGCAGGCTGAACCCGGTAAATCTATTCGACTTAATCCATTAGCCAACTGGAACCAACCGAGTGAGATTGCAACGCGCATTTCACAGTTAATGGAAGACGGGCCATTCAGATCCTTTGCGCATCTGTTTATCGACCGTGTGGTTAAGGGTGAGTTGTATGTTGGCGATCGTCCGAATCTGAGGTCGATCTTCGGTTACGTACAAGGCCGGGTTGATCCATTACTGGAAAGATGTCTCGTTAAATTTTTCACAGACCTGAAAGTGGTGGACTTCGAGTTGAAGGCGCGCGGTGGAAGTGCCGGCAAGTCGAGCACGACCTACTTGGATGGGTTGCTGTCACTCTACAATGTGACGGTCGCAGACCACAAGAAAATGGGGAGAAATGTTCAGGTTGAAGCCATAGACGGCCTGATGGCAACCTATACACATGACCGGGACCACTATTCCAAAATTATCGCAACATTGCTTCCCTTATTGCAGATGTTGGCTACTGGTGAAACGGGACTGATGCTGGCACCAGATGTCGATGATCTGAACGATACGCGAGAAATATGGGATACACAGCGAGTCATTAATCAGGATGCCGTTTTATATATCGGCATGGATTCACTATCTAATTCAGAGGTCGCAAAAGCGGTAAATTCGATGATACTCGCTGAAATTGCTTCCGTTGCCGGTGCAATTTATAACTTCGTTGAGGAAAAAAATAGAAAACAGATTTACCTTCTGATTGACGAAGTTGCAGAAGCGATTAATGAGCAGGTAATCCAGGTGTTGAATAAAGGCCGCGGAGCGGGATTCAGGGCGTTTGTGGCATTGCAAACCATCAAAGACCTTGAAGCGAAACTCAATAGTGCGCCAAAGATGCTCCAGGTTTTGGGCAATTTGAATAACCAAATAATTTTACGATTGGAAGATTCTGAAACTGTTAAATGGGTCATTGAGAAAATGGGTGAAACCAAAATCTCAGAAATGAACACTGGTTATAGTCAAGGAACCGGCACTGAACAACATATTTTCGAATTCAGTGGAAACATTTCTCGATCAGAGAAAAGGGAAAGAACTTCGTTAATTCCAAAGGAATTGATATTGGGACTCCCCAATCTCCAGTATTTCGCCCGCTTCACCGGTGGACACATTTCAACAGGCACCATTCCAATCATTGAGGATTAAGATACATGTACGATCAGCTCGGTTTAGAAAATCAACGTTACCGGATTTTCACCTTATATCCTGATTTGTCTAAGGCCTGCGAATCCGCAATTTCATTTATCGGAACAAAATTTCCGGGTGAAAAAGACGTATTGATTCATGAAATGTTGCTGGATGCATTCAATGGGTTCAAAGCGGCTTCTACGGGCGACAGCAATCCACGCCACCAATTTATTTTAGGTTTGTGCGCGCGAGCCATCTATTTATACCGGATTCGTTACTGTGCCAATCTGGAGCTGCCGGGAGATGTCTGGACACCCATGGAGCAGAAAATTACTGACTTTGAAAAATCACACGATCATGTCACGGTACTCAATGAACCAGACCCTCAGTACATCGATCAAGAAAGTGCTTCTAAATTATTTGCTGCAAGGATTTTGCCAGGATATTTGTACAGAGAAGTATTTTTATCGGATTCCTCTTATGACAATGCCGCCTGAACCCAATTCTCAAAAAGTGGATTTACCCGAGCCGGTTCAATCCAACTACCTGCGTGATTTGGTCGATGCAATTTTGAATATTGACAACCAACAAGCGAATGACTGGCGAACTCAAATCAGGGATGACAAAGATCCGCAATTTTCCAATGCAAGTGATAAATGGAAATTTGCGGTACTGTCTTTGACTGAGAAATCTCCTGCGATCTGCGTACTCGGAATTTTAGGTTGGTTATACCTGAGTATTTGGGCAATTTTAAAGCTGACAATATTGATCTAGTTGGAGGTTTTAACAGATACTTGAAACCTGTGTATATCTGTCTACAATTGGCTAAATGGAAAAGCACTACAACATCAGTGACTTCGCTCGACGGATAGGTCGGTCAGCTTCTACAGTTCGCCGCTGGGAGCGAGATGGTCTGCTAACGAGCAAACGACTACCTTCTGGCCATCGCTACTTTAATGAGGATGACGTTCTCAGCATTCTTGGCAAAGCAGATGAGAAGCGCCTGACGGTGGTCTATTGCCGCGTATCCAGCCACGGGCAGAAAGATGACCTGCAATCGCAAGTCACGGCAATGGAGCAGTATTGTCTTGGTGCAGGTATTGCCGTCGATGAGTGGGTGCAAGAGATCGGTGGCGGCATGAACTTCAAGCGCAAGCAATTCCTGTCGCTGATGGATCGGATTGCCGCTGGCGACATTAGCCGCCTGATTGTGGCTCATAAGGATCGACTGGTGCGTTTCGGTTTCGACCTACTCGACCACATTGCCAAGCGCAGCGCCTGCGTCATCGAAGTGGTCAATCAGGAATCGCTGTCGCCACAGGAAGAAATGACCGAGGATTTATTGTCCATCGTCCATACCTTTTCGTGCCGACTGTACGGCATGAGGAAATACAAGCGAAAGAACGACTGAAATGACATTTCCACTTGAACAGTGGTTTGACATCACTAAGCCAATACCAAAAGCCGATGCCGATCTGACTGAGGCGCAAATGATGCTGTATGCGCTGAAGGACGGAATGGACCCAGATTGCGCAGAAGCAAAACGGCAGTACCGCGAGATGCGCAAGGCCGTCAAAGAACACAACGAAAAGTTTTCGCCACCAGAACCGTACAGCAGCAAGGCGTCAAAGTTGCGTCAAGCTAAACGAGAAAAAGAAAAACAGAAGTGAAAGTCACCCGCACCATACTTGCCGATGTGCCAGCCCAGCTTGCAGCGATCTGCAAAACGGCAGGCTACCTCCGCGCCGACATCTGGCGTCGGTATGGTGCGCTCGGTAATGTCGGCGTATCGGCCTGTGCCGTGCGCACAGAGATTGTCGAGAAGAGGATTTACGATAACCTGCACATCGACGGGACTATCCGCGCAGAGACAACCAAGGATATTGTCAACGACATACTGACCTACAAGTCGGCTGCGAAACTGAAAGTTCGGAAGGCTATTGCCAAGCGCACTACCGTCGAGAACGAGCGCAAACGCCTTTACACCCTGCTCAAGCGCGATGAGTGGCTTGCTGACCCGTTTCTGCACCGGCAGATGCGCAAGCACTTTCGCCACGGCAAGTCAGAGGTCGCAAATCAGTTTATCGTACGCTCTGACAAGTATTCGACCGAAGTGGTCGATGACAAAATGGTGATCACGGTCAGGATTGCCAAGAAATATGGCGACAACGTCGTGCTGACCACAACCTCCAGTGGCAAGAATGTTGACCTGTCTGGCAGCAATCTGCGCATCATCGTCAAGGACGGCTTCGCCGAGATACACTACGCCACAGAGAAAGACGTTGGTCGTGCGTGTGGTGATCGGGTGCTGGGTATCGACAAGGGCTACACCGAGGCTTTTACTGACTCCGATGGCGATCACCACGGGCAGAACTTCGGCAAGGTGATGACCGAGTACAGCGACAAGGTTGCTGCCACCGGCAAGCAGCGCAACAAGTTGCACGCACTGGAAAAGAAGCACCGCGAAGTTGGTCGCATTGCCAAGGCTGACCGAATCAAGAAGAACAACTTGGGGCGCAAGAAGATTGCCGCTCGCAAGGAAACAACTCAGAAGCGATTGCGCACCATCGCCTATCATGCAGCACATTCGATAGTTGATAAGGCAGCGATTGTCGCTTCTGAAGATTTGACCGCCGTCATTGCATCAAAGCATCAATGGAAGCGGTTCAATCGCAGGATGAGTGCATGGGCCAAAGGCGTTCTCGCTGAGGCTCTTGATTCTGTATGTGAGCAGCGTGACGCCAGGCACACCTTGGTGAATGGCGCTTATACGTCGCAAACGGACTCGACCAATGGCTTGCTGGAAGGCAAGCGCGAAGGCGACAAGTTTTACCGTGCAAACGGGGACGTTCTCCAAGCCGACCACAACGCTGCTCTGAACGTGCTTGCACGATTAGACGACCGCGAGATTTCTCGCTTTACACCGTACAAGGAAGTGCGTCGAATTTTGCTTGCGCGTTCTCCGGCGCAACTGAGCGTCAAGAGGGTCGAGTTGGGTACGAAAGTACGTCAACCGACTGCGGATAAATCCTATGCGCAGATATGCGCAACTTTTTAGGAGCAGGTTACTTTGGCAGCGAACAGCAGATTTTTTTCACATATCCGGATTTGGATTATTGCTATCCCGATCATTATGGTGACCGTTATGCCATTGGTGGATTTGGATTGGATTTATACGGTCAGTAGCACAGAGAAGGAGTCTAATTTTCAACTCTTTGGCGATGAACAATATGAGCGGATTGAACAAGATACGCAAAGTCAATTCGTGAATTGGTGGATGAAATCGGGTATTTATCAAAAAACACTCGATGAACACCGAACCGGCAGCGACAGCTTTACGGTGGGTCGTCCCGTTAATGGATTTGTAAATTCCTATTTTGGTAATCTTTGGAAAATGATTTACCGGGCGCAGTACCGATTACACGTTGCATACCAATGGTTATTAGGTGGTGCAATTTTTATTGCTGCATTTATGTTTGACGGATGGCAACAAAGAAATATTAAGCTAAAAACTTTTGGATATAGCCATCCTTTGAAATTCCATGTGGTGACCCATGCCATGTTCCTGATACTCGGATTTTCTGTCACTCTGTGCTTCATACCCATGTCAGTAACACCCATGTTCATGCTCACCGGAACCACAGTTATAGCTGCACTTGGCTGGAAAATGATGGAGTCATTCCAAGCCTAAACTCATGACAGCGTTTTTGCCTCCATCTTGATGGGCGTTGGTCGCAGTCAAATCGATCAAATTAGCTTGGTTTTTATATTGCTTTCGGTTGCCAAGGCCAAGAAAAAATAATTGAAGATGTCAGTACACAATTTTTACTGGAGAAAACAATGAACGAACAAAACGATCAAAAAATGGTATCCCAAGACCCTGAACATGTTTCTGCAGAATCAGATATCGGTGAAACTCAACAAACCGATGCTTTGTTGGGTGGCATTTCTGAAGAGGAAGTGCAAAGCGCTGCAAAGGGCTTTGAAGAATTAGCCAATGCAGGTTTCCTGACTGAAGAGCAGGCTCAAGAAGCCACCAGAAATATTGCAAATATTCGTAAGCGCTATAGCGATTTATCGAGCCAGCAACAAAAGAAAATCATCCGCAACCGGGTCAACAGCGGTGTAAAGATGATGGACAGCACGCTGCCAGGGAGCACGGCTGTTGTGCGGCAAATTACCCTGAATCACGGCTCACTGAAAAATCTGTTCGGCCAGTTTGTGCCGTATCTTGATCGGGCGATCGTAAATATGCGGATGTTTGGTGAGGAAAATTTCGGTAAAAAGAACAATGTCGAACGTCTCAATGCCCTGAATGAAATGGTTACGACATTCTATGAAAAGACCCAGCTTGCGTTGCAAGAAGCGGAAAAACTGAAGAATGAAAAGATGGCCGAAATGGAAGATAACCATATCACTCCATTTAATCCAAGTGTTCCGCTCCCGGCCTTGCTCAATCACGAAATTCATATCCATTCTCAATTGTCGATGAAGCATTTGTTGGCATATGAAAATTTCGACAAATTACTGAATATTTGTGCCTGGCTAGAATGGAACGAGTTGCGCACCCCGAGCGAAATTTCCAAGACCATTCGACCACTGCAGAAAATGGCCTTAGATACCGGTCGGCGCGGATACCTCACGTTTGTTGACCTTCTGCACAAACGTGCCGACAAAGAAACTACCAATGATTTGTCGATCGCGGCGTAATCGTTTCATAGGGTGTTGCCCTCACGTGGTGGGGGCTTTTTTTTGCAGGATTGAATGTATGCGTTACAGAGATTCCATTAATGAGCTGAATTCAGACCAGAAAGAAGTCGTTATGACAGCCGGGCACTGTTTAACGATTGCTTGTCCCGGTTCAGGAAAATCCAAAACAATCGCCACCAAAGCGGCCATGCTGTTAGAAGAAACGGATGGCTATATCGGGGCGGTAACATTCTCCAAAGATGCGGCTATCGAATTACGTGAGCGAATACTGCATTTGTGCTCCCCCTTAGCCGCCAAGCGATTAATTATTGGTACCTTTCACGGTCTGGCATATAAACAATTGGGTTCCAAAATTGATATTGCCAGTGAAGGGGATAGGATTCAGTACATTAGAAATGCCATTGAGGATTTGGGCATTACCCTAAGCTATAAAGATGCTTTGGCAGAAATTGATCGGATCAAATCCCAGGGCGACTTACCAACTCCGGATTCATCCCACTATAAGATTTTTGAGAATTATCAAAAGCAGCTTGAGGCGAATCGCAAAATTGACTTTTCAGATATGGTTACCATGTCTCTGAATAACATGGAAACGGGCCGGTCTGAACCATATCCTTTCAGTCATTTGCTGGTGGATGAATTTCAGGACACTGACAAAATGCAATTCAAGTGGATCATGACGCATTTTAAGAAAGGTACGATTGTCACGGTAGTGGGTGATGATGACCAATCGATCTACGGCTTCCGATCTGCACTTGGCATTCAAGGAATGGATGAATTTAAATCGCAAACGCATGCGCGAAAAATTATCCTTGGCATTAATTACCGATCACGGCCAGAAATTTTGCAAGCTGCGGACCGCCTGATCCAGTTCAATCAAATCAGGGTATCAAAGGATTTGGTTGCCAACAAAACAGCCGGGGGGAAAATTGTATCCAAAATGTTTGCAACCCCGGATGCGGAAGCAACCTACATAGCAGATCATATTGGGGACATTACGCAAAGTACCAATGCAGTCTTATCCAGAAATAATCGGGATCTCGACGTCATTGAATCACTTTTCAAGGCTTCTGGAATTCCATATTTCAGACCTGCAGATAAATCACTGTTTAGCTATGCCGAGGTCGCACTGTATTTCGGAATTCTGGAATTACTCGCCGGCATGAAGGTTGACGTTGGTGTTGACAGTATTTTCCGCTTTGTCGATATGGCCGATTCTGATCGGAAAATCTTGTCAGGTTTGAGACTCAACAACTTCAAAAAGAAATCAAAAGCAGAGTTATTGGAAGAGGGCGTATCGGAGTCCGGTGCAACGATCTACCGAAACTTTGCTACCCATTTCGAAGAATGGAAAAATTTATACAACCGGGGCGCATTATCGCTCATGATCAACGGTGTTGCAGACTGGCTTGTTGAACGCATACCCCTGAAAAAGGAAACCTCCAGGAGAGTAATTCACGCGGCATGCTTGGCAATTGATCGATTAAACGATGACATTCCATCGCGCATCCGTTTCTTGAAGGAGTCAAAAAATAATTCAAAGGATGAACACTATGTCTTATTGAGCACCTTCCATGGATCTAAAGGACTGGAATGGGATAACGTCTATCTTGTCAGGTCAGAAGCCACCATCTGTCCGAGTGAATCGACACCTTTAGAGGAAGAGAGAAGGCTCTATTATGTGGGCACCACCAGAGCCAGAGAAAAGCTGACGATTACATGGACTGCCAAAAACCATTGCAGTCAGTTTATCAGTGAACTTGCTATTCCGGAAATTGCTTGATTTAATATACATTTTTAAAAGGAGAAAATTAATGTCAGACGCAGAAATGGAAACTACAGCACAGGAAATGACGATTTTGAAAGCGTTGGGCATCTATTTCGGATTGCTCATAGGATTTTTTGTTTTGGTGGAACTCAGTTTTGCTTTCACTTGGTTTCCCGGCATCATTCCGCTAGTGTCGTATTTTGTGTGTGGTTTCGTTCTCAATCGTATCGTCCTACGTGGACTGGTGGAATGGCACCCGGTCCACAATACAGTGGAAAATGTCTCCAGTGGCAAACTGAACTTTCTCATTTTCTGGCCATTTGCATACCCTGTTCTTTTTTTCAAGTTGTCTGTCGTTAAGCACCTCTAAATGCGCTAAACGCGCCTGTAAGACAAANTTTCTCATTTTCTGGCCATTTGCATACCCTGTTCTTTTTTTCAAGTTGTCTGTCGTTAAGCACCTCTAAATGCGCTAAACGCGCCTGTAAGACAAACAAAAAGGGTGAGGTATGCATACCTCACCCTTTTTGATCGGTTGCGCGGCAAACCTCGTCCTTCAGGGCGGGGTCAAGAGCGCGGACGGCGAAGCCGTCCGGTTTGGTGCGTCTAGTGTGGTGTTTGCTGCTGTTCGATGTACTGCCGGATAACGGCAATCGGTGCGCCACCGCAGCTACCGGCAAAGTAGGAAGGCGACCATAGCGCACCGCCCCATAGCTTCTTGCGGATGCTCGGGTAGTTCTTCTTCCGAATCATGCGGCTGGAAACGCCTTTTAGGCTGTTGACCAGATTGGAAACGGAAACCTTGGGCGGGTAGTTCACCAGCAAGTGTACATGGTCATCCTCGCCGTCGAACTCCACCAGCTCCGCTTCAAAGTCCCTGCAGACGCTGGCTAACATGGGGCGCAGGTCGTCAAGAATCTCTTTTGTGAAGACTTCGCGGCGATATTTTGTCACAAAGACCAAATGCACGTGCATCAGGAAAACGCAGTGTCTTCCGTGTCGGATATCGTTGTCATTGCTCATAGACCAAACTATAATTGAAGTATGCAACGCTTACAAGCCTACAAATACGAACTGATGCCCAACGGCGAACAAGAGCGCGATATGCGCCGCTTCGCTGGGTCATGCCGGTTCGTCTACAACAAAGCGCTGGCAATGCAGCAGGAGAACCACGAGGCGGGCAACAAGTTCATTGGCTACGTCGCCATGGCGAAGCAATTGACCGGGTGGCGCAATGGTCCTGACACACCTTGGCTGAAGGAAGCGCCGTGTCATCCGCTGCAACATGCCTTGAAGGACTTGGAGAAGGCATACAAGAATTTCTTCGAGAAACGCGCCGACTTTCCAAAATTTAAGCGCAAGGGTAGCGGTGATACTTTTCGCTACCCCGACTCGAAACAGATCAAGCTCGATCAGGGTAATGGCCGCATCTTCCTTCCCAAGCTCGGCTGGCTGCGTTACCGCAACAGCCGCGATGTGCTGGGCGAGGTGCGCAATGTCACCGTGAGCCAATCGGGCGGCAAGTGGTTCGCGTCGATTCAGACGCAACGCGAAATCAAACAGCCGCTGCCAACCGCGACGACGGCCATTGGCATCGATGTCGGCATCTCCCGGTTTGCCACGATGAGCGACGGTGCTTTCATCGCGCCGCTCAACAGCTTCAAGAAACATCAGCAACGCCTTGCGCGCTACCAGCGCCGCATGAGCCGCAAAGTCAAGTTCAGCAGCAACTGGAAGAAGGCGAAGGCCCGCGTCCAGAAGATTCATACCCGTATCGCCAATGCCCGGAAAGACTTCCTGCACAAGACCACAACGACGATCAGCCAAAACCACGCGCTCGTATGCATTGAGGATTTGCAGGTACGGAACATGTCCAAGTCTTCCAAGGGCAACAGCGAACAGCCAGGCAAGATGGTGAAGCAGAAGTCCGGCCTGAACCGCTCCATTCTCGATCAGGGGTGGGGTGAATTCAGACGTCAACTGGCGTATAAGGTGGCTTGGCACGGCGGTATGTTGCTGGCCGTGCCGCCGCACCACACCAGCCAGACATGTCCGGCTTGCGGCCATGTGTCGAAAGATAATCGGCAAACACAAGCAAAATTCCTGTGCGTCGATTGCGGTTACGAAAATCACGCCGATATGGTCGGTGCGATCAATATTTTAGAGCGGGGATACCGCTTGTTAGCCTGTGGAGAGTCGGAGCAGTCAGGCCGCTCGAAGAAGCAGGAACCCACCGAAGCGACTCGCAAATCATCGCGCAGCGCCGTAGGAATCCCCGTCCTTTAGGGCGGGGAGGATGTCAATAAATGCCGCTAATCCTATACTGATCGCTTAGAAAGCGCGTGTACGTTCTCACTGGTGTTGAGGGTAGAATCCAGTGCATGATTCAGAATCACTTTTTCAAGTGATGTTTTGACCAGCTTGGCACTCAATTCACCAGTGATGTCCACGTCGTTACCATAATAGGCTTCTCCAGTACATTTGCCCCGGATATGCAAATCCCCGTCCGCGCGGGATACGCCTTCAACTGATCCATCAACGATAATGTTATCGACGTGAATTTCCCCTTTAACGCAGCCAGTGGGGGAGATAAACACGGTCAATTTCTGATTGGCTTCAGCTGACTTCAAGATGGAGCCTTCATGGGTGCCATCGATACGGAGATTCGAGCGAAGCAGAAGAACGCCATTGGATATCATATCTTCCGAAATGATGCTGGTGAAATGCACATCAACTTGGGGAACGGATGGTTTAGCAGTGTTGACAACTTCATCCTTTATTTTACGGCGGAATAATTTCATGACTGCTCCTAAAAAAGTTTTTGAGAATTCACTTCATGCTTGTCAACAGAAGGTGGTTTTGCATTTTCCTGAGACTTGGCTTCAGGCTGTGCCCGTTTAAAAATACCAGACTGAACCGGACGCGAAACTGTCAAATTCGCGTTAGCAGTCACCAAGTTGGGGAGGTTGGCAGGAGGAACCGGTTGAGTCAGGCCAGGAGAATTGACAGCGACGCTGGCAGGAGAAGTGACCTGTTTGCTTCCAGCATTGACTGGGGTAACGGTCCGGGTATCAATGGTTTTCGGCTTGATGGTATTCGGTGCCGGCGTGCTTGGTTTGATTGTCGCGTTGACTGGCAATACTGACGTATTGGTTTTAGCAACGATGGGCGCAACATTTCCCTTTTTCTCTACCACCGGGCTTGATTCAACCGTCAGAGAGACGCTGGCTGGTTGAATTTGGTTTTGACTTACTGCGGGTAGCACCGGTGCAGTTGAGTGTTGAATCGGTACCGATGTATTGGTTGCAGCTGCAGATGCTGTAGCAACTACTGTTTCTGTGGTTGATGATTGGGTGATGGTTTTAGTCGGCGCTTTGACGCTTGTAGTCTCGCTGTGTTGAATGCCAGCTGAATGCACATCCTGATTTTGCTTATTCGTGCGAAATTGTTGATATCCCAGCGCGCTGACTGACATCAGCGTCATCATGCCAAGGCCGATGACAGACAATTTAAGCCAATCACGCTTCTGTGGATTTTTCTTGATCATTATGTTTGACGAAGACGTTTCCTCGATAGTGGCCCGGCTCGGAAACACAGGCAGCTTGGGGTAAACTGGCGAAACGCCTTCAGGCAGAACAACATAGTAGTTAAATTGGGTACGCATATTTTTTCAACGTAGAATGTGTATCAGTTTTAGAGAACTGCTAATGTCCGCATTGACCCGTCACGGTAAAAATGTGGCTCTGATTTACTGGCAATATCGATCAAGGAATTGATCCTGGCATTGAAGCCCTGCATATAATTGACCCGCAAATTATCAGGTTGCCCACCAGCAAACTGTGCAGCCGCCAATGATGTCATTAATTCATCAAACATCACAAACAATCGCAGCAATCTGGCCGCATCTCTCCCGATAACCTGAACATGAAATTCAGTCCGGTCAAAGTTAGTCATCTCTTGCTTTTGAGTTGAAATCCAATTTTTCGCATTTTTGACGTACTCGCTCAGTTCATCCAGCCCTGCATGGATAGCCTTACGCTTGCCATCCCTTGCGCCTGTAATCTTGACTTCAAGGAAATAAAATCTCTTTTTCAGGATTTTGATTACTTCGTAATGGCAAAGCCAGATCGTCTCGTCAGAACGGATTTCTGTAGTGAACCCTTCAAGTCGGCTCAGACCGGAAAGATGATTTGTTTTAGTAGTATTCATATTCAGCGTTGAGCGATTCAATTATCCATATTGTTATATATGCAGAAGGGGAGAATTATTGAAAAGAGCGCGAATATAACCTTCCATTTGGTTGCAAACTGAATTTCTATCAGCCATAATGAACTTACTTCTGCTGGGAAACTAGCATCGTCTAAGTAGCCACTGCTACTCACAAGCTGAATCATTCAGCAAATATAGCGGCTCCATGCTGCGGGATCGACAGGCCGGCTCCTGTTCTGTAGTCCGTTTCAAATCTACGAGACTTGCCATCTCTCTTTTTTTCATAAATCTTCCAGATCCTAACGCATCATTGCGAGGCGTCTTTAGTCCATTTGTCAGCCATTAATTTGGTGATGAATGTTACTCAGACAGTGAAGTAGAAAATAATGGTGATCCTGCCATCTGAATTTTTCAGATAAAGGAAACTTCGCGGGTGTTAAAACCTCACCCCTTGTTGTACCCAATATGGCCATTCGGCTATGCGTCCAAAGACGCCCCAACCTCAATCAACCCAATGGGTTGATTGAGGGATGGGTTTTCTCATTATCCATAGTCAACTACCCGCCCAAAAGCGGGTTTTTTTTTATCTATCTATCTATCTATCTATCTATCTGGAGTAGTCATGACTGCCTTCATCTCTCTTTTTGTGATTGAATTAATCTTGTTTTGGTATGCAATCAGCATTTACTGGAAATACCGATTCAGAATTTTCAAAAACAAGGATGTTGAATCCTCCTTTCTGATGCGTACTGGAATGACCATCGGTGCCGCAGTGCTGATCAACTTTCTGGGATTTGCCGTGATTATGTTCGCCTCTGTCTTTCTGATTGAGGTAATCAGGTCACAAACAATTCTGGAATTGGATCAGAAGGAAAATGAAAAACAGAAACTTAAAAAGCAGGCGATTGAGGCAAGTGAGCCTTTGTCGCCAACATAAGCGTTATGCGCTTTAACCAATCCCGCCTAGTGCGGGATTTTTTTTGGGTGTACTCAACATGCAGAAAAAAATTTCTAAACCCAGAGCCATAATTTCAACCCTTGTTGTGATGATGGTTACCGCGTTGCTTCTGACTCATCCGGTGTTGGTCAGTTTCATCGCAATTACATTGGCCGGAATTGAACTTTTCGTTCGCGCCAAAATTAAACCCAGCGCAAGGATAAGGAGTCCAAAATGACTGTGAGTAATCGTCCGGTACCGCGTTCCATAGTCGATGAGTTGCAATTGACAATGCAAGTTGTTGGTCGCATTCGTCTCGGGAAAAAGGTATTGACCAAAGAACTGGCCGGCAATCAACGTGCTGTCCACATTTATGACCAAGGTCTCAAGGATGGCCTTTCTTACGATCAGATTGAACAACTTCTGGTCAAGGAAACATCCAAAAAAAATCCTCTCAAAATGGAGAATACTCAGCACTTCACATTCTCCCAAAAGGATTTTCATGATCCAAACGCCCTACACGAACTGAATCGCATGTACGGGGAAGATCGCGGCAACGGAAGACTGGTTTACAGCATTCCGATTCGCTTTACCAGTGATGATCCCTTGTCGGTTATGCCGCATCGTTTTGCGATGTATTCTACCAAGGGCGTGATTTACTTTAGTGAATACTCGAATGAAGGAACACGGCATTGCATGCGGTATCCAACGCCACCTACTTCTGCAACGGCAACCCGGATAACTCGCTCGTTCGGACCGCGCCCAAAAGAATTCCGGATGGATGATGATATTCCGGATGGCATCTGCAATTTTGAAAATTGTCCCCAATTTCAGGCCAAGCAATGTCGGCTGGATTTGTCACTGCAATTTTCAATTCCAGGAATTCGTGGTGCAGGAGTTATCCAAGCGAATACATCCAGTACCAATTCGCTCAAGCAGTGGCATAAAACGCTGAGTTTTGTCAGCCACTTGCAAGGTACGCTGAGAAATACGGAGTTCACGCTTACCAAAATTTGCATGGAAGTCCCGTATTTCAGTGAACGTGGTCTGGAGAAATCTAAGCAGTGGGTAACCGTTCTGGTTTCGGATATTGATACCTGCAAAGCCTTGGAAGAGTATTGGCTAAATCAACAGCTTGATTCTTCAGATGTCGTTCATAAGGCAGTAGCTTTGCTTGAAAACGTACCTGGTGAATCAGAGTCAGATTCGAGTCAACCAGCTACGGCTGCTTCCGATGTTGAATTGGATGAACGCCATGAAATGCTGATGCAATTCTTAGCCAGCTTGAAAGCCGCGAATCTGACACCGTTGGAAAGGGCGGTGAAAGAGTTACGGGCGTATCTCAAGTATTTCGGGGAATCGCCGGCAGTGTTCAATCAATATGCAATACACAAACACGGTGATAACTGGGCATCAGAACAGAAAATCGTTGAGAAGGAAATCCTTCACATTTCAACTTTGACTGTCTCTGAACTTCAGCATTTGCTGTCGCCATTCAAATAAACCCTGTGCCTCTTCGGAGGCACTTTTTTTCAGGAAAGAAAATGGATGATCTCATTCAAACCATTCGTTGCTTGCATTTCTCTGATACGCATTATTGCAACGAGAATTTACTAGAGGCAGAAACTTGCCTTAATAGCGTTGTTGAGGTTGCGGAAACCTCTAAACCAGATGTAATCGTTCTGTCTGGCGATTCCACTGAACATCGGTTGGAAGTGCATTCTAAGCCGGTTCTGGCACTGTCCCGGCGCATTAAGCAACTCTCAGCTGTTGCTCCGATGATAATTCTGCAAGGTACGTTTTCTCATGAACCGCCTGGCACCATCGAAATGTTGGGCTTAATGAGCAATGTGCATCCAATTGCCGTTGCAAATAGAATTTGCCAGATCGCATTGACACTTGATAACCAATGGATATTTTCAGTCGGTGCAGTGTTTGCTGATGGCGAACTGTACTTACCGTTGATTCGGCTGGTGGTTACTTGTGTTCCGACGATCAATAAAGCTAACGTGGCAGCGCAGCTTGGTGGTGCTGCAGCAGACGTGGAAACAGGTCAGGCTATTCAAAACTATCTGACTGGCTGTGGTGCCATGAACCAGCTGTTTGCCGCGAAGGGAATCCCTACAATGGGAATTTCTCACGGCACGGTTCGTGGCAGTGTGTCCGAACATGGTGTGCCGATGAATGGCCCAGATCATGAGTTCACCACTGATTCCCTGTTTGATGCGCAATGCAGTGCATTCTTACTGGGTCATATCCATAAACATCAGTCGTGGGATCGCTTCGGACGCAAAATAGCTTACCCGGGTTCTGTTGGCCGATTCCATCACGGCGAAAAGGATGACAAGGGTTTTTTGTTCTGGTCTGTCTCAGCGCAAAGTGCCAGTTTCAGCTTTATGAAGACACCGGCTCGTACAATGGGGGAATTCGATTTTAATGGCCCGCCGGACTACGAGGAATTAATGAAGGAAGCGCCAAAGTTTGCCGGCGGTTATGTTCGGATACGGTGGCAAATAGATGAAGAGCATTCGCAACTTGTCAGCATTGACCGAATCAAAAAAATATTTGAATCGGCAGTTTCGTTAAAACTGGAACCTCGCATTCTGAAAATCCAACGGTCACGTGCCGAAGGTATTAATAAAGAAAGCGGATTGGCCAATAAACTGAAGGTGTGGTGTTCACAAACCAATATCCCCAGCGAGCCATTATTGGAACGGTTTGCCGTTTTAACGCAAAGCACTGCTTCGGATACAGCAAATAAGATCATTGCTGATATTGCGGCGTTTGAGCAGGGCTAATCAGAGGCTTTCAGGTACCTTCGGGTACTTGAAAGCTTCTCTTTTCTTGATTCATTTTCAGAATCGCACGGATTAAATCGCAATACAATAATGAGAGAATTTCTTTGTAAGTCCAAAAATTTACAAAGCAGTTTTTTCCGCTAGGAAACTAGCATCGTCTAAAGCATCAAGCTTTTACCCTGATGGGGCATATCCCCATTGGGAATATGCCCCAATTTATTTTGGAGGCATAATGAAATTCAAAAAACCTTTACTACCTGTTACCGATGATTGGATTTGTGCTGTCAATCCCAGGTTTCCGCAAGTTGTATTCACCCCACTGATTCTTCCGGTAAATTTACCTGATTTTTCTCCGGACATTTCTGTTCTGGGAATTTTCGGGAAATTCATGGTCGTTGAATCTGATAAACGACTTTTTCTCATCCCCAATATCGATGTTGCATGGCTATTGTGGTCATTCGAAAATCATCTTGAATCACAGTTTTCAAATGATGAACGCATGGCGCTTACCGGGGCATCCGATGTCGCATTAATTCATTCCAAACTCAAAGGTGAACAGCAAAAGTTGCTGGCATGGCTCAACAGCTATATCCCCGCAACATCATCTGTGATGGAAATGGAAGATCCACAGGAAATTCCAAGCGTAGCATTTCCGGCCACTACGGAAATGCCCGAACCCATTTTTTTTGATGAATACCAATGAAACTTATCTCAACAGTCCTGGAAGGATTCAAGGGCATTTACGATGGCCTTGGTCTGAATTCCATATCCATTGATTTTACAGAGTTGCCACTCGGTCTCATTGCTATTGTGGGTCCAAACGGCATTGGAAAATCTACTTTAATGGATAACTCGCATCCGTATCGCATCATGCCATCACGCATGAAGTCCGCTGATACGGAAAAATACACGGTCAGAAATTTCAGCTTTTTTGATCACTTATTACCCGGTAAATGCAGAAAGGAATTTACATGGGAACATACAGACGGGAATGTGTATCGGTCTGAATTAATTTTCACGACGAAATCACGTGATACCGATGCCTATGTGTACAAGAAAGAGGGTACTCAGTGGGTTGCGTTCCGATCACCAGATGGTTTGATTCAATCGGATGGCAAGTCCACAACGCACGACGAAGCCATTGAATATCTTCTTGGTCCTCCAGAGTTATTCTTTGTCAGTCAATATTTGGCGCAAAACAGGAAAGCATTATCAACCTTTGGGAACGAAGATATGAAAATGCTGATGAGCGAAATGCTTGGTATTGAGAATATGAAAAAAGTCTCAAGGCAGGCGTCCGAGGTCGTCACTATCCTCACCAGAGAACTCGATCGTCGTCAATCAGAAGTGGCCAGATCCGTTCAGTTGGAAGAGTCATTCAAATCGCTACAATGCCAATTGGTCATTGTCACTTCTGATCTGCTGTCTAGCCGAGCGCAATTGCAATCTGCAAGTGAGCAAATCGATTCTACGGGTTTAATCATTCAGCGAATCGAGCAAGAAATTGCCGATGGCCGTCAGAATCAGTTGCGACTGGATGAACTCAGTTCCAGAAAACGTTCGATTGAGATGCAGCTTGAGCAAATCACTCAACAGAAGATAGCCGACGAAAAAGCGAAAGCTGCAAGTCAAGCGCAGATCAGCCAGCAGATTCGGATTCATGAATCTGAATTAGCCGATAAGCAGAAAATCTTGGACGCTGCTAAACGCTTACCTGAACTGAATTCAGAAATTGATTTTGCAACAAAATCTTTGACTGAAATTTCAGAAAAATGGGATCAGGCAAATGCCCAGCATTTGAAGAAGACAGAAATGGAAGCGGTCGTTACCAATCTGATTCAAAAGGGAACGACTGTTCGTTCAGAAATGGACAGCATGAATCAGCAGGCAAAATTGGCTTCGGAAGTGCCATGTGTCGGTATGCAGGTGAATGGTACTTGCCAGTTGCTGTCACATGCCCATGATGCAAAAAAACGTGCCGAAGTATTGTTTTTCAAGCGGGATGAAATCAAAGAAAACTATACCAAAGCAGTTCATTCTTTGAATTCGCTGAAGTTGGAACTCAATGATTTAGGACAAGTGAAGGCCGCCCTTGATCTGGCAAAGCGTCAACTTGACTTACTGCGGCAAGAACAGTTGAAATTGAGCACGCTGGCTGGCAGAGCGGGGCAGATCAATTCCGTTGAACAGGCATTGTTGAACGCCAAAGGTATGCTGAACGATCTGTTGCTGCAAAAAAAGCATAACGAGGACATTTTCACTCAGAACAAGCAGAAACTGGTTTCTGATCTTGAAATACTGAATGCGGAATTGAAGTCTCTGAGCGCTTTGGATCGCACGCAGGAATTCGAAAATGCAAAGCGAAAGCTTCTGGATCTGAAAAATTCTCTCGCAGTTCTGAATGGCCAAGTTGAAGCGAAGGTGACAATGAAAGCCAAACTTGAAGTCGAAATTTCTGTTTTGGAAAAGCAAATCGCCAAAAAATCGATCCTGGAGCGTTGTATTGAGGAGCTGTCCACGGAAATTGCATATTGGCGGCAACTTGCTTCAGGCTTTGGGATCAACGGAACGATTGCTCTTTGTGTTGATGATGCCGGGCCAACCTTGTCAAGGTTAGTCAATCAGCTACTGGCATGTTATGGGTCTGAATTTTCAATCGAAATCCAAACGCAAACCGATTTAGCCAACGGTAATAAACGTGAGTCATTCGAAATCGGTGTGATTACGACATCGGAAGACGGCGAAATTAAACCTGCGAAACCGCTCGATTTTATGTCAGGCGGACAAAAAGTTTGGATTAACGATTGTTTGTGCAGAGGTATTGCTTTATATGTCAGACTGAACCAAGAATTGAAATGCAAGACTTTGTTTTCTGATGAAACTGATGGTGCCCTGGATGATGAGCGCAAACGACAGTTTATGCAGATGAAAAAGGAAATTCTTCGTTTAAGTGGTTGCGAGCGTGAAATCTTCATCAGCCATTCACCGGCTTGCGTAGATTTTGCGGATGCAATCATTGATTTAAGGGATTACGTCAAGCCGAAATTATTGTCAGCTTAAGAATTCCTTTTTTAAATCACTCGACCCCAGTTAATACTGGGGTTTTTTTTTGGAATTGGTACTTGGGAAATTTGCCACGTAAATTTCCACCCCGGTGGAAAAAAGTATGGTGTATTTCCCATGATTGCCAATTTTCTGGCGATGGCAGATTGGAATCTTTGAATGAAGAATAAATATCCTTCCCTTTTGTGAAAAAGTAATTGGCTTCCCACGATTACAGTTACAGCATCGATCAATCTCCTATTCAAATATGTCTGCACAGAATGAAGCACCGAGCGAGTTTCCTGGACACTACAGTAAATTTGCAAAAGTTACACAACTTATGTTTAACAGAAATGCCAGAGATGCCGTGGAAAAGTCTCAATGGAAAGTGGCATGTTTTGTCATGGCATTTGTGATCGTTGTGTTGGCATTCACAATCAACACAATGCTCCCACTCAAAAGTGTGAAAATTTATCGTCTGGAAGTTGACACGCTCGGAAATGAAAAGGTAGTCCCCATGTCAGCCTCTACGTATACCCCTTCTGAAAATGAGGTGAGGGCGCGTTTGAAAGAGTTGGTTATTCGCATGTATTCAATCAACGACGCAAAACGCATGGACGCTGATTTAGCGAAGGCGCGGGTCTTGATGTCAGGGCAGGCCAAAGCGCAATTCACCGACCTCATCAATTCGGAAAAACCCTTCTTAAAGTTGGCAGAGCATCCAGACTATCTTCGAGAACCGAAGGTCAACGGTGTTTCAAAGATTTCAGATAAGGTATTTCTGATTGATTTCTTGCTGAAAGACCGTGTAGGCAGCAGTGGTCAAACGACCAAACATAAAACCATGACTGTTACCTATGAGGTCAAACCCCCAACCACCGATGAGGAAGTTCTTGGCGACAATCCAGCCGGGATTTTTGTCGTTTCCTTCACCATTTCAGACGTGAGCTAACCAAATCATGAAAAAGATTTACATCAGCCTGGCACTATTTTTGTCTATTTTTGGGATGTTGTCTCAAGGAATCTCTCATGCAGAGGTAACGCCACAGGCTCTTCCTACTGACTCCAGAATGGTGGTTGTGAAATACAATCCGGCGCAAATTGTGACGATTCTGACGGCCCCGTTTTATATGACTCACATCGAGCTGGAAGCCGGAGAAAAACTGGAGATTGACCCGGCTTTGGGTGACACCATTCAATGGGAGGTGGAATCCAAAGAAAATCATGTTTTTATCAAACCAGACGTTCAGAATATCAGAACAAATATGTCCTTGGTCACTAACAAAAAACGGACATACCAGTTTTCGCTGATTGCCTCCCCGGAAGGCGGTATTTATTATCAGTATGTGCAGTTCAAATATCCGGAAATCAAAAATCGACTCTTGGCATCATCACAGCCTGCTGACCATGTGGAGTCGCCACAAGATCAGCCAACTATCCGCGTGAAAGATCCTTCATCCCTGAACTCAAATTACAAAATTTCAGGCGACGCCAAATTCCGTCCAGATTTTGTACAAGATGATGGTAAGTTCACCTGGATCAAATTTCCATCTGACCTGACAGAACTGCCAATGATTTATGCCAAGGAAAATGGATCATATGTCGATGTGAACTACACCCCGAAACCAAAAAATAACTACGTCACTGTAACCAAAACTGCAGATGAATTTCTTCTCGTGCTTGACAAAGAAGAGGTCAGGATTACCAAGAAGAAGACAGGATTTTGGTGATCAAAAATGACGACTGACCAAATTATCGAAGTTGACGCAAAAGAGAAAATTCTCAAGGGTAAAACCCCGCGCAGAATTTTACTTTTCAGCGGCCTCGTATTCATCATTATTCTCATTGTGGTTGCCGTGATCTCAATGAATTCTGATCAGAATACCAAAAAAATCAAAGACGAAGATATCAAAGCGAACATAGCCAAGCAAGGTGCGCAAGACTCAGATAAGAAAATTGAGACTGTCGAAAATGCGCAATATAAAGAATATCTGGAAGCGGTAAAAGGGAATCGGGAAGCCGCCGCAAACAAAAATCCGGATCTGGAAAAGCTGCAAGGCAATGGCGTGGCCTCTAACAGCGATGTCAAAAGGAATTCTGAGTTTGGTAACAAGAACCAATCCTCCGTTCAATACGATCAGGAAATTGAATTGAGGCGCAAACACGACGTGATTGCAGTCTCGCCTATATTCAAATCCGGCGCGGGCAAATCTTCTCAACGTGCAGCAAACTCGCTTGAGAGCGAACTGGCCATGATTAAAGCTGCAGCTGATGCAAGACCAATTCCGAGTACGCAACAGGATCAATTGAATGGTGCTTTGGCCGCGCTGAATGGTCAGCCAGTTCAACCCAAATCGCCTGTACAAACAGAACTTGATTTTAATGCGGCAGCTGCCGCCAAAAAGTTTCCAGAGCCAACTGGGATCGTTGAGCGTGCAAAAAGCAAATGTCTGTTGACTCCGGGCTGGCTGATTCCTGTATCCAACAAGGAAGCTATGAATTCCGACATTCCTGGCGAATTGGTGGTGATGGTCAGGGAGAATGTTTATGATTCGCTGGAAAATACTTGTCTGGCCATTCCTATGGGATCAAAAATCCTGATTACTTACAACCCCAATATCAGAGTTGGTCAGGAGCGTTTCAACACTGCGGCAACCATTTTGATTTTACCCAATGGCAAACGTGTGCCAATGATGGGGACGAATGCATATGATCTGCAGGGAAATGCCGGGATCGAGGCCAACGTTGACAATCACTATTTAAGGATTTTTGGAACCTCGTTACTGTTGGGGTTAGTGGGTAAATTGGCAGGTAATGATTCTGTATCCACCAATACCGCTAATGGCTCAAGTACGACTACGACAACGATTCTTGGGCAGGTTCTGAATCAGACGGCCTCAACCGTTTTGGAACGAAACAAGTTTATCGCACCGACTTTGACCAGAGATAAAGCGACGCGCTTCAACCTGATGGTGACGCGTGAATTTTACATGGAACCATATCGTGATTAAGTTCGCTGTATGCGTGTTGATCATTTTGTGGAGTTCGTTGGTGCAATCCTCAACAGTTAGCAGAGTTCTGTCACCCAACCGAATTTTGGTCAATGAGGAAGAATCGAACAGAGAAATAGTGCTCCCCGGAACGGCAGTGCAATATTGCACGAAGTACGAATTCCTGAGTTGGGCGCAAAACATTGTCGGAAAAAATGTTGCCTATTCGCAAAACCGGCCGTATGTGCAAATGGGAAACGAGTGGATTTCCTTGTCGGAATTGTTGGTTCGGAATGGTTATCTCTACGATCCGGAATTTAAGGATGCTCAGGAGCTATCGGTCGCGGAACGAAGAGGGGAGTGGGCCTGTGCCTCGAAGCACGCCATTATTCAGCTGGTAATACCAGACCCCGGCTTGGCAAAAGTGGTTGGCGCGATCGCTCTGGTTGAAAGTTCATTCAAGGGATATCCGTGGCCCTGGACGTTAAACGTCAATGGTCAAAGCTTATTTTTCGCAACCAGAGAAGAAGCATACAAAAAAATTTTGGAATTACTGCGTGCGGGAATTACCAATTTCGATATCGGGATAACGCAAATTAGCTGGAAGTTCCACTCCGGTTTATTTGAGTCGCCGTGGCAGGCGTTGCAGCCATCGACCAATATCCTGGCTTCTAAAAAAATCCTTGTCCAGCTGTACGGACAGTTAGGTAATTGGACGGCAGCAGTAAAGTGTTATCACGACTGTGTAAATCCAGCACGTGGCGGGCAGTATCTGCAAGCATTCACGGTCAAATATAATGAAATTGAAAATCTTAAAAGGTAATCAGATGTTTAAGTGCATAGTTCCTGTATTGTTTCTGTTTACATCTTCGGCCTACGCAATGGATGCCAATGACCCTTATGATTTCAATTATGTGGTGAACGGCAAAAATAACAGGCCGATGAATGTGTTTAACGACGGCGATACGACTTACATTCAGCCCAAGGATCAACAGTTACTTTTCATCGATAAATATCCAGTAAATATGCGCGGCCCTTATTACACAATCAAAGGTGTACCGGACGTGATCGAAGGTTACACCGGGGGTGATGCTTTCCGTATCGTTTGGCAGGGTGCCACCAAACAAACGATCGCCAATGAGCAAAACCGCGCTAACGGTGATTTAGCAGCGAAGACTTTCTCAGGTACCTTCGGCAGAATCGCTTTCTTAAATGGTTTGCCCCCCGATGTGGCGATCAATAATGCCCTCCCAGGTCAGCTACAATTGCGCGAGGCACTGAAGGCATTAGCTCCGCATGGATGGAGCGGTTCAGCAGACAGGGGGATTAATACCACCCAGACAGTCGCTATCAATTCGCAAAAGGGTGAATCATGGGTTGTCGTGCTTGACCGACTCATGACAGCTTCGTCAAGCTGGCTTGAAATGGATTCCAATTCCAAAACATTGTATTTACGGGAAGCACCGCCTAAAGGGTTTTCGATTGTTCTCGAAAATCAGAGTCAGGATAGGACTACTGCCAATGTGACCGTCGGTGAATTGCCAGAGGTTGCGGATGCCACTTCGAAAGCATCGCAGGTCAATTCCCTCGCAGATACAGATCGCGTGCTCGATACTGTTCATGTGAAAGAAATTGCACAGTCGAATGGTCAGACAGCCATTATCCTGAGCAATAGCAGCGATCATATTGAAATCATGGATTTGAATAGGAAAACGACTGTTCAACCGTCAAAAGTGTCAACGGTGGAGTACCGTATACCAATTCTGGAAAATTTCGAAATCCGGAATCAGTCAGGAAATGCGGTTGAGGTGAAGCGTGTATTCAACCATGTCCCACAGGTCAAACTCAATAATCAGTTAGGCTTGAGAAAAGTGGAAGAACAAAATGGAAAAACAATTTTTTCATTTGCTCATCAGCTGCCTGAAGTCAAGTTCATCAATGCCATGTCCCAAAGCAACAACTGCGTTTGGGTAAAGAATGAATGCACTATCAGCGCGGTGTCACCAGAGTGGAAAATATCAACACCTCAATCCGCAACACTGGTAGAAGTTGTTGATCAAGGCGTTTATCTCTGGCGCATAGCATCATCGAATCCAGGTAGCATCAGCAAAGCATCGCCAGAGTCTGAAAAACGATAAACAAAACCAACCCGAACCCCAAGGTCAAATAGCGAAGCGATTTCATCGTCCCTTCGCTATTTTCTATGATATAGCTGGTCAGTAAAAAGAATACGCCCAGCGACAGAGCGCTCAATGATTTGAAGCCGTACTCCAATTGGTCGAGCAAGCAAGCCTGAGCACAGATGACAGCAGAGACAAGCACCAAAATTCTTCCCAGCGCAGTTTGTAATTCGGAATGATCGACCAGCAGATCGATTTCCTTTTTGAGTTGCAGCATGTTTTTCTCCTGTTAAAAATCCCTTAGCGGATGAAAACCATTTTGACAGACATTCCCGATAAATCAAATTTCTCACCCGCGAAATCGCGCAAATGGGTTCGATGCTGAAATCCATTTGGATTTACACAAAAGCGGAGATATTTCGCATAGCTTTCATCATCAAAATTTCGAATTCTTCCTGCAACATATCAATCGAACAGAAGTATTTACGAATGACAGTTATAGATTGGATAGATGATGCACGCAACCTCTAAACTCATTTTTTGCATACTGACTTGCCTGAGTATGAATACTGCAATCAGCGGCACGGTGTGTGTTAAGAATAAAGAAGGAATCGGAGAAGCCTGGAATACCAGCAACAAGAATGCAAACCTCTTTCAATCAAATGATGATTGCAATGTCAGTCAAAAAGTGTCGGTTCAACCAATAGCCACAAATACTGGCTCACCTTCCAAAGTCAGCGACGTCAAAGAAATTAATATTTCCGAGAGTACCGGTGACAGGCATGCCGACCAAAATGCGGGAGCGACGGTCGATGCAGTGCTTCCAGTCACCCAGGTCCGCGACTGGGACACCAATCTGAGCGAAAACACTTTCCGGCAATTGATTGAGACGTGGAGCAAGCAAATCGGATGGGTCGCAGTCTGGGACGTGGACAAAGATGTGCCAATCGATTCTCCTGACCATTTTCACGGCAATTATAAGCAGGCAGTGAGGAATTTACTGGCTTCCACTACCCTCACTGATTTGTCGCTCAAGCCCTGCTTTTACAGGAATAACGTCACCCGCATAGTCCGCGAAACCACCAAATGTAATCTAAACGATTAATAAGAGATTCCACAATGAAGAATAAATTCCTTTTGCTCTCTGTTTGCACAGAACTTTTATTGTCGGGTTGCGTTTCGAAACCAATCAAAGACAAAGTTGATGTGCAAACTGCACAGGCAATCGATCAGGCAGATTTCTACCTGAAAAAGGCCAATCCTGTGAAATCTCGTCAGGAACGTGAGAGAGATCAAGAAGTCAACCTGGCCTATATTGCTGGCCGCTCAGTACCGTTGGCGAGAAGTGTTGCATTGCCGCGCGCGCTCCAGAAGGGCGTGAAAACAGCAGTCTTGTTTCCTGACAGCCGGATTTCACTCGCAGCCGCGGCAGAACGGATTATGCTGGCCACCAACATCATGGTGTCCATTGCACCTGATGTGTTTATTGACGACAGTATGCTGCTTCCAAAGAATCTGTCTTCACAATCCTCCAAGCAAACGGCTAACGCTCCATTGCCGATTGGCACTGCGCAAACATTGCCAGTGAACGGATCTCAACCACTGCCGCAATTATCTGCCGGCACTGATTTTGCCAATCCAAGTTCTGTTACCAAAAAGGAAGTGGATACGCCTTACAGCTTTGATTTTCCGCGTATAGAAGCGCCTTTATCTCAAATCTTGGACCTGATTACGGTGCGATTGGGGATTCGCTGGAAATACGATGATTCTACCAATACCATCAAGTTCTACCGCTTTGTGACGAAGACGTGGGAAACCCCGTTCACAAGTGCGATGGGTAGCTATTCCACATCCTTTGACGCCTCTGCAGGCGGATCGACAAACTCCAATGTCATCAGTCAGAAGCCAGGTGCATCCCCGGTTAAAAACGAAAGCCGGGATGTCAATGAATTGACGTCCCTTGTTGAGAGTCTAAACGCATTGGTCACCAAATCCGGTGTGGTGATCCCAAACAAAGCCTCTGGCACCATCACCATTACCGATACAGCCGATGTGATCGATTCGGCAGATGCAATCATCAAGGCAGAGATTGGAAACGCTTCTAGGGAAGTGACTTTCAAAGTCCAGACTGTTCAGGTCACGACCAATAATTCAGTTGAAAACAGTCTCGATATCACAGCCATCGCAAACGCAGCATTGCAGAATCTGCCGAATTTGAATGTCACGTCCAGTCCCGCGGCAACCCTGACCAATACCAATGCTGCCAGTATTGGCGTGAACGTATTGTCAGGAAAAGCAACCGGATCTGCCGTGGTGGTAAAGGCATTGAAAGACTACGGAAAAGTCTTTACTTCACAGGAAGTACCGTTGCGCGCTAAAAACCGCAAAGCAATTTACTACAACATTACCAACACTTTCAGCTACGTCAGTTCGACCACACCCGGCACAGCATCACTCGCAGGCGGCGGTGGCACGCCAGGAATTTCAACGGCACAGGATCAGGTCGGTCTGAAAATGATGTTGTATCCGAAGATTTCTACTTCGGATAACGTTGATCTGACATTCGCTATCGATCAGAGTGCTTTGCAAAATCTGGTCGTCTTCACCTCTGGTTCCGGCAGCACGATGCAGTCGGTGCAGCTCCCGAATAAATCGGCAAATGGCCTCACCCTGCAGGAAGTTTCTATCAGAAATGGTTCTACCCTGATTCTGGCTGGTTTCGAAAAGAAAACGCACCAGTATGACCAGCGCACCCTGGGCGACGGCGTTCCGGGCATCTTGGGTGGTTCGTCCATTGCCTCAGAAGAAAATGTCATCACGCTGGTACTCGTATCAGCCGCCATTTCCGACAATGGTAGGGTCAAATGATTTTTACAGTTGATGACAAATCGCTGGCGACTGGCCTTGACTGGTCAGTCATGATCAGTTCCGGATCGATCGCCAAAGAGGTCCGCGCTAAAAAGGGGAAGTGGTATTGGAACTCCGTTGCTTCGTTTGCCTATGGCATTTTACCAATCGAAGACAAGGTTACGTCTAAAAACAAACCCGTATTTTCAGCGGCGATTGCTTTTGCATCAGCGCATCCCGAAGGTGGCGCGCTGGCGGTATTGACTGTGCCGGGGTCTGAATCTATCTTGCTTTGTGGTGTATTTCAGGGTCGTCCGGTAAAAGGTTTTGATTCTCTGCTGGAACCCAAAGACATAGCAGCGCATATCGAAGCATTCCAGCACTCATGCGGCGATTCCGGCTTCAATATTTATGGCGATGTGGTTGGTATCGATTCCATCGAATACACCATTCACGAATTGGCTAAGGCTGCCACGGAATATGCTGAACTAAAGAAGGTTGGCAGTAACTACGTTAATCCGTTGACTTTGGTGTTGGCAGCAGTAGCCCTGTATTTAGCCGGTGATTTTGGTTATCAACAATTTGCAAAGTACCGTCAGAAAAAACTCAATGAGGAAATGGCGTCGAAGCAAAAATCGGCACAACAGATTTATGACGAAGCTCTTGCACAAAAGAAGAAAGATTTTGTATTGCTGGCAGCTGATGTGCCGGCATTGAATCGCCTGATTTTAAGCATTCCATCGTCCATTGGTGGATGGGATGTTAATAAATTTGAGTGTGGGATTTCAGGTCAGAAATTGGTGACCTGCGATATTTCACTGCGCAAGGGTAGCAACAGTGAAGCCAATAACAAATCCTTTTTAGAGGCTGCGGAACCATTCAAGTTCAAAAACGTGATTTTCAAAAATGATCTGCAAACGATCAGCGCCTTGAAAGAATTCAGTAGTTTGCCATTCCTGCCGATGGGTGATTCTCTGGCGGCGGCAGAACCGATCGCAGCCTCAAATATATCATTTCAGAGCGTTCTGCAAAAAGTGTTCGCCGTGGGTGCGCCTGGCATTGGTGACTACAAGACCATCGCGCTTAATGCCACCTTTGATGAGTCTCAACTGACTGCCCCGCCATTGAAGTCTGCGCCATGGAGTGCCAATGGCCCATTGCGGATGACGGAAATATTTCAGAAGTTTCCGAAGACGGCCATTGTCGAAAAGATTGCCTACAACGTGAACAAAAATGCGGAATACGGCATCAAGCAGTCGATGGTCAAAGTGGAAGTGCAAGGTCAAAATTTTTCAAAACCTAATTAATGAATACCGAGGGTGTTATGCCATTTTTCAAAATGATCATTGCTTCTTTCATGCTGGTGTCCACCGTTTCGCATGCGCAACAAACCTTGGGTGACATGCTTGATCTGGAATCCAAGATTACTGTCTCCAAAATGAAGGAGGAATTGGCCAAGTCATCCGGCGAGGTCAAGCCGACCATTTTGCCAAAGTTAGATGCCCCAGTAAAACCCGTTCATGTCGAGCCGCGCACCGTAGCGATTTTCGGTGTCAGTCCAGATTACGAGGGCATTATGGATGTCAATGGCTCTATGGTTCCCGCTAAAAAGGGCAGTCTGATTGATGGAAGACTGGTTACGGATATCAGTGTCAGTGGGATCACTCTGACAGAAATCGCCACACCCAAGCGTAAATCCTCGAAACACTCTAAGCCGGTGAAGCATTCAAAAACGGATAGTCAGGTATCGCAAGCAAAGCAACCTGTATCCCGTTTTTATCCAAGGCTCATCACCCAATAACTGACATGCTCACACAGTTCAAAAGAATGCTAGAGAAAAAACCGGCACCAGCCAGCAATGTATTCCTGCATCCTAATGCTCCGGGAACCCCAATGACCAATCCGGCACGCAACAGCTCTCTATCGATCACACCGATCGATTATGAGCATTCCGACGAATTACCTGATTTCGAGGAAAAACTGTATGAACTGATCGATATGTCTCCATCGGTCAGATTTAAGCTGTGCCCGGTCAAGGTCAATGGAACCGGGTTAAAGTTCTCAATCATTTGTCAGCGATCTGAAGCCAATTCTGATTTGGCACGTGAAGTAGAACGAATGCTCGTTCTCAAAGGATTTTCTGCCGCAAATCCCTTATACATTGCCACTAACCAGTCCGTGATGGCTGAGTTGGCCAGGGATGCAGTCAACAAGGTCTCAAAAGCAAAGAAGACAGCGAAATCGGGCATGATGACGCGCGATCAGGAAACGGCGCTGTCGCACATGTTCGAGAGTATTGCGGCGTTTGCTATTGCCAATACTGCCTCAGATATCCATTTTGAATTGAACGACTTTCAGCCAAACTCGCGTGTTCTCTACCGTATCGAAGGCCAGCTGACGTCACCCCGCAAATTTTACCTGCCGACAGCCGATCTCATGGATACGGTAGCTTACCTCTTCAATGTCAGAGGTAAATCCCCAAGCGAAAACACCTACAACTCCAACAAGCCACAGCAATGTCAAATTCCGTTTGAATTGGACAAAAAGAAATTCCTGTTCCGCTGGGCCAGCAACCAGACAGCAAAAGGTTCCAAGGTGGTTTTGCGGATGTTGGCGCAGGATGAAGCCACTTCGATTCGATCACTGGAAGAATTGGGATACCTACCCGGCCAAATCGACATCATTTCGCGGGTCATTCGCAGGTTAGGTGGCGGTGTTGTGTTGGCTGGTGTGGTTGGCTCGGGCAAATCGACCACCATGCAAACAATCATGTGCATGCTGCCTGAAACATTCTCTAAATACACTGTAGAAGATCCGGTGGAATACCTGATGCCGGGCGTTGACCAGTTTTCAGTCTCCCGCAATCTGAGTGACCAAACTTCTGACCCCTTCATCGCGGTCAAGCGGCAATTAAAACGCATGGACCCGGACGCTGTGTTGATTGGTGAGATTCGCGATCGGGAAAGTGGCGGATTGTTTAGGGACATTGCGGAATCAGGGCACCGCGCATTCTCTACAGTCCATGCGCCTTCCGCTCTGGACATGGTAACGATGCGCTTAGTGTCAGATGAAATCGGCATTCCACGTGACATCATCGCAACACCTGGATTCTTGAACCTGTTGATGTATCAGGCGCTGGTTCCCAAGTTATGTCCTTGTTGCAAGCTCCCCGCGTCGGACGTCCACCCAAAGGAATACCTGCAACTCATTGAGTCCTTGTTCCAATTGGATATTTCGAAAATCTACGCAAAGAACGCGGCGGGTTGCGATAACTGTAAACGAGAAGGACTGCCTGAACTTAATGGCATCAAGGGCAGGATGGTCGTGGCCGAAATGGTGGAATTGGATGCGGTCATGCTGCACATGATCCGCGAAGGAAAAAATCTCGAACTCAAAACCTATGTAAAGCAGTTGCAGACAGCGCGCTTCGATGAGCCTGACACAACAGGTAAGACGGTGATTGAGGTTGCTATGTATCACGTTGCTCAAGGGACTTTCGACCCTAAGTCTGTGGAAGAAAAGTTTGGCGATTTCTTGCAGTATCAGCGTGAACGCGGAGCCTGATCATGGCATTCGATATCAATTTCAAAATGACAGTATGGGAATTCAAATCCCTGCGCGGTGAGTTCTATCAGGATTTGTCTCAAACGATGAAATCCATGCCGGGTGTTGCGATTGTGACCGTCATTGAACGTTATGCCCAGCGCTATGCGAAAGATACCATCGGCAAAATGTGCGCGCACTGGCTGAAACAGATCGTGCATTTTGGGCGGTTTTCTGAAGCGATAACCGGCACGGTTCCGCCACAGGATCTGGCATTTTTGGCGGCAGCAGAAAAGTCTGGTGATCTCACTAATGCGCTCGGCTATCTGGGACGGAACATTATCGCGATGGATAAGGCCAAGAAGGGTGTCATCTCGACGCTGGTCGCCTCGTTCTTCATGTTCTTGATTTTCCATGTCTTTCTCGGAATTGAGGCATTCATGGTCTTACCCAAGTTAGAAGAGGTCATGAAAACGAATATCGATATCAACCAGCTTGGAACGCTAGGCGCTACGCTGTTTGGTATCTCTCATGTCGTCAAAGCCTGGTGGTGGCTGGTGGTGTCTGTTGAGATTTCCACAGTTGTTCTCGTTTATTGGTCTATGGATAACTACACCGGAAAATTCCGCAAGTGGCTGGATGATCACGTCCTGCCTTACCAGTTGTACCGGGATTTTGTCGGTGCCGGTTTTGTCGTGAATGTCGGTGCGTTGACCTCGATCGGAGGCAGCCAGATTATGTCTTTGAATGACTCCATTAGCGCTATCCGCTTCAAGAGCAAGTTGAGATGGCTGAACTGGCAAATCGATGAAATCCAAAATAATTTGCTGATCAGACCCAACTCGAAGGCGGAAATTTTCAATACCGGTATCGTGGCCAAGAAAATGTACTTCCGGATGCTGGACATCTCCGACTACAAGGAAATGGATGAAATGCTGCCTGATGTGGCGCAGTTAATTATGGAATGGGCACCGGTAGAAGCAAATAAAAGAGCGATGACGCTCCGGTTCTCAATGCTGATTCTCTGCATTGCCTTGATGTTGTTTATTTACGGTGGGACAGGGGATTTGATCGATCAGTTCAAGACATTAGTCGAACTGAAGAACATGTAAGTGTTTGGGTAGTAGCAGGGCAATAGGTAGTAATTTTTTTAAACTTAAGTGAAAAGGGGAACGTATGAAACAGCAATACATGATGGCAGCAGGTAAGAAAATGAAGCAGGCAGGTTTTACAATGGTTGAATTTGGATTGGTTTTGGTGATCGGTGCAATTCTGATTGTAGGGATCTTTTCCAAATTTTCAGCCAATACATCAGCCACGCAAACCAATCAGTTGACAGGCGATCTGACAACGCTCATGGGTCAGGTGAAGTCTTCCTATGCGAATAACTATTCCGCAGTGACCAATGCCAAACTGGATTCTGGCAGCTTTTTCAAGAACCTGAATTCGCTGAACGACAATGCCGGCTCCGTCACTACCAATCTGGGCGGCGGTTCGTTGACGGTCTCTTCCGGCACCGTCAACACTGCTGGTGATTCAGTCTCTTATGTTGTTACACAGTTGCCGGATTCTTCCTGCGTGCCATTCGTGACGGCGATGTCCAAAACTGTCACGAAACTGTCAGTCGGCACCAATGTGGTGAAAGCGCCGGGTACCAATCCCGATCCGTCACAAATCAAATGCTCTGGAGACAACAACTCGATCACGATGTTAGTGCAGTAATGGCATGATTGTTTCTGTCGATTCTGAAATGATCGAAGCAGCCAGTCACTTTAGTGACTGGCGCATTTACCCTGACAATATGCATTCCTGCGTCGGAATGGTTGGAAAGAAATGGCTCAATTTTGCATTGATGACGCCCAGGATGCAAAATTTTGTGCAGCTTTTTATTGATGCCATCAAGCAGCATGCAGGATTGGATTTTTCTGTTCAGTTTCAATCTGGCCAGTTGAATCTGAAGATTCGATTAGCCCGGTTTCCCGGCTATCTTGCGGGTCGGTCTATGAGTATCAACACGCCGGATCTGGATCGTCTGACGTCGAATAAGGACGTCAAGGATCTCGTTCTTAGCAGTGTATTGAATATTCAGGGTGGGCTGGTTATTTGCATCGGAAACCCTGGTACCGGTAAAAGCTATTTTGCCCATGCAGCCACGCGTGAACGGCTCAAGCAGTACGGTGGTCATTTAGTGGTGATCGGTGATCCATTAGAGAGTCCAATTGGTGACGATGGTACTTTTGTGGTTGGTACCAATGGGTATGTGGATGAAATTGATGTGAGTGAGATTGGTGCGACGCTGGGCCTGAAAATGGCTTTGCGCAGTTATCCGGTCGGGATCAAACCCTTGCTGCTGTTCAGTGAAGTACGGTCTGACACCAATGCTTTTGATCTGGTCAATGCGGCAATCAATGGCTTCACTATTTTCACCACTACGCACGCCTCCACGCCGGACGCCTGCGTCGATCGCTTGATTTCCTGGTGTGTCAAAGGGGGTGTGGATATCGGGCTGGTGCGTAACATGCTCGCGCAATCTCTTTTCGGAATTACAAGTCATAAATTTGAGCATGGTCAATTTACGATATACGCCTACCCCTGTCTGGAAGAAACCCGAAAGCGTATTCGGGAAGGACTACCTTTACCCTTTAAATCCACTGCCGCAATGAAATTCTCCAAATCATGAACGCTCAAATTCGCAATTTCAAATTGTCCAGCATGCGCGCGCGCTCTAAAAATCAGCGCGGCTATTTTCTGATTGATTTGGGTTTGGCTCTGTTGCTGGCGACCTATTTACTCTCAACGCAATTCTCGCAGTTGAGTCAATCCATCACAAAATCGATGGCGACTGCGACCGGTCAATATATGGTGGCGCTCCAGACTGGACTAAATCGCTATTACCTGACGAATAATGCCGCTATACAGGCTGGTAGCGGTGTGGCAGGCTTTGTGAATCCACTGAAGCCGACAACTCAGGAACTCAGAACTGCCGGGTTTCTTGATTCAGGCTTTGGCCTGATCAGTCCTCTTGGTTTGCAGTTCGTTCACGAATTTAAAATCACCGGTGGTCCTTGCCCGCCTAATCCGTCATGCACGGTGAACGGACTATCACACTCGTCCACTCCGTACACTGATTCAGCCGGTTCGATCCGAAATGATGTTCTGTCCCAAGTTGTGTCCACCATTGGCAATGACGGTTCTCAATCCATGGCCGGCTCAGGTGGTGCGATGACAGGCTACGCGAGCAATTACAGCTATCCGGCTGCGCTGTATAGCACAGTGGAAGGAGCGGTTGGTATTCGTATCGGTGACAATTCAGGCATTGGCAGTTTGCTAAGTCAGTTCTATAAGCTGGATGGTTCCAGAAAACTGGCCGGCCCGATGGATGCGAATGGTAATAACATTCTCAACATCAACGACTTATCTTCTGCCGGTACTGCCACGCTGAATAACACGGTGATCAATGGCAATGCAGTCATCAATGGCAGTCTGATGTTGCCCGGTCCCGCGGCGGCCGGCTCTGCCTGTGTTGCTGGCGATAACGGGAAACTAAAAACCAATGCGAACGGATCTGGTCTGGTCATTTGTAATGGCAGTCAATGGATGCGGGTAGGGGATGCGGTGACCGGAATTAGTGCTGGCTCGGCCTGCTCGGTTGGTAATCAGATTGGTACCGATGCCAATGGGATCGCTTTCGTTTGTAATGGTAGCTTCTGGTACTCCTTATCGAATTTTGCCAGCCTGGGGAATGCTTGTTCTCCAGCTGGCCGGACAGCCACCAGCCTCACCACCAATGAACAATTGATTTGTAAAAATGGCCAGTATATTCGGCTGACCAGTCTGCTGAATGCGAATGTCCAAACGGGGAATCACATTGCTGTACAGGATGGTTCCATCGTGCAGAAACCGACCTGTGATCTGGGTGGCGTTCCAAATTACTCGCTGGTTCTTACCCAGTCTGCGGTGGATGTTTCTATCACGCCACCGTATCAGGCGACTTATGTTGCCGCACAAAATAATGGTTCAAGCTGGACTGTCCTGCTCAGGCTGCAGAAATCAGCCGCGGATGGTGGCGGTACAGTTTCTGGCAATAATTATGGTTTGTCGGCAGTCATGACTGTGGAATGTAGCTACTGAATATCCCTGTCGCTCTTTTGGGTTCTTTGTCGTCCTGGACGCAAAGAACCTTTTTTTTTCAGTCGCCCCGATTTGTGAGAATAGATATGGGGCAAATTTTGGCGCACCTTTCACATTTCTGTTGCCTTTCTCACGTTGTATCTTTACTTGGTGGTTTGATTCAATTTCAATTCAAATACAGGATACCAACATGCGTCTCAAGAAAAATCATTTTGTCAGTCAATTAGCGGCCTCTGTGGTCGCAGTAAGCCTTGCGCTCGGACTCGCTGGCTGTGGCGGCGGCGGTGCCACGGACTCTCTGGTTCAAAATGCAGGGCAAGCCTTGTACACAACATCCAGTGCAACGCTTTCAATGAATGTAGGTGATACCCAGTCGTTCCAAGTAGGCGGCGGTGGCGGTGGTTCCAAATTTACCAGTTATTCTGTGACATCCTCAGATTCATCGATTGCAGCAGTCAGCATGAATGGCAACAGTTTCACTATTACAGGCAAGGCAGCTGGTGCTGTGGTGGTGGCGGTGAAGGATAGTGCGGGGGCGGAAGTCGATATCAAGGTGACGGTCGGTGCTACGACCAGCCTGACACTGCTTGCACCGGCCTCTGTCAGTACCGCTGTGGGCGCTTCAAATTCTTACACGATTTCTGGCGGTGCAAAGCCGTACACGGTGGTCAGCAGTAACGTTGGCGTGGTTTCAGCAAGTGTTTCCGCAGACGGCAATTCCGTCAATCTGAACAGTCTGGCCGCGGGCGGCGCTCAGATTATCGTTTTTGATGCTAAAGGTGCGTCAGTCAACCTAAATGCCGTTGTGACCGCGCCGGCATCTCCAGTCGTCGCGCTCTACACGACCGCGCCGGGCTATATCAGTCTCTCGACCAATGGCGTCATTCCTGTGTATCAGATCGGCGGCGGCACACCTCCTTACACTGTCAATGTCTCGGCACCAGACATTATTTCTATTGGTAATTCCGGAAACAACTTTACGGTTACGGGCAAGTCGGTAGGCTTCGGGATGGTGACCATCCGTGATGCCGTCGGTGGTTTGGCCTCTGTGTCAGTCAGTGTGGTGTCCGGCCAAGTGTCGATTCCGTTCTATACCACGGCACCCGGTTCAGTCGTCATCAATCAATCTTCTTCAGCAACATATACCATCGCTGGCGGCACGCCACCTTACACCGCGGTATCGAGCAACCAATCTGTGACGGGTCTGAATATGCAAAACGGCGCATTGACGGTTACTGCGCTCAATTCTGGTTCGGCAAATATTTCTTTGCGCGATGCTGTAGGTGCAACGACATCCTTCTCTGTCACCGTGCCTGCGTCGCCAACATCGACCTCTGTCGCACTGTATAGCACGGCTCCGTCGAATGTGGTTTTGCAGACAGCGACTACTTCCACCTTCAACGTGGCTGGTGGTACAGGCCCATACAGCGCGAATTCCAGTAACCCGAATGTCGCGGTAGCTTCATTGAATGGTCAGGTTCTGTCGATCAAGGGAATTGGGGTAGGAACAGCAACAGTCGCAATCAGCGATACCCTGGGCGCAAACATTTCTGTCAATGTCAGCGTCACCAACCCCTCAACGCAGGTTGTTGCGCTGTACACCACCGCACCGTCATCCATTGTGGCAAAGGTCGGTTCGACGTACACCTATTCTGTTGCTGGTGGAACTGCACCCTATACGGCCGTATCCAGCAATACCGCAGTTTCGACCACATCCATACTTGGCAGTACCCTGACAATCAATGGTGTTGCAGCAGGGACGGCCAATGTGGTCGTGACGGATGCCACAGGCAAAAACCTCACGATTGCTGTCACCGCGCAATAAAACAGCAAACTCAAACTGAAAGGGCATGTAAATCGGCGTCGTTATCGCTGATTTACGTGCCCTTTTTTTAAGCACAATTCAAAGTAGGGCGATTTTACGTGGAACCTCATTCTTGGGTGCAGGAGAAAATATGAAATATTTAAAAATGGATTGGATGCAGCAAGGTTTTACCTTGCTCTTAGCATTGTTGCTGATCAGTTTCAGCAATTTACTGCATGCGCAAACGACGAACAACAACACGTCTTCAACCTGTGTCCCGTACTCGATTCCGCTGGCCGGCGTCCCTTGTGACTCTGGATACACCGGCACCAAGTTTCCTATGCGTACCCTCAGTTGCCCGTCCGGAAAAATTACCGATGGTCTGACCTTCGATACTTCTAATTGCCAAAGAATTGGATCGCAGGTTGACGTCAATGCCACCAATTGTCAGCTGACGCCTACAGCGGTAGGGTGTATGTCCGTCCCTACATTGCAGGGCTGTCCAGCTGGTTCGCACTGGACAAAACAGGGAACCAACATCGCCCACTGCGTTTTGGATGATCCGGTTTGCCCGGTCGGTCAACAAGTCACGCACGACAACAATGGAAATCCTTCATGTATTCCGATCGTCTGTCCTTCAAATCAGGTTTTGACCGGATCGACTTGCGGTTGCGCTTCCGGATCAAGCTGGAATGGTACTGTTTGCGTGGCCATCCCAGTCTGCCCCTCAAACTACTCCGTCACCGCTACCTGTCCAAACGGCGGAATTGGCAATCAGGTTCAAAATATCACCTTTACTCCGCCAACCTGCGTGAAATCGGTGACGGTGGATAATAGCGGCTGTTCTGCGCCGCCTGTGGTTTGTCCTTCTTCGACCACCAGTGCCACCAGTTGCGGCGCGGGATATACCGGGACAGCCTTTGTCACCACCAGTTATTCCGGCGCAAGCTGCACACCGTCCACCTCCACGGACAGAAGTGGCTGTACCGCCGTCGCCACCTGTACACCCTCTACTAGCACGCTGGCAGGCCCTTGCCCTTCCGGATATACCGGACTGGCGTACCAGACGACAACAGTCAGTTGCCCTTCAGGATCAAGTTCGACCAGCGCCTGGGATATGAGCAGTTGCAAGCCGGTTGGCGCGGCCTGTACGCCGCAGAGTTCGGTGCTGAGTGGCCCATGTCCGGCTGGATATACCGGACTTGCGTACCAGACGACAACAGTCAGTTGCCCTTCAGGATCAAGTTCGACCAGCGCCTGGGATATGAGCAGTTGCAAGCCGGTTGGCGCGGCCTGTACGCCGCAGAGTACGGTGCTGAGTGGCCCATGTCCGGCTGGATATACCGGACTTGCGTACCAGACGACAACAGTCAGTTGCCCTTCAGGATCAAGTTCGACCAGCGCCTGGGATATGAGCAGTTGCAAGCCGGTTGGCGCGGCCTGTACGCCGCAGAGTTCGGTGCTGAGTGGCCCATGTCCGGCTGGATATACCGGACTTGCGTACCAGACGACAACAGTCAGTTGCCCTTCAGGAACGAGTTCGGTCAGCGCCTGGGATTTGAGTAGCTGTCAGCCAGTGCCGGTGGCCTGTACACCGCAGACCTCGATGCAAAGCGGCCCTTGCCCGCCATTGCAAACAGGAACGGCAAACAGGTCAGTCACGCAGAATTGTGATGGCACTGTGAGCTATGGGAATTGGGATACTTCGCTGTGCGTTAAACCGACTGTAACCACCACTGCTTGTCCAAATGGCGCGAGCAATTATCCAATTTGCTGTGACACTAACTCGACTGATTTCCCTGCTTGTTGTGATAATACAGGATGGAGCAGCGCATCCTTAGCTGCTAATACAACCACAGCGCAGCGCCAATGTTATAAAGCCCTGTCATGTGCACCAACTTCCAAAACCGTGTATAACGGCTGTAACAATGATTGCTTCAATAATATCGTTCAGCAATGTGGCAGCACCTCTGTCTTGATTGACTCCGCGCCAGGAGCGCCCATGTGTTCAAATGGCGTCCCCTATCGGTGCGTCTTGTACTAACAAAAAAAGCCGGTGAAAACCGGCTTTTTTATTCCCTGCTAACAGACACAATATTTACTGTGCCGAACCGCCACCCAATTGCGCCGATGTGCCAGTGGTAAATGTCCATGTCTTGCTGACCGCAACGCCATTGACCGTGCCGGTAAAGCTGGCGGTGTATACCGTGTTCGGCTGGAACGGGGCGGAACCGAGCCATGATGCAGCATTCTTGGCGATCAAACCATTGGTATCGTTGGCACTGGTCAGCACTCTGCCCGTCAGAAGATTTGCACCTTGGCTGACTGTGAAGCTGGAAACGGCCAATGAAGTACCCGAAGCGCTATAAAAGGCCACTGGTGAGCTGGTTTTTGTTGCATATTCGGTATTGACCAACCCAAACGGAGAAGGCCACTCAGGAGCCATTTGCAATGGCAGGTTTTTTTGACCATCAAACGGATAGGTCGTCAAAAAGTCGGATGCATTGCGCTGGCCTTTGATTATCCCCAATTCAATATCGACCACTGGTGCGATATCAGTGGGAATAAAAGAAATGCCGACATGCTCAGTTGTTTGGTTCAGCAGGTTATCGCGGTGATAAATCGTATTCACCAATCCTTTCACTGCATCCAGCCCGTTACCAAATGACAGAACTTCCCCTGCATTTCCTGTATATCCTACAAACGCAGCCCGGTCGGTTGGAGATACGCCGGTGAAACCAGCTTTCAACGGGTCTTCAAAGTGCGGATTAGACGTAGGATTTGCCACACCATATTTCATGTGATTATTGGCCGATTTATCCAGCAAGGCATTCTGTGCCAGCAAACCCAGACCAATCAGCTTACGGATCGCATTGATTTCATTGAACGCCGCCAGTTCGTCCGAGCTTGCCGCATACGTCGGCGCAGGCACACTGGTTTGCAGGTTTGCGGGTGTGACTGATGGGGCAGGGGTGGTGCAGACACCGTTCACCAAAACCTGTGGTGCGGTGCAGGTCACGCCTGTGCCACCGGAACCGCCAGAGCCGCCATTGCCACCATTATTACCCGAACCGCTGCCCGTCGCAGAGCCACTGCCGCCGCCACCGCAGGCAGACAAGGCCAGAGTAGCCACCGCCATGCTCAGATAAGCTGCCTTCAGAGAGAAAGCCTTAGTCGTTTTCATATTAAGTTCCAATCAAAAAAGGAGTAGTCGTAAAACCGAAATTAAGCGTTTTTGTTGACGCCATGAATCCATTGTACCGACGCGTTTTAAAAGTCAAATTTTCAAAAGAAAGCAGCAAACCAAACCAAAAATCAAAAAATAAGGGCTATCCGTTTTTCGTGGTTGAAACCGGGTTACAGTTCGTCAGCTTCAAGCAGCCTGGCCAGTGTTGAAATGTCCGGGCCGTAGTTTTTGCGCTGTCGTGTTGAAACCTCTGGTTTCGGCACTGGAGGCAGGCGCGGTGGAACGAACAATCCGTAGCCCGGATTGCTGTCCTCGCACACAGCAAGACCATAACCCAGCTCCCGTTCTTGTAGCGCCCGTTGGCGTTGTTGCTCCTTCTCACGCTTACTTACGAACTTGGGCCGCTTGCGCTCGCGGAATGCCACCTGGGCGAACAGCATTTTGGCTCGAAGCGCTTCAAAGCTGTACCCCCTCCCAAGGCGATCTGTCAGTCTTATCAGGCCATTCAACGCTTCCGTGGCCGAATTGGTGATGTCGTGCTCGAAGTAATGGAGGATTTCCGGCATCCAGTTCGACCAGGCTGTGAGGATCGGCTGGAAGGCCGGCACCAGCTCTGGCGGGATGCTGATGGCCCACTCACGGTAACGAGCGCGTGCCTCGCCGGGCGAGTCGGCCAGGTAGAGGTTGAAGTAAGCTTCTTTGAGCCGGTATGCCTCACCCAACAAGGGATAGTTTTTGGTCCAGCCGGACAGGTTCAGCCGTTCCTCATCCCTAAGGTCGCGCTCACGCTTTAGCAGCACGAAACGGTCATGCAAGAGGGTGCGCTTGGCCTTGGTGCTCAGATCGGCCCGCAGGCCCTTTCTGACCGTCTCCAGCGCGACATTGCCCATGCGCTGGACGTGGAACTTGTCCACCACGATGGGCACGCCTGGCAGCGTCGCTTTCACGGCGTCGCGATACGGCCCCCACATATCCATCGTCACGTATTCGATCTGCTGTCGGTTCGGTACGCGCAGCAGGTAGTTCTGTACCGTGACTTTGTTGAGGTCCTTGAGCATGTCGAACAGGGTGTTGTCCTCGACGTTGGTGAGCACGCAGCGCGGCTTGATCAAGTGAATCTCATCAATGCCCAGCCAGCGCGGCGTCTCGAACGTGTGCCGCTGCTCCAGCTCGGCCACGTAGTCGTTGAACACCGAGCGGATGGTGGTCTCGTTGTGGCCGGTTTCCTCGGCGATGCTGGCGAAGGTCCGCTTCAGGCTCTGCTGGCCTATCCAGTCCAGCAGGCGCTGCGTCATCAGCCGCTTCTCGCTCACTTCGGGCAACTTCTCGCTGAAGGTCTTGGTGCAGGATTTGCAGCGGAAACGGCGGGTGTCTACGTAGATACCCACCCGTTTGCCGTGCATTGGCAGGTCGCGGATGGTCTGTTCGCGGGAGCCAAAGCGCTGGAGGTCGGAAGACTGGCAGTAGACACACTCGGTCGGTGGCAACGCCACCTCGGCATCGATGTGGTAGTCGTGCTCGGTTTCTTCGACACGCAGCACTCGGTACTGCGGAAAGTTTAGGATGTTGGCGGGCATTCTTCAATGCTTGTACTGTCTAGCAGTTGATCGTCTCACAGAAACCGGCACGCGCCGGCTTCGATCAGGCGACCAATTACTCAGCGCGGCCTTCAAGAAGGTCACGTACTGCTTGATCCCGTACCTCACCGACCAAAACCGGCGAGGGTGGGCGCAAGCGCATTGCCTGATTGACATTGGCGAAGACGGTTGCCGCCATCTCCGGAGATGCCGATTTGAAAGGCTCCAGGGAGCTGGTGGAAAACTGCATTTTTTCGTTCATGATGACTTCTCTTTCTTTGGTTTGGTTGTGGCTATGGCTTCCGGAACAAGGCCGGCAGCAATCAGGTGGCTTATGGTTTTCCTATTGGGCTACCTGTTTAAGTTCATCCTCTCGAAAATTAGCCTCCCAACGTACCGTACCATCGTCAGTTTTTGAAACAACGCGCACAGAATGCTGTTGATCCGTTTTGCTGCCTGCGTACGTTTCAGCCACAACCCCTCGATCACCAATTGCCACTGTCGGTGACAAACCACCAAGACTACGATTTTCCGGGCCAATCAACTTCACAATCTCAACAAGGCTACCTAGCTGCATAGTCACTCCTACCAAAACGAAATATTGATAAAACTACTACGTGGGGGCTTTCAACATGAAAACCGGATAGGCATTTAAATCAAGCGCTTAGAGGAGCTTGCCAGCCGCCTCGACAAGAACCTTGGCAGCTTCTTTGTCAGATAGCTTGTTCACTTTCTTCCATTCGATGAGGAAACTATAGAGTTCATGCGAAGCCTTCCCGAACTTCTGCTGCTCAGCGAGCATTTTTTCATCAGTTTTATGGCTCATTTGCGTTCACCTGGCGGTCCGCTTCAACCGCGAAATCATGTTTCCGATGTGTTGACTATACGCCTCGCATAAAGCAAAATCAACCATGGAAACACGTTTTACTTTCATGTGCAAAGACCGCCTAGCCGGCGGTCTTCAACCACAGAAAACGGATAGCCAAAATAAGCACGACCAGGCGTGCTTATGGGGTAATGCAAAATTGTGTCAAACTTACGCGGCGGCGTTTCTTTTCTTCCGGCAAACTTCGCAATGGAATGTATGTGACCATTCTTTCCGATCATCGGCATTACATAACAAATAACTTCCTGCGCAGCTACGGCAATTGGCCGTGTACACAATACCTGAGCCTGACTGCACCGTATTGACCAGCGTACCCAAACGATCAATCGGTAAGGGATCATGGGTAAATGTCAAATACCAGCCATAAGCCGCAATCAGACTATGCAAGTGCGCCAGGCCCGCGCGCGCCGCCAGCCGGTACAGCAATAAAAAAAACGAACTATGCGTTCTGCGCCGTTCCACCAAAAAAAACCACGCATTACTTTCCGGTAATTTTCCGCAACTGGAACTCGTTCCCAGCAACCGCTTATACATATCCCGAATCTTAGCAGTATGTAAATTTGGTATCAAGGTGGAAACGATCGTGGCACGCATATTGAACCTGATCAGGTGCTCCGCGAGGGGGTAGGCGACTTCGGAGTGATAAGTTTTTCCCAAGTTGGTCAGTGTCGCCAAGTCGCCCAATTTGTGCGGGCTGGTCTGGATCAGGTAGTGAATCCAGTCGCTTTCCTGGACTTCAGTCGCATCCTGCGACATCGGAAAATCGTTCAAGCGCCATTTAAATAGCGGCAGTTTGAATTTGAGAGCGTTGTTTTTCTGCTCCACCGTCATGTTTTGCAGCTTTTGAACGATTTCCGACTTGATACCTAACTCGATGCAGGCGGCGGGGGAGTTGTTGGCGGTGTCCACCAAATGCTGAAGATAAAATTTATTGTGGAATCGTATTTCTGTACTGATCTGGTCGCTGACTATTTTGGGGGCCAGGCTGAAGCCAGCCATTAGTTTCTGCGCGTTACCAGAAAACAAGTCATCCCATTCTGATTCTGATTGAATGATGGGCACGACGCATAGCGCTAAACTGTTAAAAACGGACGACTTATAATTGATGTTGCCGTCTAGCAATTGCGAGGTTGTCTTGCTGAGTTTGTGGACGTTGCTCCAGCTTTCATCCATGAAATTCAAAGCAGTCAGCAAATTATAGAATTCAAAATTCAGTTCAAAACTTTTCTGGATGGCGCTCGGGTCAGGAATCAGTCGTAAATTCATAATATTCATCCCAGCTGAAGATTGATGTTTTTAGCCAGATCTGAAGCTATTTCACGAATCTTAGTCAGAAGTGCAGAGTGTCCCTGCAAGTCTGAGAGTTTTGTCTTGTTGAAAATTTCCATTTGGGAAAGAGAAATTTCATGGTATTTCGCATACAGTGAATTGAGCTGGTTCAGCGCTGATTTTTCGTCGTAGAGCTTGACCTTCATTTCGTCAATCTTAACGTTCAGTGCACTCAGTTCTTTTTCTTTTTCTTCTAGCGATTCGGTTGCTGCTGCGATGGCGTCCTCGATGGTTTTGTACCCTGCCGGGACGACATCGACTTCGACCGTGGCACTTTTGCTTGATTTCTTTTTGGCGGCCTCTAACTCAGACCGTAAAGTCTCCAACTTTTCGCGCTCAAACTTGAGGGACGAGAACAGGTTGGATTGTTCGGATTGACTTTCTCTCAGTTTATTTAGGAGGTCGTCGTTCGATTTGGTTTTGGTTTGCAGTTCTCGGTTTAGCTGGTCAATTTCTGAGGTTCTGGCATCCAGTTGTGCTTCGAGACGTTTCTTTTCAGTGGCAACCGCCAGCATTTGTTCATCGATTTCGGCTGTTTGGGTTGCCTCCTGCGTCTTCAGCATTGTGATCAGTTCGTGAATCTGATCGCGGTTCAGTTTTTCACCGCCCTCAAGCCGGGTCCGGATCGTATCTATTTGAGTCGGTTCGAGCCGCGAGATTTCTCGCAAAGAAGAAACCGCACACAAGTCCAGCAAGGGATCGTCAGAGTTGAACGTTTCATAGATTGAAATTAGTTGGTAGGCCCAGCTTTTCTTTTTTCCGAAACGCTTTTCAACCACCAGCTCAAACATTTGGGTTGAATCGAAATTGACTGTCTGTTCACGCAAAGTATGCCTGATGTTGGCCAGCGCACGACCGATTTCAATGATTTCCTTTTTGACGGTATGCAGACTCCCGTCGATCGCCAAGCAATAGTTGTCGATCTGCTTAAGAGCATCACCCGACAAGGAGGTCGCAAAATCCTGCGGCAAAACTGAAATCACAGAGTTGCGGCTAAAAGTTTCAATCGCTGCGCTTTGCAAATGCATATCAACTCCAAAATTGGCTTTCAAACGGATAAAAATGAGTTTGCCTTAATTCACAATTCGTAAAATCATGAAAGACCATCAAAAAACACGTTCATTCCAAGTTTGGAATTATCTTTACTAGCGATTCGAAACGCAATAAAAAACCGTTCTAAACAGTTTTCAAAACCGTTTTAGAACTCGGAAAAGACGTATTAACAACAAATAATGAACTAAATGCCGTAACAAGTTGTCAATAAAACTATAATTGAATCTTTATTTTGTAAATTAATTTAAATTCCCGCCAGTTTTTAAAACCTTTCTATACCCTGTCTGAAAATTGAATTTACTTGCCCATTTTTAATTCAAATTGCTTGTTATCAATTTTGCTGACGTTTAAAATCGCGCTTCTTCAAAATGAGGTTAAAACATGGAGAGTCACCTAAAGCCCGTCACAGTTTTGCTGGCTGATGATCAACAACTGTTATTAGAAACATATGCCCGCGTACTCACTGAGTTTGGCATGCAGATTGTTGGCTATTGCAAGACGCCGGAAGAAGCGGTTTTGAAATATAAAGAACTCAGGCCCAATGTGCTGCTGCTGGACATCCGTTTCCGGCAAGAGAAATCGGGCTTTGATGCCTTAAAAGAGATTATGGAGTTTGACCCCTACGCCAATATTCTGGTCATTTCACAACATGATGAGGCACCCTTCATCAAACGTGCTTACCAGTATGGAGCCAAGTCTTTTCTGGACAAGAATTGTGAAGCTGAAACCTTGGCAACAGCGGTCAAGGCAGTCAGTCTGGGGCAAAAATATCATGTGCCCGGGGTGACCGCGAAAGTCATGGATTTGCTGACGAATCAAGACCCCGATCCGTTTGCCTTGCTGTCTGAAATCGACATGAAGATTTTCAAGTTGTTAGCCGCAGGCAAAACCAATCAGGAAATCAGCAAGGAATTAGGTTTGAAAATTGGATTCGTTTCCACACACAGGCGCAGCATAGAAGAAAAGTTACACATTGACCGACCCCAGCAAATCAGCATCCTGGCCATGCGTTATGGATTGTTACAGATCTGAATCACGCCATACCCTTCAAAGCCCACTGTTCCTATTGGCGGTGGCTTTGTGCTGTATCTGTTTATCCTTATGGCAATCCACTGTCTTTGCGCAAGCAACTACGCATGATGTCTATTTACTGGCCGACAAGCAGGATGAGGCCAGTAAATCCACCCTGATCAAAGCCCTCAGAGATCAGTTCCCCGCTGCGCCCTACAACAGCAAGGCTGAGTTCAAGAAAAATGCGCTCATCATTGCTGTGGGCTATGAAACAGTGGAAAAGCTGATCGAAAGCAGGGTAGCCAACCCGATTCTGGCGGTGGGTGTTTCCAGCGTGGGTTTTCAGGATTTCGTTAAAAAACGCGATAATCTCTCCGCCATCTATTCCGATCCCTCCCCGGAGGCGCAATTCCACCTGATGGCAGCGATCGGCGGCAGAATGGCGCAACAGGTGGCTTTCTTTATGACTCCCCGGACCGAATTTTTGAAGCCAGCCCTGCAGTCGGCAGCCAGCAGTGCCGGGATAGTCCTGGAACTGATTGATGTCACCAATCAGGACGACATGTTTTCCCGCGCCAACCGGATTCAGTCCAGAATTGTGCTGATGTATCCGGATGCCACCATCTTTACCAGTTCGTCCGTTCGTAACCTCATGCTGCAACTGTACCGGGCCGACCGGGTGCTATTTGGCTTCTCGCGTAACCTGGTGCAAGCCGGGGCAATGGGCAGTACCGTCCCAACGGATGAAGGTGTCGCCAGACAAGCGCAGGAAATGGTGGATGGGTACATGGCGTCAGGGACACTGAGACCTCCGGCCTTTAGTAAATCATCCAAAATATTGCTGAATGTATTGGTCGCGCGCTCGCTCAATTACGTGATCAAAGATGAGATTTTGAGGAATGCAGATGTCGTTCGCTAACCTGTCCATCACGAATCGGCTCCGGCTGATTACGGTACTGCCAATTTTCTTCATGACCTGTTTTTCAACTTTAGTGGTATGGGCGGTCATTGATTACAGCATGCGCGATCAGCTGACGGCGAGCGGGGAGGTTCTGGCGCAGGGGATCGCCCGTAATTCTGAGTTCGCGCTGTTGACCAGAAATACGGAAGACCTTCGGCATTTGTTATGCACGTCGATTGATGTCTCCAAGGATATCATTTCGATCAATGTCACCGATTTGACAGGTAAAACGGTTGTCGAGTGCCAGAGCCAGTCGCATCATTATGTGACGCAAGTGGTGCAGGTATTTGCCGATGTCCGCATCCAGATTGCCGCAGGCATGAAGAAGGATGATTCCGATCTGGAGATGTCGCCACTCAAAAAAGTGATTGGTCAGGTAGTGGTGAATTTATCGACGGCCAATTACAAAGAAAAACTCTTCAAGCTGTATGAAACCATCGCCGGCCTTGCAGCGGTGGTCTTCCTGATCGGGATTACTTTCTCGCGCTTATTGTCTGGCACTTTGGTTTCCACTTTGCATGAAATCGTCAAAGTCTCCAAAAGCATCAGTCGCGGAAATTACGATCCTTACTTTTTGCATAAGCAAAGCGGTGAACTCGGCATGGTGCAAGATGCAATCACGGACATGGCAAGAAAGGTGGGGGATATTACGCGAAATCTGGAATCGCGAGTGCAATCCAGAACGCGTGATCTGGAAAAGCAGACTCAGTTACTTGAAAAATCGCATCAGGAAAAAAAATTACTCATCCAGATGAACAATAAGGCCATTGAAGCAGAACGCCGCGCTATTGCGTTTGACTTGCATGACACCTTAAATACCTTGTTGCTGTCCATGATTGGTTATGCCCGTCATGCAAAAGTATTTTTGGGTAAATACAATGCCGATGCGAGACTCAATCCGGCGATTGATTATATTCAGAGTATTGAATCGAATGCGAACCACTTGTATTCCCTGTCGCGGGATCTGGTGAGCAACTTACGGCCGGAAGTGCTGGATGAATTTGGTCTGGCAGATGCCATCGAGGTGTTGTTGGCCAATCAGCAGAAGCTCAATCCCCAATGTCACTACACATTTGATTACACACCTGATTTCCCTAAGCTCAATTATGACTTCAATATTGTCGTTTATCGTATCGTACAGGAATCGCTCTCGAACGTCGTCAAACATTCTCAGGCTACCCTGTGCCACATCGAACTGACCTATCATCCTGAAGAACATGACGGCAGGGTGAATTTGCATATCACTGACAATGGACTGGGCTTTGATCCCACTGTGTTCACAGGACGTACTGGCGTCGTTGGTATGAAAGAACGTGCAGAATCCATCAATGCTCGGTTGGAAATCATCTCCGATAAGGGGCGCGGTACAGAATTGCTCCTGCAAGTCACTGTCTGACACTTGGGAAATTGACACTACATTTTTCCACCGCGGTGGAAAAATATGTTACCAATTTCCCATGTCTAAACCCAAAAAACAGCAATCCAAACCGGGTCTGATCAAAAGAAGGTCATCATACGGTTTCATACGGGCATGATCCGTGTTTCTGCACTGATAATATTCATAAGCGCATTGCTGCGCCAGAATTTTTGCTAGGAAACTAGCATCGTCCAAATCACCTCACGGTGATCCCTCACTACGGGAAGTATCCCGTAGGGGTGCTTCCCATTTTATTAAGGAGAAGCACATGAGTGAGCATCAGGTACTTGATCCGCCCGACAAGGGAAAAGACCGAGTACAAAAGTCGTTTGCTTTGCAATTCGACTTATTCAACCAGCTTCCAGTCAAAGTGGAAGTCAAAACTGGCATCATCAAACCAGTGTTACCGGGTGATGATCCATTTCTTGACGAATTGCTGGATAAAATGTCGTCGCCTTCTGAATGGACAGATATTTGCAAAGAAAAATTTGCGATTGAGTTGCTGTCGAACATTTGGGACGATGTGTGTTGTCTGATCCAAAAGCGCATCAGTTCTGACACCCTCTCAGCGTCTGTTCACCATGATTACCAAATGACATTAGGTTGGATTTTGGGGTACTGGTCAGGGGCTGTTCCAATAAATCTGGTCTTGCAATACGAAAATGCACTCCAGAAGGATGTGTATTCCGGCAGCAGCTATCAGGCCATTCTCGAAACCTTACAATCACACCCTCTGATCCAGCAAGATTTGGCCATTCTGCGCGAAACCATGTGCGGATACCAATTCCTGGGCGTGGAGATGAATCATGAATAAACCCTTTTTCCCGTTAACCACCACTCTGCAATACATTGTGCAATGCTTTATGGATGTCTTCAGCTTGTCTCAGAACAACGCCCAAAAGCATGATGTTCGTCCCAACCCGGTGCAGCAGACAGTCGATCCGCTCACCCCAACAACAGGAGGAAATCCACCTTCGGTCACACCTACAGCAGCCGGTCAGCCGGCCTTGAATGCGCCGGATAAACCTGCTGACATCGCCAGTCCGGTGTCTGACAAACTCCCCAGCGAACTGCCAGCCGATCCGAATACGATCACGATGGATCTGGACGGGCATGAATACCAATTCAAATATCGCAACGGTAAAACGGTGGTGTTCAAACAAGAATTCCAGATCAAGGTCACAAATCATCCTCTGTTTGGTCGTAAATTATTACCGACCAATGGAATTCGCTGGATTGAGCTGGCGTCCTACGAAGTAGATTCTGTGACGGCTGGTATCAGTGCATTTATCAAAGATGGCTTGACCCAACCGGTCAAAGCCGCTTCTGTCACGCCAGCGGCAAAACCGGTCACTGTGTCGCCGGTGATTACCTCACCCGCTGTCACAAAACCCAAGCCTGCTTTCGATCAGGATGAGCCTTTTGTGGAAAAAACCATCGGACGCCTTGTTGCTCAGGGTGATATGCGTTTCCCTGACAAGAAGAATGAGGGTAAGACGTATGTGAATTATGCGATATCCCTGCAACTGAAATCTGGTTCCCAAAAACAGCTTCAGGGTGAAGGGCTGCGTGATGCGTTGGCCGCTGCCAATGCGAACATTGATGACTTGATCGTGGTAAAGCGCCTTAACAAAGTGCCGGTCCAGGTCATTGATAAAGTTACCCAAAAACCGCGTTTTGATGATCTTGGCAAACCTGTCATGACAGAAAAATGGGTCTGGAAAATTGAAAAAATCAAACAGGAGAAATAATGGCTTCGGTCAATAAAGTAATTATTGTGGGTTTCCTGGGTCGTGATCCCGAAACCCGTTACACACCAAACGGCGACGCAATCACCTCCATTTCTGTGGCCACCACAGATTCATGGAAGGATAAGCAGACTGGCGAAAAGAAAGAGCAAACGGAATGGCACCGTATTACTTTCTTCGGAAAACTGGCAGAAATTGCCGGCCAGTATTTGGGCAAGGGTTCTCAGGTGTATGTCGAAGGCAGCCTGCGTACCCGTAAATATACGGATAAGGATGGTGTCGAAAAGTATGCGACAGACATCCGGGCCGAAACTTTGCAGATGCTGGGAAGCAGAAAGGCAAATGATGATCAGGATGACCGGGATGGATATGGAGGACAGCAAGCTGCACCTTCACACACTGCTGCACCATCCCGACCAGCGCCTCCTGCACCCCGTCCCGCTCCACGTCCCGCACCTGAACAGCGTCCGGTACCGAACTATGCAGATATGGATGATGACATTCCGTTCTAGAGTGTATCTACGATACCAAATGTAAAGTTTTAATTTAAGGCCTTGATTTATCAAGGCCTGCTTTGCTGAAACCTGATCCCGCATTGCCGGGTCAGGTTTTTTTTTGATTTGAACAATTGATAGGAGAAAGGAACAATGAACAATTCATCGCAAGTTCAGCCGCGTAATCATCATGCATTGCCATTGAATACTATCGATTGGTATCAAATTGCAGCTGAACATCAACTTTTTGATGAAATAGGATTCGATCCTAAAAAACATGTCACTTGTCCCATTTGCGAATCCGCCAAAGCCTTTCGTTTCAGTAATTACCGGGGCGAGGGGAACTGGATTTGTAAAAAATGCGGTGCAGGTAATGGTGCGGCGCTGATGCATTTCGTACTGGGTATGTCCTTCCTGGAAGTGTACGAATGTTTGGAAGGTAAAAGAGGCATCACTTCCAAAGCAGACCGCAAAGCACCAGTGGTTCCGCTGGATGAATTGAGTGACAATGAAATTCGTCGCAATAAAATCTACTTGAAACGGGTTTGGCAAGAATCGAAATGGATGCGCAGAAATGATGCAGCCTGGCGGTATTTGCTCAATCGTGTTCCGTTGGTGGATTTGTTACGACTCGATACCCAGATCCGTCTGCATCCTGCGCTTGACTATATAGAGGAAGTCGATGGAAAAAATGTGAGCACAGGTAAATATCCAGCCATGTTGGAAGTCGTCCGTTCCGGCAATGGCGAGTTCGTTACCATGCACCGTCATTTTCTGACGAATCAGGGAACAAAAGCACCGGTTGAAGTTCCCAAGCGTCAGATGGGTGGTATCAGAAAACTCAAGGGCGCTGGCGTTTCCATCGTTTCCGCACCCAATAGCCGCACACTCGCTGTTGGCGAGGGATATGAAACAATGCTGGCAGTGGCTGTGGCACATAATTATGAATGTCATGTGCGCAGCTATTTGAATGCCGGCAATCTGGAACGGGCCGATATTCCGCGTGCTGATTTTGATCGGGTGTTGATTTATGCTGATCATGATCATCGGGGACTGCAGGCTGCAGATAAACTTTTCACGCGGTTAAAGGCTTTGGGTTTTGAAGCTGAAATCCGGATTCCGTTCAAATGGAAATCGGACTGGGCGGATATCTGGTGTGAAGTTTGCTCCCAGCTCGGTGACGTCCGTGATCGCGTCGTCACGAACATGCATGCCCTGAACTCGGATCATCCATTCAAGTTGATTGAACAGTTGTACGCTACCAATTTGGTATTGCAGTATGGTGGTGACAAATGAATGATGCAGATTTTATTTGAAACTAAACCCAACAAAAACCCCGCTTACGCGGGGTTTTTTTTCGTCCGGAATTTTTCAATCAGGAGAATGTAGGGCAGCAGCCCCAGTATGACCAACAGGAAAAAGGCTTCATGAAACAGATAGCCCAGCGCGATGCCTGTACCGGAGATCACGCCGCCGAGAAAAATAAAAATGATGTGCAGTTCTTTGAGCATGTTACATCCAGCGCATTAATGGGTCATCGGATTCTTTATCGTGTTCCACCGGTATCCGGAATCTGTTGGTGGACGTTCCTGATGATTGACTGACGGTTTTCGGGCTAATCTTTTCTGCATGATTCTGAGGTGGTGCAATGGGATTGTCGAGTTTAACAGCAACGCCAGACTTCCCCTGAAGTAGATTTTCCAATGACTGTTTCAACAGCCTTGATCGCTTGTGCTTATTACCTTCATTCCCGATGAACTGGAACAGCAGGGGGTATTCCTCTTCATCGATCTGGATTTGTAAGGTTTTAATGGCCATAGGTATTTGCCCGCCGCATCATTTTTTCCCCGACCAGTAAGAACCCGATCGCGTTGGTCAGACTTGGGTTGGAAAGCACTTCCACCCGGTTCAGGTCAAAATATTGCCGCACTAAGGGTTCGTAATAGGTTGCGCCGCCACCGGTCAGAATAATTTCAGACAAGTCATCGACCTCGCCAGCGCGGATCTTGATTTCTTTAATGGTTTCTTCAATCACCGGGCTGGCCTGCAGCAGCATGGATTGTAATTCCTGATGTCCAATCTGGTGCCGGAAATACTGGAACGTCTGTTTTGTCACAAGTGATTCGTCAATGCGCTCAAACCGTTCAATTTTGCCATTGGCATATTTTGCTGAAATTTGTTCCGCAATATTTTTCAAAATATGGGATACGCCGCCCACTCTGCCGCCGCTGCGGGAATCGGCCATCGCGAATCCGGACGCGACAACCCAGTCCGTAGTCACGTAACCGACATCAATGATCAGACGGGTATGCTGTTCGCTCATCGAGACATTGTTCTGAGTGGCATACGTTGCCAGTGATCCTACCGGTTGCGGGACAACAATGATTTTGTCCACCGAAATGATGCGGTCAGCGACCTGCAGCGGGTGACTGAATATGGATTTCAGATGATCTGCATATTTCTGAATGGTGTGAACGGGTAAGCCGAGTACGAGGGTTTTGACATGATCCGCGCCGGCGTCGTACAGCGCACCCATGAGTAAGGCCATGTAATTTTTCGTCAGAGGAAATCCGTCTTCCAGTGATCTGCCGGTATTGGTAGAACTGGTTGCCAGTTTGACGTCTTTGCCCACTTCGAAAATATTGCCGTCCACAGTGATATGGATGGTTTTGCGTTTGGTGAAGTGGGGCACATCGGTACTGACCGTTTTCGCAGAGGCTGTCGGTGCCAGAGATGGAATCGATCCTGTCACGATTTCGTCTTCCAGCCGTACTGCCCATTTGGTATGTCCAAAGCCGACATCAATGCCTACATTATCAAAATTCATTTTGTACCTTTCGAGATTTATCCTGCCTGAATTTTTGCATGGGCATGCTCCAGGAATTTTGCATATCGCTCCCCAAATTGCGGCTATTACTGTGGAGTGGGCCGTGTTCAGCAACCACGGCAGCATTGAATTTCTTAAAAAGCAGGCAATCATTGTTTAATCAATGAAAATCCATTGATTAAACAATGATTCAGTGATTTTTTGATTCAGCCCGGCGTGATTGCCTGCAATCCATTGATGAATCATTGGTTAAAGCAAGCTTCATCATTGATTAATCACTGATTGCCGGATGTGAAGGTAAGTCCCTGATGCCGCCTGGCTGTTGATCTGAGAAAAGTACCCTCAAGCCAGCGATTTTCCAGTCTCTGCCACCCATGATTGCGGGTAGCTGACATGGCGCAGTGGTGATCGACAGCGATTTCAGGTGGATTTTGTTGAAAGCGCGGAGTTTTCATGCGTCATATTGTTTCAGGGAATAAATAAAAATATCTATAGTCAAAACCGTAGTACCGAATCCAATTCTTGCCGGGTAACCGGCATCGTCAACGGGCGCAATGCCCAAAAGCTGGCCCTCTGTTTTACGTGTTAAGTCTTGTGTGTTCACTTGCAGAATTCGAAGTGAACAATTTTTTTAAAATCAAGAACTTAGACTACGAAAGACTGAGGGATTCAGAACAGTGATAAATATTGGCTCTCCGGGCTGTTTTAGAGAATTCCATGGAATGAACGGAAATTCACTGAAGACAGCAAGGACACAGGGCTGAGGTCAGGTAGAGAGATACGACAGGCGCTTGAATCACTCGAAAAGGGTGGGAATGTGGGGAAACTGGATGCAATCGGGCACGCCAGCGAACTGCATTGAAAGGCCGGCAAATGGTAGGGGCGGAGAGCCTGAAGTCCATTTGTGAATAAGAACCGGGGTTATGCTTTACCCATGCAAAAAGCAAGGATCAGCAGATTTGCGGAATAGCTGCATGACGCCTAACCGGGCTGAAGTGGATCAACCAGACAATAGAAGCAGGCATAAGCCAGTCCGAGAAGGGAGTGGACGTGCATGCGGGTGTTGTAGGGATGAAGGACTACGGCAGGTAGAAGGTGGTGATGCAAAGCAGGTTTGACTGACGGCGGTAGCCGGGGTTTGTGCGCAGTGCCAGCTGCAACAGATTCGCCAATATTTATCGCTAAAGAGCACTGGCCGGCAGGACGCCGCACGCGAAGCGTACATCGCACAGCAGGAATAGCAAAGACAGGAAGAACAGCAAACAGGAAAACGTATGGCCATCAGTTACAAGCACAGCAGAGATGTGGAAACGGCAAAGTTACCGGCGATGATCAAGGAAGAACTCAAGACCTTGTTCGACCAGCATCTGGATCAGCCGCACAGCAGAACCAGACAAAGCTACGCCAAACTGGGCATCAAGACCCAGCGGCTGCGTTGTCTGAATTTGGTGGCATCGATAGAAGAACTCATCAATCATGGCAGATATGAAATCACCACCCTGCGGAAACTGAAAGAAAAGCACATTGAATACCTGCTGAAACGGTGGGTGGAAAAAAACCAGACCAAAGGCACCATCGAAAACAAGATGACCTATCTGGCGACCCTGTGTCAGTGGATAGGCAAATCGAACATAATCAAAAGCAGCAGCAACTACAAAATACTGGAAACCCTGCCGGCGCGCAGCGGCACCACCCTGAGCGACAAATCGTGGGAAACCTTCTCGCTGGATGCGGCAGGCATCATTGCCCAGATTGCCACTGAAAACAAATACATCGGCATCCAGATGATGTTGCAAATGACGTTTGGTTTACGCGTTGAAGAAAGCGTCCTGTTGCGGCCCTACGATGTCGTCATGCGCCTGCATGGTGAAACCTACCTCATGATAGTCGATGGCACCAAAGGGGGCAGGCCACGGCGGATCGAAGTACAGGACGAAAGACAGCTGGAAATCATCGAACTGGCGAAAAAATACGTCAATGGCAAATCGAAAACCACCATCCCGGAAGAATACACACTGGTGCAATGGAAAAGGCTGTACCACAACCTCGTCAGAAAATACGGCATCACCAAAAAAGGCCTGGGCGTCACCTCCCATGGACTGCGCCACCAATACCTCAACAACCTGTACCAGACACTGACAGACCATGCGAGTCCGGTCAGGGGAGGGGACAAACCGGCAGAAGACCTGTTGCAACAAGCCAAAAAGATCATTGCAGAACATGCGGGACATTCTGTGGAATACAAAGCCAATGCCTACATCGGCTCACATCGTTCACAAATCATCAAAACCAGTGCCAGCCTGACAGACGCCCAGATCCGCAAAGCACTGGAAGACAACGGGGGCAACAAAATGCAGGCAGCCGAACAACTCAAGTGCGCGCGCAGCTACCTGTACAAAAGGCTTCAGAAAATGCAGATCCAGAACCATACCGGCATTGCAGGAACAGACCAAGCGTGACAGACAAGCGGACGGGAGTTATCCACAAAAAAAGTGGATAACCCTGTGAACAAATCAAAAAACCGAAAGAAAAAACCCGCAAAATCAATAAGAACCGCAAATGCCACTATTTTATGCAAGTTGACAAAGCGGGAAAAAAAGGAAAATGAAAGCCTGCATTGATCAGAGGACACACCATGTACAACACCGCGGCCAACGTCAGTGGCGCAGGACAGCCAGAATACTTCATCCAGTATCTCTTGCTCGGATTGATATGCCTGATCCTGCTGGTACTGATAGTCAAACCGAAAAAAAGCCACCGTAACGAAACAACCAAAGAGGACACAGAGCAATGAAAAAACACCACATCCAGCTGGCCCTGATACTGCTGACCGCCAGCACCCTGGCTGCGGCGGGCAAACCGACCGAAAGCCAGCAACAAAACGCCGTGATACAGAAACTGGAACAGCGGCTCGGCGCGGGACAAATAGAAACCATCACCGCCGGACCGGTCAGCGGCCTCTATGAAGTCCGCACCAAGAGCGACATCCTCTATACCGACAAAGAAGGCAAATACCTGATCGCAGGCAAAGTGATCGACCTGACCAGCGGAAAAAACCTGACCGAGGAACGACTCAACGAAATCAACAAAATCGACTTCAAAACCCTGCCCCTCGATGCCGCCATCAAATTCACCAAAGGAGACGGCAGTCGCGTGATCGCCATATTCGAAGATCCGAATTGCGGCTACTGCAAAAAATTGCGGCATACCCTGCAGGAAATGGACAACATCACCATCTACACCTACCAGTTCAACATCCTGGCCACGGACTCCAAAACCAAATCGCACGACATCTGGTGCGCGGCAGATCGCGCCAAAGCCTGGGATGAATGGATGCTCAACAACAAAGTGCCGGCCACCGCCAGCGCAGATTGCAAAGACCCGGACGAAAAAGTACAGGCATTGGGCAAACGCTACCGCATACAGGGCACACCGGCCATCATCTTTACCGATGGCTCGCGCATCCCTGGCTATGTCGATGCCAAAGCCCTTGAAACAAAATTGGCCAGCGTCAAAGCAAAATGAGCATGCAGCGTCGGGAATTCCTGAAAGCCATGCTGATCGGCTGTTCCAGTCTGGGACGGCCGGCAGTGGCACAGGAAAACAGACGCGAACCCAGCGTCATCTGGATGAGCCGTGGCAACGAACAATACCAGTTTGATATTGCAACCCAGGCTGGCTACCTGACTGCCGCCTACCTGCTGAGAGACATCAGGGCGAACCGGCAAGGCTATCCCGACATACGCCTGCTCAAAACCGTGGCGTGGATGCAGGCATGGCTGGCGCTGTATGGTCACCATGTCAGAATCGACGCCTTATCCGGCTTACGCACACGCGAAACCAACCAGCACACAGAAAAGGCAGCGCAAAACTCCTGCCATCTGCCGGATGGACAGGGCGTGTTCCGGGCGATCGACTTTCGCACCCAGACCATCCCCAGCGACTATCTGGGCAAACTGGCCGGGCTGTTGAAACAAGGCGGCGTTGGCATCTACCAACGCAACTTTATCCACATCGACACCGGAGCCGTGATCGGACACAACGGCCTGCCACGGATCTGGACCGGGGCATAGCGCAACTGCAGACAAGCACACCATGACCATCATCAATCAGGCACGCGAAGTGGTAATCACCATCGAAATGCAGATCGGCTATCAGGACCCGGTGCTGCTGCGGCAAGCGTTGAAAGAAGCCTATCCCTTCGAAAGACGCAAAGGGTACCGCTACCGGGCATGGTTAGGAGTGATTAAAGAAAGAATCGGCGGCATGCGGCCAAAAAAACCCGATCCCAACCAACTGACCCTGTTTTGACGGCTTTACCTTGACCGTGGCGGATTACCAGAACTGAAAGGACACGATGACAAAATCAGAAATCGAAGTGCGCGCTATGGCCTACCGGATGGCACTGCCAATTCCACCAGAATTTGACATTCGGAAATCCAACATCCAGATGTTCATCGATTGGGATACGCGTCGTTTTGTCAAAACCGTCAGCCAGATTGGTCAAGAATTCGTTGACGATCCGCAATATAAAGCACTCCATGATTATTATGAAGCGTCGGAGCAGCAGGCCAACGCGCTTTGGCTTCAAAAGTATGGTGAGGCCATGCCCGATTGGATCGAGGGACAGTGGGCGGAAACAACACCAGCAACCGCTATTCCATATGAAGGATTGACTACGCTGACGGATGCGCAATGGACATTTGCAGTCAACGTTCCGCCTGACTTTACCCTCGATGAGTTCTGGTTTGTTGTGGAAGGATTGGGGTGGCGGCCAGGTGTTCCCGTATCGGAAGAGGATGAAAAATGGATAGCTGTCTGGGCTGAAGAATCGGAATGCAGCAATTATTTACAGGGTGTGCGCAACATTCTCGGTATGAGCGATGCACCCTATTATCAGGAACCACATTGGGTACCACCGGCAGTTGCCCGGCTCATCAACCAAAGCCAGACTTCAAAAAAAACAAAATGAATAACAGAAAACAATATCTGCACCGCTTCTGGCACTGCATGAATTGTCTCATACTCGCATTTGTCATGGCATGGGTAGCGGTACCGGCGTATCCGCTGCTGATGATTGCATTGACACCGCTGGATCATGTCACGTTGCCAAAGCTCCTGCTCGGACTCCATTTGTCCAGTGTCTGTACCGGCGCCATAGCTTACGCGCTAGTCACCTCGATTCCAGCCATTGCGCGCAAATTGACACCTGACTTGTCGGGAATCATCAGTCACCAGAAAAGTAAAGCATCAATCGTGTAACGTAAATCCGGCATCAGGACCGAAGCTGGTCACTGACACCGGCCAGCCGACACCCTTCAGCAAATCCGGCCACCATTCATAGAAAGGAAGAAAATGTGCCCTAAAGACGACCCGATGAGTTTCCTCCACTGGATCATTCTGATCGGCGGCGGCATGCTGTTTGCCACGGCCTTGTACCTGATCATCACAGGACTCAAACATCGCCTCAGCAACAAAATCCGCCAGCAACCGATCGAAACCGCCACTTTGAATTTTCTGCCAGCGGGAACCAACCTGAATAACCGTTGAAGGAATGGGGAATCCGTACTACGTGGTGGCACATGGCGATCATGTGCGCGGCGCTGCATCGCGGTTCCCCACAGACTTCAAAAAATGGATATGAGCAACATCAGGCGCACATCGCGGGAATGACTTTTGACATCCTCGCCGCCCTGAAGGACGGCGATTCCTACGGCACTCAGGCGGCAATCGCCTGAGTTGCTTCGGCGGGTTCCTGCTTCACCGAGCGGCCCGACTGCACCGTCTCCCCACAGGCTAAAACGCGATGTCCTCGCGCTAGTATATTGATGGCACCGACGAGATCGGCGTTTTCTTCAAAGCCGCAATCAACGCACTCAAACCGGGCTTGCGTCTGCCGGTTGTCTTTCGACACATGCCCACAGCACGGGCAAGTCTGGCTGGTGTATTGCGGCGGCACGGCGACGACGAAGCCGCCATTCCATGCCGATTTATACTCCAGTTGCCGCCGAAACTCGAACCATCCCTGATCGAGAATCGACCGGTTCAGGCCGGACTTCTGTTTCACCATCTTGCCGTGCTGTTCGCTGTTGCCCCTGGCCGACTTGGACATGTTCCGAATCCGCAAATCTTCGATGGCGATCATGGCGTGGTTTTGGCTGATCTGGCACGAAGCCTTGTGCAGAAAGTCTTTCCGGGCGTTGGCGATACGAGTGTGAATGCGCTGGACGTTGGTTTTCGCCTTCTTCCAGTTGTTGCTGAATTTGACTTTGCGGCTCATGGCTCGCTGGTAGCGTGCCAGCCGTTGCTGGTGTTTCTTGAAGCTGTTGAGCGGATCAAGATAGCTTCCGTCGCTCAGAGTGGCGAAACGGGCGATGCCCATGTCGATGCCAACAGCTTCACCTTGCGGCAAAGGCTGATCGACTTCGCGCTCCGTTTGGATCGACACGAACCACTTGCCGCACGAATGACTGACAGTCGCGTTCTTCACCTCGCCTAGAACACCCCGGCTATTGCGGTAGCGCAGCCAGCCGAGTTTTGGCAGGAACACGCGGCTGTTGCCCTGATCAAGTTTGACGCCTTGCGGATAGCGGAAGCTGTCGCCCATGCCCTTTTTCTTGAAGCGCGGGAAGTCGGCGCGTTTCTCGAAGAAGTTCTTGTAGGCCCGTTCCAGATTCTTGAGCGCCTGTTGCAAGGTTTGGCTGGGAGTTTCGCTCAGCCAGAGCGTTTGCGGTTGTGCCTTCCATTCGGTGAGCGCCTTGCATAGCGCAGCGTAGCCAAGATTCTTTTCTCCCGCCTTGTGCCGCTCCTGCTGCAACGCCAGCGCCTTGTTATAGACGAATCGGCACGAGCCAGCGAAGCGGCGCATCTGGCGCTGCTGTTTGCCGTTGGGCTGTAGCTCGAATCGGTAGGCTTGAAGTCGTTGCATGTCGCATAGTATATTTTGGTCTATGGAAGAAAACAACGACATTCGGCGCGGACGTCACTGTGTTTTTAACATGCATGTCCATTTGGTCTTTGTGACGAAATATCGCCGCAAAGTGTTCGACTCAGCGGCCATCGACAGGCTGCGCGAACTATTTGCCAAGGTTTGCAACGACTTCGAGGCGCAACTGGTCGAAATGGACGGCGAGCGCGACCATGTGCATTTGCTGGTCAGCTATCCGCCGAAAGTACCAGTGTCCGCCTTGGTCAATAGTTTGAAAGGCGCATCCAGTCGCGTGCTGCGAAAAGAAAGGCCGGACATCGCCAAACGCTTCTACTACAAGGGCGTGCTGTGGTCGCCTTCTTACTTCGCGTCCTCTTGCGGCGGCGCTCCGATCAGCATCATTCGCCAATACATTGAGCAGCAGGCGACACCAGCTTAATGGCAGAAATGGAGTCCTGCGGACTCCGCGCTATCCATCCCCGGCCTGAACGCCGGGGCTTTCCCCGCATACTGGTAAGCTGCGCAAAATAGCAAGTCATTTCAGCAAAATAAATGACAAATAAAAACCATACTTAACGATAGAAAAAATTCAAGTCGTTAAGCTATGTACCTCCCCATTATTGAACAATACGGCTACACCGAATCCGGGCTTCTGGCGCTGGCCATCCAGACATTGGCAGGTGCGAATACCGCCCGGCTCTGTGCCGTCCAAGCCTACGGCTTCTCCATCCACTATTGCTGCAGGATCGGCAATGACCTGTACCTGCATGCCTGGGGCTGCGCGCGCCAGCACCAGCTGATCCAGCGCACCTGTCAAGACCTGCCGGCAGCGGTCTTGCAGATTGTCGAGATCGGATCATCCGGTCTGTTGTCACAGATAAACGCCATACAACCGCAAGAATTTATCGAAGCCAAAACTGCGGCTAAACAACTCTTTGCGCTGGTATCGGCGGCTTCCGTCAAAACTAAAAAGGGGCATTAAATATGGAATTTGGACCCAGAACCAAAACCAAAATCAGCAAAGCAGTGATGAACGCCATCATGACCACGCCCGCCGTCAGTGCAGAACAGCTGGAAAAAATACGGCAGCAGAAAAGACTGGCGCGGCAACGCTCAGAAAATGCCCGCGAAGCCAGGTTCTACCGCGAACGCGATTCGATGACTTGCTAAAAACCGGATTCATGAGAACCTGAATCTGTGACCACACCTTGATTCCTCCACCACCAAAGAAGCAATGACCCTGATCTTACTTACCCTGCTGGCGCAAGCCTGCATCACCAGCGCGGATGTCTTCGTAAAAAAACACATCGCGCTGCAGCCCTCTGACCGGCAGCGCACCTGGATATTGCCCTATGCACTGCGGCGCTATACGGGATTATGCCTGCGGCTGTTCGCCATTTTCATGATGCCGGTGGCAGGCGCGGCCACGCTGTTTTCAGCGTCTGCGATCTCCCTCTCATCCGCTGTGGCCTGGTACCACGGCGAACAATTCAGCGCGCGCGAAAAACTGGCTGTCGGACTGATACTGGCCGCCGTGCTGATCCGGGGACTGGCATGATTTCCCGGCGCAGCCTGTTGTACATTTCCCTGATTCAGTTCGTATTTTCTTGTCTCGACGTGTTTGCCAGACATGCATTGCGCGGGCAGGGGGACTTCTTAACGGCCATCTGGCATCCATGGTTTTTGCTGTGGGTGCTGCTGCAGGCCCTGATCGCACCGTTTCAGATCCGCCTGATCACACATCATGGTCTGGGCAGAGGCGTGGCGCTGATGAATGCATTTTCTGTCATCTACGCCATGCTGATCGGCATTTTCTACCTGCAGGAAACCGTCTCCCTGCCGCAAATGATCGCCACTGCCTTAGTCGTCATCGCAGTCGGACTTCTGCTGACCGGTCGTCCGGCCGTATCGCCTGAAACGACACCCACTTATTTACCATCACCAACCACCACAGGAGAACAAGATGCAACAACGTAACACCGCAAAGCGAAAAATGCTGGCGCTGATCATCGGACTGGCACCGTTAGCTGCCAGCGCCCATAACCCGGCACCGGAACCGGTCTCTGTCGGCAGAGCCTGCCATGAAAAAGATTGCAGCGCGAGTGCCGGCGTGTCGCGGCTGTACCTGATCAAAAACCAGAATGGTTATCTGGTGGCGGTCAGCGATCAGGAACTGGACGCCCCGGCCCAGATCCACCGGACGGGTTCCGCCAAACAAATCCGCTATCAGGGTAAAGACCAGCAAGTGGAAACGACACTGGTCGTGCGCGATCACCAGACCATCGCGATTGATCGCCTGATCGCCACCGGCGATAACGACTCGGAATAACCACCTCAGAAAGCCCGGACGACTGCACACCGCACCAGCGTGCGGTCATCCGGCACAGGAATCTATCATGAACCAACAGCCTGAACAAACCAATGCAGCCACGACCGGAGCCGTGACCAAAGAAGACAAGCTGTATCAGCGCGTCGTGGCCACCGAAGAAGTCCAGCAAGCCCTGTACCAGTATGAATGCGCGCGCGCACGGCGCGACAGTATTGACCGCAAGCTGGAGGGTGGGTCCGGGGCCACCGACAAAAACAAGCTGGCGTATTGGGAAATGGAACTCACCTCTGCCACCACCGAATTGAAAAAACTGCAGGCACAACATCCTGTTCTGGCCAAACACCCCCTCATTGCGGCAGTCCATGAGGAAGCACCACCCATATCTTCCTGAAACGCTGTCTGTCCCATATTCCACTGCGAGACTATTATGACCCTCAAAATCACGAAACTGGCAATATTGACCGCACTCTGTCTGCAATTACCCGGCATGGCGTATGCCATTTCCGAATCCGGTTCCACCCTCGATAAAATGCGTGACTCCAATACGCTGGTCATCGGCGTGCGGGAATCGGCAGCACCGTTTGCCATGATGAAAAATGGGGTGGCACAGGGATATACCGTCGATTTGTGCCGCAATGTGGTGGCGGGCATAGAAAAATACCTCAAGACCAAACTCGACATCCGCTATGTGCCAGTCAACGCCAAAAATCGCATCAGCTTACTGCAGGCCGGTGAAATCGATATGGAATGCGGCACCACCACCGATACCCGCGACCGGGAAAAAGAAGTGGCGTTTACCTATCCTATTTTCGTGACCGGTGCGCGGCTGGCGGTGCGCAAAGACTCGCCCATTAACGATTATTCCCAGCTGGGCGGTACCCGCGTGGTAGTGGTGGCCGGATCTTCCTGCGAAAAACTGATTCAGCCAGTCCAGGTGGCAGCGCAATCGAAAGGAACGCCGTTCAGTGTCAGGCTGGTCAAAGACAACAATGCCGGAGTGCTGGACGTGGCCAATCATCAGGCTGATGCCTTCTGCACGGATGACGTTCTGTTGAATGGGGCGATTGAAGAAAATAACCTGAATGGCAAGCTGCACCGGGTCAGCAGGCTGCTGTCGATCGAACCGTATGCCCTGATGATCAGGAAAGACGATGAACAATTCCTGAAACTGGTGGACGGCATCGTGGCAGAGAACCTGATCAATGGCAGCGCCTACAAACTGGTCAAAAAATGGTTCGACCGTCCAGGTCAGGCTTACCGGTTCAACAGCATGACAACGGCGCTGTTCTCGTTCCCGAATAAAACCACGGCTTTTCCCTGAAACATGAGTCTGAACCCATGCCGGCGCAGTCATCACAGCGTGCTGCAGCAGGATGAACCACACCAGTCCGCGCCAGTCTCGCAAAGGGAACTGGCGCAAATCCGGGTTGACGCCATCGAAGTGCTGATCATCCACTTGCAGATGTGTGGTCTGGCGCTGGTCAGTCTTGACATGACAGAATGCCAGCACAGTGAAGCAATGGCGCTGGCGAACAAAGTCATCGAGCAGCTTCAGATTGACCGTCGTTATATGGGCAAATTGTTCGATTTGTTCCAGTACCACACCAAAAGCTTACCGGAAACAGTGGCACCGGTCCTGCCGGGCATGCTCCCTGAACTCCGTCAGACCATGTGGGATTCGCTGGAGGATGTCTTGCAGCTGGCAGCGCATACTGCCAACCGCGGCACCATATCGCGGGAACGGGCGATCGGAATTGCGGAAGGGGCAATTGCCCTGATGGTGCATACCGGTGCCTGTGATGCTGAGACGTCAGTCGGACAAATGGCACTATACCGGGAAAAACTGCAGACTTCCGGCCCCTCCGCATCCCTGTGGCAATGGTTGCGGTCAGCGACGGCTATTTAACCGTGACGTCACGTTTAAATACAGGCTGGCGCTGCTTGCACTAGCCAATCCATCGATCGACGTGATTATCCGTTTTTACCCGGCCAGAACGCACATTTAATCGTGACGCGTCACGGCTGGAAATGGCAGCACATTCATCGGCAGGGTGGAGATCACGCACAGAGAATCATCGACGGCAATCCGGTTTTGTAAATGCAGGCGCACGGCCTGGATGAGGCAGAGACTTTCTGCGTCCTGAATCCGCTGCCGCAATGCGGCCACCGGTTCCAATAAATTCCGTCGCAAAACTTCTTCGCAAATGACCGGACCTTGATTAATTTCTGTTGTCAGATAAAAGGCGCGCGCACTGATCAGCCGGACACCGGCTAATAATTCCCGTTCAAATGCGGCGGCAGAGAAGGGCAAGGAATGGTGAACACCAATCACCTGATGCGGGAAACTGTTCAGTAGCACGCCCGATATGCGGGCACAGAACTTGGCTACAATGATCAGGTCGATGCTATGCGACCGCAACAGGAACAGCAAGGCGCTCTCCTGATCGGGAGAGAGCTGCTTTTCCATCGGCAGCAGAACGAATTGCACACCATATTGCCGGGCCAGGGCTTCAGCATCACGGCTGGGGCTGATGATCATGTCCACATACCCCAGATTTCCATGAATTTGGGCGTTCATCAGGGCTTGTAAGGCATGCTGCTCATCCGAAACCAAAATAGCGATTTTGGGGAGCGAAGGTGAAGTTGTTGTATCCAATGTTGGGTCTGTCAATCAGGTAAAAAGTTCAGGCGAAGCGTCGCCGCGTATCTCCCATTTTGGACCGGAGTTCAGCAATGGGAATGTTCGTTGTTTCATGAATTTGCAACAGCAACACCGCACCCAGCGGACGCTTTCTGGTGCGAATCTTACTGAGTTCCGCCTGTTGGATGTCATTAAAACCTAAGCGGTACAGCATCTCAATATCGGTCTCCGCGTGCAGGGTTTGCTTCACGAAATCCAGTAAGGCATTGGGATCATACGTGGGTAGCGTCAACAAACTGACAACCTTCTCCAGCTTGTGCGCTTGCCGCTTAGTAATCAGTAGGGAGTCCAGTGCCATAATGGGTCGAGCAAAAAATAAAAGAATGAATTCAAGCAACTCTGTCGAAAATCATTCTACTTGAAAAAACCAAATTGCCGACTCAGTTCGTTGTAGCAATAACAAAATTGTTATTCGCAGCGTCTGGCAACGGTGTTACGTCAAATTGTAATAATATTGAAGCCCGCATCGATGCGCAGAAGCAGGGCTGATGCGCAAAAATAGGTTCACAATCTCGCAATCATGATGGATAATAGTAGAACTCCCGTGAGGAAACTCACATCGTTTCGGTGCTGGCCACCAACCCTGTTTACCAGCAGGTAAATATCCACAGCAAACACGCTGCAAGTTATTTCTTATATTCACCGGCACCGCCGTTCCTAACGGCCTTGTTCCACCCGGAAGTCCATGCTGGCGTCCGGGGTCTTACTTTCTGCAGAAAGCAAAAGATTTTTCCCATTGCGCATCTGCAATCCACAGTCACGGCCTATCGTGACTGAAGCCAAAGCTGGCCATCAAAAGGTCACAACATGTCGCACCAGATCGCAAGCATATCGGATGAATCCACTTCGTCAAGCGATCATCCATTTACTTTACATCCTTCACTATTTCAGAGGAAAACCATGAACTACACTTTCGAACTCCCGCTCCAGATTTTTATTCTGAAACACCGTAACATCCGCATGTACTGGATGGGATCGTTTACAAACCTGGTCGCTTGTACCCGGGCCATCAATGAATGGGAATTAGACCCCTTGGAAACGCTGGTCGTGATGTCCGGCAATTTGCCGGCAATGACGGCAGATGAACATGCTGCACAAGTCCAGGACATTCAAAGCGAAATCGATGAATTGGGCAAACGCCTGCTGACCGTGCGCTCACTGGATGAAAAAGTCTATGTGAAATTCCGTATGAAGGAATTCGAATTGAAACTCAAGCAGTTCAGGCTGCATTACTTCAATTTCGTGAAACAAGGACGCCCTGCTAATCGCCCGGTTCAGCGCCGCGAAAATTATGCAGCGGCCAATACCTGATGCGCTGCAAATCTGATGCGCTGAAATGGGATTAAATAGCATCATCAATACAAATCTGCTGGCTCAAAAATTCTATTCTTTAATTCCATCGGGGAATTCCCCATGGGATTCCCTTATTGATCACACATAGGAGGAATCCATGAAAATCAAATCACTGTTATCAAAGGCAAAACGTTGCTCCAGTCAAGAAGATGCAGCGCAGCTTCTGGATCTGCTGAAAGACAAAATCAATAAACATCCATTACTGTCGCATCTTTGGATTTACAACGCTGAATCCATGATGGAAGTCGATACGCCATTTGTGAGTTTTGAACTCAATCGTGTGTATTCAGATGAATATGTGTTAATGATTCGTCCTGAAATACGAGACGAAGCGTTCACCATTCAAGTCACGATGTACCACATGCAAGATAAGCTGGGTGTATGCAGTAAAAAAGCAAACCCGCTGGTTGAAATGAACGAGGTCCTTGAACCATCAAAGGAACAGAACCTGGAAGAGGTTTGTGTCCAGGCAGTGAAGATCGCCATTAATTACCATCGCATGCTGATGGTAAGTGTTGGCGTGCCAAATTCGATCGCAAACACGACCGCTGATTCCTGCTGGAAGTAAGCAGAATTTACCCATCGGGGACACCCCGTTGGGATGTCTCCGCATAATCAACTATCGCAGGAGAATCACATCATGATCGATCAACATACCTCTGTCACGCCAAATGAGAACGAGGCAGTACCATCAGTCAATCCAACATCCAACGCCAGTTTCCTTCACATCGGTCAGCGTCGATATAAGTTACGACGCCTGATGGCATCTTCTGATAAATATGGCCCCTGTGAAGTGTGTAAAGCTCACGTATCAGATGTCTTCTACCAATCCGAAGAACGGTACTTCAGACATGAAACAATGCCATTCCGGGAGGGGTGGACACATGACGGATGTAATAGTCATTTTGGGCATGAGGCATGCTTACTTGGCCTTCGCACTGGACAGTTTGCATTTACTGTCACGCACACAAACAGGAGTTATGCGGTTCATGACACATCCATCAAGGTCACGGCAGTGGCAGGTACAAATTAATTCTGGATCAAGCAAAATCTTTGAAGGAAATTCAAATGAACGACAACATTGAAAAGATTCCAGGAGCAAAGGCTATCGGCCAACGGCTTGCGAATGCGGAACTTAATTTCCGCGAAACCGTGCGTGATCTAACAAGCTGCAGTGAAGAAGAAGCACTCAAAGCATTCAATGTAATGCGCAAGTTGAAAGAGATTCAACTTGATTCTGGTGGCGGTCGGTACAACGTCATTCACGGCATGTATTTGGAGCCTGAAGTTTTGCGTAACGCAATCAATTACCCTAGTTCAGATTTTTGAACTGGAAACTTAATCCCAATCAATCCTGGCGGGTGCCATCCCGTTGGGATGGTACTCGCCTTTAACTTGGAGTATCAAAATGAAAATTAAAATTTTGTTTAGCTACGTAGAATATATTGTTCCACCGCGTTGCAGAAACCCACGTCCAGTTCGATTTCACGATGGCGAAATTGAGTTGGAAGTGCCTGAAATTCAATCTGATGCGGCACCAGTAGCAATTCGCGCTACATACAAACGTGATTCCATCAATCCATATCAAATGGAATATCGCTGGTACCACAATCGATTGTGGACGGCCGTTCAATGTTATCGCGGTGAACCACAATTTGACAAAGAGACGAAAGATGCCTCGAAGTACGCTATGTATTCCGATACGATAGACCTTCGCAGCAAGTATCGTTTAGAAAATCGAGATTTCGGAATGTATTTGTCAATTGTGACAAATTCGAAAGTCCAGGCTATTGAATACTTACGCGAATGGGCAAAGCATCAGTTGATCATCGACAACATCCGGTACCAACCATGCGGTGAACCACATTACGTTGTGATGACTTTTGGCATGGGTAGTAATCATGGTGGAACTGCTTGTATGATTGATGGTTACTACGATCAGAATGATTGCAATTCCAGCGTTTTCAGCTTATTGGAACGTGAAAGTGCGATTACAAAAGCGACTGAAGTAGCAACGCAGAGGGGAGACACAAAATCCCTGCCAATCATTCCTCACGGACCTGAATGGGAAATTTTGATAGCTGAAGCTATTCAGATTAAGCCGCTTGAACAACGCGTTCGAAAGTTTGTTGGGCACATCAAAACAGATATAGAAGGATCTACTTGCGAATTCGAATTCGAGGTTAGCGCAACAGCCTCAGAGGAAGAAATCGACAAAGAAGCACGTGAAGCGGCATTCAATCATGTTGAATGGTCGTACCGCCAAGTGTAATAACAAATGAAATTCAAACCCGCATATCTATGCGGGTTTTTTTTCGTCCTGATATTTTTTTGTGATTGGACTACCGCATTTCGAAATGGATCGCGTGATGACGTATTTAGAGTTGCAACCGGGCAAGCTGAGAGAGATGTTTGCAGAAGTAATTTAATGTAAATTTCGCTTTATTAGATTCTGTTTGACGGAATCCGTAACGCGACATATTATTCGGCTACGATGATTAAAACATTCGCATGCGCCGACACAGAAAAGCTATTTAATAGCTACTCAGTCCGGCGCTTTAAAAATATAGAGCAGGTGGCGCGGCGTAAGCTGTTGATGGTGCATGCCGCGACCAAACTTGAATCCCTGAAAGTACCGCCAGGCAACCGGCTGGAAGCCTTGCACGGCGACAGGAAGGGGCAACATAGCATCAGAATCAACGACCAATGGCGCGTTTGTTTTCGCTGGACGATGGATGGCGTGTATGGCGTTGAGATTGCGGATTATCACTAGGAGCAAACAAAATGGCTACCAAACTGCCAGAAATTCACCCAGGCGAAATCCTGAGTGAAGAATTTATCAAACCGATGGGCATCACCAATGCCCGACTCGCAAGCGACCTGGACGTGCCGACCAGCCGTATCAGTGAGATAGTCAACGGCCATCGTCCAATCACCGTAGATACCGCTATGCGCCTAGCAGTATTTTTCAACATGGAAGCGCGCTTTTGGTTGAACTTGCAAGCTGAATACGATGTGCGCAATGCAGAAGCACAATTGCTGCCAGCGATTAAAGGCCGCATTCGTCCGCTAGAGCTGCAATCGGCGTGAAACGATGGCTGTGAAAATATCTCCCTCCCAACACCAAACAAACCGTGCAGTTCTCATGGGAAGCTTGGAAGCGTGGGGACAGTCACGTGGCCGCGTTAGCGTCCAACCTCGCTTACGAAAGTAAACGGTACAAAACAGCCTTGCTGTGGTCCTTACGGTGCATTGGGGAGTGCCGGCAAAACTATGAGCCGAAAGAGATAGCGAAAAAATTAACGGCGCAGGATATCTTCGTGGTTCAAAACATGGCCCAGGACAAAACCGTTGCGATTCTTAGTGATTTGGAAGAATAGAGAAATTGCCAACTTGAGAAATTGCGCAGACTGAACAAAATAAAAGAAAGTTGACACTTTCTTTTATTTTAGTAAGATATGTACATACAGTGTCCATGTACATAAAGGGGTTAAAAATGGTTGCAGCAGCAATAGAGCGGATTGTGGTGCAAGCAACTCCGCAGGAAAAGAAAATGATCAGTGCAAAAGCAAAGAAATTGGGCTTACCTATCTCTGAGCTAATGCGTCGAGGTGCATCTGCTTACAACTCGGCTGACGAAGATGAGGAATTGGGTGTGTTAGCTGATGCAGCAATGGCAGCGGCCAATCGTGCGTCTGAGTCCATTGACGATGTTCTGGCGTTTGTCGCATCAAGTGATAAGCGCATAGCTGCAATGGAAGCTAAAGCAGCCAAAGATCGGAAGGCAGAATAATGGGTGTTACTGAGCGAGTATGGGGTGCATTAACATCCATGATCAAGCTTGAAGATAAGGTTGTGAGGCAAGGGGAAGTGATCAAAGCACAGCAAACCAAGATCGAAAATCTAACCGAGCGCATGATTCGGTTGGAAACTACGATTGAATTGCTAATGCGTGCTAACGATCAAAAACGTATGATGTAACCAAGGAAAAAAACATGACAATTCTGGGAATTGAACTGCGCCGCCCTACGTACTGGGAATTCACTTCTGCCGTGGTATTTGGTGTAGCAATTTGGAGTGCGCTTGTAATACTTGGCTGGTCCAGTGAAACTCGAATTGGAGCGGGCGCAAATTTGGCTGCAATCGTTTTTGGTTGCGTATCAAACGCAATCGGCATCGAAGTCAAAAAAGGTGGTCGTCACCTGGCAGTAAATGTGCTGGGATGCATTCTTGTCCTCGCACTATATCATGCCATTTCAGCGCTGTTTTAAGCGAGGAAATTAATATGCAAAACATTACAACAGTACCGCTGAACGAGATTCAACCTGATCCTGCTAATCCGCGCTTGCGCCAGCCTGGTACCACGCTCCCCGCAGCAGGCAAAGGCTTAGGGTCGTTACTGGTAGATGTCATGTCGGATGAAGCAGAAAGAGTTGCGGACAAATTTGCTACCAAATCTGATTTCACTCAAGAGCTGGCTGACCTCCGCTACGAAGTCAACACCCTTCGTCAAGAAATGAAAGTCATGAAATCGGATACGAAAGCCGCGATTGTGCGCTGGGTGGTCGGCGTCGGTATGTTGCAAATGGCGTTGATTGCTGGACTCGTTCTGAAACTCGTTCATTAATTCAATTACGGCGGGGCGACCGGCCACATAAGGGGAAAAATTTGAAGATAGAAGGCATCGTTCAATCGGGTAAGACATTTATGCAATCAGTAGAAAACACTCAAGCAGCGAGAAAACTGATACGTTCTCAATGCATTAAGCGTGGAGTACGTTTTTTACCATCCCAAGCTTACAGGGAAGCATTAACTTCCGCTGGACTTTGGCACTTTAGAAAATCCAGATAGGAAAAACGCATGAATGTTAAAACTATTACCATCGAGCATCTTACTAAGAACGGTTTCGATGGCCTTTTTTCTGGCGAATGCGCATGCAAGACAGATGATTTGTTTCCATGTGCTTATGCTGGCGTAGAGTGCTGTCAACCAGGTTACTTGCAAGCAGAAACGCCGCCAGATTTTGATTTTGCCATTGGACCTGACAAGCGAACGGCAAACACGTTTAAAGTTGTCTTTGACGCAGAAAATAGTATTTTCAATTGTTTTGGTCGTGGTTACGATTTCATTGGATATTTTGCCGGCACTGGCGATTCCCGTGTGGTCGAGGCGGAGATTTTCGCTGACAATGGCGATCTGATTGACACATTAGAGTGTCCAGCACCAGCTGATGTTATTCCTTCAGTCGAAGAAGTTGCTAAACACTTTTCAGAAAAACTGGCATCACTTGCCGTCTGAACGGCAAATCAAAATTATGATACAAAAAATCTACCCTTTGGTGACAGTAACAATCATAGCCCTGACTGCTTGTTCGAACAGAGGTGTGGAGTTTGCAGAAAAAGCGAAGTCACTTGCGCATTGCAGCTTATCCGGCTCGGCACAATGCGATAAAAAACTTAACGACGGTTCTTTGATGACCGTTCAAAGTTTTTCGTTTAAAAAAATGAATGATGCCTATCGAATATCGGCCGTCTTAACAAGCCAAGAAGATTGCATGAAATTCACTCATAATTCACTCGATAGAAACATTGGCGTTGAAGTCAACAGTACCGTTGTAAAAGTTGTTGGCTCTGAAATGCATTATGCGGTTGCAGACGAAGCTTGCAAGGATGGGGCGCAGAGTTTTAATGTTGCCATCGTTGTATATTGAGTATTTGCTTGTAAAACCCCGTCCTTGAGGGCGGAGATAACGAACTACCGAAAAATTAAAGTCAACATAGGAGCGGGGGAAGTGACTTAGCGCACCTTTCGATTAACGCATCAATTAATATCGAAATGGAAGCGAAGAGTCATTCGGGAGGATCGACGCCTCCCAAGGGGAAAGTATTAAAACAACGAGGCAAACAATCTTTGAATAAGGGGAAGCATAATGGCAAAAAACCGTCGTAATTCCGATTTGAAAAAGTGGGTGTGCCGAGTCACGTTCTCCTTGCTGGGACTCGTTGGTGCAGTCCACCTCCGACCCTATGTTGATTTCCTGATATAACCCAATGGAAAGTTGTGTATGCCGAAATATTTAGTCACTAAGAAAATGCAATATACAGAAGAAGTTGAGGTCGAGGCTGAGTCAAAAGAAATGGCGGTGGAGTTGGCAATGCCAATTGATGGGACTCGTATTCATGATGACCATTTGTATGACTGTTACGCAAAAATAATTGAAGGCAAAAGATAATTAAATGGAAACGATCATGGATCACAAAAAGCTTTCAGCAACCCTCAAAAAGCAACGCGACGCGCACCTGGTAGAGCCGATTCACGCGACGATTGAACCAGTCCGGGCCTATGCCGAACAGATCGCAAAAGTCAAAGGAGAGCCGTTTAGCGTGGTAGAAATTCCTGAAGGTACTTCAGCCTACAGTATGGGTTATCGTTTTGTCTCGATCCCAAACACAGAACTTAATCACTATCTGGCTAACGGCGCTCGCCTTGCTGCGTAAAGTGAACGCCGTGAATCCTTACACCAACCCCATTGCAGACTGCGTGCGCGGTAGTCACAACCCAAAAGGTGCAGCCCGCGCTGCATGCATAGATCGTGTTTGGCGGTCCACGGTTGAGTTCATTCAATGAACGTTACCGCGTCAGGGAGTGCACGAACAGCTTTCCTGATGGCTCTAAAATCACTGCTGGCCGATATGAGACGGCAAGGGCTTGACGGAGGCGTGACCTGATCGCTGGTGAACAACGTTCGAATGTAGGTCAGGATAGGCACGCACAATTGAAGAAACAGTACACACCCACTAACTAACATTTACCGTAACATTTTAAGGATATATTTAATAGTGAAAATTCTCATGTGGATATTTGCATGTCTGGGTATGCTTGGGTTGCTCGAATGGACCATTGCAGGAATTCTTTTGGAATCGGATTCCTCTTTAAGAATTGCAGCTTTCTATGCAAGTAAAACCTTTCTTGTACTGAGTATTGTTTCATGCGTAGTGGCATTGTTAATCGCTGCATTCATAAAGACTGATCGTGAATAAGCGAGAAGAAATTTTCAAAGAATTCTGGGGCGGCAATATATACACTGATTTAGCCGAATCTAATTTTTCGGTACAACCGTCCCGGTCTGAGAAATACATTTCCGATCTGAATTCGCAACACAAACAGTAAAGGAAGATTTTGTGAAGTGTGTCCTGGCGCACCTTGCCTCATTCAGTCCGGCGCACGAACAAAAAATTGCTGGAGTCGGAATGATGATTTCCATGGTGTGTGAACTCATACCGGCTGACCATGTGTAACAATAATTTGTCAGTTCCATAAAGTCAGGATGCATAAAATGATCGTAGGAAGATAAACAGAAAAGAAAGTACAGAAAATGAAAACGTCTTTAAAAATCACCGCTGCAACATTTTTAATCGCAACTGCTATGTCTGCCTTCGCAGACGTTGATAATTCAAAAATCTCAATCACGTCAAAGGGAAATATTTGCCAATTCATTCAATCGGAGGGCAATAAAATGAAGATGGCGCAAGGGGAGTGCGCGTGGTTCGAAGACGCAAATTTGATCCAGAAAAAAGACGATACTTACGTGCTGTCAAATCTATCTGAGGCTATGGGTTCAAGTCTCTGGAAAGCCATTGAATCAGCATTGCCGAAACGGACTAAAATTCCAGCGGCAGCTTACTATTTGAATGTTGATATTTTAGGCCACAAACATGAATTAGCTGCGACTCCCGGACAGATCATCAACCTCAAAGACAGTGTTCATTTCGCATACCTGGGTAATTGTTTGAGCCAATCAGACATGAAGACAATGCGTAAAGCGGTGATGGCCGGGGGTGTGGAATCAGAACTGGTCAAAGAACAAGCCAGAAATCGCCCAGCGCACCGGCCAACGAACGAAGAAAGTGCGGAAATGAATACCGGTGCATGGGTCTATGATATGAAAATCATGCCTGCTGATAAAGATGCAATCGGGGAAACAACGCTGACACTCTCTGGTGAAATTGCAGGGCCAATTGAATTTGAAGCGGTGCAAGCGCAAAAGTGCAATGGCTATATCCCTTCCTTTACAACAATCAATATTCCACAAATAACCGTCCGTCTAAAAGATCAGGCTAACGTCAAGTTGCCGTTAGTAGGAAATGTCTCTATCCAAGTGATTAAAGAATCCAAAAATTAATCGTGAAAAAATCAGAGAAAGAAAAACTGGCTCAAATTGCCGCTGAATGCATCTATGGGGAGAGCGCGGATTACAACTCTAGTCAAATCGGGCAACGCATTCTCAAAGCATTCCCTGTCATCGAAGAAGATTTCAGCGGATTAGCCGATATAAATGCTGCCTATCGGGTAGCCAGTAAATTAATTGCCCGACTCACTTCACCAAGTGGGAGAGGGACCGATTACCGTACTCAAGCCGCCCTTCACCGGATTCATGCAGAGATCGCAGAGGTCATTGACCAATGGTGTGAAGATCAAGGTAAGAGGGCCGTGGAATTGGTGGATAAAATGCAGTCGATTGATGATTTGATGCGGGATGTCAGTCTCAAAGAAAGCTTTGAGCTGGCCTGCAAATATAATGAAGAATTCGAACTGCTCACCAAGTTACTTTGACTAATTTCTTGAATAGAAGGTGCTGCTGAAATGAATGTCATCATCGGAAATATTGTCAGAAAATTGTCAGGTATGGGTGCCAATTCAGATTGGAAGCTGGTGGCTGCTGATGCTGGCGCTGATTCTCTGCGACTTGTATCTATAACTGAATCCGAAATTCAGTGGATTGGAACGTTTGATCAGTTTGAAAATGCGTTTTCCGCTCAACACGCCTGAACATAATCCATGTTGCGAACGCTTCAGCGCATTCAAAAGGAAAAGAGGGCATCGATCACGTGCCTGGCAAAAGCATTCGCAGATCAGGGAAAATCGCTGAAGCAGATGGCTCTGGAATTGACGCTCAACTACAGTTCACTGAAACAGGCGCTGGCCTTGCGTGGATACGTCCACCCGGTCGGCATTCAATTGACTGCCGCAAAGATTCAACACGAAACGGGATGGTCATTGCCTGAGTACATTCAACTCATGATGAAAGAAAATCTGTGCTGTCAGCAAATGGCAGACGAACTGCAAGTAGATAGCAAAACCCTCAGAAAATTTGCCCAAAGTATTGATCTGGAAATCCCAAAATCTAAACCGGTACCCCGCCAATTCGAGAATATTGTTGCCGCCTTGCGATCTCGCGCACGACATCGGGCCGATTTGCGCTGGATTGAGCATAACGGGGAACGTCTCTGTGTGGCGCAGTGGGCTACATTGACCGGCATCCCTGCTGAGACCATAAAAAAAAGACTGGCGCTGGGGTGGAGTGCAAGCGAAGCATTAACCCTGGCCGTAGGCAAGCGCAGACTACATCCAAACCGCAGCAAACCTGTCAGCAAACCGGCTGCAGGACATCCATGGCGTGCTACGATGAATTGCAACAGTCAGCCTGAAATACACTGCACGGATCAGGCTCCAAAGCAGACGTAAAGGAATATGTCGATGGAACACAAAGGTTCACCAATGCGATCACCCGATCCGGAGGCGCAGGCACGAGCAAAAGCAGCGATGGCAACACGTGCGCGGGAACGCGAACAACGGTTACAACGGCTTCCAGAAATTCGTCTTGAAGGTGAAGCCGCCTTGCGCCGCCTGCTGCCGATTGCGCAACGCGATACCGGCCAGTCCGGGGTCATTGCCCGGTTTTTACTCAATATGTACAACGGCGACCGATTTCCTTTCGACCTCACGGATCTGAGGCGTCTGGACTATGACGTATTCGATGACTGCATGGCCGTGCTCAAGATGGATTTTCAGCCGGAAAAAGAAGTGCATCGATATTTCCAGAATGGTGGCGCTATTTGGGAGCAATTGGCGCAAGACTGGAATTTCAAAGATTTTGGCAATCAGGGATGGCGCTGACGAAAATGCCAGGCCCTGTTGTGTGACCGCCAGCTGATAAGGAAATGAAGTTGTGAATGAAAAAAAGAACCCATACGACAGAACCAGCACCAAACGGCAAAGCGCCCATTTAGAGCGCTTGCAAGAAGCAAACGGCAAGCGTCTGCCGGTTGACCTTGATGGTGAACGGCTCGCCAAACTGGATGCATTGGTCAGCGCAGGCTACGGCGACAGCAAAGCGGCAGTGATTCGTAAAGCGATTGATGAAGCGTATAAAAAAATGCGGAAGAAAACTTGACGCTGTTTATATAAACGCTATAATGACAGCGTACAGTTCTCAGAATGGAATTAAAAATGGCATTGCATATAGATCAGGCAGCGGAAGAATTCAAGCGCAATATCGACTTATTTGTAGAAGCCTACAAGAAAAAACACGCCGCCCAGCCAAACGAATATCCATTGGAAATGCCCGATGATAATGCTGGAATATGGGGTGAATTCATGTTCGATTTTCATAATACTGGCAATGTCTGAATTGCTCGTAAATGTTCCATGAATTTGAATTGCATGAAGTATCTAACTTTCAACAGTAATCAATCATGATCAAAATCTCGAAAGCCAAGAGTAAAACTTCTGAAATCCGATTGAAGAAGGCTTGGTGGGCGCGTCCTGTATCGGAAATATCCATCATTACTTTCGGGTTGTCCGCTGGAGTTTTTTTGCTATCGATGATGTTCTGGTTAGCTGCGCTAGTGGATGTCATGCACGATGGACCTGCCTTGTGGTCAGAATCTTGGGCCGTTGCAAAGATCACTGGTATCGTAATGATAGGGATGCTCGCCAGTGCAATAGCATTCATATTGGCGCATGAGCGTACATCGGTATTCCCTGCAGACAATTGGCCCTGGAATTGAAAGGAAAATATCGTGCGCCAATTGGAGACTGTTCAGGTTAGTCAAGTCGTGAACTTCGTGTTCACCACGGCTGGTCGTGGCTCTGTACGTCACCGTAACTATGCCGTGGGCGAAGTTCTAAAAGTCGGCGCGAAGCTGTCGATTAAAGTTTTGGACGATCCAACGCAGCATGAATACTGGCGCTCGGAGCATGTCGGCAAAGTGAAGGTAGTTTCTCCCTCTGCTGTCATTCCAGAACTGTCAAAGTAACCAAGGAAAAATATGCCAGTTTCAGCAAAGAATATTGCTAAATTTAAAGCAGCTACCAGGGCATTGAACGCAGCAATATCGGCATGTATAAATGACTGTGCCAATGATGAATACAAGCCATTTGCCTATTTGGATGGCAACGACAGCATTAGCTTGCTTTCTGGAGAGTTCGGCATTGGTGAAGATGGTGTTGATGAGACAGTATTGATAAGCGCACCACTGAATGCAGCATGTGGCGACTGGTAACGAACCAAAGGAAATAGGGGGTATCCGTATTTTGCGGTTGATTTGAGGTGATGCAATGCAACAAGAACATATGACAAACAAAGATAAGTCCGTACTGGATGCGTGCTGTGGAAGCCGGATGATGTGGTTCGACAAAACGGACTCGCGAGCAGTGTTTGGCGACCAGCGAAGCGAAGTGCTGACAGTTACCGACAACAGCAGGGGTAACGTTTCTGGCCAGCGCACCTTGCGCATTGAACCTGACACTCTGATGGATTTTCGCGCGATGCCGTTCGATGATGGCGCTTTCAAATTGGTGGCCTTTGATCCGCCTCATTTGATCCACGCAGGGCCACGAAGCTGGTTGGCTGCGAAGTATGGGAAGCTCTCAGAAAACTGGCGTGACGACTTGCGCGCTGGATTTGCTGAATGCTTCCGCGTTCTTGCCCCTGATGGCGTGCTGGTTTTTAAGTGGAATGAAACCCAGGTCAAGGTGCGCGACGTACTGGCACTGACGCCACACAAGCCGTTGTTCGGGCAAGTTAGCGGGCGCAGCGGCATGACTCACTGGCTGGTGTTTATGAAGCCGAGTGATGTTTTGTGCGAAGCAGCATGAAAACAGGCCATCAACCACGAAATACGGATAACCGAAATAGGATATGTTTTCAACAGCCAAAGCCGAATTAAAAGAATTAATGTCTCTGGTGCGCGAGTTGGCCGTGTATGACACCACGCTGGCTGTAAATCCGGCGATCCAGCCACCCGCAGAAAGTCGCGCAAATCGTCAGTCAAAAGAATTGCGCTTGGTTGAGCTGGCGAGCAAGTATGAAATTCTTTAGCAGAAGCCATGACTGAAACACTGGCAATCTGGGTGATCTATAACAGTCCAATTGATTTGCCGGGCAGGTTTGTCGCCAGAAAATGGCTGTTGAACCAACCCACACCAGAATTGCTGCAAGCACAAACTCTGGAAGAGATACGCAGTAAATTGCCTTTGGGTTTGGTGAGAATGCCACGTGATGAACGCGATGATCCAAAGATCGTGGAAAGCTGGTTCTGAAAGACTAATGGAATAAATCGACAATGCAAACACTCAAAATACATCACTTAGAAGCAGTCATAAATGCCTGGCGGACTCGTAAGCCGGTCAATGAAACGACGTGCTCAATCTGCCGTGAAGTGCGGCATCTGGCCGATGTGTATGGTCAAATGATTTATGATCGCGTCGAAGAAATTCCCATGTCCCAATTGACGGCGGAACAGGCCATGGCGCTGCAATTGCCGTTGTAACCGTTATTCGAATTCTCAAAATTTCATGAATAAATCAGATCGCATCAAAATTGAACGAATCCGGGCAGCGCTGGCTGCGGTTCCGTATCCTCACGATGGCGGTGGAACCAAAACAGCAAGTGTGGCCGGGTTTGTGCATTTTCAGAAAGATATGCGCGTGGTGAAGTCAGCCTGCGAGGAAGCATTGTTTTTGCTGTGCTGCCCAGATCCTGACTTGACACAGGAAGAAAATAATCAAGAGTTTGAACGTGCGATCCGGAAGGCTGAACAATATATCGAAACGCGTAAGGCCCTGGGCTGGTAATAACCGTCTGAATCGTACTTTGAAAAACTACAATGCCACTCTATCCATGCCGCGAATGCCTTTGCGTAGAAAACACCGCCATGACGAATTACTGGTCTCGCGGGACAAAACCGGGCTTGTGTTCACAATGTGACCCGGCCATTGGTGTGTGGCACCAAAGATTCCCGAAGCGATCAGCCATCGGGATGTTTGTGGATGAAGAAGGACATCTGTGGTCCAGTGAGGCTATAGAGTCGTTATCTTTTCCATTCAATACAACTATTCTTGGAATGGTGCTTCAACCAGACTCCAAATACCGATCAGGAAAATCATGCGAATAACGAAATATGTCGAGGTAGAAGCAGAAATCGAAGTGGATGTCAGCTTTTCAGATTTGGTGTCTGAAATGAAGGTCAGCGCAGAAAATACACGTGCGATGCTGACGGGCTTCAGCAACTTTATGCGCTTCTCGCAAACCTTGCCGGATGAATTGCTGTCCACGCTGAATGAAAAGCAGCGTGAAATCATTGTCAATACTTTATCCGAACAATTGGCGCGGATAAGCTCTATAGCCCTGCAGTCAAACCCCGTTTCCGGGTAACAGGGAAGGAAAAAGCGTGGAAAGATCAGCGCAGTATTTTGAAGGACAAGAAGCAGCACGGCAAGGCTTGACTGATGCTGACTGTCCATATCCTATCGGCTCGGATGAGGCAATGGACTGGCAAGATGGTCTTGCCAGCGGTGAATAGTATGAACTTGTCATCAGAACATCAATCCAAATGGATAAGCGCCGCCAATAATGCGTGGCAGGACGAAATGACGATGTTGAGGCTGGCGATCTGTATCCTGATGCCGACAGCAATGCTCATCGTCATCAACTTTGGTTTGTTCGTTACCGCGATGAATCATTTCGAAAGCGTTGTTGTCGGTGTGGCCTGCATCGGGTTTATGTGTATGGGGCGTGCAGCAATGCTGCGATGGAAAAAATTAATCTAACGGAGGATGCACAAAATGTCTGAAACAAAACGCCCGAAACTTCAGGAACCGCTAACCCAGCTTGAAATTGATCGTTTGCGCGTTCGTTCCCGGTTAGCAGCTGCCGCCTTAATAGCGTTTCCAATACTGGTAAGTGCCTATTCCATTACGCAATTGGGTAGCCCGTTGACCTTCTTTTTTAGCCTGTTGATACTTTTGAATATCATTGCATTCGGTCTGGCATGGGAAGTGGCAAGTGAAATGTGGAAAAAGTATTCCGCTTTACCAAAGGAAAATTGCGCGTCCGCCAATCACTTGTTTGGACAAAGGCGTGAACTTGAAGCTTACCGGCAAGCCATACGTCAGATGGGAAGGCCATTTGTTTGGGCAGACTATTGGACAGCGAGTCAATTCCACTCTGCTTTGTCATTTTGCGAAGTGCTAGAAGAAAAAAGAAAGCACGAAGAAGATGAATGCAAAAAACTCTATGGAATCTAATATGGATACCATTGAGGTTGAAAATATCACTGAGGCTCAAAGAGCAGGAATTTTCAGCTTCCTTGCGCTTCGCAGTCGATTCGAAAAAATCCGCATGAACTGTTTTCTGTCACTGGGATTAATTTGCGTCAGCACTTTAATTTTCAATATGATGAATGATTCAGCGCTTAAAACATGGCAAACCGTTGTGATTTGTGTTTCTGTCGTGTTGACAGGAATTAATGAGTTGGTGATTCAAAAATTCATACAGTCCGGGATAGAGCTTCTAAATGACCTGGGGTTGCCTCCTGACTTTGCACGGACGGTTGCCAGCCTTAGTCTCCGGAAGCTCAATAAAGAACTGACGGAAAAGTTGATGTCGTAAGATCGAGTGAAATTGTATGCTCGTGCATACCGTTCATAGCGAATTTCATGATCATTAATCACAAGGAAAATCATGAACAAAATAACTGAAAAAATTGGACACAAGACACTGCAGGTATCAGAGATTGCGCCAAAAAAATCCGCATCATTTTCCCCAAATTTGCACAAGTATTTGAAAGAGAGGGGGCATTTTTTTAAAAATGGCGGTTTGTTGGAGGATGTGTTCATTGCAACACCTGAAACGAAGGCAGCCGAGTGGTTCGGTGCCGGGACGTTAGTATTAGGCTATATGGACGATGTTCTATTCATCGGAACGCGTTTGATGCAGGCTTTAAGTCAAGGTGATAAGGCCCAACGAGCAGCGCACCCATGTGGAAGAGGGTTAGAACGGATTGTCGGATTCTGGGATCGGTACTTAGAAGTAGGGCGCTGTGCTATCGACCCTCACCATCAGGAATATTTTTTGGCCGACCGTTTCAGCATGGACGGCGATACAAGAACTTGTTTGTGGTGCGGGGCGAAGCATCAGCGAGTGACAACACCGCGCATAGTGACAGTTTTTGATGAGTCTTGGATTTCAGCTTAAAAGACTTAGGAAAACCAAATATGAAAATGATAATTTTAACAGATTGCGCGGAAATCCTCCCCGTTCAGGGGGAGGATGAATAGCGCGGATACCGCAGGTATCCATGTTGTTAGCTTACTCAGGCGTTTGCTGTTGTTCGATATATTGGCGAATGATGGCAATCGGTGCGCCGCCGCAGGAGGCCGCGAAATACGAGGGCGACCACAATGCGCCGCCCCATAATTTTTTTAGGATGCATGGATAGTTCTTTTGGCTATATGCAAAATAAGGTTGGAATCCCGAAGCTACGCCAAACGTGATAACTCTCCGTTTTGTGCAAAACATGGTTGAAAGTTTCCGCCAGTCTGGTATTCTGTTTTGTGCAAAACTTGGTTGGAGAACCACATGGCAGAATTGGCAGGCTCGGGCGCATCGCTGGCGGATTTCATCTGGAAAAACGCCGAAGACCTTTGGGGTGATTTCAAGCACACGGATTTCGGCAAGATCATTCTGCCGTTCACCCTGCTGCGTCGATTGGAATGCGTACTAGAACCGACCCGCGAGGGCGTCCGCGAGACTCATGCGGCTTTCAAGGATGCCGGGATCGATCTTGATCTAGTTCTCCGCCAAGCTACTCGCTACCCGTTCTACAACACCTCTGAATACGTCCTGAGCACTCTGGGGAGCACCAAGACCCGACAGAACCTCCAAGACTACATCGCTCACTTCTCGGACAACGCTCGCATCATCTTCGAGCAGTTCGATTTCACGAACACCGTCATTCGTCTCGACAAAGCCGGTGTCCTTTTCAAGATTTGCAAGAATTTCGCCGGTATCGATCTGCATCCGGAGGCGGTGCCGGATCGCGTGATGAGCAACCTCTACGAGCATCTGATTCGCCGATTTGGTGCCGAGGTCAATGAAGGGGCTGAGGATTTCATGACGCCTCGCGATGTCGTGCATCTGGCCACGGCCTTGTTGCTCGACCCTGACGACGCTCTGTTTGAATCGAATCCCGGCCTGATCCGCACCCTGTATGACCCAACCTGTGGCACAGGCGGCTTCCTGACCGACGCCATGAACCATGTTGCCGAGTACGGCAATCGCTTCAAAGTGCCGCCTGTTCTTGTTCCGCATGGACAAGAGCTTGAGCCGGAAACCCATGCTGTCTGCCTGACCAGCATGTTGCTGCGCACCCTCGAATCCGATCCTGGCCGCGATCTGTCGAAGAATATCCGTCTGGGCAGCACGCTCTCGAATGACCAGTTCGCCAACGAGCGCTTCCATTACTGCCTCTCAAATCCTCCCTTCGGCAAGAAGTGGGAAAAGGATTCGGACGCTGTAAATACGGAGCACAAGGAAAAGAAGTACGACGGACGCTTTGGCCCCGGTCTGCCGCGTATCAATGATGGCTCGATGCTGTTCCTGATGCACCTGGCCAGCAAGCTGGAATTGCCGGAAAACGGCGGAGGCCGTGCAGCCATCGTGTTGTCGGGGTCGCCGTTGTTTAACGGCGGCGCATCGTCAGGCGAATCCGAGATTCGACGCTGGCTGCTCGAAAACGACCTAGTAGAAGCCATCGTGGCGTTACCCACAGAAATTTTCTTCCGCACCGGCATCGGCACCTATCTCTGGATTCTCTCGAACAAGAAGGATGGCCGCAGGGAGAAGCGCGTTCAACTCATCAATGCCACCGGCTTCTGGTCTTCGATCAAGAACGAAGGTAACAAGCGCCGGATCGTGGATGACGACCAGCGCCGCCAGATTGTCGACATCTATGCGGCTGCCGAGAACAACGAAGTTTCGCGGATGATTGACTACCGCACCTTTGGCTATCGCCGCATCAAGGTGCTGCGCCCGCTGCGCATGTCGTTGGTGATCGACGAAAGCGGCCTCTCCAAGCTGCAAGAAGAAAAGGCGTGGCTGAAGCTATCGCCGGAACATCAGGAACTCTGGCTGGCCGCATTGCAACAGCATATGGGCGCAACCCATCTCTTTGGCTGGGCGGAAGCCTTTGCCGATGAAACGGTGCGCTCTGCGCTTGCTGCGGGCAAGGTCATCAAGGCCGGAAAGACTTTCGTCAGAGCACTGACGAATGCTTTTGGCGTTCGCGACCCGAATGGCGAGCCGGTGAGCGATGCGGACGGGAACGTAGTTTCTGATCTTGAATTGACCGACTACGAGAATGTGCCGCTGACCGAGGATATTCGGGATTACCTAGCTCGTGAAGTGCTGCCGCATCTGCCGGATGCCTACATTGACGAAACCTTCCGCGACGACAAGGACAAGGCAATTGGCCGTGTTGGCTACGAGATCAACTTCAACCGTTTCTTCTATCAGTATGTGCCGCCGCGCAAGCTGCATGACATCGATGCGGATTTGAAGCAGGTTGAATCGGAGATTGCGGCGCTTCTCGCGGAGGTTGCAACAGAATGAAAATCTGGATTCTTAGCCTTGAACATCCTGAGCAGCCGCTGGATGCTGAAGTACGTGAACTGATGTATGACGCTACCACTGGGGCATTCTCAATGTCTCGGCCCTTGGGTGATGACTGGCTCCAAAGAATTGTTCATATCCAAGAGCCGCGACCTGAACTATTTCATCAATCTCAGCAAAAGACAGTCGTCGTTTTTGACAGCAGCGTGGTTGCCTCGGGGTTTTTGACCTGGCTGAAAGCAGCCGACGCTGAAGCAGATCACGGCTTCAAGACGATGAGGGGCTGACATGAGCCACTACAAACCTTACCCGGCCTATCGGGATTCCGGCGTGGAATGGATTGGGCAGTTGCCAGAGCATTGGGCGCGAGCTTCGATCAAACATATCTTGTCCGCACCTATCACTGATGGGCCTCACGAAACTCCGGTCTTCTTAAATGAAGGGGTCGAGTTTCTTTCTGTTGATGGAATTCAGGATGGTGAACTCGCATTTGAAGGGAAACGATTTATTTCCTATGAGGATCATGCCCGTTTTTGCAAAAAGGCAAAGCCGAAGATAAACGATGTATTGGTGGGAAAGTCTGCGAGCGTTGGGAAAGTGGCTCGCGTCAAAACATCAAATGATTTCAACGTTTGGTCGCCACTTGCGATTCTGCGTTCCGACCCAACAAAATGTAATCCTACCTATCTTGAGTTCGCGTTGAAGGCTGATTCAGCCCAGCAGCAAATATTGTTAGCTGGCAACACGAGTACGCAAGCAAATATCGGCATGGATCGCTTGGCTTCTGTCGGAATTCCCCTTCCTCCGATTACCGAACAGCACCAACTGACCAAGGCTATTGAGCAAGAAACTGCTCGCATCGAAGCCCTGATCGCCAAGAAAACCCGCTTCATCGAACTCCTGAAGGAAAAGCGGCAGGCGCTCATCACGCATGCTGTCACCAAGGGACTCGATCCGAATGTGAAGATGAAGGATTCGGGCGTTGAATGGATTGGGGAGGTGCCGGAGCATTGGTCTGTATGCAAGCTCAGTTATCGATACTCTGTAGAACTTGGGAAAATGCTCGACGAAAAGCGCATAACCGGTGAGCACCTTGTTCCCTACTTGAGAAATAAGGATGTTCGGTGGGATGAGATAAACACGGCCGATCTTCCTGTAATGGATATTTGCCCTGATGAAATAGAGCGTTACACCATCAAAGATGGAGACCTTTTGGTTTGCGAAGGCGGAGATGTTGGGCGTGCCGCCATTTGGCGTGGCGGTAACAATGTCATTGGCTACCAAAAGGCGCTTCATCGTCTAAGAAGCATTTCGTCAGACAAAGATTCTGTTGAGTTCTACGCATATGTTCTTGGTGCTGCAAAGAGGAATGGGGTGTTCGAAGAAGGTGATACCAAATCGACCATCTCGCACTTGCCTGCCGAAAAGTTCAGAGAGTACCGATTTGCGTTTCCCCCGCTTAATGAGCAGGCACAAATTGTGGCGTCACTCACTCGTGACTCGGCGCGCATTGATCGTCTTACCGAAAAAACCCAGCGCAGCATCGATCTGCTGAAAGAACGCCGCGCTGCCTTCATTACCGCTGCCGTCACTGGCCAAATCGACCTCCGGGAGATCGCATGAGCGACACCGCACACCAAGAAAAGCACTTCGAAAACTACATCGTTTCCAAACTGGAGGCGCAGGGCTGGAAGGTCGGCGAAACCACGAAGTACGACACCGAGCGGGCCTTGTATGCCGACGATTTGATTGCCTGGCTGGAAGCCTCCGGCCAGGGCGAGAAGTGGGCCAAGCTCAAGAAGGACAACGGCGACCGCGCCCTTGAGGTACTGATGGATCGGCTGACCAAGGCGCTTGAGACGCACGGCACGGTTCAGGTGCTCCGTCAGGGCTTCTCCATTGCCGGGTGTGGCCACATCGACCTCTCGGAAGCCGCGCCGGAAGACAAGCGTAACGCTGACGTGCTGAAGCGCTATGCCGCCAATATCCTGCGCGTGGTGCCGCAGCTTCAATACCATCCGTCGCGCAAACTGGCGATTGATCTGGTGTTGTTCATCAACGGCATTCCTGTAGCCACCGTCGAACTCAAGACCGACTTCACCCAGTCAGCAGAAGCGGCCATGGATCAGTACCGCACCGACCGGCTGCCCTACGACCCCAAGACCAAGCGCCGCGAGCCGCTGCTGACCTTCAAGCGGGGCGCTGTCGTCCATTTCGCCATGTCCGATTCCGAAATTCAGATGGCGACGAAACTCGATGGCGATAACACCTTCTTCCTGCCGTTCAACAAGGGTAACGATGGTCATGCAGGCAACCCGGAAGGCGAGTTGAAGGCAGATGGCACTCGCGAATACCCGGTGGCCTACTTCTGGGAAGCTGTCTGCCAACCGGATGCCTGGCTGCGCGTCTTCCACAGCTTCGTCTATGTCGAGAAGAAGGATGTCGTCGACCTGAAGGGCAACTGGTCGAAGAAGGAGACGCTGATCTTCCCGCGTTTCCATCAGTGGTCAGCGGTAAATGAAATGATCGCCGATGCCAAGCAGAACGGCCCCGGCATGGTTTATCTGGCCGATCACAGCGCCGGTTCGGGCAAGACCAGTACGATTTCATGGACGGCTCACGACCTCGTGAAATTGCGCAGTGACAACGGCGATTCGATCTTTAGCAGCGTCATCATCGTCACTGACCGGAATGTGCTGGACGGCCAGCTTCAGGATGCCGTCAAACAGATCGACCATCAGTTTGGCGTGATTGCCGCCATTGACCGCCAGAAGTCCTCGAAATCGAAGAGTCAGCAGTTGGCCGATGCGCTGCTGGCAGAAACGCCCATCATCGTCGTGACCATCCAGACTTTCCCGTATGCGATGGAAGCAATCGTGACGGACAAGACGCTCAAGGGTAAGAACTTCGCGGTCATTATCGATGAGGCGCACAACTCCCAGACCGGCACCACGGCAGCAAAGCTCCAGACGGCGCTGGCCATGAGCGGCCAAGGCAAGATGGCTTCGCTGACGGTAGAAGAACTGCTGGAGCAGCTTCAGAAGTCGCGGGCGCGTCCGGATAACATCAGCTATTTCGCTTTCACCGGCACACCCAAGCATTCGACGTTGATGCTCTTTGGCCGCGTTCCTGATCCCTCGCAACCGCCATCCAAGGACAATCTGCCGGAAGCCTTTCACAAGTACAAAATGCGCCAGGCCATCGAGGAAGGTTTCATCCTGGATGTCCTGAGGGGCTATGTGCCGTACAAGACCGCCTTCAACCTTGCCAAGCAGATCGAGGACAACAAGCGCGTCAGCGGCAAAGCCGCGAAACGCGCCTTGGCGCAATGGATGTCACTGCACCCGACCAACGTCACGCAGAAGGTGCAGTTCATCATCGAGCACTTCAGTAAGAACGTAGCGCACCGGCTGGATGGCAAGGCCAAGGCAATGGTCGTGACCAGTTCCCGCGCCGCCGCGATCCGCTACAAGAAGGCATTTGACCGCTACATTGCCCAGCACGCCGAATACAGCTACATCCATTCGCTAATTGCCTTCTCGGGCAAGATGACCGGCAAGCAGGTGATGCATGGCGACGATGAGCAATTCAAGGAAGATGTGTTCATCGTTGATGAGAACGAGGAATACACCGAGGAAAGTATGAACCCGGAGGTGAAAGGGCAGGATTTACGCCTGGCCTTTGATCGTCCGGAGTATCGCGTCATGCTGGTGGCCGACAAATTCCAGACTGGCTTCGACCAACCGAAGCTGGTGGCTCAGTACGTCGACAAGAAGATCGCCAACGATGTCGAAATCGTTCAGACCTTCTCCCGTCTCAACCGAATGGCACCGGGCAAGGATGAGGTCTTCATCATCGACTTCGTGAATGACCCGGAAAACGTTCGTCGGGCCTTTGCCATGTACGACGACGGGGCACAGATCGACGACGTGCAAGACCTGAATGTGGTCTATGAGATCAAGGAGCAGCTTGATGGTCAGGGCTTGTATGAAGCCTCTGATCTGGAAGCCTTCAAGGAAGCCCGTTTCAAGACCTTTCGTGACATCACGCATGCACAAGAGCCGCAGCACAAGGCGCTCTATACCGCGACCGATGGCCCCAAGCGCCTGTTCGAGCAACGGCTTAAAATGCTGCGCGAGGCGATTGCGACCTGGGAAGCCGCTTTCGACAAGGCGCACAGCCAAGGCGATCAAGCGGGCATGAAGTCGGCTGACCACCACAGGCAGGAGCACGCAGAGCAAATCAAGACGCTGATGGCCTTCAAGGCTGGTCTTGGCCGTTTCTGCCGCACCTATGCCTACGTGGCCCAGTTGATCGACTTTGGCGACCCGGAACTGGAGAACTTCGCCGCCTTTGCCAAGCTGCTGCAAAAGCGCCTGTCCGGCGAAACGCCCGAGAGCGTGGATTTGAAGGGCTTGGTGCTGACTGGCTTTGACATCAAGGGCAAGGACGACGCGCCCGGCGAAGAAAGCGATGCGCCTGTGCTCAAGCCTATTGGGCCGGGAGGCGGTGGCGGTGCGGGCGATGCCCCACGTTTCCTCATGGAAATCATCGACAAGCTCAATCACTTATTTGGCGAGGCGACTCCGCTTCGTGACCAAGCTGCTTTCGTGAATCAGATTGCTTCCATCGCTCGTGAGAACGACGTGGTGATGGCGCAGGTTGAAAGCAATACGCGGGACCAAGCCATGAAGGGCAACCTGCCAGGTGCTGTCCAGCAAGGGGTGGTTCGCGCCCTGACCAGCCACCAGAAGCTCGCTACGCTGGTGCTGAAGTCTGACCGGCAAGCGATGGCGGCACTGACCGATGTCATTTACGACCTGATCAGCAAGCAGCGGAACATTGACCTGGATAGCGCCAGTGATTGACCTTTTGAACCTCCCCGGCGTCAAGCCGGTGGACTACTTCTCGCAGAATCGCGGACTCACCGTTGTTGCCGAAGCGCTCGATGGTGAATTGCCATCATGCCCCGACTGCACCAAAGCCATGTATCGGCATGGCAAGCGATCCAATATCTTTGCCGACACCCCGATGCAGATGCAGCCGGTGCGCCTTGAAATCTTCCGCCCACGATTCCGATGCGATAGCTGCGGCAAGATGTTTTCTCCTGAATTGACCTTTCTGGATGAGAAGCGCCGGGCTACCAAGAGATTGGTGGACGCCATCCGGGAACGATGCCTGGACATGACATTTCATGCGCTTGCCGACCAGACCGGGCTTGCCGTCAATACCATCAAGAATATCGCGCACGACCTGATTGAAGAGCTTGATCGAACGGTGCGGTACGAAACCCCGGTCATCATGGGGATTGACGAGGTAAGCATCGCCGGGAAGTATCGTTGCGTCATCACGAATCTAGCGACGAACAACGTCTATCAGATGCTGGAGCTTCGCACGCAGGATCATCTAAAGCCGTTCTTTAAGAACCTGCCTGACCGGGAACGGGTGGAATGGGTCTGCACGGACATGTGGCGACCGTTCAAGCGTTCATTCTCCCAATACCTGCCCAATGCCCGGCTGGTCATCGACAAGTTCCATGTCGTCAAAATGGCCTCCGAAGCACTGGAAGAAGAGCGCAAGAAGTACCAGGCGACTTTGAGTAAGGAAGAACGAGTCCATGTGAAGAAGTCGATTCGCTGGCTCACGCTGAAGCGGCCTGGCAACCTGAATGGAGAGGAACTGAAGGCGTTAGCGGTAGTTCGGCAAGCCATCCCCGAACTGGGCAAAGCCTACGACTTCAAAGAAGCCTTCTTCCGCATCTACGACGATCCAGACAAGGTATCGGCTCAACACGCCTTCGAGGCATGGGAAAACACGCTGCCAGAAGGCGAACTGGAGATGTTCCACTCGCTCGCCAAGACGGTGCACAATCACTACGACGACATCTTCGCCTACTGGGATTCGCCGGGCCAGATCACCAATGCCTACACCGAATGCCTGAACGGCCTGATCAAACTGTCGAACCGGTTGGGGCGCGGGTATAGCTACGAGATCATCCGGGCCAAAACGCTCTACGCAAAACATGCTCGAAAAGTGGGTAGCGGAGTGAGGCTATCCAAGCCCTCAGAATCGCAGATTCCAACCAAGAGCACTACTGAGACAGTCGAATACGGGCCTCACATTCCAACCTTGGTGGAGCTTGCTGAGTCAGGCGAGTTGGACTGAAAAATTATCGATTTCCAACCTCAGAATGCATATAGCCGTTCTTTTTGCGAATCATCCGGCTGGACACA
>NZ_JABXYJ010000007.1 GCF_013377855.1 Cognatundibacterium oligocarboniphilum | reverse complement strand
GGGTTCTTGCTGGCGATCTGAAAAATCCATTAATACTCCTCCAAAACAACAAGGTCTACCATTTGACTCGCGTCAACATGTATGAACAAAAAACGATTATAAATGTTGTGACGCGTCAAAAAGAGTCTGACGTACAAAACCACTTATAAATTCATCGCTGGGGGAAAGACCAAAATATATGACGTTTAATTAGCCCAAAAAGGCTTATTTAATTTTGCAATATTCCTGCTGACATATTGACCACCCGAACAGACTAGTTATCTTTCAGGCAGCAAACAGTAACATTTCACCATCAATAAAATCATTTTTGGCCGCACAAATTTTCGTTTAATGAGAAAAATATGATTTTCTGGAATCTGACAGGCATATTTTTATGTAAATAAATTTACTTTACTCAGTTAAGTTCGAAAATTAATGCATTAAATTCCTGCGCCAAATTTTCCGAAGGCGCATAAGACCATTTCACTCTGCTGCCTGTCAATATCTTCCAACCAGTTCTTTCATAAAAACAACAGCGCGCATTCTGCCAAAAAAAGACCGGAAAAGGAAACGCATATTTTTGTGCTTCGCAGCATATTTTTAGTGCATTTTGGATGTTTAATCCATGTCGATCCGGTTTATTCGCCATGTGATGGCCGTAACTGAATAAAATTTCCTTTCCCTTTCAATTCGATCAAAAAAACGGCAAAAATTGCGCCGTTTTTTTTATTCTTTTTTATGCATGACAACAAAGAAATTCAATCCCATCCTGTTTTTACCTGCCATTCCTGAATTATTTCCACTATCACGCACATAATCGGTGCAATGCGATTGATAAAAAATTTTTCTTCTCTATCGCACTGACTGAAAACTTCAGCTAAGGTTACGACGCCCGGCATAAAACAGCTTTTCCTGATTTTCAACATCCCTTTTGACAACGTGATGACATCATCAGTCCGCATTCCTTGCCCCTCTTAATTCAAGTAGGAAGAACAACGCATGATTCGCTCAATAACAACCGGAAAATCCGGTCTGTTTAAAACTCTTCGCCAGTGTTGTTTACCAGCATTTCTACTTCTGATGAGCATGCAAATATATGCAGCGCAGGCTGAAACCGCACCTGACAACGCGGGATTTGCCGATCCGGAAAAAGTATTGCGGACGATTTTTCCGGTCGCGGAAACAGGTTTTGATCCGGCTGCAACACGCGATTTATATTCCAATGTCGTCAACGAAGTTATCTTTGAACGTTTATTCAGCTACGACTATCTGGCGAGTCCGGCCAGGATCGTTCCAGAAACGGCGGAGAAACTGCCTGAGATTTCTGAAGACGGAAAGACTTATCTGATACGGCTGAAAAAAAATATTTATTTCACCCCGGATGAAATGTTTCAAGGAAAAAAGCGTGAGCTGACGATGGACGATTATGCTTACTCGCTCAAGCGGCTGATGGATCCGAAAATCGCTTCCAGCCATCGTTGGCTGCTGGAAGGGAAAATCCTTGGTCTGGACGCCTGTACAGAAAAAGCAAAAAAAACCGGGAAATTTGATTACGACGCCAAAATTCCGGGACTCGAAGTAGTCGACAAATATACATTGCGTATCCGCCTGACCAGACCGGATTTCAACTTGCCAATGATTCTGGCTTACACCGCCACATCGGCAGTAGCGCGCGAGGTGATTGAAAAATATCAAGACTTACAGGGACAGGTCATGGGCAATCCGGTCGGTACCGGACCTTACCGGCTGACAGAATGGGTGCGTGGCTCAAAAATTGTTCTGGAAGCCAACCGGAATTATCGCCCGGTATTCTGGGATGCCGAGCCAGGCAAGGATCCAGCTGATCAGCAGATTGTGCGTGCCATGAAAGGTAAACGGATTCCGCAGATAGGCAAGGTAATTGTGCACGTGATTTTGGAAGATCAGTCACGCTTGCTGGCGTTTCAGAAAGATGAGTCCGACCTATTCCAGCTTTATGGAGGACTAGCACCACAAGTCTTAAAAGACGGCAAACTGAAACCGGAATTTCAGAAAAAAGGAATCCAGCTTTCGCGGATTATTGATCCTGAGCTGACGATTTACTACTGGAATATGCAGGATCCGGTTTTTGGTGGTCTGAGCAAAGAAAAAATCGCGCTGCGCCGGGCGGTAGCAATGGCGCATCGAGTCGAAGATGAAATTCGTATCGTCGATAACGGCGAAGCAGTACCGCTGGAATTTCCGATTCCTCCCGGTGTGGTCGGCCATGATCCCGATTACCGCAGCAGCATTCAATACGATCCGGTTGCAGCCAATGCCCTGCTGGATAAATTTGGCTACAAAAAGGGCAAGGATGGCTATCGTAATCTGCCGGACGGACAGCCATTTGAAATTCATTACACCACCCAGACCGAATCACGCGGCCATCTGCAGGCAGAAGTCTGGAAAAAAACGTATGACAGTGTCGGTATCAGAATGCAAGCCGACTTCCGTCCGTTTGCCGAAATTCTGAAAGCAGAAAAACAATGTCAGCTGACGCAGCGCATTTCTCCTTGGATGGCCGACTATCCGGATGGGGATAATTTTATGCAGCTGTTTTATGGAAAAAACATCCATATGAATAACAATGGCTGCATGGAGATCCCCGAGTATGACCGCCTGTACGAAGCGTCTCAACAGCTTCCGGCGGGACCGGAGCGGGATCTGTTGTACCACAAGATGGCGCGCATTCTGGAGGTCTATGCACCGCAGCGCATTGGATACGCACGCTATCGCAACATGCTGGCACAACCACGTGTGATCGGCTACAAAAAACATCCGATCATGCATGTCGAATGGCCGTTCATCGACATCGATAAAAACAAATAATGCACAGACCGTACTTATCTCTCAGGAATTTTTGAAATGGCCGCTTATATTCTGCGACGCTTATGGCAAATGGCCCCGACTATGCTGGGCGTGATTTTGCTGGTTTTCTTTCTGTTTAACTGGGTCGGCGGTGATCCCGCTTATATCCTGGCCGGCAAAATGTCGAATCCTGAGCAGATTGCGAATATCCGCCAGCAGCTGGGCATCGATCAGCCCTACTATGTTCAGCTCTGGATATTTATTGAGCAGATTGCCACCTTCAATTTTGGCAATAGCTGGAGCACCGGAGAAGCGGTATCTTCGATTATTTCCAGCCGTCTTGGCCCGTCGCTGACAGTATTACTACCGCTGACTGTGATTGAAACGCTGATTGCGATTGCTCTTGCGCTGTTGATTGCATTCCGGCGCGGCAGCATCACTGACCGGACCGTGATGGTCGCCTGCACCGTCGGCATGTCGATCAGCATTCTGGTGTACATCATCGTCGGGCAATATGTGTTTGCCTACCAACTCGGATTTTTTCCCGTACAGGGATGGGGCAATAGCCTGACGGAAAATTTACTTCGCTATTCGGCGTTGCCGATACTGATTGCGCTGGCGGTGGGCGTAGCGCCCAGCCTACGTCTGTTCCGCAGCTTTGTACTGGATGAAGTGAACCAGGATTATGTACGGACGGCACGCGCCAAAGGTGTGCCGGAGCGCCGTGTGAAATGGGTGCATGTGCTGCGCAATGCGTCTATCCCCATCATCACCCATGTCATGTCCAATCTGCCGGCATTGCTGATTGGGGCATTCCTGATTGAACGTTTTTTTTCTATCCCAGGCATTGGCAGAGAAGTGATTCTGGCCGTTGAACGCAGTGATTTTCCAGTCATTAAGGCAATCACTGTATATGTAGCAGCTGCAACGATGTTATTTAATCTCCTGACCGATTTGCTGTATCAGGCAGTTGATCCGCGTGTTCAGCTGAAATAAGGACCGGTCATGCATTCCAATCTCTTCCCGATGAATCAATCCACTTCTCCAGGTTTATGGGCGCTGGCGTGGCGCCGTCTGCGTGCAGATCATACCGCCATGATCGCCCTTGCTGTCGTGCTGGCATTTTTGCTGACGCTTTTATTATCAGTCAGCGGACTGATTGCCGCTGATTGGGAAAATGAAACCGGTGTCAGCTACGCACCACCGCATTTCATCGGCGCCAGCCAGCCTGAAAGTGCAACAACACCCGCATCATCAGCCGCTGTGCCGGATAATCCCTTTGATCCGCTGAAAGATGTACTGCGTGAATTGCGACAGAAAAACGGAACACAAACAAACGTCCTGAATGATTACGGCATTGCTGATCCGCTGGCAGCAGAAATGGCAGAAATTCAGGCTGAAATGGCGAAATCAGGCAAAGCGCACGCCATCCAGCGCGCCGCCACCCTGCCTTTTGGCGCAGACAAATGGGGGCATGACATCGTCAAAAAAACGATCAAAGGAGCCGAAACATCAATCGTCGTCGGCCTGGTCGCCGCTTTGCTGGCGACTTTACTGGGAACTCTGTTTGGTGCCGCCGCCGGTTATTTTGGTGGCTGGGCAGATGATTTCTTTAACTGGTTTTATAGTATTTTCACCTCGATCCCCTATTTGTTGCTGGTGCTGGCGGTGGCGGCGGTGCTCCAGCAAAAAGGGGTTGGCACCATCATTCTGATTCTGGCATTTACCGGCTGGACCGGCCCGTTTCGCCTGATGCGCGCCGAGTATATGAAACACAAGAACCGTGAGTATGTCTGGGCGGCGGATGCCATAGGCGCTTCGCACTGGCGGAAAATGTTTATCCATATTTTTCCGAATGTCAGCCATGTCGCCCTGGTCCAGGTATCAATTCTGGTGGTTGGATTTATCAAGTCAGAAGTAATCCTGAGTTTTCTCGGATTCGGTGTGCCGGTCGGCACGGTCTCCTGGGGCAGTATGCTGAATGAGGCGCAGAACGAATTAATTTTGGGTAAATGGTGGCAGCTGGTCGCAGCGACCAGTGCAATGGCTGTGCTGGTCACCGCCTTCTCTTTGTTCACCGATGCCTTGCGCGACGCGCTGGACCCCAAACTGAAATAAGGAATTTCTATGCAGACAGATACGCCATTACTTGAAGTCAGTGATCTGCGGATATCATTTCGCATCAATAAAAAAGACAGCATAGAAACCGTCAAGGGCATTTCTTTTTCCATTCCGCGCAATTGCACCGTCGCCCTGGTCGGGGAATCCGGCAGCGGAAAATCTGTGAGCTCACTGGCTATCATGGGCTTATTGCCGCCGGATACCTCGCAGATTGGCAATGGCAGCCGGATTCTGTTTGAAGGACGCAAGCTGCTGGAGCTGTCCACCGAACAACGCCGTCAGTTGTGCGGTAAAGATATGTCGATGATATTTCAGGAACCAATGAGTTCGCTGAACCCGGTATTTACTGTCGGTTTTCAGATTGCGGAAGTCTTGCAACTGCACATGGGTATGAATGCAAAACAGGCGCGTAAACGGGCCATTGCCCTGCTGGAGGAAGTCGGCATTCCAGAACCGGAACACAAAATAGATGCCTACCCCAGCCAGATGTCCGGCGGACAGCAGCAGCGCGTCATGATTGCGATGGCGATTGCCTGCGAACCGAAGCTGCTGATTGCCGATGAACCGACAACGGCACTCGACGTCACGATACAAAAGCAGATTATTGAACTGATTCACAAGTTACGCGTCAAGCATCAGATGTCGGTGCTGTTTATTACGCATGATCTGGCGCTGGTAGGTGAAATCGCCGATCAGGTCATCGTGATGCGGCATGGAGAAATTCGCGAAACCGGCACCACGCAACAGATTTTCCATCACCCGGCAGACAGTTATACGCAGGCCTTGCTACATTGCCGCCCTTCGCTCGACAAGCGCCCGTGGCGGTTACCAGTCATTGCGGATTTTATTGAAAACGACAATACCCTGCCGGAACAGCGGGAGCGGCAGCGCGGATTACATGGCAGTGAAGACATTGTGCTGGATGTGCGCGGATTGAGTAAGAGTTTTTTCACCCGGGAAGGCTTATTCGGTAAAAAAGAATTTAAAGCCGTCGATGATGTTTCGTTCCAGCTCGCGCGCGGCAAAACACTGGGAGTGGTCGGTGAATCCGGCTCAGGTAAAACCACGGTCGGACTGACCCTGATGCGGCTGCACCGCGCCAGCAGCGGTCAGGCAATGTTCGACGGGAAAAATATCCTCGCCATGCCGGACAAGGATTTCCTCCCTTACAAGCGGCGTATACAGATCATTTTTCAGAATCCCTATGCCTCACTGAATCCCCGTTTCACGATCGGCCAGATTCTGATGGAGCCGATGCAGATCCACCAGATTGGCGGCAATGATGGCCAGCGTGCTGCCTTGGCGGTTCAACTGCTGGATAAAGTCGGACTGCCGGCAACCGCATTTTATCGCTATCCTCACGAATTTTCCGGCGGCCAGCGCCAGCGCATTGCCATCGCCCGCTGCCTGGCCATGAAACCGGAAGTGCTGATCTGCGACGAATCTGTGTCGGCCCTGGATGTTTCAGTGCAGGCGCAGGTGCTCAATCTATTGCAGGATCTGCAGGAAGAATTCGGACTATCTTATATCTTCATTTCCCATGATCTGGCCGTCGTGAAATACATCGCCGATCAGGTCATGGTCATGAACAGGGGGAAAGTCGTGGAGCTGGCCAATGCCGATGATCTGTACCATCAGCCGCAGCATGCCTATACCAGAACGCTGCTCAGTGCAATTCCGCGTGGACTGGCCTCAGCCGTCAGTATGCCATCGTCAGCAGTATCAATATGAATGCAGAGAGAGTATCTGAAAAATCAGGCCCATTATCAGCGTCAACAAAGGAGCCCCAAATATACTCCTCCTAGTATATTTCATATCTCAAGCCATCCGGAATCACGTTGCGCAAATTCCCCGGATTCCGGCAAGCGCATGAAATTTGTACGAACATGCTTTTATTTCAGTGGCCACCAGGAGAAATCACCGACATTTGCCCGATTCACACTTAGCATCTACAATTCCGACCTGTTGTTGTGTCAGCTTGCTGCAGACACAACAAAATGTACGTCCAATCACTGTGATGGATAGAAACAATGAACAAAGGAAATGCGCAGCGGCTGACCGCCCAGCGCACTTCCCGAACAACCAAAGCGTTGTATCGGCACGTTTTTCCGGACGTGCCAGTGCGGCGATTTTATCTGGAGTCAACATGGCATTTCTGCAAGGCAAAAAAATTCTGATCACCGGTTTGCTGTCCAACCGTTCTATCGCTTACGGCATCGCCCAGGCTTGCAAACGCGAAGGCGCTGAACTGGCATTCACTTATGTCGGTGACCGGTTTAAAGACAGAATCACCGAATTCGCTGCAGAATTTGACAGCAAACTGATTTTCGACTGCGACGTTGCCAGCGACGAACAGATCGAAGCCGTGTTTAAAGACCTCGGTCAGCACTGGGATCAACTGGATGGACTGGTGCACGCTATCGGCTTTGCCCCGCGTGAAGCGATTGCCGGCGAATTCCTCGATGGTTTTTCGCGCGAAGCCTTCCGTATTGCGCATGACATCTCTGCATACAGTTTCCCGGCAATGGCAAAAGCCGCTTTACCGATGCTGCGCGAAGACTCCTCCCTGCTGACCCTGTCGTATCTGGGAGCGATCCGTGCGATTCCTCACTACAACACCATGGGACTGGCAAAAGCCTCGCTGGAAGCGTCGGTGCGCTATCTGGCAGAAGACCTGGGTAAAAAGGGCATCCGCGTGAACGGCATTTCTGCCGGACCGATCAAGACCCTGGCAGCCAGCGGTATCAAGGATTTCGGTAAACTGCTGGGCTTCGTCGCAGACCATGCACCGCTGCGCCGCAACGTGACGATTGAAGATGTCGGCAATACCGCAGCATTCCTGCTGTCACATCTGGCAAACGGCATCACAGGGGAAATCACGTATGTTGACGGTGGTTTCTCCCACGTCATGGGTCTGAATGCAGACACTTACGACCGCTGATCTGCAGTATTACCGTCCTTCATCTCTTACCCTGAAAAGCTGCAAATTGAATTTGCAGCTTTTTTCTTTTTCCCCAGCAAAACCCGGTTATGCGAAGCGCCTCCGCATGTCTTCACGATCTGGTCGCAACAAAGGCTTATCTGTAAAAAACAAGCAAAAATTCCGGTCAGATATTATGCGGCAATATTTCTATATGACCGCTTGATCTAACAAAAAATTATCTTATTTTCAGCTATTTCCACTCATTTCCAAGATAATAATTATTTCAAGAAAGATAATATTTAAATTCTGGATTAAAACAAACCGGGAAACTTCAGTATCAGCAAAAATAGTGGTTTCCAAATCTATTTCGATCGACTACACTTTCAATAAAGATAACGTTAACAATTTTTAACAATTGTAGTAACATTACCCTAGGGCAATTCGACAAATACCTTACATCATTATGCCGGTATCCAGAATATGCGCATTTTCCGCCTGATTATGATTGCCATATCCCTGATTCTGATTATCCTGCCAGGATGCTCAGGCAATCAATCTATGCTCACCGCCAACGCCGTCTGCTCCGCCTCCTGGCCAGAGTGGCTGCATTTCAGGCAGATGTTTATTACGCCGGAAGGCCGGGTAGTCGACCACAGCACACCCAATAAGCAAACCGTTTCCGAAGGTCAGGCATACGCCATGTTTTTTGCACTGGCTGCCAATGACCGCAGCAGCTTTGATAATCTGCTGCGCTGGACAGAAAACAACCTGGCGGGCGGTGACCTGACGGCACGTCTTCCTGCCTGGCAATGGGGACAGCGTACTGATGGCAGCTGGGGTGTGCTGGACATGAATTCCGCCTCAGATGCCGACCTGTGGCTGGCTTATGCGCTGGGTATTGCGGGAGAGGTCTGGAACGACCGCCGTTACATTCGCCTGTCACATGCACTGGCTCAGCGCATCCTGAACGAAGAAACGGAAAACATTCCCAACCTGGGTCTGACCTTGTTGCCAGCGCCCTACGGATTTACCTTGCCAAATCGCAGCTGGAAACTTAATGCCAGCTATATGCCAATTCAGTTATTGCGCTGGTTTGCACAACACGATAACGATTCCCGCTGGAATAAACTGATCCAGTCCTCAAACCGGATCATTCTGAGTTCCGCCCCCAGAGGTTATGCCGCAGACTGGGTTGTTTACAGTCAGGAAAAAGGTTTTCAACCTGATGCAGTCGGACTGGGCGAGGGCGGTTATAACGCGATTCGCGTTTATCTGTGGGCAGGCATGCTGTCTGAACGCGACGCCTTGCGCCCTGCCCTGCTGAAAACCCTGCAACCCATGGCAACGCTGACTGAAGCAAAAACCTACCCACCAGAATATGTCGATGTCATGACTGGCGAAGTTAAAAGCGCTGCCTCTGCCGGATTCTCCGCAGCACTGCTACCGTTTCTGGAAAGCAGTAACGCGCACTCCGTACTGGAACAGCAGCGCCAGCGAGTGCAAAAATACAGCGTTCGTACCGACGTCTATTACGATCAGGTGCTGTACCTGTTCTCATCCGGCTGGCAATCCCGTCGTTTCCGGTTTCAGGAAAACGGCGATGTGCGGCTAAGCTGGGTCAAATCCTGCACTCCCGGCGGCTGAATCACCCGCATTCACTCCTGCTTTCAAGATACTTGCGTGAAATTTTTCTGCGTAAGCATGTAAATTCATGTATGATCTTGTTTTTGCACTGCAATATCAGTGCAAAACCTGAGTAGCATCGCAAGCCTCTGCACGTCCTCTGTTGGATGATGCATAAAAAAGCCCTCCCGCCCTGCATGTCTGGTAACACCCGATAGACATCATCCCGGCGCAAAGCTTTTGTGCCGAAATTTCATTGTCGTCCGTAGTTGGATTTTCTGTGTTCATTTCGTTTGGTTGGCGCTGCTGATTTGCGCGCGCTGTTTGCGCAGCGTGCTCCATTTTTACGAAAGAATTTCATGAATTTTGAAGAATTAGGCCTCCACGTCAATATCATCCGCGCACTGACTGATGCCGGCTATACCCAGCCGACGCCGGTACAGGAGCAGGCGATTCCTGCTGCGATCAACGGACGTGACCTGCTGGTTTCTTCCCAGACCGGTTCTGGTAAAACGGCCGCATTCATGCTGCCAGCCCTGCACAAATTAGCCACTGCCGAAGTCATCAGCTATACCAACGCGAAAACACCGAATCAGGAGCGCCAGTCTGCCCGTTCCCGCGGCGACCGTCCGCGCTTTGTGGCGGCAAAGCCAAAAATGCTGGTTCTGACACCAACCCGTGAGTTGGCTCTGCAGGTGACAACCGCGACGGACAAATACAGTGCTTATACCCGCCGTCTGAAAGCAGTATCGATTCTGGGTGGCATGCCTTACCCGAAACAGATGCAATTGCTGTCCCGCAATCCTGAAATTCTGGTCGCCACACCTGGCCGCCTGATTGATCACATGGAATCCGGCAAGATCGATTTCTCTGAACTGCAAATGCTGGTTCTGGACGAAGCCGACCGCATGCTGGACATGGGCTTCATTGACGATATCGAAAAAATCGTTGCAGCGACACCACCGACACGTCAGACTATGCTGTTCTCGGCGACACTCGATGGCGTTGTGGGCAATATGGCAAAACGTATCACGACGGAGCCCATGGTGATTCAGATTGCCGGCTCTGCCAGCAAGCACGAAAACATTCAGCAGAAAGTCCACTTCGTTGACGATCTGTCGCACAAAAATCGTATGCTCGACCACTTGCTGCGTGATGTATCGCTGGATCAGGCCGTGGTGTTTACGGCCACTAAGCGCGACGCCGACACAATTGCCGATCGTTTGAATATCGCCGGTTTTGCTGCTGCCGCATTGCATGGCGACATGCATCAGGGCGCGCGCAACCGCACACTGGACGGCTTGCGCCGTGGTCATATCCGCGTTCTGGTAGCAACCGATGTTGCCGCACGTGGCATCGACGTGCCAGGCATCACCCACGTATTCAATTACGACCTGCCGAAATTCCCTGAAGACTACGTACACCGTATCGGCCGTACTGGTCGTGCAGGCCGTAAAGGCGTAGCGGTATCGCTGGTGAACCATGCGGAAAGCATGCACGTAAAGCGTATCGAGCGCTTTACCAAGCAACTGATTCCGGTCGATGTCATCGAGGGTTTTGAGCCGAAGAAGACTGCGGCGCCAAGCCGTACATCAGCCCGCAAACCACAAGGCTGGAAGCCGGGTGACAATCGTAAGAGCGGCTACGGCAACAACAGCAAACCTGGACAACGTTCTTTCAGCAAACCGGGCAGCAGCACTGCTCCGCGCAAAGACGGCGGCAGTGCTTACAAAGGCAACCGTCAGACTGAGGGCGGCGCCCGCCGCAGTTTTGGCGATTACTGATCTGGCCGCTGATATCACGTACACCGGACACCATATAGTATTTCTGCAATAAACCGTATCACCAAAAAGCGATCTCTTCTGGGGTCGCTTTTTTTTTATACTGCACTGCCAGCGTATAATCGCTATCTTGATCAACGCATCACTACTGCATACATGAGCTCCAACCCTGACCAAGCCCTGCGCCTGACTTCCTTTTCTCATGGCGGCGGCTGCGGCTGCAAGATTGCGCCTGGCGTACTTGCCGAAATTCTCAAAAAATCTGCAGGCTTTCCGGTTCCTGCTGCGCTCATGGTCGGCATTGAAACTTCCGATGACGCTGCCGTCTATCGACTCAACGACGAACAGGCGCTGATTGCCACTACTGACTTTTTCATGCCTATTGTTGATGACCCGTTCGACTTCGGGCGGATTGCAGCAACCAATGCAATCTCGGATATTTACGCCATGGGCGGCACCCCGATCATGGCGCTGGCGCTGGTAGGTATGCCGGTCAGTCAACTGCCGCTGGATGTCATCGGACAGATCATCCGGGGCGGTGAAACAATCTGTGCCGAAGCGGGTATTCCGATTGCCGGCGGTCACACCATCGATTCCGTAGAACCGATTTACGGCCTGGTCGTAATGGGACTGATTCATCCATCAAAAGTGAAACGTAATGCTGATGCCAAGCCGGGCGACCAGCTTATCCTCGGTAAAGGTCTTGGAGTTGGCATCTTATCTGCGGCACTCAAAAAACAGGCGCTCGACGATGCCGGTTATGCCAGTATGATTGCCAGCACCACCAAACTGAATCGCCCCGGCCAGCGTTTGTCCCATCTGGCAGATGTGCATGCCATGACCGACGTAACAGGTTTCGGATTGCTCGGACACCTGCTGGAAATTTGTCGCGGTTCCGGATTACAGGCCCGACTGACGCTGTCTGCCATCCCCCTGCTCGATCAGGTCACTTCGTTGGCACAGGCTGGCTATGTCACCGGTGCATCCGCCCGCAACTGGGCAGCCTATGGCCATGAAGTCCGTCTTGATGCAAGCGTGGCCGTTTATCAACAGGCTTTACTGACCGATCCGCAGACTTCAGGTGGCCTGCTGGTTTCCTGCGCACCGTCCGCCGTGGAACAGGTACTGGCTATTTTTCGCGAGGAAGGTTTTCATGATGCCACAGTGATCGGTGAAATCGTTTCCGGATCACCGGTTGTTGAAGTTAAGCTTTGAATTCACCATGGAATAACTACGAATGACTACTATGAATCAACTTGAACAACTGAAACAGTACACCACCGTTGTTGCCGATACCGGCGATTTCCAGGCCATCAAGGCTTACACACCACGCGATGCCACGACGAATCCGTCGTTGATACTGAAAGCCGTGCAAAAGCCGGAATACCGTCATCTGCTGGAAAAGGCCGTGACAGAAACAGCCGGTCAATCCGTGGACGACACCATTGATCGTTTACTCATCGCTTTTGGTCTGCAAATCCTGAATGAAATTCCGGGCAGGGTATCAACCGAAACTGATGCCCGGCTGTCGTTCGATACCGAAGCAACGGTTGCCAAAGGGCGTAAACTGATTGCAATGTATGAAGCCGCCGGTATTCCCCGGGAACGGATACTGATCAAAATCGCCTCCACCTGGGAAGGCATACAGGCAGCGGAAATTCTGGAAAAAGAAGGCATCCGCTGCAACATGACTTTGCTGTTCTGCCTTGCACAGGCGATTGCCTGTGCTGAAGCAGGGGCTAAGCTGATTTCCCCTTTTGTTGGTCGCATTTACGACTGGTACAAAGCCAAAACCGGCCAGGAAATTTTCGGTGCCGATGATCCGGGCGTACTGTCCGTCAAAAAAATCTACAACTACTACCGTAAATTCGGCTACCGGACCGAGGTCATGGGTGCCAGCTTCCGCAATACTTCCCAGATTTTAGAACTGGCAGGATGCGACCTGCTCACCATCAGTCCTGAACTGCTGCAAAAACTGGCTGACTCCGCGACACCGGTCACTCCGAAACTGAGTGTCGAAAGCGCAGTCAGTGCATCGATCAGCAAAATCGAGATGAACGAAAAAGCGTTCCGCTTTCAGTTGAATGAAGATGCTATGGCGACAGAAAAACTGGCTGAGGGCATTCGCGCCTTCTGTGCCGATACCGTCAAGCTGGAGCAGATGATCGCAGCAATGCGTTAACAACACCGGTGCGCTGTCATCTTGTATCTGATGTGACAGGAGCCATGCGGATCACATACCATAGCGGGCAGAGATAACGGGCAGAGTTTTCTGCCCGTTTTTTGCCTGATCACACCGATAACTTTTGACAACACCGGATAATGAAAAGAATTCTTGATCTGTCCAGCTGGAATCGTCGCGAGCACTTTGAATTTTTTTCCCGTCTGGATGAGCCTTTTCACGGTATTGTCACCGACGTCAATTGCAGCGCAGGCTATCAATATTGCAAACAGGAAGGTATTTCCTTTTTCCTGTTTTATCTTCACCGTTGCCTGCAGGCTATTCAGCAAACTGAAGCCATGCGTTACCGCATTCACGGGCAGCAGGTTGTTGATTATGCTGTCATCCATGCGAATGCCACGATCAGCTGCAGTGACCATACATTTGGCTTTTGCCCGATTGAGTTTACGCCAGATTTTCAGACATTCAGCCAGCATGCCCGGCAAGCCATGGATCAGGTCAAAAATGCCGCCGGTCTGTGTGTTAATCAGGACTGCGAGCGTGATGATGTGATTCATTTTTCGGCGATGCCATGGTTACATTTCACCGGAATCACCCACGCGCGCCGGCACGACGGGCTGGACAGCGTACCCAAGATTTCAGTCGGACGCTGCTCACACATCCACGGTGAATGGAGTATGCCGGTTGCCACCTTTGTACACCACGGTTTAGTCGATGCTTACCATGTCCATGAGTTTCTGCAGCAATTTGAAGCGGGGCTCAGCCAGCGCCCCTGACCGGTATCTGCGGCTATCACAGCAAGCATATTGATCGCGGCTGCAACCGTTCCTGCTCATCCTTATTCTTCCGCTGGACTCTGCGCTGCTCCGGACGATCCGCTTAATACGCTGTCAACCCCCTTGTTGGCCAGCTGATCGGCCCTTTCATTGCCCGGATGACCGGTATGGCCACGCACCCAGCGCCACTCAATCTGGTGCACGCCTTGCGCCGCATCAAGTGTCTGCCACAAGTCGACATTTTTGACCGGCGCCTTCGATGCCGTTTTCCAGCCCTTGGCCTTCCAACCGCTCAGCCATTCTGTCATGCCCTTCAGCACATACTGACTGTCAGTGTGCAATATGATGTGGCAAGGACGTTTCAATGCCTGAAGCGCCTGTATCACCGCCATTAATTCCATCCGGTTATTGGTGGTCTCACGTTCGCCGCCAAACAATTCTTTCTGACGGCTGCCCGCCACCAGCAATGCACCCCAGCCGCCGACACCGGGATTCCCCTTACAGGCACCATCTGTATAAATCTCAATTTTATCCATATTACTTTTTCATTTTATTCACCAACGGCACAACATGCGCACGGGTCAGCCGTTGCTGTTTCCATGCGAGGCCAATCAAATGCATACCCCTGACACGTTTGACAGCCTGGATCACATAAACCGCTCCCAACGGCGTCCACCACTGACGCCCGGCATTTTCCATAAACTGAAAGCGCTGCAGCCATTTTTCAGTATGGCAGGATGGCGCGTAACAACCGAAATCCACACCTGCTATTTCCATATTCAGCAATTTCAACCAGTCTTTCAGGCGCGGCGAGCTGATGAATTCCCCCTCACGGGGCAGGTAATAATTCTGATTGATCCGCCCGGCAAACTGCCTCAAACCCCATAAACTGGCACGGTTAAAACCGGTAATGATGACGCGCCCCTCCGGAATCAAGACCCGCTCCACCTCACGCAGAATCTGGTGCGGTTCAACGGCGAATTCGAGTACATGCGGCAACACCACCAGATCAATGCTCTGCGCATCAAACGGCAGTTCAGTGAACTCATGGACTACGGCAATCCGCTGATTGGCTTCCGAATTACTGCCAGTCAATACCGGATTGGTATACCACCGGTGCGGCATACGACTGGCTGCCAGCGCATCAATTTGCGGCATGCCGATCTGCAGTGCATTGAACCCGAAAATATCAACCGTCAGCGTTGCAAGGAATGCCTGTTCCCAATTCCGGATGTATTGACCAGGAGGAAGCTCCAGCCAGCTATCGAGGTCTATAATGTCCTTTTCCACAGATTTCACACTGTTCATGAAGAATTCTCTGAGTATATTGACTGTACCGGCTTTTGACGACAATTATCTCTGGATCATTCATGATGGCCATACTGCTGTCGTGGTGGACCCGGGCGATGCCGTGCCGGTTGAAGAGGCTTTACAAAAACGTCATTTAGCACTCTCAGCCATCCTGATTACCCATCACCACGGGGATCATACCGGCGGTATATCCGCCCTGCTTAAAAAGCATGCCGTGCCTGTCTATGGACCAGCCCATCCGGCGATTCCATCGGTCAGCCATGTCGTCGGTAATGCTCAGCAGATTCATCTTCCCAGCCCGGATTGTCTGCTGCAGGTCATCACCGTTCCAGGTCATACCAGAGAGCATGTTGCATACTTCTGCCCGGATCAGAAATGGCTGTTTTGTGGTGATACATTGTTTGCCGGGGGCTGCGGCCGACTGTTTGACGGCACTCCTGCGCAAATGCTGCACTCGCTGGATACGCTGTGCAGTCTGCCCGATCAGACCCTGGTGTATTGCGCGCATGAATACACGCTCGCGAACCTGCGCTTTGCCGCGGCAGTTGAACCACATAACCAGATATTGCAGCAGAGAAGTCTTGACGAGCAAAACAAGCGCAATCAAGGGATACCGACTGTACCCAGCAGCCTGGAACTGGAAAAACAGACTAATCCGTTCCTGCGGATCCGGGAAACCAGTGTTGTCAATACGCTCCTGGTTCAAGGTAAAATCCCATTCCCGCAAGACGATATCAGCCACTTTGCGGCATTGCGCGAATGGAAAAATCATTTTGCCTGAGCCTCTGTAACCAAATCAGGCAGGATAGCTGAACGCCGCCTTCCCACTATTCAATTCTCTTGCATGTCACAGAATCAATCGCACTTCACCACCCTCGCTCTGTTCTGCAAAGTCGTCGACAATTACGGCGACATCGGCATTTGCTGGCGCCTGTCACGTCAATTACAGTGCGAGCATGGAATCGCTGTCACGCTTTGGGTAGATGACCTGGTCACTTTTCAGCGTCTTTGCCCGGAAGTTCGCCCTGACCAGCCGCAACAAGAAATCGCAGGAATCCAGATCAGGCACTGGGTACATCAGGAAGAGACATTCACGGCAGATGACATTGCAGACATCGTGATTGAATTTTTTGGTTGCGACATTCCTCCTGCCTATATCGCTGCCATGTCCCAGCGCTCACCGCAACCGGTCTGGCTGAATCTTGAAGGTTTAACCGCGGAAGAATGGGTGGAGGGCTGCCATAGTCTGCCTTCGCCGCACCCACGCTATTCGCTCACCAAATATTTTTTCTTCCCCGGATTTACCCCAAAAACCGGTGGTCTGCTTTTTGAGTCCGGTACAGAGCACCGGCAATCGGCATTTGTAGCAAACAATGGCAAAACTGATTTTCTGAAATCGCTGGGTTTGTCCGAAACAGAAATACAGTCTGAACTGATCTCCCTGTTTTGCTATCCGCATGCTCCGGTAACGGCTTTATTTGAAGTCTGGAAAAATTCTGCCCATCCTGTCACCTGCCTGGTTCCTGAAGGTGTAGCTTACGAGATTGTGTCGGCCTTTCTTGATGCACCATCTGTCAGGGGTGCGGTGGCGACCCGAGGCGCACTCACGGTACACGTCATACCACTGATACCGCAAACTGTTTATGATCAACTGCTCTGGTCGTGCAATATCAATTTTGTGCGGGGAGAAGATTCTTTTGTCCGTGCGCAACTGGCAGGCAAACCGTTCGTCTGGCACATTTATCCGCAAGAGAATGCGCTGCATCACGTTAAACTACAGGCGTTTCTCAAGCGCTACACCGACGTCCTGTCAACCCAGCTGGCCGATGCAACCAACATTCACAATTTCTCTCTCGCATGGAATGGTGTCACCCAGCCATCCGCTGCTGAATGGAAAAATTTGTGGCAAGAGATGGTGACCGCCGCTGCGCAATCCGGTATCAGCCTGCAGTGGAAGCAGGAGATCTTGAAACATGGTGATCTGTGCAGCAATCTTCTGCAGTTTGTCGCTGCCATTCAGGAAAAAACCGTCATTAATGCGGTATAATGCACGGTTATTTTTTCATGTGTTTTCAGATTCGATCAAACGTCGGCTTGCGTGGCTCTTAAAACCAACAGGCAACAGATGATCTTTATGCAACCACCTTTTTACGTATATTCGCTATGAAATTTGCAAAAGAAATTCGCGTTGGCAACATTATTATGGTTGATGGCAAGCCAATGATCGTATTGCGCTCCGATGTTAACGGCTCCAGCCGTACTGGCTTCACTTACAAATGGAAAATGAAAAACCTGCTGACTAACAGCCCGCAGGAAAACGTTTTCCGTGGCGACGACAAGTTTGACGTTGTTGTTCTGGATAAAAAACCAGTGACTTACTCTTACTTTGCTGACCCTCTGTTTGTTTTCATGGATGAAGAATACAACCAGTTTGAAATCGAAGAAGAAAACCTGGGTGATGCATTGCACTACCTGAAAGATGGCATGGAATGTGAAGCTGTGTTCTATGATGGCAAAGCAATCTCCGTCGAATTACCGACAACCATCGTCCGTCAGGTGATCTACTCCGAACCGGCAGTCAAAGGCAACACTTCCGGTAACGTACTGAAAGAAGCCAAAATTGAAAATGCGATTGAAGCCAATCGTCATATCGTTCAGGTACCGTTGTTCGTGAGCCAGGACGACATGATTGAAATCGATACCCGTACTAACGAATACAAGAAGGTCGTTCGCAACTGATCTGCCAAAGATCTTTTTCTGGCAGCGCAAAGCTGCGTGAACACTGTAAAAAAGACGCTGCCCGGTTAAATCCCGGCAGCGTTTTTTCTTGCCCGCTTTATTGTCACTGTTGCTGGTCAATACGCTCAGAAAGCAGGAACCACTGCACCTTTATATTTTTCCTCAATAAATTTCTTTACTTCCGGGGAATTCAACGCAGCAATCAGCTTTTTGAAAGCCGGACTGTTTTTATTATCTTCACGCGCCACCAGCAGATTAGCGTATGGCGAATGTGCGTCCTCAATAAACAAAGAGTCTTTTACCGGATTCAGCTTTGCCTCAATCGCATAATTAGTATTAATCAGAGCCAGATCAACCTGATTCAAAACCCGTGGCAATGTTGCCGCTTCGAGTTCTTTGAATTTCAGTTTTTTAGGATTATCGATAATATCTTTCTTCGTTGCCGAAATATTGTTGACATCTTTCAGCTTCAGCAATCCTTGTCTGGCGAGCAGCAGCAAAGCACGGCCGGAATTTGACGGATCGTTAGGAATAGCGACTGTTGCGCCTTCCGGAATATCCGCCACTTTTTTGTACCTGGTGGAATAGGCTGCAAATGGCTCAACATGTACCTTGGTAACAGGCACCTCAATATCGTTACTGTGACTCTTTTTAAACTCGTTCAAATACGGTTGATGCAAGAAGAAATTTCCATCCAGGTGCTTTTCATTGACCTGCACTGCAGGTTGCACGTAATCCGTAAATACTTTGATCTTGAGATCGATGCCCTCTTTTGCCAGCTGAGGCTTAATGAATTCCAGAATTTCCGCATGTGGAACCGGTGTCGCCGCAATCGTCAGCGTTTCTGCAGCCATGGCAGAGATACCGGGAACCAGTCCGGTCACGACCAACGCAGATGCCAATAATTGATGCAGTGTTTTTTTGAATTGAAATGCCATGTGAAATATCCTTAAGAGAAATGATATAAATTTATTTTCGGGAAAAATGAATGACGAGCCAGTCCCCGGCGTATTGCAGCAACTGCACCAGCAAAATCAGTATGGCAACCGTGACGATCATCACGTCGGTCTGGAAACGCTGATAACCATACCGCAATGCCAGATCGCCCAATCCGCCGCCGCCAATCACACCGGACATTGCGGCATACGACACCAGAGTAATTGTCGTGACCGTTGCGGCAGCCAGCAAACCGGGCAAGGCTTCAGGCAATAAAGCCTGCAAAATGATCTGATGCGTTTTGGCCCCCATCGCCTGACAAGCCTCAATAATGCCGCGATCAACTTCACGCAACACGTTTTCCACCAGACGGGCAAAAAAAGGTGTCGTCCCAATCACCAACGGCGGAATCGTACCTGCCACACCCAGTGAAGTGCCGACCAGCAGCAAGGTAAACGGGATCAGGACAATCAATAGAATGATGAATGGTACTGAACGCAAGACGTTCACCATCACAGACAGCACCGCATACACGCCACGCTGCTCCAGCACTTGTTTTTTACCTGTCATGAATAAAAATATCCCCAGCGGCAAGCCTAGCAGGATCGTGAAAAAAAGAGAAAAACCGGTCATGGTCAGTGTATCGAGCGTTGCCTGCGCAATATCCTGCCAGTCGATATGAGAGAAATCCATTACGCCACTCCTGTTTCAGTTTCGATGATGTCTGCCGTGACCTGCCAGCTCCGCAGCAAACTCAGCACCTGCGCCACCTGTTCCGGATTCGCTCTGAGTTCGATCAATAACTGTCCATATGGCGTGTCTTTGATACGGGAAATCGTCCCCTGCAAAATCGCAATCTGGGCACTGGTCTGTGCTGCAATGCGGCTGAGTATCGGCGCATAAGTAGCAGAGCCCACATAAGTAAGTCGCACCAGAACACTACCCGGGTCGCGCTCCATTTCGCGCAGAAAGCCGATATCCTGATCCTGATTTTCAGCCACCATGCTGCGCGTCACCGGGTGTTGCGGATGGAGAAAAACATCGATCACCAGACCATTTTCCACAATCTGCCCTGCATCAATCACCGCCACCTGATCGCAAATAGAACGGATCACCTGCATTTCATGCGTAATCAGCACGATCGTGAGTCCCAGCTTCTGATTAATCTCTGACAGCAGACGCAAAATGGACTGGGTTGTTTCCGGGTCCAGGGCAGAAGTTGCCTCATCACATAACAGTAAATGCGGATAATTGGCCAATGCACGGGCAATGCCGACGCGCTGTTTCTGTCCGCCGGAAAGCTGTGCCGGATATTGATGACGCTGCGCTGTCAGCCCGACCAGCTCAAGCAGTTCAGTGACGCGCTGCTGACGCTGCTCTTTGCTGTACTGCCCGGTCAGACGAAGGGGAAAATCGATATTTTCCGCAATCGTTTTGGCATACAGCAGATTAAAGTGCTGAAATACCATTCCGGTACGTTGCCGCAGTGCGTGTAATTGCCGGGAGTCATATTGCGTGATGTCTTCCCCCTCGATCAGAATTTTTCCGGCGGAAGGACGTTCAAGCAGATTCAGTGTCCGCAGCAGCGTGCTTTTGCCGGCTCCTGAACGACCGATAATACCGAAAATCTGCCCTTTCTGAATTTGCAGATGAATGTTCTGCAATGCGTGGATAGTGCGCCCGCCGGCATGGTAATGCTTTTCTAAATGTTCAATCTGAATCACTGCATACAATCGGTTGATTACTCAGCTTGCAATTCTAGCGAATCATGAAAATGCAATCCAATCATATAAAGTCAGTTACTTATACCAATATTATAATATGAAACCAATTCGCGATACGCTTGCACGACAAATCCGATGGGATAAAAAAATGCGGCAAAAAGCCGCATTTTTTGTTTCCGGACTGCTCCGCATACCGGCCAGCATGCCTGGACGATCAAGAATTCAGACCTTGCCCAGAACACCCTGACAGACAGCCTTCTGATCATCTGCTTCAGGCAATCTGGCACAAATACTATTTAACTGAGTGCGCAGCTTCTGGTACGCCGCCTGATGATTACCATCCTTATTCCAGTCGTTCAGCTTTTTACCCATTTTTTCAAGGTAAGCACGGTTGCGCTCATAAAATGCATGTTCAGTTTTGTCCAGCTCATCAAATATGGCAGATGTGACGCTGGAGATTTTCGCATCATCCGCCGGAGTCAGATCTACCAGATTCATCACATAACTGGAACCCCACTGCAGGCGGGTTGCAGGTCCCTTGGATGCCTGATAAGCCTGCTCATACCAATTGACTGCCGCTGTCTTATCGCCACGCTTCTTCGCATTACTCCCCAAGGACGACATGAAATAATAAGGTGAATGGGAACGTTTTAACTCGGCCTTCAACAACTGATCTGCATCGTTCAGCAAACCGGCGTCACTCAACGCATGGGCCGCTGAATTCACCACGGACTGGCGTTCATACGCATCTGTCGTTGCCTGTTCAATCTGATTAACACGTTTGCGGATCTCATTTTGCAGTGTGGCTTGTGGCTTCGCGCCATCCAGAGTAGCCAACGCGATCTTCGCATTCAGCGCCTCCAGTCGGTCAGTACGGGAAAGACGCTGATCATCAGCCAACCGGACCAAAGCGATATTCCATGCTGCAACAAGTTGATTACGCGGCGCTGACTTAGGCAAAGTCAGAAAACGGCTCAGATCAGCTGCGGCACCAGCCACCAGATCAAGATTGTCGCGCGCCATTTTTGCATCGTTCAGGATCTTAATCAGCCGTTGCGTCGCCACTGGCTTATCCAGTTCGGGCATGGTCTGACCGGGTTTAGCTGAAGCAATCGCCAGTAAAGCACGGAAATATAAACGCGCAGCATCCGGGCCCGCCGGGCTGAGTTCCGCCAGCCGATACAAGGTCTGGGGCACATCTTTCGGTGCCACCAGTTTTTGTTCAGGATCATCCCATGAATAGTCTGCCAACAAACTCCAGTCATCATGACGCAACGACTTCCCGCCGCCCAGCGCAATTTTTAACGTGTCATTCACAGACACCGAAGTATTCAGTGCCAGCGTCAGCACTTGCAGGTAACGTCCCGAGTCAACTTCACCCGGCAAACGCGTGATCTCAGTACCATCGGCTTTCAACAAAATCATAGTCGGATAGCCGCGAACCTTAAACTGCGCTCCCAGTTTCTGCGCGCCAGGACTATCGCCATCCAGATAAACCGGAACGAAGTGACGTGATTTATCGATAAATTCCTGTCGGTTAAAAATTGTTGCTTTTACCTGATTGCATGGAGGGCACCATGCAGCACCCCAATAAAGAAATAATGGTCGGCTGGATGCTTTTGCCTGTGCAAATGCTGCATCGAGATTATTATCTTTACGCCAATCTATGCCATCCGTATGCACTGCAGCGCTCGCTTTTTCAATCGCAAGTAAATCCGGGGATGCCACCAGGCCCAACACCAGACCGACCAGCGCAGGAATCAAGAGGAAATCGCTTGTCTTCATGGAATCTCAATTCATTAAATCAGAAGGGTGATCAGTGTAGCATTGATATATTAAGCAAAGCACGTCTGGCAGGTTTTGGATTCAGACTCTTTTCGAGGAAGCTTATACAGTGGGCGTTTTAGATTGCGAAACAGTTTTCCGGGAAAGATTTCAAGATTTCCAGCTCATATCAAAACGAGTCTAAATATAGAAAAATATTGTCGTTCTCCTTCCGAATCTTTTCCCGCAAGATATTCCCATTTTATTGACAGGAATCCATATGTCAGCACCTGCTATCTCTTCTTTCCAGTTGTCACGCTTTATTCCAGCGTACTTATTAGCGTTGACCCAGAGTTTTCTGATTGGTTTACTGCTGGCGCCCTTAGCACATGCTACAGAACCATTGCTCAATGCCTCCTATGATGTTACCCGAGAGTTATTTAAAGAAATCAATCCGGCGTTTATTGCCGACTGGAAGAAAAAGACCGGAGAAACTATTACTATTAACCAGTCCCACGGTGGATCCAGCAAACAGGCTCGTTCTGTGATTGATGGTCTCGCCGCATCAGTCGTCACCATGAATCAGGCAAATGATGTGGATATTCTCGCCGACAAAGGATTAATTCCTGGCGACTGGTCAAAACTATTCCCGAACAATTCAGCTCCTTTTTATTCGACGATGGTATTTCTGACCCGCAAAGGCAATCCCAAGCATATTGCTAACTGGGAGGATTTAGGAAAAGCAGACGTTAAAGTGATTATTCCGAATCCGAAAACCTCCGGAAATGGTCGCTATACCTATCTGGCAGCTTGGGGCAGCGTGATCAAGAGCGGCGGTTCCGAAGCACAAGCGCGGCAACTGGTAGATCATATTTTTAAAAACGTCCCAGTACTGGATGCTGGTGGGCGTGGTGCGACCACCACCTTCACACAGAGAGAAATAGGTGACGTGCTGGTTACATTTGAAAATGAGGTGCAACTGGTGAAGCAGGAATTTGGCAATCACTACGATGTGGTGTATCCCAAAATATCCATCCTGGCAGAATCACCGGTTGCGGTTGTCGATAAAGTCGTGGATAAACTCGGCAACCGCAAAGTTGCCACAGCATATCTGCAATTTTTATATTCGGAACAAGGTCAGGATATCGCAGCCAAACATTATTTCCGCCCCCGCTCAGAATCGGCAGCAAAGAAATACGCGATGAATTTCAAGCCCATCACTTTATTTAGCGTAAATGACGTTTTTGGTGACTGGAAACAAGCACAGAAAAAACATTTTGATGATGGTGGGGAATTTGATCGGCTTTATAGTAAAAAATAAAATTTGATCAATAATAAAAAGAACCGTAAGAAAACGGTTCTTTTTTACGCAGTATTTGAACGCAAAAAAGCCCGTCATAAACGGGCTTTTTCTTGGCATTNCGGCTTTATAGTAAAAAATAAAATTTGATCAATAATAAAAAGAACCGTAAGAAAACGGTTCTTTTTTACGCAGTATTTGAACGCAAAAAAGCCCGTCATAAACGGGCTTTTTCTTGGCATTCTGGCGTCCCCAAGGGGATTCGAACCCCTGTACTCACCGTGAAAGGGTGATGTCCTAGGCCTCTAGACGATGGGGACATATGTCCATTGGCAGTCTTATCTGTGGAATCGGATAAATGACTGATTTGAATCCTGGCGTCCCCAAGGGGATTCGAACCCCTGTACTCACCGTGAAAGGGAGATGTCCTAGGCCTCTAGACGATGGGGACATATGTCCATTGGCAGTCGTATCTGTGGAATCGGATAAATGACTGATTTGCATCCTGGCGTCCCCAAGGGGATTCGAACCCCTGTACTCACCGTGAAAGGGAGATGTCCTAGGCCTCTAGACGATGGGGACATATGTCCATTGGCAGTCGTATCTGTGGAATCGGATAAATGACTGATTTGCATCCTGGCGTCCCCAAGGGGATTCGAACCCCTGTACTCACCGTGAAAGGGTGATGTCCTAGGCCTCTAGACGATGGGGACATATTCTGTCCGTACTGACCTGCACTTGCTGTCCACAATAAATTTATTGGCGTCCCCAAGGGGATTCGAACCCCTGTACTCACCGTGAAAGGGTGATGTCCTAGGCCTCTAGACGATGGGGACATATTCTGTCCGTACTGACCTGCACTTGCTGTCCACAATAAATTTATTGGCGTCCCCAAGGGGATTCGAACCCCTGTACTCACCGTGAAAGGGTGATGTCCTAGGCCTCTAGACGATGGGGACAACAAGTGTTTGTTCTGTTTTTTTGGTGGAGGTAAGCGGGATCGAACCGCTGACCTCTTGCATGCCATGCAAGCGCTCTCCCAGCTGAGCTATACCCCCGGTGCAGAACAGAAGAAAGATTATAGGGGATAGGCGTTATATTGTAAAGCCCTCCCCGGTCAAAATGCTCAGTCGGCCGTATACGTCAGGCGAGCGAGAACCACGTCCCGGCCAAACAGTTCAATCACTGCATCAATCGATGGCGTCTGCAACTGTCCGGTCAACAGCAGACGCAGCGGCATCGCCAGTTGTGGCATTTTCAAACCATGCTCCGCCAGCACCTGCTTCAATGCAGCGGAAATTGCAGCCTTATTCCAATCGACGGTGCGGCACAACTCGATATATTGCGTCAGCGCCGGGCGGATAGCATCGGTCAGATGCTGCTGTAATAGCGTGGAATCAGGAGCCGGCTGTCGATAAAACAGCATTGCCGACTGCGCCAGCTCGACAGTGGTATTCGCTCTTTCCTTCAGTAAGGCGATCACTGCTGGCAATACCGGAGCACCGTCAAAAATAGCACCGTCTTTGAGCATGGCAGGTTGCACCAGATCCGCCAGACGCTGATTGTCTGCGGCTTTGATGTAGTGATTATTGATCCACGCCAGTTTTTCGGGATTGAATTGCGCTGCTGCACCAGATAAATGGGTCAGATCAAACCAGCTGCACATTTGCTCCATGGAGAAAATTTCATCATCTCCGTGGCTCCAACCCAGACGAGCCAGGTAGTTCAGCATGGCTTCCGGCAGATAACCTTTGTCGGAGTAATCCATGACACTGACAGCATCACGGCGCTTTGATAATTTCTGTCCATCGGTGCCGAGAATCATCGGCACGTGGCCATATTGCGGCAGCGTCGCACCGAGTGCATTAAGAATGTTGATCTGGCGTGGGGTGTTGTTCACATGATCATCGCCACGGATAACATGCGTGATCTGCATATCCCAGTCATCGACTGCAACGCAAAAATTGTAAGTCGGTGTGCCATCCGGACGGGCAATCACCAGATCGTCAAGCTCGCGGTTGTTAATGGTGATCTGTCCTTTGACGACATCATGCCAGGTCACATCACCATCCAGAGGATTTTTAAAGCGAATCACAGGTTTGCGGTCTACCGGAATCGCTGGCAGGGTTTTACCGGTTTCCGGACGCCAGGTACCATCATAACGGGGTTTTTCGCCGGCAGCCCGTTGACGCTCGCGCATGGCCTCAACTTCTTCCGGCGAAGAATAGCAATGGTACGCCGTACCTTGCGCCAGCATCTCCGCCAATACGGCACGGTAACGCTCCATACGCTGCATCTGGTAGAAAGGACCTTCGTCGTGCGCCAGCCCCAGCCAGCTCATACCGTCCAGAATTGCCTGTACCGCTTCCGGTGTGGAGCGCTCCAGATCGGTATCTTCGATACGCAGTACAAATGTGCCGCCATGATGACGGGCAAATGCCCAGCTGAACAAAGCGGTGCGGGCACCACCAACGTGGAGATAGCCGGTCGGGCTGGGAGCAAAACGGGTACGGACTGTCATGGAATGGAATGCGGGGTCTGACTGCGAAACAGAAGCAAGCGACCTGAGCATCAAGAAAAGTTAAAAGCGGTATTTTACCGTTTTCGCCCTCATCGGGATACCGGCAGCCAGCGCTAAGCTCGCCGGAACAATAAGTCAGACCCGCTCGGTGACCGTCATTACTTCGGCGAACAACTCTGGCTCAAACACCATCCGCTGCGCATGGGTCAGCAGCAGGAAGTGCCGGCCTGTGCACCGGGAAAACAAACTCATACCGACCTGCTCGGCAACCTGATGTCCCATTTCTGTGGTACCGGAACGGGACAACAGAATAGGGATGCCCATTTGCGCACCCTTGATCACCATTTCAGAAGTCAGTCGGCCCGTCGTGTAAAAAATTTTATCGCCGCCTTCCATGTCATCCAGCCACATCTTGCCGGCGATGGCATCGACCGCATTGTGGCGACCGACATCTTCGACGAAATACAGTAAGTCACCATGCTGAGAAAACAAGGCGCAGCCATGTACGGAACCCGCTTTTTTATAGACGGATTGCTGGGTGCGGATGGTATCGATGATCCGGTACAGTGCCGACTGCCGGATACGTGCCTGATCTGGCAGTACGATCTGATCAACTTCATCCATCAACCCGCCAAATACCGTGCCCTGACCACAGCCCGTGGTCACGACCCGCTTTGCCGTGCGCTCTTCAATACCGGCAACACCGTTTCGGGTCGTAACTGCCGCCGCGCCGACTTCCCAGTCCACCTGCACCGCTGCAATCTGATGAATATCCCTGACCAGACGCTGATTGCGCAGATAGCCAAGCACCAGTGCTTCAGGATTGCATCCCATGCTCATCAGCGTAACCAGTTCACGCTTATCCAGATACACGGTCAATGGTCTTTCTGCGGGAATCGAAATCAGGCTGGAACGACCACGCTCATCCGTCACCTGCACTTCTCTGGTGAATGCGATGGTCGACTGGCTTAGTTCCGGCAAAGGCAAGGTATCAGGCATGAGAAAAATATCTGCCAGCAGGCATAAAGGCACTAAAATATACTCCCCTGGAGTATGTTAAAAACCCTTTTATTCTCAATGATCTCAGGAATAAAAAAACGAAAATCAGGGGGAGTATGTGATTTAGCAGGTGATTTATAGCGTCAATACAGCTTTTACATTACTTTTTTTGAGCAACAGATGAAGGTACTGATGCAGACGTAACCGGAACTGGCGCTGCAGCGGCTTCTGGCGGAACATATGGTCCGGGATCAGCACAGGCCGGGGTCGTCACCGTGGCAGGTTTACTGTTTTTTTCTTTCTGATAATGGGCTGCGACACGATCTTGCGCTTTACACAGCTGAAATGCCGCCACCTTATCCGACCAGGCAGCTTTTGCCTTGGCTTCCTCCGCCTTTGCCTTAGCTTCAGGCGAAGGCTCTGGCAATTTTGCCTGTACGGCACCGCTGCCCACCAGCAGCAGCGTTGCGGCAGCACTCATCAGATGCGCCATATTTTGAGGTACATTCATCCTATTCTCCAAAAAATCAGGCACTGGCACCCGAGTGGGCAACCGGCTCAGGAATGCTTTGTTCTGCGCTTCGTACGCGTGGAATTTTTCCCTGTTCAATATCGGCATACCACAAGTCGTGGTGCTCTTTCGCCCAGACGTCATCCACATAACCGGTGCGCATGGCTTCATAAGCACCTTCCATTCCGATCGTGCCAAGATAAATATGACCAATCACTGCCGATGCTGCCAATACTGCCGCCACCACATGCACGATACTGGCGATCTGCATGTGCGCCCGGGAGTATTCAAATCCAGGAATCAACATATCCAGCACAAATCCGGACGCGCTGACGACCAGACCAAGTGCAACGACCACGCCCCAGAAAACGATTTTTTCACCGGCGTTAAAGCGATGAGAACTCACATGTTCACCATTCATCAGCCCGCCCATTTTGCTCAGCCATTTGAGATCGGAAGTACCCGGCAGGTTATCCCGCACGAACTGAATGAAAAACAGGATGATCGACAGAGTGAATACCGGGCCGGCAAAATTGTGAATGTTCTTGCACAGGAAAGCCAGCCAGCCAAACAAAGTCAGACCAAAAAACGGCAAGAGAATGTGCTTACCAAATAAAATAATTCCACCAGAAACTGCCAACGTCACAAAGCTGATTGCCATACTCCAGTGAATCGTTCTTTCTGTTGGTGTAAAACGTTCAATCAGCCTGCCGGTACGCGGGCCATCCAGCTTGATCTGTCCACGGAAAAAGTACATGGCCGCCACCGCTGCCAATGCCAGCAGCAATAGCGTACCGCCGATCATCGTCAATGGTCCGTTGCGATACTGACGCCAGGCTTCACCCGCTGTCGTGGCACGGCCCTGACCGGGAAATTGCGTTTTGCCCTGTATTAGCACACCGGCCTCCAGCGCAGGCAGGCTGGAATAGTGCTTTGTGCCATCCGCCACACTGCGGAACACAGGTGCCAGATTACCCGGCTGGGTCTGGCTGCGTTCCGCCTGATTCTGTTTCAGGATATCGACCGACTCAACACCGGGCAATGTCGCCGGCGGTTGCGCTGAAGGTGTCTGGACAGACTGAGCCTGCGCATCTCTGCTTCCGGCATTCGTCTGCTGCGCTATGCTGAACTGGGACGCCAGCGCCAGCGTCATAGCAAGTATGAAAGCTTTCATGCCAGCTCCATGTCTTTAGTTGGTTTTGAGATACTCGTTCTGGTATTGACCACGAACACGCACCTGATTTTCCCAGCTGGTTTTATCGCCCTTGCTCCAACCCTTGGCGACAAATTCATTGTGTGCGCCATTCCATGCTTTTTCATCGACCAGTCCACGCTTAGTCGTTGTGGACTGATCGCGCTCCCCACAGCCGGAAAGCAGCACGGATGCGACAACCAGCATCATGCTGAACGAAATGGTTTTCATAATTATTTCTCCGTTCCAGTCTGCAGTTCCAGTTTTGCATCGGCATGTGGTGCCTTGCCGTAAGCGGTTCCCCAGCCCCAGACCTCACTGCCTTTACCTCGCTTGACCACGCGGTTGCGGAAAATTTCAGAGATCACGTCACCATCTCCACCCAGCAAAGCCTTGGTGGAACACATTTCGGCACACAAAGGCAGTTTGCCTTCCGCCAGACGATTACGTCCGTATTTTTCAAACTCTTTCTCGGAACCGTTTTCTTCCGGCCCACCGGAGCAGAACGTGCATTTGTCCATTTTGCCGCGCAGGCCAAATGTACCGTTCGATGGAAACTGCGGTGCCCCGAATGGGCAGGCGTAGGAACAATAGCCGCAGCCGATACAGATGTCCTTATTGTGCAAAACAACGCCTTCATCGGTGCGGTAAAAGCAATCCACCGGACACACTGCCATGCAAGGCGCATCGGAACAATGCATACAGGCGACGGAGATCGATTTTTCCTGACCGATCACACCATCATTCACCGTCACCACGCGACGACGGTTCACCCCCCACGGCACTTCATGTTCATTCTTGCAGGCCGTCACACAACTGTTGCACTCGATACAGCGCTCTGCATCACAGATAAATTTCATTCTTGCCATTTTCTTCTCCTGTGAAATTACGCTGAGAACCGTTCAATATTACAAATTGTGGTCTTGGTTTCCTGCATCATCGTGACCGAATCATAGCCATAAGTGGTGGCCGTATTCACGGCTTCTCCCCTGACAATCGGCATCGCACCTTCAGGATAGAATTCTTTCATATCTTTGCCCTGCCACCAGCCGGAAAAATGGAAAGGGATAAATGCGGTGTCTTCCGCGACACGAGGCGTCACCAGCGCACGTACCTTGATACGCGCCCCGGTCGGAGTGGAGACGATGACAAACTCGCCGTTACGGATACCGCGATCGGATGCCGCTTTGGGATTCAGCTCGACAAAATTTTCCTGTTGCAGCTCTGCCAGCCAGGGATTAGAGCGGGTTTCTTCACCGCCACCTTCATATTCAGTCAGACGACCGGACGTCAGGATAATCGGGAATTTTTCATACAGTCTGGCTTCCACATTTTTCTGCTGAACAGATTTATACAAGGTCGGCAAACGCCAGAAAGATTTTTTATCATCATGCGTCGGATACTTCGCCACCAGATCAGGGCGGGTACCAAACAAAGGTTCGCGATGCTGCGGGACCGGGTCAGGGAAATTCCAGACCACGGCACGCGCTTTGGCATTACCAAACGGATGGCAGCCATGCACTTGCATGACCACGCGCTGAATACCGCCGGACAAATCGGTTTTCCAGTTTTTACCTTCAGCAGCTTTTTTCTCGGCTTCGGTCAGATCATCCCACCAGCCCAGCTTCTTCAACAACACGTGATCAAACTCCGGGTAGCCCGTCGTAATATCAGCACCAAGAGAATGCGAGCCGTCTTCCGCCAACAGGCTGACGCCATCGCGCTCCACCCCGAAATTGGCACGGAAGTTACCCCCTCCCTCCATTACGTGTTTAGACGTATCGTATAAATTTGGTGAGCCAGGATGCTTCAGTCCCGGCGTACCATAACAAGGCCAGGGCAAACCAAAATAGTCGCCTGTCATATCGTAACCACTGACCGGATCCTTACCACCTTTGCATTTGAGTGTTTTAACATCAAACAGATGCATATTGCGCATGTGCGCTTTCAAACGCTCAGGTGACTGACCGGTATAACCGATCGTCCACGTACCGCGATTAATCTCTTGTAGCATGGATTCCGGCTCAGGTTCCATCATGCCGCCTTTACCGGGCACCATTTTCAGTTTTGCCACCAGTTCTTTTGCAAAACCGAGTTTTTCTGCCAGTTGATACATGATCATCTGATCGGTACGGGATTCAAACAGCGGCTCGATGACTTTTTCACGCCATTGAATCGAACGGTTAGACGCAGTGACCGAACCGGAAGTCTCAAACTGCGTAGCTGCCGGGAGCAGATAGACCTGACGCTTAGGATTCAGCTCCTGTCCATCGACTTTCATGGCAGCCATCGCTGCCGTAGCGGACGGATATGGATCAATCACCACCAGCATGTCGAGCTTATCAAACGCTTTTTTCATTTCCAGACCACGGGTCTGGGAGTTTGGCGCATGACCCCAGAACACCATCGTCTTGACGCTGTTTTCCTGATCAATCAGTTCACTCTTTTCCAAAACTGCATCGATCCAGCGCGATACTGTAGTGCCGGATTTTTCCATCATGGCCTGAGAGGCAAACTGTTTCTTGACCCATTCGTAATCCACACCCCAGACATTGCACCAGTGTTTCCAGGCACCCGCTGCCAGACCAAAATAGCCCGGCAATGAATCAGGGTTCGGCCCTACATCGGTCGCGCCTTGCACGTTGTCATGACCACGGAAAATATTGGTGCCGCCGCCGGATTTACCGATATTACCGAGCACTAGCTGCAGCAGACAGGACGCACGCACGATCGCATTGCCGATGGTGTGCTGGGTCTGTCCCATGCACCAGACGACGGTGGATGGGCGATTTAACGCCATGGTTTCGGCGGCCTGATAGACCTGTGCTTCCGGAACGCCGCAAGCCTCTTCAACTTTTTCCGGTGTCCACTTCAACGCTTCTTCCTTAATTTTTTCCATGCCGTACACACGGTCGTGGATGTATTGTTTATCTTCCCAGCCATTTTTAAAGATGTGGTACATCATGCCGTACAGGAAAGGAATATCGGAGCCGGAACGGATGCGGATGTATTGATTCGATTTTGCCGCAGTGCGGGTATAACGCGGATCAACCACGATCACCTTGCAGCCGTTTTCTTTGGCGTGCAACAGATGCAGCATCGATACGGGATGCGCCTCGGCGGCATTGGAACCGATATACAACGCGGCTTTCGCATTTTGCATATCGTTGTAGCTGTTGGTCATTGCACCATAACCCCAGGTATTGGCCACACCCGCAACCGTGGTGGAGTGACAAATACGTGCCTGATGGTCAGTATTATTCGTTCCATAAAAAGAAACGAATTTACGCAGCAACATTGCCTGCTCGTTATTGTGCTTGGATGAGCCGACGAAGAAAGCAGAATCGGGGCCGGAAGTTTTCTTAATCTCCAGCAGCTTATCGGCAATTTCTGTCAGCGCCTGATCCCAGCTGATGCGCTGATATTTGCCATTCACCAGCTTCATCGGATACTTGAGGCGATATTCACCATGTCCGTGCTCGCGCAGTGCAGCACCTTTGGCGCAATGTGCACCGAGATTGATAGGTGAATCGAAAACCGGCTCCTGTCTTACCCAGACGCCGTTTTCCACTACAGCATCCACCGCGCAGCCGACGGAACAATGGGTGCAGACTGTGCGACGGACTTCAATCTTGCTGTTAGCGGATTTTTCACCAACAGCACCGGAGGCGCGCGCCCTCTGAATCAACCCCAGCTGCGAAGCCGCAATCCCGGCGCCGACACCGATACCAGAACGTTTCAGGAATCCGCGTCGGTCCATCGTGGGCAACGCACGCGACAGCGTATCAGCCAGACCGGACGAAAAACGGTTGTTTGTGCGCGATGCAGCATCGCCTTTGCGGGTTAATAGCATAGCTCGCCTCGCTATCAGATAGTGGTGGTACGGTAGTATTTCTTAATGTGTTCAGTCAGGCGATAGCCATCGCCTTCGGGTTCTGCAGCAACTGCTTCCGTGATTTTTTGCTGTACGACCGGTGCCGATTTGAATGCCAGCAGTCCGGCAGCGGCCACGCCCAGCCCGCCCAGTAAATTACGGCGTTTTATTTTTTGTTCCATGTCCGTCTCCGGTAAGGTAGGCTGATCGGCAGAGATTGCAGAAAAGACATGCCCGTGCCGCTTCTGCTCCTGTGAATATTTCTTTATTCTGGCAACGGGCTGACGTCTCCGTGGTCTGATTATTCAGTCTACTCGAAATTTAAAAAATCACCTGCTTTTGATTTTTCAATTTAATATAAATTTTCATTTCTTTGGTGTAAAAATTTTCATTGGGACATGAAAATACGTGTTGTCCCTTATTCCATGTCGAATGATTGCGCTTCCACTTCCAGAAAGGTTTTCGTGAGTTGCGCCAGTGCCGCATAAAACCGTGCCTGCGGATGCACAATTATCGTCCCGCACAGATCACCCGCCCAACTTTGCAGATGGGTCGAAAAAAACTGCTTTTGCGTCCCGAGATTGGCTTGCAGTATGTCTTCCGAAGCAATCAGGTAACGCATTACCTCACACAATGACGCAATATGATCCTCCGTTTCCATCACCTGATCTGCGCGTTGAAGACCAAGCTGCTGAAGGTCACTGCGCAGCACAGCCAGTGGTTTTTCCATCAGAAATCCACTGAGGTAATAAGATCCGTACAACAAAATCTCAGGCTTGCCGGTACCGATGAATAACTGCGCATATTCGTCGCTGATGGTTTGAGCATCCAGCTGGTTCGCCATATTTACCATGTCTGTCCACGCCTGCCCGAGCACCCCCTCGCCAGTTACCGCCGATGACCGCAGTGTCTGTAATAATTCCGGAGAAGGTGGCGTATAAAACAAGGCGGCCAGCAAACCGTACAAATCAGCACGCGCCGTTTCCTCGCCCTGATCGGGAGTTTCAAATTTTATCTGTGTCGATTTTTCCATATGCCTGTCTATGTGGGGGAAAAGCGAGCGCACACCGGCAGCAGTCATTGCGGGCGGCGCACTTCCTGCGTGCTCATCATATCAACCACCCGACAATCTGCGCACATGCGGATACGATCCAGATGTCCCGCAAAAGCCTGATGGCCGGAGAGCTTCAACAACATGCTCTCAATCATCTGAGCAGTCGCAAACGGCTTGCTGCAACGAATGCAATGATAGGGCTGCGCCTCATTCAATATTCTGGTTTGTTTTGCCTCTTCCCCCAGCAACAGACGCGGCGTCAGGACAATCGCCCGTTCCGGGCAAGTCTCTTCACACAAACCGCATTGCACGCAGTTACGCTCAATGAAACGCAATTGCGGCATCGAGGCATTATCCATCAGTGCAGAAGACGGACAGGCACCGACACAGGACATGCACAAGGTACAGGCATCCTGCTTGACTGTCACACTACCGTACAACGCTCCCTTGGGTAAGGCTACTTCTGAAACGGCAACAGGGGCATGCAACAATAAATGGCCGAGTGCAAAGTCCAGCGCTTCCCGCTTATCCTTCGCGACATGAAAAGTAGCCGCCGGCGGAGTATGGGCGGCACTCATCGCGTACAACTGCTGTGGCAGACGACTTGCTGAGGATTCCGCCAGCAACAATATGTGCTTCCCCTGATATCCCATTCCATTCAATATCGTCTGCGCAACGCGGATTTCCTTTTCCAGGGCAGCTCGGTATTCGGGTGCTTCTTCGTCAGTCATCAGAATCACGATCTGGGTCGCGCCATAGCAGACGGCGGACAGCCACAGATCCATACCAGTCGAAGCCGTGTGATGCAAAGCCAGCGGAATCATACGTGCCGGTAACCCGCGGCCGCCTGCCCGTGCCAGTTGGCCAACCTCCATTAACAATGCTGCACCTGCCTGCTTACTATGCAACAGGAGCGCAGCATCCTGTCCGCCGGCACGATGATAAGCCTGCAGCATGGTACGGATATGCGACCCCGTATCCGGTGCACGCATATATGCGTAGCTCATGGCGCCGGTCGGACACACGGTCGTACAGGCGCCACAGCCGGCACAAAGATTCGGATTCACGGAAACTTTGTCACCGACCGAAGAAATCGCCTCCGTGGAACAGACATCCAGACATGCCGTGCAGCCTTGTTTTCCACTACGACTGTGCGCGCAAAGTTTGTCCTTATAATGAAAAAATTTGGGCTTTTCAAACTCTCCGGTCATTTGCGTCAGGGTCAGCACAGCCTCAAACTGCGCTGCAACATCCGCGCCGGGGGCAAAATATCCCTGCGGCTTATCAGACATTTTCAGTAAAGCATTGCGCGACAGGTCGAGCACCAGATCGGCCTGTGTATCGCGTCCGGTTGCGAGACGTTCAAAACCAATCGCACCGATCGGACCGCAGGCTTTGACGCAATCTCGGTGATCCCGGCATTTATTCAGATCAATCTGATAACTGAAATCAATCGCATTTTCAGGACACGACGCAATACAGGCATTGCAGCGCGTGCAGACTTCCAGATCAATGGGGTTCTGCTGCTGCCAGCGAATCTCAAACTGCCCCAGATAACCGCTGACGGTGATTGCATGACCAGACCAGACGGGGAATGTTCTTTCCGTCAGCCGCGCACCATGGGCGGCACCTTCGGTCAGCAACACGTTCACCGTCATTTGCGGGGCCAGTTTGTCGGCCCAGGGAATCGCCACATCGGCCGGTCCAATGATGAGTAAATTACCATCCGATGTGTAGTTAACCACCGGTACCGGCTCCGGCTCCGGTAGTGTGGCAGCCGCCAGAAGCGCCGCCATCTTGGGAATGGTGCGGGGAGCCTCTTCTGACCATCCGGCCTGCTCCCTTAAATTCACAAACCGCAGCGGTGCCACTGATTCACGGCCAAGTTCGGAAAACAAGGCCCGTTCCTGGGTGCAGCCGACGATGACATCTTCCACGCCTTGCATTGCCTGCAAAAACTGTCCCGCTTCGCGACGACACAGCATATCGCTATGCTGCACAGCTTCTGCTCCAACAGCTTCTGCGATTTTTCTGGCTGAAGCCGCATTGATCGGTAATGTGTGATTACAACTACAAATTTTGATCTGTGGATTCATTCTTGGAATCTTTTTCTATCGGTATTTCTGCTGATTTTAAAACCGGGATCACTGACTGAGCCAAAATGCCGGCGTCATCCGGATCGCCGCTTGTGCTTTCCTCGTGAAGTGTAGCGCATGATGCGGAGGTATCCGGGACTGCCTCAGATACCCGAGGCTGCGGCTCAGGCTCCAGCAACTGCTGCAAGTGCTGCCCGATTACTCCCAGCGGGTTAAGCAAATTTTTTGCGTGCGCCAGAGACTCCAGCATCCCCTCCGGTAATGGATCGGGCTGGCTATAGTCATCGATATAAATATCCAGCCCATCCATCACATTAAAATGAGGATTGGTAAATAATTTTTTCATTGCGGAACGCCGCACAGACTCGTCCACATCCTGCGCCATGAATCTGGAAAAATCGGATTCATCTGACAGCGTCTTTACATCTTCCATAGTCAAGGGCCTGGGTTCTGCCTCTGCCTGTGACACTGCCGTGGTACTCTCATCTGACTGGGACCCATCCTGGTGCGCCAGATTTTCACCGGAAACTGCTACCGGTGGTTCTGCAATCCGCTCTCTGACGACTTGCTTCTTGCTCCAGCGGCTAAAAAAATCTTCAGCGGCCATGGCGGTCTTTTTCCGGAGCGACTAATCTGGCAACAGAACTTTTTTCCGCATCAGCCATTTTCTGTACACCTTCCCCACCCTCAAAGGATGGACGCTTGCGCGGCTTTTTACCTTCATATCGAAAATGCTGCTGCGTATATTCAGCCAGCCAGGCCGCTACTTCTGCAGAAAGCGGCAAGGTATCAACCTGCTCACCACCATCTACTTGCCGCGCCGCTTCATCATAGGACAGGGAAATTGTCTTGGGTACTGCAACTTCAGCACCATTGATTTCTTCGATACGCCACATGACAAACCAGCAGGGCATTTCAGAACTCAGATTCAGAAAATAACCGGGCGTTTCATCGGTAAATAGCTGCACTGCAAATCCTGGAAATATCCAGCGCTGTTCATGCTCGTCCGCCATCAGCAGACGGACTCCGGCATCAGACATATCCGGCAGAATTTCAATGGGTTTCCACTGAAATGGTTGCCAGCGATTGTTGATTGATCTCCGCTGCATAATGATGCTGAGTGTCAGGGGCAAGGTCGTGTTTTTTTCCATCATGCTAGTATTACAGAGTAATAAAAGTTTCGTCCAGCGATTAAAAATCATCTTCCCATGCATGCACCACTTCCGGCCCGCGATGGCGTTGCCCCCAGCTATATCTGGATCCCGGAAGGGAAATGGCACAACATACTGGATTTCCTGACCAGTTATTTTCCAGACGTCAGCGCAGAGACATGGCGGTCGCGGATAGCCAGAAATGAAGTCGTCGATGCGCATGGTGCCCCTTGTCAGCCCGACACACCAGCCAGGCGGGGAATGTGTATTTATTATTATCGTGAACTGGAAAACGAAACACCGATTCCTTTTGAGGCATCAATCCTGCATCTGGACGATCATTTGCTGGTCGCCGACAAGCCGCATTTTCTTCCGGTGACTCCCGGCGGCCGTTTTTTGCATGAAACGCTGTTGGTAAGACTAAAAAAAGAAACCGGGTTGCCGCATCTGACACCGATTCACCGGCTCGACAGGGAAACTGCCGGCGTGATTCTGTTTTCGCACAATCCGGAATCCAGGGGCCGGTATCAGGCATTGTTTCAGCAACGCGCAATCCGTAAAACCTATTACGCCCTGGCACCGGCGTTACCGGGAACACAATTTCCCTGCATTCATCAAAGCCACATGTGTGACGGTGAACGTTTTTTTACCATGCAGGAAGCGCCCGGTATCATTAATTCTGAAACATGGATCGACATTGCAGGATCGCACGGTGCATACAATTTATATATTCTAAAACCGGTAACCGGCAAAAAACATCAGTTGCGGGTTCATCTTGCGAGTATGGGTGCTCCCATCGTCAACGACAGTTTTTATCCCGTTACTCAGGCCTGCCGGGGCGACGACTTTTCAGCGCCATTGCAGTTACTGGCCAAAGCAATCGCATTTGATGATCCTCTGAGCGGAGAAACACGCGAATTCATCAGCCAGCGCAGTCTGCAGACCGGTGTCGCACACGACAGAACCGGCCCGACTATTGACAGTGCCTCCTGATAAGGCTAATATGTTGGTCTTCGGAGTGTAGCGCAGCCCGGTAGCGCATCTGCTTTGGGAGCAGAGGGTCCAAGGTTCGAATCCTTGTACTCCGACCAGTTTTGAAGGGATCGTGAAAACGATCCCTTTTATTTCTGAATAATCAGGCTAAACTGATTGCAGAAAAGTCCGTTTTTCGGAGTGTAGCGCAGCCCGGTAGCGCATCTGCTTTGGGAGCAGAGGGTCCAAGGTTCGAATCCTTGTACTCCGACCAGTTTTGAAGGGATCGTGAAAACGATCCCTTTTATTTCTGAATAATCAGGCTAAACTGATTGCAGAAAAGTCCGTTTNAGTTGCGGGTTCATCTTGCGAGTATGGGTGCTCCCATCGTCAACGACAGTTTTTATCCCGTTACTCAGGCCTGCCGGGGCGACGACTTTTCAGCGCCATTGCAGTTACTGGCCAAAGCAATCGCATTTGATGATCCTCTGAGCGGAGAAACACGCGAATTCATCAGCCAGCGCAGTCTGCAGACCGGTGTCGCACACGACAGAACCGGCCCGACTATTGACAGTGCCTCCTGATAAGGCTAATATGTTGGTCTTCGGAGTGTAGCGCAGCCCGGTAGCGCATCTGCTTTGGGAGCAGAGGGTCCAAGGTTCGAATCCTTGTACTCCGACCAGTTTTGAAGGGAACGTGAAAACGATCCCTTTTATGTCTGAATAATCAGGCTAAACTGATTGCAGAAAAGTCCGTTCTTCGGAGTGTAGCGCAGCCCGGTAGCGCATCTGCTTTGGGCGCAGAGGGTCCAAGGTTCGAATCCTTGTACTCCGACCAGAAAAAAAGCCGCTGAAAGTTCAGCGGCTTTTTCGTTTTCAGCCCATCGTTCCAGCCCTACATTTTTTCTGACGAGCGCCGATGACATCCCGGCAATTCAGATAAAGCGGGCCAGAATCCGCATATCCGCACCGAGCGGAGTAACTGAATGAAAAACCAGCTGTGTTGCCTGATCCACATGCGTCAGTTCAGGAATAGATACCAGACCAGCGCCCATTCCCAACAGTCTGGGGGCGAGATACAACAACAATTCATCAGCCAGTCCAGCCCGAAGCAAAGCGCCATCCAGCGTTGCTCCAGCCTCAACATGCATCTCATTGATCTGTCGCCGGCCAAGTTCCTGCAATAATTTTTGCAAATCAATCTGTCCTGAAATATCCGGCATGCATAGCACCTCGACCCCTTTTGCTTCCAGCAATTTTCGCTTTTCCTGATGATCAACGGCACAGACAATCAAACTGCGCCCTGAATCAAACAGTCTGGCATTCACCGGAATCTGCAGTTGTGAATCCAGCACTATCTTCAGCGGCTGACGCGGCGTTTCCACATCGCGAACATTCAGTTGAGGATCATCCGCCAGAACAGTTCCGATACCCGTCAATATGGCATCGGCCCGCGCACGCCAGTGATGACCGTCACGCCGCGCCTCGAGTCCGGTAATCCATTGGCTCTGACCATTCGGCAAGGCAGTTTTTCCATCAAGGCTGGCAGCGATCTTGATCCTGACCCACGGCCTGCCACTTTCCATGCGCTGAAAAAATCCGAGATTCATTTCACGGGCAGCCTGCGCGATATCAGGATAGAGGTCGCACTCGGTCTGGATACCGGCTTCCTGCAAAATACGGATCCCATTCCCCGCCACTTGTGGGTTGGCATCCCCGATCGCCGCCACTACGCGGGCTACTCTGGCCTGTACCAACGCATTCGCGCAGGGTGGCGTCCTGCCGTAATGGCTGCATGGCTCCAGTGTCACATAGGCAGTTGCCCCCTCAGTATCATGCCCTCTGGCTGCGGCATCGTGCAACGCCTGCACCTCGGCGTGCGCCTGGCCGACTGGTTGCGTCCACCCTTCACCGATCACCTGCCCCGCTTTGACCAGCACGCATCCAACCCGTGGATTTGGCGAAGTTTCAATCGTTGCGCGCTGCGCCAATGCCAGAGCGCTTTGCAGATAGCGCCGGTCAGTCTGCGTATCGCTCATCTCAGGTATGCTGAATGGTGATGCTAGGGAATTTACTGGTCATGTCTTTGGCTTTTTCCGCGACTTTGACCGCGACTTTGCGTGCGATTTCACGGTAGATTGCAGCAATTTGTCCATCAGGGTCAGCGACGACGGTCGGCTTGCCGGAGTCAGCCTGTTCCCGGATTGCCATCGTCAATGGCAATCCACCCAGGAAATCAACGCCGTAATCCGCACACATTTTCTGCCCGCCACCCTCCCCAAAAATCGCTTCCGCATGGCCGCAATTCGAACAGATATGGGTACTCATGTTTTCGACGATACCGAGAATCGGGATACTGACTTTCTCAAACATCTTCAACCCCTTACGCGCATCCAGCAGTGCAATATCCTGTGGCGTCGTCACAATCACTGCGCCCGTGACCGGCACTTTTTGCGATAAGGTCAGTTGCACGTCGCCGGTACCCGGTGGCATATCTACAATCAGATAGTCCAGATCACGCCAGTTAGTCTGCTCCAGCAATTGTTGTAACGCCTGGGTGACGATAGGACCGCGCCAGACCATCGGTTCATCCGGATCAATCATGAAACCAATGGAAGAAACTTGCAGACCATGATTTTCCATGGGTTCCATGGTTTTACCATCAACGGTCTCAGGACGACCATGAATTCCCATCATCATCGGTTGTGACGGACCGTAGATATCTGCATCCAGTATGCCGACTGCAGCACCTTCTGCCGCCAGCGCCAGCGCCAGATTGACAGCCGTTGTCGATTTACCGACACCGCCTTTGCCAGATGCCACCGCAATGATATTTTTCACATTCGGCATCAGTTTGATACCGCGCTGCACCGCATGCGCAACGATTTTCGAGCTCACATTGACGCTGACATTGCCAACACCCGGTAACGCACGGATTGCTGCGATGACGCTTTTACGGATCAGCTCAAACTGGCTTTTTGCCGGATAGCCCAGTTCAACATCCAGGCTCACATCTGCACCGTCAAATGTGATGTTTTTGGCTGACTTGCTCCGGATCAGATCAAGCTGGGTATTCGGATCCATCACCTGTGATAGTGCGTTTTTAATATCGTCAACGGTAAGTGTCATGTATTTCTCCATTCAATGTCCGCAAGTCTAGCGCAAAACATCAGCAGAGACCTGAATAAGCGGAAGCAATGAAGGGTCATATCTTTGTCGCTTCGGTACTGACACAGTGTTGAGAAATGCAGTACCCACTTCTCCGCATGTATGAAAAACATCAAAATGCAAATAAAATCAGCTTATTTTTATACAATTTTGTCGATATTTATCACTTCCACATAAAGCGTTACAAGACTGTACAACTCTCTTTAAAAACCGTTCTATTCCTCGCTTTGAAATGCCGTGACTTTATAACGATAAAGGCTATCAGTAACAAAGGCCTGTAGTTCAGATTACTGTCACAATCAGCGAGGAAAATTATGTCAATTTCATCCATTGGTGGAAGCTGGAATATCAATCTGAAAACAGGTCTGCAAAACATGATCCAGCAACTGTCATCCAGCGCATCGGCATCTTCTGGCAGATCAGGCAGCACTACCGGTAGTAGCACATCTTCCGGCACCAGCAGCTCGACGCTGGATGTGTTACAGCAAAGCTTTTCCAATCTGCTGACTGCAGAAGGTAAATCCGGCAGCAATGTCAATCTCACGACTTTTCTGCAGACCCTGAATAACGGTCTGCACGGTGCCGCACAGACCGGCAATATTGTCGCCAGCAGCGCCTGAGTTCTGACCTGAGCCGCATCCTAGAAAAGAGATTAGTTTCCCGCCAGCATCTTCAATGAGCGTCACCGACTTTTAACGCAGAGAGTGCGATTGTGATGATTGTGATGTCACTGGCATGAACACTGCCACGGCATACAACAGCACCTGTCCCCAGAAAGTCGGGCTGACCAGCATACCGCCAGCCAGTTTGCGGATGCGCTGCCAGCGCGACAAAGATTCAAATTGCGCAATACCTTCAATGACGGCTTTATTGTGACTATCCACACCCGGAAACTGCGTCAGGAATAAACCGGCCTGACGACTGGCATCCTGTAGATTTTTTTGTGCCAGCCGGTATTTTTCTAATGGGGCAAACAGTTTTTCCCAAAAACTGCTGACTGTTGCACCGATCTGATTATTCTGGTGCTGACGGTAATACATCGTCGCCCGCTCAACATAAGCGATCTGCCCAAAAACCGCCGCCACCTGCATCAGCCACCAGTCGTGCATGACGGCTCCTGACGGTACAGGCAATGCCATATCCAGCAGGCGTCGATTGGCCATCATGGTGCAACCGGGAGCGATGTTATACAAAAACATCCGCTCAGCTCCCCGGTATTGCGCCGGCAGGATTTTCTGAAATGCAAAGAAAGAAGGCGCGGTCACATTCAGGCCGTCATCAGTCACCGCCAGATCAGTGAATACCAGAAGCGGCACATCCTGCCCGTATTCCCGTTCCAACTGTTGCATACGCTGAAATGTCAGCTGAATTTTATCGGGCATCCAGACATCATCCTGATCGGCCAGCATGACATAGGGGGCAACGGTCGCTGCCAGTGCATGATTGAAATTGGCGATCACGCCTTTTTCCGGATTACTCAGCAAACGCAGGTTCTGATACCGCGCGCTCAATTCACGAACAATTTCGCTGGTCTGATCTGGTGACAGATTATCCGAAACAATGACATTCCCCAGAAAAATATCCTGATCAGAAAACTGATTACTGAAAATCGAATGGAGTTGTTCAGCGATATAGTGATCGCCGCGGTAAGCAGCAAGTGCGATGTCGATAACAGGCATAAAAACTAAAAAGACAGAGATTGAATTGGAGACAGAATGCAGATGGCATTGATCTGGTTAGACCGAACATGGTTGGCCGTGCGCCTGACAAACCCGTTATGACGAACAGCAATGGCAACACCTCTGGAATATTGCATGAGTACGATAAAAACCATCTTATCAGACCCTGTAAGCGATACTCACCACAGCCGCATCCCTTTTCTCTTGGCAGCCACCATCATTGCCAGCGTAATCATGATCTCCGTCAGGTACAAACTGGCAATCAGTCCTGTCGACTGCCATTTCCAGGTCAGGTACGCAGCATACAGCGCATGCGCTGGTCCGGCGAACACATAAATACGGCTCAATATACGGCTTTGCCCCAAAGCAAGGAAACGCCATTGAGAAATAATCGTCGCCACGCCAATCACCAGCGGCAGAAATGCCAGTGCTTTGAGATAAATTGCCGCTGGTTGAAATTTTGCCCCCAGATAATGCAGTGCAATCATATCCGCAAAACAGAACAAAACCAGTCCGCCAGCCAGCTGTATCCCAAGCAAAAACAAGGCGCCACGACGAATCAGTCTCCGTACCTCGGGCCATGCCTGCGGCTCCGCACCAAGCGCGGCAATACGCGGAAACAGTGCTGATGCCACCGGCTGGATAAAACCCTGCGCCGCCACACGCAGTTTATCCGTTGCGGCGAAATAAGCGACTTGCTCTGCACCGGCAAAAAATTTGAGCAGAATAATATTGATAGTCGTATAAAAACTGGTAGAAATATTCGATAAAAAAACTGGCCATCCCTCTGTCAGCATCGCTTTGACACTGCTGACACTGATCGGCGCGCTGCTCACCAGGTGATTTTTCTGAACATATGCATACGTCAGCAATGCCGCCAGTATGCCTGGGATATTTTGCAGCACAGCAGCGGTTACCACATCTTCCGGCCGCTTAACCAGCCAGAATACGAACGGCAAGGGCAACAGGCGGGAAAGACTGGTGATGATGGCGAGTACCCGCATTTTTTCCAATCCCTGAAACAGCCAGACAGGAAACAGCGCATTCCCCAATACACCGACAAAACACGCCAGCAACAACATCCTGTAATGCCGCACATCAGCAAACGATATACCCAGCAGCAGGCAAATCAGCGCAGACAAACATGCCAGTAACAGTTTGACCGCCAGTGTGTTCGCAACCACATCGGACACAGCCTGTTTATTGGAGCTGTCTAGCGCAATCAAACGAGTTGCCGTAATGCCGAAACCGTAATCCGTCAGCAAAATAAAATATTGCACAATCGCTTGCGCAAAACCCAGCGCAGCAAAATCATCCACATCCAGCGTCCGGGTCAGATACGGCAGAGTAATCAGCGGTGCCAGGTAAATCAGCCCCTGAACCATGACAAGATAAATAATATTTTTAGTCGTTGTTTTCATTGTCCGGAGGCACAATGCAGCACGCACCCAGCTTCCTGTTTTCATCAGTCCGAGATCATACCTGCAGATCAGAGCAGATGAGTATAAAGTTATCTGATCACGCAGTACGCCATCCAATATCTGACGAAAATCATGCCTACACAGAGAAATATGCAATCAGACCGGGTGTGCTTGTTAAAATGATGAATAACTTTATCAGCACTCCTTGCAGTCCTTTCGTCACTAACCAGGCTGTTTTTTGTATTTATCCTGCCATGAACACCCATCCGCTCCCTGCACCTGCTATCTCGTCTGCGACGTACACTGACAATCAGGTCATCACTGCGACAAGCTATCTGGACACCGTAATCAGAACAGTCTTCGGACATACCAGCTCACAAAAGGCGGTCGTCGTCTACGATCAGGCTTGCCCTCTGGCGTGCATACTGACTGCAGCCTATCGTGCCTGCCTGCCGGATGCCAGCTTAATCGATTTTCAGGCCAGCTCTGGCGCCGAAGTGCTGAATACCTTACATGGATTGCATGAGCACGATCTGGTGATCCTCGTACAGTCCACCAATTTCAGGCTGGAAGCCTACCGCCTGCGGGTTGAACTGTTTAAAAAAGGGCTGAAAGTCATTGAACATCCGCATCTCGCGCGTATGACCGGACAAGAAATCGATTATTACATTGATTCCCTGGCTTATGATGCCGGGTATTACAGAAATACCGGGTTGGCGCTGAAACAAAAGATCGATCATGCATCGCATGGACTGATCGACAGTGGAGGCGAGCAGCTCATTTTCAGCGGCCGTTTCGAGCCTGCCAAAATGAATATCGGTGATTACAGCGGTATGAAAAATGTGGGTGGACAATTCCCCATCGGTGAGGTGTTTACCGAATCGATAGATCTGGAAGCTGTACATGGCAGTATCCGGATTTTCATCTTTGGCGACACCACTTTCCGCATCAATCAGCCGCCACAGCCGATCACCCTGATTGTAGAAAAAGGCCAGGTTGTGAATGCCAGAAATTCCACACCTGAATTTGACACGGTTCTAGCCAATATACGAAAAGACGATGGCGTTGTCTGGGTCAGGGAACTTGGCTTTGGCATGAACCGGGCATTCAGCCGGGAACGCACCGTGCAGGACATCGGAACCTATGAAAGGATGTGTGGAATCCATTTGTCACTGGGATCAAAACATGGCAGTTACGCCAAGCCGCATATTAAACGCGGAGAAGGAAGACATCATGTCGACGTATTTGCCATTACAGAAACAGTCCTGCTGGATGGAGAAAATATCTACCGGGATGGTCGCTGGCTGGTGTAGCCATCTGGTACCTGTCACCGGATTTACACAAAACCGCCCTGACGTTGTTGCTGCACCTGATCGCACCGATGCGCTGCTGGCTGCACTCCCTGGGCAAGAATAATTTTGCGTAAATTTTATGAATATGGATTAAAAGTAACGCAAAAGACGTCGAACGCCTTCCATCAATATCGCAAGGGGATTTCACTGTTAAAATAACAGACTTGTCCCTTCATTTTCAAAGTGCATCAACATGACCCGTAAGCTGTTCGTTACCACCGCCCTCCCTTACGCTAACGCGCCCTTCCACCTCGGTCACATCATGGAATACATCCAGGCCGACATCTGGGTCAGACATCAGCGAATGTCGGGTAACGAAGTGCATTTCGTAGGTGCTGATGATGCGCACGGTGCGCCGATCATGATTGCCGCTGAAAAAGCAGGCATCACGCCACAAGAATTCGTGGCGCAGATCGCCGCCGGCCGTAAGCAATATCTGGATGGTTTCCATATTCAGTTTGACAACTGGCATTCGACTGACGGCCCGGAAAACCACGCGCTGTCGCAGGACATTTACCGCAAACTCAAAGCTGCCGGTTTCATCACCAGCAAAACCATCGAGCAATTCTACGATCCGGTCAAAAACATGTTCCTGCCGGATCGTTATATCAAGGGCGAATGCCCGAAATGCGGCGCCAAAGATCAGTATGGCGACTCATGCGAAGTCTGCAGCGCCGTGTACGCGCCGACCGAAGTCGTCAATCCTTACTCTGTATTGACTGGTGCCACACCAGTCATGAAATCGTCAGAACATTTTTTCTTCAAATTATCGGACCAGAAGTGCGTAGACTTTTTGCGCGGCTGGGCGCTGCAAGACGATCGGCTGCAATCCGAAGTCGCGAATAAATGCCGCGAATGGCTGGACGGCGAAGGCGAAGGCTCAGGTTTGGGCGACTGGGACATCAGCCGCGACGCGCCTTACTTCGGCATCGAGATTCCCGATCAGCCGGGCAAATATTTTTACGTCTGGCTCGATGCGCCGGTCGGATACCTGGCCTCGCTGAAAAATTATTTCGGTAAGACTGGACGGGACTTTGATGCGTTCATGGCCGATCCGACCACCGAGCAAATCCATTTCATCGGCAAGGACATCACTTACTTCCACACGCTGTTCTGGCCTGCGATGCTGAAATTCTCCGGCTACAAAACACCGGATAACGTGTATGCACATGGCTTCGTCACAGTCTCCGGCGAAAAAATGTCGAAATCGCGCGGCACCGGCATTTCGCCTTTGCGCTACCTCGATATCGGCATGAATCCGGAATGGCTGCGTTACTACTTCGCCGCGAAGCTGAATGCGAAAGTCGAAGATCTGGATCTGAATCCCGACGATTTCGTGGCACGCGTGAATTCCGATTTGATCGGCAAGTACATCAACATTGCAAGCAGATCGGCAAAGTTTTTAAATGAATACTTCTCTGGAAGTGTGAGTCGTGGGCGAACTATGCACATCAACTCAGAGGCTTTTTCGGCTTATCGCGGAGATGGGACTAGTATTTTGGAAAGCGGCCTAGCACAAGCCAAACTAGTTCAAGATCTTTATGAGTCTCGTGAATATGCAGCTGCAGTTAGAGCAATCATGAGTTTCGCGGACAAAATCAATGTCTACGTAGATACTCATAAACCGTGGGCAATGGCAAAAGAGTTTGCGAAAAATACGAACGACGCCGATTTGCTCGGACAATTACACGAAGTTTGCTCAGTTGCGATCATAGGATTTAAATATTTAACAGTAATGCTGACACCTATTTTGCCTAAATTAGCAAATACCGTTGCGACACAATTATTTGGTCAAAATGAGGAATTTACGTGGAATGATTTATCAATTTTCCCACAAAAAATAAATTCATTTGAACATCTGATGCAGCGGGTTGATCCTAAGATTTTCGATCAATTATTCGATGCACCGACAGCCGCTGAACCTGTGAAAGCGGGTGATAAAACAATCGCTGCTGCGACCGAAGCGCAACCTCAGGCGGATCGAGCGATCGAAGAACTGGCGGCGGAAATCAAGATCGACGATTTCGCCAAAGTCGATCTGCGTATCGCAAAGATCGTCAATTGCGAACACGTAGAAGACTCGGACAAGCTGCTGCGCCTGACACTGGATGTGGGTGAAGGTAAAACCCGGAATGTGTTTTCCGGCATCAAATCGGCTTACCAGCCAGAACAGCTGATCGGGAAATTCACCGTAATGGTTGCGAATCTGGCGCCACGCAAGATGAAATTCGGCATATCCGAAGGCATGGTCTTGGCCGCGTCAGCCGCCGATGAAAAAATCAATCCCGGCCTGTACATTCTGGAAGCCTGGCCGGGTGCGCAACCTGGTATGCGGGTAAGGTAACCCCTTCAGCACTTCTCCCAGCGCAATGACCTTGACGATACGGGAAGCCGCGATTGCAGATGCAGCATTAATTACAGCACTCACCCGCTCGTGCTGGGCGGGAAGTGTAGCGCCCAGCTCGGCTGCGCATCGTGAGATACCAGTTATCGTGGCGCAGGATTTATCTGGCGGCGGAGCATTTTTACTGTTCGCCGGTCAAGAGCCGGTCGGTTCTGTGCGTTGGGCCGCGCCGGATACAAATCCTCATCTGTGGGAAGTACGCCGCATGGGCATCCTGCCGGCATACAGACAGCAGGCACTGTCGCGGCTGTTGTTGGAAGCGGTGATCACTGCTGCCGGTATTCGCTCTATCGCTGAACTTCGCCTCGCGGTGCGGCATGATCAACCCCATTTCCTGCAGCTTTATGCCGGCTATGGATTTGAACTGGCTCCGGGGCTGGCATATGCGCATGCCAATCCTGAGGAACCTGCGCCTTACGTTATGCGTCGTTTTCTGAAAAGCTGACGAAATACGCACAGTTTCAACGCACTAATATATTTACAGTATACTCACCGGACTTGCTTAATCCGTCTTTCCCCTGATCCGGAATACTTTTCATGAATAATCCGACTATTGCCCACGCAGTAACTTCCCCGATCCCTGCACGTCTGTTGCAACTCCGTCATGCAATGCAATCTCGCGGACTGGATGCCTGCATCATTCCATCTGCCGACCCGCATTTATCAGAGTACCTGCCAGACCACTGGCAAGGCAGAACTTATTTTTCAGGTTTCACCGGGTCGGTCGGCACACTGATAGTGACTGCAGATTTTGCCGGATTATGGGTGGACAGCCGTTACTGGAGCCAGGCGGAAAAAGAGCTGGCACCAACCGGCATCCAGGTGATGAAAATCGCATCGGCGGCGGCAACCCTACATATTGACTGGCTGGCCAACCATCTGCAACCAGGTCAGACTGTTGGCGCAGACGGCATGGTTCTGGGACTGGCAACGGCAAGAACCCTGGAAACTGCCCTGCAAAAACGCGGGATACGGCTCGATACCAGCCATGACCTGCTGCAGGCAACCTGGGCTCAGCGACCAGCACTGCCGCAGTCCCCGGTCTTTGAACATGTCGCACCGTTTGCCGTCACTAGCCGCCGGGAAAAACTGGCACTGATTCGTGAGCAAATGCAGATCAGGGGAGCCAATTGGCATTTTGTCTCGACCGTGGATGACATCGCCTGGATTTTCAATCTGCGCGGTTCAGATGTCAGTTACAACCCTGTATTTGTGGCACATGCGCTGATCGGTAAAAACGGTGTCACACTGTTTGTTTCTTCCGGAAAAATCAGTCCCGAACTGGCTGCCCGGCTGGCAGAGGATCAGATCACGGTGCAGGATTATTCCGATGCCCAGAAAGCCATCAGCAGCTTGCCGGACGACGCTTGCCTGCTGATCGATCCACGGCGCATAACTGATGGCTTCAGAAAAGCCGTGCCGCCTCAAGTACACGTCATTGAAGCCATTAATCCTTCGGTCTTTGCGAAGTCACGGAAAAATGCACAAGAGATCGCTCATATAAGGGAAGCCATGGAACAAGATGGTGCGGCGCTCTGTGAATTTTTCAGCTGGCTGGAGTCTGCACTGGGAACAGAAACAGTGACCGAACTCACGATCGACGAAAAAATCTGCGCGGCTCGCGCCCGGCAGCCCCATTTCATTTCACCCAGTTTTGGCACAATAGCTGGTTTTAACGGTAACGGAGCAATGCCGCATTACCGGGCAACGCCTGACTCACATACCGTGATTGAAGGCGATGGTTTATTACTGATTGATTCGGGCGGACAATACTTGAATGGCACCACTGATATCACCCGCGTCATGCCAGTCGGTAAAGTATCGGAAGCACAAAAAAATGACTTTACACTGGTCCTGAAAGGTATGATCAACCTGTCGCAGATGCAATTCCCGCGTGGAACCCCTTCACCGGCGCTCGATACGGTCGCCCGCGCCCCCATCTGGCAAGCAGGAATCAATTACGGCCACGGTACTGGTCATGGCGTCGGTTATTTCCTGAATGTCCATGAAGGACCACAATCCATTTCCGGCGCGCTGGCAGAAGCGCATACTGCCATGGAAGAAGGCATGGTCACTTCTAATGAGCCGGGTATCTATCGCTCTGGGAAATGGGGTGTACGGATTGAAAATCTACTGCTGACGGTTCCGGCAGTGAGCACGGAATTCGGTGATTACCTGAAATTTGAAACCCTCACCTTGTGCCCGATTGACACCCGCTGCATTCAGGTTGCACTGATGAGAACCGACGAAATCGCCTGGCTGAACGATTACCATGCAACGGTCCGGCAACGCCTCGCATCCAGACTTTCCGGCGCTGCCCTGAGCTGGCTGCGGGAACGTACTGAGCCCATTTCACATTAATCCTGCATGTCGCATCATCATGTGGCATCCTCTTTATACCCATTCCCTGCAATAACCGAGAAAGTGCTGCAAACGGGGAGAAAGCAATTTATGCCGGTGATAAACCAGATAAAAATGCCTTCTCAACGCAGGTAACTCCGTTTGCAATTCGCATAAACGTCCAAGGGCCAGCAAATCCTCCACAACGATTCTGGAAATGCAAGCCAGTCCCAGACCTGCGGCAGCTGCATGTTTGATCGTTTCCGGATTGCCAAACTCCCCCGCAACTTTCAGGAAAGACAAGTAGGGCAGCAACATCTGCTCAACATGTTCTCGGGTGCCGGAACCGGATTCCCGCAACAGCCACCGGGCAGACTGCAGGTCATGATGAGTCACGCGGCCATGATTGCGCGTTGCCAGGGGGTGATCTGATGAGCAGACGATCACCATCTCATCTTCCAGCCACGGCTCCACGGATAATTCCGTATCGTGGCAGGCGCCTTCGATAAAACCGCAATCCACAGCGTACCCTGCAACTGCATTCACGATCTCTGCCGTATTGGCAATGTATAACTGTGGATAATCCGGCAAATCAGCCTGCTGCCGTGCGGATGAGCGCTCTTTCTGACTATCCGCCAGCAATGCCGGTAAGCAGTAACTCCCGATCGTCATGCTGGCACCGATCCGGATGCCGGACCAGAGATCATCTCCCTCCGTAAATAATTGCTCGACGGAAGCGGCGGTATCCAGCAGTAAACGCGCTTGCGGTAACAGTAACCGTCCATTGTCATTCAACACCAGACGTTTACCGATACGGTCAAACAATTGATGGGACAGGACATGCTCCAGCTCATTTAAGGCCGCACTGGTAGCCGATTGCGATAACGACACCACTTCCGACGCCGCGACCGTGCTGCCAGATTCAGCAACTGCGAGAAATACTTGTAATTGGCGGAGACTTAATTTCATTTAATCAAACTTAATCAAATTCAATCAACCTGTTTTTTAGGTTAATTATACAAAAACAATCCGTTTTTTAATTTTAATATATTCCCCTATGCTGCACAGCATCTTTATTGGATACAGAGATCATGCCCGCATACACCACCTTCAACACTGCCTTTCGTTTCCGCAAAAATTTCTCTCTTTTTTCCCCTGGTGTGTTTTTATGCGCTTGTTTCGCATTGGGTGCGTTGCTGCTGGCTCAGCAAGCATGGATGCAGCAACACGGTCTCAGCGCATTGAGTATCGCGATGTTTGCCGGAATTTGCCTCGGCAACAGTCTGTTCAGAAAGCATGCTGCCCAATTCAGCAAGGGTATACAATTTTCACGCCAGGAATTGCTGCGTGCAGGCATTGTTTTATATGGATTACGTCTGAGCCTGCAGGATATTGCCCATATCGGTCTGCAGGCTGTGTTGATTGATGCATTGATTGTCTGCAGCACGTTTGGAATTGCTCTCTTTCTGGGAACCAAAGTATTCCGCCTGAACCGGGAGCTGAGTATGCTGATCGGCGCTGGCAGTGCGATTTGCGGGGCTGCAGCCATCATGGCAACGGAGCCGGTCGTCAAAGGTAAATCGGAAGAAGTCAGTGTGGCAATTGCCGGGGTTGTCCTGTTTGGCAGTTGCAGCATGTTGCTCTACCCCATATTCCCCTTGCTCCTGGCTCACCTGAGTCCGACAGCGTATGGAATTTACGCCGGCTCCACCATTCATGAAGCAGGACAAGTGATCGTCGCAGGTAAAGCCGTCAGCGATCTGGCGGCAGACACAGCGATCGTCACCAAAATGGTCAGAGTGATGATGCTGGCGCCATTTCTTCTTTTATTGCCCGCCGGTTTGCGCCACTTTCATACGTCATGCGAGAAAAATGGACAGCCCTCAGTCCGGATGCCGTGGTTTACCGTGTTATTTATCTTGGTCGTGGGGATCAACTCTACTGGATGGATCAGCGGAGCGTACCGGGCCAGCCTGATTCAGGCGGATACTTTTGCCTTGTCCATGGCAATGTTTGCACTGGGAGTCAATACACAGATCGGCACCGTGCTACAGGCCGGTTGGCCGCCGTTTCTTTTATCCGCCAGTTTATGGATATGGCTCATCGCAGGCGGCGCATTGGTGAATTATCTGCTAGCCATCTGAGCCCGCTGAAATGGCAGTGCGGTGACAGCGCGTCACCACACGATGCCGTTCAATCATTGTTATTCCTGCGACGCCAGAAATTTTCTCAGAGCGAGATTCATTAAAGCCAGCTCACTCAACAAATGCTGCAGTGTGTCTGTCACGCCTTCAAAGCGATTGTTTTTCCCGGATAACTCCAGGTCTCGCGCCAGGAATTCCACTGGATCCGCCCCGAAATTCCCCACTAAACCTTTCAAGGTATGCGCGGAACGATACAGCAATTCGCTGTCCTGTCGCTGGATGGCCTCCACGATTTCATCCTGATACTGCGGACAAGCCTCTAAAAAACTGTCGCCAATAATTCTGACGATTTCCACATCGGCACTCAGCAATGCTTTATCGTAATCAAATTCCTGCACATGTTGACCTTGCTGCAGACTCGCGGCAAATTTCATTTCCTGTGATTTTTCATTCATATTCTTTTTAAGTTCTGTCTGAAATTGAATTAACAAATCCCTGAGTAATTCAGCCTTAATCGACTTGGAAACATACTGCTCCATTCCTGTAACCTGACATGTTCCCAGTCACCCGGCGTCGCATTCGCGGTCATCGTAATAATGGGAATCTGTGGTAACGGCATTCTGCCTCTGTTTGACGAATACGCCGAGTCGCCTCAATGCCACCCCATTTTCGGCATCTGCATATCCATCAGAATCACACAAACGGTTTTTGCAAAAATTTCGCTAAAGCGCTCAAACTGTTTTCAGCAACAATAGCAACACATCCTCATTTACACAGCAACGATAACACCCGTTTCTGATTTTTTAGCAATTCGTACTGGTCGTGCAACCGTATCCAGAAATCGAATCGATTCATTTCAGGCACACAGACATCCAGCAATACCGCATCAAATTGGCTGCCTGAAGCCTACTGCGCTATCAATGCCAGTGCTTCTTGTCTGGGCGCTGCAAGCCTTATCTGTATTTCCCATTTTCTGGGTGTATCGAAAAAATAGCCGGTTAATTGCATGATCATCGACGATCAGTGCAGGCAATCCGGGCGGAGTCCGCTTTTTGCACAGGTAAACCGATTGGCCATAATCTGACGCAACCATCCCGGATTTCCGGAATGGCCGGATCACTTTTATAAACCAACCCAATATTTTTCAGAGAAACGGATAGCAATTCCCTTCAACGTTGGGGTGATCATCACGTAAGGAAAATATCATAAAGCCCGACCAGTCCACTGGGTTCAGATCAGGTCAATCAGAAACGCAGGCAGATGGGGGGCTTTTTGGGGTACAGCTAAAGCCACTTAGGATAGAACACCGCTTCCTGTGGTTTCATCTCGATAACGGTTACGGATTTCAAGCACCTGCTCCCAGCCAGCAATGAAGGCATTGATGCAGAGCGGATCGAAATGTTTTCCAGCCCCCTCTTTCAAGAAAGTTAGCGCATCATGCACATCCCAGGCTGCTTTATACGGGCGCTCGGATGTCAGTGCGTCAAACACATCTGCTACGGCAACAATCCTGGCGAATAAGGAAATTTCTTCCCCTTTCAAGCCTTCCGGATACCCCGTACCATCGTATTTTTCATGGTGCGACAAAGCAATCTGCGCTCCTGCCTGCAACATTTCCGATGCGCTTCCGGCAAGTATGTCGTACCCCATCCGGGCATGCCGTTTCATGATCTCGAATTCATCCGCGGTCAGTTTTCCGGGTTTGAGCAAGATGCTGTCGGGAATGCCGACTTTTCCAAGATCATGCATGGGTGCCGCTTCCAACAACAATTGTTGTTCCTCCTCGGATAATCCGAGATGCTCCGCAATAATCCGTGAATAGTTTGCCATACGCAGAATATGCGCCCCTGTTTCCGGGTCTCTGGAATCTGCTGCTTTGGACAGGCGAAAAATGGTTTCTCTTTCCCTGGCGCGAATTTCCGTAGTCGCTTTTTTTACCTCGACGGCCAGCCAGCTGGCTCTGTCCTGCAAAAAACGCTGGCTTTCGCGCAAGGCAAGCATATTTTTGGTTCGTGCCAAAAATTCAATTTTATCAATCGGTTTGATCAGAAAATCATTGGCCCCCACATCCAGCGCCTGGTAACGGAGCTCCAGCTCGCTGTTAGCAGTAATCATCAACACCGGGATATCGTGACAGCCGGGAAGCAGCCGGAAGCGGCGGATAAACTCTACACCATCCATCATTGGCATCATATAGTCCACCATCACCAGGTCTGGTACATGACTATTGCACCAATTTAAAGCTGACTCTGGCTCAACAAAGCTGACCGCCTCACATTGATCGATTTTCTTGAGTAACAGACACAGTAATGTGACATTAATCTGTGCATCATCGAGCACTAAAACGCTCATTTTCATCGAACATTCCCTTCAGGCTTACTCTCGTCAGCAGTAAACCCACCATCTTTAGCAGCAATTTTTTGAGTGTACCGCATTACAACCAGGGGGATGATGGGAATAACAAAATTTATCGTTTGCTATTCCACCGGAAGGGAAGATAGTCAGGCTTCAATGACTGCATTAGCGGGAAATTGGACAGAAAATTTACTCCCAACATTAGGTACGGAGTCAATCAGTAATGTGGCCTTATGGCGCAACAAAACATGTTTGACGATCGCCAATCCCAGTCCTGTTCCCTGTGTTTCTCTGGAACGGCTTTTATCCACGCGGTAAAACCTTTCCGTCAGCCGTGAAATATGTTCTGGACTGATACCGATTCCATTATCAGCAACGGTGAATTTAGGACCGGCATTTCCATTTGTCCAGCTGATTTGGATGGTACCTTTTTCAGGCGTATAACGAATGGCATTCGTCACCAGATTCGTCAGCGCACTACGGATTTCATCAGTACTGCCGCGGATATCCGGGCCATTGAAATCCAATGTCACCTGATGATGCCCAGCGGACAGCGCATGCGCCTCCTGCAAAATCTGCTCCAGCATGACGCGCATATTGATCGTTTCCGTGCGCAGCAGATGATCCATAGATTCCAGCCTGGTCAGCGTCAGCATATCCTCAACCAGTCTCTGCATACGCGCCCCCTGCTCTGACATCAGTTTCAGATGCGCGCTCCGGGTTGCCGCATCCAGTTCCGGTTGCAGCGATGCAATTTCGAGAAAACCGTTTATCACTGTCAGCGGCGTTCGCAATTCGTGCGAAGCATTGGCAATAAAGTCTCGCCGCATCATATCAATGCGTTCTGATTCGGTAATATCATGCGTGACCAGAATCTGGCGCCGGTTTTCAAACGGAATGATATGAGTGATCAGTTTGCGATCCCGGAACGACAGTGTGAGAGGCGTGTCGTAACGCCCGAGAATAATGTAGTCCATGAATTCCGGGCTGCGCACCAGATTCGTGACGCGCATGCCTTTATCCTGTATCAAACTGAGCCCAAGATGGCTCTCCGCAGCTGGATTACACCATTCCAGAAACAAAACATCATCCATGATGACCACGCCATCCGGCAGTAAAGTCATTGCCTGCCTGAAGCGCGCCAGCCACTCGGTCAGCTCGGTCTGATTCTTTTCATCCTCGCGGCGCAATTTATACAGACGCGAAAAAATATCGGTCCATGCTCCCCACCCATCTGGCAGACGTGAACTCCTCGGATTATCTAACCAGTCAGCCAATCGCTGCAGGTAAAACAACTGCATCAGGATCAGTACAGCCATTGCCACTAACCCAAGAAATAACCCCCACGTAATGCCCCACATAGAAGAGGCAATAACCGTTCCAATGATGACGAGTAACATCCGTACAGAATTGGAAATCCAGAATATAAGGCGCGGAGACATGAAAATCCCTGATATTTTTATTGAAATGGGGTAGGCAGAATCAGTGTGAACGGCTGGTCAGACTATTAAAAACAGCAACGGATTTCATTTGTTTTTTATGAAATTGATCGCATGATCCGAAAATTTTTCTGACAACTTTTTTCATGTAATCAATGGTGCGATAAATCGGGTTCCAGTACAGGTTGTCACCGGAACCGGTGTCGATTATTTTTCCGATAGCATGTAGCCAACGCTGCGGACGGTCTTGATCAGTGACTCGGCAGATTTCAATACTTTACGCAAACGCAGAACATGAACATCCACCGTACGCTCTTCAATCACCACATGGTCACCCCATACTTTATCGAGTAACTGGCTGCGTGAAAAAACGCGCTCCGGGTGCGCCATGAAAAACTTCAGCAGCTTGTATTCGGCATGGCCGATGTCGACCTTCTGATCATTGATCTTGACCGTGCAGCTGACCGGATCCAGCACCACACTGCCGACAGTCAAGGCAGTCTGCGCATGTTCCGGGCTCTTGCGGCGCAACAGTGCCTTCATTCTGGCTGTCAGCTCACGGGGTGAAAACGGCTTAGTAATATAATCGTCGGCACCATGATCCAAGCCGGCAATCTTGTCTTCTTCCATGCTCTTCGCCGTCAGCATGATCACGGGAATTTCATTGAACTGCCGATCGGAACGAATCCGGGATAAAAGACGCAGACCGCTCTGGTCAGGCAGCATCCAGTCAAGCAGGATCAGTTGCGGAGTCCGGCGCTGGATAAATTCCCATGCTTCAGCCGTATTATTTACCGCAAAGGTATTCCAGCCAGCAGCGCGCAAAGTGAAACTGACCAGCTCGACAATTGCTGGTTCGTCTTCAACAATCAATATAGTGGTATCGGCAGCCATTGTCTTTTTTAGTTTTTCTGATCCTGTTTGACGGCGACATAATCTGAATGCCGGATATCTTTACCTTCGACAATATAGATGGTATGTTCCGCGATGTTTTTGGCATGATCACCGATACGCTCGATAGCCTTTGCCACCCATAATGCATTCAGTGCGTAAGAAATCGTGCTTGGATCTTCCATCATGAAAGTAATCAGGTTGCGCATGATCGAACGGAAATCGTTATCGATAATGGCATCCTGTGCGATCAGTTGCACCGCTTTGGCATCATCCAGGCGGGCAAATGCATCCAGCGATTGATGCAACATATCTGCCACGCTGCTGGCCAGGACGCGCACGGTTTCATGACCATTAAACATGGAGTTAACCCGGCGGCCGTTTTGTGATTCTTTGGCAATCCGTGCAATTTTGGTGGATTCATCGCCAATGCGCTCCAGATCGGTGATTACCTTTCCGGTTGCCATGACAGTGCGCAGATCATTCGCTGCCGGCTGACGTTTTACGATCAGATGGCTGCACATATCGTCCAGTGACACCTCCAGCCGGTTTACTTCCAGATCTGACTGAATGACTGCTTCAGCCTGCTCTGCATTGCCAGTCCGGAAGCAGGACATGGCGTCATGAAAATGGCTTTCAACCAAGCCGCCCATCATCAGCACCTTGGAACGAATGGTTTCAAGATCCATATCATATTGTTTTGAAGAGTGTTCGCCTGTCACGGGGTTCTCCTGTCTTTCTGATCTTTGAGAAATCAATTAACCGAAACGACCGGTAATATAGTCTTGGGTTTCTTTTTTCACCGGATTCATGAAAATATGATCGGTTTCCCCATATTCGACCAGTTCTCCCAGATACATGTAAGCGGTATAGTCCGAACAACGTGCCGCCTGTTGCATGTTATGCGTGACGATGGCAATCGTGTATTCCTCTTTCAGTTCGTTGATCAGCTCTTCGATCTTGACGGTGGAAATCGGATCCAGTGCCGACGTCGGTTCATCCAGCAGCAATACATCAGGCTTGACGGAAACACCGCGTGCAATGCACAAACGCTGTTGCTGTCCACCGGACAGGCTTAGGCCGCTCTTGTTGAGCTTGTCTTTGACCTCATTCCAGATCGCCGCCTTCTTCAATGCCCATTCGACGCGTTCATCCATTTCCCCCTTGGACAAATTTTCATACAAACGCACGCCGAAAGCGATATTGTCATAAACCGACATTGGGAACGGTGTCGGTTTCTGGAATACCATGCCAACCTTGGCGCGCAGCAGATTAATATCCTGATCGGTATCCAGAATATTTTTTCCGTTATAAATAATCTGTCCTTCGGCGCGTTGACCAGGATACAAGTCGTACATGCGGTTCAATGTACGCAATAAGGTCGATTTACCACAACCGGATGGTCCGATAAAAGCGGTGACTTTTTTATCAAAAATATTCAGATTAATATCGCGCAGACTGCGTGTGGCACCATAATAAAAATTCAGCCCGTTGATTTCGATTGCTTTTTTCTGTGTCGTTGTTGGATTCGTAGTCATATCGATACTCAGATTAGTGCTGTGATTTTTGGTTAAACAAGGTACGCGACAAAATATTCAAGCCCAGTACACTGAAAGTAATCAGCAAGGCTCCGCCCCATGCCAGCTCACGCCAGTTGTCATAAGGACTCATTGCATACGAATAGATGACGACCGGAAGATTAGCCATTGGCTTATTCATGTTGCCATTGAAAAATTGATTATTCAGCGCGGTGAACAGCAAAGGTGCTGTCTCGCCGGAAATCCTGGCAACGGCAAGCAAAATACCCGTGACCACACCCGCTTTAACTGCGCGCAGACGCACCAGCAATGCGACCTTCCAACGTGGTGCGCCGAGCGCAAATGCGGCTTCACGCAAACTTGCAGGTACCAATCCCAGCATGTTGTCTGTCGTACGCACCACCACAGGAATGGCGATCAATGAAATCGCCACACTGCCAGCCCAGCCGGAAAAATGCTTGACGTTAGCAACATAAATTGCATACACAAACAAACCAATCACGATCGAAGGAGCCGACAACATAATATCCGTTACAAACCGGGTAATGCCGCCAAACCAGCTTTTATCTCCGTATTCCGCCAGATAAATGCCGGCAAGAATACCGATCGGCGTCGAAATCAGCGTGGCAGAACCCACCATCATCACACTACCGACAATCGCATTCATCAGGCCACCACCATCACTTCCTGGTGCGGGAGTCGTCTCGACAAACATAGCCAGATTGATGGCAGAAAATCCTTTGATTAACAATGTGAATAAAATCCACATCAGAAAGCCGATACCAAAAGCCATCGCAATCGATGACAATGCAATGCCCATACGATGTATCAGCAGACGGCGTCGATAGACAGGGTTCTGTGCAGATTGCAGAGCGGTATTTTCCATTATTTGGCTCCTTCTTTACGGCTCAATCCCAGCAGTAAAAGCTTCGCCGCAGCCAGCACAACAAAAGTGATTACAAACAAAATCAGACCTAATAAAAACAGGGAGGAAGTGTGCAGTACTGATTCAGCCTCGGCAAACTCATTCGCCAGCGTCGATGCAATACTGTTTCCGGCGGAGAACAAAGACCAGGAGAGTTTGTGTGCGTTACCGATTACGAATGTAACCGCCATCGTTTCGCCCAGCGCACGTCCCAGACCGAGCATCACGCCACCAACCACACCGATTTTAGTATAAGGCAGCACAATTTTTCGGACCACTTCCCATTTGGTGCAGCCGAGTCCGTATGCGGACTCTTTCAACACCGGCGGCACCACTTCAAATACATCCCTCATCACAGAAGAAATAAAAGGGATGATCATAATCGCCAGAATGACACCTGCCGACAAAATACCCAGCCCGATCATCGGACCGGAAAACAGCACACCAATAACGGGCAGCTTGCCGAGCGTCATCGCAAGGAAAGGCTGAATATAGGTCGAGAATAAAGGTGCAAAAATAAACAGCCCCCACATGCCATAAATAATACTCGGCACACCTGCCAGCAATTCGATTGCTGTACCCAAAGGACGCTTGAGCCAGGCAGGGCAAATTTCAGTCAGAAATAAAGCAATGCCAAAACTGACCGGGAACGCAATCAGAAGCGCAATGATGGATGTGCTCAAGGTGCCTGCAATGGCAATCAGGCCACCAAACTTGTCATTCACCGGATCCCACTCTATCGTGGTAATAAACGGCAAACCAAATTCCTGCATGGCCGGTATGGCGCGCAGAAAAAGAGAAATGATAATCCCCAGCAGCACAACCAATACCAGTGCGGCAAAGCCGAGGGTTACTTTATGAAATAAGAAATCTTGCCATCGTTGACGACGCATAACAGCAACCAGCCGCTCATGACTCAACTGCGACGATTCATTATTTTTATGCTCAGAGGCTGCGTGACTTACGGATGATGCGGTCATAGTGACGGAGGACATTGATGTAGGCATGGGTGTCATTTCCACCGAAAGGCAGTCCGGCAACACGTACCGGACCGCCCCCTGTTTGTTGCAGACCCACCTTAACTACCGACCAAGGCAGGTACATCTTACTGAGTAAAAACCAATTACCAGATTGCTTTACCGGAAGCATCCTTGATTTTTGCTTTCCAGCCATCTTCGATCAGTTTCACAACCGGAGCCGGCAGAGAAACGTATTCCAGTTCAGTTGCCATTGCGCCACCGTTCTTGAATGCCCAGTCAAAGAACTTCAATACTTCTTTGCCTTTTTCTGCTTCAGCCTGGGACTTGTGCATCAGGATGAAGGAAGCACCAGTGATAGGCCATGTCAGCTTACCTGGCTGGTTGGTCAGCACCAGGTACATGCCAGGAGCCTTACTCCAGTCAGCGCCAGCTGCAGCGGCTTTGAAGTTTTCATCATCAGGTTCAGCAAACTGACCATCTGCATTTTTCAGCAGTGTGTAAGTCATTTTATTTTTCTTCACATAAGCATATTCCACATAACCGATGGAATTCTTAATACGCTGAACGTTGGCAGCAACACCTTCATTACCCTTGCCACCCAGACCGACTGGCCATTTCACTGCAGTGGAAGAACCAACTACTGTCTTGAATTCAGCACTCACTTTGCTCAGATAATCAGTCCACAGGAATGTAGTACCGGAACCATCAGAGCGGTGCACGACTGTGATGTCTTCTGCAGGTAATTTAACGCCAGGATTGATCGCAGCGATTTCTGCAGCATTCCACTTGGTGATTTTGCCCATGTAGATACCAGCCAGGACTTCGCCTGTCATTTTCATCTTGCCTGGAGCAACACCATCCAGATTCACCACAGGAATCACACCACCGATAATCGCCGGGAACTGAGTCAAACCTTCAGCATCCAGCTCTTCCAGTTTCAAAGGCATATCGGAAGCACCAAAGTCAACGGTCTTCGCCTTGATTTGCTTGATACCACCACCGGAACCGATCGACTGATAATTCAGGCCATTACCTGTTGCCTTCTTATAAGCCTCAGCCCATTTTGCATAAATCGGATAAGGGAAGGTCGCACCTGCGCCAGTGATATCTGCTGCCTGAGCAACAGAAAATGCAGCCACTGCACCAATTGCAGCAACCAGGGATTTAACGACACGATTGATTTGCATGTTCACCTCAAGGTTAAATTACATGTATTCGTTACTACGCTGCGCACTCTACAAGCCAATTATGACAAGATAATGACACTTTTCACACGTTATGAAATATTTTATTTCTTGTCATTTTTTTTGTCATAAACTTGTCATTCAGCCTCATTAAAATGAACCTCCTATATATAGGATAGCCTTTGTGACATGCGGACCCTTATGCCAAACCCAGAAATTAAAAACATGCCATCGGAAACTGAGAATAAAAATTCAATCGATGAGAATGCGCTCAAACCGGTTCAAGCTGCCAATCCGCCTCATAAAACACTCGCCTCTTCTTCCAGTGCTAAAAATAATACCGATCTTTCTAAAACCGTGATCTTTCTGGATCGGGAAATGTCGCAGATTGCTTTTAACTGGCGTGTGCTGGCTCAGGCCGAGGACCGCAGTATTCCGTTACTGGAACGTCTGAAATATCTGTGCATCGTCGGCAGTAATCTTGATGAATTCTTTGAAGTGCGGGTTGCCAGTTTACTGGCACAGAACACGGTCGATGGCGAACTGGTCGAACATCCGGCATTTCTGGCCATGCTGAAACGAATCAGCAACGAGTGTCACCAGTTAACAAAACGTCAATATGAACTACTGAATCAGGAAATTCTGCCGCAGTTGTCCAAAAAAGGTGTTCATCTGTTGCGTCATTCTGAACGGAATGAAGCGCAGCGTGCCTGGGTGAAGTCTTATTTTGAGCGAGAAGTCAGACCCTTGCTGACGCCAATTGGTCTTGATCCAGCACACCCGTTCCCGCAAGTGGTGAATAAGAGTCTGAATTTTATCGTATCTCTTGCGGGCAAAGATGCGTTCGGCCGCGGTACGGGCATTGCGATTGTCAAAGCTCCCAGGGTACTCCCGCGCATCATTAAACTACCAGATGAAATCTCCCCGAACGGACTTTCTTTCTGCCTGCTATCATCAGTCATACACGCACACATTGAAGACCTGTTCAATGGCCGGGAAGTCATTAACTACTCGCAGTTCCGGGTAACGCGTGACAGTGATTTATGGGTGGATGAAGAAGAGGTTAAAAATTTACGCCAGGCTCTGCAGGGTGAACTGCAGACCCGCCAGTTTGGTGCTGCCGTTCGCCTTGAGGTGGCAAAAAACTGTCCTGAAGATTTAGCTCGCTTCCTGCTTGAGCAATTTGCTCTCGACCCTGACCGTTTGTATCCGGTCGATGGTCCGGTCAATATGGTCAGACTGGGAGAAATCGTCGATTACGTCAAACAGCCAAACCTGCGTTTCCCACCGTTTTCGGCCAAAGCTGTCGCCAAATACTCACACAACGATATCTTCACTTTGTTGCGCAAGCAGGATATCTTGCTGCATCACCCATTCCAGCCGTTCCAGACAGTCATCGATTTTATCCGCTCTGCCTCGCTCGATCCTAATGTAGTCGCCATTAAACAGACCATTTATCGAACCGGCATGAACTCCGATCTGATGGAGTCGCTGATCACGGCATCCCGTCTTGGAAAAGAAGTCACCGTCATCGTGGAACTGATGGCCCGTTTTGACGAAGAAGCCAATATCAACTGGGCAGATAAATTGCAACGTGCCGGTGCCCAGGTTGTGTATGGCGTGGTCGGACTGAAAACCCACGCCAAACTGGCACTCGTGATCCGTCGGGAAGAAGGCGGGATCCTGCGCCATTATGCGCATATGGGAACGGGCAACTACCACCCTTCGACAACCCGGTTTTACACCGACTTTGGCCTGCTGACCGCACATCCGGCAATGGCTGCTGAAATTAACGAGGTCTTCATCCACCTGACCGGCCTGACCAAACCCAAGAAATTTGAACACCTGTGGCTGGCGCCATTTGCGCTGCAACCGCAAATCATCAAAGCCATTCGCAACGAAGCGCGCATTGCCCGCGAAGGCAGACCAGGCCGTATCATCGCCAAAATGAATGCCTTGCTGGATGAATCAGTGATCCGCGCCCTGTATGCAGCCTCGGCAGATGGCGTCAAAATTGATCTGATCATACGCGGCGCCTGTGCGCTACGCCCCGGCGTGCCAGGTTTGTCTGAAAATATCCGGGTGCGTTCCATCATTGGCCGTTTCCTGGAACACAGCCGTATCTACTACTTCCGTAACGATCTGGAACACAATGTTTATCTGGCCAGCGCAGACTGGATGAATCGAAATTTATTCCGCCGCATTGAAGTCGCCTTCCCAGTTCTGGAAAAATCGCTGAAAAAACGCGTCATTTCCGAAGGACTCGACCCTTATCTGAAAGACAATTTGAATGCCTGGTTACTGGACTCAGAAGGGCATTATGAACGTAAAAAAGTACGCGGCAACCAGCCACGTTTCTGCGCCCAGCAATATCTGATGCAACAACTCGGCTCCCTTTCCGATTCGGATGAAGAATAATGGATCTGATACTCTGGCGACATGCAGAAGCAGAACCGGTCAGCGAAACAATGACGGATGAATTCCGGAAACTGACCGGCAAAGGCTTAAGGCAGGCAAATAAAATGGCTTACTGGCTTGACAGCACGCTGCCGGATACCTGTCGCATCCTGGTCAGCCCGACTATCCGCACCAGAGACACTGCTGAAGCGCTGGGAGTACGCGGCCGGAAAATTAAAATCATGCCTGAATTATCGCCGGAAGCGACCGCGATCGATATCCTGCGTGCCGCCAACTGGCCCAACAGCCGGGAACCCGTTCTGATCGTTGGGCACCAGCCTTACCTTGGACAAGTTGTCGGGGAATTGCTGGATCAACCGCTGCAGGAGCACAGTGTCAGAAAAGCCAATGTCTGGTGGATTTCTCAGAAGCAGCGGGATTCGGAAAATCTGATGACTTACCTCAAAGCAATCATGTCGCCAGATCTGGTGGTGAAATAAGACGTTGACTGATAAAGAAAAAATATTTTGAGCTAAACAGCCAAGGCTACGTTACAGGTGACTCCCTGATCATATCACCACTTCCGCATCGAGTTCATGCTCGATTTCCTGATCGGGATCCGGTACTTCCATGCGGTTTGCATGCGGTACCACGTCATGCCAGGTAATCAGTCGCAGCTGGCCTTGCGCATCCTCAACCAACGCCGACAGACTTTCAACCCAGTCGCCATCATTACAATACAAAACGCCGTCAATCTCACGAATTTCAGGCTTATGGATGTGACCGCAAATAATGCCATCCACCCCTTTGCGACGCGCTTCTTCTGCCAGGGCGTCTTCAAATTGGGTAATATAACTCACCGCATTTTTAACTTTCAGTTTGAGGTACTGAGACAAAGACCAGTAAGGCAAGCCAGCACGTGCTCGCCACTGATTGAATATCTGATTAAATTTCAGAATTACCGTATATAGACTGTCGCCGACATATGCCAGCCATTTGGCACAGGCAATCACACCATCAAACCGGTCACCATGCAGCACCAGCATACGCTTACCATCCGCAGTAGTGTGCACCAGTTCGTCACGGACTTTGATACCGCCAAAATCGAGGTCAATGAACTGTCGTATCGACTCATCATGATTACCGGGAACAAAAATGACATTGGTTCCCTTCTTGGCTTTTTTCAGAACAGTCTGCACCACATTGTTATGCGTCTGATCCCAGTACCAGCGCCGCTTTAATTGCCAGCCATCGATAATATCTCCGACCAGATACAGAGTTTCAGATTCCGTCGCTTTTAAAAATTCAAGCAACTTGGTCGCTTGGCAGCCGCTGGTTCCCAGATGCAAATCAGAAATCCAGATTGTCCGGAAGCGGGTTACTTCCTTTTTTCCGGTTTTATATAACTTCTTGCTCAGGAACTGATCAGCGGCTTTCACGGTTTATTCCCCTGTGCCGTAATGGCGAGCATAGCGCCCGTCCAGATTGGCGAGAGGCAGCATGACAAACAAATCAGCGCTGTGGAAATCAGGATCCCACGCAGGATCGCCACAAACCCAGGCGCCGGCGCGCAGATAGCCTTTCAGCAGCGGAGGGATTCTGACTTCTACATTACTGGTGTCAATTTCATCCAAAGGAAATGGTACGTGCGGTGTCACACGATATTCCAGCGGGCAGAAATCGCGCTCTGTCAGGCTGCGGTAAATCGCTGCAGCGTTTTGCCCGCCGTCAGTCAGGCTGATACTGGCGCAGCCGATCAGGTGCGAGCAGCGCTCACGACGCATATAAGCCGCCAGACCAGCCCATAACATCATGATCACAGCGCCGCTGCGATAGTCCGGGTGAATGCAGGCGCGCCCGGCTTCCGCAATGCTGCCACGGATATGTTGCAGGCGGGATAAATCAAATTCTGTTTCAGAGTAATAACGTCCAATCTCGCGCGCCGCATTCGGGCCGAGAATACGGTAGGTGCCGACTACCTTCAATGTCTTGCTGTCACGAACAATCAGGTGATCGCAGTATGCGTCGAAGTCGTCCTTATCCAGACCTTCCGGATTCGACAGCGCAGAAAGTCCCATGCTCTCAATGAACACTTTGTAACGCAGGCGCTGAACTTCAGTCACTTCTTCCGGGGTGGTTGCCAGACTCAGGCTCAGCTTGGAAAAACTGGGATTCGCATCTGCTGGTATCGTGAGTAATCGCATTCATCGTCCTCTTGTAATCGCTGGATGTCGTTAATTCGACAGGCGAAGAATAGAGGACGATTACTTCAGCAAGATGACAGTTGTATGTCGGTTTTGTGACAGACAAAAATACAACAAAACCCTTTCTCTGCAACGAATAGAGAGTGAAGTGGGTTTTCCTGCCCTTCCGTTACCGGATTACTTTTCTTTCTTAGGGCGGCCGGCCTTCAGAGGTGCCAGCTCGGCAATTAGTTTCTTTAAAGCAGGAACATCTGTTTTATTCAGCAAAACCAGGCCCAATCTTAGTAGCTGGCTTTTTTTGACTTCAATACCGGCTTTCAGGCAGGCTTTCTTCACCTGCCCGAGAACGGCATACTCTGCTTCCGGCATCGTAAAGCTGTCACGCACCAGTTTGGGTTTACGGATCTTAATGTCGGCAACCACCTCCGGTTTTGCCGGAGTCGCTTTTGTACGTACGACAGCCTCCGTTTTACCTACTCTTGCAGCAGTGCGCACCGGTGCCGCTTTTTTTGCCGCAGTAACTGGGGCCGCTTTTTTAGCGACCGGCTTTTTCGCAGCAGGGCTTCTGGTCGTTACCGTCTCTTTTTTAACCGCAGTGGTCGCCATGTCAATCTCCAATAAAAATGAAAACAATATAAACCATATACGCTTCAGCAATTGACGTAAACAGTAACGTGATCAGATGACAACGGCATTACGAATACTTCCCGCCAAGCAATCCTTATAGACATCGTGAGATAATCACGCCTATTTTTCCGCCAACTGCATCGAATATTGCCTAAATCATCATGAAATACCTTCATTACATTACATCATCGCTACTTTTATTTTCCATCGCTTCGCAGGCAACTGAGATCAAAGGTGCCGGCTCCTCTGCCGCCGCGCCCTTATATCAAAAATGGGCGGAAGCTTACGCCAAATCCACCAGCGATAAAATCGATTATCAGGCTGTGGGCTCATCGGCCGGTATTAAAAAGATTAAAGAAGCCAGCATTGACTTTGGTGCCAGCGACGTCGCACTGCCACAAGCAGAGTTAAAAAAATCGAAACTGATCCAATTTCCCTCCGCTATTTCAGGCGTGGTGATCATCACCAATCTGCCAGGTATCAAGTCCGGTGAATTGCACATGAACGGTGAACTGCTGGCAGGTATTTTTTCCTCGCGGATCACACAATGGAATGCCGCAGAAATTCAGGCATTGAATCCCAATCTCCGCTTACCGTCGAAACCCATCGAAGTCATTGTCCGCCAGGATGGTTCGGGGACGACGTATAACTTTACCGATTACCTCAGCAAGGTAGATAAAGCATGGCAAACCGCTTTCGGAAAAAATTTCACGATCAACTGGAATCAGAAACTCAATCAGGTCAAAGGCAGCAGCACAATTTCTGCGACAGTCAAAAAAACACCTTATTCCATCAGCTATATTGACTATAACTATGTGGTGCAAGATAAGCTGGATGCTGTTCAACTGCAGAACCGGGATGGGAAATTCCTGATGCCGTCAGCAGAAGGATTTTCGACAGCACTGGCAAACAGCAGTTGGAAAAATCAGGGTAATTTTGAGGAAATGCTGACTGATAAGGCTGGTGCAAAATCCTGGCCGATTACCATGGGCACGTTCATTATCCTGCCGCAAATGACATCGCAGCCGGAAAAAACCAGCGCCACCCTGAAGTTCTTTACCTGGGCATTCATGAATGGTGATCGCTTCGTCAACAGCGTCGATTTTGTCCGTTTGCCTGATGCGCTGCAAGCGCGTGTTTTTAAAGAAATGACCACGGTGACCGATACCGCCAATAAACCACTGAACTGGCGCATACAGCCTTAATACCGGCTGCTTTCCTGATGACAGGATTATGGCGCTGTATGTGGCAGCACATCAAATGTCTGGGCTGGTACTGCATTGCGCCAGCCCTGTAAAGTGCATTGATCCCATTTTGTCCCAGGCAGATAGAACAATGCTGCCTGACTACGCGACAGCTGATGAAACGATGGCTGCTGCACCACCTTCACAATGCCGTTACTGACGAAATACTCCAGTGAAAAACGGGGATAGGCCATGATCAGTCCGCCATTCACAAAGGAAACATCCTCAGGTTTGATGATTTCCGCGACTTTTTTTTCTTCCATGCCGGTAGTAACGCCGATCAACCGCTGCAAAGTTTTTTGATAATAATCGTGCTCGACCAGCGTATCCCGGGCAGAACTGAGCTTTCTGAAGATACCGAGCGGATTGCTACCCAGATCAATCAGGGAACTAACCTGTGATAAAGATGGGTCATTGACCACTTCGACAATACTACGCAAACTGGATTTGCCTGTCAGGTGCAGGGTGATGCTATGCGTTTCCTGCGATGCTGCCAACAAGGTGTCCACCCACCGTGCCGCCTCTTTAGCCCAGTGCTGCTGAACAGCCGTGACATAACCACGACAGCTGTAAAAAGCCAGCGCATCCTGTCTAGATACCGTTGCCCATAAATGATTATCGATGAATATCAGGCCGCCAGTATCTCCATCGGTCAGAGCGACATAAATGATGGTGCGTCCCGCATTCCGTGTTTCAAAACGCTCCATCACAAATTGCGGCGACAGGCTGGTAACAAACTGACGGCCATCCTGCGTGCGCTCAACGCTGATTTCCTGAATCGCTGCTCCTGTATAAAAACCGTCTGACTGATGTTTCCTATCCGAAAAAACCGAACAGGAGCACAGAGTCCAGGCTGTCAGAAAAATCATGGGTAACTTATTTGTTTTCATGACCGTCTTCCCGGTTATGTCCAATTGCCCCGACTCAGTGAATATGTCTGCATACGCCTACCTACATGATAGGCTTTATCTGCAACCATGCCTATGCTCATCATTTAGCCGGATTCATCGTTCGGCTGCAGCTGTCCGGCAGGTACGCGCCCTGACTTGAATGACTCTGAGCGATAGCACGTATTTCAGTAGATCCACTCTCATCACAAAATCTCAATAAAGATATAAATAATTTTAAAACAACATACTGTTTTGACTTAAATTTTTGATTGCATAAATAAAAAATAACGGTGATCTATCTGCAGATCGTAACGGGATACCGCAGCGCCATGTCGTACGCGATAAATCGCTACAATAACGCCTCATTAAATTTTCAGGAAACGAATACAAAACTTGTCAAGAAGTGTCAACCCGAGGATAATTCTGCCCTCGCGTCTCTTCAGATAAGTCGTGGTGCGAGGTAACCGAATCGCTTTTACCAGCGCAGCCCGCTTTCATCAGCGGGCTTTTTCGTCCGTACCGGTCGTTGATCTGAAACGTTTGATTGTCAACAGCCTGTTGCTATTGCCATCACCATACACTCTGACAAGCTTTTGTTGTCGTACTCGATTTTGCTACATGAAAAACAGCTTAACTGATTCAACTATTTCTATTCCCAAGACAGGCTCCACACTGACCTTAGGCAAAAAACCAGCCAGCCGCCCGGCACTGCCTGCATCCGCACAGGTTCAGGAAAATGAACATGTCACGCAGGCAAATACCAGCGCAGCATCCCCGGTTACGGTCGTCACCCGACGTCGCTCCCGTCTTCAGCCTGTGATGGCAGAAGCGATTGTTACCCCAGTCAAAGCGTTCACTGCGGAAGAAATAGAAGCCATCAGCAACATGACTGCAGATGAAACAGTCTCGCCTCCAGCCGAATTAGCGGTACAACCGGAAAACTGCAACAGCACAGACAAACCGGACAGCGATTCGGACAATATCGCCACTGCTGTCGAAGAAACTATTAAGACAGAAAAGACAGATATCCGTGCCGATTTAAAAGCGGAGTTACTGACTCTGACCGGCGCAGATATTGCCAAACCACGGGCCGCCGTCATCAGGAAAACTACCCCGAAAGTTGCCAAGAAATTGCTGTTGTCTGACCAGGAAAACAATTCCGTCTCTGTCGCAAAACGTGAAGTCCGTTCCGTGACAGTCAAGACAATTGTCCCGACACCGGTCGTAATACCAAAACCGGTTGCCCCCCAGGCGATCTCCTCAGTGCCATCACAGGTTCAGGTATCTGCCCAGGTTCCACCTCAGACTGCCAGATCAGCACAAATCACGGCAAGCACGCCAACCCGCATCGCCGAAACAACTACGTTGAAATCTTCGCCTCCAAGCAGCGTGATTGACACGTCCGGCTATGTTTTGCCAGAAATAAAAGAACCGGCAAAACGCGGACGCAAAGCAAGCGAATATGCTTTTGAGAATGATGAAATTCAGGCGCTCAATGCGGCAGAGTCTGCCGAACTCAAACGGGCTGCCCGCGCAAAAACCAAAAAGCCCGGCACTGTGAATAACGAAGCACAGCTGGAACAATATCGCAAGCAGCTTACCAAGCTGATCCGGCTTGGCAAAGACCGTTCCTATCTCACGCATGCGGAAATCAATGACCATCTGCCGGAAGAAGTGGCCGATCCTGAGATGATTCAGGAGGTGATCAGTACGCTGAATGATATGGGGATTGCTGTCTACGATCAGGCTCCGGATGCAGCCATGATGCTGTTGACCGATACCACCAATACCGCCGTCAGTGACGATGAGGCAGAGTCGGTTGCCGCAGCGGCACTGGCGACTGTTGATTCCGACTTTGGCCGCACCACGGATCCTGTGCGCATGTATATGCGCGAAATGGGTGGCGTTGAACTACTGACGCGTAGCGGTGAAATTGAAATTGCAAAGCGTATCGAAGAAGGCCTGAAAGACATGGTTCAGGCGATCTCTGCCTGCCCTGTGACGATCAAAGAAATCCTGCTGATTGCTGACAAGGTAGAAAAAGACGAAACCCGTATTGATGACGTCATTGATGGTTTGCTGAATCCCGAAGAAAGTGATGCGTCGGCATTGATGTTGAATGATGCCGACGATCATGAAGAAGTTGAAGATGACGACGATGCCGTCTCGGAACAGGTCACCGGAATCAGCGATGAACAGTTGCAGCAACTGAAAACTGCTTCGCTCCAGAAATTTACATTAGTTCGCCGCTATTTCGCGCAGATGCAATCTGCGCGGGAACAACATGGTTATGTATCTGCTGAATATACGCGCGCACAACAGGCCGTGTCGCGTGAATTGCAAGGCATGCGTTTTACCGTGAAAGCGGCTGAAAAATTATGCGATACACTGCGCAAACAGATGAAAGAATTGCGTCAGACAGAAAAACAGATGCTGGAATTGCTCGTGAATAAATGCGGCATGCCCCGTGCTTATTTCATCGAAATGTTGCGCATTCATGCTGCCAATCCGGCATGGCTGGAACAAGAAATTCTGTCTTCGCAGCCTTATGCTGCTGTTCTGTCACGTCAAATTCATGCCGCCCGGGAATTACAGCAAAAACTGATCCGGCTCGAAGAGCACGTTGAACTGCCACTGAATGCACTGCGTGAAATTAACAAGCAAATGATTGCCGGTGAAAAGCGTTCCAGCGAAGCCAAACGCGCAATGACCGAGGCTAATCTGCGACTGGTGATTTCGATTGCCAAAAAATATGTCAATCGCGGTCTGCAATTCCTTGATCTGATCCAGGAAGGTAATATTGGTCTGCTCAAAGCCGTGGATAAGTTTGAATACCGACGCGGCTATAAATTCTCCACTTATGCAACATGGTGGATACGCCAGGCCATTGCCCGTGCGATTGCCGATCAGGCGCGCACGATCCGCGTGCCGGTACATATGATAGAAACTATCAACAAAATGAACCGCATCAAACGTCAGTTGTTGCAAGCAAGCGGACTGGAACCAGAGCCGGCAGCTATTGCAGAAAAAATGGGCTTACCTGAAGTCAAAGTCAGAGAAATCCTCAAGATTGCGAAAGAGCCGGTTTCTCTTGATGTACCGATCGGGGATGATGGTGATTCCCAATTGGGCGACTTCATTGAAGACAATGCCACCATGTCGCCTATGGCCTCCGCCATGCAGGCATCCGTACAGGCAAAACTGAAAGAAGCACTGGATTCGCTGAGTCCACGCGAAGCCAAGGTGTTGCGTATGCGCTTTGGACTGGATACCGCCAGCGAATTCACACTGGAAGAAGTTGGTAAGCAATTTGAAGTGACACGCGAACGAATTCGTCAGATCGAAGCCAAAGCCATGAAAAAATTGCGTCATCCGGGCAAGGCAGAGCATCTGAGAAGCCTGATGGAAAGTCAGTAACAGAAGAAGATCGCCTGGAAATAACCGCATCCGTAAACCGGCGAGATACGGCCAAGAAAAAAGCCATTGATATCAAATCAATGGCTTTTTTTACATACTCAGAAATGATAAGGCAAATTCGACCTGTTCCACGCGTTGCGACAAATTTCCCGCAATCAGCAAATGAGGAATGCCACGCTCCTCCAGAATATCCATCAGGCGTTCATGGATTTTTGCCCTGACGACAGGAGATTCGCGCTGTAAACCGTCGGGTACCCACGGCAAATCGGGAGCAGTTACCAGCGTAAAGTCATAATTGTGTGCAGCTGCCAGCGCGACCAGTTCAGAGTCCGGCGCAGAAAAATAATGTTCGCTGTATATCGCCGTCATGAGCGGTGTGGTGTCGCAAAAAAGCCAGTGATTCGCCTGTTGCAGCGCAGCCGCTTCGCGCACCAACTGTATCCGGGCGATGCCAGCCTGTTCGCTGGCAAGCGGAACTCTCTGCTGCTGCTCAACGAATTCCCGCAGATACTCTGGAACCCATACAGTCTGGTAGCGTATCGCCAGTGCCTCTGCCAATGCAGATTTACCGGATGATTCCGCGCCCAGTATCGCGATTTTTTGCACATTCATACCTTGCCTGCCCCGCTCCATACGCGCCATCCGGCCATCGCCATTATCACAAATACGGCATATAAAACCGCAGTTAACACCAGATTCTTGTACAGATATAAACCCACGTACAACAGATCAACCAATATCCAGATCAGCCAGTTTTCTATTTTTTTCCTTGATAATAAAACCTGTCCCAATAAGCTGCCGGCCGTCAGAAAACCATCCATCTGAGGCACATCGGTATCGGTCTGCACTTTCAGAAACCAGGCCAGCAGCACAAATCCAGTCGCCCATGCCACAACCGAAGCCCCCCATTGCTGCATCGTCAAACGGGATACAGGCAGAGAAACTTCTCCGATACCGCGTAACCAGCATACCCAACCCCACACTGACACCAGAATAAATACCAGCTGCAAACCCATGTCGCCGTATAATCTGGAGTGAAAAAAAACGATGCCATATAAGGCGGAGGACAGGATAGAAAACAGCCAGGCCCAATGTATCTGACGGATATTTAATCCAACTGTGCATACCGATAAAGCAAAGGAAAAAATTTCTAGCGGCGTCGAGCTAACGCCCCAGAAAAATATCGGTTCATTCATCAATTCAGTCATCGGATTATTGGTTTATCAGTTCTTATCTGTTCCGGATTGAGCAGCGTGCGCATAACGAAACAGCATTATCAGTGATCGCGGTGATGATGTCATGCTCTTGTCAGGGATGTTGCAATCGTGTCGTGTCAGGATAACAGTCCGCGCTCGCTCCTTCTGCATTTTTGAATTCATATGAAAACAAAAAACGGTTTTTCTTTACTTGAAGTTCTCGCAGTGATTGCCATCATCGCCATACTGGGCACAATGGCAGCACCATCCCTGCTCTATAAGATGGTAAAAGACCAGATTGAGGCATCAATACCATTGACTGCTTTCGTCAAAAAGCCGGTTCAGGCTGCCTGGGTCAGCAATCAGGATTTACCACTGAATAACCTGTCTGCCGGTTTGCCCGTGCCTGAAAAAATTGTCGGTGCCTATGTCAGCGCCGTCACCGTAGATAACGGTGCAATACATATCACCTTTGGAAACAGCGCCAGCAACGCTATTCAAAAAAAAATACTGACCCTGCGTCCAGCGGTGATTGAGGATGCACATATCGTTCCGGTTACCTGGGTATGCGCCGGCGGTGCCGTGCCGGATAAAATGACCGTCAAAGGGGAAGACAAAACTACCCTGCCGCCGGAATATCTGCCATTAACCTGCCGCAAACGAACTAAATAACCACAGTACGTTTCCTGAGTCAGCGTTAATGACCATAAAAAAGCCAGCACCTGCTGGCTTTTTTCGGTACGACACTCTGATTAAAATTTATGCTCAAACATGGCACGGACGGCGATGGTTGTCGGCGTTATATTTGTCTGCGTGACAGAGCCGCTGTTGTCGGCATACGTACTGGAAGAAATATTATCCTGATGTAGCATGTTCGCCAGTGAAATCCTGAGCGTGGTTTTAGGATCAAATTTCCACAAGGCATACAGATCCAGCACTCGCTTTGGCACAGAATATTTGCTTTGTGCGACCGAGATTCTGACCGGACCTGCATCCTGGAAACTGGCATTTCCACCGATAGTCAACGGTAGATTATCGAGCTTGTAATCAAGACCGATATTCGCGCTGACAGGTGTTTGAGAATCCAGGCGGTTATTCGGCCCCGGAACTGTTTTCAAATCCGACCAGTTGAAAGACAGGTTGGCACGAAAATCAATCGCTGGAGCATCCTTCATGACGGAACGCAGCGGAAACTTCGCTTCCAGCTCAATACCCTTGGTATTTGCCACGCCATCGTTGACCGGCATCGTCACCCATAAGCCATTGAGATAATTCAATTGCGTACGAATGATGTCATTAATATGGCGCATATAAACACTGGCGCTGAGCATGCCGCCGTCAGAAAGATAATGCTCAAATGCGGCATCAATGCCCCAAGCCAGTTCTGGCTTCAGCTCAGGATTTCCCATACTGTCAGGACTGGTCGCACTGTTATTATTTGAGATATAGCGACGGGGGATCAGCTGGCCCGTATCCGGCGCTTTATAGGTGCGGGTAATACCGAATCGCACCTGGTCATTTTTACTGTCCGGCAGCTTCCACAATGTTTGTAAAATCGGGCTCCAGACGCTGGATTTATTCCTTACCTCACTATAAGCACTGCCTTGACTGCGGGTATTCAACGCCTCCCAGCGCAAACCGGTATAGACAGACCACTGTTTGGTGACATTCCATTCGTCCTGGGCAAATAAAGCTATACGCGTCACATCTGCATGAAATATCTCATTCAGATTGATCGGCGTCAACGTGCTACCGGCACTGACCACGTCATTCTGCAGTCGCTCTTCATTCCGCTTACTATATGCACCATCCCAGCCGACAACAAAAGCATGATCTTCAATCAACGGTGCGGAATATTTACCGCTGATTGTCAGACCTTTGTCACTAGCGCCCGAAGTCGTTTTACGATCCAGTATCTGAGCGGCATTCAGGCCATAACCAAGCAGATCGACGTCGGAATTACGATGGTTATAATTCAGTCCCAGTTTAACATCCAGCTTGGCGCTGTCCGCCAGCTTATGAATCCAGTTCAGATTGGTCCGGATCATGGCGAAATCTGATTGAACCCGCTGCAGGTCACTGACATACGTTGGTAATGATCCCATCGCCGTCTGAGAATTTTCTGAAAAATTCCCGGAAAACCGGCTGGCGTTAATAAAACTCTGGGTAGTGATGGTATCTCCATTCTGGAGATTAATATTCACACGCGGTGCCAACCCGACGCCATTAAAAGTTCCCCATCCCAGCTGATCGGTATGGCGCAGTAAATTTGTTTGCCCGGCCGCGTTGGTGCCGACCTCGTCAAAGTAAGAGGGACGCTCATAGCGACCGTGATTCAGGTTGCCCGAGATAGAATAAGAGTAACGTCCCGCCTTATCAGAAATCTGGAAATTGGCATTTTCGCCCCATTGACCACCATCCTGCTGGCCGCCGATCTTAATTTCTTTCTGCGCGGTCTGTACTGCTTTTTTTAAGACAATATTGATCGCTCCAGCGATCGCCTGGGTACTGTATTCTGCCGTCGCTGCGCGGATGATCTCAATCCGTTCAATCAGATCGGGCGACAGCGAATCGAGTGAAAACCCGGGTGGACTGGGCTCGCCATTGAGCATAATCTGGGTATAACCGGAACCGAGACCGCGCATACGGATCTCACCACCTCGCCCCTGCACACCTCCGATCGTGATACCGGGTAAACGCTTGAGCACATCGCCGACCGTGGTATCTCCGTAACGGACAATGTCTTCCTGTGTCACAACGATTTTGGTTGCCGTATCCTGACGGCGCTCATCGTACGTGCGATTACCCTGTACTTCGACCTTCTGTATCGGGGGGCTATTAGGCCGTTTCTTTTTTTTCTGTTCATTCACAGAAGCATCCGTGTCACTCGCGGTAACAGGAGGTGTAGCGCTGCTCTGTTGTGCGTATGAGAAGGAATGGCAGGTCAGTAAAACCGACAGTATCATCAGGTTCAGGGGAAAACTTGGGAATCGCGTGGGCATGGAGAAATGATATAAGTGATACTTACGGAAACAGAAGAGAATTTCCCCGGCTCAGACATATCATGAAAATAAAAGTTCCCAATGACATTAGATTCATCACGACATCATAAGGCCATCGAAAAGTTGATCTGTACTGCAATAGCGAAATCTGTACACAGCGTTACAGATGTCATCCGGATCACTGAACGGCCGGCAGCTCGCCTGAGATATACGGTGCGACACAAGGCAACAACAGTATGAAACTGGTTCCTTCACCAGTCTTGCTTTGCAGACGAATTTCACCACCCAATACGCCGGTCACCAGGTTGTAGACAATATTCATGCCGAGCCCTGAGCCGCCCTGCCCCAGTTTGGTAGTAAAAAATGGATCGAACACTTTTTTCTGATCGCTCTCACCGATACCGATACCATCATCCGAAAAAATAATTTCGACCTCGCTGTCACCCACCAGCCGGCTATTCACACGTATTTCCCCCTGGTCACGGCCATCAAACGCATGCACAATCGCGTTCGTCACGAAATTCGTGATGATCTGCCCCAGCGGGCCAGGATAGCTGTCCATCTTAATCCCTGCCTGCAAATCCAGCGTCAATGTATAGGGTGTTTTTTTATACATCGGTGCCAAGGTAGCAACGATTTCATCCAACACCAGTTTTAAATCGAAGGTTCTTCGCTGATTACTGGACTGATCAACGGCCACCTGTTTAAAGCTGCCAATCAGATCCCGCGCTGCCTCCAGATTGCGCATCAGCAGGTCGGCGCCATGTGTTGCCACCTCCAGATACTGGTCGAGTGCAGAGCGCTTCAACTGACCGGCTGAAATCATCGCAGAAAACTCGCGCGTCTGATCCTGCAATGTGCTGGCAACAGTCACACTGTTTCCCAGTGGCGTATTTAATTCGTGAGCGATTCCTGCAACTAGTGAGCCTAGCGCAGCCATTTTTTCGGAACGGATCAGTTCTTCCTGAGTGTGCCGAAGAGATTCCATCGCACAAGCCAATTCGGCATTGGTCTCCTGCAGATTCTGAGTACGCTGCTCAACACGCAACTCCAGTTCATTTGAAATCTCCCGGATTTCTTTCTCAATCTGGTACTGCCGGGTGACATCCATCAATGAAAAAATACATACCGTTCCGGTATTCACATTCATCAGTCTGGCGGACATCAGGCACGTCATTACATTGCCGGAAGCATGCCTGACACTCACCTCCACCTGCTCAACATTTTTTCCACTCAGTAGCTGTTGAATAGCCATTTCCGGTTGCTGATCACTGATCCAGAAATGATACGCATGTCGGGCATTGCAAACCTGATCGCGCACGTAACCAAACTGCCGACCCCAGATATCATTGATTTCCAAAATCTGTCGCTCATCAATATCCATCAACCCCAGCGGAATCGGGGACAACTGGAATAAAGTTGCGTATTTTTTTTCATTCTCTCTGGTGAGATTTTCTGCGGCGACCCGCGCATTCTCGGCCTGAATATCTGCCTCGATACTTCTGGATGTCAGTAATAGATACTCTTTATTTTCGAGTCCAAACCGGGTTCCGGAAATACAACACTGAATGATATGGCCATCTTTATGTCGGAAAGCGACCTGAACATCTCTGACTTCACCATCGCTGTTAATGCGGGCAATCAGATCAGTACGCTGCTGAGGATCCGCCCACAGATTCAGTTCTGCCGAAGTATGTCCGATCGCTTCATTTCTGGTATAGCCACTCAAAGGCTCCCAGTTCCGGTTCACATCGAGATACTGTCCGGACTCTAATTTGGTGATGGTTAATGTTTCTGGTACCAGTTGAAAAACCGTTGATAAAATTTTCTCCCGCTCTTGCAACTCACACTCTGCGATTTCCCGCTTGACTTCAGCTTCATGCAATGCAGTAATGTCCTGCATGACATACATGACGTAGGTCTCCTCACCAGCGCTAAAGCGGGTGGCAGAAATAGATACATGAAACAGATGCCCGTTTTTATGCCGGAATTCGGCATCAAAGCGGAACACTTCACCATCCTCTCTCAACAAGGACTGCATTTTTTCCCGGACTGATGCGTCTCCCCAGAGATTAAGCTCCCCGGGGAAACATCCCAGTGATTCCTCACGTGAATAACCCGTGATGCGTTCCCAGTGCCGGTTCACTTCCAGATAACGGCCATCACTATCTCTGGTAATCAGCAGTGCATCAGGAACCAGCTGGAAAATCTTTTCAAACAAGATCATGCGAGCTTGCTGCAGTTTAGTCTCATCCTCTTTGAGTGATAATTTTTCCTCATTTTTCTGAGAGAGTAATTTTTCATTCAGACGAGAGATTTCGGACAAAATTGTCAGAAAGATGACTGAAATTTCGATCAGATTACGACCACCACGTAATATCTGCCCTGGATTAGAAAATTCCTCAAACAGATTCAGCAGCAGCAATATCACTGCATCGGTCATCAACAAAGCTGCAAGCGGGATGACCAAAGAAGATGCGCTATTGGCATTAGCGCGGTAACGCCATGCGGATATCGCAATAGCTAAAAAAATGAAAACAGGATAAACCACCTTCGATGCCACACGTCCGCCGCCAGTAAACTCCGACAGATGCGTCACCAGTACCCACATAACCGCGATCGCCAGCCCTGACATCATTTCAATTACATGAAATGACTGATGCAAACAAAAACGCACGCCAAGCCATAGGACACTGGCATACGCAAAAAAGAAAAACGTTTCTGCAATATCCAGATAAAGCAATGTACCGTAAAAAAAATCCAGTGCATGACGGCAAGCCTGCAACCCACACGCGAATGCCCAATAACGGGAAGCGCTGAAATCAGCGCTGATTTTAGGCAGCGCAAGCAAAGTCAAGGTGGCTAATGCATATACCAACACGGACACATCATTAACAAAGAAAACATTTATCTGGTGCATAAAATTTCTGGTAATGCTAATGTCAGAGTAAGAAAGTTGTCGGTCGGTTTCATACGGCGCATCGTGACATCTTTGCCGGAGCGTTCAGACAGCATCATGTGCTGATCGGATTTTGCGCCCGGTACTTTATGCAAGTTTCCTGTGGATAGCACAAAATAGTACCATTCCCCCAAGGGAAAATGAAAAAATCATCGTCACTTACAACATTATTTTGAGGAAGATCGCGTTGTTTTTCATACCCTTGATTAAGGAGACGGCATCACATACTATTCGGAAAGAAAAACAATCTATTCAAGCACCAGGGAGAACGCTGATGAAAGCAGAACACAGTAAAACGCCCGGCTTGCAAAACAACGGCATCCTGATCGGCATTGGCTCAGGCAAACGATCAGGATACACCGGGTTTGTTAACATTCATGACCTCAACACCTGTAGCAATCACGATATTGCAGCTACCGGCAGTCTGGACGACGACCTGATTGATTTTCTGGATGAGGAGCCGCTCGATTCTCACCTTAAAAAAGCGCTGCATCCGTGGAAAATATTGATCACAGATGACGATACCAATGTCCATGACACGACCCTGCTGGCACTTAATGGTGTTCGTATTCATGGCAGGCCTCTTGAATTTTTACATGCATATTCAGCCAGAGAAGCGCAGGATCTGATTCTGTCGTATCCTGATTTATCGCTGGTTTTACTCGATGTGGTGATGGAAACGGTGGATGCAGGCCTGAAGCTGGTCAAAATCATCCGGGATGAACTGGGAAAGAAAGATCTGAAAATTGTGCTGCGTACCGGTCAACCCGGTTATGCACCAGAAGAAAAAGTCAACCATCAGTTCGCAATTGATGGCTACACCACCAAATCAAAACTGACCCGGTCTTTGCTGATCTCGGTTTTAAATGATGCGCTGGCAGGCGAAGGATCCTCCGGCCATCTTCCGAACTAAAGACGATCGCCAGAAAATCACAAAAAGATATCCGCCTGGCGACTCCAGACAACCGCTATTCTGTATCAGGCTGATTTGAAGGCATCGCTTTGATAAATGCAGGATGTGTCTGGCAGCTTTCATTGATTTGCATCAGTACCGGCATGTCTGATAAATCACATTTGAAGCGCTGGGCATTCGCAATCTGGGGTATCAGGAAGCAATCCGCAAAACCTGGGGTATCACCGAAACAATACTTCCCCCGTATCTTTTGTGATGCCAGTTTTTTTTCTATAACAGCCAGTCCCGATTCGCACCAGTGCCGGTACCAGTTATTTCTTTCGGTATCGGACACACCCAGCGTTCCCGTCAGATACTTCAGCACACGTAAATTATTCAACGGATGAATTTCACATGCAATCGACAAAGAGAGAGCGCGTACTTCTGCTCTCGCCACAGGATCTGCTGGTAGTAAAAGGCGATCCGGATACACCTCATCCAGATACTCCAGAATCGCAAATGATTGTGTCAGCACCACTTGCTCCTCTGCGACCGTATCCGTCAATGCGGGGACCAGAGCTTCCGGATTGATCTGGCGATAAGCCTCAGACAATTGTTCGCCGCCATGATTCACCAGGTGAATCGCAGTCTGTTCGTACTCCAATCCCTTGAGATTGAGTCCGATTCTGACGCGGTAAGAAGCAGAGCTTCTGAAATAACCATACAGTTTCATACGTATTTCAGTTAAATAATTTCGACAGTCAAAGATCCCAGCAGATCAATCGCGCCTTCCAGCACGTCACCCCTCTGAACCGCGGCAACCCCTTCCGGAGTGCCGGTAAAAATCAGATCCCCGGCCTGCAGCGTGTATAACTCCGACAAGGCAGAAATAATTTCCGGCACGTTCCAGATCATTTTACCGATCTCGCTGTGCTGTCGCTCCGCGCCATTCACGAACAAGCTGATTCCGGCATGGCTGATATTGCCCGTGGCGGCACGTGGCATGAGTTCACCGACAGGGGCAGAATAATCAAAGCCCTTAGCAGTACACCAGGGCCGCCCCTGTTTTTTAGCTTCGGACTGTAAGTCGCGGCGCGTCATGTCCAGGCCTGCAGCGTATCCCCAGATATAACTTTCTGCCTCATTCACCGGAATCTTGCTGCCCGGCCGGCCGATTGCCACTACGAGTTCAATTTCATGGTGCAGATCTCCCGTTTTGGGCGGATAAGGCATTTTTCCTCTCTCCCCCTGTCTGACCGGCAATACCGCATTACCCGGCTTCATGAAGAAAAATGGCGGCTCTTTCCCTGTCCCGCCCATCTCTATTGCATGATCCGCGTAATTACGCCCTACGCAATAAATCCGGTTAACCGGAAACAACTGATCAGAACCAGAAATCGGTAATGCCGGTATTGCAGGGGTGGGAAAAACAAAATGTGTCATCGTCTGAATCCTGAAAATAAAATCACGTTAAATTTTTGTTCTGAACAAATCCGGCCAACAATCAGAACGCCAATTCAAGCTTGTTCAAAGAGTGCATAGGCAAATGTGATCTGATGCATTGTGGATATAATGACAGCTTATCCGGAAGATTGCCATGACACAAACTACCTGCCTCTATCCTCAATACTTAATTCCTGTCGAACCTGCTGCCACTGTTCTGTCCGATCATGCATTGGTCATACGAGGCAAGAGCATTCTTGATATTCTGCCTGCTGCAGATGCGCGCCGCCAATATGCCGAAGCATCGCATATTCCGCTGGCAACACATGCTCTGATGCCAGGGCTCATCAATCTGCATGCCCATTCGGCCATGAGTCTGCTGCGTGGTCTGGCGGATGATCTGACACTCATGGAATGGCTGAATCATCATATCTGGCCAGCTGAAAAGCAGCATGTTTCCGATGAATTTGTTTTTGACGGTAGCTGTTATGCGATGGCAGAAATGATCCGTGGCGGAACAACCACCGTGAATGATATGTATTTCTACCATGATGCCGTTGCCCGTGCCGGCGTTCAGTCAGGCATGCGAACAATTGTGGGTTGCAGCATTCTCGAATTCCCGACCAATTACGCACAAAATGCCGATGAATATCTGCAAAAGGCAATGAACGCCCGGGCCAGTTTTGAAAATCAGCCGGGTATCGATTTCCGGCTGGCGCCACACGCCCCGTATACCGTGGCTGATGCAACATTTCAAAAAATTGTCCGGACCGCAAATCAACACGGTATCGGTATACATTGCCATATTCACGAAACGGAAGATGAAATCAACAGTAGCCTGCAGCAATACGGCATGCGCCCCCTGCAACGCCTGCATCAGCTGGGCTTGTTAAGCCAAAAACTGATTGCGGCGCATGTCGTTCATGCCAGCGATGAGGAAATTACCTTGCTGGCGAACACTGGCGTCAGCGTAGCGCATAATCCGGCCAGCAACCTGAAGCTCGCATCCGGCTTTGCCCGTATTCATGCCATGCAGAACGCCGGCGTCAATGTCGGTATCGGCACCGATGGTGCGGCCAGTAATAACAAACTCGATTTATTGGGCGATATCCGCCTTGCCGCCCTCCTCGCCAAAGCAGAATCCGGTAACCCGTCGGCACTGACAGCACATCAGGCACTGGAAATGGCAACCCTGGCAGGCGCCAAGGCACTCGGCATGGAACAGCAAACCGGCAGCCTGGTTCCTGGTAAATTCGCAGACCTGATTGCGATTGATCTGTCATACATTGAAACCCAGCCTTTATTTGATCCCGTATCCCAGATTGTTTATGCCAGCGGCAGGGAACAAGTCAGTCATGTCTGGATCAATGGGCAATGCGTAATGCAGGAACGCCAGCTGACCACGCTGGATCAGGGAGCATTACTCAGCAAAGCAGCCTGGTGGCAACAGCAGATTAAACCTCAATCCTGCTGAACTACGACACTTCCACTCACCACACCTCAGCAAACGCGCTGATATTTTGATGATTGCGGACTGATGAAACGACTATCTTTTTATTTTGCTGTGCTGCTCGCAAGCAGTGCATGCTTTGCTGCGGATACGCTGACCACGCTGGCCGAACAAAGCGCTTATCAGAAAACCGGTCGCTATGATGAAGTGGAATTACTATGTCGGAATTTCCAGAAAAATTACCCCAAAGCGATCCGTTGCCAGGAATTTGGCCGAACACCAGAGGGACGCCCGATGCTGGCACTGATCGCGACCAGAACCGCAGCCTTCACACCTTATCTGGCAAAAGAAAAACAACTGCCAGTTACATTGATACAAGGCGGGATCCACGCAGGGGAAATCGATGGCAAAGACGCTGGTTTTCTGGCGCTCAAAGAACTGCTGGACAATACCGCAGCCAAAGAAGCCTTAGATAAACAGGTATTGATTTTTGTCCCCGTCTTTAATGTCGACGGCCATGAAAGATTCGGTGCATGGAACCGACCAAATCAACGCGGCCCGGAACAAATGGGTTGGCGCACGACAGCGCAGAATTACAATCTGAACCGGGACTATCTGAAAGCAGATACTGTTGAAATGCAGTCCATGTTACGGCTGATCAATCAATGGGATCCGTTGCTGACGGTGGATCTGCACGTCACCGATGGCGCCAAGTTTGAACATGATATTTCGATTCAGGTGGAACCGGTTCATGCAGGGGATAATGCACTCAGGGAAGCTGGAAAAGTATTACAAAATAATGTGATTACCGACCTGAGCAAATTGGGTTCGCTGCCATTACCTTTTTATATGTCGTTCAATAAGGACGATGATCCCATGTCGGGATTTACCGACGGTGTGCCTGCACCACGTTTTTCGCATGGATATTTCCAGTTGAGAAACCGATTTGGCATGCTGGTCGAAACACATTCCTGGAAAGATTATTCAACACGGGTCAGGATCACTCATAATACAATTATTTCTGTTCTGGAGCAGGTATCCAGACTTGGTGCAGAATGGCGAAAAACAGCACTGGAAGCCGATATGCGCGCAGTCAGCAACGGTGGGAAAACGATACCGGTCACTTATAAGGCCAGTGAGCAGTTCAAAATAATCGACTTCCGTGGTTATGCTTACACCAGAAAGCCATCAGAGATTTCTGGCGCACTGATGACCAGTTATGATGAAACAAAGCCGCAGATCTGGCGCGTCAGGCTTCGTGATGAGATTTTACCTGATGCGTTGGTTCAGACGCCATTGGGTGGTTATCTGGTGCCGGCATCGCATGCCCGCTCAGTCATTGAAAAGCTGCGTGCTCATGGATTGCAGTTTCAGACGCTCAATGCAGGACTGAACCAGATTGATGCAGAGCGCTTTGCCACTGCCAAAGTCACATTGTCGCCAGAGTCTGTCGAAGGTCACCAGATATTACAACTCAAAGGAAACTGGGTGGCGACTCAGCAAAATATCGGCAAGGGCGCTTTATTCATCCCGATAGCCCAACCCAAGTCGGCTTTGGTGGTGGCACTGTTCGAGCCACAAGCACCAGATGCACTGGTTAACTGGGGATTGTTCAACAATATGTTCGAGCAAAAAGAATATATGGAAGCCTATGTGGCAGAAGAAGTGGCACGGGAACAGCTGGCAGCCTCCCCCGAACTGAAAGCAGCTTTTGAAAAAAAATTAAAGGCAGATGAGGCGTTTGCCAAAAATCCGGCGGCTCGGCTCGAGTATTTTGCACGCCGCCACGCTTCATGGGATCAGCAGTATCAGCAATATCCGGTATTGCGGCTCAATACCGTGCCAAAGTAAAACAGTCATTCAAGAGTGCTGTCTGGTAGCGGGCTGGACTGGTGTGAACAGCCCGCACATTCATCAATGGAAAAACAGGTAGGCCACAAAAATTGCCGCAATCACACCGGCCAGATCAGCAATCAGCCCAACGGTAATGGCGTAGCGTGTTTTACGGATTCCGACAGAACCGAAATATAAAGCGACAATATAAAACGTCGTATCTGCAGACCCCTGAAAAATACACGCCAGGCGTCCGACAAAGGAATCCACACCATACGTTTTGATAACGTCAATCATGATCGCTCGCGATCCGCTGCCACTCAGAGGCCGCATCAGTGCCGCAGGTAAAGCTGAAGTGAAATCAGTATTCAGACCCGCTTGCGTAAATACCCAATTGAAACCAGCAACGATATAACTCAGCACTCCCGAATTTCTCAAAACACCAATGGCAACCAGCATGCCGACCAGATACGGAATCACGGTCAAGGAGGTCTGAATACCACCTTTGGCGCCTTCGATAAAAGCGTCATACACATTAATTTTCTTTCTCATCGCTGCAGCCATAAATCCCACCACGATCGTCAGCAACAACAAATTACTGCTGACCCGTGAAAACAGCTCTATTTCTGCACGGCTCATGTACTGGCTCATGTACCAGACCAGTCCGATCATCAGGGCACTGATGCCTCCCAGCCAGGAAATCACCACCGGCTGCAACAGGTTGATACGCTGGCAAACTGCCACCGCAAGCAATCCGACCAGCGTGGCCACATAGGTCGCAATCAGGCAGGGGATGAAAATATCCGATGGGTCTTTCGCGCCCAGCACGGCCCGTTGCGCCATGATCGCCAGCGGAATCAAGGTCAGGCCGGAGGTATGGAGTACCAGGAACATAATCTGTGCATCACTCGCCTCTTCTTTTTTCGGATTTAATGTCTGCAGGCTTTCCATGGCTTTCAGACCAAAGGGGGTGGCCGCATTATCCAGACCAAGCAAGTTGGCGGAAAAATTCATGACCATATGCCCGTTTGCTGGATGATCCCGTGGCACGCCTGGAAAAATACGTGCAAAAAAAGGGCCGATCACTTTTGCAAAAAAACCGATGACACCGGCTTTTTCACCAATATTCATTATTCCCAGCCACAGTGTCATCACACCCGCCAAAGGCAGCGCGACATCCATGACGCCGAGGCGGGCGGATTCAAATGTGCCATCCATGATGCGCTTGAAAACATCGGCATCGCCCAGCAACAGCCATTGAGCTAACGCCGCAATAAAGCTGATCAGAAAAAATCCGGTCCAAATATAGTTAAGTGCCATTGTTGAATGTTTTAAATGAATATCCGTGCAGGCGTTTTAACATGAAAAGAAACGAATAACGAATGATTTTTTTCATTCTGCCGATAGACACGCGACATGGAAGAAACATCCTGTTGCAGTTCTTACTGCTGGCACAGAATTTTATGTCATCGCCGCAGCAATCAAAGACGTTAGCAAAACCATCCACGTAAGAACCACAGGAGAATTAACATGTCCACCACCTTATTATCACGTCTGACTGCCTGCGCCATGCTGATGCTGGCCACGACAGCAATCATGTCAAATAGCGTACAGGCCCATGAACATGGCGAGCGGGAAGGGCGTGAGCGATATGAGATAGAGCAGGCACGTCGTTACTCTCCCGGTTATCAATACATTTACTACCCTGCCCGGCAAATCTATTTTTCACCGCAGTTCCGCACCTGGTATTGGCCTGATGGCCGTGGCTGGGTCAGCGGCAGCCAGCTTCCTTCTTATTTCAGAATAGATTTCCGTGCCGGCGGCATTCCGGTCTCACTCAGCTCCCCTTACCCCTATACGGAGCATGTGTACGTTGAGCAGAATTACGGCAGGCCATGGCGCAGATACCGGGACTGGCATGATGAGGATCAGGATGATGACGATGACCACGATCAATACTGGCATCACCATCATCATTGATTTTGATTGACCAACCCTGAATTAGGCAGCCTCAATTTCCTACCAGTCCTGCGGCGATATTGATAGAAAAACCCAATACCGCCAGATTGAACAGGAAACTCAGCACAGAATGTGCCAGCACGGTCTTGCGTGCGCTGCGCGATGCCACCGCGATATCGGACGTCTGCGCAGCGACCGCAATCGTGAAAGAAAAATAGAGGAAATCCCAGTAATCCGGCATCTGTTCGTCATCGGTAAATCTCAAAGCGCGATGCTTCTCCGGGGAGTTATAGAACAACAATGCATAATGAAAACAGAAAATTACTCCTAGCAGCAACCATGAACCAAGAACCGTGACGCTGGCAAAAAAATATTTCACCATTCTGATATCTGCCGGTAAAGTCTTGCTGCCGGATAGCTCCAGGATAATCGCACCCAGACTGATGGTGGCAGATAATGACAGCAAAGCCAGAACGACAATTGCACTGCTGTCCTGCTGAAGAGCGATCTCGCGCACATGAATTCCTTTGGCTCTGCTCATCAGCCACGCCATCAGCCCCAGGTAAGACCAGACTGCCATATTCCAGCAAAACAAGGCTTTTGTTGTCCAGGCCCAGTTGACAGGTAAAAATAAAATACTGATTAGAGCCAGTCCGAAAGTAATCGCGAGCCGGGGGCGTTGTGTCAGGATATTCGTCATAATTTTTTTCATCAGCAGGTATCAGGTGCATAGTCCCGGATATAACTATTTTCAATGAAATCAGGCATTTCTGAGACGAATCTGTAGAAAATCCGGATCAGCAGTGTAGTATATCTGTATCAAAAGTTGTCTCATAACAAGAATCGACATCCATCCCAGGGTTCTGAATCGCTACACGAAGATTTCTGCACCAGATGGCTTTAATCAGGAGATACCAGAATGAGTACCCACAGTCATTACCTGCCATTAAGCAAAGTTACTGCCGGCATGATTCTGGCTGAAAATCTCCTGGATAAAGTCGGTCATATTTTGCTACCTGCAGGTACCGTATTAACAGACAGCATGCTGCGTTCTATCTCAAATCACCACATCACTCAACTCTGTCTGGAAAAAGAAGCACCTTCCGCGGAAGATGCGGAGCAGTTAATGGAGAAGCGATTACTTCGGCTGACCAAACTATTCCGGAAACAGTCTGATGGTATTGAACCAGCAAATACCCTGCGACGTTATGTACAGGTTTATCGTGAAAGAGGTACATCATGACGGCTGATACCAGATACTCCATTCATCTGGATGATGTCATCCGGCATATCAGGGACTTACCCACGTTACAGGAAGTGGCTCAGGAATTGCTGGCAGAACTCGATAACGACGAAAATAATCTGGATCTGATTAATGAAAAAATTTCGATGGACCATTCGCTGACAGCGAAAGTCCTTCGACTTGCCAACTCATCGCATTACGGCATGAACTCCCGTGTGGTCACTGTGCAGCAGGCAACCTCACTGCTCGGCGTTAAAAGTATTAAAAATCTGATCCGCACCACCATCCTGGCAAACCGTTTTCCTCCGACACCTTGCGAGGGATTTGATTTCCGCGTGTTCTGGCGACACAGTATTGCGACTGCCATCTGTGCCGAGCTGATCTCGCGTGCACTGCACATGAAACACGATTTTGCATTTACTGCCGGTCTGCTGCACGACATAGGTCGGCTGGTTCTGGTCATCTCCTACCCCGACCGTTATGCTGCCGCGATTCAGTACAGAAATATGCATGACTGCTACATGCTGGATGCGGAGAGAACGATATTACAAGTGGATCATATTGAAGCCGGTGTCGCCCTGGCTCAGCAATGGCATTTTGCCGATGCCGTGCAGGATACCATTCGGGGTCATCATCAACCAGAAATTCCCGGCATCCACTCACTAGCTTCAGTGGTTCATGTTGCGGACGCCATCACACATGCACTTGATTTATCCGAAGACCAGAACGATCTCGTGCCGACGCTGTCAAAACGTGCCTGGGATACCCTGGCCCTGAGTGAAACGGAATATCTCGCTATTTTCAAGGAAACCGAAATGCGGGTAGAAGCTGTGAATCAAATTTTAACCTGATAATTTAATGACCTCATGTATCTGGATAAAACGATTTTGGAACAATTGATGTATTTTAAGAATGCCGCATACCGAATTGAGGATATTCATTTATTCCGCGACATCAGTGACAGCGACCTGGTTTTAATTCATCAGATCATTCAGGATTGCCCAGTGGTGAAAGCCAGAGCAGGCCAGATTGTGCTGGATGCAAACAGCTCTGGTTCCCGGCTGTATATTGTGCTCAATGGCGCACTCGGCATCACCAAACTCAATGAAGATAATAATCATATTGAGAATTCGATTACACAATACTTACCCGGCGAGTGCGTCGGGGAAATTTCCGTCCTGGATGAGGAAATTCATTCTGCGACCATCTCGGCTTTGTGCGACAGTGATCTGCTGCTCATAGAGGCAGATACGATGTGGCGACTAATCGATGAGTCGAATGGCGTCGCGCGTAACCTGCTGCAATTACTGTCGTTCCGGATCCGTGCTGCCAATGCACAGATCCGCAGCAGGCAGAAAGTCGGAGAATTTTACCGCCAGCTGTCAATGATCGATGGCCTGACCGGCTTGCATAACAGAGCTTGGCTCAATGTCCAAATGCCCAGCATGATTGAGCATGCGCTGATCAGCGGCAACCCCTTGAGTATCATCCTGGTGGATCTGGATCATTTTAAAAAATTTAATGATGAACATGGCCATTTGCTGGGAGATGATGTGCTGCAAAGCGCAGCCAAAGTGCTGAATGCAGGACTAAGGCCAACCGATTTTGCCGCCCGCTACGGTGGGGAAGAAATGATGGTGATTTTACCTGGTACCAGCCAGAAAGCCGCATTGGGCGTGGCTCAGCGCTTATGTACAAAACTTAGTAAAACCAGAATCTTTACCGATCAGGATAAAGCGTTGCCACACATCACCGGCTCATTTGGTGTAGCAACACTGCAAACACATCAAAATGCAGCAGACCTCATTGATGCTGCAGACCGGGCGCTTTACCGGGCAAAAAATGGCGGGCGGAACCAGGTTGCGGTTTAATCCGATAAAGCGTGCATAAACCGGTTGAACCATCATCAATAAATTAAAAAAGGGGTTCCGAAGAACCCCTTTTTTAACGTCAACGCAAAAACAAGTTTGTATTGAGGCACTCAAAAACTATAGCCGACACCTAATGTGACTGCGATAGGTTTGAAATCGATTTTAGTTTTACGCTCAATACTGCCTGTTGTCGCCGTCAGATCCGTTTTCACTTTTGCAGTAGCGAGGGAGCCAATCAGTGACCAGCGCTCATTGATCTTGTATCTTGCACCAATCTGAGCCGCGAGGCCAAAAGACTCTTTCAGATCTATCTTTGTCGGACCGCCAGTCGCGATATTATTCGACGCCGTCGCCGTCGCATCAAAGAACTGCGTGTAATTCAGACCCAGACCCACGTAAGGACGGAATGTGTCAGAAGCTGCGCCAAAATTATAGTTAATGAAGACCGTCGGAGCCCGCTGCTTCACTTTGGCAATCACACCGTAAGGACCAAGAACGCCACGGCCATAGACGTTATGTTCCGGCGGCAAGCCTGCGGTCAGATCAAAATCAAGATGATCAGTCAAGCGGTGTGTAAAGCCAAACAAGACGGTAGTTGCGTTACCGATTGTCAGTCCTGCTGGCTGAGGCGTCAGGAATGCCGGTCCGTTACTGGTGAAGTCCGGTGATTCAGGGTGCAGGAATACGCCAATCACACCAGCCTTGACAGTATTGTTGTATTCGTCAGCAAAAGAAGCTGTTGATAACAATCCTAACAGTATTGCTGCGGCGATTTTAGTTTTTTTCATGATCAGTTTCTCCGCTTATTTAGCCAGCACTTGTTGGAAGAAACCACGCGCAGCTGCATTGCAGAACGGTGGAACCAGAGAGCCATGATAAACACTGGCAACCGCTGCTGCCGGATCCTGCTTGGCAGCAATAGCTGCATTAATTGTTGCAGTTTTCACCTGAGCAAAACCAATTTTTGCCGCGGCAAACGGATCGGCCGCACTGGTTGGATTGGTATCCACATCCAGTGTTGTCAATGCTGCTGCCGGCAAGCCTTTTGCCTGGAAGAATCCTGCTGTTGCCTGAGTGCTCACGAAAAAGACTGTCGGATCGCTACCACCGCCGCACAGCATCACAGGCACGTTGGGTACGTAATTCCGCAAATCGTTTTTGACGCCAGCCTTACGCATCCCGTTCGCGGGAGTGCAGTTCAGCGGATCTGCCGGATTCACATTGCAGGGATTAGCCTGCGCATCCGCCAGATAAGCATTGCGATAGCTGGTCTTGATCAGATTGCCATCACCAAAGAAAACGCTGAAGGCCGGTTTGGATGGACCTGGCAGGGAATTTTGCGCAAATAACGCCAGTGCAGGCAATTTACCAGTCGTAAACAGATCATTGAAAGACAAGGATCCCGGAATCAGGCTTTCGATACCTGCGGCGTATTTGTCCTCATAGATGTCATTGGGTGTTGTATATAAACCACCATACGACTTCTGCCAGCTGGTCGTGATCATCGGCAGGAACACCGTGCCGCCTGCATTCGGGCTACCAGCAAACACCGCATCACCTAATAAAGCCATGGCATAAGGACCAGACATACCGGCCAGCGCAGTGACTTTAAATTCAGATGAGTAAGTAGTTTGCATAGCACGCTGTGTTGCCATTGCAACATGGCCGCCTTGCGAATAACCTGCGATCACCAGCTTGCCGGAATCCTGAGCGCCAATATTCGGGAACGCTTTACGGGCTGCACGTAAAGAGTCAACCATATCATTGGCTTGCTGTTCTGCGTTAAGGTACGGGTGATAACTCAGGGAAGAAACATCGTAACCGGCATAGTTGGATGCAACGACAATAAACCCCTGTGCAGCGTACATCGCAGCAACCAACGTGGCTTCAGCGTTGTCACGCAGGTTTGCCATATTGAAGGTTTTATCGACAGTTGTACCGTGCGCATACAACAATACAGGACGTGGGCCAGCACATGCAGGATCGCTGCCGGATGGCACCATGATTGCGCCAGTCGCATCGGTTGGCTCATTCGCGCCGCCAACCGTTGTATATTTCATGTAATACGTCGAGATGGCACACTTTGGCACACCTGTCACTTGGGTGAAACCCGGCTTTGCCGCTTCCAGCATCGCGCCGAAAACAACTGGATCCAATTTAGTCAGCGCCTGACCGGATGCCTGAGGAATAGGTACAAGATTGGGGGGGTTAGCCACCAGTGTGCCGCGTGCTACCGAAGTATCGATCGTTGGGCCTGGGCTACCGCTACCGCCGCATGCCGACAAAACCATCGCCGACAGCAGACCCAGCGTTAACTGATAATGACGCATTATTGTCTCCTTAAAAATTTTGTATGTAAGTTACAAGAACAGTCCGATGGAAAATTAAAGGAACGATCGTTCTAAAAACTTAATATGTAGTATCTCACCAGCTTAAATGCTTTAATAGCTGCTTGTACAGTTCTAGAGTAAACATTCTTAAAATGCATTCATCCAAAACAACAAGTGAGCAATACAGATTGGTCGAGGGGGCGAGTGATAGGTAAGACCTTCATCAAAGAAGTTGTTATGAAAATGTATCACCTGCTTAGACAAGCTCACTGAAACAATGCAATGACAGCCAGTACAGCAACTGCCCCTGAATATCCAGTTCCCGATTCTGACTTAGGGCATAGTCAAGCACATCGCCGATGCATTGACCATCAAACAGATAACCTAACATCCTGTATTGAAGCTGATCCAGCTCAATAACGGAAGCGTGCCAGCCTTGCCTCGTGATAATGCCAGCACAGGGTCTGCCGATGTCGATATGCCCCAGATCGGCTGCCTGTTTCTGATGAGCACGCCATATCGGGATACTCGCAAAATCAGCCTGATACAGCATGGCAGCGGGATGAGGGATCAGTCGCACAGCTAAAAAGTCTTTTCCTTGCCTGACAGAGGCAAGCAATGCATCCAACTCCAGCAGCGAAGCGTCAGCCGCATAATAAGCGCGGTGGAGCGTCCATTCCAAATCAGCGACATCCGGGAAATATGGATACTCTTTAACGAAATCGCTTTGACGCAAAAAATCCGGCAACCGGTTACCAAACTGATTCAGATCACTGGTTTCCGAAGGTATATTCAGTCCATAGTGATAAGCCATTTGTTCAAAAAAATCGTCGCCCACCAGTTGCAGCAACACTGGATAAGCATTGCGCAAGGCTGCACTCCAGTTTGCCAGCTGATTACCACGGTAATAGGAAAAACGTTGCACAGACTCAGGATTGCGCAACATCGCAGAAATATCCATCGATAACGATTGCTGCAATAACTGCGCAGCAAAGCAGCATTGCAGATCAGCCAGATCAGGGTAAGGCATTCGTTATTTCTCTGTTTTGAGATTGTGTGGCGTTCCGGTATTGCTCTGCTTTTTGTACCTCGGCCAGCAGAACCGGCAAAGCAGGAATGTGCGTATCCCATTCAATCAGTACTGGAATTTCCATTCCCAATAAACTGGACGACTGACGGAATAAATCCCAGACCGGCTCGGCAACATGACTGCCATGATCATCAATGAGGCATCCGTCCATCTGGCGATGTCCGGCGAGGTGAATTTCACCAATCGACCCGGCAGGTAGCCGTGTCAACGTCCACAAAGCCTCTGTCGCAGACTCCTGATGGTTAATCTGATTGACATATAAATTGTTTATATCCAGCACAATCCCGCATCCGGTACGCAGCGCCAGCTGTGCCAGAAATTCGGCCTCTGACATCTGATCATTCCGAAAACGGATATAAGTCGATACATTTTCGATCAGCACACGACGCTTCAATTGCGTCTGTAAATCGTCAATCCGGTCTGACAGTAAATTTAATGATGATTGGTTTAATGGCATGGGCAGCAGGTCATGCAGAGACCTTCCGGCAACAGAGCCCCAGCACAAATGCTCCGAAACCAGCGCCGGTTCAATACGCTCAGTCAGGCGTTTCAGCCGGTCGATATGATCTTGCCTGTATCCTTGAGCCGAGCCCAGTCCCAGCCCAACGCCGTGCAGGCTGATGGGATAATCCCTCCGCAGCAACGTTAATACATGCAGATCGTAGCCGCCATCTCCGAAATAATTTTCCGAGTGCACCTCCAGCCAGGTGACATCCACCGGTTCACGCAAAAAATCCTGGTAATGCGGCACCCGTAGTCCGACCCCGGTTCCACGCAGACCCGGAGCCGCATCGCTTGAATGCTGAACCGAAGACAAATTAGCCAACCGCGTTGTATGTGACGTCATACAGCAATATTGAGATAGCCCGATACAAGTGTCCAGGCTCAGGAAGCCTTGGGTGCATCGGTTTTACCACCCATTTTCTCGCATGTGCCGGCCGGGACCTTTTTCCAGTCCTGTGGATTGTTATCTGTCTTTGCCTGACCCGCACAGGAATGCGAGCCATCCTTGGCAGCGCAGTCATTTTTCCCTGCTTTTGACACGCCATAACATTTTTCAGTTTTAGCCGGTTCAGCCGCAGTAGCAATCGTCGTACCGAGCAAACCAGTCAAAGCTGCTGCAATCAAGGCTTTGTTGTTCATGTTTATCTCCTGAAAAGTTAAAATAAGAAACCCGGTCTGATCTGCATGAGGTGAACAGAACAGTACCGACTGACATTTTCCAGCTACTGAATACCTGTATAGGCAAGACCAAGTCTCAACTGTCACTGATATGAATCGCCAGTGCGTCTTATCCTACCATTTTTATTCTCTCAAAAACGGCCTACCGATGAATAACCCTATCCTTGCACTCAGGCAAAGTCTGGATGATTTTCTGCGGCAACAGATGACTGTCAGTGAGCTTTGCCGGTGCTGGCGAAACAACGATGTTTTGCTGACGCAATTACCGCCGCAATACCAGGCTGTAATGGAAAATATCTTGCTCAGACTGGAATCCGGCAGTATGTTTACCGAGGAAAGCTGTTCCTTCAGTCAACGCGATCTGATTACCGAACTACAGACCTGGCTGGATAAAGCCCATGCCCGCCTGCAGGTGATTTAGTGTATCCTGCGCCCTTTTTTCCAATTCCTGACATCACATGCAAACATTAGACTTCAGCCTGAGCGGCGAATACATTGAATTAAATCAATTATTAAAACTATCCGGTTTATGCGAAAGCGGCGGCGCGGGGAAAATGATTGTTGCCAGCGGTGACGTGTATGTGGATGGCCAGCAGGAACTGCGGAAAACAGCGAAAATCCGTGCCGGCCAGATGGTGGAACTGGGCGGAATCCAGATCCGGGTCCGTGCTGAATAAGGAATCAGGCTGATAACTGCTGCGCGTCCTGAAGCTCTGCATTCTGGCGGGATTGTGTCAGCATGAAGCGCGCCAACATATTGTCCATAGTATCGACGTGATGTTCAAACCAATGCGGTAATTCCTCTGCCAGACGTACAGCAAGATCTTCCTCACCAGATGCAACCCGGCGCCGCACTTCCTGCATCACCTCCAGGACGGCATCGTGCTCCTGCTTGTGGCAGGCGGCCGGCGGAAAAGCAGTTTCCGTCATCCAGATATTTTCCTGATCGAAATGGTGGACAGAGTGTTCAATCAAGGCATCCAGACGCTGAACAAATGTGGCAGGATTATCTTCTGCCAACGCAGCGCATAATTGTACGAACTCCTGATGTGTTTCATCCATCGGTTCATAACTGAGGCTCAACCTGTCCGACCATCCCCATGCTGTTGTCATCTCTGCTCCAGAAAAAGTGAATGCCGCAGATTATGGCTGATACAGCGGAATATTGCTTGCGTCAGATCATCCCCAAAGCAAAACAGCGCATTGATTGCGCTGTTTTATGGATGTGTCTGAGCAGTTTATTGCGGTCACCAGACAACTGGTCAGACCAGCTTGCTTCGCGACAGTGATACGGTTTACGCCGTTGTATTGATGTTGCGTCCCAGGTGAGAAGGCAGGTTGGCAACCGATTGATTATCAGGAATCGCCTGAATCAGTGCAGTGGCATTTTCAGTCTGAATATCATTTGCCTTTTTGAGCATGGCAATACTGACTGCCTGGCTGATACCGACATCCGCCAGTGTCGTTGCTACATTTGCTATTCCTGTGACATCCATGAGAAATCTCCTTATCCATCTGCTCCTATAACGGCAGAAAAAAGAGCTTCCTTTAGCCCGGAAATTCCTTTTTTTGAATTTTTCCATCCCGCATTGCGGTAAGCAACCATTCCAGAATTTCATCGGGCTGATTCAGATCCAGCCATGCGATGCCGTCCCGCAGTCCGGGAGGTGCCGGTACGTCCGAAGCAACGGCAATCACATAAGGGTCGTCGGGATACAGCGGCGGCTTTCCCAGTAAGGGACGATGCACCTCCAGCTTGGAAATGGGTTCCCATTTATATCCTTCTATTAACAGAATATCCGCTACGGAAAAGCGGGCAAGCAAAGTCTGCAATGCAGGTTCCGGCTCCGCATGCAGTTCCCTGGTAATCACATACCGGTATGGCGACACCAGCATCACCTCCGCAGCCCCGGCAGTGCGAAAACGGGCGCTGTCTTTCTGCGGCGGCTCAATGATGATGTCGTGATGGCTGTGTTTGACAACATTCACACGCTGCCCCACCGCAGTCAGTTGCGCGATCAGGAATTCCAGCAATGTCGTTTTGCCGCTTCCTGACCATCCGATAATCCCCAATAAGTTTTTGTTCATTTTTGTATTTTCATCATTCAGTCTGACCAACAATTCACGAATCGGTCTGGCCGCCCAACATCGCTGTATTGCAGGCAGTACAGCATCTGTTTTTCGCACCGAAGCGGAAAAACTGTTATCACTCAGTCACTTTGCAGTCACAATCCGGTGTCAGAATCTGTCGCACTGCAACAACCGATCCGACTCCCATGCGCTTGCTTTCCAGACAACTCATCGCTTTCATTATTGTACTGAGTAATTTCCTGACTGCCTTTGCCACAGCTCAGGATAATCCCATCATTATCGGTCAGGCCATTGATCTGTCCGGCCCGAATGGCAGCATTGGCCGGGATTATGTTGCCGGGATCACCACTTACTTTGACAGTCTGAATGTCAGCGGCGGCATCAATGGACGCCGCATCAAATATCTGGTGCGTGATGATCAGGGTAATCCGGCGCAATCTGCCAAAGTGGCCAGTGATTTGCTGGAAAAAGATAAGGCTGAATATTTACTGGGCGGTATTGGCGCCGCCGTCACGGATGCTGTCATCAATGCACCTAAATTTATCCAGAGCGGCCAGACACTGTTTGCGCCGCTGATCGGATCGGTGAAAAATTATGGTAACCGCGTCCTGTTCTGGCGCCCCAGCCCTGAGCAGGAAATGCAGTATATCTTCTCTTACTTTGACAAACTGGGCATTAAAAGCGTTGGCATCGCCGTACAGGAAAACAGCCTGAATCAGGATATGTTTCAGTACGTGAGCAATGAAGTGAAGAAACGTAAAATGCAGATGAGCGGTATTGTTCACATCACCGGCACCCCGGCTGACGTCGACCGTGAATCTGCGGTACTGGCCAATGCCAATCCGAATATCGTGATCGTGGTGGCAGACACGCTGGGCACCGGACTGTTCCTGAAAGAATTCCGCAAACATGCGCCACGTACCTTTGTCGCCGGTATGTCGCTGACGAATCTGGATACGCTGGCAGAAGTCGCCGGACCAAAAAATCTGGAATGGACGGTATTTTCGCAAGTGGTGCCCAACCCGCAGGGGAAGAAATCCATCATCCAGCTCGATCACAATAATATGATGAAAAAATTCCGTGATGAGGACTTGTCTGCCCTCACTTTTGAAGGATTCGTGGTTGCCAAAACACTGGTCAAAGGAATTCATTTATCCAAAGCCGGGCGGGACGGTCTGCAAACGCTGGCGGCACAAAAGGGAACGATGGACCTGGGTGGCATTCTGCTGACGCCAGGTGATGGAACCTATCGGATGTCTTCGTATGTGGATATCGCGCTGTTCCGCAAAGGTGGCGGCCTGATGTTCTGACACCTAGTGATTCAACCAGAAAAAATGCCCTCCGCGCAGAGGGCATTTTTTTGTACTTAGCGCACAGACAAAACCCAGCTTAACCGCTGTTTCTGAGACCGGTGGCAATACCATTGATCGACAGGTGAATGCCGCGTCTGACCCGCTCATCCGGGTCGCCCTGACGATAACGCTGCAGCAATTCAATCTGCACATGGTTCAGCGGCGACAGATAAGGGAAACGGTTACGGATAGAGCGCGCCAGCAGCGGATTGGCCGCCAGCAGCTCATCCTGTCCGGAAATCGATTTCAGCACATCGATGGTCGCTGCGTGCTCTGCCTGAATCCGCGGAAAAATCCGGTCGCGCAAGGCCTGATCTTTGACCAGTTGCGCATAACGGCTGGCGATACCGATATCACTCTTGGCGAGCACCATTTCCATGTTGGACAACAAGGTGCTGAAGAAAGACCACTGACGGAACATTGCCTGCAGCGTCGGCAAACCGTCGGCCGGATGCGCCGCCAGGTAACGCCGGACTGCCGTGCCAAAGCCAAACCAACCCGGCAACATCAGGCGGCACTGCGACCAGCTGAATACCCACGGAATAGCGCGCAGGTCTTCAATGGCGGTGGATTTTTTACGGGAAGCCGGACGACTGCCGATATTCAGTCCGGCAATTTCAGAGATCACTGTCGATTCCCAGAAATACTGTTCGAATCCTTCAGTGCCGTACACCAGATCGCGGTAGGCATGGAATGCGTAATCCGACAGCTCCTCCATCACCGACAAAAATACGGCAGGCGGGGCTGGTTCGGTGTGCGCCAGCATACTGGCTTCCATCGTGGCAGCAGCCAGCACTTCCAGATTGCGGCGTCCGACTTCCGGATTGCCGTATTTGGCCGTAATCACTTCACCCTGTTCTGTCAGACGGATCTGTCCCTGAACCGCACCGGCTGGCTGCGCCAGAATGGCCTGATAGCTTGGTCCACCGCCACGGCCAACCGAACCACCGCGGCCATGAAACAAACGCAGACGTACCTGATGTTTTTTAAAGACTTCCACTAGATCGAGTTCGGCTTTATACAATTCCCAGCCGGAAGTCAGAAAACCACCGTCCTTATTGCTGTCGGAATAACCGAGCATCACTTCCTGCGCCTGATCGCGGCTTGCCAGCAGGCGGGCATAGGCCGGAATCGTAAACAGACGATCCATCGCTGGCGCGCTGTTCTGCAGGTCGCCGATGGTTTCAAACAGCGGAATGATGTTCACATCCAGCCGCCCTTCTGCCGGATGCAGCAACCCGGATTCTTTCAGCAACAGCGCCAGCTCGAGCATGTCCGACACGCCATCGGTCTTGGAAATAATGCAGTTCGGTACCGCACCGGCGCCATAACGTTGTTTGGCGGTGGCCGCAGCCCGATAAATGGCCAGCTCGGACTGAGTTTCCTCCGAGTACGTCAGATAAGGCGAAGCCAGCGGACGGGCGGAGCTGATCTCCTGAATCAATACTTCGATACGCTGATCTTCGTTCAGTGTCAGGTAGTCTGTCGCCGGATTGGCTGCCTGTAACAATTCGGCCACCACGCGCTCATGCACATCGGAATTCTGACGCAGATCCAGCGGCGCCAGATAAAAGCCAAATACCCGGACTGCGCGCCGCAGATGACGCAAACGTCCCCGCGTAATCGCAGCCGAGCCGTTCGCCATCAGAGAGTTGTGAATCACATCCAGGTCTGCTGCGAGCTCTTCCGCCGCACGGTAGGGTGCGGCTTCTCCGCTCGGCGGGATTGATGGCAACAAGCCAAGCAACCGGGTATAAGTCGCTGCCAGACGGGCGTAAATGCCGCTAATCGCCAGACGGTAAGGCTCGTCAGAGCGGTGCGGCGAATGATCTGGTGAACGCTCGGCCAATGCCAGCAATTCATCCGACACTTTGACCAGCAGATTCGCCATCGACAGTTGCGAACCCAGGGTATGCAGCTCATCCAGATAAAAACGGAATGCCCGCGTCGATTGCATCGCCAGCGTTTTTTCCAGCACGGTGGCAGTGACGAAAGGATTGCCGTCGCGGTCGCCGCCAATCCAGCTGCCCATTTTCATAAAGCTTGGCAATTCACGCTGTTGCAATGCCGGGTCTTTGCTGGCCAGCAGGTCTTCCAGGCCGGCATACAGTTGCGGCAATTCGCGCAGGAAGGTGTAGTCATAAAAGCTCAGACCGTTCTCGACCTCGTCCAGCACCGACAATTTCGAAGTGCGCAGCATGCGGGTCTGCCACAACGTCAGCACGGCGCGTCCCAGTGCCTCTTCGTTGGCAGCGGATTCTTCAGGAGTCAGCTGCATCCGGTCGCGCTCGTCGAGCAGGCGGGTAATCACCATCTGACAATTCAGAATGCTCTTGCGCTGCACTTCGGTCGGATGCGCGGTGAGTACCGGTGCGACCTGCGCTGTCTGGAAAAAATCAAGCAATTGCTGCGTGTTGTGACCGGCGTTATACAAGGCTTCAATCGTGTGCGCCAGGCTGCCGGAGCGGGGCGCGGAGCCGGCGATCTGATGCGCTCTGGTGCGGCGGATATGATGCTGGTCTTCCGCCAGATTGACCAGATGCGAAAAGTAGCTGAATGCGCGGATCACTTGCGTGGTCTGGTCATTAGTCAGGCTGTCGAGCGTATTTTCCAGTTCGGCACGCGCTGCCTCATCGGCGTCGCGGCGGAAACGGATGGAATTTTGCCGGACCTGCTCAATCAGGTCGAACACATCATCGCCATGCTGATTTCTTACCGTATCACCTAACAGGCGTCCCAGACGGCGGATATCTTCGCGCAGGCTCTGGTCTTTGTCGTCATCTTTGTCGTTCATTTTGAGTGGTGGTTGGAGGTGGGCATTCATGCTGACAAAATTCTACGGTAAGTAAGGAAATCGAATGATGAAAATTCTTGCAAGACAATCGGTATTTTTCCCGATGATGCATCAGGAGAAATACCGATTACCGGTTCAGGTGTTAAGTCGGTGCACAGGCTGAGGGGCAGGATTGCGCCCCGGCAGCAGCTCTGACGGGGCTCCGGCAATAAAGGCAGGACGTCGTCAGACATTAGCCCGGCTCAGGCGGCTTTTCTGACTTTCTGGCTGTGTCTGACAGCCTGCAGCAAGCCTTTGGTGGAGCTGTCGTATTCTTCTTTCACTGCCGCCGGATCGAGGCTGATCAACTGCTGCGCCAGTTTTTTGCCGAGTTCCACACCCCACTGATCAAAGGCATTGATATCCCAGATCACCGACTGCACGAAAACCTTATGTTCGTACAAGGCAATCAGTGACCCCAGCGAACGCGGAGTCAGCGCATCGAGCAGCAGCGTGGAAGTCGGGCGGTTGCCCTCGAACACCCGTGGCGCCAGCATTTTTTCCGGCAGATCGCCCAGTTCGGCACGCACTTCCTCCATGCTCTTGCCGAGTGCCATGGCTTTCGATTGCGCAAAGCAATTTGCCAGCAAAGCCTGATTATGTCCCGGCAAACCGGCATCGTCATCGGCGACCACGATAAAATCTGTCGGGATGATCGTCGCCCCCTGATGCAGCAACTGGAAATACGCATGTTGTCCATTAGTACCGGCCTCACCGAACAGAATCGCTGACGTCGAATAATCGACGCGTTGCCCTTCGCGGGTCACGGATTTGCCGTTGCTTTCCATTTCCAGCTGTTGCAGATAAGCCGGCACGCGCGTCATGCGCTGATGATAAGGCGCAATCGACAAGGCTTGCAGACCGAGAAAGTTGATATTCCAGATGCCGATCAGCGCCATCAGCACCGGCAGGTTTTGCTCCAGCGGCGCCTGGGCAAAATGCAGATCCATCTCGTGCGCACCGGCCAGCATTTCTTCAAACCGGTCCATGCCGACATACAAGGCAATCGAGAGACCGATCGCGCTCCACATCGAATAGCGGCCACCCGCCCAGTTCCAGAACGGGAAAACGTTTTCTTCCGCAATGCCAAACTCCGCCGCCGCCGTCACATTGGTGCTGAGCGCCACGAAATGCTGGCGGATCTGCTCTGCCGGACAACCATGCGACAGCATCCACTCACGTGCCGTGCGGGCATTGGTCAGGGTTTCCATGGTGGTGAAGGTCTTGGATGCGACCACGAACAAGGTCGTTTCCGGATCGGCATTCGCCAGCGCGTCCGCCACGTGACGGCCATCGACATTCGAGACAAAATGCAGTGAGAGATTCTTCTGCGACCACGGCGCCAACGCGATGCATGCCATCTGCGGACCAAGATCAGAGCCGCCGATGCCGATATTCACAATCGTGCGAATCGCTTTGCCGGTATAGCCCACCCAGCGCCCTTCGCGCACGGCATCACTGAATGCACGCATCTGCGCCAGCACCTGATGCACGTCGGCAGCAATGTTCTCGCCGTTCAGCATGAATTTTTCGCCTTTCGGCAAACGCAGCACGGTATGCAGCACCGCACGGTTTTCGGTATGGTTGATCGCCTCGCCGCGCAGCATGGCATCACGCCGCGTCTCGACTTCCTGCTGCCGCGCCAGCGCCAGCAGATTCAGCTTGGCCGTAGTGTCGATGCGCTGCTTGGAATAGTCGAGCAGAATGCCGCAGGCAGATGCCGAAAAATGGGTGAAACGCTGCGGATCAGCACGGAACAGCTCTTTCAGGCTGGGCATGTTGGTAGCGCGCTGCTGCAACAGGCACCACAGCGGAGTGCGGGAAACGGAATTTGCCATGATCTTGCTCAGAAGTCGGTATCAGTCGGGACGACGGGTCAAATCGGGATTTATCCAGGGAGTATCTTTATTTTCCGGTTTGATATCCAGATAAACAAAGGGCTTTATAAAATACTCCCCCTGAGTATATTTATGCCTTGCCAGCGGCGGCAGCGGCTTTCGCCAGCGTGGCGATGGCATTCCAGTCCCCGCTATTGATCAGTCCTGCCGGGCACATCCAGGAACCGCCGACGCACAGCACATTTGACTGCTGCAACAGTGCTGGCGTGGCTTCCACCGTCACGCCGCCGGTCAGACAAAAACGCACTTCCGGGAAGGGTCCGCCGAGCGCCTTGGCCATCCTGGTGCTGCCGACCACATCGGAAGGAAACAGTTTGACGACGTGAAAACCATGTTCCAGTGCCAGCATCAGATCGCTGGCACCACCGACACCGGGAAAATACGGCAAGCCAGATTCCTGCGCCGCTTTTGCCAGCACCGGCGTGATGCCGGGGCTGATACCGAACGCCGCGCCGCTGGTTTTGACTGCATCGAGCTGTGCCGCAGTCAGGATCGTACCGGCACCGACGGTCACATCCGGGCAGGCGCGCACCACCTCACGCAGCACTGTCATCGCATTCGGCGTGCGCAGCGTGATTTCCACCGCAGGCAAACCGTTTTCCGCCAGCGTGGTGACGCACCGGATCGCCTGATCGACGTCATCGGTAACCAAAATCGGCAAAACACGGATCTGTTCCAGCTGGGTGATGATGCTCTGTGGCGTGTGGCTCATAATGTCTCTCAAATAAAAAGTGAAATTGCCTGCATCGGATCAGGCCGGAAATTTCCGAAACCGCATGACAGGCAGCGCCCTGCCGCCTGTCATGCCGGTCTAACCGATATACTTACCGATATGCTCTGAATCTTGTGTTCAGTTTTCCTTGCGTGATGCCGCTGTCAACCGATAGTCAGTCGATAAACAACGTCGATGCGCCATGTTCCGGCGCGGTCACGACCCGGCGCTGCGTCGCAAACAGGTCGCGGCCAAAGCCAAAAGTGACCTCCTTGCTGCGTTCGCACAGCGGACGCTGGTTCCACACCTGCTCATCGACCAGGGCACGCAGTTCGCCGGTATGCACATTCAGCTCGATCAGATCGCCATCCCGCACTTTGCCCAGCGGCCCGCCCTGCGCCACTTCCGGACTGACGTGCAAGGCTGCCGGCACCTTGCCGGAAGCGCCGGACATGCGGCCATCCGTGACCAGCGCAACTTTGTATCCGGCCGACATCAGACTGCCCAGCACCGGGGTGAACTGATGCAGCTCCGGCATACCGTTCGCCTGCGGCCCCTGGAAAATCACCACGGCCACAAAATCCTGATTCAGCTCGCCCGCCTTATAAGCCCTGACCAGCGCATCCTGCGAAGCAAACACTTTTGCCGGCGCCCGGATGATCCATGCTTCTTCCGGTACAGCAGAAGCTTTGACAATCGCGCGCCCCAGATTGCCTTGCAGCAGACGCAGACCGCCCGTTGCAGCAAACGGCTCGCTCACGTTGCGTACCACGGCGGGGTCAGTCGATGTGGCAGGCAGCGCTTCCCACTGCACCTGTGCCGCAGCATTCAGCACCGGACGTCCGGTATGGCTGTGCAATCCCTGATCGCCGAACACGGTCATCACATCGCCATGCATCAGACCAGCCGACAGCAATTCACGCATCACGAAAGTCGGACCGCCTGCATCCTCAAATGCATTCACGTCGGCGGTGCCGTTCGGATACACACGGGTCAGCAAAGGTACGACCGAAGACAATTCATCGAAATCCTGCCAGTCGATCAGAATACCGGCAGCACGCGCCACGGCAATCCAGTGAATCGTATGATTGGTCGAACCGCCGGTTGCCAGCAGGGCGATCACCGCATTCACGATGGTTTTTTCATTCACCAGACGACCAATCGGTTTGTAGTTACCGCTCTGTTCCGTCAGTTGCAGCACCCGCTCCACCGCCGCTTCCGTCAATGCGCTGCGCAACGGATCGGATGGATGCACGAATGCCGCGCCGGGCAGATGCAGCCCCATGGCTTCCAGCAGCATCTGGTTACTGTTGGCGGTGCCGTAAAACGTGCAGGTGCCGGCGCTGTGATAGGCCGCGCTTTCTGCTGCCAGCAATTCTTCCTTGGTCGCCTTGCCCTGCGCATAACGTTCGCGCACTGCGGCTTTTTCTTTGTTCGACAAACCGGAACCCATCGGTCCTGCCGGGATGAAGATCGTCGGCAAATGCCCGAACGCCAGTGCGCCGATCAGCAAACCTGGTACGATCTTGTCGCAGATGCCCAGACATAAAGTCGCATCGAATGCGTCGTGCGACAAAGCGACCGCAGTGGCCTGCGCAATCACGTCGCGCGAGAACAGCGACAGTTCCATCCCGGGGCGTCCCTGCGTCACACCGTCGCACATCGCAGGTACGGCCCCCGCCACCTGCGCCGTAGCGCCAAAGCGCAGAGCGGCGTCACGGATCTGCTGCGGATAAGATTCGTAAGGCTGATGTGCCGACAGCATGTCGTTGTAAGCCGTCACAATGCCGATATTCGGTTTTTGCGCCTGATTCAGCCAGATCTTGGCCTTGCTGTCCATCGCTGCATTGGCATGCGCCTGATTGGCGCAGGACAGCGATGCGCGGCGCGGACCGCGTTGCTGCATCTGATCAATCCGGGCCAGATAGGCCTGGCGCAGGGTCTGGCTGCGTTCGGTAATGCGCCGGGTCACCTTGTCGATAACAGGGTGCAGCGCTACGGTTGAAGATGAAGAGGATGTCGTCATAAACTCACCTGTGGCTCCGCAGAGCGAAAGAATAGAAAAACTGCATAGTGATGCAAACTGCCCTTCCGGCCTGTCCGGCACGATGCGGCAGCCAGCGGCAGACTTCTTCAGAAGCAGCATAAAAAAGCCTGCATACAATAGCGATCAAGATAGCATAAATCCGAAATTTTTCGTAACAAACTTTCAGAATTTTATTTTAAAGCCTATTTTTTGTACAAAAACATCAAATTTACCGTAATGAAACTACATTTCTGAAGTTTTTCTGGCATAATGAAATGGCAGGATTCTTTTAACGCAGGACGGGAATACCGTCGTGCCGCAGGATTCAGGCACAATCAGTCAGGCAGCACAAAACACCATGGCAGCGGCAGAACAGCAGCGAATGCAGTCCGGCGGACGCTTTTGGCTGCATCCCCAGAAGCAGAACATCTCTCGGAGTCAGCATGACCACTTTTGTCTTATTTGGCGGCACAGGCGATCTCGCCAAACGCAAACTCATCCCCGCGCTGTACAGCGCGTTTGTGAACGGCAGGCTGGACCAGCATTTCCAGTTTATCGGCGCCGCCCGCGAAGCCTTGTCGAATGATGAATACCGCCAGCGCGTCAGCGACAGCGTGGCGCACTATGCCGCCAAAGTCACCGGTGGCAGCCCGGAAAAACTGGCGGCGTTCCTGGAGCTGACCCACTATGCCAAGATCGATGCCCGCGTCCCCGAAGATTTCAAAAAACTCAAAGGCAGCCTGCGCACTTCCGACACCAATGCCACATTGTTTTATCTGGCGACCGGCCCGGACATTTTCATCCCGGTGGTGGAGCAATTATCGAAACACGGTCTGGTTGAAGGCAATGCCCGCGTGGTGGTTGAAAAACCCCTTGGCCGCGATGCGCAATCCGCCAAGGAAATCAACCAGTCGCTGCGCAATTACCTGAACGAAAACCAGATCTACCGTATTGACCATTACCTCGGTAAAGAAATGGTGCAGAATTTGCTGGCACTGCGCTTTGCCAATTCTTTCCTGGAACCGCTGTGGAACCGCAAGTGGATTCAGGATGTACAGATTTCGATCTCCGAGCAGGTCGGCGTCGAATCGCGTGGCGATTTCTATGACCACACCGGCGCCCTGCGCGACATGGTGCAAAACCACTTATTGCAACTGGTGTCGATCGTGGCGATGGAGCCGCCAGTGAATGCCAATCCGGATGCGATCCGCGATGAGAAGGTCAAGGTCTTGCGTGCCCTGCACAAATTCACGCCGGACGAGGTCAGCAAAAAAACGGTGCGTGGTCAGTATCGCGCCGGTGCTGTCGATGGCCAGCCAGTGATTGCCTATCAGGCCGAACCGGGTGTGCCACCAGCGTCGCGTACCGAAACATTTGTCGCGATCCGCGCCGAGATCGATAACTGGCGCTGGGCAGGCGTGCCGTTTTACCTGCGCACCGGAAAACGCATGGCGAGCCGCTGCGCCGAGATCACCATCAATTTCAAACCGATCCCGTATTCCATTTTCGGGAAAAATCAGGGGCCACTGCGCTCTAACCGGTTGGTGATTTCGCTGCAGCCGGAAGAAAGCGTGCAGTTGTACATGAAAGCCAAAGAGCCCGGCGAAGGCATCCGCCTGTCCGATGTGGCGCTGAATCTGGATTTCGCAGAGGCATCCAATTCGCGTCGTGTGGAATCTTACGAGCGTCTGCTGCTCGATGCGATGCACGGCGACCTGACGCTGTTTGTCCGCGATGACGAACTCAGCGCTGCCTGGGCGTGGATAGACCCGATCATGCTGGCCTGGCAGAACGACAGCGAAGGCCTGAAATCGTATATCGCGGGCAGCTGGGGGCCAGCCGCCGCCAGTTATCTGCTGGCACAGCATGGCGCCGCATGGGGTGAAGAATACGTAGAAGGCTGAACGCGGCGTTTGAGCCCCGTCACACAGAAAAGAAAAACATGAGACCTATCCAATATCATACCTTCGACAATTTTACGGCACTCAGCGAAGCGCTCAGTCAGCAGTGGGCGGAAATCATCCGCAGCACGCCGGGCGGCAGCAGCTTCGCGCTCGCCGGCGGCACCACTCCGGCACCGGTGTATCAGCGGCTCGATGAATTGCTGGCTCATATGGATCAGCACAATCCGATCAAACTGGTCGCCACCGATGAGCGCTGGGTCGCCGACGAAGATCAGCAGAGCAATGAAGGCCTGTTCCGCCGCTGCCTGCAGAAATCCGCCCGCGACAAACGCTGGCAGCTGGTCTCGCTGAAAAATGCGTCTTCCACGCCGGAAGTCGCCACCGAAGCCATCGATGCGCGTCTCAATGCGCAGCTGCCGCAGGCATTCAGCGCCATCCTGCTCGGCATGGGCGCTGACGGTCATATCGCTTCGCTGTTTCCCGGCGCGCCGGTGCAGCATGACGACCTGACCTGTCTGGCGGCGGTACATCCGCAAACCCGGCAAAGCCGTATGTCGCTGTCGTTGCCGCGCCTGCTCAATACGCAGCGCATCTGGCTGGTGATTACCGGTCAGGAAAAACGCGATGTGCTGGAACATGCTGTCGAAGCCAATCTACCGGTTGCTGCCCTGCTGCGCGAAGCCGGATGCGATATCGATGTTTTCTGGTGCCCGTAACAGTGTCTTTCAGCTGGCTGATGGCGCACAATACGGTTTTGCCCGGCGCATCATCTGATCCGTGTTGAGCGTCATTCACTCTGCCCACATCTGCACACATTATGGCAAATCCATTTACCGAATCCCGCCCTGTCCCGCCTTCTGAAAAAGGCTTGCTGGCCCGCATCCGTACCGCCAGCACGGCACTGAGCCGCGCTGAACGGCAGGTCGCGGAATTCCTGCTGCAAAAACCGCACGATGCGCTGGAAATGTCGATCCGCGTGCTGGCACAGGCCTGCGATGTGAGCGAGCCGACCGTGGCGCGTTTCGCCCAGAGCCTGGGATTCGACGGCTTCAAATCCTTCAAACTCGCATTCGCCAAAAGCCTGGCGACCGGCATTCCTTATCTGCACCTTGATGTGAATCAGGCGGATCAGGTCAAGGATGTCCTGCCGAAAGTATTTGACCGCACCATCGCAGCACTGATGGAAGCCCGCAACAATGCCAATCCCGCCAACTTTGAGGCTGCTGTCAATCTGCTGGCGCGCGCGCGCCGCATCGAATGCTATGGACTGGGTTATTCCGGTGCGCTGGCGATTGATGCGCAACTGAAGTTTTTCCGTTTCGGCATTCCGACCACCGTGTTCTGCGATGCCCATTTGCAGGCGCAATCGGCGACGCTGCTCAACAGTGATTGCGTGGTAGTGGCATTTTCCCGCACCGGACGCACACGTGACCTGATCAACAGCGTGCAGCTGGCAAAAAATGCCGGCGCCAAAGTGCTGGTGCTGTGCGCCAGCGGCGCGCCGCTGGCTGAGCTGGCCGATGTGCACATCAGCGTCGATGTGGAGGAAGACCCTGACATCTACACGCCGATGACTTCGCGCCTGGCGCATCTGACCTACATTGATGCGCTGGCCGTCGCTGTCACGCTGTTGCGTGGCCCGGCTGCGATTGACATGCTGGAACGCGCAAAAATCAGCATCAGTGAAAAACGGCTTGGCTCAAAAATCTGAAGCCGGATACGGTACGCTGCCCATTAATCAATTTCCGATAAGAAATAATCTACTCAATTGATGTAGTAAATATTTCACATCTTTGTGATTCCTATGGGTATCGCGGCGGCATTCGGGTAATACTGAACGCATGTTAACTTATAGAATGAGTTCAGCGAATGATCAGCATGCAACAGATCACCGACGATGTGAATGACCTGCCGAGTCTGCCGGCCGTCGTGATGGAGTTACTCAATAGCGTGGACCGCGACGATGTCGATATTCACGCGCTGGCGCAACAGGTCACCCATGATTTGGCACTCACCGCAAAAACTCTGCGTATCGCCAATTCAGCGTATTACACCACGCTGGTCAAGGTCACCACGATTCAGCAGGCCATCTCGCTGCTGGGTATGACAACGGTGCGCCAGATCATACTGACTGCGGCTGTCACCGGCTGTTTTCCCGACAATAACTGCCCCGGTTTCAGCCACAAAGATTTCTGGCAGCATGCCAATGCGGTCGCCATCATTGCCCGCATCCTGGCGCGCAGACTGAATTTTTCGCAGGATATTGCCTTCACCGCCGGGCTGCTGCATGACATCGGCACGCTGGTGCTGGTAGCTTATCATCCGGAGCGCTACGCCGCAGTCATCGCCTGGCAAAATACACACCAGAGTACGCAACCGGAAGCCGAAAAGGAAGTGCTCGGCCTCGATCATGCGGCGGTTGGTCATGCGCTGGCCGAATGCTGGAATTTTTCCGACGCCATCAAAAATGCCATCGGCGGGCATCACCAGCCAGACCGGCCCGGGCTCGGCTTTCTGGCGACGATTATCCATGTCGCCAACGGTATCGCGCATGTCCTGAACGTGACGGCAACGCCGGATCACAGCACACCGGAAATCTCTGCCCTGTCATGGGAAAGCCTGGGGCTGGACCAGAATGGGCTGGATCAGGTACTGGAAGAAGCCGCCCGCGAATTCAGCAAACTGCGCCAGCAGGTCGATCTGTAATCGGGAATACGACATGTCAGCGCAGAGAGCCGCATCACCCACATCCTGAGACATCTGGTCAAGCAAAGAATTGCTCAGAAAAATGCCTTATAGTTCCGGCGACAGCATGTGACCCAGCTTGCTGATTTTGGTGTTCAGGTAACGGTTATTGTAGGGATTGCGCTGGATGATCAGTGGCACGTGTTCACTGATCGTGACTTTCAGGCCTTCCATCGCGGCCAGCTTGCGCGGATTGTTCGTCATCAGTCGCAATGACTGTATGCCCAGATGCCGCAGCATCGGGTCGCACAGGCTGTAATCGCGCAGGTCTGCAGCAAAGCCGAGCTGCTGATTGGCCTCAACCGTATCGGCACCGTCGTCCTGCAGGTGATACGCGCGGACTTTATTCAGCAGGCCGATACCCCGCCCTTCCTGTCGCAGATACAGCAAGGCGCCGCGCCCTTCTTCCGCAATTTTCCGTAATGCCATTTCCAGCTGCGGCCCACAGTCGCAACGCTGGCTGAACAGCGCATCACCGGTCAGGCATTCGGAATGAATCCGTGCCAGCACCGGCTGCCCGTTCGCCACATCGCCCAGTGTCAGCGCAATATGCTCTTTGCCGGTTGCCGGTTCAAAAAAGGCATGCATACGGAAATTGGCCCAGGTGGTAGGCAGATTGCAGGAATCGACGTATTCAAGTGCCGCGGTTGCAGGAGTTGCAGGCTCGACAGGCGGGGTGTTGCTGGACATACCGTTCTCACGAATTTTGATTTACAGGACCCGGACGAACTGAGCTGTGCCAGACGGCGTCCCGATAGGGTGTCAATGGATTCCGGCGAGCCGTGGCGCCGCCAAAACAGAGAGTATAAACGACCAGCGCCTTTCTGACCGGCGATGCTGAACGCTTATTCTATTTTCTGCAGGTAAGGGCAAAATTCAGGAAAACAAGCAGCGCCGGTTGACCGGCGCTGCAAAATGCAGACAGGGCACAATAACAATGTGACAGTAGCAGCCATTGTGTAACCGCTTTCACCTCTTCATCATTATTGTTGCTGTTGCCTTGTTGTTATTTCACTGCTTATTTGCGACGCAGCTGGGAAATGTCACGCACCGCGCCACGGTCTGCCGAGGTTGCCAGCGCCGCATACGCCTGCAACGCCTGCGATACCACGCGCTCACGGTTCACTGGTTGCCAGGCATCAGCACCGCGTGCCTCCATCGCGGCACGGCGTTGTGCGAGTTCATCCTGACTGACTTGCAGGTGGATGGTGCGTGCTGGGATATCGATCTCGATGATATCGCCCTCTTCCACCAGACCGATGGTGCCGCCTTCGGCGGCTTCCGGCGAGGCATGACCAATCACCAGTCCGGATGAGCCGCCGGAAAAACGCCCGTCGGTGAACAGGGCGCAGGCTTTGCCGAGGCCTTTGGATTTGATGTAAGACGTCGGATACAGCATCTCCTGCATGCCTGGCCCGCCTTTCGGCCCTTCGTAGCGGATAATCACCACGTCGCCTTCATGCACAGTGTCGCCCAGAATGCCTTCGACTGCGGCATCCTGACTCTCGAATACGCGTGCTTTACCGGTAAATTTCAAAATACTTTCATCGACACCGGCAGTTTTCACGATACAGCCTTTTTCAGCCAGATTGCCATACAGCACGGCCAGACCACCGTCCTGCGAATAAGCATGGGCGCGTTCACGGATGCAGCCGCCGGACCGGTCGGTATCGAGCGAGTCAAAACGTTTCGCCTGCGAGAACGCCTGTTGCGTCGGCACACCGCCCGGCGCTGCCAGGAACAGGGTGCGCACTGCGGCGTCCTGACTGACCATGATGTCGTTACGGGCAATCGCTTCGGCCAGTGAAGCGCTGTGCACTGTGGGGCGGCTGGTGTCGAGCAGGCCGGCGCGCGCCAGTTCTCCCAGAATCGCGATGATGCCGCCCGCGCGATGCACGTCTTCGATATGGTATTTGTCCGTCATCGGCGCCACTTTGCACAGGCAGGGAACTTTGCGGGAAATGCGGTCAATATCTGCCATGCTGAAATCCACACCGGCTTCATGCGCGGCAGCCAGCAGGTGCAGCACGGTGTTGGTGGAGCCGCCCATCGACACGTCCAGCGCCATGGCGTTTTCAAAAGTCGCCTTGCTGGCGATGCTGCGCGGCAGGATGGAATCATCATCCTGTTCGTAATACCGTTTGGCGAGTTCCACGACGAGACGACCAGCGCGCAGGAACAGCTCCTTGCGGTCGGCATGGGTCGCCAGAATCGTGCCGTTGCCCGGCAAAGACAAGCCCAGCGCTTCGGTCAGGCAATTCATCGAGTTTGCGGTAAACATGCCGGAACAGGAACCGCAGGTCGGGCAGGCAGAGCGTTCAATCCGGCCGATTTCTTCATCGCTGACTTTGTCGTCGGCAGCCTTGATCATGGCATCGACCAGATCAATTTTCATGATTTTCTGTTCGCCGCCTTGTTTCGGATGCAGGGTTTCCAGCACTTTTCCGGCTTCCATCGGCCCGCCGGACACAAACACCACCGGGATATTCAGCCGCATCGCCGCCATCAGCATACCAGGCGTGATCTTGTCGCAATTCGAGATACAGACCATCGCATCGGCACAGTGCGCATTAACCATGTATTCCACGGAATCGGCAATCAGTTCGCGCGAAGGCAGGGAGTACAGCATCCCCCCGTGTCCCATCGCAATGCCGTCATCCACGGCAATGGTATTGAATTCCTTGGCCACACCGCCTGCCGCTTCGATCTCGCGGGCTACCATCTGCCCCAGATCCTTCAGGTGCACATGCCCCGGCACAAACTGGGTGAACGAATTCACCACAGCAATGATCGGCTTATCAAAATCGCCATCTGTCATGCCGGTGGCACGCCATAGGGCACGCGCACCAGCCATATTGCGGCCATGGGTAGTAGTCCGGGAACGATATTGCGGCATGATTCACTCCTGAAAATGGTCAGCGCAGGCTGGCCGGGAAAAATGAGAAAGCATCAGCTTGCATTGCTTGCTTTAATATGTCAAATATCATTTAAGAAGAAAATTAAGTCGAACTACATATTAATAAACCAAAATAAAAACCAGTCCCGCTGGCGCGGCGGCCGTGCATCTACGGGTAATGTGCTGGCTACCGGATGAGGCGCTGTCTCCCGTCTTTCATCCGGCGCAAATACTGCCTGCATACAGAGTAGGCCGATTGCGGACTCAGCTCTGATTTAATTGAAAGAGAAAGTGTACGTGACATCGACTGCCGATTCACTCCCGGTGCGCCCGACCACGGTAATGCGACGCGTCAGCTGCCAACTGAGGCGTATCGCACCGCTGGCATCACCCAGACCGCGTTCAACCGACAACACCAGCCCCGGCATCAGGCGTTTTCCCACGCTGATGACCTGATCGCTGCTGGAAGTGCTGCTGGACACGCCGGTGGTTCCGGCGACAGTTTGCCCCGGCACATGCGAAGCGCTGCTGCGTCCGGCAGATCCGATCGAAAATTCGTCAAAACCCAGTCCCTGTACAATATCGCGCGGCACGTTGCGGCTACCGTCACCGCCAAAAATCGCTGTGGCGGCAGACATCAGCAGCGAGGCATCACCGCCCGCCAACTGATCCGACCCGCGCCCCAGTACCAGCCAGGAGAGCTTTTCTGCATCCGGCACTGCCGGCTCCGATACCAGTCGCACCTGCGGCGCGACAACGGTTCCGACTACCTCCACCCCGGCCTCGACGGCCAGTCCTTGCCGCAGGGCGCGGATATTCAGGCCGGGATTAGCAGGTGGCCCCTGGAAATTCAGGATGCCGCGTTCAATCGCCAGTTGTTGCCCGTAACCTTCATACACACCGCGCACCGTGTTGATGGAACCGGTCGCCTGCAAGGGGCTGCCATCGACCGAGCGCAGGCGCAGACTGCCTTCCAGACCGGTATCGAGTCCACGTCCGACAAACACAAAGCGCGGCCCCATCTCGAAGCTCACATCGACCCGCGTTTTCAATCCCTTGCGCGCGCTACTGTCGCTGGCAGTGCGGTTATCCGGCCGTTCATGTTTGCGTGTTACAGTCACATCGCCGGACAGGCCGGGGGGCGGTAATTTCGGCAATCTGAAATAAGCCCCGTCGGCTTTCACGCCGCCAGTCAGGCTCCAGATATGATTAGCTTCTACAATGCTGGCCTGCCCCGACACAATCAGCCAGCGGTCCTTGCGCTGCAACAGCGGAAATTGCTGCCACTGCGCCTGAATGGCGCCGGTTTCCTTGCCGATATCCACCTCGCCGCTGGCCGTGAACAAGCCGCGCTTGCCGACCATCTCCACACCTTTGAACTGGGCATGTTGCGGCAACATCGTCACCACATTGGAAAACTGCAGCTGATTCAAGGTCAGGTGCGTGTCTTCGAGCTGCGCATCGAGCGTGCCATTCGGCAGCAGCAGACCTTCGGAAGCAAACGCCACTTCCAGTTCGCGTCCGCTGACCGCTGCCCGGTAACGCGGCTTGTCCAGATTGCCGCTCAACTGCGCATCCAGATTCAGTTTTCCTTTCAGCACCAGCCCGGGATTCAGCAAAGGCCCCAGCCATTCCAGATCGGGAATCGCGGCACTGACCTGGCCATTCAGCGCTGCCTCCGGCGGTAATTGCCATTGTCCCTGCGCCTGATGTAGCCAGGAATCAGCCTTGATCTGCCATTGCCCCAGACGGCTGCCATCGGCGCTCATCTGCAGACTGATGCGCTCGCCATCGGTCCCTGCCACCAGACCGCCAAGATGGATTTTCAGCTGAGCATCACGGATTCCCAGCGGGATCGCAGTAGCCGTACCATCCGGATCATTCAAGCGCAGGTCGCCCCCCTCGCGCTGAATCGAAATATCGCCACGCGCAGTGTCTTTCAGTTGCAGATTCCATGCCGCATTCAGGATCAGATTGCCGGTCACGGCATACTGCGGACGCAGCAGATTGACCAGCTCCAGCACGCGTGCATTACTGACAGTACCCTGCGTCATCAGTTGTCCGTTGACCCACTCCAGCTGATCCACGCTGAGTGCGCCCAAAGCACTTTGCAGCTGCAGTTTCCCGATACGGAAAGTCTGCGCATTGATCTGCAAGGCAGCAGGCGCTATCAGGCGAGCATCGGCCTTGCCGCTGAGTGTCAGCGTCTGCAATTCTCCGTGCCAATCCCACCCGGCACCCGGTACGGAGCTGCGCTGATTTGTACGGCTTAAGGTGGCACCGCCGCCGGTACTGCCGATATTGAGTGCCCCCTGTAATGCAGCGCTGAATTGCTGTTTGCCGGGAAAAGTCATCCGGGCGCTCAGGCGGTGATCGTCTTTTTTGCCGCTCAGCTGCAATTGCAGCTGGCTGATCTTCACTGCCTTACCAGACGACAGCGGATCGGCATCGGCAGAGCCGGGAAAGTCGCCTCCCAATTGCTGCATAGTCAGTTCACCGGCAACCAGACCGGCGTCGCCACCGGCAAGCTGTAATTTGCCATTCAGGCTAGCGGCCGTATAATTTTTTTGCTGACGGACGATACCGAGCTGACTGCCGTTCAGCGTTACCTGTCCCGCCAGATCGCGGAAACGCCCCTGCAGTTCCAGCGCGGCATCCAGCCTGCCGCGCAGCGCCAGCTGCTGGCTGCGCAATAACGGATTGAAGGCGCTCAGATCATGTGCTTCGAGCGCTAACTGCAGGCTGTCGCCGGGCGTGCCGACAAGCCCGTGACCACTCAGGTGATTATCGCCCCAGCGCAGATCGAGCCGGGTTATCCGCAACTGCTCGTGCTTCCACGTGAATTCAGCCTCGGCCTGCACCGGCTGTCCGGCGTACTGTCCCTGCAATTGCGGTAATTCGACCTGCAGCTGGACATCGGGTGCCAGTCGGCCGTCGACCCGGATTCCGGCATGCAGCTCACCGGCTTCGGTATCCGCCCAGTACGCCGGATTGAAATGCCCCAGATTGCCGGCGAAGTGAAACGCCTGCTCACCGTGCAATGCCAGCGTTCCTTTCCCTTCCAGCTGCGCCTGTCCGGCCTGCAAATGCAAACTGGACAGCGTCAGTAACTGCTGGCGGATATCATAACCGGCATCGGCTTTCAGCACGGCCAGTGCATCCTTGAGCTGGGTGGACAGCTGCATGACCTGCTGTGCATCTGTCCGGAGGCTAAGCTCCCCCTGAATATGCGTACTGCGCAATGCCGGATGCAGGACTTTCAGATCGACATTCGTCAGTTTCAGCCGGGCTTCGGCCCGGAAACTGCTGTTGCTGAACTCGATTTTCCCACCACCCTGCACTTCGCCCTGATGGGCCAGCCGTAGCTTCAGGTCACGAATATCGAGCAGATCATCGCGCCACAGCAGGCTGGATTGCAGGCTTTCCAGTGGCAAGGCATGCCGGTCCAGTGTACCGGGATTGCCATTAGTAATGCGGATCTGTCCGGCTACTGCTGCGGCTGTTTTCTGGACCGGATTTTTATTTGGCGCGGCGGGAGGTGTCATGATCGTCTCCGGCTGCAGGTCTGCCAGGATCCGTAAATCGGCCTGCGGTGCCTGGGCGGACCAGTCCGCCGGATTCAGATGCCGGATATCGATCTGCGCCTGCCGGATAATGTGTGTTTCAAAGGGCGCCAGCCGCGCACTGGCGGTGCCGCTTAATCGCTGTGCAGCGCTTGTGGTCGTTGTCGCGGTTGTGCCGGCTGGAGACTGCTGCAACTCGGCCTGTAATGCCAGTTGCAATGCCGTGAGATCTCCGCTGACCTGCAGTTGTGCCGACACCGGCGGAATATCCTTGAGCATCCGCCCTTGCAGACGGGCATTGCCGCGAAGGTCAAATGGTCGCGTCCCCGACAGACTGACAGTGCCGGTTTCCAGTTTTCCCCATGGTGAATTCAGGCGCAACTGGGCCTGATACTGGTTCTGGTGATACGTCAGCTGTCCTTGTAAGGCAGTCAGGGCAAGTAATTCTTTTTGCTGTCGGTCTGCCAGCATGTCCGCGATCTGCAGGCGTCCCACAGCCAGATCGGCGGCATTCAGGGAAAGCGGTAACGTCAGCTGTTGCGGCAGGCTGACCGGCGTGTTACTGGACAAGGTGGCAATCTGCAGATGGCTGATGTGTAAACGTTCAAACACCAGTTCGCGCCGCCATAGCGCCTGCGGTTGCCACGCTAACTGCACGCCGCTGGCCTGCACGTCGGTACTGGCATCACGGTAGCGGAGCTGATCCATTTCCAGTGCGTGACTGAGCGTCCCCCGCACACCGCTGGTCTGTATGTTGCCCGCAGTAAGCTGACCCAGCACAGCGAAAAAGACCCGGGTGCCGCTTTCTGATTTAACCGCCCACCCAATCAGCAGCACAGCCGCCAACAGCAATGCAGCCGCGCCGGCGAGCAGCCAGCGTAGCCATTTCAGCGGTCCGCGTTTCACCGTAACGGGTACAGGTTCAGGTACATCATCCTGCCCGCTGCTGTGCTCAGGGGGCAATGGTGCAACTCCGTTGTGATCAGCTTGCGTCATATCAGAATGCGATGGCAATAGAAAAATCCAGCCGGACCCGCTTCGACTGCCGTCCATACGCCATATCGAGCGCAATCGGGCCCGCCGGTGTGCGGTAACGGCCTCCGATACCGATTGCCTGCCGCAGGCTGAAATCGCGCCAGGTTTCCGCCGCATCGCCGACATCGACAAAAGTCGCCGCACCCCAGGTGCTGTTGAGCCAGTGCACATATTCCGCACTGGCCACACCCATCACGCGGCCGCCAGTCACTGCATTCAGATGCTGGATACCCAGACTCTGATAAGCGTAGCCGCGTACCGTCGTGCTGCCGCCGGTACGAAACAGGTAATCTTCCGGAATACCGGCATCGCCCTGCGCAAAAACCTGACCGGCCTCAGCCCGCAAAATCACGCTGTCAGTCTTGCCGACCGGAACCCAGCGCTGGTATTTGCCATAGCCGCGAATGAAACGCTGATCGGAAAACAGCGCCTTGTCAGAGATATCGAGATCAAGCTGATAGATCTCTCCCCGCCGCGGCGCAAACGCATCATCCACATCGCGCCAGGTCCAGCCTATGCTGGCGACCAGCGCCTTGCTGATTTCCTGCGGTTCTCCTTCGACGGTTTTACGTTCGCGGATCAGTTTCAGCGCCAGCCTTTGTTCCAGTAAACCGCGATGACTGGTGCGCTTGATACCGACGGCATTGCGTAGCGATAGCACGCCCGACACATCCTGACGATCGGCAATCACACCGAAAGAATCAAGCTGATTATCATGCGGCGGCAAATAAATATCGGCATACCCCAGCTGCCGCTTTTGCTCGATCCGGATCGCACTGCGCAAATCCCAGGCCTTTTCCAGAATATCGCGGTCACGGTAGGCCACTTCTCCGCGAAATCCGGTATTGCTGCTATAACCGACGCCGAAACTCAGGTCGCGCGCCCTGCGCTCGACCACGCTGACATCCACCGGTATCGCAAAAGCCTGCTCCGGATCGGCATCAATCGACACAGCAACGGTTCCAAAATAAGGCGAGTTCTGCAAATTACGCTGAAACTCCAGCAAGCGCGCGCGCGAATACAGTTCCCCCGGCACCGGCGGCTGATACCGCGACAGCAGCCAGGAAGGATAACGCTTGAGACCGTTGACACGCAGCTCTCCCAACCGGAAGACCGGGCCGCTGTCGACTTCCAGCGCCAGTACAGCACGCTGCTGATCGGCATCCACATTCGCCGCGCTGTCTGCTATACGTGCGGCGGCATACGTATCGGCGCGCAGGCTTTCGAGCAACTGGTTTTTTGCTTCGCTCCAGTCGTCCTCCCTGAATGGCTGCCCCTTGGTCAGCCCCCATTCATGGATCAGCCGCTGCTGGCGTTCCTGCGCAAGTGGCTCCGTTGACGCCAGCGCGCCCTGAAAATGAATTCCGACTTCAGCGATGATGGTCCTGGGGCCGGGGCTGACCGTCACCTGAATCAGCTTTGGCGCATTCCCTGCCGTCCCCTGAGCGACGGCCGGTGCAGTCGTTTCCTCCAGGTTTCTGAACTCGATCTGCGGCGAAAAATATCCTTCGGTCGCCAGAATGCCGCTGATGTCCTGGCGCAGACGCCGGATCAGGGATGGCGTGATATTCTGGGCTTCAGCGCCAGGCGAAAATTCGGCAATATGCTCACGCAGCAGCGCTGCCCAGCCGGCAGACTCAGCCTGTAATGCAAACCGCCCGCTGGTACTGCGCACGATGCTCTCGGGGTCGGTAATTACGTCATCAGGATGCGTGGTTTCAGCTGCTGGGGGAGTTTCAGTGCTTTGATGTTCCTGCGCAGCGGGAACAGTCTGCGCAGTAAGCGAACGAACAGGAGCACACCACCCCACCAGCAACATGCTCAACAGCAAAGGCAATGAACACTGTCTGATCGTCATCCTGATTTATCGGGTCGCCAAACCCACTCGATTGATTCCCAGTTTTTTGGCTTCGGAAATCACCTGCACCACTTCATCATAGACGATGCCTTTATCGGCAGACACCAGCACCGACAAATCCGGTTTGGCATCGTGGTATTCCCGCAGCTTTTGCAACAATTGCTGGCGGTTGCGCGCTTCTTCCTTGCCTTCCTGCAGATTATGTCCATTCGCGCCATTCCGGCTGTTCAGGCTGATGGTGGCATTGGCATCGGGTTTCAGCGTGATTTCAATGTAGTCGGATGGCGGCTGGGTAGACTGCCCTGCCGTCGGCAGATTAATCACGCTGGGATTGGTCATGGGAGATGCCACCATGAAAATAATCAGCAGCACCAGCATCACGTCGATATAGGGGACGACGTTGATTTCTGCCTTGAATTTGCGTTTACGTTCGCCACGCAGGTAACTCATACTGATTCCCTGTACTTATCGGGACTGGCGCTGAAGAATATTGGAAAACTCTTCAATGAAGGTTTCAAACCGGATCGCCAGACGGTCAATATCGTGCGAATAACGGTTATACGCCAGCACCGCCGGAATCGCAGCAAACAGGCCGATCGCCGTGGCAATCAGCGCCTCTGCAATACCCGGCGCAACCGCCGCCAGTGTCGCCTGCTGCACATTGGCCAGTCCGCGAAACGCATTCATGATGCCCCAGACGGTACCAAACAAACCAATATAGGGCGACACCGAGCCGACGGAAGCAAGAAACGACAGATGCGATTCCAGCATATCCATTTCCCGCTGATAAGCAGCTCGCATCGCGCGGCGCGCACCATCGAGCATCGCACCGGCATCCAGCGAGGCCTTATTCGCATTTTTGACTTTGTGATATTCGCTCATCCCGGCTTCAAAAATACGTTCCAGCGAGCCCGCCTTATCGCGCCCGGTGCGACGATTCTGGCTGGCTTCCTGATACAGCTCCACCAGATTGCCGCCGGACCAGAAATTCCGCTCGAAAATCTCGGTCTGTGAGCGGGCTTTGCGGATGGTAAACATTTTATTGAAAATATAGGTCCAGCTTGTCAGGGAAACGCCGATTAACAACAACAACACGAGCTGCACCAGCACAGAGGCATTGGCAATCAGACTCACAAAGGAAAGGTCTTGGGTAACAGTCATCATAAATCAGTTCAATCACGACAAAAAAATTAAGCAGGATGGCCGTATCGCATGTTTTTCAACAAGCCTGCCGGTCAACTGGTTCGCATGCAAGAGGCCTGTGCCCTGTCAGTGCAGACAACCATGACAAAGGCTGCCGCATCGATAGCGGTCAGACATTAAAGCGGCTTGAATGCCGACATTTTTTCCAATACCTCTTCCGGCATCGGTGTCGGACGCAGGCTGCTGGTACCGACGCAGCCGACCTTGATCTTTCCACGGGTCAGCAAGCGATCGCCGCACCAGGCTTCCTGTACAAACTGCACGGATGCACGCCCCAGCTTTTCGACCGTCACGGTGATACGGAGTTCATCATCAAGCCTTGCGGGAGCATGATACTCGACTGAGCTTGCTTTGACGACAAACATCACGCCTGCCGTTTCCGCCAAAGCCTGCTGATGCACCCCGGTCGCCCGCAGCCATTCGGTACGGGCACGCTCAAAAAATTTCAGGTAATTCGCGTAAAACACGATGCCGCCGGCATCCGTATCTTCGTAATAGACCCGGACATTCCAATTAAATGTGTTCTGCATTATATTCATTTCCGGGGGAGTATATGGCCATTTCAGCCTGTAGTCCTTGAAAATAAAGGAGCATTAAAAATACTCCCCCCAGTATCTAAAGACTGTGGATCAGCGTCAGGCCGGCTGACGTTTGATGTTCAACGGTCCGAAACCCTGACAGGTCGGCATCATTTCAATGTAATTAATATTCACATGCGGCGGCAATGTCGCAATCCAGTACGCTGTTTCTGCGATATCGGTGGCCGTTAACGGCACCGTTCCCTCATACACCTTGGCTGCCGCACCGTCATCGCCGCGGAAACGGACATTGGAAAACTCGGTGCCGCCGCACAGTCCCGGCGCAATGTTGGTGGTGCGCACATTGGTACCTGCCATATCCGCCCGCAGATTACGGGTGAACTGATCGACAAATGCCTTGGTGGCGCCATACACATTGCCACCAGGATACGGGGTTGAACCAGCAATCGAACCGATATTGATAATCATACCGCTGTTGCGCGCGACCATACCCGGCAAAATGGCACGGGTCACCGTCACCAGTCCTTTGGTATTGGTATCGATCATGGTATCCCATTCATCCTGCGAAGCCAGATGCGCAGGCTCGGTACCCAGTGCCAGACCAGCGTTATTGATAAGCACATCCACCGGCTGCCAGTCTGCCGGCAATCCAGACAACGCGTTTATGATGGAAGACTTCTGCGTCACATCCATACTGACCGGGAGCAGATGTGCGCCCAGTTCGGTCTGTAATGCGCTCAGACGCTCAATCCGGCGTGCGGCAGCAATCACCCAATGCCCTTCGTGCACGAATTTCCGCGCCATTTCCTCACCAAACCCTGAGCTTGCCCCTGTAATCAATACAATCATGTCTGCCCTCTGCTGAAAAGTTAAACAAATACTGCACAACTGACGATGCCGTATTTTAAGGGCTTTTCCGTCGATCCACCGTACTCTGCTCAGAAGCGGCGCACTTTCCCCGATTCCCCGGCAATTCTTTTGCCTTTCAGTCAAGCCTTTCTCATCAGGCGCTGCTTGCCCATTCATAGCGCATCACGTAAAATCCTCTCACCATTTTGTCTCACGTAACTGGCGAAAATGCCGGAAAACGGATAATTCCGTTCCGGCAAAGATGGGGATCCATCGGGAAGCGTGAGATGTCGGAGTCGGATGACTCCAGCCGTGCGCCTGGGTAGCCTGATGGTAAAGCAGTGAGGCTGCCATTCGTCATACCATTCCGAGCGACACCTCACAGAATACAATCAACTTACGTTGTTCAGCTTATTCAATCATTCAACAGGAATCAGGAAAACCATGTTTGCTAAAACTCATACGCTCGCCCATATCGACCCAGAAATATTTGCGACCATCCAGCAAGAAAACCACCGTCAGGAAGAGCACATCGAACTGATCGCTTCCGAAAATTACACATCGCCGGCCGTGATGGAAGCGCAAGGCTCCCAGCTGACCAACAAATACGCTGAAGGCTATCCCGGCAAGCGCTACTACGGTGGTTGCGAATATGTGGACGTTGTTGAGCAACTGGCCATCGACCGCCTGAAACAGTTGTTTGGCGCAAACTTCGCCAACGTACAGCCAAACTCCGGCTCGCAAGCGAATCAGGGCGTCTTCTTCGCCCTGCTGAATCCGGGCGACACCATCATGGGCATGAGCCTGGCCGAAGGTGGCCACTTAACGCACGGCATGCCGCTGAATATGTCTGGTAAATGGTTCAATGTCGTGTCTTACGGTCTGAATGCCCAGGAAGACATCGATTACGACGCGATGGAAAAACTGGCACGCGAAGCCAAGCCTAAGCTGATCATCGCCGGCGCATCGGCCTTTGCACTGCGTATCGATTTCGAACGCTTCGCCAAAATCGCCAAAGAAGTCGGCGCCTATTTCATGGTCGACATGGCCCACTATGCCGGCCTGATCGCCGCTGGCGTCTACCCTAACCCGGTTCCGCATGCTGACGTCGTCACCTCGACTACCCACAAGAGCCTGCGCGGCCCGCGCGGCGGCATCATCCTCAGCAACGACGAAGCGATTGCCAAGAAAATCAACTCCGCGATTTTCCCTGGCCTGCAAGGCGGTCCGCTGATGCATGTCATCGCTGGTAAAGCTGTTGCCTTCAAAGAAGCGCTGTCACCGGAATTCAAAGCCTATCAGGAACAGGTCGTCAAAAATGCAGCAGCACTGGCCAACACGCTGACCGAACGCGGCCTGCGCATTGTTTCCGGCCGCACCGAATCGCACGTGATGCTGGTCGATCTGCGTCCGAAAGGTCTGACAGGCAAAGAAGCAGAAGCAATTCTCGGCTCTGCACACATGACCTGCAACAAAAACGGCATCCCTAACGATCCACAGAAGCCAATGATCACTTCCGGTATCCGCTTGGGCAGTCCAGCGTTCACCACCCGGGGTTTCAAAGAAGCGGAAGCCATCAAGGTCGGTCACCTGATTGCTGACGTACTCGACAATCCAAATGATCCGGCCACTATTGAAAAAGTGAAAGCGGAAGTCAAAAAACTGACTGACGCATTCCCTGTTTATCAGGCCTGAGCATGATAACTGGTCAGAGTGCCGCGACAGCATTTTTGCATTCTGACCTGTTCCTGTTCCGCATCATTCGGTTCTGATATCTGAATCCCTCACTCACCATTCTATGAAATGTCCCTATTGCCACCACGATGATACTCAGGTGATTGATACCCGGGTTTCAGAAGAAGGAAATGTCATGCGCCGCCGACGACGCTGCGCGCATTGCGATAAGCGGTTCACGACTTATGAACGGATAGAGCTGGCGATGCCCGTGATTGTCAAAAAGAATGGCAGCCGGACAGAATATGAGTCTGCCAAACTGCGCGCCAGCCTGATGCTGGCACTTCGTAAACGGCCGGTATCGGCGGAAGCTGTCGACGGCGCCATTCAGCGCATAGAAGAAAAATTACTCTCCAGCGGTGAGCGCGAAATTCTCTCGGTACAACTGGGCGAACTGGTCATGCGGGAGTTAAAGCGTCTGGATAAAATCGCCTACATCCGTTTTGCTTCCGTTTACAAAAGTTTTGAAGACATCTCCGAATTCGCAGAGGCCATTCAGGAAATCAATGTAGAAAACAAGGTCGGGAAAAACAAGAAAGCAGCAGAACCTGAATAAAGACTCTGCTGCCAAGATGAGTTGTCAACTCCACGTATCTTTACATTCCAGGACTAACGTCAGTGATGCGCGGAATCAGTTTCCTGTATTGGTGTCGGCACAACTCACCTGATCCACTGCCGGATTGCAAATCCGTGCCCGCCCTAAAAAATTCAGTTTCACACGCTGCACCGATGATCCCAACGTAAATGACGCTGTTCCCGCCTGTGGTTGCTGACCGTTCGCATTCGTCCTGCTGCGGCCATTACCGGTATATGAAACATAAGGCACTGTCGAGTCCGTAAAATTATTCGTTACCGTAATCTTGCCGGGAATTGCCTCATGAATAATGATAATCGTCTCACCGGCATCAGGAATCGCATTGGCATTGGCGTCCACAAAAATGGTCCAGCCAGAGTTCCAGTTAACCCCGTCATTCGCCGCCATCGTTACCTGCCCGCCACGCTTGATAGCCTCTGTCCGCGTCAGATTTGTTGCCGAATAAAACTCGGTCGCGGTTGCCAACAATTTCTGATTATCGATGAAACTGTTAAAAGCAGGGGCGGCCATCGCCATCAGAATCGCTGCGATAGCGACGACAACCATGAGCTCAGTCAACGAAAAACCTTTTGTTCCAGACGTATCAATCAGCTTTTTCATCATTACCAGCATTGATCTTTAGTGCCAGATGTCCCGGAAAACCCTTTGACACCGGTACTGGTCAGAGTGAAATTACCGCATACAGGGTCTTTATAATTGCTATTCACGTTGCTCGTTCCTGGTGTGGCAGTCAGAAGTACACAATTCTGAATCGTATCTCCGGTACAGGCTGCTCCATTTATCTCATAAAAACTGCTGGCAGCAGCGTCAGCTGAAAACCAGTTAAATTTCATTTCATTAGCATCGGTCGATGAATTTGAAAAAACAATATAACTGTTGTTTTGTGTATAGTAGCGCTCCTGCTGCTGCATCAGCTTCATCAATGCCGATTTGGCTTCTGAACGCCGAGCTTTTAGCACGCTCGAATTATATGAAGAATACGCAATCGCCGAGAGTATTCCGGCGATAACCAGAGTAATCAGCAATTCAATCAGCGTGAAGCCCTGTGCTTTATTTTTACTCATAAATACCCTCAATATTTTGATTATTGTCCGCTCTGAGCAGCTTTGCGCATATCCTGATAATTTTGCAACTCTCTCCAGCTGACGCGCCCTGCTCTGGTTACCGCATCTGGCGCCGCCGCATTATCACTGGTCACGCCGGAAGAGTTTCCCGTTCCTGCGGTCCGTACTGTAATTTTTGTTGTGATCCTGCGGCTGCCGGTTGCATTTCTATCGCCAGTCGTAGTCGAAATATTCAATACAACCGGTGAAGTCAGGAGACCAATAGTTGACAGAGTGCCGGTCACGTCTGTGCTCATACCGGTTAACACATCGACCATGTATCTCCGGCCGCTCCCTCCGGAACATGGATCACTGCTTAAAATCAAGGTATTAAAGAACAAGTAATTACCCGCAGTAGTTCCGGTCAGAGTGTGATGAATCCGTTCGCCGGTTGTCAAGGAATTATAAAAGTCAAAATACCAGCCTTTTTTGGTTCCGGTTGCTGTTCCATACGTAAAACTATTACCCGTCAGCGTAAAACCCGCACCGGACGGTGTGGCGGTTCTCGGCTCCAACTGGCTGCGTCCCGTTACGGCATCCGCAGGATATGTGGTATCGAGAATCGCATAGTACGTGTTCGTCATATAATTTGACGGAGTAACGTCGTAAGTTTCCAGATATTTTCCGGTACCGAATAAGAGAATGTAGCCGCCGCCGGGAGCAAACACAATTTGCGGCTGAACCGTAATGGGCTGCACAACACCAGTGGATGTTTTGGCGGTAAAGACCGGTGTACTGGAAATAGTGGCCGCATTCAGTGTCGCCCCGGTAAAGTTAAAGCGCCACATGTTCCCCTGCAGATCCCCTGCGTACGCATAATTGACGGCGCCGTCACCGCCATAAGCGACATTAGGGGCTCCCAGTCCATTTTTACTGGTTGGGTCTTTAATCGGAGTCATCAATTTAAAATAATTGGAATTCAGTACCCACGGATCACCCGGATTTTTATCCAGCGACAATAAGAATAATGCACCCTGTCCGGTTGCCACCGGATTAGAGTCATAGTTATTGTAGCCGCTCGAAACAATTACAAAGTTCCCGTAAGTCGGACTCGCTGTCGTTCCGCCAGTTCGGAATTTGGCGATCATTGGCGGTGCAAGCACGTACCCCATATCGGCATCAATTTTGTCGCTGAATTCCCATAAGGCTCCCAAACCACCGGTAAAATTGGCCGGATTGGTAACATCCAGTGCAAACAAACCCTTACTGCCGGCACCAAAACCAGAAACCAGTAAAGTTTTCCAATTCCCTTTTATCTGCGCTTCTTTGATCGTAATCCGGCCATCAACATAAGACTGATGGTTGTAATAAGGATCCGAAAGATTGTTTAATTTCGAGATCAGGGTATTCGGGACGTAAGAAAACAGTTCTGTACCGTTAACTGCATCAAATGCATGCAGCATCCCGTCATTAGAGCCAACATAGACTGCCTTCTGTCTGTTGGCATAAGTTTGATAAAAAGCAGAATAGCTAGGGCCAGAAATATTTTTAGCCGGCGCACCATAATAAACCGGTGCGCTGTTGATGATATCCCCCAAAACACTATCCCGGGCGCGGAATTTGCCGACTGGATTACCATTGGCATCCTTACTCAGCTCCTGCGTGCGATCACCGCGCAGATAATTTATTCGGTCAGAAGCAAAATTATCCACTGTTCCTGTATGCGGGTCGGTATTCAAAGCGAGCTGATCGCTGGCACTGAAATTTCCTCCACTTGCCCAGGTAAATGGAACTAAGGCCAGTGAACCGTCCAGACTGATTTTGGACGTGTAAATATTGCGGCTGCCAGGAACAGGATTTGGAGAAATTTTTGCAACCGGATCCCCTGTCAGAATGACCCCTGCATCCCATACAGCTGGTGGATTAGAGATTGTTGCAGATTCTTTTTTCAGACTGCCCGACCATTTATCGGCTTTGAAGCCTGGTTCATAAACATAAGGATTATCACTGGCACTAGTCGATGAAATACCGACACCTGCCAGAGTCCCGCCTGTCGATGCGACATTCTGAAAAATAGCATTAATCGCTGCAATCATTTTCGCAGGATTACTGGCGAGGAAAAAATTATCCGGATCCGTACCATTGCCGTTTGCCCATTCAATGTTATTGGCGATCACCGTCTTGCCATCAACATCAAAGGTTTTATATGGATTCTGATCCAGATTCAGGTCATTAAATCCGCCATATTTTGCGGCCAGATAAAGTTGTGACAATCTGGGTGCAGTACGAGCTCTGGTTGGATTATCAATCAGCCCATTTCCGTTTTCATCCACATCGATAGTGAATGTTTTGACACGAACAGGCTTGTCCAGGCGTATATCGTTGGTATGCGCCCAATAAGCTGCACCTGCCATATAGAAAGTGCCGTTACTCGCGCCGGTGTATGCCGTGGCCATATTCGCCAAAGAAGGCGCAGGCGCAGAATTTCCTGATGAAGACGAGGATTCCATTGCCGCAACCAATGCAGTCTGTGCTTTGACATCAAATGCCGGCCATTGTGCTGAAGCGACATCCGCAGAACGTAAACCACGGCCATTTCCATTCAGGACTCCCCCTGGAATAAACGTATCCTGATGGGTATTCGCGTCACCAATGACTATGATGTAATTCTTCTGACAGGATGCTTCAATCGGATCAGTCCAGGTGGACAGGACTTGAAAGTTATCCTGCATCGCCGCAGTCTTACCGGTCAGCGCATTCGCTGTCGGTGCTCTGCCCTGTAAATAACGGATACTTTCGTAATACAACTCACTGATGGGATCATAAGCCTTGTAATTTCCGGTGCGTCCAAATTTATTGAGATAATTAATAACACCACTGTTTCCCGTAGCATCATTCTCTGAATTAGCAACAAAAATCCCTGTGTTAGCATCCCATTCCGGACGGTCATTGACTTCTTCAGCAAAGCCATTCGCAGCACGGTATTGCTTACTCCCGACATACTTCAATGGAGCCCTCAGCACACCGCCATAACGTGTATTCACCTGGTCAATTAAATAGCCGAAAGCACCATAACGAACGCTATTCTGATTACGCTGCATATTACCGACAGGTTTATAAGTACCATTTGGATACTGCAGACAAAGATCTGTGCGTGTCGTATTTTCCATACTGTCACAGACCTGAACACGTACCAGAAACTCACCCAGAACGCGATCTGTCGATGTATCGAGCTGAGTGTCTGTCGTTGCAATATTGTCTGGGTAGGTTCTCTGTGTTGTGCAGGAAGATGATGTATTGACGTCGCTGAATAAAATTTTATTGTCACAATTCAGAACATACAGGGTTGACACGTTATATGGCGTAACGCCATATGGAGCACTCATTGTTGAGCTGGCTGTAACAACTTTTTTCTTAAAATAACTACCATTGTTATAAAAACTATTATATAAGAACGCTCTTTGTAAAACCGTCTGTGTTGTGGAATCGATAAAACGATCGCCGCCAGTCAACGCCAAGCGCAACATATCAATAGCAGAAGATGCTGCCCAGTTCATGAAATTCCCGCTGAAAGCGGTTCCTCCGCATTCGTGATTAACGTCCGCATCTTTCACAATATAGAAATAACCATTCGTCATATCAGAAGTGCTGACCGCACGCGAAATTGGGTCACCATATGCATCCTGGGTAAACAATTTCAGACCTGCACCATTCATGTAGCATTTTTTGGTATTGAAATAGCCAATATAGTCCAGTGTTTTATTGTAATCACTGGAATTGTTATATGCAGCCTTAACGGTTGGAAATTCCACCGATAAATCAAGCAATAAATTGGGATGTACATTGCCTCCCCCAGAATACAAAGGGGTGCTTGAAAGGGATATAACAGGCGGTGCCGCAAAGACAAACGTTTGCATCACCATCAGATAACTGGCAATCACCGATTTCAACAATTTATTCAATTTGACTCTCCGGTCAGGGATGATTCATCTGCGCATTACACGCATGACTTAGGATCTGACAGCTTTTCTATAAAAGGACTGCAATACAACCTGGGTATTTGGATTCGGACCAAAACCGATTGCAGTGATACGGAAAAAATATTTAGTCTGCTCGTCAGCTTTCCCTCCGGCCTCTACATCTTGCACAGCTTCTATGATGTAACGTGGCAATTTGGCCGGGAAAGCCCCTTTCCCGGCCACCATCGTCTGTCCGGTAAAGCGACCATATTTAACAGAAGGGGCACCAGCAGCATCATTAGACAAATCAATGCTAAGCCATACTGGTGTTTGTCCATTAGCCGCAGGTAGGCACATGCCCTGATACAGATTGCCATCACCACTTGCGCAGCCAGCTTCAAAAAAGAGATTTGATGTCGCATCAAATACATTACTGCGTCCGTTTGCCAAGGCAACCTGAGGATCAATATCCATTTCCGCATCTTTTAACGCTGCCTCCGCCGACATCAGTGCAATCTGTCTGTCCCGGTCATTGCGCGAGGCTTTTTCACCTTGCAAAGAAATTGTTGTCAAAGACATGCTGAGGACAAGCACGACAATCAACATTAATAAAGATACAACCAGGGAAATACCCTTCTGTCTTTGATTTCCAGGTAAATACCGATATACGTATTTGTCAAAAGAGATAGATTTTTCGTTGAACATAACGAACTCAGTTTGGAGGAAGACAGGTCCCCCTGACGGGGTCAACATTACAGATATTCCGGATAAAAACAGTTGCCGTATACACTTTACGAACACGTTTTTGCCTGGAAGCAGGAAGATCCTGATCTTTGATAGTCGTCCCTTTGTCAACACCGGAATTGGCTGCTGCATAATCAGGGCCGAACAGATTGTATGTGGTCGTCGCTGTATCAACTCTTGAATTCTGCGTACCGCTGACGAGCATGGCAACTTTCACTTCTGTAATTTTCTTCCAGTAAGTTTTGCGATTTAAATCCTGAGCCTGTTGCGCAGCGGTTGACCCGGTTAATACCAGGTTGGCATCAAGTGCATTAATGGCCGTTGCCGTCAAAAATTTATTCGCGGTCCCATCAGTTGGATTACTTGTATCAACGCCATATAAGACTTGAAAAGATTCCACGCCTTTGACGATAGACTGTGCGCTCCAGTTACCTGATACAGGGTTATAGTATTTGCAAAATAATTCAGGTTCATTACCTGCCCCGTTAGCGACATAATAAATACTCCAGCCTCTATCCTGATCGGCGGTATTTGATGAAACCGGAGCTGGAACTGAAAATCCTGCACAGTTAATCACCGTACCATCGCCACTTCCGGTATTTCCGGAACCGAAAAAACGTACCGCCAATACATCGCTAAAATTAACCGATGATCCCAGTGGCGAGGAAATATCTGTCGATGTCGCAGAAACACTATTGGCATCCATACCATTCAGATCCGCACTGGCAGTAGATGGCGTAATTTGTGGAGAATTATTAAAATCATAGTTAACATAACCCGCCTGACGAAGTGAACGGGAAATGTTATCCAAACCAAACCGGGCAATATCCTGAGTATCATTGCCATCGGTCTGCGTCACGAAAAGGGTTTTGGTTGAAACAACCAGGCTGGTTGCGGCGAAGACAACCAACAAACCAATTGAAACCGAGATCAGTAATTCAATTAATGTCAGACCTTTCTGACGATATTTTGCGATGAAAATATCGCGGGTGTCAGCAAAAATACCGGGAATTGATTTCATAATTATTTGACGTAAGATTCTACAGTCACTGCGACACTAGGAGGATTAACGCCATTCGCTAAGACAAAGCTACCGTCAGGATTTTTGCTTTTCCAACCCAGCTTGATTGTCAAACCAGCATTCGGATCCGACGTACAAGTCCAAGTCAATGCTTTGCTAGAGCTATCAAAAGGCGAAGAATCACGACAAACCAGCACCCGACCTGCAGGCAAGGTTTTTTTGACACGAACCAGCCATTCATAGATATCGGCTTTTGCTAAGTCAGTCGCATTACAATTTGCCGCTGAGGTATAGCAAAGTGTTGGTGCGGCAGGGTCGGAATCTATTGCTGAATTATAATTAATTGAAGCAAAAACATTTGCGGCATCAGACAATTTCATCTGAGTATCGTTAGAGCGCATTTTATCTGCAAGCTCATTCGCCAACTCCACTGCAATAGTCTGGTATCCGCTTTGTTGAGACGTCCTGACTGCAGCAAGTTGGAGGCCGGCTGCGCCAATAATCCCCAGCGCAAGTACAAACACAGCAACTAATACTTCAATCAGCGAAAAACCCGGAGTTTGATTTGGAATCATGATGCCAATAAGAAATATTTAACAATCTAATTTTAATATATTTTCTTATTTACAAGATACCATTCGTCTCCCATTACCGTCCATTGATCGGAAATATCGAATGAAGCGTGCATTCCGCCGCGCCCTTGGTTGACTCCGACA
>NZ_JABXYJ010000006.1 GCF_013377855.1 Cognatundibacterium oligocarboniphilum | reverse complement strand
GCGGGTGTGGTTGCCAAGATTATCGAGTAATCTGTATTTACTATTTGTCGGCGAAAATTAAACCGATAAACGTTGAAAACTCGAAATTTGTAGTACACTAGCGGGCTATCTCACTTTTTAGGTGTGATAGCCCGTTTGTTTTAAATTCGCTCTTTGTAAAATTGCCGTCCTCCCTGATGTGACGGCTCGTTCTTTATAGGATATGACATGTCTACACAGAATCAAAAAATCCGCATTCGCCTGAAAGCATTTGACTACAAGCTGATCGATCAGTCCGCGCTGGAAATCGTTGAAACAGCGAAGCGCACTGGTGCAGTTGTTAAGGGTCCGGTTCCTTTGCCAACACGTATTCAGCGTTTTGACGTACTGCGTTCCCCGCACGTCAACAAGGCTTCCCGTGATCAGTTTGAGATCCGTACTCATCAGCGCCTGATGGATATTGTTGATCCTACAGATAAAACTGTTGATGCTTTGATGAAGCTTGATTTGCCAGCTGGCGTGGATGTTGAAATCAAGCTGCAATAATCGTATTGCTGCCTTCTTTCTTTGAATTCCAAAAAATCGGTGGCAGTTTGACATACCACAAATTTTTAAATTTTCAAATATTTTTGCTTGTGAATTAAAAAATCACGGGCTATAATGGAAGGCTTAGATGTGGGTCAGCTTCGGCTGGCCTATTTGTTTAAGTTTTTTAAACATCAGCCTCACCCAATCGTAGGTGAGAATGGAGAAAATAATGAGCTTGGGCCTAGTTGGTCGCAAGGTTGGTATGATGCGTATCTTTACTGATGACGGGGATTCTATTCCGGTTACAGTATTGGATGTGTCCAACAACCGCGTGACGCAAGTCAAAACTCCTGAAACAGACGGTTACTCTGCTGTTCAGGTTACTTTCGGTCAGCGCCGTGCATCCCGCGTAACTAAAGCGGCTGCCGGTCACCTCGCAAAAGCAGGTGTTGAAGCTGGTACTGTCTTAAAAGAATTCCGTGTTGATGCTGCTAAGGCTGCTGAACTCAAGGCTGGCGATGTTGTGCCTGTCGGTTTGTTCGAGGCTGGTCAGAAAGTGGATGTGCAGGGCGTGACAATTGGTAAGGGCTATGCCGGTACCATCAAGCGTTATCACTTCTCTTCTGGTCGTGCTACTCACGGTAACTCCCGTTCCCATAATGTCCCGGGTTCTATCGGTATGGCGCAGGATCCAGGTCGTGTTTTCCCTGGTAAGCGCATGACTGGTCATCTGGGTGATGTGAAGCGCACTGTGCAAAATCTGGAAATCGCTCGTGTTGATGCTGATCGCCAGTTGTTGCTGGTGAAGGGTGCTGTGCCGGGTGCAAAAAATGGTCAGGTGATTGTATCTCCTGCTGTTAAAGTTAAAGCCAAGAAGGGAGCCTAATCCATGGAACTGAAGCTCCTAAACGAACAAGGTCAGGCAGCGGCAAATGTCGCAGCACCTGATACAATTTTTGGCCGTGATTACAACGAAGCATTGATTCATCAGGTCGTCGTTGCATTCCAGGCTAATGCTCGCAGCGGTAACCGCAAGCAAAAAGACCGCGAAGAGGTTCATCACACGACTAAAAAGCCATGGCGCCAAAAAGGCACTGGTCGTGCACGTGCTGGTATGTCCTCTTCTCCACTCTGGCGCGGGGGGGGGCGTATATTCCCGAATACGCCAGACGAAAACTTCTCTCACAAAGTGAACAAAAAGATGTATCGCGCAGGTATCTGCTCGATCCTGTCTCAGTTGGCTCGTGAAGACCGTCTGCAAGTGGTTGAGAATGTTGCTGTTGATGCACCTAAGACAAAATTGTTGTCTGAAAAGCTCAAGGCGTTGGGTTGCCTGGATTCCGTTCTGATCATCACTGATGAATTTAACGAAAATCTGATGTTGGCAGCACGTAACCTGGCTAACGTTCTGGTGGTAGAGCCACGTTATGCTGATCCAGTTTCTCTGGTGTTCTACAAGAAAGTGTTGATCACTAAGCCGGCACTGGCAAAGATTGAGGAGATGCTGGCATGAGCGCATTAGTCAAACATAGCGAAGAACGCCTGATGAAGGTGTTGCTGGCTCCTGTGATTTCTGAAAAAGCAACCATGGTTGCTGAAAAGAATGAGCAAGTGGTTTTCCTGGTGACCCCAGATGCAACCAAGCCAGAAATCAAGGCTGCCGTCGAATTGCTGTTCAAAGTACAGGTTGAGTCTGTACAGGTGGCAAATCGTCAAGGTAAACAAAAACGTACCGGTAGATTTACTGGCCGTCGCAATCATACAAAGCGCGCTTTCGTATGCTTGAAGCCGGGTCAGGAAATCAACTTCACTGAGGGGGCATAATCATGGCACTCGTTAAGATGAAGCCAACCTCACCAGGTCGTCGTGGTATGGTGAAAGTAGTGACAGAGGGCCTGTTCAAAGGTCGTCCATTCGCTGCTTTGTTGGAAAAGAAATCCAAAACTGCTGGCCGTAATAACAACGGTCACATCACTACCCGCCATATCGGTGGTGGTCATAAGCAGCATTACCGTGTTGTTGACTTCAAACGCAACAAAGATGGTATTCCTGCAAAAGTAGAGCGTATTGAATACGATCCTAACCGTACAGCACACATTGCATTGTTGTGCTATGCGGACGGTGAACGTGCATACATCATTGCTCCTAAAGGCGTTGCAGCCGGCGATCAGTTGATGAATGGTTCTCAGGCTCCGATCAAGGCAGGTAACTGCCTGCCTATCCGCAATATCCCTGTCGGTACAACTATGCACTGCGTAGAAATGTTGCCAGGCAAGGGTGCTCAGATCGCACGTACAGCAGGTGCTGGCGTTGTGCTGATGGCGCGTGAAGGTACTTACGCTCAGGTTCGTCTGCGCTCCGGTGAAGTGCGTCGCATTCATATCGAATGCCGTGCAACGATCGGTGAAGTTGGTAACGGCGAACACAATCTGCGTAAGATTGGTAAGGCTGGTGCAATGCGCTGGCGCGGCGTTCGTCCTACCGTTCGCGGTGTGGTCATGAACCCGATCGATCACCCACACGGTGGTGGTGAAGGTAGAACAGCAGCCGGTCGTCATCCAGTATCTCCATGGGGTCAACAGACCAAGGGTAAGAAGACACGTCGCAACAAGCGTACTACTTCGATGATCGTCTCACGCCGTGGTAAGAAATAAGGGATAACACATGACACGTTCATTGAAAAAAGGGCCGTTCTGCGACGCCCATCTGGTGAAGAAAGTCGAAGCTGCGCAAGCAACTAAAGACAAAAAGCCAATCAAAACTTGGTCCCGCCGTTCGACAATTATGCCGGACTTCATCGGTTTGACCATTGCGGTGCATAACGGCAAGCAGCACGTGCCGGTTTATGTTTCCGAGAACATGGTTGGTCACAAACTCGGCGAATTTGCGCTGACCCGTACGTTCAAGGGTCACGCTGCCGATAAAAAGGCTAAGAAATAAGGACCGATGATGGAAACTAAAGCAACTCTGCGCGGTGTGCGTCTGTCTGAGCAAAAAGGTCGCCTGGTGGCAGATCTGATCCGCGGTAAAAAAGTAGATCAGGCATTGAATATCCTGGCTTTCAGCCCTAAAAAAGGTGCTGCGATCATCAAGAAAGTGCTGGAGTCCGCAATTGCGAACGCCGAGCATAACGATGGCGCAGATATCGACGAGCTGAAAGTAAAGACTATCTATGTCGAAAAAGGTGCGATTCTGAAGCGCTTCACAGCACGCGCTAAAGGTCGCGGTGATCGTATCTCTAAACAATCCTGTCACATCTACGTGACTGTTGGTAACTAAGGAGTCACGATGGGACAGAAGATACATCCAACCGGTTTTCGTCTGGCGGTAACACGCAACTGGTCTTCGCGCTGGTATGCGGGCAACAGTAATTTTGCCTCCATGCTTGGTGAAGATCTGAAGGTACGTGATTACCTGAAGAAGAAACTGAAAAACGCTTCCGTAGGCCGTATCGTTATTGAGCGTCCGGCGAAAAATGCACGTATTACCATTTACAGCTCCCGTCCAGGTGTTGTGATTGGTAAAAAAGGCGAAGATATCGAGGTTCTGAAAGCAGATTTGTCCAAGATGATGGGCGTGCCAGTTCACGTCAACATCGAAGAAATCCGCAAGCCAGAAATCGATGCGCAACTGATTGCAGATTCGATCGCTCAGCAGCTCGAAAAGCGCATCATGTTCCGCCGCGCGATGAAACGTGCGATGCAGAACGCAATGCGTCTGGGTGCACAAGGCATCAAGATCATGTCCGGCGGTCGTCTGAACGGTATCGAAATCGCACGTAAAGAATGGTATCGCGAAGGCCGTGTGCCTCTGCATACACTGCGCGCTGATATCGACTACGGTTTCGGTGAAGCATCCACAACTTACGGCATCATCGGTGTCAAAGTGTGGGTCTACAAAGGTGATCGTTTGGCAAACGGCGATGCGCCTGTGATCGAATCGACACCGGAAGACGACAAAAAACGTCGTGGTCCGCGTCGTGACGATGGCAAGCCAAACAGCCGTCCACGTGCCAAGCGTCCTGAAGGGCAAAATACAACTGGCGCAGCAGCTCCAGCTAAGCGTGTACGCGCAAAAGCTGATGCAGCACCAGCTGAGAAAGCAGGAGAATAATCATGCTGCAACCAGCACGCAGAAAATATCGCAAGGAGCAAAAAGGCCGTAACAAAGGTATCTCGCATACCCGCGGTACAGCAGTCTCCTTCGGTGAGTTTGGCTTGAAAGCGGTTGGCCGTGGTCGTATCACAGCGCGTCAGATCGAGGCTGCGCGTCGTGCAATGACACGTCACATCAAACGTGGCGGCCGCATCTGGATCCGTATTTTCCCGGACAAGCCAATTTCCCAGAAGCCTGCAGAGGTCCGTATGGGTAATGGTAAAGGTAATCCTGAGTACTATGTTGCCGAAATTCAACCAGGCAAAATGTTGTACGAGATGGATGGTGTCGATGAATCGCTCGCACGTGAAGCGTTCCGTCTGGCGGCAGCGAAGTTGCCGTTAGCAACGACTTTCGTCGTTCGCCAAGTCGGTCAATAATAGGAGTTGTAAATGAAAGTATCTGAACTCCAAGGTAAGGATCAAGCGGCTTTGACTAAGGAACTCAATGATTTGCTGAAAGCTCAGTTCAGCCTGCGTATGCAAATCGCTACTCAGCAACTGACAAATACAGCACAGTTGAAGAAAGTTCGTCGTGACATCGCTCGTGTGAAAACCGTCATGAATCAGAAGGATGCCAAATAATGAACGATCAAGTAAAAGTGGCATTGAAGCGCACATTGATTGGCAAGGTTGTGTCCGACAAGATGAACAAAACAGTCACCGTACTGGTTGAGCGTCACGTCAAACATCCTTTGTATGGCAAGATCATCGTCCGTACTGCAAAGTACCACGCGCACGATGAAGCGAACCAGGCAAAAGAAGGCGACACAGTTGAGATTCAGGAAGGTCGTCCAATCTCCAAGACGAAAGCCTGGACAGTCACTCGTGTGGTTCAAGTAGCACAAGTCGTATAAATTTATTGCACAAAATTTTTTTTGGTGTAATAATAATGGGCTGTCATTTGCAAAGTGCAGGTGGCAGCCTAAATGTCTTTCGCAGCACTCCTCGCTGTGAGAGTGGTTAAAAAAAATCGTCCACCTAATCAGTTGGCTCGTGCATTGCAGGTTATGTAGGGGTTGGCTGGCAGGACCAAGACTGACTACAGGCTTGCATTGTGCAGGTTGTGTGGATTAAGTTGGGAAAGAGAACATTATGATTCAAACAGAAAGCCGGCTGGAAGTGGCTGACAATACTGGTGCGCGCGAAGTTTTGTGCATTAAGGTATTGGGCGGTTCCAAGCGTCGTTATGCGGGTATCGGTGATGTTATTAAAGTCACTGTGAAATCTGCTGCTCCACGCGGTCGTGTAAAAAAAGGTGAAATTTACAACGCCGTTGTTGTGAGAACAGCTAAGGGTGTTCGTCGTCAGGATGGCTCGTTGGTCAAATTTGATGGCAATGCCGCAGTATTGTTGAATGCAAAGCTTGAGCCTATCGGCACTCGTATTTTCGGCCCAGTGACGCGTGAGTTGCGTACTGAGCGTTTTATGAAAATCGTGTCTCTGGCTCCAGAAGTGCTGTAAGGGGTCGTGATGAATAAAATTCGTAAAAACGACGAAGTCATCGTCTTAACAGGTAAAGACAAAGGTAAGCGCGGTCAGGTGCAGGCTTGCATCGATGGCGATTATGTTGTTGTCGCTGGTGTTAATGTTGCCAAGAAGGCCGTTAAGCCAAATCCGATGACTGGCGCAGTTGGTGGCATCGTTGATAAATTGATGCCGATTCATGTGTCGAATGTTGCGTTGTTTAATGCAGCTTCCGGCAAGGCAGACCGTGTAGGCTTCAAGGTCGTGGATGGTAAGAAAGTCCGCGTCTATAAGTCGACTGGCGAAGTTGTGAAGGCATAACATCATGGCCCGTCTACAAGCATTATATAAAGAGAAGATCGTCGGTGAACTGACTGAAAAGTATGCATACAAGTCAGTCATGGAAGTTCCTCGCATCCTGAAGATCACCCTGAACATGGGTTTGTCTGAAGCAGTTGCAGACAAGAAGATCATTGAGCATGCGGTTGGTGATCTGACAAAAATTGCTGGTCAAAAGCCAGTTGTTACCAAGGCTCGCAAAGCGATCGCTGGTTTTAAAATCCGTGAAGGTTATCCAATCGGCTGTATGGTAACTTTGCGTGGCGCTCAGATGTATGAATTCCTGGATCGCTTCATCACTGTGGCTCTGCCACGTGTGCGTGACTTCCGTGGTGTTTCTGGTCGTGCGTTTGATGGTCGTGGTAACTACAATATCGGTGTCAAGGAACAGATCATTTTCCCTGAGATCGAGTACGACAAGATCGACGCATTGCGTGGTATGAATATCAGTATCACGACAACAGCAAAGACCGACGAAGAAGCGAAAGCACTCCTCGCCGCATTTAAATTTCCGTTCAGAAACTGAGGTCGCCATGGCAAAATTGGCACTGATTAATCGTGAGCAAAAACGTGCAGATCTGGTGAAGAAATTCGCTGGTAAGCGCGCCGAACTGAAGGCCATCATTGATGACCAGTCGAAAACTGAAGAAGAGCGTTATATCGCTCGCCTGAAGTTGCAGGCATTGCCACGTAATTCTAACCCGACCCGCCAGCGCAATCGCTGCACATTGACAGGTCGTCCGCGTGGCACATTCCGTAAATTCGGTCTGGGCCGTATTAAACTCCGTGAAGTCGCCATGCGTGGTGAAGTCCCGGGTATGACTAAAGCCAGCTGGTAATAGGAGAATAAGCAATGAGTATGAGCGATCCTATCGCCGATATGCTGACCCGCATTCGTAACGCACAAGTTGTTCAGAAAACTGTCGTTGCGATGCCGTCTTCTAAGGTAAAAGTGGCAATTGCCAACGTACTGAAAGACGAAGGTTACATTGAAGATTTCGCAGTTTTAGAAACTGCAGGTAAGTCCGAATTAAAAATCGGCCTGAAATATTATGCAGGACGTCCTGTTATTGAACGCTTGGAGCGTGTATCTCGCCCAGGTCTTCGTATTTACAAAGGTAAAGACGAGATTCCAAGCGTCATGAACGGTTTGGGCGTGGCGATTGTGTCCACACCAAAAGGCGTCATGACTGACCGCAAAGCGCGCGCAACCGGTGTTGGTGGCGAAGTGATTTGCTACGTCGCCTAAGGAGTGAAAGATGTCTCGAGTAGGTAAGATGCCAATCGCTTTGCCGGCAGGTGCGGAAGTCGCAATTTCAGCAGAGCAGATTACAGTAAAAGGTCCTATGGGTGCATTGACACAAAGCCTGAATGGCTTGGTGGCAGTTGCAAACAACAACGGCACTTTGAGTTTTTCTCCGGCCAATGACGGTCGTGAAGCCAATGCGATGACGGGCACACTGCGTGCACTGGTCAACAATATGGTTAACGGCGTGACTAAAGGCTTTGAGCGCAAACTCACATTGGTCGGCGTTGGTTACAAAGCGCAAGCCCAGGGTGATAAATTGAATTTGTCTTTAGGTTTTTCACATCCAGTTGTACATCAGATGCCAGCAGGCGTTACATGCGCAACACCAACACCTACTGAAATCCTGATCAAAGGGGTTGATAAGCAGAAGGTTGGTCAAGTGGCAGCTGAAGTCCGTGCATACCGCAGCCCAGAGCCTTATAAAGGTAAGGGTGTCCGTTATGCGGACGAAGTGGTTGTGATTAAAGAAACCAAGAAGAAGTAATAGGGGTTGACGATGGACAAGAAACAATCACGTCTGCGCCGCGCACGTCAAACCCGTGCCAAGATCGCAGAACTCAAAGTGAACCGCCTGGCCGTGCATCGCACCAATCTGCACATCTATGCAAACATCATTGGCCCAGATGCCAAAGTGTTGGCATCTGCTTCGACAGTAGAAGCAGAAGTACGTGCAGAATTGGCTGGCAAATCCGGTGCTGGTGGCAATGCCGCAGCAGCGACTTTGATCGGCAAGCGTGTAGCAGAGAAGGCAATCAAAGCAGGGGTTACCGAAGTTGCGTTTGACCGCTCCGGTTTCCGTTACCATGGCCGCATCAAGGCGCTTGCAGAAGCTGCCCGCGAAGCTGGCCTGAAGTTCTAAGGAAAATTTGTCATGGCAAAAATGCAAGCAAAAACAGCAGCCGACAAGCCGGATGATGGCATGCGCGAAAAAATGATCGCGATCAACCGTGTAACCAAAGTGGTTAAGGGTGGTCGTATCATGGGTTTCGCTGCATTGACAGTCGTTGGTGATGGCGATGGCCGTATCGGTATGGGTAAAGGAAAGTCGAAAGAAGTTCCTGTTGCCGTACAAAAAGCGATGGAAGAAGCGCGCCGCAAGATGATTAAAGTGACTTTGAAGAACGGTACTTTGCAGCACACCGTTACAGGCAAGCATGGTGCATCTTCCGTCATGATCTCTCCTGCAAAAGAAGGTACTGGCGTTATTGCTGGTGGTCCAATGCGCGCGATTTTTGAAGTAATGGGTATTGAAAACGTTGTGGCTAAGTCCAACGGTTCCACCAATCCTTACAACATGGTTCGTGCAACTTTGAATGGTCTGGCTAAGATGAGTACTCCATCTGAAATCGCTGCAAAGCGTGGCAAGACCGTTGAAGAAATTCTCGGTTAAGGAGAGCGCGATGACTAAGACAGTAAAAGTGCAGTTGGTCAAAGGTCTGATCGGTACACGTCAGGATCACCGTGCGACAGTGCGTGGTCTGGGCCTGCGTCGTGTTAATTCAGTTTCTGAATTGCAGGACACACCAGCAGTACGTGGCATGATCAATAAAGTCTCGTATCTTGTGAAGGTTGTATCGTAAGCCGTCAGGTTTTCGATCGGAGCAAATTATGGAATTGAATAACATTCAGCCAGCTGATGGCGCTAAACACTACAAACGTCGTGTTGGTCGCGGTATCGGTTCTGGTTTAGGTAAAACAGCTGGCCGTGGTCACAAAGGTCAGAAGTCCCGTTCGGGCGGCTTTCATAAAGTCGGTTTCGAAGGTGGCCAGATGCCTCTGCAACGCCGTTTGCCAAAACGTGGTTTCAAATCACTGGCAACACCGTTTAAAGCAGAAGTTCGTCTGACTGACCTGGAAAACCTGCCAGTGACCGAAATCGATATCCTGGCTTTGAAACAAGCTGGTGTCGTTTCTGAACTCGCACGTACAGTACGTGTGATTCTGTCTGGCGCAATTTCCAAGAAAGTTACTTTGAACGGCTTGATCGTCACTAAAGGCGCTAAAGCTGCAATCGAAGCTGCTGGCGGTACCATCGCTTAATTCAGTGCAGACACCGGAGCAATAATTGGCAACATCTCCACAACAAGCTAAAAGTGCAGCAAGCGGGTTTCCATGGGGTCGACTCTGGTTCTTGCTGGCAGCACTGGTTGTCTACAGGATTGGTGCGCATGTGCCAGTACCTGGTATCGATCCTGCCGCACTGGCGGACTTATTTAAACAAAACCAAGGCGGTCTTCTGGGGATGTTTAATATGTTCTCCGGTGGAGCGATGTCGCGTTTTGCCGTGTTTGCACTCGGCATTACACCGTACATCTCAGCATCGATTGTCATGCAGTTGCTGTCCATCGTCTCTCCGCAACTGGAGGCGCTGAAAAAAGAAGGTGAATCTGGCAGAAGGAAAATCACGCAATATACGCGTTATGGAACTCTGGCTTTGGCAACAGTGCAGGCGTATTTCATTGCGTTCGGACTGGAAGCACAGCCTGGTCTGGTGATTGACCCTGGTATGGCATTCCGGTTTACGACAGTGGTGACACTGGTGACCGGAACCATGTTTCTGATGTGGTTGGGTGAACAGATTACTGAACGTGGTCTGGGTAATGGTATCTCTATCATTATTTTTGCAGGTATTGCTGCGGGTTTGCCTAATGCACTCGGAGGTATGTTTGAGCTGGTTCGCACCGGCTCAATGCATCCTGCATCCGTATTGCTGATTTGCGTGATTGCCGCGGCGGTGACTTTCATGGTGGTGTTCATCGAACGCGGTCAGCGTAAGATTCTGGTGAATTATGCCAAGCGTCAGGTAGGGAATAAAGTCTATGGCGGGCAAAGTAGTCATTTGCCTTTGAAGCTGAATATGGCAGGCGTGATTCCTCCGATTTTTGCTTCTTCCATTATTTTGTTTCCTGCGACCATCACCAGCTGGTTTGCTAAAGGAGCGGACTCGACGAACGGTGTCATTACCTTTCTGAAGGATCTTGCTGCTTCGATGGCGCCAGGTGAACCGATTCATGCGTTGTTGTATGCAGTTGCCATTGTTTTCTTCTGCTTCTTTTATACCGCATTGGTGTTTAACAGCAAGGAAACCGCTGATAATCTGAAGAAGAGCGGCGCGTTTGTTCCAGGGATTCGTCCTGGCGACCAGACCGCACGCTATATCGACAAGATTCTGATGCGCCTGACACTGGCTGGTGCGGTTTATATTACGCTGGTATGTTTGTTGCCTGAATTTTTGATTGCGAAATGGAAAGTGCCATTTTATTTTGGTGGTACCTCGCTGCTGATTATTGTGGTGGTGACTATGGATTTCATGGCTCAGGTTCAGAACTACGTGATGTCACAGCAGTATGAATCGCTTCTTCGCAAAGCAAATTTCAAAGGCGGTATTCCTTCGCGGTAACAGCCTCAAGGAACTGAGCAGATCGAATGGCAAAAGACGACGTTATACAGATGCAGGGCGAGATTCTTGAGAATCTTCCGAATGCAACATTTCGAGTTAAGTTGGAAAACGGGCATGTTGTACTAGGCCATATTTCCGGGAAGATGCGAATGAACTATATCCGCATTCTTCCAGGTGATAAGGTGACAGTGGAATTGACGCCTTATGATTTGAGCCGGGCGCGAATAGTGTTCCGTACCAAGTAAATTAAAGTGAACAAGAAGGGAAGAGGGCAAAAATGAAAGTTCTCGCATCAGTTAAGCGGATTTGCCGCAACTGCAAAATCATCAAGCGCAAAGGTGTTGTTCGTGTTATCTGCACAGAACCACGCCATAAACAGCGCCAAGGTTAATTAACGTTATTGAACGAGGAATAACGAATGGCACGTATCGCAGGGGTTAATATCCCAAATCATCAACATACCGTAATCGGCTTGACAGCTATCTATGGTATTGGTCGTCCACGTTCACAGAAAATCTGTGAAGCAACGGGTGTTTTGACAACTAAAAAGGTCAAGGATCTGGATGACAACGAACTCGAAAAGCTGCGCGATGAAATCGGTAAGTTCATCGTAGAAGGCGATTTGCGTCGTGAATTGTCCATGAACATCAAGCGTTTGATGGACCTGGGTTGCTATCGCGGCTTGCGTCACCGTAAAGGTTTGCCTGTCCGTGGTCAGCGTACACGCACCAATGCGCGTACACGCAAAGGCCCACGTAAAGCAGCGCAGTCTTTGAAGAAATAATCCAGGCTAGCCCGGATCCAAGGAAAACATTATGGCAAAAGCTCAAAATAACGCAGCAGCAGCACGTGCTCGTAAGAAAGTTAAAAAGAACGTTGCTGAAGGTATCGCTCACGTTCACGCTTCTTTCAACAATACCATCATCACGATCACTGATCGTCAAGGCAATGCTTTGTCTTGGGCAACAGCTGGTGGTGCCGGCTTCAAAGGCTCTCGTAAGTCGACTCCGTTTGCAGCGCAGGTTGCAGCGGAAGCCGCAGGTAAAGTCGCTGTTGAATGCGGTATCAAAAATCTGGAAGTTCGTATCAAGGGCCCAGGCCCAGGCCGCGAGTCTTCTGTGCGCGCACTGAACAACCTGGGCATCAAGATTTCTTTGATCCAGGACGTTACTCCAGTTCCGCATAACGGCTGCCCCCCTCCAAAGCGTCGCCGTATCTAAGCAACGAATGTTGCTGGCATTCTGGCGGAATTTCCGTTAGAATGCAGACCCGCCATTTTGTTGGCGGGTTTTGTGTTGGTAAATTTATTTTGTCTGGAAAATTTCAGACTTTAAGACCACTGTCTGATAGCAGGTAGATCAGACTAGCGCAGTTCTAGCTGCGTCATTGATAAAGGAAAATACTGTGGCACGTTATATCGGACCAAAGGCCAAACTCTCCCGCCGCGAAGGCACAGATCTGTTTCTGAAAAGCGCACGCCGCTCTTTAGATTCCAAATGCAAACTAGATGCAAAGCCAGGTCAGCATGGTCGCACCTCTGGTGCGCGTACCTCTGACTTCGGTAACCAGTTGCGCGAAAAACAAAAAGTCAAGCGTATGTACGGCGTTTTGGAGCGTCAGTTCCGCCGTTATTTCGCTGAAGCTGACCGTCAAAAAGGCAATACCGGCGAAACATTGTTGAAATTGCTGGAATCTCGTCTGGATAACGTCGCTTACCGTATGGGCTTTGGCTCCACACGTGCAGAAGCACGCCAACTGGTCAGCCACAAGGCATTCACCGTTAATGGTCTCGTCGTGAACATCGCTTCTTACCAGGTAAAAGCCGGTGACGTTGTTGCTGTTCGTGAAAAAGCGAAAAAACAAGTGCGTATCGTTGAAGCGCTGTCTCTGGCAGAGCAGTCCGGCATGCCATCCTGGGTTGCTGTTGATGCGAAGAAAATGGAAGGTACTTTCAAGTCCATGCCAGATCGCAGTGACATCGCTCACGACGTCAACGAATCCCTGATCGTTGAATTGTATTCTCGTTAATTTTAAGTTTCACCGCCTGCCTGTATTGCTACAGGCAGGCTTTTTTCTTTAATGCCATCAGCCTTATCGGTGTAACGAACCGAGGGTATTGAAAAGGACATTTCATGCAAACAAATCTGTTGAAACCACGTATTATCGATGTGGAAATGCTCGGCCCTGGTCACGCAAAAGTCGTGATGGAGCCGTTTGAACGCGGTTACGGCCATACTTTGGGCAATGCGTTGCGTCGTGTGTTGTTGTCTACGATGACAGGTTATGCACCAACCGAAGTCACGATCGCCGGCGTTGTGCATGAGTATTCATCCCTCGATGGCGTTCAGGAAGACGTTGTGGACATCCTGCTGAACTTGAAGGGCGTCGTGTTCAAGTTGCACAATCGTGATGAAGTCACGTTGACATTGAAGAAAGATGGCGAAGGCGCTGTGCTGGCATCCGATATCGATCTGCCACATGACGTGGAGCTGATCAACCCGGATCACGTGATTGCCAATCTGACTGCCGGTGGCAAGCTCGATATGCAGATCAAAGTGGAAAAAGGCCGTGGCTATGTGCCAGGTAATGTCCGTCGTTTGTCTGAAGATGCGAACAAAACCATTGGCCGTATGATTCTGGACGCTTCCTTCTCGCCGGTTCGCCGCGTATCTTACGCAGTTGAATCTGCTCGTGTGGAACAGCGTACCGATCTGGACAAGTTGGTCATCAACATCGAAACCAACGGCGTGATCTCTCCAGAGGAAGCGATTCGCCAATCTGCACGGGTGCTGGTCGATCAATTGAACGTGTTCGCTGCACTGGAAGGTACTGAAGCTGCTGCCGAAGCACCATCCCGTGCGCCTGCAGTTGATCCTGTACTGTTGCGTCCGGTCGATGATCTGGAACTGACAGTCCGCTCCGCAAACTGCCTGAAAGCAGAAAACATTTACTACATTGGTGATCTGATCCAGCGTAGCGAAAATGAACTGTTGAAGACGCCAAATCTGGGTCGTAAGTCTTTGAATGAAATCAAAGAAGTGCTGGCATCCCGTGGTCTGTCTCTGGGCATGAAGCTGGAAAACTGGCCACCAGCCGGTCTGGAAAAATAATTTGTACTCCGGGCAGCAATGCTGCTGCCCGGCTTAATAGCAGCACCTACCGGCCCGCACCATCTGGTGATAGAAGAGCTGGAAATTTTTAAACTTGAAAGGAAATACCATGCGTCACCGTCACGGCTTACGTAAGCTGAACCGTACCTCCTCCCATCGTCTGGCAATGTTGCGCAACATGACAGTTTCCCTGCTGCGTCATGAAGCGATCAAAACAACGCTGCCTAAAGCAAAAGAATTGCGCCGCGTTGTCGAGCCGATTCTGACAATGGGTAAAACCGACACGCTGGCTAACAAACGTCTGGCATTTTCCCGTCTGCGCGATCGCGAAATCGTCCAGAAGCTGTTTGCCGAACTGGGCCCACGTTATGCAACCCGCAACGGCGGCTATCTGCGTATCCTGAAAATGGGTTTCCGCGTTGGCGACAATGCACCGATGGCTTTTGTTGAGCTGCTTGATCGTCCTGAAATCACTGACGCAGCCGATGCTCCGGTTGCTGAGTAATTGCAGTATGCTTCAATGAAAAAAAGCCCGGCTGGTCCGGGCTTTTTTTTATTCTGACCCCGTTACAATGGCAGGTATGAAAAATCTCAAAGACAATGGTTTGCTGATACTTTGCAATTGTCCTGACCGCAGCATGGCAGTGCAGCTGGCAAATCAGTTATTGCTGCAAAAACTGGCGGGCTGTGTGAACGTCATGCCAGAAATGCTGTCCATGTATATATGGGAAGGAAAACAAGAGACCGCAACCGAGGTCGCCCTTCAGATCAAGACCGTTCGACATCTGTATGCTGAAGTGGAGCGGCTGATTATTTCAATGCACCCCTATCAGCTTCCCGAAATTATTGCGATTCCAATCGTAGATGGCTTACCCGCTTACCTGCAATGGATCAGAGAACAAACAGGAAATTAATTCTATGCAGCATTCCAACCGGAAGATCAAAGTCTTTTTACCTTACTGGCATTTTGTTTCCGCATTTTGCCGATTCCTATTGATCAGCGCGTGTCTGGTCTGGATGCCGGTCGCTGCCGCGGATGACTTTCTGGATCCTGAAGTCGCGTTCACAGCCGATGCAAAAATGGTCGCCCCTGACAGGGTGGAGGTGAAGCTGCGGGTGGCCGATGGATATTACCTCTATCGTGAGCGCCTGAAATTCACATCGCCGGATGCACAACTTGGCGCACCGGTTTTACCTGCCGGCAAAATCAAATTTGACGAGACCTTTCAAAAGGAAGTTGAAACCTACCGGCATGCGCTGCTTGTCCGGATTCCGGTTCAGGCTAAAGGAGAATTTCATCTGAAAGTGGTACGCCAAGGTTGTGCCGACCAGGGACTGTGCTATCCGCCGCAGGAAAGTGAGTTTGTCTTACAGGCTGGAACTGCTGTCACATCTGCAACTTCTGATGTCATCGGCAATCAGGCTGTTGCGAGTGATGTGAAGCAGGATCCGTCGGCTACAACCGGTTTGCCGGGCAGTGATAGCAGCATCAGCGCCGCGTTAAAAAGCGGGAAATTACTGGTGATTCTGCCTTTGTTTTTTGTGCTGGGGCTGGGCTTGTCGCTGACACCTTGTGTGTTGCCGATGGTGCCGATTCTGTCATTTATCATCGTTGGCGAAGGCGCTGACGTCAGTCGTGTCCGCGCTTTCCTGTTGTCGGTCGCGTATGTGCTGGGCATGTCGCTGGTCTACACCGGAATGGGGGTCGCTGCCGGGCTGGCAGGAGAAGGTCTGGCTGCGACTTTGCAAAATCCCTGGGTGCTGGGCGCATTTTCGCTGTTCATGGTGATACTCGCCATGTCGATGTTTAACCTGTACCAGCTGCAAATGCCCGCCGCGCTGCAAACGCGTCTGACCGCCATCTCTGAAGGCCAGCGCGACAGCCGTCTGGGAAAATTGTTCGGTGTGTTTCTGATGGGCGCTATTTCTGCCCTGATTGTCGGGCCTTGCGTCACCGGCCCGCTGATTGGCGCACTGGTCTATATCAGCCAGACGCGTGATGTGCTGGTCGGCGGTGCAGCAATGTTTGCGATTGCCTTAGGCATGGGTGTTCCGTTATTGTTGCTCGGCTTGTCGGCGGGTAGTTTGCTGCCGCGCGCCGGCATGTGGATGGAAAGCATCAAGCAGTTTTTTGGCGTACTGATGCTGGCAATGGCATTGTGGATGATTTCTCCGGTGATTCCAGTTTGGCTGCAGATGTCGGGCTGGGCTTTGCTGTTGCTGGGATATGCCGCATTTCTGCTGCTGTTTCACCGTGCATCCATGCTCGCTAAAACGGTCGCAGTGCTGTTTGCGGCGCTGGGGCTGACGCAGCTGGTCGGCGTCAGTACCGGTGGGCGTGATGTATACGCGCCGCTTGCGCATCTGCTGGGGACGCAGCAACATGGCGTGACGTTCATGCGGGTACGCAGTGTGGCGGAGCTGGACGCTGCTCTGGCGCAGAATAAAGGCAAAGTCGCGATGCTGGATTTCTATGCCGACTGGTGCGTGTCCTGCAAGGAAATGGAGAAACTGACCTTTACCGATCCGCAAGTCAGGCAGAAGCTGGATACGATGTTGCTGTTGCAGGCAGACGTGACGGCAAATAGTGCGGAAGACAAGGCATTGTTGAAGCGGTTTGGATTATTTGGCCCACCTGGCATTATTTTCTTTGATGCACAGGGTAAAGAGATAACCAGCACCCGCGTCGTCGGTTATCAGAACGCGGAGAAGTTTTTGCAGTCTTTGAGCAAAACCACACCTGCGCACTAATCATATATGGCGCGCCGTGCAAATACGGCTGCGCCAGACTCCTGTCTCTGAACGCTTATATTTCGGATAATATAAGCATTCAACTTCTCTGTTCTTGAATCCTGCGGTTGCGCCGACTATAGTCAAACTCTGTCTTTTCAGGAGATTAATATGACTTTACGTTTAGGCGATATCGCCCCCGATTTTGAGCAGGATTCTTCCGTTGGCAAGCTGAAGTTTCATGAGTGGGCGGGAAATTCCTGGGTGGTGCTGTTTTCGCATCCGGCTGATTTCACGCCCGTCTGCACGACCGAACTTGGTCTGACTGCCAGACTCAAACCGGAATTTGACAAGCGTAACGTGAAGGCGCTTGCCCTGTCGGTAGACGGTACAGATTCCCATCTGCAGTGGATCAAGGATATTGAGGAGACCCAGAAAACCGTGGTTGGCTTTCCTATTATTGCCGATGCAGACCGCAAGGTTGCCACGCTGTTCGACATGATCCACCCGAACCAGTCGGAGACAGTAACCGTCCGTTCCCTGTTTATCATTGATCCGGCAAAAAAAGTTCGCCTGATTATCACTTACCCGCTCAGTACAGGCCGGAATTTTGATGAGGTGCTGCGCGTGATCGATGCCTTGCAACTGACCGATGGTTACACCGTCGCCACGCCGGGCAACTGGAAGGATGGTGATGACGTGATCATTCCTTTATCCGTCAAAGATGAAGACGTGATCCGTGCAAAATACCCGAAAGGCTACCGGGCGCCGAAGCCTTATCTGCGCATCACGCCGCAACCGAATAAGTAAGCGCCCCTGGCTTGTTTCGCATCCCGACATCTTCCGATGGCCGGGATTTTTACTGGGCGCTGACCGGTTTGTTCAGCGGGTTGGCACGATGTGTTCGGCATAGTCGTACAATGCCCCCAGAATTTCTTCGGCACGTTCATCAGCGTCTTCAGACAGCTGGTCGATACGTTCAAAAAACTGCTCTGCGGTGAGTGCATTGCCCGCACCATCATGCAGCCGGCTGGCGCGATGTTCTTCCCACAGCTGGCTTTCTTCTTCCGTCAGCGTGGCCGGAAAATTTCTGGCCCGGTAGCGAAACAGCAGCTCTTCCAGCCGAGTATCCTGAAAACTGGCTGCATGGCGGGCAAGCCGGTCCGGATCGAGGCTGCGCAACTGATTCAGGATTTTCCGGTCTGCCGGACTGATAAAACCGTTATACAGGTCTTCGTCGACATCGCTGGCTGTTGCTGGCGGACGTTCAAAGACGGCTTCCCAGACCGCGCTCATGTCCGGCAGTGCGGCCGCACGCTCGGCGTGCGCCATGATCTCCGGCATGGCAATTCCCCAATGGCCGGCGCGGTCGGGACTGAGGATTTTCAGATTGCTGATGACGATCGGTGACTTGTTGATATGGATGGTTTTCACCGGTAACCGGCTGACACATTCCGGCAAATCGGCAGTTTTGCTGAACATGCGCAGACGAATGTCCTCCACACTCAAGTCGGTCAGCCCGGCAGGGTCATGTTGCAGATCCCAGACGATGATTTCATTTTTATTGACCGGGTGCATCGCCAGCGGCCAGACGACCGCGAGACAACCCCGCTCCGCAGGAAACATGCCGCTGATGTGCAGGAAAGGTTTTTTGAGCGGCCAGCCGATTTCTTCCATGACCCGGTCTTTTTTCCGGAGCGCGAGGCAGAAATCAAATAATCTGGGATTTTTCTCGCGCAGCAGGCGGGCGAGGGCAATGGTAGCGCGCACATCGGATAAGGCATCGTGCGCTGCTTCATGTGTTAAACCGTTAGCTGCACTCAGATGCTCCAGCTTGAAACTTGGCTTACCTTCATCATTCAGCGGCCACTGGATGCCTTCCGGACGCAGGGCGTAGGCAGTGCGCACAACGTCCAGCAAATCCCAGCGGCTGCACTGGTTTTGCCATTCCCGCGCATAGGGATCGATCAGGTTGCGCCAGAACAAAAAGCGGGTCACTTCATCATCGAAACGTATGGTGTTATAGCCGACGCCGATGGTGCCGGACTGCGAAAACAGGGCTTCTATCTGCTGTGCAAAACTATGTTCCGGCACACCCAGTTCGAGGCAGGTTTGCGGCGTGATGCCGGTGATCAGGCAGGATTGCGGATCGGGCAGGAAATCGGGTGCCGGCTGGCAGTACAGCATGATTTCCTCGCCGGTTTCGCGCAGCTCCGCGTCGGTGCGGATGGCGGCAAACTGTGCGGGCCGGTCGCGTCGCGGTACAGCACCGAAAGTTTCATAGTCGTGCCAGAGAAAGCTGTGGTTTGGTGAAGATGTTGTCATTAGCGTCAAAATATACTGGGGAGAGTATCTGTGAAAGTCCAAGCATTACCTGGAGGATAGCCTGCTTTTTATTGATACTCCCTATTTTTGTGAATATCGCTTACGTGCCCGGTCTTCCAGATAGCGTTGGCTGCGGAAGTAAATCAAGAGAAGCAGGACGATGATAGCCATGCTGCCCATAGCGATCCAGAAGCCGGCCGGGTGCTTCAGCAGTGGCATGATCTCAAAGTTCATGCCGAAGATGCCGGTGATCAGCGTCAGCGGCATGAACAAGGCGGTGATGACCGTGAGGGTGCGCATGATTTCGCTGGTTCTGTGCGCCATGGCCGAAAAATGAATCTGCACTGCGGACTCCAGCGCAGCTTCCAGCCGCCGCGCATGGTTCAGAACCCGGCTGATATGTTCCATCACATCATTCGTCCGCACCAGCAGCAAGTCTTTGGCGCGGCCGTGATCGTCGTTGCTGCCGTCGTGGGTATCCACGATATGATCGCGCAATTCCTGCAGCGCATCGTGCTGCTCCTCACACAGGTTATCGAGCTTGCGTAATTCGAGACGCGAATCGAGCAATGCCATCCAGTTGTTGAACGGGCGGCGCGGGTCCAGCAGTGCATGTTGCCAGCGATCCAGTTGCTGCGTTAACGGTTGACGCAGTTCCAGATACTGATCCACCATGGCATTGAGCAGACGCAGCATCAGGTCTGCCGGCGAGGCCGGCAATCTGCTGCCCGCATGCGGACTGGATTCGGCCTTCTGGCGGTGGTGCAATAACTTCTGACGCGCCGTTTCGATGGTGCGGCTTTTCGCATCGCGGACCGTGATCAGTGCGTTGTCCAGCAGGAAAAAGGCAACCGGCTGGGTCACCAGCTTATTTAGCGCTGCCGGGATTTTTCGTTTTTGCTGTTCCGCGTTTTCCGGGGCGACGCTTGTTTCACCATTGAGCGCCAGTTTGCGGAATACCAGCATTTCATAATCATGCGCGTTGTCGAAATACGAAGGATGGCTCAGGTTGAGTGCATCGGCCAGATGCAGATCGTAAAGATGAATGCCGGTAATGCGTTCGACTTCCGCGCGCCATGCTTCCGGATTCGCACCCACGTCATCATGCGTGGTGTTGAGCCAGAGAAACGTGGCCTGCGCTTGCTGGCTGGTTGCCGGATTAAGCAGCACCTGATGATCGGTAATGTGAAAAATATCCATGCGTGCTGTCGTGGAAAATCATGATGCATAGCAGTGTAACGCATTGATTGCCGTGGCAGAGGCATTGTCTGCTGGCGCGTAAAACCCTGACGGAAAAATGTCGGTGAAGTGAAGGGTGTGGTGAAAAACGCAATGATAAGTGAGCGTGATCGTTCCGGTCAGGCCATAAGCAGGCAGCGACTGACCGGAACACCGGACTGCGCCGGATTTAAGCTGGAATTGAGCCGAAATCAGGCATGTTTCAGCAGACGTGCAATGTCGCGTGCAAAATACGTGAGCACGCCGTCAGCGCCGGCGCGTTTGAATGCCAGCATGGCTTCCATCATGGTCTTGTTGTGATCCAGCCAGCCGTTCTGCGCGGCCGCCTTGATCATCGCGTATTCGCCGCTGACCTGATAGGCAAAGGTCGGAACCTTGAACTCATCCTTGACGCGGCGGACGATATCCAGATACGGCATGCCCGGTTTGACCATCACCATGTCGGCGCCTTCAGCCAGATCGAGCGCTACTTCGCGCAGCGCCTCATCGCTGTTGGCCGGATCCATCTGGTAACTTGCTTTGTCGCTTTTTCCGAGGTTCGCCGCTGAGCCGACCGCATCGCGGAACGGACCATAAAATGCAGACGCATATTTCGCCGAATACGCCATGATGCGGGTGTGGATGAAATTATGCGATTCGAGCGCATGGCGGATAGCACCAATGCGGCCATCCATCATGTCGCTGGGCGCCACGATATCGGCACCGGCACGTGCCTGTGTCAGCGCCTGACGTACCAGCATGTCCACTGTCTGATCGTTCAGCACATAGCCATTCGCGTCGAGGATACCGTCTTGCCCATGACTGGTGTACGGATCAAGCGCAACGTCGGTCAGGATGCCGAGTTCCGGAAAGCGGCTCTTGAGCTCGCGGATCGCACGCGGAATCAGACCGTCGGGATTGGTGGCTTCCACACCGTCCGGCGTTTTCAGTGTCGGGCTGATGGCGGGAAATAATGCCATGACCGGGATTCCCAGCGCCACGCATTCTTCTGCCACGCCAAGCAGCAGATCGACCGAAACACGCTCGACACCAGGCATCGAGGCGACTTTCTCCGACTGATTTTTTCCATCGATAACGAAAACCGGATAAATCAGATCGGCGGTGGTAATCGTGTTTTCGCGCATCAGCGCGCGTGAAAACGCATCTTTGCGCATGCGGCGCATACGCACAGCGGGGTATTGAGAAGGTTTCATTGAGGGCATGATGAGTAGAATTTGAGAAAAAATTAAATGAAACTTTTTTTAAGTAGGCACATCTTAAAGCACAGGTAAGGAATGATCTCCGAGCCTACCGCTTCTCCTCCCTGAGCGGGCACCGTTCGTCCCTATTCGAACGGTTGTTATTTCCCCCGGCTGACCGGCCGGGGGCTTTTTATTCCGGTACCACCATATCTTCTCCGTGATCCGGCGAACCAGATGCTTCCGGAGTGACCGGCAGCGGCTGATCGAGCCCCACCAGTTGCTGGACCCTGGTATCGGCTTCTTCTATACCGGTGCGCTTCAGGGCAGAAAACAGCTGTACGCTGTACGGAAACAGCGGACCTTCATCATCGCTGTATTCGGCCAGCACGGCTTTGGCCTGGCGCAAAGCATTGGCGGATTCATTGCGGTTCAGCTTGTCTGCTTTAGTCAGGATGCAGTGCACTGGTTTGCCGGATGGCGCAAACCATTCGAGCATCTGCCGGTCCAGATCGGTGAACGGGCGTCGTGCATCCATCACCAGCACCAGCGCTGCGAGCTGGGTGCGGCGCTGTACATAGGCGCCGAGCAACTGGTTCCAGTGATCTTTGGCAACACCAGGTACTTCAGCGTAGCCATAGCCAGGCAAATCAACCAGCAGGGCGCGAATTTCGTCAACGCGGGTTTCGTCTTTCCGATGCTGGCCGACGTGCGCGCCGCCGATCGAGAAAAAATTAATGTGCTGGGTGCGACCAGGCGTTTTTGATGCAAAACAAAGCTTCTTCTGATTGCATAGTGTATTAATAGCGGTTGATTTTCCGGCGTTAGAACGGCCGGCGAAGGCAATTTCCGGCACATGGGTACGCGGCAGATCACGTAAGTGATTTACCGTGGTAAAAAAGCGGGCTTGCCAAAGGATAGACATAGGGAAAGGAAAAATTGAAAAATGCAACAGTCAGCGGTAAAAACGCCTGAAAGCTATTGTACAATAAGGGGTTAGGTAATGGGCAGCAACAAGCAAGTCCTTTCCTTTGCAGGAAGGTTTCATCGGCTGATGCGTACGGACCAGGCAGCAATGTGTCGCCATCAGGACAGATTTCTCTTATTTAGTCTCAGGGTGTTTGAATGAACCGTGCTTTCTTACCATGTTTGAAGTCCCTCCACGTCGCTGTTCTTGCTGTTTCAGCGATTGCTTCCGCCGCATACGCTAACGAGCCAGCCAAAACTGCAAAGGCCGATCCTGCAAAAGGCGAAGCTTTGTTCACCAACGGTGACGCGGCACGCGGTATTGTTGCCTGCGCTTCCTGCCACGGCGCTGCCGGTAACTCGACCATCACGGTAAATCCTAAACTGTCAGCACAGCACGAGGCTTACATTACCAAGCAACTTCAGGACTTTACTGGCGCAGACCGCAACAATCCTGTCATGACAACCTTCGCCAAGGCAATGACACCGGAAGACATGAAAAACCTCGCAGCCTATCTGTCTGCGCAACAGTCCAAGCCAGGTGCTGCGAAAAATAAAGACATCGTTGAACTTGGCAAGCAGATTTACCGCGGTGGTATCGCAGAAAAGAATGTTCCGGCCTGCGCCGGCTGCCACAGTCCGAATGGCGCAGGCATTCCTGCCCAGTTCCCGCGCATCGCCGGCCAGCACCAGGATTACACGATTGCCCAGCTGACCAATTTCCGTACCGGTGCACGTAAAAACAGCGCCCAGATGGTCACTATTTCCAAGAAAATGTCTGACGACGAAATGAAGGCAGTGGCTGATTACGTGGCTGGCCTGAAGTAATTCCGACGCAGTTGTAAAAACAGGGAGGGGGTGGCGTAATGCCATCCCCTTTTTTTCAGATTCAGGGCTGGCGCACATTTTGGTGTTGTTGTCGCAGCTTATTGCACAGGTTGTGCTATTTGCAGCATATCGCCTGAGTGGAGCAAACTTGCGTCAATCCAGAGATTTTTCAAGATAGTATGGAATACAAGACAGACCAAAATGAAGCGGTGACAGATACGCGTGGCATCCAGCTCAGTACACGCCGCACCTGGCTGGCCGACGCAGTGGAGCTGTTATCGTCGATGCGCTTTGCCATCAGTTTGCTGACTCTGATTGCGATTGCTTCCGTGATCGGAACCGTACTGAAGCAAAATGAGCCGATGCCGAATTATGTGAATCAGTTCGGGCCGTTCTGGTTTGAAATTTTCAATCGCTTCAGCCTGTACACGGTGTATTCGGCATGGTGGTTTTTGCTGATTATGGGGTTTCTGGTGTTGTCCACCAGCCTTTGCCTGATTCGCAATACACCAAAAATGTTGAAGGACATGCGTAGCTGGCGCGAGCATGTGCGTGAACAGTCGCTGCGAAATTTCGGCCATAAGGCGGAATGGCACAGCACGGTGACACGCTCCTCCCTGCTCGCGGCGATCGGTCATCATCTGAACCGTACCGGTTATCAGTGGAAAACGGTGGACAAGGACGGTGCCACGCTGCTCGTCGCCAAAAAAGGCGCTGGTAACAAATGGGGCTATATCTTTGCGCACGCAGCCATCGTGATTATTTGCGTCGGCGGTTTGATCGACTCTGATTTGCCGATACGGTTTCAAATGTGGTTCATGGGCAAAGTTCCGTTTGACGGCAATGGCATCATCGCGAAAATTCCTCAGCAGCATCGCCTGCCATTGTCGAATCCTGCATTTCGCGGTAATACCATGATTCCGGAAGGCGCCAGCAGCAACACAGCGATTATTCCGCAACAGACCGGCGTGCTGATTCAGGATCTGCCGTTCACCATCCGGCTCAAGAAATTCACCATCGATTTTTACAGCAGCGGCATGCCGAAGCTGTTTGCCAGCGATGTGGAAGTCACTGACCATGAAACGGGGAAAATGTTTTCCTCGACCATCAAGGTCAATCAACCGCTGATTTATAAAGGTATTGCCGTTTATCAGTCGAGTTTTGAGGATGGCGGCAGCCGTCTGCAGCTGGCGGGATATCCGATGCGCGGCAATAGTCTCCAGACTTTCCCGCTGAAAGCGGAAGTGGGCGGCAGCACACCATTGGCCGCAATGGCCGGCGACAATGAATACACGATTGAATGGTCGGGTTTCCGTCCGTTTAATGTCGAAAACATGGCGCGTAACGGCTCCGATGTGCGTGCAGTGGATGCTAACAAGACCTTCAATGAAAAATTCAGCGCCGATCTGAACCGGCACCTGGGGTCTGCTGCTAAAAATGCGAATAATAAAGACCTCAAAAATGTCGGTCCCAGCGTGCAGTATAAGTTACGTGACAAGACTGGGCAGGCCAGGGAATTCAACAATTACATGCAACCGGTACTGGTGGACGGCGATTACATGTTCCTTGCCGGAACCAGGGATTCTCCGGCAGACAGTTTCCGTTATTTGCGGATTCCGGCGGATGACAATGATTCAGTCGTCGAATGGATGCGCTTGCGCGCCGCGATGAGCGACCCGCTGCTGCGTGAGCAGGCAGCGACCCGTTATGCCCGCCGCGCTTTGCCTGCCAGCATGGCGAATGCACAACAGCTGCAGTCGCAACTGGCAGAGTCCGCCCGGAAAAGCCTCACCATCTTTGCCGGCGATCACCAGCAGGCCGGGTTCGTGGCGATCTCTCGTTTTCTGGAACAGATTCCGGCAGCCGAGCAGGGTAAGGCTGCCGATGTGTTCATGAAGATTCTGAATGGCAGCCTGTGGGATTTATGGATGCTGGCGCGTGAAAAGGAACAGTTGCCGCCGCTGGAGCTGACTGAAAAGCATGCGCATTTCCTGCAACTGGCGACAACGGCGATGTCGGATGCCTTTTTTTATGGCGCGCCGGTCTATCTGCAACTCCGGCAGTTTGAAGAAGTCAAAGCCTCTGTGCTGCAGGTAACGCGTTCTCCCGGAAAAAATGTCGTGTATCTGGGTTGCCTGTTCCTGGTGCTCGGCGTGTTTGCTATGTTCTATATCCGGGAACGGCGCTGTTGGATCTGGCTCAAGGATGATGGCGCGGGGACCGCTATACTGATGGCGCTGAGTTCGCAGAGAAAAACGCTGGATTTTGAAAAAGAATTTACGCAGTTGAGCACCGAGCTGACGCATATCGCGCAGTCCGGAGCGGCAAGTTAGAAACAGGGCAACATGCTGACCCGGTATCGGCTACACTGCATGCGGCACGGTGGCTGCGACGGGATTGAGGAATCATGATGGAAATTACACAACATTACACACCCTATCAGGGTTTTTTCAAACGCTTGGAGATTCTGGACTGGCTGTATGCCTTTGCGCTCAGTCTGGCGTCGCTGTTTGCCCTGAATCGTTTCGGTGCTTACATGGATGGTTACGAAAAAGCTATCCTGCTGCTGGCAGCGCCTGTATTTGCCTGGCTGGGATGGCACTGGAAACCGGTAAGGCCGCTGATGCTGCTGTTGGCCGTGCTGAGTTTATCGACCATTTACCTGTATGGCGGCAATCTCGAAACGGGTAACCAGAAATTTTTACTGAAGTATCTGCTGTCGAGCCAGTCCGCCATTTTGTGGATGAGTACCCTGTTTTTTTTATCCACCCTGTTTTACTGGGGAGGGCTGATAACCCGCTCCGACTTTGGCGCTTCGGTCGGCTCGGTATTGTGCTGGGCTGCGGTGGTGATGGGTTTTACCGGCATGCTGGTGCGCTGGTATGAGTCGTATCTGGTTGGTGCAGACATTGGTCATATTCCGGTTTCCAATCTGTATGAAGTCTTTATCCTGTTTTCGCTGATTACTGCCCTGTTTTACTTGTACTACGAGCAGCAATATGCCACGCGTCAGCTCGGGGCATTTGTGTTGCTGGTGATCTCGGCAGCGGTTGGCTTTTTGCTGTGGTACACCGTCAGCCGCGATGCCGCAGAAATTCAGCCGCTGGTGCCTGCCCTGCAAAGTTGGTGGATGAAAATCCATGTACCGGCCAATTTCATCGGCTACGGCACGTTTGCGCTGGCAGCGATGGTGGCGCTGGCGTATTTGCTGAAATCCAAAGCTTACCTGGCAGACCGTCTGCCGGCGCTGGAAGTGCTGGATGATGTGATGTATAAAGCGATTGCCGTCGGCTTTGCCTTTTTTACGATTGCGACCATTCTGGGTGCGTTGTGGGCTGCCGATGCCTGGGGTGGTTACTGGTCGTGGGACCCGAAAGAAACCTGGGCTCTGATCGTCTGGCTGAATTACGCTGCCTGGCTGCACATGCGCCTGATGAAAGGTCTGCGCGGACAGGTGGCCGCCTGGTGGGCGCTGGTGGGTTTGTTGGTGACCACGTTTGCTTTCCTCGGTGTAAATATGTTTTTGTCCGGTCTGCATTCCTACGGAGCGCTGTAAGACCTGGCTGTTATCTGCTGTCTGACGACGCCCATGCCTCAGCCGATGTTTTAAATGTTTTCTTTGCGCTTTTTTGTAAGCGTCAGCAGAAATTTCCGACTCATGAGAAACTAAGCGCCATGTCCGCAGTCTGAATAAGACCACGGACATGGCTGATGTTTCATACAAGGAGTCCATCATGCTGATCAGAATCAACTCGTACGGCGATACGCCGACCCCTGCTTCCGAAATTACTCCACGTGCTGTCTTTGAATCCCGCCGGGAGTTCATCCGCCAGCTTGCCGTCGGTTCGATTGCGGGCGGCACTTTGCTGGAAATGGCCAGCCGGGAAGCGTTTGCACAATCAGGCGCAGCACAAAAACTGGTCTCCGCCATGAATCCGGCTTATGCGCTGATGGAGAAAAAAACAGCGTACAAAGATGCCACAACCTACAACAATTTTTACGAGTTCGGTACCGACAAGGCCGATCCGGCTCAGACGGCAGGTTCGCTGAAAACCCGTCCGTGGACGATCACGATTGACGGCGAAGTCAAAAAGCCACTGACGCTGGACCTGGATGCCCTGCTGAAACTGGCACCGCTCGAAGAGCGCATCTACCGCCTGCGTTGTGTCGAAGGCTGGTCGATGGTGATTCCGTGGATCGGTTATTCCCTGTCTGCGCTGCTGAAAAAAATCGAGCCTACCGGCAATGCGCGTTATGTGGAATTCACTACGCTCGACGACAAGAAACAGATGCCAGGTCTGCACAGCCCGGTGCTGGACTGGCCGTATGTCGAAGGCTTGCGGTTGGATGAAGCCAATCATCCGCTGACCTTGCTGACGTTGGGCATGTATGGCGAGGTGCTGCCGAACCAGAACGGCGCACCGGTACGGATTGCTGTGCCGTGGAAATACGGTTTTAAATCCGCCAAATCGATTGTCCGTATCCGCCTGACCAGAGATCAGCCACGCACCGCCTGGAATAACGCGGCACCGCATGAATACGGCTTTTATTCGAATGTGAATCCTCAGGTGGATCATCCGCGCTGGTCGCAGGCCAGCGAACGGCGGATTGGTGAAGATGGCTTGTTCACGCGTAAACGCAAAACCCTGATGTTCAACGGTTACAGCGAAGTCGCATCGCTCTACAGCGGCATGGATCTAAAAAAATTTTTCTGAACAAGCGATGACACCTGACCGCCTGCAAATTACCCGCATCAAACAGATTTTGTTTGTATGCGCCCTGATCCCATTTTTACGCCTGCTGGGTTTTGCCCTGACCGACCGGCTCGGCGCCAATCCATTGGAATTTATCTCGCGCAATACCGGTGACTGGACTTTGTATTTCCTGTCCATCACGCTCGCGATCACGCCCCTGCGCCGCTTGCTGCATGTTGGCTGGATTGTGCAATTGCGCCGGACGCTGGGATTGTTCGGTTTTTTTTATGCCAGCCTGCATTTCCTGACTTTTTTATGGTTCGACCATTTTTTTGATCTTGAGGAAATGTGGAAAGACGTCTTGAAGCGCCCGTTTATCACGGTCGGCTTCGCTGCGTTTGTCTGCCTGTTGCCGCTGGCTCTGACCAGTACCAACCGCATGATGAAGCGGCTTGGCCGGCATTGGCAGACCGTACATCGTTTGATTTACGGTATTCTTCCGCTAGGCGTGCTGCATTATTACTGGATGAAGGCGGGCAAGCATGATTTGTCTCAGCCTTTACTGTTCGCCCTGCTGATTTCGGTGTTGCTGGCGCTGCGTCTCTGGTGGCGCTGGTCGGGCCGGCGTGCTGCCAGCGCCGTATCCTGAACCCGGATTTTTTGCACGGCTGACGTCGGGCATGTGTCTTTGCGTCTGATTTTTTTTCGCGGCATAATGCTCGCCATAAAATAATCAGAGCAGATGCGAGACAACCATGTCGAATTATCAATTACAACAGCAGCAGATGCAGACCATGACACAGCGCTGGGCGCTGCGGATGTTGCGTCTGCTGGGCTGGAACGTCAATTACAAACCATTGCCCGGCCCCAGAGGGGTCATCATTGTGTATCCGCATACCTCGAACTGGGATTTCATGGTCGGCGTACTGGCGAAACTGGCAATCGGAATGCCATTTTATTTTATTGCCAAGTCGTCTTTATTTGAGGGTGTGACCGGCGCCACGATTGGCCGGCTGGTGCGTTATCTGGGTGGAGAGCCGGTAGAGCGCGGCGTTTCGACCGGCGCGATCAGCCGTCTGGCTGACAAAATGCATGCCGCGGACTGGTACTGGATGGCGTTGGCGCCGGAAGGCAGCCGTAGTCTGAAGCCTTACTGGCGCAGCGGTTTTTATCATATTGCCGTGGCGGCGAACGTACCTTTGGGCTGCGCTTATTTTGATTTCCGCAAACGCGAAGTCAGCCTGGTGGATTATCTGGATCTGTCCGGCGATACCCAGCAAGACATGCAGCATATCCGCGATATCTACCGGGATGTGCAGGGATGCCGCCCGCAATTGGCCAGCCCGATTCAGTTGCGCACGGATGAGGAAGTAAAAAACTGAAAAAGTTGGGGGTATCCTGAAAAAAACGACCTGACGCCCACGTAAAACAAGGGGTTTTATCAATACTCCCCCCTGAGTATTATTTTATCGTGGACAAAGTCTGTGAGGCCGGTTTGTTTGGCAGATACAGCGGCGCTTTCTGGCCGCAGGCAGAGAGCACGCAGAGCAGCAGCAGCGTGGAAATCAGGGTACGTAGTGGGGATCGCATCTTGGATTTATATAACACCGTTTAAAATGACGGTTTCAATGTGAATGAGTCCAAGGAGTGTAGCATGACTGAATCCGATTTCCTGGCGTTGGCAGAGTCCTGCCTGAGCCAGGTGGAAGAAATGTTTGAAGCCGCGTATGAAAACGATGAGCTGGATGTTGAATGCAGCCGCAGTGGCAATGTGCTGACCATCGAATTCGTGAATAATGGTTCCAAGATGATCGTTAACAGTCAGGCGCCGATGCAGGAAATGTGGCTGGCGGCGCGCAGCGGCGGATTTCATTACCGCTATGATGGCCAGCACTGGGTCAATACCCGCGATCAGTCGGAATTGTTTGCCACTCTGCAACGGCTGGCGCAGGAGCAGGGACGCTGACGGGGGCGTCTGACAAAGGAACCGGTGCCGCCGCTTGAGTGCGCACGACCCCGGTTTCCGGGCGTTCTCCCGGCTATTCTTCGATCAGTTTTGGCGGCGGCGGGGCATTCAGATCGGTAATGCCTGTGCCGGGCGGATTTTCTGCGTAGTAATAGTCGCCATTGACTGCGATGACGCCATTGGGTACGGGGCGTTCTTCGATCGGAATTTCTTTCAGCGCTCTTTGCATATAACCTATCCAGATCGGCAATGCCAGTCCGCCGCCGGTTTCACGGTTACCCAGATTCTTGGGCTGATCGAAACCAATCCATGCAATGCCGACCAGCTTGGCCTGATAGCCTGCAAACCAGGCATCAAAAGAATCATTCGTGGTACCGGTTTTGCCTGCCAGATCAGGCCGCTTTAACACCATCGCTTTGGTTGCCGTCCCATAGCGCACGACATCCTTGAGCATGCTGTCCATCAGGAAGGCATTGCGTTCATCAATGACCCGGTTTGCTTCATCGCCGGCTTTGTCAGGATTCGCCTGCACCAGGATTTTGCCGTTGCTGTCGGTAATCTTGCTGATCAGATAAGGGTTGATTTTGTAACCGCCATTGGCAAACACCGCATAGGCGCCGGCCATCTGCAAAGGTGTGACGGCACCGGCACCCAGTGCCAGGGTCAGGTAAGGTGGATTTTTTTCTGGAATGAAGCCAAAGCGATTGGTGTATTCCTGTCCGTATTTGGCACCGATGCGATGCAGGATGCGGATGGAAATCATGTTTTTGGATTTGGTCAGGCCTTTGCGCATTGTCATCGGGCCTTCGTATTTGCCATCGTAGTTTTTGGGCTCCCAGGCTTGTCCGCCGGTTTGCCCTGCATCAAAACTGATCGGCTCATCATTAATGATCGTGGCCGGAGACAAGCCTTTTTCCAGTGAAGCAGAGTAAATGAATGGCTTGAAACTGGAACCCGGCTGGCGCCACGCCTGATTCACATGGTTGAATTTGTTGAAATTAAAATCAAAACCGCCGACCAGTGCCTTGATCGCGCCATCCGTGGTACTGGCTGAAATAAAGGCGGACTGCACTTCCGGCATTTGCGTGATGCTCCAGTTCTTCCCCTCTTGCATCACACGGATCACGGCGCCGCGCTGAATACGCTTATTGGCCGGTGTTTTGGCGGATAATCCGCTGGCAGCAAAACTCAGGCCTGCTTCGTCAATATGAATCTCCTCGCCGGATGCCAGCACCGCCCGTACTTGTTTGGGCGTGGCGTCCAGCACCATGGCCACCTGCAGGTCATCGCTATTGGAATGCTCCGCCAGCGCTTTCTCAATCGTATCATCGGCGGCTTCCTTACCTTCCGGAATGGCGACGATGGCTTCCGGACCGCGATAGCCGTGGCGTTTTTCGTAATCCATCACACCGCGTCGCAGCGACAGATAGGCGGCATCCTGGTCTGCTTTGGTGATCGTGGTGTAGACATTCAGTCCACGGGTATAGGTATCTTCTTTGAATTGCTCATAAGCGAGCTGGCGCGCCATTTCCGCGACATATTCGGCATGGACGCCGAAATCACTGCTGTCAGTTTTTGTTGTGAGCTCCTCGCTTTTTGCCTGCTGATATTGTGCTTCGGTGATGTAACCGAGCTGCCGCATGCGTTGCAAGATATATTGCTGGCGGACTGATGCCCGTTTTGGATTGGCCACAGGATTATAGGCAGAAGGGGCCTTGGGTAAACCGGCCAGCATGGCGGCCTCAGCAATCGTGATGTCTTTGAGTTCCTTGCCAAAATAAATCTGTGCCGCGGAAGAGAAACCATAAGCGCGCTGACCGAGATAAATCTGGTTCATATACACTTCCAGAATCTGGTCTTTCGTCAAGTTCTGTTCAATTTTCCAGGCCAGCAGAATTTCATAAATTTTTCTTTTAAAAGTTTGTTCGCTCGACAGGAAAAAATTCCGGGCTACCTGCTGGGTAATGGTGGAGGCGCCTTGTCTGGCGCCACCGGTCAGATTATGCAGCGCGGCGCGGGTGATGCCGAGGTAATCAACGCCGCCATGTTCATAAAATCGATCATCCTCAATGGCAAGCACCGCTTTTTTCATGACATCCGGAATCTGGTCGAAACGAACGACATTGCGTCTTTCCTCTCCGAACTCCCCCAGCAATACATGATCGGCAGAAAAAATCCGCAGCGGCATTTTGGGTTTGTAGCTGGTAATCGAATCGAGTTCCGGCAGGTTCGGGTAAGCCATTGTCAGGGCAAAACCGATAATCAGTGCGACGGCCAGCCCCAGGCCTGCTATCACGCCAATGGTCCCCAGTATGACGCGGCGCATCAGCGGCGCTTTATTCCCGGCGGAGGCTGCAGACTTGTTTTTTGGGGAAGCCGTGGTTTCTTGATCTGTCATGTGTTTGTTCTGTAACAATCATAAGTTACATTATAACGGCTGTCCCGTGGCACCCGGTAAAACTGCTGTGACTGAAGGAATGCAGGGCTAAATTTCAGCCTGAGTGGAAATTTGGCAACGGAATCTGAATGTGCTCTGAGGAAAGTCCTTTACCAATGCAGTCTATATTGCTAGGATTTCATGTAAGCTTGGATAAAAGTCTCGTAAATAGCGGTTTTTAAAGAGATTTTTCTGAAAATTCGATGCCAAATGCAACTGATTGTTTCAATTTGTAAGAAGGGCGCGTGATTGCGTTTTATGAGGGGATATTCTTGGCTTTAGATCTTGCTTCACTATTCAGCAGAAAAAAACCGCCTCTGATTGGCCTGGATATCAGCTCGTTTGATATCAAGCTCGTAGAGCTGTCAGAAGGAAGCGACAAGGCGTTCCGCCTGGAACGCTATGCTTCCGAGCCTTTGCCAAAAGGAGCGGTGCTTGATGGGAATATCGAAAACATCGAACAGGTTTCCGATACGATCCGCAAGCTGCTCAAAAAAAGCGGTACGAGCGCAAAGAATGCAGCGCTGGCCATGCCTGCTGCTGCCGTCATTACAAAGAAAATCTTTTTACCGGCCACGCTCAGCGATCAGGCGCTGGAAGTGCAGGTCGAATCAGAAGCCAGTCAGTACATTCCATTTGCCATGGATGAGGTCAGCCTGGATTTTTGTGTGATCGGACCGGCTGCGAATAAGGAAGACGTGGAAGTCATGCTGGCCGCATCCCGCAAGGAAAAAATCGAAGACCGTGTTGCGGTGGCGCAGGCAGCCGGGTTGCAGGCGAAAGTGATGGATGTCGAATCCTATGCTGCGCGGGCCGCTATGCAACGTCTGATCGAAATGCAGCCTAACCAGGGGCAGGATCAGATCTGTGCCATTTTCCAGATTGGCGCGAAACGCACTTACATTTACATCATTCTGAATGGCGACGTGATTTACGAACGTGAACAGCAATTCGGTGGCGGACAACTGACGCAGGATATCGTCAGAAACTACGGATTGTCCCAGGAAGAAGCGGAAGTGAAAAAGAAAACCGGTGACCTGCCGGATAGCTATGAGATGGAACTGCTGGAGCCTTTCCTTGAAAATGCGGCACTTGAGGTGACCCGGGCGATTCAATTCTTCTTCACCTCGACACCTTATACCCGTGTTGATCAGATTTTCCTGACGGGCGGTTGCGCTGTCGTTGCGGGTCTGGTGGACATCGTTGCAGAGCGTACCAAAATTTCTACTGCAGTGATCAGCCCGTTTAAAGGAATGGAGCTGGCTTCCGGGGTCAATGAGAAAACGCTCAGAAGTGATGCACCTGCTTACGCGGTGGCTTGTGGACTGGCACTGCGGAGATTTAACTGATGATTAAAATTAATCTCCTTCCTCATCGTGAGGAAAAACGCAAACAGCTGATCAAGGATTTTTATTCGCTGTTATTGCTATCTGCCATTATCGGAGCGCTCGTCGTTGTCGTGGTGGGCGGCATCAACGCACGTGAAATGGGAATCCAGACGGATCGGGTCGAATTCATCAAAAAGGAAAACCTCAAGCTTGATGAAAAGATCAAGGAAGTGGCTAATCTTAAACAGGAAATCGATGCACTGAAGGCGCGGCAGCAGGCGGTTGAAGACTTACAGGGAGATCGTAATCAGCCGGTATTTTTGCTGGACGAACTGGTCAAGCATACACCTGAGGGCGTTTACTTGCGGGCATTAAAGCAAGAGGGGCAGCGTGTGACATTAAATGGTTATGCCCAATCTCAGGAGCGGGTAGCAGAGTTTATCCGTAACCTCAGTGGCAGATCGGAATGGATGTATAAGCCCGAACTGATTGATATTCACTCCACGGGTATTGGCCAGGGCAGGGATGCCAAGAAAGTGTCGGATTTCACGATCAATGTCGGCATCAAGCGACCACGCGAAAAAGATGAGCCGGCATCTGCTGCTGCAACCAGCACAGTACCGGTTAAAAGCGGTACCAATCCTGGTCGCTGATATCACACATTGGAAGGTCGGGAATGGCAATAGACATTAAACAGGTATTTCAAGACATCAACGGACAATTCCGTGATCTGAATGGCCTCCACCCGGGACAGTGGCCAGTCGCCCCGCGCTTTGCGGCAGCTTTTGGCGTCATGGTGGTGGTCTTGTTTTTAGGGTGGTTTTTTTATTGGGATGGGCAGTCTGAAGAAATTGATCAGAAAAAGCAGGAAGAGGTAAAGCTCAAACAGGCGTATCGTGAAAAAATGCAACAGGCCATCAATCTGGATGCGCTCAAAGAGCAGCGGACGCTGGTGCAGCAATATGTCGCTACCATGGAACGTCAGTTGCCAAGTAAGGCCGAAATGGATGCTTTGCTTTCGGATATCAACCAGGCTGGCACTGGTCGTGGGTTGCAGTTTGACTCATTTAAACCCGGCACGCCGGTAGTGAAAGATTACTATGCTGAGCTGCCAATCGAGGTAAAGCTCACCGGTGGTTACCATGACCTGGGACAGTTTGTTGCCGATATCGCTAAATTGCCGCGTATCGTGACGCTGAATAATCTGGCGATTTCCGCTAATAAAGAAGGTGCTTTGACCCTGGAGGTGGTAGCTAAAACTTTCCGCTATCTTGATAAAGAGGAAGTCTTGGCTCAGGCAAATCTGAAAAAGGCAGCGAAGAAATGATGCTCAGGTTAATAAAAATTTCAATAATCCTGTTGCCTGCCCTGGTACTGAGTGCTTGTGGTGATAACAGTGTACAGGAGTTGACGGAGTGGATGAATTCCGTCAGAAAAGAAACTCGTACGGTGATTCCTAAATTGAATCCCCCTAAAGCCTATGAGCCGGTTCCCTATATCGGGAAAGCGGATATTGATCCTTTTAATCCTGCCAAACTGCTTGTTGTTTTGGCGAGAATAAAAGCAGAATCCAGTAATGGTTTACGGCCAGACATGGACAGGCGCAAAGAGGCACTGGAATCCTTCCCGCTTGATACGCTCAAAATGGTCGGTACCATCGAGAAAAACGGTACCCGGATCGCCTTGGTTCAGGCAGATAAAACGGTTTTTCAGGCAAAGGCCGGTGGATATATTGGTCAGAATTTTGGTTTGATGACAAAAATTACCGAAGCGGAGATCGAGATTAAAGAGATCGTCCAGGATGCGTCCGGTGAATGGGTTGAACGTAACGTTAAGCTTGAGTTGCAGGAGAGTAAGAAATGAATGCGTTGATAAATATAAGTAAAAAGGGCGCCATGTTTGTGAAAACCTGCGTGATATTAATGCTGGGTTGGTGTCAGCTGGCGATGGCGCAAACCAATAGTATTGAGTCCGTGATTGCGAATCAGCAGGGAGCCAATATTATTGTCAAGGTCAGCCTCAAAAAGCCGCTTGCAAAACTACCTACCGGGTTTACCATTGCCAACCCTGCCCGCATTGCTCTCGATTTTGCCGATGCCTCCAACGGAACAGGAAAAACCAATATTGATGTCAATATTGGTGATGTGCGTTCTGTGACTCTGGTTGAAGCATCCGGCAGATCAAGGATGATTTTTAATCTGAACAGACCTTTGAACTATGCGGCAACGATCGAGGGTAATGCGTTAATCGTGACTATTGATGGCTCCGGTGGCGTTGCCACCGCGGTCAATTCTCAGGGGTTGCCGGTCAATGCAGATTCTGCGCCGGCTGCTAAACCGATGATCCGCGATATTGATTTTCGCCGTGGCGTAGCAGGCGATGGGCGTATCGTCGTCGATCTGCCGCTGAATCAGGTTGCTGTGGATGTGCGCCAGCAAGGACAAAAGGTGTTAGTCACATTCCAAAAAGTAGGATTGCCTGAGGTTTTGCGTAAACGGCTGGACGTGGCTGATTTCGGTTCACCGGTTCAGACGATCACGACGACCCCTGTGGGTGAGAATGTACAAATGGTGATTGAACCGAAAGGTTTATGGGAACAAAGCTCGTATCAGAGCGATACCCAGTTCGTTCTGGAGGTAAAGCCAATCAGGGAAGATCCAAACAAATTAACTCAGGGTACACAAGGGTATCGTGGTGAGCGCCTGTCGTTTAATTTTCAGAATATCGAAGTCAGGGCGATTTTGCAGATTATTGCGGAAGTCAGCGGCTTAAACGTGATCGCCAGCGACACAGTAACTGGCACCATCACCCTGAGATTGAAAGATGTGCCCTGGGATCAGGCGCTGGATAATATTATGCAGATCAAAGGTCTTGATATGCGTAAAAACGGTAACGTGATCTGGGTTGCACCAAAAGATGAATTGCTGACCAAAGAAAAACTGGAGCTGGAGCAAAAAGCGCAGATTGCAGAACTGGAGCCATTAAAAACCGAAGCTTTTCAGCTGAATTATCAAAAAGCAGAGGCATTTAAACAAGTGTTTGGTGTAGACGGATCTTCAACGAATCGGATTCTGTCAAAACGCGGCAGCGCTGTGATTGAACCAAGAACCAACCAGTTGTTCGTGACAGATATTCCCTCCAAGCTGGAAGAAGTGCGTAAGCTGATCCAGAAAACAGATATCGCCTCCAAGCAGGTGTTGATCGAAGCACGGATTGTCGAGGCTGACGATAAATTCAGTAAAAATCTGGGTGCTAAACTGGGCTTTACGGATTTGCGTGGGTTGCGCGGCGGTGATGTTGGCTACCAGCTATCTGGCAATCAGCGGGCTGCTGTGACAGGTAATTATCTAGGGGTCGGTGAACAGACCGGTCAGGCAAAAATTACTGACCAAAGCTATATACCGAATTCCCAATTCGTCAGTTTGCCTGCTGCTGGGATTAATGGTTTGAACCCCGGCAGTCTGGCAGTCAGTCTGTTTTCTTCCGCCGCCAATCGTTTCCTGAATCTGGAGTTGTCGGCACTGGAGGCGGATGGCAAAGGAAAAATTATTTCCAGTCCGCGGGTGGTCACGGCAGACCAGCTGAAGGCACTGATTGAACAGGGTACCGAATTACCTTATCTGGTAGCGACTTCCAGTGGTGCGACATCGATTTTCTTCCGCAAAGCAACCCTGCGTCTGGAAGTCACGCCGCAAATCACGCCGGATGGCAATGTGATTCTGGATGTGGAGGTGCATAAAGACAGTGTTGGTCAGGAAACTCGCATGGGATATGCAATTGACACCAAAGAAGTGAAAACGATGGTGCTGGTGGAAAACGGTGGTACTGTTGTATTGGGTGGAATTTTTCAGCAAACGGAACGCGATAATGTGACCAAAGTTCCATTTTTTGGTGATCTGCCTTTGTTTGGCAATTTATTTAAGAGCACTGGGAAAACCAATGACAAGACAGAGTTGCTGATATTTATCACCCCAAAAATTGTGACAGATAAATTCAATTTGAAGTAATCTGCTACCCGATTTGTTTCAAGATAACATTCATTAGTAAAGAGATAGGTGGTCTATGAAGAAGTTTGTCCAAATGGTGTTTGCGCTGATTTGCTTCGCGGCACTTTCCGCTTGTGGCGGTGGCGGTGGTTCAGCTGGTGCCGGATTGGGAACTACGGCGTTGTTTACGACGGCGAGCGATAAGATTCTGGTTCCTCCGGGCACTACGCAGACATATACCATTGGCGGAGGCGTACCTTCATACACTGCAACCAGCAGCTCCCCTGCGGTGATTGTCAGTGTCAGTGGTAATGTGATGACAATTACCGGTGGCGCCGGTGGCGGTTCCGGCACAGTCACGGTTAAGGATAATGTTGGTAGCAAGGTTGCTATTGACGTTACAGTCGGAACCGGATTGACCTTATTCACGACCGCGCCAGCTGGAGTAAACCTGGCAGTTGGCGCAACTACTCCTGCACCATACTATATGGTCGGTGGCGGCAGTGGCGTGTACTCCATCAGCAGCAGTGATTATTCGGTTGCTTTTGTCGGCATGTCAGGTAACAGCTTTATCATCGGCGGTGCTGGCCAGGGTAAGGCTACCGTTGTCGTCAAGGACACATTGGGTGCAATCGTCAGCATTGATGTTACTGTTGTCGCAGGCTCAGTCAGTCTCAACACGACGGCGCCATCCGCACTGACAATGCCATCTCTCCGTACGCTGACTTATACCATTACTGGTGGTACCGCACCTTATTCTGTCGCCAGCGGCAATGTGAGCTCGGTAGACGCAAAACTGAGGGCAAATGGAACAGATTTTGATATCACGGGTATTTCTGCCGGTACCGCGACAGTGTATGTGAGGGATGCAAAAGGCAATTCGACCACGATTGCTGTTACCGTAACAGGATCGACTTCCGGCGCTTTGGCGGTGTTGCCAGCCGGAGCGACAGGTAGTGTCGGCGATACTCTCAAATTTAATGTCGTCGGTGGTACTGGGCCTTACCGTGTGACGAATACCAATGGCAGTATTGCGGTGGTAACGGCAGCTGCGGATGGCTCCTCTTTCTCCGCATTTTTAAATAATGTGGGATCGACGGTTGTCACAGTGATTGATGCGCAGGGAGCCAGTACGAATATCACCGTTACAGTCTCGGCCAATCCGCCCACTGTGAAGCTCTCTCCGAATACATTCGAAATCAGTGAGCAGTCGAATAATGCCTTTACATTGAATATTTATGGCGGCACGCCACCTTATGTCGGCTTCTCCAGTGATCCGAAAATGGGGGCGGTGACGGTTTCTGGTAACGTGTTGACAGTGGGTGCCGTTAGCGTCGGTGCACGTTGCTTCACACCATCAACGCCACTGTCAGTGTATGCGGTAACTTTAACAGTGGTAGATAGCTTAGGTGCTGCAGCGACCAGCACAATGAACATTAGGGATACACTGAGCTGCCCATAATTGCGTATTTCTTGAAGTGAAATTGTGTCAAATAATATCTTTCTGGTAGGACTGATGGGGTCCGGCAAGACAACGGTCGGCCGGGCCCTGGCAAGAAAACTCAACAAACGTTTTATCGATTCAGATCATGAAATAGAAGCACGGACCGGTGTGTCGATTCCGGTCATCTTCGAGATTGAAGGTGAGGCGAGTTTCCGGCAGCGCGAGGCTGATGTGATCCGTGAGCTGACAGCGCAGGACGGCATTGTGCTGGCAACCGGTGGCGGGGCCGTGCTGAATGCAGAAAGCCGACGCTATCTGCAAGAGCGCGGAACCGTGATTTACCTGCGTGCCGGCATACAAAGCATCCTGCAACGGACCCGAAACGATAAAAACCGTCCTTTACTCCGCACGGCAGATCCCAGAAAAAAACTCGAGGAACTGGAGTCGCAACGACATCCCCTTTATCAGGAAATCGCCCATCTGGTGATTGAGACCGGACGTCCGAATGTTCAACATCTGATCCAGAACATTCTCGATAAATTACCGGGAAATGCGTCTCACGGAACTCCCGCAAAACACAAGCAGCTTATGAGCAGTGAAAATCAAACATACCAGGTATTACATGTCGATCTGGGCGAGCGCAGTTACCCGATCTCGATCGGAGAGGAGTTATTAAATAATACCGGGCTGCTGACACAGCAGATCAAGGGAAAACGGATTGTGGTGGTGACGAATACCGTCGTTGCGCCACTGTATCTGGCTGCGCTGACTGCCCGCCTGACAAATGCTGGCAAAGTATGCAGCGCTGTTATTTTGCCTGACGGTGAGGAGCATAAAATCTGGAACAGTCTGATGATGATTTTCGATCATTTGCTGGAACAGAAATGCGATCGCAAAACAACCCTGCTGGCACTGGGGGGAGGTGTGATCGGGGATATGACCGGTTTTGCCGCAGCGACCTATATGCGTGGCGTGCCTTTTGTACAGGTACCGACGACATTACTGTCGCAGGTTGACTCATCGGTGGGAGGCAAGACGGGAATTAATCATCCTCTCGGTAAAAATATGATCGGTGCGTTTTATCAGCCGCAGGCGGTGATCGCTGATATTTCAAGCCTGAAGACATTGCCGGATAAGGAGTTATCTGCCGGGCTGGCCGAGGTCATCAAGCATGGTGCGATTATTGATCCGGTATTCTTCGATTGGCTAGAACAGTCGATGCCAAGGTTGCGTGCCAGAGATCCGCAGGCGCTGAGCCATGCGGTGATCCGCTCATGTGAAATTAAGGCCGATGTCGTGCGTCAGGATGAACGTGAAGGCGGGTTGCGGGCGATTCTGAATTTCGGCCATACGTTTGGACATGCGATTGAATCCGGACTTGGCTATGGCGCATGGTTGCATGGCGAGGCCGTGGGATGTGGCATGGTGATGGCTGCGGAATTGTCTTGTCGCCTCGGTTATATTGATGACGTTGTAAAAACCAGAATCCGGAAATTGGTCGAGGCAGCTGGTTTGCCCGTGGTGGCGCCGGATCTTGGCGAGCAGCGCTGGCTGGAACTGATGGAAGTCGACAAGAAAAATGAAGGTGGACAGATCAAGTTTATACTGTTGAAACCGCTTGGTACGGCATTCATCACCGAGGCTCCCAAAGATGTTTTACTGGAAACGATAAGCTACTGTATTTCACCGACTCCATGAATCTGACTGACCAGCATCTGGCACCCTATGCCGCCCGATCAGCGATTTCGCGAGGGCGGCTTTTTATTGAACCTGCGTCTGAATCACGCAGCGAATTTCAACGTGACCGTGATCGTATTATTCATTGTTCGGCATTTCGCCGGCTGGAATATAAAACACAGGTTTTTTTAAATCATGAGGGCGATTTATTCCGAACACGTCTGACGCATAGTCTGGAAGTCGCACAAATAGGGCGCTCGATTGCCCGCAATTTGCGCCTCAATGAAGATCTGGTTGAAGCGATCGCACTGGCGCATGATCTTGGGCATACCCCATTCGGACATGCCGGTCAGGATGCGCTGAATGCCTGTATGCAGCCTTACGGCGGGTTCGAGCATAATCTGCAGAGCCTGCGGGTTGTTGATCATTTGGAGGAGCGTTATGCCGCCTTTGATGGTCTGAACCTCTGTTTTGAAACCAGAGAAGGTATCCTTAAGCATTGTTCGCAGGAGAATGCCCGGCAATTGGGTGATGTCGGCCAGCGTTTTATCCATAAAACGCAGCCGACGCTGGAAGCACAGTTGACAAACCTGGCTGACGAAATCGCCTACAACAATCATGATATCGATGATGGACTGCGCTCAGGGCTGATTACCGAGCAGCAAATCATGGAAGTCGATTTTTTTGGCCGTCACCGCGCCGAAGTGCGCAGCATGTACCCTGATCTGATTGGCAGACGAGCTATCTCCGAAACGATACGCCGCATGATCAACACACTGATTGTCGATTTGATGCGAACATCGCTGGCTAGAATTCAGGATAGCGCAGTGCAGTCACCGGATGCTGTGCGGCAGGCCGGCAAGCTGATTGCCTTTTCGGCTGCGCAGTATGAAGAGGCGCGCATTCTCAAACATTTTCTGCATCACCAGTTGTACCGTCATTATCAGGTCAATCGTATGATGACCAAAGCAAAGCGCATCATTCATGAATTATTTGATGTCATGATGGCAGAACCAAAATTGATTCCGCCCGATTACCAAGTCAGGGCAGAGGTGCCAGAAGCACAGCGTCAGCAGCAACAGGCCAGAAAAATCGCAGATTACATCGCCGGTATGACAGACCGCTATGCGATTCGTGAACACAAGCGCTTATTTTCTATCGAGGACATGTAGGACTGCCTTTTTGATCGCGGCAGATTATTTTTTTCAGGAGTGATTGTATGATGACCTATTTTTCATCTATCAAAAAATGGACTTTGCCTCTGCTGTCGGTTTTGATTACGAGTGCATCGGCGTATGCATTTTCACTTGCCGATCTGAGTAATCAGGATGCCAGTGCCGGACTGAAAGCCGCGCTGGATAAAGGTTCTGTCGCCGCAGTTGCCAAACTTGGCGTGGAAAACGGTTTTCTGAATAATGATAAAGTGAAGATTCAGCTTCCATCCATATTGGAGCAGGCCAGACCAATTTTGAAAATGACGGGGAAAGGCCAGCAACTGGACGAACTGGTTGTTTCCATGAACCGTGCGGCAGAGTCTGCGGTGCCACTGGCAAAACCTTTGCTTGTAAATGCAGTGAAATCCATGACATTAACCGACGCTAAAAATATCCTGACGGGCGGTGAAACTTCGGTAACGGATTTCTTTCGTCAAAAAACATCCGCACCGCTGACAGCTAAATTTCTGCCTTTGGTCAAAGGCGTGACTGATAAAGCAGGCTTATCCGCAAAATACAACAGTGTGATGGGGCAAGCGCAGAAATTTGGCGTAGTGCCGGAACAGGAAGCGACGGTCGAAGCTTATGTCACACAAAAGGCGCTGGATGGCCTGTTCCTGATGATCGCCGAAGAGGAAAAATCGATCCGCCAGGATCCGCTTGGTTCCGGCAGCAAAACCATCAGCAAAGTATTCAGCTTGTTGAAGTAAGCCGTGCAGTGTTACCCGTGGCATGCATACCTTTGCTGAGATGAATGCCACAGGCAATACGTGAAAAATTTTTTCCGATACGATGAAATACATTAATTTCTGACTATTGCGACATCAGTATTCCGCTTCTGAACGGATGATCTCTCTGAGACAGGCGTATTTTGGGTCTGTTCTTTCCTATATTTAAACAAGTCTGCGTAGTTCCACTTAAGTAGCATTTGTTGCAATGCAAAAAGATTTTTCTGGTACTTTATGTGTGTAGCACGTCAAAAATCAAACAATCAAATTCATACCAATATCTGGAGACCGACATGACTTACAAGATGAAAGCCCTCATTGCCTCTGCACTGGTCAGCTGGTCTGTTGCAGGCATTGCAGCAGAACCGATCAAGATTGGCGTTTCAGGACCGTTGACTGGCGGTTCTGCGCCGATGGGTGTTTCGATGCGTGATGGCGTTAAAATTGCAGTTAGCGAAATCAATGCCAAGGGCGGTGTGCTTGGACGTCAGTTGCAACTGGTCGAGCGTGATGATGAAGCGAAGAATGAACGTGGCGTACAGGTTTCTCAGGAGCTGATTAACAAGGAAAAAGTGGTCGCTACGGTTGGTTATATCAACACTGGCGTTGCGCTGGCTTCCCAGCGTTTTTATCAGGAAGCTAAAATTCCTGTTATTAATAATGTGGCGACAGGTAGTGTGATTACCAAACAGTTCGCTGCTCCGGAACATAAAGATAATTATATTTTCCGCACATCAGCCAACGATACTATCCAGTCCGCGATGATCGTCGATGAGGCGCTGGCGAAACGCAAGCTGACAAAAGTCGCTATTCTTGCGGATTCTACCAACTATGGTCAGCTGGGTCGCGAAGATCTGGAAAAGGCACTGGCAGCCAAAGGAGTCAAACCTGTTGCAGTAGAAAAATTCAACATCAAAGATGTGGACATGACGGCACAGTTGTTGAAGGCAAAACAGGGCGGCGCGCAGGCAATTCTGACATATGGCATTGGTCCTGAGCTGGCACAGATTGCCAACGGTATGGAAAAGCTTGGCTGGAAAGTACCGATGATTGGTAGCTGGACATTGTCGATGGGGAACTTCCTGGATAATGCCGGTAAAAATGGTGACGGCGCCATAATGCCACAGACTTTCATTCAGGAACCGAATACACCCAAACGTAAGGCCTTCATTGAGGCTTATCAGAAGTCGTACAAGGTTGACCGGATTCCATCTCCGGTATCTGCTGCCCAGGGCTATGATTCGATCTATTTGCTGGCGGCTGCCATCAAGCAGGCCGGCTCCACAGACGGCGTCAAAGTGCGTGAAGCGCTTGAAAATCTGAATGAAAAAGTCGAAGGCGTGGTAACGACCTATAACAAGCCATTCACCCATGACGATCACGAAGCGATTAAGCCGGGTATCCCTGTCATGGGTGAAGCCAAAGGCGGCCATATTGTTTTTTCGAAATAAACGTCACTGAATAACGGCATAGTGACCGTCCGGGCCAGAGCGTTTTTCTGACGCAGACTGACGTCTCTGGTTCATTTTCTATACTACATCTCAGGCATTGGCACCGCACATGTTGTACTGCGACAGGCAACAGCGTGTATTTCCGTGCGCCCTGACGAATGTATGTCATCGGGTAAATGAAAATGGAAATCTTATTGCAATTAGTCTTCAGCGGTATCGCGCTAGGGATGATCTATGCGGTCATCGCATTCGGCTATCAGCTGACCTTTGCGACTTCCGGCACGCTGAATTTCGGTCAGGGCGAAGCGTTGATGCTGGGGGCTCTGGTTGGTCTGAGCCTGGTAGGAAATGTCCATGGCGGACCTTACATGAATTACTGGCTCATGATTCCGCTCGTGATTATATTCGGCGGATTACAAGGGGTGTTCGTCGAGTGGATCGGCGTCCGTCCGGCCATCAAGATTAAGTCTGAATTCGGCTGGATCATGTCCACTATCGCATTGGCGATTATCTTTAAGAATGTCGCTGAAAATATCTGGGGCAAGGATGATCTGACTTTTCCTTCACCGTTGTCTGCTGCGCCATTTCAGATTTTTGGCGCGAATGTGCAGGCGATGCAGGTTGTCGTTGTTGTCGGTGCGCTGGCAATCATGCTGGCGGTAGAGTTGTTCAATCGCAAATCCATTTACGGTAAAGCCGTGGTCGCCACTTCAAATGACCGCGATGCTGCAGGGTTGATGGGAATCAATACCAGCATGGTCATTACATTCTCCTATGCGCTGTCGTCCGCGACAGCGGCATTCGCAGGTGTTCTGGTGGCACCGCTGACTTTGACCGGCGCCACAATGGGCTCTGCTCTGGGACTGAAGGCTTTCGCGGTGGCGATTATCGGTGGCCTCACATCCGGCGTCGGTGCGATTGTCGGTGGCCTGATACTGGGTGTTGCTGAAACGCTCACAGGCTTTTATATTTCCACCGGCTACAAAGAAGTTCCGGGTCTGGTCTTGCTGTTATTGGTGCTGGCGGTGAAGCCCGCAGGTCTGTTCGGTAAAGCAGCCATCAAAAAAGTATAAGGAACGAACATGAGCAAGATGACCTATCTTTTTTCCGCGCTGGGAATTGCGGCGCTGGCTTTACTGCCGGTGTTTATGCAAAACCCATATTATCTGCATCTGGCAGAAACGATTCTGATCTATGCCATTCTGTTATTCGGTCTGGACATCGTAGTAGGATATACTGGACAGGTTTCCCTCGGACATGCCGGATTATTTGGAATCGGCTCTTACACGACGGGCGTTTTGTACTTCAAGCTCGGCATGCCGATTCTGCTGGCGCTGCCAGCCAGTATCTGTGTTACGGCTGTTTTTGGTGCCTTGCTGGCATTACCAGCGTTACGTGTTACCGGACCTTATCTGGCGATGGTGACACTGGCTTTCGGTACGATTATTCAGATACTGATTAATGAGATGACCTTTCTCACCGAAGGACCAATGGGCATCAAGGTATCCAAGCCGGTTTTATTGGGTCAGAAGCTGGGTGAAGTCGGGAATTTTTACGTGGTGGCTGTGTTGATGGTGCTGGCGATGATTGTAGTGCACCGGATCTTGCGTTCTCATCTCGGCCGTGCCTTTCAGGCCTTGCGCGACAGTCCGATTGCTTCTGACTGTATGGGGGTCTCGGTCTATCGCTACAAAGTTTATGCATTCGTAATCAGCGCTGCCCTGGCAGGGCTGGCGGGCAGTTTGTATGCTTATTCGGAAGAATATATTTCTCCGAACACATACAACTTTGAACTCACGATTCTGTTCCTGCTGGCAGTCATTATGGGTGGACGTAAAAGCCGCATCGGCTCTCTGCTGGGTGCATTCATTGTCGTGATGCTGCCATCCTTGCTGGCGGATATCGAATTGTTCCGGAAGATCGCCACTGTCGCGGCAGTCATCGGTATTGCCGGTGGTGCTTATACGCTGGCAAAAGGACGCAAGACAGTCCGCGAACTGGCAGTACCTGTGATTGCGACGGCAGGTATGGCCTTTTTTTCCTATAAGCTGGAAAGCATCACCGACTGGCGTCTGACGATATTTGGTCTGATGACTTTGTTCGTGGTGTATTACCTGCAGGATGGCATCGTCGGTTTTGTCAATTCACTGCTGGGTAAAGGGCCGCGTCATTTGATGGCGCAACCAGTAACATTCACTGCAAATGACGATACCGCCATAGTCAAGGCAAATGGCGAGCGCGTCGGTATCCTGCTCAGTGCACGTCAGTTGCTGATGCAGTTTGGCGGTCTAAAGGCATTGAATCAGGTAGACCTGCAAATCGCCAAAGGCACCGTCCATGGTCTGATCGGGCCGAATGGTTCCGGTAAGAGCACGATGATGAATGTATTGACCGGTATTTATAAACCGACGGATGGCGTGGTTGAATTCAGCGGGCGCGTGATTTCCGGCACAACGCCATCAGCGATTGCATTGGGCGGTGTGGCACGTACTTTCCAGAATGTCCAACTGTTCGGTGAAATGACGGCGACGGAAAATGTTCTGGTTGGTTTGCATAACACCTTCCGCAGCAATGTACTCGATGTCATGCTGCATACACCGCGTTATCTGCGGGAAGAGCGTGAGGCCAGGATGCGCGCTGCCAGCATCCTCAACTTTGTCGGCTTGTCCGATCTGGCAAATGAAGAAGCTCGTAATCTTCCGTATGGCAAACAACGTTTGCTTGAAATCGGCCGTGCACTAGGCTTGAATCCGCAATTGCTGTTGCTGGATGAACCTGCTGCAGGTTTGACGGCGCCGGATATTAAAGAGCTGATCGCTATCATCCGCAAGATCCGTGAACACGATATTACGATCATTCTGATTGAGCATCATATGGACGTTGTGATGTCGATCTGCGATATGGTGACCGTGCTGGACTTCGGACAAAAAATTGCCGAAGGTAAACCCGCAGACGTGCAGGCGGATTCCAAAGTGATCGAAGCTTATCTTGGTGGCAGTGTCAGCGATGATATTGGCGCACCCCACGCTGTGACAGCCTGAGGAGGCAAGATGTTAACTATTTCAAATTTGCATGCCGCATACGGTAAGGTTCAGGTACTGCACGGAATTTCAATGGAAGTTCCGAAAGGTAAAGTCGTGACGCTGATTGGGTCCAATGGCGCCGGCAAGACGACTACCATGCGTGCGATTTCCGGAATGCTGAAGCCGAAAGAAGGTAAGGTGACGCTTGCTGGCAAAGATGTCACAGGCCTGGACTCTCATAAAATTGCCCGTGCCGGTCTGGCGCATTCCCCTGAGGGGCGGCGTGTTTTCGCCACCATGTCAGTGACGGATAATTTGCTGCTCGGCGCTTTCCCGCGTTTTACCCGGTCGCGCCCGCGTGGTGATATCGACAGCGATCTGCAAAAGGCTATGGAATTATTCCCGCGTCTGAAAGAGCGTCGCCATCAGCTGGCCGGCACTTTGTCCGGTGGGGAACAGCAGATGCTGGCGATGGCGCGTGCGGTAATGCTGAATCCCGAAGTGATTTTGCTGGATGAGCCATCTATGGGGCTGGCACCTATTTTGGTCGATGAGGTTTTCCGCATTATTCAGCGACTCAAGCAGGAAGGCAGGACCATGCTATTGGTGGAGCAGTTTGCTGCAGCAGCGCTGGCGGTGGCCGACTATGGCTATGTGCTGGAAAATGGTCGCATCTCTGTACATGGCCCGGCAGATAAACTGCAAAATGATCCGGCTGTGAAAGCTGCTTACTTGGGTGGGGGGGCGCATCATTGATGCACTATCATTGATAGCAGGCTATATCGAAAGCCAGTCCTAAGTGCTGGTTGCTATTGAAAATTTGTTGGGGGCACTCATCAGACATTCCCTAACATGCTATTGAGCATAAAAGAAAAAAGCATACGTATCCTGCGTATGCTTTTTTTTTTTATTGCCGGTAGCATCAGTCTTGCAGATGGCGCAGCGGATGTGCATAGTCTGGCCAGACTGGTGCAAAAAAGCTTTGCACCAGATTTTCGCTGACATCATTTAATGTTGCCGGCGACCATTGCGGTGCGTTGTCTTTATCCACCACCAGTGCCCGCACACCTTCGAGCACCTCGCCATGCCGGAAGCAGTGACGCACCATATTTCTTTCCATGCGCAGGCATGCCGATACGTTCATGTTCTTACTGCGGCGCAGTTGCTCCAGGGTGACCGACATCAGTAACGGGGAGCGTTTTTGCATCGTTGCCAGAGTGTGTTGTGCGAAGTCACTGCTGTCCTGCTGCAGTCTGTCGCAGATGGTGCTGACGCTGTTGCCGGCGAACAGATGATTGATCGCATTGTGCAGGGTCGCCAACCTGCTGGTTTCCGGCTTGGCCTGATCTGCAAAGCCGGCAGCAAAATCACGTATCGCTATACGCAGATCTGATGCCGTATTTTTACTTAACAGAGTCATGAGTGCGTGTATTTCCGCAGTCGGGATATACACGTCTGCCAATCCCGCATATAAGGCATCGGCAGCACCGATGATTTCACCGGTCAGCCCCAGGTAGGTTCCCAATTCACCCGGAGTGCGAGAGAGAAAATGACCGCCCCCCACATCCGGAAACAGGCCGATATTCACTTCCGGCATCGCCATTTTGGTTCGTTCTGTGACGATGCGCAAACGGCATGTTTCTCCAGCTTGGGAGATGCCCATACCGCCCCCCATGACTACGCCATTCATCAGGGCGATGTAGGGTTTGGGATAAAAATGAATTAAATGGTTCAGTGCATATTCTTCTGTGAAAAAGTCTTCCAGCAATGCACTGTCTCCGGTCGGCGTCGCGGTGCCGACATCGTAGAAGAAGCGGATATCGCCACCGGCACAGAAGGCTTTTTCACTGCTGCTATGAATAAACACGGCCTTCACCTCAGCATCGCCGCGCCAGCGGAGCAATATGGCGCTTATCGCACGCACCATATCCAGTGACAGGGAGTTCAATGCCTTGGGGCGGTCCAGCAGAATATAGCCGATGGAATTGCTGACTGAGGTGATAACGTAATCGCTCATGGGAATACCGGTTCATTAATCGGAAGAAGTCAATATTTTATGCTGGCATGACGGTAACGTCACTGAGTTTACTGGTGAACAGAATTCATGAGAGACAATACCGGAGCCGGATGCACAAAGCCGGTGCGGTGAGATAACGTGCAGAAATAAAAAAGGACGCTCGAGCGTCCTTTTTTGATGCGACTGTGTTCAGTCAGGGCGATGCCGGATCAGGAATATGCTTGATCGCGTCATGCTGGTGATCCTGGATTTTATCTTTGTGCTTGATGACCTGGCGATCCAGTTTATCTACCAGTGCATCAATCGCTGCATACAGATCATGCGCTAGACTTTCGACATGAATATCTTTACCGCTGATATGCAGATTGATATCTGCTTTATGCCTTTTTTCTTTTTCACGGAGCTTATCAACCGTCAGGATGACGGCAATATCAATGACCTGATCGAAGTGACGCCGGATGCGTTCCAGTTTGGTATGTACATATTCACGAATGGCAGGAGTGACTTCGACGTGATGTCCACTGATGGTGAGATTCATACTGTGCTCCTATAGTGATGTTGCTTGCTGTTACGATAGGCTCATTCGATTCGAGATGTTCTGAGCTAAATCATATATAGCAATTCAAACCGTGATTACAAGGATTAAGTTACAAAGATTTTCGCAGGCTCACTGGTGGAATTTTGAGGGCTTCACGGTATTTAGCAACGGTACGCCGCGCAATCACCATGCCTTGTTCACCCAGCATGTCTGCAATTTTGCTGTCAGAGAGTGGGCTTTTCTGGTCTTCTGCTCCTATCAACTGCTTGATGAGTGCTCGTATCGCGGTGGACGATGCTTCCCCCCCGGTTTCCGTCGCGACATGGCTGCCGAAAAAGTATTTCAACTCAAACATGCCATGTGGGGTCAACATGTATTTTTGGGTCGTTACACGGGAAATAGTGCTCTCGTGTAATCCCAGTGTATCAGCTATTTCGCGCAAAACAAGGGGGCGCATGGCAACTGCGCCGTGAGTGAAAAAATTGCGTTGTCTTTCAACTATGGCTTGTGCGACGCGTAAAATCGTGTCGAAACGCTGACGCATATTTTTGATCAGCCAGCGTGCTTCCTGCAGTTGCGTGCTGAGTCCGGTTTCACCGCGGTTTTGCCGCATGATGTTGGCATACATGCTGCTGATTCTTAATCTGGGCATCACATCCTGATTCAGCAATACCTGCCAGTTGTTGCCGCATTTTTTGACAATCACATCCGGTACGACGTAGTCGGAATCATGGCTGGTGAAAGCCGTTCCGGGGCGGGGTTCGCACAGCCGGATGATGGCCTGCGCTTCCCGCAAATCTTCGTCATCGCAATTGAAGATTCTCTTGAGCTTGTTGAAATCCCGCTGCGCAAATAAAGTCAGTTGCGTTTCGACAATCGCGAGCGCCAGCCTGCGTGTGACGAAGGGAATGCGAGGCAGGCGTCTGATCTGCAGTGCGAGGCATTCCGAGAGTGTTCTGGCGCCGATTCCTGCGGGTTCAAAGCTCTGCACCATCGTCAGCGCAAAATCCAGCTCTTCCGGTTCGACGCATAATTCAATCGGCAAACCTGAGTAGATGTCGTCGAGTGATTCCGTCAGATAGCCATTATCATCCAGCGCATCAATGATCAGCTCAGTCAGTGCGCGGTCACGCGGTTCCCGCAGATTCAGGCGCATTTGTTCACGCAGATGATCGTGCAGGCTGATATGGGCTGCTTCCAGTTGGGGGCGGCTTTCTTCATCGTCCTGGCTGCGGGTCGCAGCTGGGGCATCGTCAAAACTCCAGTCCTGATCGCTGGCGCTGATGCTGTCTGCCGGAGGGAAGTCGGGCTCTGCCGCAGTGTCCTGTGATACCGGACCGCTTTCCGTGCCGGATAAGGTCGGGCTGTCCTCGCCATATTGTTTGTCATGACTGACTGCACCGTCAGCCAGTAAGCGTACCGCCTGATCCAGCGGATCATCCGTACGTTCCAGCAACGGATTTTCTGTCAGTAAATTTTCCAGCTCCTGATGCAGTTCTAGTGTGGACAACTGGAGCAACCGTATCGATTGCTGCAACTGAGGCGTCAGTGCCAGATGCTGGGAGGTGCGGAGTTGCAAACCTTGTTTCATGATGCAGCCCGTTACATGCGGAAGTGTTCTCCCAGATACACCCGCCGTACGGATTCATTCTGAATGATATCGTCCGGCTTGCCACTGGCGAGTACTGCACCCTGATTAATGATATAGGCATGATCACAGATACCCAGCGTTTCACGGACATTGTGATCGGTGATCAGTACACCGATGCCACGTTCTTTCAGGAAGCGCACGATACGCTGAATTTCAATGACCGCGATAGGGTCCACGCCGGCAAACGGTTCATCCAGCAGGACAAAACGCGGATTGGTTGCCAGCGCCCTGGCGATTTCCACCCGCCGGCGTTCTCCCCCCGATAATGCCAGCGCCTGACTCTCGCGGATTTTTTCTATCTGCAGATCGCTTAGCAGGGCATTCAGGCGTTCCTGAATGATTTTGCCGGTCAAAAATTTCCCCTCCTGATCTTTTTGTAATTCCAACACTGCCTGGATATTTTCTTCGACCGTCAGTTTGCGGAAAACGGAGGCTTCCTGTGGCAGATAAGACAGACCCAGGACTGCGCGTTTATGAATTGGCAGATCGGAGACATTGACGCCATTGATCGAGATTTCTCCGTCATCCGAAGGTACCAGACCGACGATCATATAAAACGAGGTCGTCTTTCCTGCGCCATTGGGACCCAGCAAACCAACTACTTCCCCACTTTTAACCTGTAATGAAACGTCCCGCACCACCTGGCGCGCGCCGTAACGCTTTTGCAGCCCTTTTACCATCAAGGTGCTATCGTACTCTTTCATATCAGTCAGCCTGTTTTTCTGTTTTGCTGCGGATCACGATACGGACGCGGGAGTTGCCCTCGACGTGCTGGCCGCTGGTGGAGTTGGTTCCCAGGAAGACATCATTTTTGCTGTCATAAGATAAGTATGCACCTGACTGTTCTTGTGTGACTTTTTTTCCATCCAGATAACGCACCAGTGCATTCGAAATCAGTTTTACCATTTCGGTGGATTCGTCATATTCGGCAGATTCCGCCTGGCCTTCTATCCATAAATCCGGCCCGCCATCCCGTTTCTGACGAAAGGTGACCGGCGTGCCAGGTTTACTGATCAGCACGACATTTTGCTTACCGTCGACAGCTTGTTTCAGGTTGGCTTTTTCTGCCTTGATCAGCAGCGTTCCGCGACTGATCGTGACGCCATGCGACAGGACGGCGACATTATTTTTGATATCGTCAAACGAATGGCCGGCTTCAATGATTGTATCTGCATAGCTGTCTGCTTTTTCTGCCCGTGTGGCAGAGGTTGCAGTCATGCTTAAGGCAAACAGTGTCAGGCTCAGCAAATGTCCGGTGCGTTGACTGGCAAAAGAAAAGAGGTACATGGCTGACTCGCTTCAATGGTCGTGAGAGTTGGAATGATGTCCGGCATTTTTTCTGATATGAACCCGGACTTTACTCATTAATTCAAATTCCTGTTTGGCGTTATTGGCATTCAGACCAATGGCCGTGGTGTCTGTGTTGGCCGTCATCAGGCTCACTGCTTTGTCTGTTTTGATGATGTCGCTATCCGGCATCAGCATTAAATATTCAGTATCGAGCCGCATGAATCGCGAGTTCAGACCTTCCGGGCGTTCTACGCTGACCTGATCGTACAAATGCACCACATCCTGTTCCCGTCGCGGTTTGGTGGTATCTGATTTCTGTTCGACCACAGCGCGGCCGGCACTGATTGTAATCGGAGTGCGCTGGTCGTCAAAACTGTTGATCAGCGGATGCTGAATCTCATACTGGTCTGTGCGCGGCAGATGAACCAGACTGTCACCAGTGACGTGGTAATTGGCTTTTCCGTTGTTAGACAGTTTGATGAAATTGAATTTTTCGACGTAATAATCCGGTTCCTGACGTGCCGTGTTGTGCTGGTAATCGTCGTCCCCGCGCATGATTACATTTTGCAGCCAGAAACTGCCGAGCGCGATCACTGCGATGGTGGCAACAGCCATCCAGATGCGGGCGCGGTCGAGGGTAATCGGTGTTTTCATGCCAGAAACTGTGCCATGACGGCATCGTATTTTTGCTGGGCGCGCAGCAGATAGTCGCAGACCTCACGCACTGCGCCTTTTCCGCCGGTTGCCGTTGTGATGTAATGCACGCGCTGCCTGACTTCGGCATGGGCGTTTGGCACAGAGACGGCAAATTCGACGCGTGTCAGCACGGGCAGGTCAATCACGTCATCACCGATAAAGCCGCATTCTCCGGCGCTGAGTCCCAGTTCCTGCAATAGTTGGAGGAAGGCGGATTTCTTGTCATGAATGCCCTGTCGCACATGGCTGACGCCTAAGTCTGCAGCCCGTCGTGCCACGATCGGAGACTGTCTGGCGCTGATAATGGCTGTGGCGATTCCTGCGTCCTGTATCAGGCGCATGCCTTGTCCATCGAGCACGCTGAAGGTTTTCAATGCTTCGCCATCGGCACCGAAATGCAAACTGCCATCGGTCAGAATACCATCGACATCAAAGATCATTAGACGAACTCTGGCTGCGCGTGTCATTGCTTCAGACATCAGATCACCTTTGCCCTGGTCAGATCGTGAATATGCAAAGCGCCTAACAGCTTATGCGCGTTGTCGGTCACTAATAACTGGTTAATACGATAAGTTTCCATGACTTCCACCGCTTCGACCGCGAGCTGATCTGCGCGTACACTGCGCGGGTTGGTATGCATGACGTCAGCGATGCGAATCTGGGTGAAGTCCTGCGAGGTCTCTATCAACCGCCGCAAATCACCGTCGGTGAATACTCCGACCACTTTGTTTTCCGCATCGACCACGGCGGTCATTGCCATCCCCTTTTTGGTAATTTCGAGTAAGGCTGTCGTCAATCCGGTATCCGGTGTCACACTTGGGATGGCTTCTCCGGTTCGCATGACATCCTTTACATAAGTCAGCAGCCGACGTCCTAATGCACCACCCGGGTGGGAACGTGCAAAATCCTCTTCCCGGAAACCGCGCGCATCCAGCACGGCGACTGCCAGCGCATCGCCCAGTGCCAGCGTGACAGTGGTACTGGCTGTCGGCGCCAGATTCAGCGGGCAGGCTTCTTTATCGACATGCAGATTCAGATGGATGTCCGCAATACCGGCCAGACTTGATTGCGGGTTGCCGGTCAGTGCAATCAGCCTGACACCGAGCCGTTTGATGATTGGCAGGATAGACATCAGTTCAGAAGCTTCGCCGGAATAGGAAATGGCGATAAAGACATCCTGCGGCGTCACCATGCCAAGATCACCATGCGCGGCTTCTGCCGGATGGACGAAAAAGGACGGTGTGCCGGTTGAGGCAAAGGTGGCTGAAATTTTGCGGGCAATATGGCCGGATTTGCCAATACCGGAAACCACCACTCTGCCGTGGCAAGAGAGCAACATGCTGACTGCCTGCGAAAATGCCGGAGCGTCGCCAGCGCGCAGCCGTTCCTGTAACTGGATCAGCGCATCGGCTTCAATCTGCAGGGTTTCGGACGCGAGCTGCACAGCACGCCGGGCGGCTGATACCAGTGCGTCATCGGTAGGGGATGCATTCAGAGCGTTCATGCCGGAAGTATAAACGAAATTCTGTAAGCAAAAACTCTGCCAGACGTAACGTAGTTAATCGTCGTTGGAATAAAACAGGATTCAGCGTCGATAAATCGGCAATAATAGTCTTCATGAATGCACTTGATACCACACTTTCACTGTTAGCTGCCGCCGTTCTGGGGGTGGTGGCCTTTCGTATGCTGCAGCTACCGCCTATTCTCGGCTATCTGGTCGTCGGCATCCTGATCGGTCCGTTTGGGCTACGGTTTGCTGAAGACAGCGCAGTGACCCATGAAATGGCTGAGTTTGGAGTGGTGTTTCTGATGTTCTCGATCGGACTCGAATTTTCCCTTTCCAAGCTGATGTCTATGCGCAAGGCCGTATTCGGCCTGGGTATGGCGCAGGTGGCAGTCACGATTGCCGCCAGTTTTGCATTGGGTGCACTAGCCAGCGCCTGGCTGCCACGTTATTTCCAGATCGGCTGGGAAGCTGCTTTTGCGCTGGGCGGCGCGCTGGCCATGTCTTCTACGGCGATTGTGTCCAAAATGCTCACTGAGCGGCTTGAACTGGAAAGTTTGCACGGGCGACAAATCATCAGTGTTCTGTTGTTTCAGGATCTGGCGGTGGTGCCCTTGCTGATTCTGGTGCCCGCGCTGGCTACCCATTCTAAAGATGTGGTGCAGACTTTGGCCTGGGCCAGCGGTAAAGCGGTGCTGGTGTTATTGCTGCTGCTGGTGGTCGGACAGCGGATCATGCGTACCTGGTTCACGATTGTAGTCCGGCGGCGATCGCAGGAACTGTTTATGCTGAATCTGCTGTTCATCACGCTGGGCGCAGCCTGGCTGACCGAAAAGGCCGGGCTCTCCATGGCTTTGGGCGCATTCGTGGCGGGCATGCTGATTTCTGAAACCGAATTCCGGCATCAGGTGGAAGAAGATATCAAACCTTTCCGCGACGTTTTGCTTGGCTTGTTTTTCATTACGATCGGTATGCTGCTGAACTGGCGACTGGTCTGGGATCATTTGTGGCTGGTGATATTGTTGTTTATCGGCCCCATGCTGTTAAAGCTGGTACTGATTACCGGGCTGGCGCGCGCATTCGGCAGTTCCGTCAGTGTTGCCCTGCGCACCGGGCTGGCATTAGCGCAGGCGGGTGAGTTCGGATTTGTCTTGCTGAATCAGGCGGGTGATCTGCAATTGATCGACCCGCAATTGCTGCAGCTGATTCTGGCATCGATGGTGTTGTCGATGCTGACATCTCCATTCATCCTGGCGAAGTCAGATGCCATCGTGATGAAATTCTCCGCCAATGAATGGATGATGCAATCGCTGGCGCTGACGCAGATCGCCGCACGCACCATGACGTCGAAAAAGCATGTGATTATTGCCGGTTTCGGCCGTAGTGGACAAAGTCTGGCGCGCTTGCTCGAGGAGGAAAAAATTGATTATCACGCACTTGATCTTGATCCTGATCGGGTGCATGAGGCGCAGACAGCGGGTGCCAATGTCTCATACGGTGATGCTGCCCGCCGTGAAAGCCTGATGGCTGCCGGAATTCACCGTGCGGCGGCGCTGGTGGTCACTTATACCAGCACCGCATCGGCGCTGAAAGTGCTGCATTTCGTCAACGAAATCAATCCGGCATTACCCGTGATCGTGCGCAGCCACGATGATGTTGATCTTGAGAAATTACGGGCCGCCGGTGCAACGGAAGTCGTGCCTGAGCTGATGGAGGGCAGTCTGATGCTGGCTTCTCACGCGTTGGTCATGCTGGGGATTCCGCTACGCCGCGTGGTGCACAGGGTGCAGGCGGCAAGAGACGCGCGTTATGAGTCCCTGCGCGGGTTTTTTCGCGGTGCCAGCGATGTGGCCGACAGCCCGGAAGCGATGCAAATCCGTCTGCATACGATCGTCCTCAATGAACGGGCAAATGCGATCGGAAAAATGCTCGGTGAATTGCAGCTGACCGAAATTGGCGCTGATGTGCATACCGTCAGGCGAGGCAGAGTCAGGCAGGAGCATCATGATTCGATGCTGCTGCAGGCCGGTGACATCGTCGTTGTCCGCGGCACCTCAGAGGCTGTCGCGAGAGCAGAGCAACGCCTGCTAAAATAACGGGTTATTTTTGAAACTGAAGGACTTCCGGCGATGTTTAATCCCTCCGAATACATCAAACAACATATACGCACTGTGCCGGACTGGCCGCAACCGGGAGTGATGTTTCGTGATATCACGCCTTTATTGCAAAACCCGAAGGTGTTTCGCGTCCTGATCGATATGTTCGTACATCGCTACATGGATCAGAAAATCGATGTCGTCGCCGGCCTCGACGCACGCGGCTTCATTATCGGTTCGGTGCTGGCGTATGAACTGAATCTCGGTTTTGTCCCTATCCGGAAAAAAGGCAAACTCCCTTTCCACACCGTATCGGAAGAATATGAACTCGAATATGGTAGCGCAACGGTCGAACTGCATGCGGATGCCTGCAAACAAGGTGACCGCGTGGTGCTGATCGACGATCTGGTCGCCACTGGCGGTACCATGATGGCGGGTAAAAAGCTGCTGGAGCGTCTTGGTGCCACCGTCGTCGAAGGTGCAGTGATCGTGGATTTGCCTGAACTTGGCGGTTCCAGACTGATTTCGGAGAGCGGCCTGCCTTTATACACGGTTTGCCAGTTTGACGGCCATTAAGCCAGTCGCGATTTGCAGTGATGTATGCATTTCCAGGGCTGGCGATTGTTTCCGCCCGGATCAGAAATACTTGCCGGGCATGATGTTGCTTTCATGATATTTCCCGGTCGTCGCACCCGTCAGTGACAGGTGGTTGCGGCATGAAAATGTGCAGAATCCGGCTTGCTGCGCTATACTTCAGCTCTTCCAAGGAGCGTTGCGACAAGTGTTCAAACTTGCCAGGCTTGGAATCACGGGTTCAGCCCCTAGCCTTTTTTCTCATCTCTGCATGAGGTGAAGAATGAAACCGGGTGACGGCTGGCTCATCAAAACTGCGCTCACGTTACTTTTTTCTATCGAAAGGAGGGCGTGAGAACGCCACCATCATGACTACTCACACTGCAAACCAGGATTTCCTTGTCGCCGATATCAGCCTGGCTGACTGGGGTCGTAAAGAAATCAAAATCGCTGAAACGGAAATGCCAGGGCTGATGGCAATCCGCGAAGAATTCGCTGCGAGTCAGCCGCTGAAAGGCGCACGCATTACCGGATCTCTGCACATGACGATCCAGACTGCGGTACTGATCGAAACACTGGTCGCGCTGGGCGCGCAGGTACGTTGGGCATCCTGCAACATCTATTCGACCCAGGATCATGCGGCGGCGGCCATCGCTGCCGGCGGTATACCGGTATTTGCATTCAAGGGTGAAAACCTCGACGAATACTGGGAATTCACGCACCGTATTTTTGAATGGACCGACGGCGGTTATTCAAACATGATTCTGGACGACGGCGGCGATGCGACACTGTTGCTGCATCTTGGCAAACGCGCTGAAAAAGATATCTCGGTACTTGCCAACCCGGGTTCCGAAGAAGAAGTCTGCCTGTTTAATGCGATCAAATCGCACCTGAAAAACGAACCTGACTGGTACTCGAAACGCCTCGCCGCCATCAAGGGTGTGACCGAAGAAACCACTACCGGCGTGCATCGTCTGTACCAGATGCACAAAGAAGGTAAGCTGGCTTTTCCGGCGATTAACGTCAACGATTCGGTCACCAAATCGAAATTCGACAATCTGTACGGTTGCCGTGAATCGCTGGTTGACGGCATCAAGCGTGCAACCGATGTAATGATCGCCGGCAAGGTCGCGGTCATCGTGGGTTATGGTGACGTCGGCAAAGGCTGCGCGCAAGCGATGCGCGCGTTGTCGGCGCAAGTCTGGGTCACCGAAATCGACCCTATCTGCGCATTGCAGGCGGCAATGGAAGGCTTCCGCGTCGTCACAATGGATTACGCGGCTGCGCTTGGCGATATTTTCGTGACCACCACCGGCAATTACCATGTCATCAACCACGATCACATGGTGAAGATGAAGGATCAGTCTATCGTCTGCAACATCGGTCACTTCGATAATGAAATCGACGTTGCCTCGCTGAAGAAATACACCTGGGAAAACATCAAGCCGCAAGTTGATCACGTCATTTTCCCCGACGGTAAGCGCATCATCCTGCTGGCCGAAGGCCGCCTGGTCAATCTTGGCTGCGGTACCGGTCATCCTTCGTATGTGATGAGTTCTTCGTTCGCGAACCAGACGATTGCACAGATCGAACTGTTCCAGAACAATGAGAAATATCCGGTAGGCGTCTACACGTTGCCGAAACATCTGGATGAAAAGGTTGCTCGTCTGCAGTTGAAAAAACTGAATGCGCAACTGAGCGAACTGACCGACGAACAGGCTGCTTATATTGGCGTTAAAAAAGAAGGCCCCTACAAGCCGGAACACTACCGTTATTAATCCAGTACCAATCCTCCCCGTATGCCGGCAGCAGCGGGGAGTGTCCGGTTCTTCTGAAGGAGAAAGTTGATGCGTCTGCTTGCAACCTGGCTGGTCAATGCGCTGGCATTACTCGCGATTCCATATCTGATGCATTCTGTCTCTATTGACAGTTTTGGGACAGCTTTGCTGGTGGCGCTGGTACTGGGACTGGTAAATACCGTTCTGCGTCCGGTGCTGGTGATCCTGACCTTACCGGCAACTGTGATGACGATGGGGCTGTTTATTTTTATTATTAACGGGCTGCTGTTCTGGGCTGTTGCCAATCTGGTGCAGGGATTTCATGTTGCCGGATTCTGGGCGGCGGTCGGCGGTGCGTTGTTGTATAGCGTGATTTCCTGGACGCTTTCGACTCTTCTTTTACAAAAATAATGATTACGCATAATTTCAGCATTGAGTTTTTTCCGCCCAAAACGGAAGAGGGTGCAGAGAAGCTTCGGGTAACCCGCGCGAAACTGGGTGAACTCAAACCTAAATATTTTTCCGTCACGTTTGGCGCCGGTGGAACGACGCAGCAAGGAACGCTCGATACCGTGATTGAAATCCGGCGTGAAGGTTATGATGCTGCTCCGCACCTATCCTGTGTCGGCGGAACCCGGGAATCGATCCGCCAGATCCTGCAGCAGTATCAGGCGCATGATATCCGCCGGTTGGTAGCGCTGCGCGGCGATCTGCCAAGCGGTTATGGTATGGGCGGTGAATTCCGGCATGCCAGCGATCTGGTGGAATTTATCCGTGCTGAAACCGGTGACTGGTTTCATATCGAAGTGGCGGCTTATCCTGAAATGCATCCTCAGGCGCGTTCTCCGCAAGACGATCTGAATCATTTTGTCCGTAAAATGCAGGCCGGTGCCAATGCTGCAATCACGCAGTACTTTTATAATGCAGATGCGTATTTCCGGTTTGCGGATGAGGCCAGAAAAGCCGGCGTCAGCGCGCCGATTGTTGCAGGCATTATGCCGATCACGAACAGCAATCAACTGCAGCGTTTTTCTGAAATGTGCGGCGCAGAGATTCCGCGCTGGATACGCCTGAAACTTAACAGCTACGGGGACGACAGCGCTTCGATCAAGGCGTTCGGGCTGGATGTGGTCACGCAGATGTGTGAACGACTGTTGCAAGGGGGGGCGCCCGGCCTCCATTTCTACTCTCTGAATCAGGCTGCCGCCACTACAGCGATCTGGCAGCGGTTACTCTGATTTTTCTGTCGCTACAGCCGGCAGGCGAAGCAGCCTGCCATCTCCCGATACCTTAAAATTGATGTAAGTCAATAATCAAAACATAATTTTGATTACAATCAATTTATCCCTTTTGGGATAGCATCGGTTTCAGGAGATAAATTGGCAATCGAACTTTATAACGACGGTAAACACATCTGCGTGATGTTTAATGATCTGGTGAAAGATGCCGGAGATCATGCCGTACAGGCCAATCAGTTCCTGGTAGTGTCAGATGGTGAAGGCGCTCTGATCGATCCTTCAGGCCATCTGACTTACAACTCGCTGGTGCTGGCGATGCATAAATATTTGCCGAAGCAGCAGCTGAAATATCTGTTTGCGTCACATCAGGATCCTGACATTATCGGTGCACTCGATAAATGGCTGTTCAGCACCGGGTGCAATTTATACGTTTCCAAATTATGGTCGCGCTTTGTGCCGCATTTCTGCAATCTGAACCGTGCTGATGGCCGGATTATCGGTATCCCCGATGAGGGAATGCCGGTGCATCTGCGAGACACCACGATCTATGCCGTGCCTGCCCATTTTTTACATGCGGAAGGTAATTTCCAGTTCTACGACAACAAATCTAAAATCCTGTTTTCAGGTGACGTCGGTGCATCCATGGTGGATCCGGATGATATTCAGCGTCCGATCCGGACGAAGGATGATTTTTACCAGGAGCTGCATACCATGAGTGGTTTTCATAAGCGCTACATGGTTTCCAATAAAGCCTGCCGGTTGTGGGCGAATATGGTCCGGAATATGGATGTCGGGATGATGGTTCCGCAACATGGGCGCTATTTTGTCGGTAAAGAAGCGATTCATGCTTTCCTGGACTGGATTGAAAATCTGCAATGCGGCATTGATCTGTTCACTCAGGAGCATTACCGCTTCCGGCTCTGATCGCTTGCACTTCACCAATGACGAAGCGGGACTATCAGTTTTTGCCGGACTTCAGAATGGCATAATCGAGCGGCAGTGCCGTGGTGCTTTTGATGACTTCCATGACAAAACTGGAACTGACGTCCTGCAGGTCGGCCACTTTCACCAGTTTCTTATAAACCAGATCAAAGCCAGCCATGTCCGGCACATGCACTTTGAGTAAGTAATCAATATCCCCGCTCATTCGCAGAATTTCTACAATTTCCGGAATATCTTTGACGCCGGTAATAAATTTTTGCATCCATTTTTCATTATGCTGTGCCGCTTTCAGCGTGACCATGACCGTCAGACCAAGATTGAGGCGGGCTGGATCGCACAGCACAACATGCTGGCGGATGACCCCCTCTTCCTGCAGTTTCTGCAAACGTCGCCAGCATGGTGTCGTAGATAAATGCACCGCCTGTGCCAGATCGCTGAGTGGAATAGACGCATCTTTTTGCAGAATTTTCAAAATTTCTAAATCTTTTTTATCCATTTTTAATTATTGGTAGAAAAATTTTCTAATTTATATATTTTACACTGAAAAAATTGGTAAAAAATTCTGATACAGGATTGTTAGGATAATACCTTCTTGGCCTGAGCCGGATTAAAGAATCCGGGGTCTGATATTGATGGAGTATTCATGCGCAAACATACCAGCGATCTGCAAACTGCCACCCGCCTGACCCATGCCGGGCGTAAGGGGAAATCACACCATGGGCCAGTCAATCCGCCGCTGGTGCGTGCTTCGACAATGCTGTTTCCCGATTGTGCCGCACTGAAAGAGGCCAACGGTACCCGTCGTTCTTATGGTCGTCACGCGACCGAGACTACGCTGGCATTGGAGGAAGCGCTATGCGCAGCCGAGGGTGCGGCAGCCTGCATGCTGACTTCTTCAGGATTATCTGCCATCACCACGACTTTGCTGGCCTTGCTGAACCCCGGAGATCATCTGCTGATGGTCGATACGGTATACGACCCGACGCGTCAGTTTTGTGATGGTCTGTTAAAGCAGCATGGAATTCGCACCACTTACTACGACCCGTTGATCGGTGCCGGTATTGCCGCGCTGATTGAACCGGAAACCCGTGTTGTATTTGTGGAATCTCCCGGTTCTCTGACATTTGAAGTTCAGGATATTCCCGCGATTGCTGCTGCTGCGCATGCAGCGGATGCTGTGGTCGTTTCTGACAGCACCTGGGCAACACCGATTGGCTGGGCTTCTTTTAAGCTGGGTGTGGATGTATCGATTCATGCGGCGACGAAATACATCGTCGGCCATTCCGATGCGCTGATGGGGGCAATTCTGACGAATGAGGCTTTGCATCAGCGTATTCGTGACACTTACCGGCAACTGGGAATGTCTGTTGGTGGTGATGATGCAGCGCTGGCCTTACGTGGTTTGCGGACGATGGCAGCACGGTTGGCTGTGCACCGTGACAGCGCGCAGCAGATTGCTCGCTGGCTGCAGCAACAACCGGAAGTGGCAGAAATTCTGTATCCGCCATTGGAGGGGACTGCAGGCCACGCATTATGGAAGCGTGATTTCCGACCTGAATATGCCTGCGGTCTGATGGGAGTGGTATTCCGGCAGGATATCGTGGAATCACAGGTTGCGGCATTGATTGACCGGACGCAGTTATTCGGTATCGGTTTCAGTTGGGGAGGATATGAAAGCCTGATACTGCCGACCCGGCCAGCGAATTACCGTACCGTTAAAGCAGAAAGCTGGCAGTCGCCGATGCTGCGCCTGCATGTCGGTCTGGAAGCAGTGCCGGATCTGATTGCCGATCTGCGGGCAGGTTTCAGTGCCATGCGCGAACTGCATTATGAGGAGCCGGTGTCAATCGCAGATTGAGTATACGCCGCGACGGTTAATGTTTACCTGAACTGTCTCGTTATTTTTGACGTCAGGGCAGGAAAATGCTGACGTCAATATATAGGCTGTTACGGTGTGACGCTGAGTCTGGATAACGTTGCACCGTCAATCGCCCTGTTTGAGACGGGGTTCGCTGATCACCGTGATTTTCAATGCAGACTTCACCGCTTTTCCATTGATTTCCCCCGGTATAAAGCGGGCATTCCGGAAATGTTGTGCGATCAATCTGGAAAAAGCCCATTCATCCTCGTTCTCACCAGATTCCAGAACGTTGACGACGGTGCCGTCGCTATCAATCAGCAGCGTCAGTTCTGTTTTTCCTGCCACAGCTACTTCATCGATAGCAGGGATATTCAAGTCGATATCGGTGACTGGTTCTGGCAAGCGGGTCAGACTGCCCGCCGGGAAATAATTTTCAGATAAAACGTTTTCAGTCTGCAGTTTTGCCTGCTCGTTTGAGTTTTTTATATTCACAGATGAATCGTGCGTCTCTGCCGGCACTTCCTCTTTGGAGGGCACAGGTATGGCTGGATTCTGGTTTTTGCTGCTTGCCACAATACGGATCGTCAACCCTGAAGGTGCCGTTACTTTACCGGGCAGAGTTTTGACGGTGCCATAGGGAGCGAAGTCTCCCCGCCAGAAAATCCACAAACATGTCAGATGTAAGGCCAGGGAGCACAATAAAAACTTCAGAAGACGCGCGTTCATGAGTCGGGCGGGAGGGTTCGGTTGAACGCTTATTTTTTCACAAAATGCTGTTCCGGTGCCTGCTCAAAACGGGTGTATAAAACGAATGCGAGGCTGCAACGCCCTGACAATGACGCCCTCAAAGCGATTGCTCATCACATGAGGGCGTTAGCCGGGGGAACCTTTTTCAAGGAGGATTAATCGATATTTCGCTGCCAGTATGTCCGGTAACGGCGACCGAGTGTTGGTGCCGGTGGTGTAATAACCTTGGTGCCGCTGATCACACCCTGATAGGTCTTACCGTTAATCTGCACAGAGATCGGAACCGGGGTCGGTGGGTATCCGCCGCCGGCACGGACGGAGTAGCGATCCGTAATGGTCAGCGTGTGGCTCTGATTGACATCAAAGGTCGACGCGCCGTTGAGGTAGTTCAGCATATAGATGCGTGCCTCACCGAGATTACCGGTACAGGTATTGGTTGCTGCTGTTGCAGGTAAATTGGTGGCGAAAACAACAGTTCCTGCCAGGGTCGTTGAGCCGCTCACCACTTTTTCACCAGGACTCAGGGCGACATACCATCCGCTTGCCGTGGTCAGTGCAGTATTGGTGGCGGCAACCTGGGCTGCAGTGCCCATTTGCACAGTATCGGCGGTCACATCATACAGTTGACCAGAGACGCCGGTTGTTGATCCGGCAGCACCTTCAATGATCGGGGTCGCTCTGACTGCATTGAGGCTGTGATCATCCTTGATCATGTAGTAGCGATTCTGGATGGTGGTATCAAAGGGGTGTTCACGATCCCCCGATCCGATCAGCAAAGAGTCGAAGTTGTTGCTGGTAGTGGCAGGGATAATATCGGGCGGATAGAGAAATTTCCGTGCATTGATGCCGGTGCCTCCCAGTGAGGCCAGTTTCGTCACTGTCCAGTTGGCAGGCATGGCGTCATCGACGTTGATGCGCCAGACGTTGGCACCAGTATCGGCGACATAAATCCGATCAATATTTCCATCACCATTGGAGTCATACAGGGCAACATTGGATGGAATGGCGTAGCTCATACCCGGTACGGTCAGGTTGTAAAGCGCTCCCGATACGGACGTGCCGGCCTGCCAGATCAGGGCGCCGGTTGTTGCATCGAGCACCATCACGCCACGCCCCATGGTTGCCGTGCCTTGTATGATAGGATCATTCGCTGTAGCGTCATACCCCATTCCGAAGATCAAAACCGGATTAGCCTGATAACGCAGTTTCGCGACTCTCATGTCCGACCAGGTTTGGCCGAGTTCGGTGAATCCCGTATCGGTATTGCTGTGTTTCCAAAGGAATTTTGGTGCTGCCGGATTGCTGACATCCAGCGCGTAGACAAAGCGACCACCCCGTCGCATGGTGACAAACAGGTAGGCCTTGTCACCGCGGGTGTAATCGATCTTGCCATCGCCAGCAGAAGAATAGGTATATACCGTTGCCGACCCATCCATAAAGTAAGGTTTGGGATTGGTTGTCGAAATCAGCGGAGCGTGGTCGCGCATCCGTTTGAATTGCGGAAAGTGCTCGGAAGCGATGAAGCCCCACAGTTCACTGCCGTCATTATTAGAGATATTCTGGCCCCCTTTTATAGCATGCAGGATGCCGTCATTGCCGCCGTAAAACAGCATGACGTCATCCGCAGTACGGTTGTAGTTTACAACTGCCGGGCGTGAATGTAATACGTCGCCGTGATTAAAGCCACGGATATAGGAAGTCGTTGCTACAGGCGATGGATTATCATCAAGTTGCGTATTGCCGCCACGAACCCAGTTGATGATGGAATCATGATCTGCAGTGCTTGTGGCACCCAGCATGGTATTGGTGATGGCGCTATTGCTGGTATCGAATGGTGTGGCGGATAATAATGATCCGCCGGTACAATTCCCTGTACAGGTATAGATGTTACGACTGGTCTGGCTGGTTGCGTAGGTCGTACGCACGTATTGTGCTGCGGCTCCTTTTTCAACCAGGTCACCATCCGGCGAGTCTGAATTACCGCCGACACCTTGCGAATTGACATAATAAGACGGATCCCAGAAGGTTGAAGACTGAGTCCAGAAGCTGACTGCGCTCGGATTGATAAAACCGGTGGTCTGGTTTTCTACCGGTGCGCCGAGACTATCTGCGAGGAACAGCGTTGGTGGCGTGGTTGCGGTATCGACGCCGAGCTGATACTGCTTCAGATTACCAACCCAGTTCGGAGCTGCCATCGGATCGGGACGGAAAACACCCAGATATACCTGATTCAGATAACTGCCGCGCACACTGACGGATACCGGCAGAGACGCAGATGCAAATACAGAGTTGACTGCCTGAATCTGGGCCAGAATATTTTGCAATGCGGCTGCCAGCGCCTGATCGCTGCCAGCCTGGAAGTATTGACCGCCACCATTTTTGGCCATGTTTTTCATCATGCTTGTAAATGCCACATTTTGCTGCGCATTGTAGGCATCAATTGTGTAAGTGGTGACGGAGCCGTTGGTGGCAGCGACACTGCCTGGCGTCAGATCCGGCCGCAGGTGCAGGAAACGCGCCCACGCAGACTGGACATCGGGTGTGGATGTGTAGTGATAGGCTGTAAGTGTTGTCGCTGCCGGATCGCTGGCACTGGGTGTGGGGGGGAGTTGTCCCTGCCGGTTGTTACCGATAAAAATAATGTAGGTTTTAGCGCAACCATTAGTATTGATTGGCGTGTTGTAGGCCGAACCGTTGGCGGAGCCTTTGTAGGCGAAGTTACTGCTCAACCCTTCTCCTGCCGGTGTGTGACTGACGGCGTTGCCCGAATAGTCAGCATTGGCTGCCATACCGGCCCAGCTATTGGCGCCAGTCAGGTAAAGCCAGGTTTCATATAGCGCATTGGCATAATCGCCAGAAGACTGATTGATCTTTTCGCTGGGTGAATTCACGTTTGCCGAGATATAAGAAACAATATCCTGCAATGCGGCATTGTTATTGCTGACGCTCATGCTGCGTACGCCATAACGTACATAACTGCCATCTTTGGTGCTGACGTCAAACATCATCAGGCCGACGTTGGCCGGCTGGGTTAAGCCGGCAACAAAATTTTTGATCGCAATCAGTTCCGCCTGGCCCTGGGTAGGCGAGCCGGACCATTTTTGAGATGCTTTCGACCAGTTTGCCGTATTGTCCAGAATGAAAATGATATTCGGCGCTGGTGGCGTTACTCCGGGCGGTTGGTTAAATATGTCTGTATCGGCAGCCTGGCTGGTAAAGGCACTCAACGCCAGTAGCGCAAGCAGTATCGTATGGAAAAATCTTGAAAATTTCATCGCAAACTCCTGATGATACGTTTCTGTAGCAGTTCAAAATACGGTTATCCGGCATTTGTTCCGACAGGCAGGTGAACCTGCCTGTCTGGCAGATCGTCCGTCAAATTTCTATGTGCAGGTTGCTGTTGCATCCATGCGTACTTTTGCACCCTGATGTAAGGTGACCGAGGCACCGGTCCGGTTATCGGTAACGACAGCTTTGATATCCCAGTAAGTGTCTTTCGGCGCCGACTGGGCAAACTCAACGCTGTAACCTTCGACCGGAACCATTTTCAGACATACCGCCGCAGAGGTATTAACCGTGTAATCAGGCACGCCATCGTTATTGATATCAACGCTGATTGTCTGGGCGACCGGCGTATAAAAATTATTCAGATTGCTCATGATGGTTTCAATTGCCTGTTGCGCTGCTGCTGCGGCTTCGTTTTTGGCCTGCATATTGCCAACAGTTTTCAGGTTGGCATTGCCCATCCGGATTGCTGAGACGACCAGTAGAGTCAGGACGATCAGCATCACCAGGCTGACCAGAAAAGTCGCTCCGCGCTGATGCTTCATTTTGTAGCGTGCTTGATACATCATTTATTCTCTCCGGCCACTGGGGTTGATGGCGCGTACTGCAGCGGTATAGATATGGCGCTTGTATGCGTCGGAGAATGGTCCTACCGTTCCGGCAAGTCCCATGTTATACGCTTTGCTGTCTACATAACCGGTCGTGGTTTCACTGTTTCGCGCCAGCAGATTAACCTGTATCTCCATCACGTTTGGCCAGTCAGCCACATTAGGTGCCGTGACAAACGGTAATGCCGGAACACCTGATCCTGTATTATCAATCCCATAATCAAGCTGCATATTCTGGATACCATCTACCAATGGAGTTACGACAAGCGTAGTCGTTCCCGATGTGACGGACATTTCCAGCCGTTTAAGCGTTGGTACCGGGTTGCCATCATCTGCTGTTCCTGTGCAGGTTGTGGCTCCGGGAGCATAGACATTGCATGGACTGATGAAATAAATATGTTCCACGTATTTACGCAATTCAGCCGGTGTTGTTCCATCTTTTTGCGTCAGGTTAAACACGCTGGTATCACTGCCGGAACCGGTCACTTTACCGTCCGGGGTCGCCTGCACGTAAATTTGACCGGGAACTGCGGTGGAAATTGTGGGAAGCGTATCATCTGCTTCCAGTCTGCGCACCACGAGAATATCTGTTCCACTGACGTGATTGGCATCTGGCAGGCAGGTGGACAGCGGGTCGGGAACTGTTGTTGGTGCATCGTAACCTTGCAGTGGCATGGCCAGAGACGCGTCAATGCTGGCGATATCGGTAGCGCAGGGGTTTGGTAATGCGGTCAGTGTGGTGAGCGCGCCAGAATATTGCCCGTAGTACCCGGCATGCTGGATATCATCCTGCAACAGTGTTAATGCGTAACGCCCATTCTCTATCTGTCGTCCTGATTTATCAATTTCTGTGCGGCTACTGCTTTGCTGAGTGATCAGCATGGCAATCCCCGTCAGCAGTAGCAGCCCGATAGTGATGGAAATCATTAATTCGACCAGAGACAGACCTGTCTGATAATCGCCGGTATAAGGTCGAGGGAGCGGAGAGACAGTCGTATTCATCATGATCAATTCAGGTTAGCGATCTGCAAAGGCATACTGACAACACGCCGCATGGTTTCATCGCCATACAGACCTTTACCGCAAGACAGTCCGGATCCGGGCGCGGCAGTTTTTCCATTTCCTTGCCAGGCGACGGTGACCAGATAAGTACCGCTTGCTGAGTCAAAACTGACGCAGCCGCGGGCGCCGATCATCGCTCCCAGATTCGTTGTGCCGCTTTGTTCTGCAGTACCGGTAAGTAAATTATTCCAGGCCGTCAAGTCATTATTGGCAAGGGTATAGGCTTCGACTGAGCCTGACGAACACGATGGTGTGACGCTGGAACTCACCCCGAGGTATGGGGTGCCATTGATGGCATCCGTTGTGATTGCATAGCATGGGGCTGCGGTACGATTTGCATTAATACGTCCAGCCATATCCTGCAGCAACACCAGCGCCTGAGCGCGTTGATAGGATTCCATTTCTGAGCGCTGGCTTAACAGCATCAGCCCTACCAGACCAAGCAGACCCAGCATCAGAATCACCAGCGTCACCAGCACTTCGATCATGCTGTAACCTGCTTGAATAGGGCGGATTTTCCGATGAAAGTTCATGAACAGGCCCCTTTCTTGGTGTTGGGTAACCCGCTCAGGTTAATCGTGATGCAGCGTGGTGACGAATTAGGGTTAGTTGTGCTGCTGATGGCGAATGTCTGATTAGCGGTTGCCTGAATGCGCCCGTTTGAGCTGTAAATAATGCTGGCACCCGGGCCGGTAATGGTCAGACCAGGAACAGATTCGTGCTGATTGATATTGATTGTGCCTGCATTGACTGCCCAGCCATTTTGCCAGCCACCGCTGGCTGCTGCGATGGTGACATTGCTATTGCGTTTGATCGCTTCGCTGCGTGCAAAAGTGAGTGTATAGGACAGATCATAGGTGGCCGTTTTAATTTTTTGGCCAGCGATAAAATCTCTGAACGCTGGGGCAGCGATGGCCGACAGAATGGCCATGATTGCTATGGCGGTCAACATTTCAACCAGTGTAAATCCAAAGCTGTCGTAGCGTTGAAGTGGTCTTGAAGGATCTGGATAACACATGATTGAACTTTTCAATAATTTTTACCAGCAACCGGACACAGTGCCTGTTCCGGAGATTCCCTTGTTTCCCACCTGATCGATCGTCAGGCTCCCGCACTGCGTATCCATGTTCAGCTGATTACCGATCGGCGTTGCCGTAATCGTATACGTCGGAGGTGTTGCCGAGTTATTGGCTGTTATCGTGACATTATAGTTTTTGGATACTTCAGTCGGGATGTTGGTTAAGCCAAGAAGTGCCATGGTGGTTGCATATTGCCGTGCATCGAGGTTGTATTGCTCCTGCTTATTGGCCGCACTCAGAATGAAACTTTGGGCAGCGGAGCGGTTCGTCTTGATGACGTGCTGAATATAAGACGGATAGGCAATGGCCGCGAGTATCCCCACAATTGCCATCACGGTTAAAAGTTCGATCAGGGTAAAGCCTCGTATTCTGCCTGCTGCAGAATGATCTCTGTTCATTGCCGTCATCTCCGGTTATTCCATCATCCGCGCTGTTGGCGCAGAATGTTCCTGTATCAATTATAGGTACAGATTGTAATGCTTTACAGCAATAATCTGACCAATGGCAGGTTTTGATGGATAAGTGGTTTGCTCAAGTAGACGTCTTTGTACAACAGCGGTATTCAGACATCCTGGCGACGATACCACTACTTGAAGCTGTGGCAATAGTGAAAATTTTGATTTAAAAAAAGCAGAATATTTTTTTGTAAAATTTTATACCGGCTAATACACGACAATACTCGGAAAGATATGCGCCGTTGATGCTGATCCGCAGTCAACTCTGGCGGTTTCTGAAAAATTCCAGGTTGCAGGAATCAGACGTTTGCGATGAAAGGACCGTCCGGTCCGTCATGCGGTAGAGTCAGGATCTGTGACGCATAGAAAAGTGGGATGTTCCAAACTGTCATTATCTTGTCATCGGGAATGTTTACAATTTCACCTATCCTACTGCTTCTCCTCCAAAGGTCAGGATGTTTGCCCGCAATGCGTATGTCATTGCGGGTATTTTTTTTGATGTTTCAGGGTGAAGTGACACTGGTTGTGTCTATGTCCAATGTTTTGATTCCTGCACCGTTCAGGAATTCGGTATACATCCAGTCACCTTCGGCGTTGCTGATGCCGTCAGGCACCGGACGCTGTATTTCCGGTTTACCGTTCAGGCTGACGCGCATACTGTCTATCCAGATTGGCAGCGCGAGCGTGGCACCGAATTCCCGGCTGCCCAGAGACTTCGGATCGTCGTAACCCATCCAGGCGACAGCAACAATATTCACCGCATAGCCGGCAAACCAGCCATCCACTGCTTCACTGGATGTACCGGTTTTACCTGCCAGATCATGGCGATTCAGACGCACGCTCGCTGCCGCGCCGGTACCGCTGCGGGTCACTTCGCGCAGCATGCTGTCGGTCACGAATGCATTGCGGGCATCAATGACTCGCGTTTCCTCGGTACCAGCGGAGGGAGTCGGGAACTCTTTCAGTACCTTACCCTTGGCATCTGTGATTTTACTGATCAGCCATGGTGTGACTTGATAACCACCGTTCGCAAATACCGCATAGGCAGACGCCAGTTGCAACGGTGTGACTGATCCGGTGCCCAGTGCCATGGTCAGATTATCCGGCTGTTTGTCTTTTGAGAATCCAAAGCGCGGTAACCACTGATATGCGGTATTAATGCCAATGCTCTTCAGAATGCGGACAGACACCACGTTTTTCGATTGCGCCAAGGCTGTGCGCATCGTGATCGGGCCATCGTATTTGCCATCATCATTTCTCGGATCCCAGCGCAAGGCTTCTTCGCTGGTCGCCGAGAGCTGGACATCGTTAATCAGCGTTGCCGGGGTGAAGCCTTTTTCCAGTGCCGCAGAATAAATGAACGGCTTGATGCTGGAGCCCGGTTGACGCCAGCCGCTGGTCACATGATTGAATTTCTTACGATTAAAATCAAAACCACCGACCAGCGCCCGGTATGCGCCAGTGCTCGCGTCCAGCGCCACATAAGCGCCTTCTACTTCCGGTAACTGAGTAACGCCCCAATGTTTTTTGCTATCCTGAATTATACGGATCACGGCTCCCGGAACAATTTTCAGATCTGACTTGGCATTGCTTTGCAAAGCCCCGGCTGCAAAGCGCAGGCCGTCGCCACTGATCTCGATGCTCTCACCGGAAGCCAGCTCAGCTTTGATCAGTTTTGGACTGGATTCCGTGACGACTGCCGCCAGTAATTTGTCATTCGCGGGATGTTGCCGCAATACTTCATCAATCGCGTCATCTCTTTCATCCTCGTTTTGAGGGAGGCGGATAAAAACTTCCGGTCCGCGGTAGCCATGACGCTGATCGTAAATCAGGATGTTTTTGCGCACGGCTTCATAAGCCGCATCCTGGTCTGCTTTCAACAGCGTGGTATAGACCTTGATGCCCGAGGTGTAGGCGGCGTCCTTATATTCCGCAACGATCTGCTGACGTACCATCTCCGCAACATAATCCGCATGTGAGTCAAATTGTTGTCTGCCAGTGATCGTCAGATGTTCTTTGCTGGCCTGATCGTATTGCGCCTCCGTGATGACGCCTTTTTTCAGCATACTTTTTAACACTAAAATCTGTCGTTCTTTGGCGCGTTGCGGATTGACTGCCGGATTGTGCCGGACCGGGTTTTGCGGAATCCCCGCCAGCATGGCTGCCTCGGCAATCGTCAGCTGATCCAGTGATTTACCAAAGTAAGTACGGGCAGCGCTGGAAAATCCATGAGTGCGCTGACCCAGATAAATCTGGTTCATATACAGTTCCAGAATCTGATCTTTGGTCAGTGCAGATTCAATACGGAAAGTCAGCAGGATTTCCTTTGCCTTGCGGTTCAGGGTTTTTTCCTGCGTCAGAAAAAAATTCCTGGCGACCTGCATCGTGATCGTGGAGGCGCCCTGATGGAAGCCTCCACCCAGATCCGCCAGCAGTGCACGTGTTGCACCGATAAAATCGACACCGTGATGCTCATAAAAACGGGCATCTTCAATCGACAGCAAGGCGTTTTTCATGACAGCAGGGATGTCTTTGATAGGCACAAAATCCCGGTGTTCTTCACCAAATTCTCCGATCAGGGCATTATCCGCGGTATAAATCCGCAGCGGAATTTTGGGTTGGTAATCGGTCACGGCATCGAGTGCCGGCAAGCCGGGAGCCAGCACCAGAAACACATAAGCCAGTATGCCCGCGATCAGTACACCTGCGGCAGCAGTCAGCGCCAGTATCCATTTCATTTTTTTTCCTTAATCTTCCAGCGTCTGCAATAAATACAGTTTCTGATAAATTCCCTGTTCCAGCTGCATCAGTTCCTGATGAGCGCCCTGTTCAGCAAGCTTGCCGTGATTCAGGACAATGATGTTGTCTGCTTCACGAATCGTGGACAAACGGTGCGCAATGGCAATGATCGTGACCTTGCCCCGCAATTCGTTTAATGCCAGTTGCACGATCTGTTCGGTTTCGCTGTCAATATGCGATGTGGCTTCGTCCAGAAACAGGATGCGCGGCTTCCCTGCCAGCGCCCTGGCAATGGCAATCAACTGCTTTTGCCCGGTAGAGAGGCGGGCGCCGCCTTCGCCCAGCGATGTGTCATAACCATTTTCAAGCTGTAAGATAAAATCATGAACATGTGCTGCTTTTGCCGCCGCCGTGATGTCTGCATCGGACAGAGGCCTGCCCATTGCGATATTGTCCCGCGCATTGGCTGCCAGCAGGAACGGCTCTTGCGGTACCAGTCCCACATGACTGCGAAAATAGGCATCCGAAAAATCGGACAGACGATGACCGTCAATACGAATCTGACCAGACTGGGCTGCATAAAAGCGCAGTAACAGACTCATCAGTGTGGATTTACCGCTGCCGGTATGGCCGACGACACCAAAGAAGCTGCCGGATGGAATCCGCAGGTGAATATCCTGCAACACCGGATGCGCCGGATCATAGCCAAAACTCAGATGTTCAATCTCCACTTCGCCGCTGTGCATAGCGGCGTTCTGGCTGGTATCCGGGGTGCGTGTTTCATGCAGCAGGGTATTGACCCGCGCGGCAGAAACAACGGCCTGCTGTATCTGTCCAAATTGCAAAGTAATCTGAATCAGCGGATCGACCACGCGGGCAATGTAGCTGACAAAAGCGTACAGGATGCCGATTTCAACACCAGAAAAATTCTGTTGGCCAAAACAGAAAATCACCACGACCAGCAATACGGAATTCAAAAAATCCAGCGCAGGCCGCAGCAGCCAGGCATTGGCCCGCAGTTCATCAAGCCGTGCCTGGTAATGTTGTTGGTTGGTGCTGGCAAAGCGCTCCCCGAAACGCTGCGTTGCATTGCTGGCCTGGAGCGTGCTCATGCCGCTGATGCTTTCTGCCACCTGGGCATTGATCTCGCTGCGCAGCTGACGTGCTTTGCTGACGGCTGGTGCGCTCCAGCGCTGATAAAACCAGACAATCATCACCACCGCCGGAATCAGCATGGTGACAATCAGCATCAGCCGCCATTCCAGCCATGCCATGGCGGCCAAGGCGCCAAGAACGACAATCGAACTGTCGAGCATGACGAACAACACCTGGACATACAGGTTTTTGACGGCTTCCGTATCATTGGTGACGCGGCTCACTAGCTGTCCGGTAATGGCTTTGTCAAAGAAGGACATAGGCAAGCGCAGGACATGACCATAAACCTGTTCCCGCAGCCGCCGGACGGAACGCATCGCCACGCCGGCCAGTCGCGTGAGCTGCAGATAACGCAGCCACGTGGCGCCCCAGCCGGTGAATACATAGGCTGCCAGCAGCAATATCACGATTGGCCAGTCGATCTGATGAGGCAGCAGATAGCGGTCAATAAATGCCTTGCCCAGCAAAGGGCCGACGGCTTCCAGTCCGGCAGCGGTCAGCAGGAAGAAAATGCCTGCCAGCACGTGACTTTTTTCCGGTTGTGCCGCTTGCAACAGTAATTGCACCGCGAGTTTTTTTTCAGACGGGCGGGTATTCAATTCATGCTGCATCTAAACTTGCCTCCAGTTGCTGATAGCGCCACTGCGTGGCGTACCAGTGGCCTGCTTCCACCAATTCCTGATGTTTTCCCTGCTCGGTGATTTTTCCATCACGTAACACAAGAATATGATCGGTCTCTGCGACGGCGCTGAGGCGATGGCTGACAATGATGGCGCAACGCCGGGTCTGCTGATGCTGCAAATGATGCAGATGCTGGAGTATGCGGGTTTCAGTATCGGTATCCACCGCTGACAACGCATCATCCAGCAATAGCAGCGGACTGTCTGTCAGCAGCGCGCGTGCAATGGCGACCCGTTGTCGCTGTCCGCCGGATAAGGTAACGCCGCGTTCACCGACCGGCGTGTCATAGCCCTGTGGAAAGCGCATGATGTCGTCATGTATCGCAGCAAGGGTCGCGGCATGCATGATCTGCTCCCGGCTGGCGGCCGGATTGGCCAGTGCGATATTTTCTGCGATCGAGGCTGAAAACAGAAATGGTTCCTGGGGAACCCAGTTGATGGCTGACCGCAGACTGTGTAGCGAATAATCTGCAAGAGGATGCTGGCCCCAGAGAATGTCGCCCTGTCTGGTTTCAATCTGGCGCAGCAAGAGGCGGATGATGGTGGATTTGCCTGAACCGGTCGGACCAACAATGCCCAGGGTTTTGCCCGGTTCCAGTCGCAGGTCAATTTCTGCCAGCGCGGTGTGCGCCTGGCCGGCATAAAGATAGCTCACCTTGCGGAACAGGATGTCGCCTGTCGGCGGATCTCGCAATACCCCATTGTCCTGCACGGAGACTTCCATGTTGAGCACCGGTTCCAGCCTGGCCCAGGCCGCTTTTCCTCTTTCCATTAGCGACAGCACCCAGCCTGCAGCAAACATCGGCCAGATCAGCTGTCCCAGATACATGGAAAAGCTGGTCAGTGCGCCAATCGTCATTTCATTGTGCCAGACCAGATAGCCCCCAACACCCAGTGTCAATGCACCGGCACTGGTCAGGGTAATGCCGACGGCGGGTTCGTAGGCTGCCTCCCAGCGCTGCGCCGACAGGCTGGCATCCGAAGCATTTTCTGCCAGTTCAGCGAATTGCGCGGCACTTTGTTGTTCCAGACCCAGGGCGCGCAAAGTCCTCACGCCGGCCAGCGTTTCCTGTACCTGATCGTTCAGCTTGCTGAAACGTTCCAGAGAAAGGCGGGAAGCCTCATGCACATGATGCGTAATTTTTTTGAAAGCCCATGCCATGAAAGGGAAGGGCAGCAGCGCTGCAATTGCCAGCCGCCAGTCCACACCCAGCAGCATCATGCCGATCACCAGTGCGAATGTCAGGGAGCCGTCGAATCCGGCCAGCGCGGCCTCACCGGCTGCCAGCTCAATCGCATCGGCATCGTTGGTGCCCAGCGCCATCAGATCGCCGGTACGCTGTTTCTGGAAAAAATCCTGCCCTTGCACACTCAACCGCTGATACAAACGGGTACGCAATTCGACGCCGAGCTGATACGAGGCGGTAAATAACTGCATACGCCAGCCGACCCGCAGAAAATAGATCGCCACTCCCATCAGCAGCAGAATCGCCAGTTCCTTCAGCATACCTTGCTGATCCAGCTGATGTCTCACCATGCCGTCGATCACACTGCCGACTCTGCGTGGTATCAGGACCGTCAGCACTGCAACCGAAAACAGCATGGCAGCAGCGGCAACATATTGTTGCCAGTGACGGGAAATAAATTGCTTGAGTAATTGAGCCAGTGTCATGCCGATTCTGAAAATAAAAATCCGTTATCCGGAGGGGATAACGGATGGTAAATGGCATTGTAAACGGGTTTTAAAATCGTCATCCGGCGGAATCGATAAAATCCGCCCCAGTCCGGCCATTCATTGAATGGTACTGCCAGACGCTACCGGATTGCCCGTTTAATGCACCGCATAGGCACTGTTCGCCGGTTGCAGCATATTCCACAGGAAGGCATAGGTAATCGCACTCATGTCAGCGCGTTGCTCATTGTTTGCTGCGCCACCGTGCCCTCCCTCTGTATTTTCGTAGTACCACACATTTTTATGACCCTGATCCAGCATTTTTGCCGCCATTTTTCTGGCATGACCCGGATGAACGCGGTCGTCACGGGTAGAGGTGATGAACAGGACATTCGGGTACTGAACCCCGGCTTTCACGTTCTGATAAGGCGAATAGCGCTGGATATAAGCCCACTCCGCCGGAATATCCGGATTGCCGTATTCGCCCATCCACGATGCACCTGCCAGCAGCTGGTTAAAACGCTGCATATCGAGCAGGGGAACCTGGCTCACGACTGCATTAAACAGGTCAGGACGCTGAGTCAGCGCAACACCTGCCAGCAGGCCGCCGTTGCTGCCGCCCATGGCGCCAAGATGCCGCGGCGAGGTGACTTTGGTGCTGATCAGGTCTTCTGCAACTGCGGCAAAATCATCGTAGGCGCGCTGACGGTTTTCTTTGAGTGCCGCCTGGTGCCAGCGTGGGCCGAATTCACCGCCACCGCGAATATTTGCCACCACATAGACGCCGCCTTTTTCCAGCCAGGTTTTTCCCAGACCGCCGGAATAGGACGGTGTCAGGGAAATCTGGAATCCGCCATAGCCGTACAGCAGAGTCGGATTCTGACCGTCGTAAGGCATGTCTTTACGTTTGACGATGAAATAAGGCACCTTGGTACCGTCTTTTGAGGTGGCAAACTGTTGTGCGATTTCGTAAGGGGTGGCATCAAAAAAAGTCGGGGCAGATTTTAATGGTTCGCGCAGATCATTGCCGGCATGAGCCATCAGCAAGACATCGGGAGTCAGATAATCAGAATAACGCAGCAGGTAATCGTCGCTGTTGTTATCATCAACTGGTCTTACTGTGACTGTCCCCATTGTTGGCAGGCTGACCTGACGGGAAGTCCATTTTCCATCGGCGAATTTCCATTCCACGAGATGACTCTTTACATTGTCCAGTGACTGTAGCAGCAGATAACTCTGCGTTGCGGCTGAACCTGTATAAGATGTGCCAGGCTCCGGTTCAAATAAAATGGTGAATTCACGATTGCCTTTTTGGAATGCCGTGAAATCAATGGCAAGAACACTTCCTGACTTGTAAATTTTCCCGCCGGTATTCCAGTTTTCACGCGGTGTCACCAGCATCTGGGTGTTAAAGAAACCGACATCGGCTTTGGATGGGATGTCGAGTTTGCTTAATTTGCCATCTTCCAGCAAATACGTTTCCGAAGTGTAGAACGTGATCTGGCGGTGCACCAGATGATGCTCAATCCCATGATGCAGACTGTTCTGGGCGCTGACACTCATGTCTGTTTTTTCCCCTTCCAGCAGCGTATCAGCATTGTCCAGCGGGGTGCCGCGTTTCCAGGTTTTGACGATGCGTGCATATCCTGAATCGGTCAGTGAGCCGGAACCAAAATCCGTGGCCACATACAGGCTGTCTTTGTCACGCCAGTCAACGGTCATTTTGGCTTCCGGCAGTATGAAGCCATCTTTCACGAAGCTTTTGCTGTTCAGATCAAATTCCCGTAAAACCACGGCATCGGCGCCTCCGTGTGATAGCTGGATCAGGCACCGGTCAAAGACGGGTTCACGGCAGTTGCTGCCTTTGTAGACCCAGTTTTCTTTCTCTGTTTTCGCCAGGGCATCCACATCCAGCACGGTTTCCCAGACAGGCTGTTTTTTCCGGTATTCCTCCAGGGATGTTTTACGCCATACGCCGCGCGGATGGTCGGCATCAGTCCAGAAGTTATAAACCGCGTTTCCCATTTTATGGATGCCGGGAATCCGGTCTTTGGAATTCAGCACGACCAGTAAATCCTGACGCAGTTGCCGGTAGCCGGCATCCTGTTTTAATTTGTCCCGGGTAATCTGATTCTGTTCTCTGACCCAGTGCAAAGCCTTGTCGCCGGAGACATCCTCCAGCCATTGATAAGGATCATTGCTCTGTGCGGCAGCGATACCTGCCAGACCGAGCAAATAAATTGTCGAAATAATTTTGAGAGATGGGCGCATTTTTCAGTTTTTGGATGAGATTTTTTATAATGTCCGGATCAGTGCTGATCGCGGATAGTGTCTCCTCAATGGGAATCTGTATCGACCATTTTGTGGCCGATAAGTTCAGTAGCGATAAGATTCAATCGTGGATGGCGCTATCGGACTGAGGCGCCGAGATGTGCGTGAATGCAATAAATTTCTTAGCGATCAACACCGGAAGAAGCGTTTTTGGCTGTCCTGAGCGGTGCTGCGACATGCAGCCGTATCCATTTCTGCATATCGAGCCAGATGCGTTGAATTTCTGCTTCCGGGGGCATTTGCGTAGCGTTGGGTAATTCGATGGTCACGACGGGAATGTCTTTGTGAATACCACTGTAATTACCGAGGGATCCTGGATAGACGCCGACCCGGTTATATACCAGCCTGCCAAAACGGCTGGGCGGTGTTGTCGGGCCGTCGAAATCGAGTACCCCGAATGGGGCATGTACAGAAATAATCACATCGGGTTTGTATTTTTCGATCAGGTCATAGACCCAGCGGCTTTCCGGTTCTGAAATCGGTGCTTTGCCTGGATAGCGACGTGGGTCTTTGCGGGTCACGCGAGCCCAGTAGCCGGGGGCTTCCTTTTGCCAGTCCGGTGTCGGGAAATTACGGTTCAGATCGATGCCGCGGGCATTCACACGCACTGGTTTCGGCGCCAGCAGGCCATCAGGATTGACGACGGGAGCGATTTTCCATTGAAATTCCGGCGCACCGGATTGAAGATTGCCGAGCCACTTGAATACGATGGCGGAAGATGTTTGCTCATCGCCATGAATACCGCCCAGCAAGAGCACTCTGATTGCCGGAGTGTGCCTGGCATCCGCCGGCAGATCGCGTATCAGCAAGGGGAAACCATTGAGCGAGGAAGCGCCGGCGGGTGACAGTTTGCTGCCGAGACACTCATGCAGGCTGATTTTAGGCAGTCTGGCAACCAGCGGTGTGCACCAGTCGGTGATTTTTGATGGGCGCGGCGTATAAGCTGCCGCACTGGTTTCAGCGATAAGAAAAAAGGACAGTAGAACTGCCCGCGGCATTCGAAAAGCACACGATGCAATGAAATAACGGTACCACTGACTCCATTGCATCGTGCGACTGACCTTTCAAGCGTTACAGACCGGCAGCCGCCCGCAGCACGGCCGCTTTGTCGGTGCGCTCCCAGCTGAATTCCGGTTCTTCACGGCCAAAATGACCATAAGCCGCTGTTTTGGAGTAAATCGGGCGCAACAGATCCAGCATCTGGATGATGCCTTTCGGGCGCAGGTCAAAGTGGGCATTCACCAGCGCGGCGATCTGCTCATCCGGAATCACGCCAGTGCCCTCGGTATACACCGTGACGTTCATCGGGCGTGCTACGCCGATGGCGTAAGCAACCTGAATCTGGCACTGGCGCGCCAGACCGGCAGCGACGATGTTTTTGGCGACGTAGCGTGCTGCGTAGGCGGCAGAACGGTCCACCTTCGTCGGGTCTTTGCCGGAAAATGCGCCGCCGCCGTGCGGGCAGGCACCGCCGTAGGTATCGACGATGATTTTTCGGCCAGTCAGACCGCAATCGCCTTGCGGGCCGCCGATGACGAAGCGACCGGTCGGATTAATTAGATATTTGGTGTCTTGCAGCCATTCTTTCGGCAGTACCGGCTTGATGATTTCCTCAATCACGGCCTCGATGAAGGATTGCTTCATCTTGCTCGATGTTTCACTTTGATCCGGGCTGTGTTGCGTCGACAGCACAACGGTATCAATGCTGTGCGGCTTGCCATCGACATAGCGCATGGTGACCTGGGATTTGGCGTCCGGGCGCAGGAAGGGCAGGCGGCCGTCCTTGCGCAATTGCGCCTGACGCTCGACCAGACGGTGCGCGTAGTAAATCGGTGCTGGCATCAGTTCCGGCGTTTCGTCGCAGGCATAGCCAAACATCAGCCCCTGGTCGCCAGCGCCGATGTTCAGATAATCGTCGCTGGCGCGATCGACACCCTGGGCGATATCGTTGGATTGCTTGTCATACGCGACCAGCACGGCGCAACCTTTGTAATCGATGCCGTATTCAGTATTGTCGTAGCCGATGCGCTTGATGGTGTCGCGTGCGACCTGAATGTAATCGACATTGGCCTGGGTGGTGATTTCACCGGCCAGCACGACCAGACCGGTATTGGTCAGGGTTTCCGCTGCTACACGGGAATAAGGGTCTTGTTCGAGAATTGCGTCCAGAATCGCATCGGAAATCTGGTCCGCAACTTTATCCGGATGTCCTTCCGACACGGATTCTGAGGTGAAGAGAAAATCATTTGCCATCGCAGGCTCCTGTAAAAAATGACCGAAAAAAATGTGCCGCAGTCGAATAGAGATCCTGCGACGCTTTAGCGAGTTTTATAAACCGCCTCGCAAGTTGTCTGTTAACTCGGCGGTGGCAGGTTGTCGTTTGCTCAATGAGCGGCCAACGGTTTGCCAATGTGTGCTATTTTACGCCTTCTGCTTTAACTATGTCGAATACCCCTCCACATTTCATGAATTCTTGAGCAGCGTCATGCTTGTCACTTTATTCCGTTTTTTATCGCTGCTTCCGCTTTCAGTGCTGCATTTCACTGGGAGTGTGCTGGGCTGGCTGGTCTATCTGTTATCTGGTTCATATCGTCGTCGTCTGCAGGAAAATCTGGGAAGAGCCGGTTTTTCCCAGCATTTACGGGTCGCAGTGCAGGAGGCGGGTAAAAATGTACTGGAACTTCCGTTTATCTGGTGCGCCAGACCTGAGCGGGTGTTGAAAACTGCCGAAATGGAGAACTGGGAGCTCGTGCAGCAGGCGCTGGATCAGAAAAAAGGCGTCATCTTCCTGACGCCGCATCTCGGCTGTTTTGAAATTGTGGCGCAGAAAATTGCAGCCCGGACCCGGCTGACAGTGTTGTACCGGCCACCCCGCAAGGAAGCACTTAAGCCTCTGATCGAGGGCGCGCGCGCCAGAGATAATCTGCTGCTGGCACCGACCAATTTGTCCGGCGTCCGGATTATGGCGAAAGCGCTTAAAAAAGGAGAGGCAATCGGTTTATTGCCGGATCAGGTACCGCAACAGGGTGAAGGTGTCTGGGCCAGGTTTTTTGGCAAACCGGCATACACCATGACATTGTCCGCCAAATTGCACAGTATGACTGGTTCTCCCATCATTCTGACCTATGCAGAACGTTTGCCGGGCGGACGCGGATATGTAGTTCGCTTCGTCGCATTTGATGAGGAACTGGGTGAGGATGCCGTGACCCAGGCAGAGGCGATTAACCGGGCCATGGAAAAACTGATTGCACGTTCTCCGGCGCAGTATTTCTGGAGTTATAACCGTTATAAAACACCGCAAGGCGTTGCCGGACCGGATGCTGTGCAACCGGAGCAGTCATGAGACTGGTGCTGGTGCTGATGTGGTTGTTGCACTGGCTGCCTTTGCCGGTGCTTGGACGCATGGGCGAGGGCTTAGGTAATCTCCTGTTTTTTGTTATCAGGAAGCGACGCCATATTACCCTGACGAACCTTCGCCTGTGCCTGCCGGAGCGCAGTGAAGAAGAACGGCGACAGATTGCCCGGCGTCATTTTCAACTGTATGCGCGCAGTGTTCTGGAGCGGGGCGTTCTGTGGTGGGCATCTGAAACGCGTCTGAAAAAACTGATTCAGGTTGAGCCTGCTGTGCCGCTGGCGTTGATTCAGTCCGGCCCGACCATTTTGCTTTGTCCGCATTTTGTGTGTCTCGATGTCGCCGGGGTTGCGGTGATGCTGGAGTCATCGCTGTGCTCCATCTATACCGAGCAGCGCAATAAGGTTTTTGATCAGGCATTGCGGCAGGGGCGGTCGCGGTTTCGTCCGGTGAAGCTGTTTTCCCGTGCCGAAGGCGTGAAGCCGATTATCCGGGCGATGCAGGAAAAACTACCTTACTTCATGTTACCGGATATGGATTTTGGCGCCAAAAATGCAGAATTCATTCCTTTTTTCGGCGTTCCCGCTGCCACGCTGACAGCCATGCCACGCCTGGCTGCCAGCACGCAGGCGAAAGTCGTACCGGTGATTGCCACGATGCTGCCGGATTATCGCGGCTGGAAAGTCTGTTTTCATGCTCCCTGGGAGCATTATCCGGGTGACGATATCACGGCGGCGACCCGTCAGATGAATGCGTTTATTGAACAGGAAGTGCTGAAAGCACCTGCAGAATATTTCTGGGCTCACAAGCGGTTTAAAACACGGCCACCCGGTGAACCCGGCGTGTATTGACTTTAAGCGGCATAGGACAGGGATTGACGCCGTACAGACGGTGAATCGCTGTCTTGTGGCGTTTTCAGCAACCGGACTGGTCTGGATGTGATGGATTGCTCCATCCGGTGCAGCTTGAAAATACTGACCAGACCCGATAATTCAATGGCTTGCTCGCGCAGGCTTTCTGCCGCTGCCGCAGATTCTTCAACCAGCGCCGCATTTTGCTGGGTTACCTCATCCATGCTGGTAATCGCCTGATTCACTTGCTGGATACCGCTGCTCTGTTCATGGCTGGCATTGGAAATATGATGAATGATATCGTTCACACGCTGCACACTCGCCACTAATTCCTGGATAGTGCTGCCGGCTTCCTGTACCAGTGCGCTGCCATGCGATACCTCTTCCGCAGAAGCCTGAATCAGCGTTTTGATTTCACGCGCAGCATTGGCGCTGCGTTGCGCCAGATTACGCACTTCCGCTGCGACGACGGCGAATCCGCGACCCTGCTCACCGGCACGTGCCGCTTCTACTGCGGCATTCAGCGCCAGAATATTGGTTTGAAATGCAATACCGTCAATTACGCCGATAATGTCCACAATTTTTCCTGAGGACGAATGAATCGTGTGCATGGAATGCACCACTTCCTGCACAATCTGTCCGCCTTTAATCGCAACCGAGGATGCGTTGGCAGCCAGTTGGCTGGCCTGGGAGGCATGTGCGGCATTTTGCCCAACCGTGGCAGTCAGTTCTTCCATGGATGACGCAGTTTCTTCCAGTGACCCTGCCTGTTGCTCTGTACGGTCAGAGAGATCCTGATTGCCTGATGCAATCTGTGTCGAGGCCGTAACGATGGTATCCGTACCGGAGCGCACGCCGCCGACGATATCTGCCAGTCTATCCCGCATCATCCTGATGGTGTAGAGCATGCTGCCCTGATCCGACGGATGTAATTCAATCGGTGTTGTCAGATCGCCGTGAGCGATCAGACTGGCAATTTCAGCGGCATACGCAGGTTCTCCACCCAATTGCTTTACCAGGCTGCGTGTGAGTGTGTAAGCGATTCCGGCGGCCAGAATCAGCGCGATGCTGCCGATACTGAGCGTCAACCAGCGGGCGTTGGCATAATCATCTTTTGCAGCCTGATTACGGGTATCGGTTACATCCTTTTGAAAGACAATCATCTCTGCGAGCGATTGTTTATAGCGGGCGAGAACAGGGCGCAGTTCGTTGTTCAGACTGGCGCGTGCCTGTTCCGGCGTGCCTTCATTGATCAGTTTCAGCAATTTTTCCTGGCCTGCCAGATATTGCGTACCTGCTTCCTGCATCCGGTGCAAGATCGGCAGCGCAGCAGGCAGGATAATGATACGTTCGAACAATGCATCATTTTCACGGATTACCTTTCGTGCCTGTAATATCCGGTCCATCTGTTTCTGGCGGTCAGCCGGGTCTTCGTTGAGCATCATATTACGTAATGCAATTGCGATACTGTCGATTTCGCTTTGTGTTTCGTAGGTCTTGAGAATTTTGGGAAGCCGGTCACTGGCGATATCGTTGGTGCTTTCATTGACCCGGCCCAGCATGACAATCGCGATGATCATGATGACCACCATCAGAATGCAGACAGTTGCAAAGCTCAGGGCCAGTCTCTGCCCAAGGGTAAGAGTAGGAATTTTCATCTGTTTTCCGTCAAAATAAACTGAACCTGATCAATGGATAATTGGCTGACTTTCAATTGTTACATGGCGTTTTCCTTTCCGGTCTGCCGGACCGGAAAGGAAGAGATCAATGCGCCAGCGTGGAGTTGATGTGAGGCGCACTGAGATCAGTGAGATTCTTGCAGGGATGGCGTAGGAACATTGTTGAATAACGTTGAATCTTGCGCTTCATCAAGCAGCGTTACCTCGTGTGCATCAGCATGCTCTTGCTTGTACAGGATATGATCTAAATCAATACGGGCTGCACCGGTAGGACTGCTCTATGAAGAGACAATCCAGAGTTGCTCAAGATTGGAAAAATCAGATTAATCATCAGCCGACCTGAACCGTGAAAATAAAATAAAAAGCACATGGATATGATGTCCATGTGCCTGATTTGTGATGCGGCAGACGCAGATCAAGGAGGGGATCAGGGCAGTAGTTCTGTTTCCTGAGGCAGCAGCGCGTTGGCAGGAAATGGTTCTGCGGATTTGAGCCTTTCATAATACGGCGCGAAGTCTGGCGCTGTGCCGTCAAACAGTTCCTGAAAATTCTGAATGACGAAATAGGTTTCCTGATAAGTATCGATTTTGTACAAGGTGTTCAGGCAGCGCTCTATTTGTAAATGGATATGGCGTGAAGTGGTACCGGGAGTCAGACAATATTCGACTTCGCCGCCGGAAGACAAAATACCTGCGCCGTAAATACGCATTCCCTGCGGCGTATTGATGAGCCCGAATTCCACCGTGTACCAATAAAGACGGGCCAACTGATCCAGTCCACCCAGTTTCATGGCCTTGAGTCCGCCCTGACCATAACGCTGCATATAATCGGCAAAGACCGGATTAAACAGCATCGGGACGTGACCGAAGAAATCGTGGAACACGTCGGGTTCCACAATGTAGTTGAATTCTTCAGGTTTGCGCAGCCAGACCGTGACCGGGAAGCGACGGTTGGCGAGATGTTCGAAAAATGTCAGCTCCGGAATGAGTCCTGGCACCGCGACGATTTTCCATCCGGTTGTGGCAAATAATTCTGCCGAAGTTTTTTCAAATTCCGGAATGCCTGCGGCGGCATCCATCTTATGCAAGGCATCGATGAATTCATCACAGGCACGCCCCGGGAGCAGTGCCATTTGCCGCTGGTACAATCTGCGCCAGAGATCATGTTCGGCTTCGCTGTATTCTGCCCAGTTCTGCTGGACGACATATTGCGCATCCGCATGTTCATAGTCGCCACGCAAGGCGGCGCCGTGCGATTTCTCAGCGACGGTCGCCAGGAAATCTTCATTGCTGACTGAGGTATCCATTTTTTTCTTTGCTGTGATAAGAAAAGGCCGACATAGTCAGTCAGCCTTTTGGTTTGTCTCCGTTACCTGTCTGCTTTCCGTATCAGGCTGGTGTTTTGTCGTCTTTCAGCACGCCACGGCGAATCTGATCGAGTTCGATCGATTCAAACAGGGCGCGGAAATTACCTTCGCCAAAGCCCTGATCGCCTTTACGCTGAATGATTTCAAAGAAAATCGGACCGATGACGGTCGTAGTGAAAATCTGCAACAGCAATTCGCGCGAAGTTTCTGTGCTCTTACCATCGATCAGGATGCGCAATTTGCGCAGTTCCTCGAGGTTTTCACCATGCCCCGGCAGACGGCGGTCGACCAGATCGTAATAAGTTTCTATCGTGTCCTGGAATACCACGCCGGCGGCTTTCATGTCGCTGATCGTTTTGTAGACATTGTCCGTGCCCATCGCGATATGCTGCACGCCTTCACCGTGATACAGGTCGAGATATTCGGCGATCTGGGATTTATCATCGGATGATTCGTTGATCGGAATGCGGATTTTGCCGCAAGGCGAAGTCATTGCTTTCGACTTCAATCCAGTGTGTTTTCCAGCGATATCGAAGTAACGGATTTCTCGGAAATTGAACAGGGTTTCATAGAAATCTGCCCATTCTTTCATGCGGCCCCGATGCACGTTATGCGTCAGGTGATCGATGTAGGTCAGACCGTTGCCGACCGGGTTGGATGCGACGCCGGGAATCGCCACGAAATCGGCATCGTAGATGCTGATATTGCCGATCGCGCCGGCTTCTGCGCCGTCTTTACCATGCCAGCGGTCAACGAAATAAATCAGCGAATCACCGATGCCTTTGATGGCAGGAATATTCAGTTCCATCGGACCGGTTTTGTTATCGAAGCCCCAGGCGCCGAGTTCGAGCGCGCGTTTGTAGGCAGCATTGGCATCCTTGACGCGGAACGCAAATGCGCAGACGCAAGGACCGTGTTTGCGGGCGAATTTCTGGGCAAAAGAATCCGGCTCGGCGTTGATGATGAAGTTCACGCCACCTTGGCGGTACAGTGTCACATCCTTGGTACGGTGTCTGGCAATCGCCGTAAAACCCATGCTGATGAATAATTCGCCCATCGCTTTCGGATCAGGTGCAGCGTATTCGATAAACTCAAAACCATCAGTACCCATCGGGTTTTCCCAAGTCTGGAAAGTCATGCCTGTCTCCTGTGTGAAATCATGAAAAATCTGTTCAAACCAGCTCAATGTTGCCCGCGCATTTTTATCTGTGGTTGATTTGATGCAGATCAAACTCACAGTATAGTCCGCACCTTGCGCGATTAAATTCCAAAATAAGCCAATGATGATTTAATTTGCGCAATAATATTGCGTTTAATTTAAAATTTTAGGTTAATTATGGCTTCTGTTGTGTTGGATAAAATCGACCGGAAGATACTCTCGATCTTGCAGGCAGATGGGCGGCTGACGAATCAGGAAATTGCGGAACGGATCAGCCTCTCTCCCTCGCCCTGTCTGCGTCGCATTAAACGGCTGGAAGAAACTGGCGTGATCCGCCAGTATGTCGCCCTGCTGGAGCCGGCAAAAATCGGACTGGGATTGCTGGCTTACGTCAATGTTCGGCTGGAAAAGCACAGCGATCAGCCGGTGAAAGGGGTGTCGCGCTCTCCGCGGGAAGATTTTTCGGCGTCTGTCGGACAATGGCCGGAAGTCATGGCCTGTTATGCGATGACCGGGGAAATGGATTACCTGCTGCGGGTGCATGTGGAAGATATGGATCATTTCTCCCGATTCATGATGGAAACGCTGTTGCGTCACCCGGCGGTGCTGGATGTCAAATCCAGCTTTGCTTTACAGCAGATCAAGGACACCACGGCATTACCCGTGCTGGGTATGGCTTAGCGCTGGCACGGTCTATTTGTTTTTGCCGATATCACTCACGCCGGGCAAATGCCGTAGCCATTTGGCTGCCGCTCGTGCATTGGCTTTGATGGTGTAGTCGATTGCCGCGACCTGTTCCTGGACAGCTTCTTTCAGGACGCTGACTGCATCGGCAGGAAGCAGCTTCAGGTAAGCATCCGCTTCGCCGTATTCACGGTGAATTTCCATGCCTGCTTTTTTTGCGATGTGAATCATGGTCTGGTTGGAGGACAGACAGTGCATGTACAGGGTATCGACATCGGCATTGCGGCAATGGATCGCGCCGCGTTCAAACAGTTTGGCGCCCACACCTTTGCCGCGGGCATCTTTGGAAACTGAAACACCGAATTCGGCCACCGTATCCTTGTCGGTGGCTTCATCTTTTTCGCTGCGAGGCGCAAAGGCCAGATGCCCGACGCCGACCAGGCGGAAATGATGACTCATGACGCCGAACACCTTATCACGGGAGAAGTCGAGGCCTTCCACGTATTTTTCTATCATGGCATCCGGCAAATAGGTGCCGAAGCGTAATAAACGGTCACTTTCTTCCAGCGCAAGAAAGTGTCTTAATATCCTGTGCCGGTCTTTTTCTGACAATTCTTTGACGTAAACCGTCGGCTTCGCATGCGAATGGGAGTTGAAACTGGTCGGAAAGATATCGGCAGGATTCATGATGTGTCCTTGCTGCAAGTAAATTGGTGCAGTGCACAATCCCATTGTAGGCGATGTTGGCCGATTATTCCAGAAAACATTTCCTCTGTAATCAGATCAGTCCGCTTTCATTTGTTGCGCCGCAAGAATCCTGGCTTCCCTGATGGCTTCCGGAATGCGCTGCGGATGGTCCTGATAATGGCGGGCGATTGCTCCGGCATCAATATGTTGCATTGCAGCCAGGATTTGTTTCAGATACGCTGCTTGCGGGAAGCGGATATGATCCAGTCCGGTACGCCCAAAACAATCGCATTCTGTTGCTGTCAGCATATCCAGAAAGCGCTGGGGTTTGCGGAATGCGTCATTCCGACTCAGCAGATCGACCAACGTTGATGCCCGCATCTCGGGTGCCCTGCCGATATTGCCGTGATCACGTGCGGTCATGTAAGCCAGATCGCGGCATTCTGACGGCGCTTTCAGGCGCAGGCAGACCTGATTCACCAGTCTGGCGCTGTGTTCTTCATGTCCATGATGCGCCGGCCACAGGGCGGGTGGCGTTACGCCTTTACCGAGATCATGCAGCAGGGCGGCAAACCGGATTGGCAGGGAGTAACCTTGCGCAGCCGCGTAGTCGATGGCGAGCATCACATGCACACCGGTATCGATTTCCGGATGATATTTTGCTGGTTGAGGTACCCCCCACAGGGCATCCAGCTCGGGCAGGATGCGTCGCAGAGCGCCACATTCACGCAAGACTTCAAACATGCGTGACGGTTTGATTTCCATCAGGCCACGCGACAGTTCCTGCCAGATCCGTTCCGGCACCAGTGCATCCACTTCGCCGGCTTCGACCATTTCCCGCATCAGGCACACGGTTTCCGGTGCGACCGAAAATGCATATGGTTCAACGGAGAAGCGGGCAGCAAAGCGTGCCACGCGCAGTATCCGCACCGGGTCTTCGGCAAAGGCTGGAGAAACATGGCGAAACAGGCGTTGCTGCAAGTCGGCCTGACCGCCGAACGGATCAGTCAGGACACCATCCTGATCCTGGGCGATGGCGTTGACCGTCAGATCGCGCCGTATCAGGTCCTGCTCAAGCGTGACCTGTGGATCAGTGTGGAAAACAAAGCCTTTATAGCCTGCAGCTGTTTTTCTTTCGGTGCGGGCAAGAGCGTATTCTTCATGTGTTTTGGGGTGCAGAAATACCGGAAAATCTTTGCCGACCGGCAGGAAACCCTGTGCCAGCATCTGTTCCGGTGAGCTGCCGACGACGACATAATCCTTGTCCTGTACCGGTAATCCCAGCAGAGAGTCCCTGACCGCGCCGCCGACGACATAGGTGCGACTCATCGCTCAGCCTTCAGATCTTGCATCATGCCACGGCACACTCTCGGTTTCCGCCGTGGCCTCCTGCATCCATTGCGCGACTGCTGGGTGAGCGCAGACGCGATCTGCATAAGCCTGCAGCGCCGGTGCCAGTGATACGCCGTAGGTGCGGAAACGCATGACAACCGGGGCAAAGTAGGCATCGGCAATCGAAAAGTCACCAAACAGAAAGCCATTCGGTCCAAAACGGGTCAGGCAGTCTTCCCAGATTTCACTGATGCGGCCTATGTCTGCCTGGGCGCCCAGTGTCTTACCTTTTCCATGCAATTCAGCGCGGATATTCATTGGCATATCAAAGCGTAACGAGGAGAAGCCGGAGTGCATTTCCGCACAGATGCTGCGTGCATGGGCGCGGGCTGCGATGTCTTCCGGCCACAGATTCAGGATTGAGAACTGGTCTGCCAGAAATTCGCAGATAGCCATGGAATCCCAGACCGTAATGTCGTCAGCAACCAGAATCGGTACTTTGCCGGCTGCAGAGTACGCGGTAATCCGGGATGTGGTATCTGGCTGTCCTAAGGGAATGCGGACTTCTTCAAACGGAATACCAAATGCCTTCATGACAACCCACGGACGCATGGACCAGGAAGAGTAATTTTTATTTCCGATCACCAGCAGCAGATGCGAGCGATGCTCGCGTAACAATGCGGCGAGTGCCGGATGGATTTCAGTATCTTGCATTGGCGCTCGATTCGTCAGGTATTTCGGCATCACTGGCGGACATGCCTTTTGGTACGACCGTACCCAGACGGGCTTTCAGTGACTGTGGTTTTTTCTCAAACAACGCAGCGTAATAAGTCGCGTTCGACAGGACGTTCTTTACATAATTACGTGTCTCATTGAATGGAATGGTTTCTGTAAAAATGGCGCCTTCCACGGGATGCGTCAGTTTGGCGCGCCAGGCACGTGGCCGTCCCGGCCCGGCATTGTAAGCAGCGGATGCCAGTGCCTGCGAACCACCCAGGTCGGTCAGGACCATGTTCAGATAATTGGTGCCGAGCGCGATATTGGTCTCGACGTCATTAACCTGTTCCGGAACAAAATTTCCCAACCCCATTTTTTTTGCCACGTAACGCGCAGTCGCAGGCATGATCTGCATCAGCCCCGATGCGCCGACATGCGATCGTGCGGTCATGATAAAGCGGGATTCCTGGCGGATGAGGCCATATACCCATGCCATATCGAGCCCTAATGCCTGCGTGGTCTTGTACATGCTGTCATTAAACGGTGTCGGAAAACGCTGGCTGAAATCCATTTCTTCCCGGGTGCGGTCGGAGGTATTCACCATACGGTCGAGCAGATTGTTCTTGCGTGCCAGCTCTGCAGCGACGATATGCTGACGTTCGTTCATTTTGCGCAATTCCCAATTCCATTCGCGGGTGCCTTCCAGCCGCAGATTCATCGCGTAAAAACGCAGGGCGCGCTGCAGATTCTGGTTTTTTTCAATGGCAGACAGTTCTTCCGCCGTGACTGGCCTGACCGATACCGGCACACCGATCTTCTGGCCATTTTCTTCCAGCGCCAGTTGTCCGTAGAAATGTATCTGATCGGTGATGCTGCTGAAAATCTGTCGGGCTTCTTCGGTTTTTCCTTCGGCTTTTAATGCACGGCCATACCAGTATAGCCATGCAGGCTCATTACGCAATCTGGGCGGGAGCTGTGCAATCGCATTTTTTACCAGTTTCCAGTCGCCTTCACGCAAGGCGGTTCTGACCCGCCATTGCAGAGCTTCACTGGAGAGCGTGGCATTACCGGTGCGGGCCCAGTAACCGAGCGCATCAGGCTCCAGTTTGAGGGCGGACTGGAGCGCAATCAGCGCCCATGCATTGGCGCGCTCACTGTCATTCAAGCGTGCGCCGAAGCGGGACAGTTTTTCCGCGGCATCTTCTGTGTCGGTTCTGGCCATACGTCCCAATGCCAGCACATATAATTCCCTGGCCGTGCGCGTATTGTCCGGCGCTTTTTTCAGCAGGTGTGCAGGTTTGTCGAATGTTTCGGTCAGACGTTTTTCATTCAGCTCCAGTAATTTTCCTAAACGCAATGTCAGCGGCAGAGAATTATTTTCTGCCGCCATGCGCATTTGCACCCATAAATCGTCCTGGCTCAATTGCTTGTTGGCATACAAATAGCTAACCAGCGCATAGCATCCTTCGCCATAATCACGCGGAGTATTCAGCAGATTTTTGGCGTCACTGGCGACATTTTGCTGACGGCTTGCTTTAGATAGCAGGGCGTAGCAGCGTAACTGATTGTCGTCGGCCACCACAAACAATGGATATTGCTGATCGAACAGATCCCACTCGCCGCGTTTCGCTAACAGCAACAGCCAGTCGTTCCGCATTCGGTCGGCAATCGCGCTGCCGTCATAGCGGTTGATAAAGTCGCGGATTTCGGCATTGGAAGCCCGGTACAGATGTGAGCGGATACGATAATAATCGACGTAGGAGGGAATATCGTAATTCGCCAGCGCCGCCGCGTGTTGTTCTGCGTTCGCGGGATCATCGTGCAAACCAGCATCGCGCAAGGCCATGAAGTGGTCATCGTCCGTGATGAATCCCTTTTTAGGTGTTGCAGCGGCCGCGCCTGACAGTATGCCAAAACCTGCTAAGATCACCAGGCTAAGATTGATTAAGTTTTTTTTCAGAAACATCTTTGCATCGTTATCAGAAACTATAGCTGACAGTATGACACAGCCATCTCCTACCGAACACCTGCCAGTGATGAAAGCCTCTGGTGAACGCAACGCATTGCGCCGCCTGCTGCTGCAACAGCGGTGTCAGACTGCACCTTCGTTGCGGCAACAATGGGATGCTGTGCTGATGCAAAAACTGTTGGACTGGTGCCGTCAGCAGCAACCATCCAGCCTGGCGGTTTATTGGCCGATTCAGGCTGAGCCGGATTTACGGACCTGTTATCCGCAACTGGTGTCGATGGGGATATCGCTGGCACTTCCCTGGGTGGTGCAGACGGATGCACCATTGCAGTTTCTGGCCTGGCAGCCCGGTGATGCGATGGAACTCGACAGGTACGGCATTCCATTACCGGCGCAGCGCACGGATTTACTGATGCCAGAGATAGTGCTGGTGCCTTGCGTCGGTTTTAATGCAGATGCTTACCGACTCGGATATGGCGGTGGATTTTATGACCGTACGCTGGCAGCGTTTCCTTCGATCCGGGCACTGGGTGTAGCTTATCACTGTGCGCAGGCCGATTTTTTGCCGGGAGAGCATGATATTCCGATGCAATGGATACTGACGGAATATCAGGAGGATACTGGTACTGGCCATCAGTCCTGATCTGTCGGACTGCCAATGCTGCCGGATGCCGGCGTATCAGAAATTTTGTTTACTGCCACCGGTATCCTGCTGGCGATATCGATCGTTCCGTCTGCCTTGACCGTCTAAAGAATCTCAGTAACCGATTGCCTTGCCATCCGGATTTCTCGGGTCGGAAAAACCGTCAAAGCCCTCGGCTGAAATTTGTATGGTCTGGGTTTTTCCCATGACCGGGCTGGCAACCAGATGCTGCCCTTTTTGCTCCAGTATGCGCAGGGTGTCGATGCTGATCCCCTTTTCGTAACGCAGTTGATCTGGCATCCATTGCTGATGGACGCGTGGCGTCAGTGCGGCTTCAGCGACATTCATGCCATGGTCCACGACGTTCAGGATGGTCTGCAGGGTGGTGGTGATAATCCGGCTGCCGCCCGGACTGCCGGTCACCAGAAAAGGTTTGCCTTGTTTCAGCACGATGGTGGGCGACATCGAACTTAAAGGTCGTTTTCCGGCACGGACGGAGTTGGCTTCCCCGCCGACCAGGCCAAAGGCATTCGGGACACCTGACTTGACCGAAAAATCATCCATTTCATTATTCAGCAAAATGCCGGTACCGCTGGCGACAATCCCGCTGCCGAAATTCAGATTCAGGGTGTAAGTCGTTGCCACGACGTTGCCTTTCTGGTCAGCTACACTGTAGTGCGTGGTCTGATCGCTTTCGTATGGCTGCGGTTTGCCGGGACGGATTGCCGCCGATGGCATGGCATGTTCGGGATTGATTGTTTGAATCAGCTGGTCGGCATAGACTTTGGAGGTCAGCCCTCTGACCGGTACCTGATAAAAAGCCGGGTCTCCCAGATATTCGGAACGGTCCGCATAAGCGAGTTTCATCACTTCGCTCATCTGGTGCAGGGTTTGCGCACTGTTGACGCCCTGTTCGCGCAGCGGATAGTGTTCCAGCATATTGAGCATCTGAATGATATGCACACCTCCGGAACTGGGGGGCGGCATGGAGATGATTTCGTAGCCGCGGTAGCTTCCGCGAACGGGCTGGCGCTCAATAGCTTTGTAGTCTTTCAGATCCTGTAAAGAGATCATGCCGTGATGCTGCTGCATTTCTGCCGCGATTTTCTGTGCAATCTCGCCCTCGTAGAAGGCTTTACTCCCCTGTGTCGCGATCAGCCGCAGGGAATGTGCCAGATCTTTTTGTATCAGCCTGTCACCGCTGCGCAATGGTTGCCCGTTTTTAAAGAAAATCGCTTTGCTCGATGGCCACTGTCCCAGATGTTTTTGCTCCGTCTGCAGCATCGCCGCCAGATGCGGGCTTACCTCGAACCCCTGCTCGGCATAACGGATTGCCGGTGCCATCACGTCTTTCAACGGCAGTGTGCCGTATTTGCGCAGCGCCAGCTCCAAGCCTGCGACCGTGCCGGGAATGCCAATTGCCAGATGACTGAAGGTCGAGCTGTCCGGAATGACATTACCACCTGCATCCAGGTACATATCCCGGTGTGCCAGGGCGGGTGCGCTTTCGCGGAAATCGAGTGCAACATCCTGCCCTGATCCTGCATCGTGAATCAGCATAAAACCACCACCCCCGATATTGCCGGCATTGGGTAAGACTACGGCAAGCGCAAAGCCGGTGGCAACGGCCGCATCCACCGCATTGCCACCCCGTTGCAGCATCGCTAGTCCTGCTTCGCTTGCCAGCGCATGTTCGCTGGAAACCATACCGTGCTGACTGTGAACCGGACTGATGATGGGATAACTGGTGTCGTACTGGATATTTGGTGCAATCTGCGCCTGTACTGATGAGGCGCCGAATATCAGGACGCACAACACGGTCATCAGCAAGGGATGTTTGTTTTTCAGCAGCATGGTTTCTCCGATGTGGCATCAATTCCGCATTGTAAACAATCTCATCATGCACGGTGTTCTTTGAAAAAACAAAAAGCCACCCCGGAGGATGGCTTTTGATGACTGACCCGGGGAGCCTGAACGTGAGGCTCAGGCGCTCAGGCAGTACCGATGCAATTATTTTGCTTCAGCTTGCGCTTCGGCAGCGGTTGCACCTGCTGGAACAACGGCGATTGCCACTGTTGCGTCATCACCATGCACAACAGCTGTAACACCTTTTGGCAATGGTAACTGAGATACGTGGATAGACTGACCAGCTTCCAGTTTGGACAGGTCAACTTCAACGAACTCAGGCAGGTCTGCTGGCAGGCAGGATACGTCCAGTTCAACAGCAACGTGGCTGATGACAGCGGATGCCAGTTTGACTGCAGGAGAAGCATCAGCGTTCACGAAGTGCAGAGGCACTTTAACGTGAATCTTCTTGTTTGGGTCAACGCGCTGGAAATCAGCATGCAGAACCAGTTGCTTGTACGCGTGAACCTGGAAGTCGCGCAGCAGGACTTTCTCAGATTTGCCATCAACTTCCAGATCAAGAATGGAAGAGTGGAATGCTTCTTTTTTCAATGCGTGGTACAGCGCATTGTGATCCAGGCTGATTGCTACCGGGGCTTCTGTGCCGCCGTAGATGATGCCAGGTGTCTGGCCAGCATTGCGCAGGCGGCGGCTCGCTCCGGTCCCCTGTTCTTTGCGTGCAAATGCGATAACTTTCATGGTGTTACTCCAAAAAATGCAAGAATGAACCTGCGGTTTTGCACCCCCGCGACCAGGGGCACATCAAAAGTCTCCCGGTGATTCACCGGAAGACGGAAAACTTGCCGCTCAATCAGTCAGTGAACAAAGACATCACGGATTCACCCTTGGTGATCCGGCGGAAGGTCTCAGCCAGCAGGCTGTCACAGGACAGTTGACGGATTTTGCTGCATGCGTTGGCGGCATCAGACAGCGGGATGGTATCGGTCACGACCAGTTCATCCAGCGGCGACTGGGAAATGCGCTGAATTGCAGGGCCGGACAAAACCGGGTGCGTGCAATAAGCCAGCACTTTTTTTGCGCCACGCTCTTTCAGCACTTCAGCGGCTTTCGTCAGCGTACCCGCAGTATCAACCATGTCATCCATGATCACGCAGTTACGGCCATCGACTTCACCGATGATGTTCATGACTTCGGATACGTTGGCTTTCGGGCGGCGCTTATCAATGATGGCCAGATCGCAGCCAAGACGTTTGGCCAGTGCACGTGCGCGCACCACACCGCCGACGTCAGGAGAGACAACCAGCAGATCCTCGTAATTTTTAGAAACCAGATCACCCAGCAAAATCGGGGATGCGTAAATATTATCAACCGGAATATCAAAAAAACCCTGAATCTGATCGGCGTGCAGATCCATGATCAGCACACGATCAACGCCTGCTTCTTCCAGCATATTCGCGACGACTTTGGCCGAAATCGCAACGCGTGCTGAACGCGGACGGCGATCCTGGCGGGCATAACCAAAGTAGGGGATGGCAGCGGTAATGCGGCCGGCAGAGGCACGTTTCAGCGCATCGACCATCAGCATGATTTCCATCAGATTGTCATTGGTCGGAGCACAGGTGGATTGCAGCACGAAAATATCTTTGCCGCGGACGTTTTCATTGATCTCGACAGCGACTTCGCCGTCAGAAAATTTCGAGACGTCCGCTTTGCCTAGTGGTATCCCCAATTGTTTGACCACCCCGGCTGCCAATGCAGGATTTGCATTGCCAGTGAAGACCATCATGTTGTCATTGACGCGCGCGTTTGCCATGGCAGAACCTATCGGCTGAATTTTTTGGAAGATCTGATTATTTTGCATAGACTTTTTGCAAAAAAATCAAAGACAAAAACTGAAAAGCCGCCGCACTGTCATGCGGCGGCTTTAAATTTAATGGCAGGGGAAGAAGGATTCGAACCTTCGCATGCCGGAATCAAAATCCGGTGCCTTAACCAGCTTGGCGATTCCCCTACACAACCGTTTATCTGCTGCTCAGAATAGACCGCTATTTTAGCGCTAAATTGTCAGCAAACCAAATTTTCCTTCTGCAGTAATTCTGTCATCGGATGACGAATTAAACTTTTTGCCTTCCATGCAGTCCAGCGATCAGGTATCTGCATGATTACCCGTGAAGCGCTGGCTTCATCCGGGAATGCGCAGAATACGCAGGATCCTGAACCGGTCATCTTCGCGTTTCCAAACTGAGACAGCCATCGTACGGCGTTTTCAACTTCTGGAAAGAGTGCGCAGGCAACTGTTTGCAGATCATTTTTCCAGTGCATTTCTGCGTTGCTGGAAAAGTCCGCTATTCTGACTGGCTTGGTGTCTCTTGTCAACTCTTTTGCGGAAAATATTGCCGGTGTCGGGATGTGCACACCGGGTTCAATCACGACAAACCAGCATTCCGGCGTTTGAATGGACTGCAGTTTTTCGCCCACGCCTTCGGCAAAAGCATTTTCACCGAAGATGAAAAAAGGGACGTCAGCACCCAGCTGCAGGCCGAGTTCCATCAGCTGCTGGCGGCTCAGGCCGGTGCGCCAAAGATGATTCAGTGCCATGAGGGTCGTGGCCGCATCCGAGGAACCGCCGCCCAGACCGCCGCCCATCGGTAATATTTTGTGCAAGGTCAGATTAACACCGGACGGGCACCCTGTCGCTTGCTGCAGTAACTGCGCTGCGCGGACGATCAGATCGCTTGCGGCGGGAACATCAGGAATATCGTTGGAACGCACGATCTTTCCATCGGTGCGGCTTTCAAAATCCAGCATGTCCGACCGGTCAATCAGTTGAAACGCAGTCTGAAGCAGGTGATAGCCATCTGCACGTCTTCCTGTGACGTGTAAAAACAGATTCAGCTTGGCTGGCGCCGGGCAGTGCATCAAAGTGGAGCTCATGGGTTCTGAAGCGGGTCAAAATATGGTTCAAGGTAAATGCTCAGGCTGACTTCACCGGCGGTCTGACTGTAGCGGCTCAGATCCATGCGTCTGGGCTGAACGGGGCTCTGGTGCCAGCTGGCGTAGCGAATTTTCCAGCCATCGGCTTCCATTGTCTGGTCTGTCGGCAGCAAGGCAAGCGGATGGCCATCCTTGGTCCGGACAAAGCCTTGCAGCCAGTCGCGCAGGCCGGATACCGGTAATGGCCAGTGCAATGTATCGCTGATCAGCTGGTCCAGGTCGCTGGCCTGGCGTGGTATTTTTCCATCCTGTTCCAGCAGTGCGCCCTGTTTGTTCTGGGTAATTCTGGCCAGTGTCTGGCCCAAGGGAGATGAGAGTAATATTTCTAAGTTTTCATCCTGCTGATGCCATTCAAAATTCCCGGTCAGATTTTGCGGTTTGCCATTTTGTTCGTAGCGAACCGATATTTTTCCGCTCAACTGAATTTGGTTCTGATACAACCGCGCTGGCGTTTCTGCGGCGTTGGCGCTGGAAGTGGCGCGCGCGGCCGATGTTTGCAAAGGGGCCTGGGTGGTGCAGCCGCTGCCAAGGAAGGCGCAGCAGTAAAGCGCAAGGGTGCCGGTAATCTTTGACAGAGAGTGGGATCTGGACATGGTGTGCCTGGATTTTTGATAAGCTGAAAAACGGTGAACATAGATCCCGGACGGATATTGCATCCGGGGCGCATCTGTTTACAGCTTGATATTCAGGCGTTCCAGGGTACTTTTCAGAGAACTGTTGCCGGGATCTTTGGTTCGCCCTTCACGCCAGATTTTACGTGCAGCGTCTTTGTGTCCCATGGTCCACAGCAGTTCGCCGTAATGTGCTGCAATGTCTGCGTCCGGGCGTAGTTCGTAGGCGTGACGCAGCGCTTTTTCGGCCTCCTCAAATTGCTTCATACGGAATTTGACCCAGCCCAGGCTGTCGAGAATAAACGGATCATCCGGTGCCAGTTGATCAGCCTTTGTGATTAAAGCCAGCGCTTCCTCCAGCTGTATATTCCGGTCTGCGAAGGAGTAACCCAAAGCATTGTAGGCATGCTGGCTGTTGGGCGCGAGCGTGATAATGCGCCGTAATGCGGTTTCCATCTCGGCGTACTGACTCTGAGACTCCAGCAGCATCGCGTAGTCATACAGCAGGTCGGTATTATCCGGATGCGCTTTATTGCCGTCCTGGAGAACCTGCAATGCCTGTTCCGGCTGCCCGTTATCGCGCAGGATTTGCGCTTCGGTCTGGATGATCTGCAACTGTTCGCTTTCATTGGTGGGTTTTAAATTTTTCAGAAACTGCAGACCTTCCACCAGTTTGCCCATTTTTGCGTACAGGTGGGCGCGCCGCATCTGCACATTGAACCAGGAGGGGTTACGTCCATCCTGAGATTCCACTTTGGCCAGCCAGTCTTGTGCTGTCGGATAATCCTTGCGCTCAAAGGCGATGCGGGACAGGTTCAGCAGAACAGGCGTGGTATCCGGTTCTTCGGATTTTTCCGTAGAAATTTTCAGATGGCGTGTGAAATAGTCTTCTGCCTCCTGCCATTTATTTCTTTCCATCGCCAGCACGCCAAGGGTGTACAGCGTGCTCAGGTCTTCTGGTTTTTCCTTGAGCAGGTGCTCAAATTCTGTGGTGGCTTTATCAAACTGCTTCTGATCGATCAGGATACTGGCATAGGCCAGCCGGACGTCGCGTGCTTTCGGATTTTTCGAGATGAATGCATTCAGCGCCTTCAGTGCTTCCGGTTGGGAGGAGGCCTGGGCAATGGTCAGAATTGCGAGTTGGGAATCGCTCTGGACGGTCAGAACTTGCTGTGCTTCTTTGACCGCACGCGGATTATCTCCTTTGCTGTAGGCGCCCTGCGCCAGCGCCAGATGGGCTTCTGGTAATGTTTTATACGGGGTCAGAATTTCTTCCAGCACATCAAAAGCAGCGTTTTTATCCCGGGCGCGCGACAGCAGGCGCTGCGCCTGCAACATGATCACGCCGTATTGTTTAGGTTCAGCCTCGGTGAGTTTTTCCGAAAAGACTTTCTGAATTTCCGCCAGATTATTGTTCATCACCATGAAACCGAGGTAATACTGGGTGGCCTCATTGGAATGCGGTGCCAGCTCGCGCCACAGGCGTATCGCAGACAAGGCTTCGCCCGGCTGTTTCACACTCAGTGCAATTTCTGCCGAACGCTTGGCAAGCCGCGGGTCGCCGGTTTTCTGGGCAGTGCTCATCAGGGTGACATAAGCTGCTTGCCAGCTGCCGCGCTGATAGGCAATTTCAGCCGTCAGGATTTTGTAAAATAATTCATCGGTCAGCGCTATCGACGGCAGCTTGTCGCGGCTGTCGATGATCGGCGACGATTGACCGTTCAGATCTTTTTCTGCCGACAAGGCCGCCTGAGCCGCATCTCTGGCATGATGTGCGTCTTCCGATTGCAAGGTATGCCCGCCACCCAGCCCGGCACAGGCTGACAGCAGAGCAGCGCCGCCAAGCAGAATGGCCGGGCGGAATGCAGATACGAGTGCAGATACAATAGACGAGGTAAAAACAGTGGCAGAAAAAGTTTTCAAGACAGATCCGTATGAACAAGGGATGATTGATTTTACGCTGAACTGAGTGACACGTGGGATACCGGCGCACTGTCCCGTGTGTCAAATTGTATGGTGTCAAAGCACAGAGAGTCTGGTTCCGGTGTTTTTCCGGATATTTCATCAACCTTGGCTATGACTGGGTTTCTGCTGTTTTTATCCCTGAACCGAATGATTTATTTTTCTGTTTGAGCTGACCATGCCTGAATTACCAGAAGTCGAAGTGACGCGGCGCGGCGTTGAACCTTACCTGACGGGACAGCGTGTGACCGACGTGATCATGCGCCGGGAAGGATTGCGCTGGCCTTTTCCGCCGGATCTGCCGCTGCTGCTGCGGGGGCAGTTTGTGCAGTCAGCCGGGCGACGGGGAAAATATCTGTTGCTGCATTTTACACATGGCACCGTGCTGATTCACCTGGGGATGTCGGGTCATCTGCGCGTGTTGCCGGCTGCAACCCCGGTGCGCAAACATGAACATATCGACATCGTGATGGGGGAGACGGCGCTGCGCATGACGGATCCGCGCCGTTTTGGCGCCTTGCTCTGGCATGATGCCAGTTCGGGCGACATTGACGGGCATCCGTTGTTGCGTCAGCTGGGGGTGGAACCGCTGGAGCCGGGATTTGATGCCGGTTTGCTGCACCGTCAGACGCGCAAACGGAGCGCCAGTATCAAGCAGGTATTGCTCGCGGGGGATATTGTGGTGGGCGTCGGGAATATCTATGCGTCGGAGAGCCTGTTTAAAGCCAGAATCCATCCTGAAACACCGGCCAATAAAATCAGCCTCGCACGTTACCGCTTGCTGGTGCCGGCAATCCAGGACACGTTGACAGAGGCGATCCGGCAGGGTGGTAGTACGCTGAAAGATTTTACCGGGGTGGATGGGCAAAGCGGCTACTTCCAGCAAACTTACTTCGTTTATGACCGGGCTGAAGCGCCTTGCCGCCTGTGTGGGCATCCGGTCAGGCAGATCCGGCAGGGACAGCGCAGCACTTTTTATTGCCCGCATTGTCAGAAATAGACTGCATTCTCTTTTAAATCCGTACTGGTTTTGTTGGTCAAAACACATTTTATGCGTATTTTCCTGTTCATCCATATATACTTGAATGAATAAGAAAGATTAACTGAGGGAAATATGAGCAATCTGGTTCAAAAATTCCAAGAGTACAGCGAATGGCGCAAGGGAGTCGCCCGGGCGCTGACGCAATACCGTGCCTGGATAAGCGGATCAGACATGGCTGACCCCACCACTGATCAGCGTCTGGCGCGCCTGCTGGAACTGCTGGTGGATGACAAATTATCGATTGCCTTTGTCGCTGAATTTTCACGCGGTAAATCAGAACTCATCAATGCTATTTTCTTCGCAGATTATGGCCAGCGCATCCTGCCATCGTCTGCGGGGCGCACCACGATGTGTCCGACCGAATTATTGTATGACGACACGATTCCGCCATGCATCCGTCTGCTGCCGATCGAAACCCGTTCTGAAGCGCAGTCAACCAGCGAATACAAAGGCCAGAGCCATGTATGGCAGGTATTGCCGCTCAATATCAGTTCCGGCGATGGTATGCTGGAAGCCTTCAAGCAGGTGAGTCTGACCAAGAAGGTGACCGTGGAAGTGGCCAAGCAATATGGCTTGTTTGACGAAGAAGATCCTGATGCTGCGTTGGAAATCGATGACGATGGCCTGGTCGAAATTTCACAGTGGCGTCATGCGATTGTGAATTTCCCGCATCCCTTGCTGAAAGAAGGTCTCATCATCGTTGATACCCCGGGACTGAATGCGATCGGAACCGAGCCGGAGCTGACGCTGAACCTGATTCCGAATGCACATGCCGTGCTGTTTATCCTTGCCGCAGATACCGGCGTGACCAAGAGCGATATTGATGTCTGGCGCAACCACATCGGCAGCGGACCGGGCCGCATGGTGGTGCTGAATAAAATTGACAGCATGTGGGATGAGTTGCGCACCTCCGAAGAAATCGAGCAGCAGCTCGAACGTCAGGTTGCCACTGTGGCACACACACTTTCGATCGATGCAAAACAGATTTTCCCGGTTTCTGCGCAAAAAGGCCTGGTTGCGAAAATTAATAAGGATGCGCCATTGCTGGCACGCAGCCGTCTGCCGCCGTTGGAGTATTCCCTGTCGCGGGAATTGATCCCGGCTAAACAAGATATCATTCGCGCACAGCTTGAATCTGAGATTCAGGAAATCACGACCGCCCAGCATGCCGTGATGTCGGCGCGCAGCCGGAATGTGGTTGAGCAGTTGCTGGAGCTCAAAAGCCTGCGTGGAAAAAATATGAATGTGATCGAGCACATGATGAAACGTGTCGACGCAGAGAAAAAAGAATTCGATGCCAGCCTGATCCGTATGCAGGGCACGCGGGCTGTATTTACCCGACTATCGATGGAAGTCTATACCAGTCTCGGTATGGATATTTTGCGCGAAGAAATCCGCAAAACACGCGAGTCGATGGAAAAGAGTTACCTGTCTCTGGGGTTGCTCGATTCGATCAAACATTTCTTTGCCCAAGTCAGGCTGAACTTGCTGACATCGAATAAAAAAACCGACGAGATTTCCGAAATGATGGTGGTGATGTACCGGAAATTCTCCACTGAACATGGACTGGCGTTGTCGGCACCGATGCCCTTCTCTCTGGAAAAATATATCAAGGAGCTCGATGCAATCGAGGTCGTCTATCATAAGCAGTTCAATGCTGCGACGATGATGACGAATACCCGGGTTGCCCTCATGCGCAAATTTTTTGATTCCGTTGCAGCGCGGGTCAAGCAGAACTTCTTACAGGCAAACAAAGATGTTGAAGCCTGGCAGAAAGTGGTGATGACGCCTTTGGAAGCGCAGATACGCGAGCATAAAAATCAGCTGAAAAACCGGATGCAGTCGATACAACGGATTCACGTGGCAACCGACAGTCTGGAAGATAAGATTGCTTCCTTCGAGTCTATGCAGACAGACGTCGAAGCGCAGAAACAGACCTTGCAGCAACTGGAACAGCAGCTTCACGGCGCGCTGCATGCGGATTTGTCTGCTTTGAAAGCCGCTGCCTGAACCGATGGCGGCGCGCTGGCTGTAACTCACTGCAACGATATTTCATGATACTCCGTACCCCGGTGGCTGCGGCCGCCCATGCATCGCATTCTTCATTGCGTGACCCTGCTTTTTCAGCTTCGGTCATCGACTGGCAGCGACAACACGGACGGCACAAGCTGCCGTGGCAGCAAAGCCGCGACGCTTACCGTATCTGGCTCTCAGAAATCATGCTGCAACAGACGCAGGTGAGCGCGGTGATTCCGTATTACCAGAAATTTTTGCAGCGTTTTCCAACTGTTTTTGATCTGGCCAGCGCGCCGGTCGAACTGGTCATGGAACACTGGAGCGGACTGGGTTATTACACCCGGGCCCGCAATCTGCACCGTTGCGCAAAACAGGTGGTGGAACAGTATCAGGGGCAGTTTCCCGCTGATCCGGCGCATCTTGCAGAATTGCCGGGTATTGGCCGCTCAACTGCCGCAGCGATTACGGCATTTGCCTACGGTACGGTGGCTGCTATTCTCGATGGCAATGTGAAGCGGGTGTTTGCCCGTGTTTTTGGCATAAACGGTTATCCGGGCAGCAAACCAGTTGAGGATGTCATGTGGCAGCGCGCCGTTGCCCTGCTGCCTGCGCAGGGTATTGAAGCATATACCCAGGGGCTGATGGATCTGGGAGCCACTGTCTGCACCCGTAGCAAGCCGGACTGCGCGTATTGTCCGCTGCAACAGCGCTGCGTGGCGTTTGCGCAGAACCGCGTGGCGGAGCTGCCGGTGCGCAAACCAAAAAAACAGCAAAGGCAGAAACAGGCTGTGATGCTGATCCTGTTGCATGAAGGCAGTGTCTTACTGGAACGGCGACCGGATAGCGGTATCTGGGGCGGATTGCTGTCGCTACCCGAACTGGATGGCATGCAGCCGCTGACGCCTGAGCAGGATACGTCGCAGCGAACCGCAACGCCAGAGCGCGACTTACTGACGCCAGAGCTGCATGCGTGGATAGCCAGGTTTGGTGCGGCCCGCAGCGTACAGCTGCTGCCGCCCCTACAGCATGTTTTCACCCATTTCCGCCTGCATATCCAGCCGGTGCTGGCGCAACTTGAGCAGCGCGTTGCGGGTGTCGGGCAAGATGCAGAAATCTGGCTGCCGCTCGACCGCGCTGACCAGGCAGCCTTACCTGCACCAGTCAAAACCCTGCTGCAATCGCTGACGCAACCCTTGCTATTCTGAATGCCGCCGGAGCAAACCCGTGCTGCTTTTGCTGGCCGGGAATTGGGCTGGCTGCTCTTCATGAAGATGCACTCCGTCGCGAAATTCCTGTCTTTATCGCATCTGTTGCCGTTTCATCGGAGACATGACACTTTTATCATTGTTGGCTTTACACTACGTTTCTCGAAAATCATTCAGGAGACTATTTTGCGAACCGATGTTTTGCGCGGACTCATAGGGGGGCTGATCGGGATCACGTCGCTGTATGCCAGCGCTGAAACCAGTCCCTGTCGTGTGCCGGACTTTCCTCAGGAACTGCGTTGCGGCGTCGTGCAGCGACCTCTGAATCCGGCTGACCCGGCCGGGAAGAAAATTGATGTCCATTATATGGTGTTGCCGTCGCAGGATAAAAACAAACTGCATGACGCCGTTTTTTTACTGGCAGGCGGGCCTGGACAAAGTGCAGTCAGTCTTGCCGGTTTTGGACAGACGATTCTGGGGCGCCTGAACAAGCGGCGCGACCTGGTGTTTGTTGATCAGCGCGGCACGGGCCGCAGCGCTTCATTGTCTTGTCCGGAACTTGAACGCAGCGAAGATGTGGATGAGGACGAGCAATTACTCAAAAAATCAGCCATCTGTCTGAACCGGCTGCAAACCCTGCCACATGGAGACCTGCGTTTTTACAGCACCAGTATTGCTGTGCAGGATCTGGAGGCGGTGCGCCAGACGCAAGGATACGGACGTATCAATCTGGTTGGCGCATCGTACGGTACCCGGGTTGGACTGGAATATCTGCGCCAGTTTCCGGATTCCGTCAAACGGCTGGTGCTCGACGGCGTGGTGCCGCCGGAGATGAATTTGCCTGCCGAAGATGCACAGGCGGCATTGGATGGTCTGTTTCAGGATTGCCAGAAAGAACCTGGCTGCCACGCTGCTTATCCTGATCTGGCAGCCCGCTGGCAGCAATTGCTGGCGATGGCGCCCAGACAGGTCAGCGTGACGCATCCACGCCTGGGAACACCATTCAGCTTCCGTATGTCACACGATATTTTGCTGGGAATGGTGCACAAAACGTTATATTCCCCGGTCAGCGTTTCAGCTTTGCCATATGCGTTGACGCAGGCGAGTCAGGGAAATTACCAGCCGCTGGTAACGCTCAGCGGTGCGACCAATGCGCCCGGTCCGGCAGGCATTAACTACGGCATGCATTTTTCTGTATGGTGTTCTGAAATGTTTGCCCGGCCTTTACCTGCACCGCGTGACGAATTTGAAAAACTGATGAACAGCCAGTATCAGAGCGTGTGTAAAAACTGGCCGCGTGCCGCTATTCCGCCGGATTTTTTCACGATACCGCCGGCCCGCGTACCAGTGCTGTTACTGAGCGGCGGCATTGATCCGGTGACGCCGATACGTCACGGCAAGGCCGTAGCGCAAGCGTTGGGACCACAGGCATTGCATGTGACCGTGGATCATGCCGGACACGGTTTGCTGGCACAAGGGTGTGTCCGCGAGGTGGTCAACCGTTTCCTGAGCGCCAGGGAAGATGCCGAGGCGCTCAAAACTGATATCAGCTGCGTACGGCAGATTCCGCGGCCGCTGGCATGGCAGCCTTTGCAGCCAGCCCTCAAACCGGAGGCAGGTTCCCAGGTAACGACTCAGGAGCGCAACGGTATCCCAGCGTCATCCATCAATCAGGCAGGAGGACGGTCATGATTATCGTGAATGATCTCCACAAGCAGTTTGTCCGTACCGGAAAACCAGCCGCAAAAGACTGGCGCGATATCGCCAGAATGCTCGGTGTGCTGAAGAAAAAAACGGAAGTGGTGTCTGCGGTCAATGGCGTCAGTTTCCGCGCTGAAGATGGCGCCATTACCGGGCTACTCGGTGCGAATGGCGCCGGTAAGACCACCACATTGCGCATGATCGCTGCGCTGTTGCAGCCGGATCAGGGAGGGATCATCGTTGATGGTGTGCCTGTCGTCGCCGGAACTTCCTCCACCCAGTCGCAGATGGGTGTGCTGTCCGATGCGCGTGGCCTGTATCCGCGGCTGACGGCCCGGGAAAATATTGCTTATTACGGATTACTGCATGGCATGTCTGCCGCGCAGGTCGCGCAGAGAACGGATCAGCTGGCGCACTGGCTCGGCATGTCGGCCTTGCTGGATCGCCGTACTGATGGTTTCAGCCAGGGAGAAAGAATGAAAACGGCTCTGGCCAGAGCCTTGGTGCATGATCCGAAAAATATCATTCTGGATGAGCCTACCAATGGACTGGATGTGGTGGCTACCAGAGCGTTGCGGGAATTCCTGCGCTGGCTGCGCTCACCGGACGGTGGCGGCAAATGCATCGTGGTCTCAACACACATCATGCAGGAAGTGGAGCGGTTGTGTGACGAGGTTGTGATTGTCGCTCAGGGAAAAAATGTGGCGCGTGGTTCAGTGGATGAATTGCTGCAGCAGGCGCAGCAAACTAATTTTGAAGATGCTTTTGTCAAGCTGGCGTTTTTACAGACAGATCCGACCATGAGAGAGGTGAACTGATGCATGCGATACTCAGTATTTTCCGGAAAGAGATCAAGGATGCGCTGCGCGACCGGCGCACCCTGATGACGGCACTGATCAGCTCTTTGCTGGGTGTGCCATTGATGTTACTGATTTTCTCAATCGTGCTGTCCCAGGTTGAATCCCAGGAAGAAAAACGGACAGTACTCGCCGTTGGCATGGAGTATGCGCCGCGGCTGGAAAATTTCATCTTGCGGCAGGGTTATCAGGTTAAGGCAGCTCCGGCTGACTATGAGGCCAAATCCCGCAGCAAGGAACTGGATCAACCGGTACTGCTGGTGCCGACTGATTTCGAGCGCAAACTGCAGCACGGTGAAAAAGTCACGCTCGAAGTCGCCTACGACACCAATAACCGGCCGGCAGAGTTTGGTCTGCGCCCGCTGAAGCGGCTGCTGGAAGCCTACACGCAGGAAACGGCAGTGATGGAGCTGACAATGCGGGGCGTGTCGGCCGAGCTGCTACAGCTGATTGATATCAAAGAGCGGCATTTGCAAAAGCCCGATCAGCGCAAGGCATCCATTACTGAAATGCTGCCGATGATGGTGCTGATGGCAATTGTGATCGGTGGCATGTATGCAGCGATTGATACTACCGCCGGCGAGCGGGAACGCGGCTCGCTTGAGCCGCTGATGATGAATCCGGTCAGCGGCTGGCAGCTGACGATCGGCAAATGGAGTGCGGTCGCGCTGGTCGGCATGGGTGTGGTGATGCTGACGATTTTCAGTTTTTTTCCTTCGCAGTGGCTGATTAAAAACGATACCTTGCGGGCCGAATTTCAGTTTGGCATCCGTGATGCCATGGCATTCCTGCTGATTTTACTGCCGCTGGCTGCCAGCATGGCGGCGCTGCAGGTCGCGGTGGCGCTGGATTGCAAGAGCTATAAAGAGGCTCAGGTCAGAAATCAGATCGTGACCATGTTCATCCCGTTTGTGTCCCTGATCCCGATTGCGTTCCCCGGGCGCGAACCTGCGTGGTTCCGCTGGGTGCCGGTACTGGCGCAGAATCAGATGATGAATCAGGTGCTGAAAGGCGAATTGCTCAGTCCGGCATCGCTCGGCATCGCCTCTGTGATTTGTCTGGCCATCACGCTGATTTGCCTGACCTATATCGCGCAGAAAATGCGTCAGGTGGTGATGTCCTGAAGGTGACGTTACCCGGTCTTGGCTGACCGGTGCTGTCGGTACAAATTTTTACCACAGGTCAAGTGCCATTCTTTCAGATACCTGATCACGGTACTGATGGAATATGGCGCTTGCATCTGTGAGGCGATCGCACATGAAAGCACACTACCGTAACCACCGGTTGCAAAACACGGCCGTTTAAGGCACTCGTTGAGATGAGTCGTTACTTTTTAGGATCTGGAAGCACAGGTTTTGAAGAATCCAAAAAAGTTAAATATGAAATCCATATTTCATGAGTACGTTCATCGTAAAGCCGCATTTGACATTCTTCAGAATCACGGATTCTGGCAGTACCCTGTTCCCGGCTATACAGATAATCACAGTGTTTTCTGAGATATTTTTCCCATATTTCTTGTGATTCAATCAGTTCGTCTGATGTGCGTCCGTACAAAACTTCCTGCTTCTGTGCCGCTAAATAATAGCTTTTAAATTTGGCGATTTTTAAATCAATTTGTGTACTGAGGCAGTCGGCTTCCTCTTTATAGTCGTTCATATTTGCACACACGGGTTCGTGTTGGGCGGACCATACGGCATGATTCGCTAAAACAAAAACGGATACGCAAAGATATTTGTAAGGATTGTTTTTTTCATACACAGTTGGATTAAATATTAAAAATTTCTTTACAGTATGGACGTTTGACGTTTGACGAACCCCATGATGGTGATTTCCAGGCTGGAGTTTGGCAGAACGTGGCCAGGCTGACATCACAGCGGAATCAGTTGTAATGCCACTGAAATTTTATACTCCCCCTTTTTTTACTAAAATTACTTTGTCTTCATGATGAATAAAGGGTGCTTAAATATACTGAGGGGGAGTATATTTCTTGTGACGAAGGAGTCAGCCCAGACGGCGGTGACGTACCAGCACTTGCTCGGCAGAACGGAAGTGCTGTGTCAGTTTTTCCACCATATAGACTGAGCGGTGCTGACCGCCGGTGCAGCCGATGGCAATGGTCAGATAGCTGCGGTTGTCTTCTTTAAATGACGGTATCCATTTGCTTAAAAACTGCAGGATGTCGGCATACATTTCCTGTACAACCGGCTGTGCTTCCAGATACCGGATGACCGGTTCGTCACGTCCCGTCAATGGCCGTAAATCAAGGTCATAATGCGGATTCGGCAACATGCGCACATCAAATACGAAATCCGCATCCAGCGGTACCCCGCGTTTAAAGGCAAACGATTCAAACATCAGCGTCAGTGGTGCATGCTGAATTTCGATGACTTCTTTGACCCAGTTCCGCAGCTGATTCGCACGCAGGTCGGTGGTGTCGATGATATGCGCCAGTGCCTGGATTTCCGCCAGGATTTCGCGTTCCTCTTCAATGCATTCGGTCAGTGTCATGTGCGTATCGACCGTCTGTTTCAGTGTCAGCCAGTGTGACAGCGGGTGACTGCGCCGTGTTTCCGAAAAACGGGCGACCAGCGATTCGGTGCTGGCAGTCAGAAACAGTACCTTGACAGCATGACCCGCCTGACGCAACGCCTGCACCGTTTCCGGCATTCCGGTCAATAGGTGTGCGCTACGAGAGTCGATCGCGACGGCAACCTGAGGATAGTGCTGCGCAGACAGGGTGGTGATCAGTTCCGGCAGCAGGCTGGGTGGAAGATTATCGACGCAGTAGTAGCCGGCATCTTCTACCACATTCAGTACAACTGATTTTCCAGAGCCGGAAATGCCGGAGATCACCAGAATCTGCATTTCAGTCTCCGGCTTCCATGGCGCGGCGCTGTCTTTCCATGAAATCTTCGAGCGTGTTGATACCGCGTAATTGCAGGATAGTGTTGCGCACGGCAGCTTCCAGCAAAACCGCGATATTGCGCCCGGCAGCCACCGGGATCACGACTTTGCGGATCGGCAGGCCGAGTACTTCTTCTGTCTGCGAATCCATCGGCAGACGCTCGTAATTTTCTTCCAGCGTGCTGCGCCGGACCAGATGCACAATCAGTTTCAGCCGCATTTTCCGGCGTACCGCAGTTTCACCGAAAATGGTTTTGATATCCAGCAGACCCAGCCCGCGCACTTCGAGCAGATTTTGCAGTAAATCGGGGCAGCGGCCTTCGATCATATTCGGTGCGATGCGGGAAAACTCAACCGCATCATCGGCCACCAGACCGTGACTGCGGGAAATCAGTTCCAGCCCCAGTTCGCTTTTACCAAGCCCGGATTCGCCGGTAATCAGCACGCCGACGCCGAGCACATCCATGAATACGCCATGCATAGTGATGCGTTGCGCCAGTTTTTTCGACAGATAAACCCGCAGATAATCGATGACCTGGGCGGAAGGATAGGGAGTGGAAAACAGCGGAATATTATTGTCGTCGCAGGTAGTCAGAAATGCTGGCGGCGAATCCAGCCCCTGCGCCACAATCAGCGCTGGCGGTCCGCCTGCTACCAGTTCGCGGATCAGATTGGCGCGCGAGGCGTTCGACAGACGGTTGTAGTAAGCCAGCTCCTGATGCCCCAGTACCTGTATCCGGCCGGGGTGGATCAGATTCAGATGACCTACCTGATCTGCGGAGGAAGCGGCATCACCGGTAATCTGTTTGTCTGCTCCGGCAAAGCCTGCAAACCAGCCCAGCTGCATGATGTCACGGTTGTCATCATAGATTTTCTGTATCGTTAATTCTGTCAGTAAGGGCATGGTCAGGAAAAGAAAGTCAGACGATAACCAAACGATACCATGTCAGGACACTGCCGTCATATCCGGGCGCCAGGTCAGGATTTTCTCATAGACAACCTGGGCTTCGGTTTCTGCCAGAAGTTCCTGGCGGAAGGTTTCATTCGACAGCATCTCCGCGATCTCGGACAGAATTTCCAGATGTTGCTGCGTCACGTTGTCGGGCATCAGCAGAAAAATCAGCAGACTGACCGGTTCGCCGTCCGGAGATTCAAATGGAATGCCGTCTTTCAGCCGGACCAGAGCGGCGATCGGCGCCTTCAGACCCTTGATGCGGCCATGTGGAACCGCCACACCATGACCCAGTCCGGTGGAGCCCAGCCGTTCGCGTGCAAACAGATTATCGGAAACGGTAGAGCGGGCAATACTGCAATTATTTTCAAACAACAGGCCAGCCTGTTCAAAGGCCCGCTTTTTACTGGAAATTTCGAGGCCCAGCAGGACATTGGCGAGCGGCAGAATTTTGGCGATATTCGTCATGATGCAAGATCGGGATACAGCAAGATAGATGGAAATACAGGGATAACGCGGTGCAAATTATAGGCTTCTTTTACCGGACGGGTGAAAATTCGCACGCGTTCAGGATTTCCTGTTGTTCGCCAGTAATTTTTCAAATCCGGTGGCGGGCAAGGGCTTGCTGAAATAAAATCCCTGCATTTCCTGGCACCCGGAATCAGTCAGGAACAGCATTTGTTCAGCATTTTCCACGCCTTCAGCCGTGATGCTCATTCCCAATGCGTTGGCCATCGCAATGATGGCGTGCGTCAGTACGACGGAATCCTGATTTTCAGGAATTTTATGGATAAAGGATCGGTCGATTTTCAGATTATCAATCGGGAAGCGTTGCAGATACGACAGGGAGGAAAAGCCGGTACCAAAATCATCGAGTGAAATCGTAATCCCCAGATTTCTGAGTGATTCGAAAACGGGCAGCAATAATTCAATCTCGCCCATCAGCAAACCTTCGGTAATTTCGAGTTGCAAGGCACAGGGCGGCAGATTACTTTCCGCCAGTGTTTGTTCGATAAACCGGCACAGGCCGGGGTCCTGAAACTGCTTGGGTGAGATGTTGACGCTCACTACCAGATCCGGCGTGAAATGCTCGCGCCAGTAACTGGTTTGCCGGCAGACCTGTTGCAATACCCATCGTCCGATGGGCAGAATCAGACCGATTTCTTCTGAGATCGGGATGAACTCGTCAGGTGGAATCAGTCCTATGCCGGGCATTTGCCAGCGGATCAGCGCTTCCGCACCGACGATGCGGGAAGTCTGCAGGCTGATTTTAGGCTGGTAATACACCAAAAATTCCTGTTCGATCAGCGCGCGGCGCAGATTGGTTTCCAGTGCATACCGGTGCTGGGCGCGGACATTGAGTTCGGTGGTAAAAAACTGGTAGTTATTGCGCCCGGATTCCTTGGCGTGATACATCGCCGAATCGGCGCAGCGCATGAGCGTGGAAGCATCTTCCCCGTCATGCGGGAACACACTGATGCCAATCGATGTGCCCAAATGGTATTCATTGCCTTGAATAAGGAACGGTGCCCGCATCTTTTCGAGTATCCGTTCTCCCAGATTTCGCAGATAAAAGGCATCTTCAAAATGATCGACCACCACCACAAATTCATCACCGCCCAGCCGCGCCAGCAGGTCGCTGCTGCGCACGCACTGATTGAGCCGTTCGGATACATCGCGCAACAGGGTATCGCCGGCAGAATGACCCGCTGTGTCGTTGACGTATTTGAAACGATCGAGATCGAGGAACAGCAATGCAATATTCTGCTGGTTCTGACGCGCGTCAGCCAACGCCCTGGTCAGACGCAGATTCAGCTGGTGCCGGTTCGGTAATCCGGTCAGCGCATCGTAAGAAGCCATGAAACGCAGCTGGCGCTGGGTTTCACGTACTTCGGTGGTGTCGGTGAATGAGACCAGGACGGAAGAAACGGCAGTATGCCTTTTTTTCCGGATCGGCAGGCAGTTAACCAGCAGCCAGACGACCGAGCCATCACGCAGTTCAACGCCGGTCGATAAATTCAGTACCGGTGTTCCCGTTCTGAATACGGACGAGGCCGGGTCGTCGCCGATCCGCACAGATTGTCCCTCTTCGCTAAAAATACGCCGGAAGTAGCGGTGGCGCCGACCCACCAGACTTATGTCATCGATTTTCAGGATGCGCATCGCGCTCGGATTACTGGTGACGATCTGCCCGCCGGGAGCGATCACCATGATGCCTTCTGACAGGTTGGTGACCACCGAACGATAACGTTCTTCACTTTCCTCCAGACTCTGCTCCATGTTCTTTTTATCGATTGCCAGCCCGATCAGATCGCAGGCATCGATAATCATGGCTTGTTCGTCCTGATCCGGACTGTGCACATGGCGATGATAGACATCGACCGTTCCCAGTACATGGTGAAAAGCCGTCGTGATCGGATGCGACCAGCAGGAACGCAGATCGTGCTTCAACGCACTGTCTCTGAATTGCTCCCACAATGGACTGACCGCAATATCCTGAACAATCGTGAGGCGATTGAAATGGATCGCCGCCGCCGCGCTGCAACTGTCCGTTCCTGTAGGAATATTGACGAATTGCGATGAGAAATCCTCCGGCAGGGAAGGTGCTGCGCCCATTGTTAATTGCTGGGTTACCGGATCAAACAGAGTAATGGCGCAGAGTGCCTGATTGTCGAGCAGTCGTTCCATGCGGTCGCAGACATCCTCGAGAATATGCGACAGCGGTTTGTCCATCGCAATCATTTCGAGAATTTCTTTTTCGTGATGCAGCGCCTCATGAATCCGGCTGGTTTGCGGCCTGACGAGTGCGACTGGCACGGTTTGTGTCGCAGTGACTTGACGCGCATTCAGCAGCACAGCGCTGTGCCCCTGATAATGCAATGTGGAACTCGTGATTTCAATATCCACCTGCGTGCCGTCAAGACGAAGGCACTGCAGTTGTCGCGCCGGGGGTTTTGGGGTATCGGAGGATTTTTGCAGCAGTTCGCGCAGGATGTCATGCTGCTGCGTCAGCAAAAATACTTCAGGATGCAAGCCCAGTAGCTGATGCAGGTAATCTGCTCCCATCAATCCCAGTCCGGACTGATTGGCATACGCCAGCCGGTCGCCAACCAGGACATAGACCGCATCCGGCAGATGTTCCAGTAATGCGGTATGCCAGCCGTCGTCGAAAGTCACGCTGACAGCATGTGTATTCGGAAAGGGAATGGGCGATATCACGACAACGGTCTGGAAAGCGAATTGATATATCCGGTTAATGGGAATGCTTAGCAATCATGGGCTAGCACGCAAAATATCATTCATCATGGCAACAGCATCGCACTTCGTCAATTAACATCCTCAATTAATTCAGGTCGAAGCGGACGAACAGCAACAGTACGTCGCCGTTTCCTTTATTTTTTGAAAATCGTGGTACATAAGCCGCCATCAGTTTGCTGCTGCGGGTTCCAATAGAGGCGACCGGCAGAACCGCTGGAAAGGGAACCCCGGAAAAATAATCGGTACGGCTGATCAGTAAGCCCGTCACGCCCGCGCCGACTTCGATTTTTTCGGTCACCGGTTTCATCCACTGATAGGCATAACCTGCCATCGGTTGCGGCTTGAAATGGGAATCCGAAATCAGCATGGCGTACACGGACTCTTCATTATCTTTGTCATTGCGGATTGCCTTGCTAAAGCCCATGCCCCAGGCGCGCTCATTGAGTTCGGCGATCCGTTCAGCCGTGTATGTGTTGCGGCCATGATGCGCATAACCGGACAGCATGATGGAAAGGGAGCCTTCATCGAGAATTTTTTCCACCCGGGCTTTGCTGCTGTCCCACCAGTCGGAAGACGCTTCGTTTTGCTGTGCCTGTGCTGACAGGCAGCACAACAGTGCGCACAGGCATAAGAAAATACGTACAGGTAAATAATTCTGGATCAACATAGCGGGCTTTGATATTAAATCAAGTAATAAGTTAAATTGAAAAAATCAGCGCGGACTACTGACGGGCATTCCGCGCATTGGATGGTTGCCGGGCGGTGGAGAAATTACTGCGCCACGGATTGATATCCAGACCGCCGCGGCGCGTATAGCGCGCATAAACGGACAACTTCTGCGGCTTGCACTGACGCATGATGTCGACAAAAATCCGTTCGACGCATTGCTCGTGAAATTCATTATGATTCCGGAAGCCGATCAGGTAGCGCAGCAATCCTTCCTGGTCGATCTGAGCGCCGACATAGTGAATCTGCACGCTGCCCCAGTCTGGCTGCCCTGTGACCAGACAATTCGATTTCAGCAGATGCGATACCAGCGTTTCCTCTATCGGCGCCGCAGTATGGTCTGCATGCAGTAATCCCGGATCAGGCGCGTAGGAGTCTACCTCAATGTCCAACCGGTCAAGCAGTGTGCCAGACAGTTCTTGCATCTGCAGCTGGCCGAACTGATCCGGCACCGTCAGGCTCACCTGAACAGGGGCTCCGGCAGCAGCAGACAGGTCTTGCTGCAGCAGGCGGAGTAAAGCCCCGGTGTCGTCTAACCGGGTCTGATTGAAAGAGTTCAGATACAGTTTGAACGACTTGGACTCGATGATGTTCAGTGAATCCGCCGGAACCAGTATGCTGGCAATCGCCACCTGTGGTTTGCCGCGCAGGTTCAGCCACGATATTTCGTAAGCATTCCAGATATCCATGCCAAAAAAGGGCAGAGCGGACACAATGCCGATCTCCGTACGCTTGCCCTGACGGGAAATCGGAAACAGCAGAGAAGGATCGTATTCTGCTTTATAAGCAGCGTTTTTTCCGAGCAGGGATTGCTCAGGCGTATTGCTGGAAACGGGATCGGTCATTGCTCAAAAAGCTGATCAGCCTAAAAATAATTGATAAACAGGGTTTTTACTTTCGTCCCAGTAGCGGTAACCAAGAGTGGATAAAAACTCGCGGAATGCTTTCATTTCTTTCTTTGGAACCTGTAAACCGACTAAAGTTCTGCCGTAATCAGCGCCGTGATTACGATAGTGGAACAGACTGATATTCCAGTTCGGCGCCATGCTGTTTAAGAAGCGCATCAGCGCGCCCGGACGTTCCGGAAACTCAAAGCGATACAGCAATTCATTTTCTGCCAATGCACTTTTGCCGCCAACCAGATGACGGATATGTAGTTTGGCCAGCTCGTCATGCGTCAGATCCAGGGTCGGAAAACCATGCTTCTCAAAATTTTTGGCAATTTTTCCGGATTCAGTCCGGTCATGTACCTGAATACCGACAAAAATATGGGCTGACTTTTCATCACTGATGCGATAGTTAAATTCCGTCACATTACGCGCACCCACCAGTTCGCAGAAACGGCGGAAGCTGCCGCGTTCTTCGGGAATAGTGACGGCAAACACGGCTTCGCGAGCCTCACCGACTTCGGCACGTTCTGCCACAAAGCGCAGGCGGTCAAAATTCATGTTGGCACCGCAGGCGATGGTCATCAGGGTTTCGTTTTTCAACGGTTTTTTATCTGCTTTGGCCCGTTCGATATAGGCTTTACAACCGGCTACCGCGAGTGCGCCTGCCGGCTCCAGGATGCTGCGGGTATCCTGGAACACATCCTTGATCGCTGCGCATACGGCATCGGTATCGACGGTGATGATTTCATCGACATACATTTTGGTCAGGCGGAAGGTTTCTTCGCCGACCAGCTTGACCGCAGTCCCGTCGGAAAACAAGCCGACATCGGCAAGCGCTACACGTTTCCCCGCTTTCAGGCTGCGCGCCATCGCATCGGAATCCGTGGTCTGGACGCCGATGATCCTGATTTCCGGGCGGATCGCTTTGACATAAGCCGCAACGCCGGAAATCAGGCCGCCGCCGCCAATCGCGACAAAAATAGCGTGGATCGGAGCGGAATGCTGGCGCAGGATTTCCATGCCGACCGTGCCTTGTCCGGCAATGACGTCAGGATCGTCAAACGGATGCACGAAAGTCAGTTTGCGTTTTTTCTCCAGCTCGCTCGCATATCCTGCGGCGTCGGAATAGGATTCGCCGTGCAGCACGATTTCCACGTGCTCGCCGCCATGCGCTCTGACGGCATCAATTTTGACCGGTGGCGTGGTGGTTGGCATCACGATCACGGCTTTGCAGCCGACCCGGCGCGCACTGAGGGCCACGCCCTGCGCATGGTTGCCAGCCGAAGCGCAGATCACGCCGCGTTTGAGCTGTGCCGGCGACAGATGGGCGATCTTGTTATAAGCACCCCGAATCTTGAAACTGAAGACACTCTGCATGTCTTCGCGTTTGAACATAATTCGATTATCCATCCGTGCCGACAGGCTGGAGGCATGTTCCAGCGGTGTTTCAAATGCGACATCATAGACGCGCGCGGTCAGGATTTTTTTCAGATAATCGGTGCTCATAAGCTTCGGAAGTTGGTTAAAAAATAGGATAACGCCGTGACGCAAAAGCCACCCTATTATAATGGATGCCCTTTCTTTCGACCCTGAACACCCATGATAGAAGCCGGAGTGCATTGGCTGCTGAGCGTACTGGCAGTGCCGGAAATTGGCCTGACGTCCGTTTTCCTGATCAGTTTTATCTCTGCCACGCTGATACCGATGGGCTCTGAGCCTGCCGTATTTGCTGTCATCAAAGCAAACCCTCATCTGTTCTGGCCGGTGCTGGTGGTGGCGACCATTGGCAACACGTTGGGTGGCGTGGTTGATTATCTGATGGGTTACGCGGCACAGCGCGCATTTCAGCGCGAACGCCGCACTTTCTGGTTTCACTGGCTGGAGCGCTTCGGCGCCAAAACCATGCTGCTGTCGTGGCTGCCAGTCATCGGCGATCCGATCTGCACACTGGCTGGCTGGCTGAAGCTGCCGTTCTGGCACAGCGTGTATTACATGGCAGTGGGAAAATTCCTGCGCTATCTGACCATCAGTCTGTTGTTACTGAAGCTACCGGATGGCTTCTGGCACCGGATTGCCGAATGGCTGGCCTGATCTCCGGGAAACTACGCGTTGGTTGCCTGCGCACCGACCTGTGGCGGTTATCACGGCACAATGTTGTCGTCATCCTGTAGCAATTGCTCTTTATACTCCGCCGGAAGCTGCTTTAACCTGCGTCAGTGGCGCCTCCCCAGGTATTGCCGGTGAGATGCCTCAATCCGCTCAATCCGGTTAAATGCAGAAAAAACAGGTAATGCCGGCAGACTGCACACCATCTCCCGGCATTGATTTTTCGCCAGCAGAGGATATGAAAATGCAAAAAAACAATACCCCACGCCGTGGATTTCTTCAGGGAATGCTTGTCACCGCAGCCGGCAGCGCACTGGCATTGCCAGCGCTCGCCAAGCCTGCTGCAGCGCCGGCTGTGATGCTGGATGCCGCCAAGTGGTCACCGCGTAACCGTCAACTGGTGGCAGAACTGATTGCCCGCCACGGACAAGCCAGCAAGTCTTATAACGCCAAGCGCCGTCCTTATGCCGTCTTCGACTGGGATAACACCAGCATCATGAATGACTGCGAAGAAGCTTTGCTGATGTATCAGATCAACCAGCTGGCGTTCAAACTGACACCCGCTGAATTTTCAGCGATTATCCGTCAGAATGTACCTGCAGGAAATTTTGCACCCGACTACAAAAATTCGACAGGCAAAGTTGTTGATCTGGAAAGTATCTGTGCTGATCTGGATAGCGACTATGCATTCCTGCACGCCAATTACAAAGGACTCGCCGGCAGTCGCAGCCTGGAAGAAATCACTGCAACCGAGCAGTTTCAGGATTTCCGTGCCAAGCTGTATTTCCTGTACGAAGCGGTCAACGACACACATGGCGTGAATGTGGGTTATCCATGGGTGATTTACTTCTTCGCTAACATGACGGTCAGTGAAGTCAGCCAGCTCGCGGAAGCATCCAACGATGCCAATCTGGGCATGGGACTGACCAAAACCAAATACACCAGCCCAGCCGGCTTACCGGGCAAGGCTGGTGTGATCACGACCGCGCACTTCCACGGCATTCGCCTGTGCACTGAAATTGCGACACTGATGGACACCTTCCGCAACAATGGTTTTGATGTGTATGTCAGCACGGCTTCACTGGAAGACGTAGTTGCTGTATTCGCCACCAACCCTAAATATGGTTATCACGTCAAGCGCGAAAACGTGCTGGGCCTGCGTCTGGAACAGGATGGTGAAAAGTTTAAAAATGCTTACCGCAAAAACTGGCCGCTGAACTGGGGCCCGGGAAAATCTGAAGTTATCCGCAAGGAGTTGGTCGCGAAAAAAGGTTATGGTCCGGTATTTGTCGCCGGTGACAGCGACGGTGACTATGACATGCTGCGCGATTTCAAGGAAACCGAAGTTGGTCTGATTGTGAACCGTCTGAAGAAAGGCAAGATCGGCGAATTGTCCAAAGCTGCTGCCGAGGCTATCCAGAACCCGCATCCACGTTTTGTGCTGCAAGGGCGCCAGGAATCGACAGGTAACTGGCTGCCGGTGGAAACGACACTGAAATACGGTAAAACAGCACCGACGCTGCTGGGCTGATAACAGCGCATTCAGTGTGAAAAAAAGCGCCTGCGGGCGCTTTTTTTCACACTGAATGGCTTTGCCGCCGATCTTGCTTTGCCAGTGTCGGGGTAAAAAACGGAACAGAAATACCGTCAACTGATTCATCCATCCGGGCAGAACGCTGGATTTTTCTGCAAAAAGTACATCCAGTCCGACGGCAGCGCCAGTATCTGTATAGTCTCTGTCAGCCGTGCCGACATCAGCAGATGGTAGTCCCGTTCAGTAAGCAGATGAGAGTAATCAATGCCGAAACTGCTGGAAGCGCCTGTCCTGAGCGCCTAGAGTCCTCCCAAATTTTGACTCATCTTTTTTCTATTTTGTTCTAAGCTGGTTTCGCGTATGAAGATTCATCAATCCTGTTAAAAAAAGCCAACATATCTGCAGAGTGTTTCTTCGGTGTCAGTTGGTGTAATCTTGTAAAGATAAGCCGGTTTTCGAAAAAAAATGCGATTTTCACCAAATTCTGTTTGGGAAATTGCAAGAAGTGCCATGTATTGCCGTACAAACTTCAAGGCTGTTGCCGCGTGGTGCAGCGCAATAAGCTAGAATGAACCTTTAAAAATCCGTCTAACCACCCTCTGATGAACGCTCCAGTCCAGATAGCCGCATTACATGCAGATTCGCCAGCCGGCGCTGCGCCAACCCGTGTCCGGGAAATTCCTTATAACTACACCTCTTTTTCCGACCGCGAGATTGTGATCCGTTTGCTGGGTGAAGACGCCTGGAAGCTGCTCGACCAGCTGCGCGGCAAACGCCAGACTGGTCGTTCTGCCCGCATGCTGTATGAAGTCCTGGGCGATATCTGGGTGGTGCGCCGCAATCCGTATTTGCAGGACGACATGCTCGATAATCCGAAGCGTCGTCAGGATCTGATCGACGCCCTGAATCACCGTCTGGCGGAAGTTGAAAAACGCCGTCTGAACACGCAGAATGACGACGATGCCGAACGCAGCAACAGCGTGGAAACGCTGGTGCAGGCGGCGCGTCAGGCGGTTTCTGATTTTTCCAGGGAATTCCGTGCAACCTATGATCTGCGCAAAAAAGCCAGCAAGCTGCTGGCGCGCTATACCGCCAAAGACAATATCAAATTTGACGGCCTGTCCCGCGTCTCGCACGTCACTGATGCGACCGACTGGCGCGTCGAATATCCGTTCGTCGTATTGACGCCGGACACCGAAGATGAAATGGCGGGGCTGGTAAAAACCTGTATCGAACTCGGCCTGACCATCATCCCGCGCGGCGGTGGCACCGGCTACACCGGCGGTGCGATTCCATTGACACCTTTGTCGGCCGTGATCAATACCGAAAAACTGGAAACCCTGGGCGAAGTCGAAATGACCCGCCTGCCGGGCGTGGAGCGCGATTACGCGACGATTTATTCCGGCGCCGGTGTGGTGACCAAACGGGTTTCCGATGCGGCCGAAAAAGCCGGTTTTGTGTTTGCGGTTGATCCGACCTCGGCCGAAGCTTCCTGTGTCGGCGGCAATGTTGCGATGAATGCGGGCGGTAAAAAAGCCGTCCTGTGGGGCACTGCGCTCGACAACCTGGCATCGTGGAAAATGGTTGATCCGAACGGCGACTGGCTGGAAGTCACCCGCCTTGAGCATAATCTCGGCAAGATTCATGATGTCGAAGTTGCCAAATTCAGACTCGAATGGACCCATCCCGGCGAGAAAAAACCGTTTAAGACCGAGCAGCTTGATATCAAAGGACGAGTTTTCCGCAAGGAAGGATTGGGCAAGGACGTCACCGATAAATTCCTGGCCGGTTTGCCAGGCGTGCAGAAAGAAGGCTGCGATGGCCTGATTACTTCGGCACGCTGGATCCTGCACAAGATGCCGAAATACGCCCGCACCGTTTGCCTGGAATTTTTCGGTCAGGCGCGTGATGCGATTCCAAGCATCGTCGAGATCAAGGATTATCTCGACGCTGAGACAAAAAAAGGCGGCGCTATTCTCGCGGGCCTGGAACATCTGGATGAGCGCTACCTGCGTGCTGTCGGCTACACCACCAAATCGAAACGTGGTGTACTGCCGAAGATGGCCCTGTTCGGTGACATCGTCGGCGACGATGACAACGCGGTGGCGCAGGCGGCATCGGAAGTCATACGGATCGCCAATACCCGGGTTGGTGAAGGTTTCGTCGCCGTCAGCCCGGAAGCGCGCAAAAAATTCTGGCTCGATCGTGCGAAAACCGCCGCCATTTCCAAACATACGAATGCGTTCAAAATCAACGAAGACGTGGTGATTCCGCTTAACCGGATGGGCGAATACACCGATGGCATCGAGCGTATCAACATCGAATTATCGATAAAGAACAAGCTGGCGTTGCTCGATCAGCTGATGACTTTTTTTGCAAGCGGCAATCTGCCTTTGGGAAAAAGCGAAGATGCGGACGGGGACGATATTTCTGCCGCAGAATTGCTGGAAGACCGCGTGAATCAGACAGAAACCCTGTTGCAGCAAACCCGCGCACGCTGGACATATCTGCTGACGCATCTGGATGCCCGTCTGAGCGATGCCCTGCCGGATTTGCAGGCGCTCGGCCTGGAGCGGATGACTGAGACGTTGTCTGCACGCCTGCAGTCGCAATCGGATGTCACGCTGTTTTCCATCGTGCAGGACCGGACTGTGCGGGTTTCTTGGAAAGCCGAATTGCGCGCACCTTTACGCCAGATATTCAGTGGTTCAGCATTCCGGCTGATTCTCGATGAATGTGTTGCATTGCATAAAAAAGTGTTGCGTAGCCGCGTATTCGTCGCTCTGCACATGCATGCAGGCGATGGCAATGTGCATACCAATCTGCCGGTGAATTCCGACGATTACGCGATGCTGCAGGTCGCGCATCATGCAGTCGCCCGCATCATGGTGCTGGCGCGTTCGCTGAACGGCGTGATCTCCGGTGAACACGGCATCGGCATAACCAAGCTGGAGTTTCTGACCGAAGATGAAATCAGGGATTTCCGTTCGTACAAGCAGCGCATTGATCCCGAAGGGCGCTTCAATAAAGGTAAGCTGCTGAACCTGCCGGAATTCGCCGCCGATCTGCGCAATGCCTATACGCCATCGTTTGGCCTGATGGGGCATGAATCGCTGATCATGCAGCAAAGCGATATCGGCGCGATTGCCAACAGCGTCAAGGATTGTCTACGCTGCGGTAAGTGCAAACCGGTGTGTGCAACCCATGTGCCGCGTGCCAATCTGCTGTATTCGCCGCGCAATAAAATTCTCGCGACCTCGCTACTGGTCGAGGCTTTCCTGTATGAAGAGCAGACCCGTCGCGGCGTGTCGATCAAGCACTGGGATGAATTTTCCGATGTCGCTGATCACTGCACGGTATGCCATAAATGCGTGAATCCTTGCCCGGTCGATATCGACTTCGGTGATGTGTCGATGAATATGCGCAATCTGCTGCGCAAGATGGGGCAGAAGAAATTCAACCCCGGCACGGCGGCATCCATGTTCTTCCTGAATGCGACCGATCCGGCGACGATTAACGCGACACGCCAGGTGATGATCGGCTGGGGTTACAAAGCCCAGCGACTCGGTAACGACATCCTGAAAAAATTTGCGAAAAAACAGACCAAAGCGCCGCCGGCGACGGTCGGCAAGGCGCCGGTCAAAGAGCAGGTGATCCACTTCATCAACAAGAAGATGCCGGGTAATCTGCCGAAGAAAACTGCGCGCGCGCTGCTCGATATCGAGGATGACAAGATCGTCCCGATTATTCGTAATCCGCAAGCCACGACTGCCGATACCGAAGCGGTGTTCTACTTCCCCGGTTGCGGTTCCGAACGTCTGTTCTCTCAGGTTGGGCTGGCGACGCAAGCGATGCTGTGGCATGTCGGCGTGCAGACCGTGCTGCCGCCCGGCTATCTGTGCTGCGGCTACCCTCAGCGCGGCAACGGGCAGTACGACAAAGCCGAAAAAATGATGACCGATAACCGTGTGCTGTTCCATCGCGTCGCCAATACGCTCAATTATCTGGATATCAAAACCGTCGTGGTGTCCTGCGGTACCTGTTACGATCAGCTGGCGACCTATGAATTCGATAAGATTTTCCCTGGTTGCCGCATCATCGATATCCATGAATATCTGATGGAAAAAAATGTGAAACTGGAAGGCGTGACAGGAACCCGTTACATGTACCACGATCCTTGCCATACACCGATGAAAATCCAGGACCCGCTGAAAACGGTGAATGCGCTGATTACCGGTGTCAATGATCAGCAGAAAATCGAGAAAAACGAACGTTGCTGCGGTGAATCCGGTACGCTGGCGGTCAGCCGCCCAGATATTTCCACCCAGGTGCGCTTCCGGAAAGAAATCGAGATGAAGAAGAGTGCTGACAAGCTACGTGCCGACGGCTTTACCGGTGATGTCAAAATCCTCACCTCATGCCCGTCCTGTCTGCAGGGATTGTCACGTTATAATGAAGACAGCGATACGACAGCCGATTACATCGTGATTGAAATGGCGCGTCATTTACTGGGTGAAAACTGGCTGCCGGAATATGTCGCCAAAGCCAATCAGGGCGGTATTGAACGGGTACTGGTATGAGTCTGCCATGTGAGCTGTGTGTCGCTAACCTTGGCGACGTCATCATCGCTTCCCCGCAGTGGCGTGTGGTTTTGGTCGATGATCCGGATTATCCGGGATTTTGCCGGGTAATCTGGAATGCGCATGTAAAAGAGATGACAGATTTAAGTGATGCGGACAAGGCTATCCTGATGCAGGTTGTCTGGCAGGTGGAAACTGCACAGCGGGAAGTGTTGCAGCCACACAAAATCAATCTCGCCAGTTTCGGCAATATGGTGCCGCATCTGCACTGGCATGTGATTCCACGCTATGTCAGCGACGCGCATTTCCCGCATCCGGTCTGGGCTGCAGCCCGGACGGATAATGTGGATGCAGCCGGGTTACAGGCACGCAGGACATTACTGCCACGACTGCGTGAAACGATTTCTTCCAGTCTGACGGATTTGTTATGAGTAATGCGAAACCTCAACCCGTGGCATTGAATGCCCGTACCCAGTCGCGTGTACTGGACATCAGTTTTGACGATGGCAAGGCGTTTTCATTGCCGTTTGAATTGCTGCGGGTGTATTCCCCTTCTGCCGAAGTCCGTGGTCATGGTTCTGGCCAGGAGGTGCTGCAGACCGGAAAACGCGCCGTTGGTTTGAGCGGTATCGAGCCTGTCGGCAATTATGCGATCAAGCCGATCTTCGACGATCAGCACAGTTCGGGTATTTTTACCTGGGAATATCTGTACTGGCTCGGTGAAAATCAGTCGGAGCTATGGCAGGATTATCTGGGCCGATTACAGGCAGCCGGTTATCCCGGCGACAGCGGTCGCGATGCACCGATGGCCGTTAAGTCCGGAGGCACCTGCGGCCATCATCATTGATGGCCAGGGGGTAAGACTATCACCGCAAAATTGACGGAGACAGTTTTTACGTTTGCTTACGATAAAAAAATGATGCCTCACTCTGGCTGAAGTAAGCTGAACCCTAGTGCAATAGACAATCAGGCGAGGCGCTATGTATCAACGTTCAGGGATGTTCATTGCGGCAGTGTTGCTGACTGCCTGCAGTACGGTCAGCATCGACCGGCAGCCAGCTCCTCCGGCAAATGCCGTCCGTCCGGCTTCCCCCGCAGTTTCCAGTGCATCCAGTATCGATGCCTACAAACGCGATATTGCCCGCCAGATCACCGCATTGCATCAGCAGCAAGTTTACGCCGAGCAGCCGCAAGCACTATTGCGCGCAGTGATTGTGCTCCGATATGCCATTGATGCTGATGGCCGGCTGATTAAAGCGGAAATTCTCAGAAGCAACAAGGATCAGTTTGCTGAAAAGACAGCACTTGCCAGTCTGCGCAACAGCGCACCGTTTCCTGTCCCGCAGGCAAAATTGCTACGCGGCGGCAAGCTGGACGCCTCCGAAACCTGGTTGTTTAACGATGACGGGCGCTTTCAGATCAGGAGTATTGCTCTGCCGCAACGCGGCGAGTAAATTTTGCAACGCTTCAGGGTGATCTTTTTGCCTTGCTTTGCATTTTCTTCGTTCACCTTTTCCCAGCCTCATTTTTTTGAGCCTCCCGGATAGCGTTGGTATCTGGTGAACGGCATCAGATTTTTCTCCGGATTTGTTCCTGAGCAGGTGTCAGTTAAAGACACATCCCCTATAATGCGGCTTCCCACAGGAGCCTTGAGATCATGAGCAATACTACCCATTTCGGTTACACCACTGTCGAAGAAGACCAGAAAGTTCATAAAGTTGCTGAAGTGTTTCACTCAGTGGCTGCCAAGTACGACATTATGAATGACGTGATGTCCGCCGGATTGCACCGGCTTTGGAAGGTCTTCACAATCGCGCAGGCAGGTGTCCGGCCTGGTTTCAAGGTGCTCGATATTGCGGGGGGAACCGGTGATCTGACCAAGGAATTTGTGAAACAGGCCGGTAAAACCGGGGAAGTCTGGCATACCGATATCAATGAATCCATGTTGCGGGTTGGCAGGGACCGGCTCTTGAATAAAGGCCTGATCACCCCCACTTTACTTTGTGATGCAGAGAAATTGCCATTCCCGGACAATTACTTTGATCGTGTGACGGTCGCCTTCGGTTTGCGCAACATGACGCACAAGGATCAGGCGCTGGCCGAAATGCAGCGGGTGCTGAAACCTGGCGGCAAGTTGCTGGTATTGGAATTTTCCAAAGTGCCGGAAATATTACAGAAGCCATACGATGTTTACTCGTTCAAAGTCTTGCCATGGATGGGACAGAAGATTGCCGGTGATGCCGACAGTTACCGCTATCTGGCGGAATCGATCCGCATGCATCCCGATCAGGAAACCCTGAAAGGCATGCTGCAGACGGCAGGGCTGGAAAATGTACAGTATTTCAATCTGACCGCAGGCGTAGCAGCCTTGCACACAGGTATTAAACTTTAATTTGCCGATAAAGCAACAAGGAGTAGAAATGAAAAAATTTCTGATCGCGGTGATCATGCTGGCAAGCACGCTGAGCATGACTATGCATGATGCTGATGCGAAGCGTCTGGGTGGCGGTGGCTCGGTTGGTCGTCAGTCTGCCAATGTGTCGCGCCAGGCCACACAGCCTTCCGGCAGCAATAATACGAATCAGGCACGTCCGGCAGCTGCGCCACAGCCAGCTGTGCAGCCGACACCTGTTCCGGCACCGGTGGCTGCTAAGCCAGCCAGCCCATGGAAGGGTGTGGTTGGTGGATTGATTGGCGGCGCCTTGCTGGGTGCAGCATTGTCTCATTTTGGCCTGGGTGGCGCTGCTGCCAGCATGCTGGGCTCATTGCTGACATTTGCGCTGATCGCTTTTGCGATCATGTTTATCATCCGCCTGTTCCGTGGCAATAAAACTGCAGGCGATACCCCGTCTGCATTTGCACAACCTGCTTATGCCGGCGGCACAGTTCAGGCAACGCCTGAAATTGGCGCCCGTCTGGAGCCGCAGTCTTTCCAGAGCAGCGCAGCGGCGCCGGCGACCACCTGGGGGATTCCGGCAGATTTTGACGTTCCCGGCTTTTTGCGGAATGCCAAAACCTATTTCATCCGCTTGCAAGCTGCATGGGATAAGGCAGACATTAATGATCTGCGCGAATTCACTACCCCGGAAATGTACGCAGAATTAAAACTGGAAATCCAGGAGCGCGGTCCGGCTCCGAATGTGACAGACGTCGTTTCGATAGACGCTGAATTGCTGGGTATTGAAACCGTGGGGCCTGACCATCTGGCAAGCGTTAAATTTACCGGCATGATCAAAGAGGCGCAGAATGCACCGGCAGAAGCGTTCAACGAAGTCTGGAATTTGTCCAAACCGGTCAATGGCCAGGGCGGATGGGTACTGGCAGGCATTCAGCAAATGTGATGCTGTCTTTATCTGGGTCAAGCCGGATGCCGGGCATCGCTTGACTCCGCAGATAAACTGTTAAACTGGAGACCGTCCGCTATATTGCCGGGCGGTTTTTCATTTGAGGTGGGCGTGTTGCCGGTAACCGTTACGTCAAGGCGCTCTTCTTGTGGTGTACGTCATTTCTGCATCATCAGCTCATCGGTTGCCGCCTTTTATTTATTCCTATGATTTCAATTGCTCCTTTTATTAATCATTTGCTTGCGCAGGAATCCTGGGCCAGGAAACTACTGCTTCCGCATGCCGGAGAAATCGCCTGTATTGATGCTGAAATCATCCAGATCCGCTTGCTGGTTAGCGTAGATGGTCTGCTGAGCAACGCAGAGGCATCCGCACCGGCAAATGTGACGATTCGTATCCGGCCAGCAGATATTCCCTTGATTTTGCAACGTCGTGAACAGGCATTTTCTTATGTGCGGATTGACGGTGATGCAGATTTCGCCAACACGATTTCAACGCTGAGCCAGCAATTGCGATGGGAGGCTGAGGCCGATCTGAGCCGCATCGTCGGTGATATCGCGGCTGTGCGCATGGTGGACGGCGTCCGTTCAGCCATAACCTATGTACAACAGGCACATCAGCAATTACAGGAAAATCTGGCGGAGTATTTTCTGGATGAAAATCCTCTGCTGGTGCGTCCTGCTGAGGTGCAGGAATTTGCAGCAGGAGTCAACAAAACACGCGATGACGTAGAGCGACTGCTCAAACGCATGGAGAAAATAGAAAAACAACAAAAGGTACGTTCATGATTTTGAAATTTTTGCGTTTATTGAAAATTATCCGTGTCACCCTGCGCTATGGTATTGATGAAATCGTCATTTCCGGTTTTCAGGTTCCGCGTATTGCCCGATGGCTGGAGACCGTACTATTCTGGCGTGACCTATCCGCACCGCGCGGAGAACGGTTGCGCAAGGCACTGGAAGATCTTGGTCCTATCTTTGTGAAACTGGGTCAGGTGCTGTCCACCAGACGCGATCTGATGCCGGCAGACATTGCCGATGAACTGGCGAAGTTGCAGGATCGGGTTCCGTCGTTTGATCCTGATCTGGCAATTGCCCAGATTCAGAAATCGCTGGGTGCGCATCCTGATCAGTTGTTTGCGGATTTTGAAAGGATACCGGTGGCTTCCGCGTCGATCGCACAAGTGCACTTTGCCACGCTGAAAGATGGACGGGAAGTGGCGGTGAAAGTCTTGCGCCCCGGGATGAAAGAAACTATCGATAAAGATGTTGCGCTGATGCAGATTGCAGCAGGGTGGCTGGAAACGCTATGGGCCGATGGCAAGCGTCTCAAGGCGCGCGAAGTCGTGGCCGAATTTGATAAGTATCTGCACGATGAACTTGATCTGATGCGCGAGGCGGCGAATGCCAGCCAGTTGCGTCGCAATTTCCATGATTCGGATTTATTGCTGGTACCGGAAATGCATTGGGATTATTGCTCCGCTTCTGTGATCGTGATGGAGCGCATGAAAGGAATTCCGGTTTCGCAGATCGATCAGTTGCGGGAGGCAGGTGTGGATTTGTCCAAACTGTCACGCGATGGCGTCACAATATTTTTCACCCAGATTTTCCGGGACGGTTTTTTTCATGCCGATATGCATCCGGGGAACATTCTGGTCTCGACCGATCCGGCATCCTTTGGCCGTTATATCGCGCTGGATTTCGGTATCGTCGGCACACTCAATGATTTCGACAAGGACTATCTGTCGCAGAATTTTCTGGCATTTTTCCAGCGGGATTATAAGCGAGTGGCCGAAGCACATATTGAATCCGGCTGGGCGCCGAAAGAGACCCGGGTCGATGAACTGGAGGCTGCGGTCCGGGCGTGCTGTGAACCGATCTTTGACCGGCCGCTGAAAGATATCTCATTTGGGCAGGTGCTGTTGCGTTTGTTCCAGACCTCACGCCGCTTTAATGTGGAAGTGCAGCCGCAACTGGTGCTGCTGCAAAAGACCTTGTTGAATATTGAAGGATTGGGACGTCAGCTCGATCCTGAACTCGACTTATGGAAAACCGCTAAACCTTATCTGGAACGCTGGATGAGCGAGCAGGTCGGCTGGCGTGGCCTGATCGATAAACTGAAAACGGAAGCGCCGCGATACAGCCATATATTTCCACAACTACCGAGGCTGGCGCATCAGGCTCTGCTGCGCGCTGGCGATGGCAACCCGCAGCAGGAGATGCTGGCAGCGTTGCTGGCTGAGCAGCGCAGCACCAATAATCTCCTGCGGGTGATCGTGTATTTTGGCGGTGGATTGTGCGCCGGTATTCTTGCTGCGCAACTGCTGCTGCATTTTTACTGGATAGATTAAGCAGGAAAGGGCAGGCAGCATGGCTGATTTTATACACCGCGATCCTACCCATCCGGAATTCTGGAATGAGCGCTTTCGCAAGGACTTTACACCCTGGGATAAGGGGGATGTACCTGCTGCCTTGCAGGAATTTGTTGCGCAATCAGCGCGTCCGTTATCCACGCTGATTCCCGGCTGCGGTAATGGATATGAAGCGGCGTTTCTGGCGCAGGCAGAATGGCCTGTGGTGGCGATTGATTTTTCTGCGGCTGCGGTGCAAAGCGCACGTGCCACGATCGGTGCATGGGGACATCATGTACAAGAGGCGGATTTTTTCACATACCAACCTCAGATGCCGCTGGATCTGATTTATGAACGCGCATTTTTTTGTGCTTTACCACCTTCGCGCAGACCGGAAATTACCCGTCGCTGGGCGGATCTGCTGCCAGCCGGAGGATTGCTGGCAGGATTTATTTATCTGGATGATGCACCAGGCGCTGATCAGAAAGGTCCGCCGTTCACGGTGCACCCGGCTGACTGGCAGGCCCTGATGGCACCGTATTTTGAATTAATCGCTGAGGCTGCGGTGGCAGACTCCATACCGGTGTTTGCTGGCAAAGAATGCTGGCAGATATGGCGGCGTCTGGCTAATGAATAGTTTTCTGTACAGTTTTTTTAAAATTTTCCGACCCAGACTGGGTATCCTGCATCCTTGATATCGACATCGCCTTTCAATAACTGACTTTCTATGCGTTTGATCCGACATCTTTCTCCGCTTGAGCAAATACCGGGTATTCCGCTACAGGCTGAACAGGTCAGAACTTTACTGAGTGCGGCCGAGTACCGGCAGGCGCTGATGAATGCGATTGCCCAGGCCAGACACCGGATTTATCTGTGCAGTTTGTATTTGCAGAATGACGAAGCCGGCGCACAGGTAATGGCGGCTTTGTATGCGGCCAAAGCACGGCGGCCTGCCATCGATATCGTGGTGCTGGTTGACTGGCACCGGGCGCAGCGGGGGCTGATCGGAGAGGCGCGTGTACCGGGCAAGGTCGCAGGCAACGCAGCCTGGTATCAGGAGCTCAGTCGCTTGCAGGCGGAACAAATTCCTGTCTATGGCGTTCCGGTGCAGACCAGAGAATTATTTGGCGTGCTACATCTGAAGGGTTTTGTCATTGATGATACGGTGATATATAGCGGTGCCAGCATTAATAATGTGTATCTGCATCAGCAGGATAAATACCGGCATGATCGTTACCTGTTGATTGATAATGCCATGCTCGCGACTACGATGGTGAATTTCATTCGCCGGCATTTGCTGTCGGCTTCGGCTGTGCATCGTCTGGATAAGCCGGATATTTCGCCAACCGGCAACTTACGCCATGAAATCCGGGAGTTCCGGGCTCAGCTGAAAAAAGCGAGATATCAGTTTGATGCAGGCTATTCTGAATCTCAGTCTGGCCTCAGCGTGACTCCACTGGTGGGTGTTGGAAAGAATAATCCTCTGAACAGGGTGATTTGCCAACTGTTTGCAGTCAGCCGGCATCAGATCACGATCTGTACTCCTTATTTTAATTTTCCGCTGGCAGTTACCAGAGAGATCAATCGTGCCTTAAAGCGTGGTGTGCGGGTTGATATCATCGTTGGCGATAAAACGGCGAATGATTTTTTTATTGATCCGGCGCAGCCGTTCAAAGTCATTTCCGCTTTACCCTATTTATATGAAATGAATCTGCGGCGTTTCGTGAAAGTACATCAGGCCGATATCGTCAGGGAGCAGCTGGGAGTACATCTGTGGTGCGAAGGCGAGAATACTTATCACCTCAAGGGCATCTGGGCAGATCAGCGGTATGCGCTGATGACCGGTAATAACCTGAATCCACGCGCTTTCCGGCTGGATCTTGAAAATGCCTTGCTGATTCGCGATCCTGCGCTGGAATTACAGCAGCAGTGGAGTGCCGAATTATCCAGTATCCGTCAGCACACAAAGACGATTCTGCATTATCGGGAAATTCAGGAGATCGGGGATTATCCGGAGCAGGTACGACGGTTACTGGCCCGGCTCAGCACGATCCGGCTCGACCGGCTCGCCTATCGCGTACTATAACTTTTGTTCTGGAAATGAACCTGTCAGCGTATGGAGGTGGCAGGTGGATCAAGGCGGATGACTTGCAGTGGCGCAGTTTCGTTCGGAAGCCATTTCTGATAAATGCGGGCGAAGCTGCCATCTTTTTTGATCGCCCGCAGCGCATTTTCCCAGAGTCTGACTGTCGTCTGGGCTGTCTGGGTGGAGAACGCCAGATACAGCTCCAGGCTGTCCAGCACTTTGACCTTTTCGACGTCATCCGGTGCATGCCCGGTTTCCTTCATGATGGAAGGCACTACCAGACTGCCTTCAACCCAGAGATCAAAACGTTTTGCCATCAGCATATTGGCGATAATGTGCGGATTTGCAGCCAGCTCGAGATTATAAAATCCTCTCTTTTGTGCCGTGTCTGCAAAAATACTGGAGCGGTAGGCGCCGACCTTCATCTTTTGTAAGTCATCCCCCAGGCTTTGCAGGTAGGCGGCATTGCCTTTGCGGGTATACAGCGCTGTGCTCGAAACGGCGACCGGACCGAGCAAGATCATCAGTTTTTCACGTTCTTCGGAGCGCCCGACTGTAAAGAGCAGCACGTTGGGTTCTTCCAGTACGGCTTTGTAACCGCGCGCCCAGGGAACAACCTGAATCGGGTGATGGCTGCCTATCTTTGCTTGTATCGCCTGAACGATATCAACGGCGAGTCCCTCTGCATGCATTCCCTGACCAAAGCTGACCGGCGGCCAGTCTTCGGTATAAATCTGGAGTTCTTGCGCATGAATGGAGATGGAGGTCAGCCAGCACAACAGGAATGCCGAACACGGAAACAGGCATATCCGGGATAGTCTCAGGAAGCTGGATCTGATCATGGTGGAGAACGGTACCCTTTGAAAAAAGATCAACCGGTTTAACACTTGCATACACATTTGCCGTATGAATCAATTTACTTGATTTAGATTTCATCTGCCAGGTTATTTTTATGTTACGCCGCTAATGGGGTTTTGCTTTCAGAAAAAAATACCTATTTCACAGATCTTAGCTGAGGGCGCAGATTTTTTTTGATCTGACGAAGATGGAAAATCTGTTCACCTGTATAACGCCGCCACCATGAGTTGCGCACACATTGGTATTCGGTGTACTGAATGACCTCAGGATTCCAGCGGGTTTTTGAAATATCTTCACCCACGGAGAGATTGATCCGGCGTATGTCCTGTTGAAACGCCCATTGTATGGTTTCTGCCAGGACAGTTGTCATGACGCTGTACCGGGCGTAGGCCAGATCGTAACCGGAGTAATACAGATAGAGTTCGTCATTCATCCGGAAACCAAGGCGGAGTGCAACGATGTTCTGATTCAGCTTCAGACAAAACAGATACATCCGGCTGGCAAAGGGAGAGTCCAGCAACAGCGAGAGAAATGCCTGGTGCCTGGGATTGGAAAAGTAATCAGGGTGTTCCACCGTATTGGCAGCAGCAGCGCGGTGACGATGCAGGGCATAAAAAGCAGGCAGATGTCTCTGTACCTGCTCCCGCCCCTGAAAAACGACGAACTCCATCTGCAGCGAATCACGCTTCAACGAGTTGTAACATCTCCTTAATGACTCCTTGATGTTGCGTTTGAGCTGGCTCTTAAATGAAGGCCAGTCACTATTTAAATGCAGGATGTAATTCGGGATGTTGCGCTCTGTCAGCGGATGCAGTGCGTGATTATTGAGTAAAAACAGTTTTACCTGATGCGACTGATGGATGATCTGAAATTCGGTCAGGCCAAACATTTCATGTCGTGCCAGTTCTTCCCACATACCGAGTATCACCTGCTCGTAACCGGGTAGCGCTAATGGAATACGCAGCTCGGTCAGATTCGGGTCTGCGCCGAAGGGGCGCACATAGCGATATAAAAATATTCTCTGAAAGCCGATGTGACTATTGGTCAAAGGCATGACGGCGACCAGTTCGTTGCCATTGAAAATAGCTGCAATTACTGGCAGGTTCCGGTGCAACAGAGAATTATCGTTAAAGATTTTCCACCAGCACAGATTCCAGTCGTAAGTCTGAAAAGGCAGGGCGTGACTCACTTTTTGCTCTAAAGCGCGCCATGCGGTTGCCAGTTTGGTCAGTCCTGTCTTCTCCGTGATAAGAATTTTTTTGAGCGTGGGCGGTAATCCGGACATAAGGTTTGATTTTTGATGAGAGAAAACCGCGATTTGCAACAGAGTGTTACAAATGGATAGTCCGAATGTAGCGCAAGTATTCATACCTGACAAGGGATCTGGTCGTAAGTGGAGCCGTTACTTTGTCGCGTCGGAATGTTGTTAATAAACGGACTAATCCCGCAGGTAACTGCGCAGGATCATTGCATAGGCGCCATTTTCCCGGATGGTTCTTAAGCCTTTGTTGAACAGGTCACGCTGCTCTTTCCGATGAAAGGCGAGTACTCTTGGAACAGGGCGGAACAGGCTATGAATCTGATAGCGTTCTCTTGTCTTTTGCTCGCCATATTGCAGGATGGCGAAGTACAGGAAAGTCCGCTTATCCAGCACGATGACGTCGCCGCGTCCGGCGTCGAGCATAGGAATTTGAGAATGCTGTTCACTGGCTTCAAAATAAAACGAACTTGTTTTAATCACTGCAGCGAATTCGGATCCCAGAATGCTGGGCGCATTCCGGAAAGCGATGACCCGCTTATCTGCCAGATTAGACAGTGTTCGCAACGACAAGTGCTGATCGCTGAGCGTGACGGCGACATTTTCAAATTCCAATACCGGATCAGAAAAAAAGACGTTGGATGTTCCGGCAGGTATCCCCGCAAAACCCGCATCAGCATTGCCGCTCCGGACATCGATTTCCATCCGCTTGTTATTGGAACGTACAAATTTGGTCTGTATACCCTGTGTTGCCAGTGCCTGCGCGATCAGGTCGCAGGCAATACCTTGGCGCGGACCATCCAGTACGTAAGGTGGAATTGATGTTACCTGTATGATGAATTCTTCTGCCCGCGCACTGAAGTACGGCAAGCTGCAAAGCAGCGTCGCAATGAAATAACAAAGGTATTGAACCCGCGAACGGAAAAATCGCATATCGATAAAATGTAAGGCCAAACCTGATTTGAAGATTGACGAAAAACCGCTCACATCAAGCTGTACCGGATCTGGTAACGCGCAGAAGTATGTTTTCTGTCAACCCTTCAGAAAGGTCTTCTGAGGGCTCCACAACCTGCCTGCGATCTTATGTTGAGCAATTTAACGCTGAATTGCAAGCAATCTGCAACTGCCACCAGTTTTCTTTGAATTTGTCAGGCTTCTGTGTTGAAATCATGGGCAAAGAAGAGATAAATGCAATCTCCTGTTGCGCAAAGTTCACACCTCGGGATAATCGTAAATCGTCCTTGAAAAATTCAGGCACTTCACCTATTGTGCAATGCACCAATAATTACAGAGCAAAAAATTGGCTAATCAACATACAAAAAGCAGCCTGATCGGGCTGACGCTGGCTGCCATCGGTATCGTGTATGGCGACATAGGTACCAGTCCTCTCTATACCATGAAAGAGGTTTTTTCCGCGGAACACGGGCTTCCGCTAACTGAGGCGAATATTTTTGGTGTCGTTTCCCTGATTTTATGGGGGCTGTTCATCATCGTTGCCGTCAAGTACGTGACCCTGATACTGCGGGCAGATAACCGCGGCGAGGGCGGGATCATGGCGTTGACGGCACTGGCACTGGAATCCGTCGGCAAATCTTCCCGGTGGCAATTTCTTTTGTTGATACTCGGTTTATTCGGTGCCGCCTTGTTTTATGGAGATGGCGTGATTACGCCGGCTATTTCCGTGCTTTCTGCCATCGAAGGCCTGGAAGTTGCGACTCCCGCATTCAATCCCTATGTCGTGCCGATCACACTGGTTGTGCTGATTGGCCTGTATTCCGTGCAGTCAAAAGGGACTGCCGGCATCGGTAAATGGTTCGGCCCCATCATGCTGATCTGGTTTTTCACATTGGCTGCAATGGGTTTGTATAACATCATTCGTTCACCGGTGATTCTCGGGGCGCTTAATCCCTGGCATGCGGTACATTTTCTGATGGAATACCGCTGGCTGGCTTTTCTTGCGCTTGGCGCAGTGGTGCTTGCTTTCACAGGGGCAGAGGCATTGTATGCAGACATGGGGCATTTTGGTAGCAAGCCGATCCGCGTTGCCTGGTTCATGATTGTATTTCCCGCTTTGGGTCTGAATTATCTGGGGCAGGGGGCATTGCTGCTGACCAACCCCGCTGCCGTCAGCAATCCGTTTTATCAGCAACTGGGTGCATGGAGCGTATACCCGCTGGTGGTGCTGTCCGCCATTGCGACGGTGATCGCTTCCCAGGCAACGATTTCCGGCACGTTCTCAATGACAAAACAGGCAATATCGCTCGGGCTGTTACCACGTATGAATATCGTGCATACCTCATCCAATGAGATCGGCCAGATTTATATTCCGGCTGTCAACTGGCTGCAATTGGCGGTGGTGATTGCAGCCGTGGTCGGATTCAGTTCCTCCTCGAATCTGGCCTCTGCTTACGGTATTGCTGTGACTGGTACGATGTTGGTGACGTCGCTGCTGACTTTCTTTGTCATCCGCTATGGCTGGAAGCTGAATCCTTTGCTGTGTTTTGCAGCAACGGGGTTTTTTCTGACGATTGATTTTGCGTTCTTTTCCGCCAACGTCCTTAAAATTATCCATGGCGGCTGGTTCCCGCTGGTACTGGGCATCACGATGTTCACCGTTATGGTGACCTGGAAACGCGGACGTGAGCTGGTCTTTGAAAATCTCAAAAAACACGCAATTCCATTGGAGGATTTCCTGTCTTCCCTGTTTATTTCACTGCCAATCCGGGTTGCCGGAACCGCGATCTTCCTGCGCGGCGAAGCTGATGGGGTGCCGCACGCCTTGTTGCATAATCTGTCGCACAACAAAATCATCCATGACCGTGTGGTATTTCTGACTTTACATAACAAAGAAATTCCCTGGGTTCCTATGGCAGACCGGATCAAGATCACCGACCTCAGCCATCAGTGCTATCAGATTGATGTGAACTATGGTTTCAAGGATGAGCCGGACATTCCGAAAGTGTTGGAACAATGTGCTACGCAAGGGCTGAAGTTTGAACCGATGGAAACTTCCTACTTTATCTCGCGGCAGACGATTATCTCCCGTCCTGGCAGTGGCATGGCTTTCTGGCGCGAAATGCTGTTTGTGGCGATGTCACGCAACGCCAGCGATGCGGCAGATTATTATCAGATTCCACCGAACCGTGTGATTGAGGTGGGCTCTCAGGTCGAGATCTGAGCATTGCCTTGTCATTTTATTCAGCGATATCCGAACGGAAAAAACCTGCAGCGATAATACTGCAGGTTTTTTTTCAGTTATTGGACAGATGCAGATTTACTCTTCCCCTGAACGCATCTGATGCAAAATAACATGTGCCAGCATATCGAGCGCGGGTCGCACTTTTCCCTGTTTATCCGTCCAGACTTTCGGTGTCAGCGCACCGGACAGCGCGACGCTATCGCCATCCGTTAATGTCAGCAGCCTATTCCTGACAAGATCGTTAAAGGCAATGACATTGCAAATCACGGTCTCACCGTGATCGGTCACTGCTTTGACTTTGCACGTCACATACACGGAGCCGGCACTACCGCTGCGCTCTTCCGCATAGCCGTATATGCGACCTGCGATCAGACCATCAGCCATTTGCTCCCTCAATATAAAGATAATTATTAAAACAGCATGATATATTGATGCACATTAGACGCCGGATTGCGTTATTTTGCAAACATGCGTCGGTGCTCAAGTTTTGTGAAGATGAAAGGTGAATATGGGGTTGAATGAGATTGCGGAAGCGTATGTCCGTCTGGTGCTGGCCGTCGGAAAGCATGACCCTGATTATGTGGACGCCTATATCGGCCCCGCGGCCTGGCAGGACGAGGCGCAGTTGTTGCCGTTGCCGGAATTGCAGGATATCGCCAATGTTCTGGTGCAGCAGGCAGAACATCTGACGCAACCTCCGGCAGAGCAGGCAGAGCGACAGGTTTTTTTAATCAAACAGCTGCAAGCTGCCCGCACTTTCATTGCACACTTGGCCGGACATCGCTTACCGTTTGATGAGGAGTCACTGGCTTTATATGACGCCGTGTCGCCTGTTGTGACACCGGCTGATCTCGACATCACGCTCGCTGAACTGGCAAATCTGTTGCCTGCAGAAATGCGAGACAGCGATCTGAATGCAAGCCTGTCGATCTACAACAAAGCTTTTGAAATTCCACGCGATAAGCTCGACGCTGTTTTCACCGCCGCCATCAATGAAGCCCGTCGCCGCACCCGGCGCTATATCACCTTACCTGAGAATGAAAGTTTTCAGGTCGCCTATGTCAGCAATAAAGTCTGGAGTGCATATAACTGGTACAAAGGCAACAGCCACAGCCTGATCGAAGTCAACACGGATTTCCCGATGTTCATCAGCCGGGCAATCGACCTCGCGAGTCATGAAGCTTATCCCGGTCACCATGTTTTTAATGTGCTCATCGAGAACGGGTTGGTCAAAGAAAAAGGCTGGATTGAATATGCGATTTATCCACTGTATTCACCGATGTCATTTCTGGCTGAGGGCAGCGCCAATTATGGTATTGAGGTCGCATTCCCACATGCAGAGCGCATGCAGTTTGAAAAGGAAGTCCTGTTCCCGCTGGCCGACATTGATCCTGCCAAAGCCGACCGCTATTATCAGATACAGGCGGTGCTGCAAAAGCTGTCTTATGCCGGCAATATGGTGGCAAAGCAATATCTCGATGGCGATATAGGGCGTGATGCAGCGATTGCTATGTTGATGAAATATAACCTGTCTGATGCCGACCGTTCGGCACAGCGTCTGCGTTTTATCGAACATCTGCGCTCGTATGTGATCAACTACAACCTTGGTCAGGATGTCGTGCAGGCTTATATAGAAAAACGCGCAGGAAAAACAAATCAGGATTTACGCTGGCAGGTGCTGACTGATCTGTTGAGGTACCCGAAAAGTGCATCGATGATGCTGCTCTGATGCTGTCGGAATAGGCAGGTCTGGCGGCAAAACAGGGGAAATGATTCTGGTCGTGCGCAGAGAATATTTTTCTGTTTTGAAGCGCTGAATTATCAACATGAGGCGAAAAAAATGATATGGAAACACTCGGCGCAACTCTGCCAGAGTTGTCAGATATCTACGCTGAATTGCTATACTGCAGAGCTATCGTGTAATCAGTCTGACGGTCAATGATTGACTATCCGCATTCGCTGATGTGCTGGTGCTCAATGCCAGCAGGCGGTCGATATTCGGATGCTTGCCCGGGAATGTTTTGGCATCCGCCGTATGTTCCGCATACAATGCCAGCCCCTTGGTCGCCGCTGCAGCATGAATCTTGCCAAATTCCTGTGTCAGTGCATGATAGACGCGCACACTACCTGCGGTGCCTGGCTTGTTTTCCAAACGAGCGACAAGCCCTGCATTGTTCGATAATTCCAGCGCAGCAATATGATCGATGGCAGGCAGGGTGGCTAAAATTTCAGTAAATTGCATTCTGTTTTCCTTCGATATAACAGACAGATCGCATCAAAAAATTGTGCATGGCGATGTCGTCAGGCGGTCTGAAAACGCTTAAAAGCGGGCACCAAGTCGGTCGATCGGTAGCGGTTCCTTTGAATAGGACTGATACCAGCCATAAGCGGCAATAATGCTGTGCATGTGTGCCAGTCTGGCCTGATATGTCAGCCGGTACAGCATCAGAAAGAAGCTGCTATGCGTTAAAGATAAGCTTGGATTTAATAAAATTTTTAAACAAATATTTCTATTTAAAAATGAAAAACTTGAAATTCTCAAAACTCATAGCTGTTGTATATTTTACTTTTTCAAGCAGTATCGCATTAGCAACTCAAAGTAATTTACTGTGTCCAAATTCCAAAAACACTATAGAAGATACAAATTGCTTATCTGCTCAAATCGGAAAAAAAGCGGAAAAACTTCAAAAATATCTATCCACTGCAAAAATACAGGAAAAGAAAGATTATGGTAACGATGATGAGCTAATTGAAACACAGAAAATTTGGGAAACATACGTAAGTAAACATTGTGGCTACATTTACAGTCGCCAAAATGGAAGCGCCCGCTATCGAGAATCTGCCGAATGTACAATACGTTTATACGATGAACGCATTTACGAAGTATGGAAGAGTTATCTTACTTATTTTGACTCTACTCCACCCGTATTACCTAATCCTCAAATACAAGATTAATTTTAGTTGTAATGTAGAATCGACGTCTGAAGTGGCAATATTTAGAACTAAACACAATTACTGAGAGGGGCAGATGTGAGTCTGTCCTTCTGAAATACAAAAAGCGCACCCACGGTGGATGCGCTTTTTGTATTGGTGAAGCTATTGGCAGAGATCAGTTCTGCTGAGTTTTCTGCATATTCACTACAGTTACTTTATTGTCCGCACCAGCTTTTGCTGCGGTCAGCCGGACTTCTTCATTGGCTTTGGCGCGGGCAGCTTTTTGCGCCGGATACCAGATGAAGCTTTCGCTACCAATTTCTTCACCATCAGCGCGTGCCTGTACCAGTTCTGCAATGACTTCCGCACGGGTTTTAGCCGCGGAAGCCGATGTTTCGGCAGCAATTGCAGCGTTGCTGCCAAAAGCGATCAGGGTGGATGCCAGTATGATTTTTTTGAGTGTCATGATAATTCCTGTCTGTATGAATCTATCTATAGAGACTGCCATGCAGGCGCCGTTTTCAATCATTATGAGAAGTGGTGCGCACTTCCGATAATGACTGCAACAACGTCGTTGCAGAATTTGCGGCAGTTCGGTGTATCCGGGCTTCATCCAGTCAGACGTCGCCTTAAACCGATGAAAGCAGTGTAGGCTTTCCTATTTAAGCAATAAAGTAGCTTATTGAGAATATGCTATTGCTGAATCGGGAATAATAAAGGACTTGAAAATGGACAGATTGCAATCAATGCGGCTTTTTTCAAAAGTGGTCGAACTCGGTAGTTTTGCCCGTGCGGGCCAGGCGCTGGAAATGTCGAATGCGGTAGTGACGCGCTATATTGCAGACCTTGAAAATCATCTGGGAACCCGGTTACTGAACCGCTCAACGCGGCGCTTGTCACTGACGGAAACCGGGCATGTGTATCTGGAACGGGTACGCCAGATTCTGGCTGACATTGATGATGCCGAAGCAATTGCCTCGTATGCGTCCAGAAAGCCGGGCGGGACGCTGCGACTGTATTCCGTGCCGCATTTTGGCAAAGCGCAGCTGGCGCCGCTGCTGCCTGAATTTGCCAGGGAGTTTCCGGATGTGGTTCTGGATATCAAAATCACAGATCGCCATATTGATCTGGTGGAGGAGGGGATCGATGTCGGCTTTTTTCTGAATCTGCAAAAAGTCGATGCCAATATGATTTCACGCAAGCTGGCGACATCTGAAGTGCTGGTCTGCGCTGCTCCGGCCTATCTGGAAAAATATGGTACCCCGGCGACGCCGGACGATATAACTCAGCACCGTTGTCTGAATTTCAGTTATGAATTTTTGCGTGATCACTGGCTTGTGCGCGAGCGCTGTCAGGATCCGTCTGCCATGCGCCAGATCCCGATACAAAGCAGTCTGATATCGAATAATGCCGATGTGCTGCGTGTCTGCGCTCTGGCTGGAATGGGGCTGGTATTGCGCACTTCATTTCAGCAGGGGGATGATATTGAGCAGGGACGGCTGATTCGTCTGTTTCCTGGACATTGCTTCGGCACGGTATCTATTTCCATGGTATATCCGAGCCGGCGCCAGCTTTCTGCGAAAGTGCGCAGCTTCGTTGACTTTATCGCTGCCCGTTTTCCACATCCGGAACAGGATATCTGGCAGCAGAATGTCTGATTTTTTACCATGATTGCATGGCGGTTTTCCGAAAAAAAAGCAGCCCGCAGGCTGCTTAAAAGGATTTTTCATCCGGGAGACGCTCACATGTCTGTCGCAAATCATAATCGGACTGAATGACGCAGTGATGACACGGACCTCTTGGAACGTCATCCGGCTCGACGCCTGCATCGGGATTGCCGGATAGCTAAAATCACTGTGAAACCGCTTTTTCCGATGGATTTCTCTATCTGAACGGTGCATATTCACGGTAGATTGTCTATATAATGCCCGCAGAAAATTAGCGGGTTTTTTTATTGACATGATTGACATCCTTGTACAAGCATCTTCATGAATACACTTATCTGGTTCGTTATTCTGTATTGGGTTATTTCTGTAGGTATCGGCTTGTATGCAGCCCGCTATGTCAGTAACTCCAGGGATTTCGCCGTTGCAGGACGCTCATTGCCGATGTATGTCGTGACGGCGACGGTGTTTGCCACTTGGTTCGGCTCAGAAGCGGTACTCGGAATTTCCTCAACTTTTGTCAAAGAAGGACTCAGGGGGGTGGTGGCTGATCCTTTCGGGTCGTCACTGTGCCTGGTCATGGTGGGGCTGTTTTTCGCCAAACCTTTGTACCGGATGAATTTGCTGACCATTGGTGATTATTATCGCAACAAATTTGGTCGCATCGTCGAAATTCTGGTCACCCTGTGCATCGTGATTTCCTATCTGGGCTGGGTTGCAGCCCAGATCAAGGCGCTTGGACTGGTGTTTAATGTCGTCTCCGGCGGCTACATCACGATGAATACCGGCATGATGATTGGTGCTGCCAGCGTGCTCATCTACACCCTGATGGGTGGTATGTGGTCAGTGGCGATCACTGATTTCCTGCAGATGATCATTATTGTGGTGGGTATGATGTATATCGGTTGGGAAGTGTCGGGCATGGTCGGCGGCGCCGGCATGGTGATCGAACATGCGGCAAGCGCAGGCAAATTTGAATTCTGGCCCGCGCCGACAGCCCGGGAGACACTATGGTTTTTTGCCGCCTGGATCACGATGATGCTGGGGTCCATCCCTCAGCAGGACGTTTTTCAGCGGGTCGCCTCTTCAAAAAATGAAGCGATCGCCGGCCGCGCCTCGATTCTGGGCGGTGTTCTGTATTTTTGCTTTGCGTTTATTCCCATGTTTCTGGCGTATTCGGCAACACTGATTGATCCCGGCATGGTCGCCAGTCTGATCGATAAGGATTCGCAACTGATTCTGCCGACCCTGATCATGACCAAAGTGCCGATGCTGGCGCAGGTAATGTTTTTCGGTGCGTTGTTGTCGGCGATTAAAAGCTGTGCCAGTGCGACTTTGCTGGCGCCTTCCGTCACATTTTCCGAAAACATCCTGAAGCCGTTTTTCCCCAGACAGAACGATAAGCAATTCCTGCTGATGATGCGCATTGTCGTGCTGGCATTTACGGCAGTAGTGACCCTGTTTGCCATGAATACCGAATCCAGCATTTACAAAATGGTAGAAAATGCCTATAAGGTCACGCTGGTGGCGGCCTTTGTTCCACTGGCGTTCGGCTTGTACTGGAAACCTGCCACTGCGCAGGGTGGGCTGGTTTCGATTCTTCTGGGTATCGGCTGCTGGGTAGCGCTGGAAATCACTGCGCCGGAAGGATTCTGGCCACCTCAGCTGGTAGGGGTGCTCATGAGTATGGTCGGCATGGTATTGGGTTCATTATTGCCTCAGGTATCACAGGGTAAGGCGGCAATCTGAGCTCTTCTTGACGCAATGCGCAAATTCTTGCTGAAAACCTTTATAATTCAGGGTTTTATCAGTTTTTTGGGGCAAGAGTATGCCGATTTACGCTTATCGTTGTGAAGAATGTGGTTTTGCAAAAGATGTCCTGCAAAAAATTTCCGACGCGCCGCTGAATGATTGTCCTGCGTGCGGTAAGGCTGCGTTTAAAAAACAGGTTACTGCAGCCGGTTTCCAACTTAAAGGTTCTGGCTGGTATGTCACCGATTTCCGTGGCGGTTCGGGCGGCGCTGCCGGCACGTCAGCGCCTGCTGCGGCGCAGGATGCCGGTACTGCTGCGACGGAAACCGCAGCACCGGCTCCGGCGGCGGGCGAAACAGCCTCTGCCTGATTTTCCCTTAACCAGTCGTCTTCACGTTTTTCACTGACCATGCTGAGAAAATATTTTATTACCGGCCTGCTGATCCTGGTTCCGCTGGCGATCACGTTCTGGGTTCTGCACGCCATCATCAGCACCATGGATCAGTCCCTGCTGCTGCTTCCTGAGCAATGGCGGCCGGAAGCGGTGTTCGGTTTCCGGGTGCCGGGTTTGGGCGCCGTGCTGACTGTGCTGATTATTTTTGTCACAGGTTTGCTGACCAGAAATTTCGTTGGCAATTATGTGGTGAAAGCATGGGAAGGTCTGCTGAACCGCATCCCGATTGTGAATTCGATTTATTCGAGTGTGAAACAGGTATCGGATACCTTGTTCTCGTCATCCGGCAATGCATTTCGCAAGGCCGTGCTGATCGAGTATCCGCGCCAGGGCTCATGGTCGATCGGTTTCCTGACCGGCGTGCCGGGTGGCGATGTTGTGAATCACCTGCAGGGTGACTATGTGAGTGTTTATGTACCGACAACGCCGAACCCGACGTCCGGTTTTTTCCTGATGGTGCCGAAAAAAGACGCCATTGAACTGGATATGAGTGTCGATGCGGCACTGAAATATATCGTCTCCATGGGCGTGGTGGCTCCCGAACATCTCCCCACCGACAAGAAATAAACAGCCACGCAGCCAAAAGCTGCCGGCTGACTCATTTTTAATTTTGAATACAGACAGGTAAGAAATTATGTCCATGCGTACCCATTACTGCGGCCTCACTACTGAGGAATTACTCGGCAAAACCGTCAGCCTGTGCGGCTGGGTGCATCGTCGTCGCGATCACGGCGGCGTGATTTTTATCGATCTGCGCGACCGGGAAGGTCTGGTGCAGGTGGTATGTGACCCTGACCGCGCAGATGTGTTCAAGGCCGCTGAAACTGTGCGTAACGAATTTTGTCTGCGGATTACCGGCCTGGTACGTGCACGTCCTGAAGGTACAGGTAACGCTAACCTGAAATCCGGCAAAATCGAAGTGCTGGCGCATCAGGTTGAAATCCTGAATGCGTCTGTTACGCCACCATTCCAGCTCGATGATGATAACCTGTCTGAAACCACCCGTCTGACGCACCGCGTGCTGGATCTGCGTCGCCCACAGATGCAGAACAACCTGCGCTTGCGCTATAAGGTTGCGATGGAAGTGCGTAAGTTCCTCGATGCGAATGGTTTCATCGATATCGAAACACCGATGCTGACCAAATCAACTCCGGAAGGCGCGCGCGACTACCTGGTGCCATCGCGTGTGAACGCTGGCGAATTCTTCGCGTTGCCGCAGTCTCCGCAATTGTTCAAACAGTTGCTGATGGTGGCCAACTTCGATCGCTACTACCAGATCACCAAGTGCTTCCGTGACGAAGACCTGCGTGCGGATCGTCAGCCTGAATTTACCCAGATCGACTGCGAAACCTCTTTCATGTCCGAGCAGGAAATCCGTGATATGTTCGAAGGCATGATCCGTCTGGTGTTCAAGAACACGCTGGATATTGATCTGCCGAATCCATTTCCGGTCATGGAGTTTGCTGAAGCCATGGGCCTGTATGGTTCCGACAAACCGGATATGCGCGTCAAGCTGAAATTCACCGAATTGACCGACGTGATGAAAGATGTCGATTTCAAAGTGTTCTCCGGTGCTGCCAATATGCACAATGGCCGCGTGGTGGGTCTGCTGGTGCCGGGCGGCGCGAACATGCCGCGCTCCGAGATCGACGCCTACACCCAGTTTGTCGCGATTTACGGCGCTAAAGGTCTGGCGTACATTAAGGTCAATGAGCTGGCAAAAGGTCGCGACGGTTTGCAATCTCCGATCGTCAAAAACATCCACGATGCGGCACTGACGCAGATTCTGGAGCGTACTGGCGCGAAAGACGGAGACCTGATTTTCTTCGGCGCGGACAAGGCAAAAGTCGTCAACGATGCGATCGGCGCGTTGCGCGTGAAGATCGGCCACAGCGAATTCGGCAAGGCGAATGGCTTGTTTGACGACGTATGGAAACCATTGTGGGTGATCGATTTTCCAATGTTTGAATACGATGAGGAAAACGATCGCTGGACAGCAACCCATCATCCGTTTACCTCTCCGAAGGATGGTCATGAAGATTACATGGCAACCGATCCGGGCAAGTGCGTGGCGAAAGCTTACGACATGGTGCTGAACGGCTGGGAACTGGGCGGTGGCTCAGTCCGTATCCATCGTGCTGACGTGCAGGCAAAGGTATTTGATGCACTGAAGATCGGCCCGGACGAGCAGCGTCTGAAGTTCGGCTTCCTGCTGGATGCGCTGCAATACGGTGCGCCACCACACGGCGGCCTGGCGTTTGGTCTGGATCGTATCGTGACCATGATGACGGGTGCGGAATCCATCCGTGACGTGATTGCCTTCCCGAAAACCCAGCGCGCGCAGTGCTTGCTGACCCAGGCGCCATCAGCGGTGGACGAGAAGCAATTGCGTGAACTGCATATCCGTTTGCGTGCCACGGAGCCGGCGATCAAAGCCTGATTCTGCTGACAGCCCGGTGCAACATTGACGGGTATTTCCAAAAAAGCGCGGATCTGTTTCCGCGCTTTTTTATTCATTTTTATTCAAATGTGAAGATTGCCGCCACATCGGCTGGCAAGTTAATGATGAATGCTGTTGCATCGCGTGTGGCATCAAAAAAAATATTCGCAGCAGAATGCCCTGAGAGTACGAAGCAGGGTTGTATGTGCAGCCCAGCAATATAGTTACATTTTTTACATATTAAATTAATTACATTCATCGATAACTGGTGTAAATTTTCCGGTTTTCTGACTTTTGAATCTGATTATGACATTTTGTTTGAGATATTCTCGCCCGACCGGCGTACTGGCATTGATGATGGCTGCGCTGACATTCACTGCATGCGGTGAAAAGAAAACCGAACTCGGACAAGGCTCCTCTGAGGTCACAGGCTCAGCCGGCCCGGCAGGGGCGAAGGGGGCAAACAAATCCCTGACCCGTTGCAGCGCACCGGTCGCCACGCTGGCGCTGGTTGAAAATCCGAATGGCTACACCATGCAGAGCTCCTACAATCTGCCGACCTCGCCGGTACCGCTGATCCGCCTGCTCGCGCAGCAGAGCGGTTGCTTCCGCGTGGTTGACCGCGCTTCGGGCCTGAAGGCCGTGATTCAGGAGCAGAATTTGCAGGAGCAGGGCATACTCCGCAAAAATACCACCGTGCATAAAGGCCAGGGCTATGAAGCACAATACACCATGACGCCGAGCCTGACGTTTTCAGAAAACCATGCCGGCGGCGGAATCAGCGCCATCATGGGGATGATTCCTTTCCTCAAAAATTTTACTGGTTACGCTGAGAAAGTCAGTTTCAAAGAAGCGCAGGTGGCTTTGCTGCTGACCGATAACGAAACCACAGAACAGATCGCCGCATCGACCGGTGCCGCTAAATCGACCGATCTGGGAATGGGTGGACTCAGCTTTGGCGCAGGTGCCGGTGGCTTTGGTGCTGGCTGGAGCAACACCAATGAAGCGAAAGTCATTGTGGCGGCTTTCCTCGATGCGCATAACAAACTGGTGTCTCAGGTACAGCAATTGCAGAGCAAGGAATTGCCGCCTGCAGTGCCGGTGAAATAAGGCCAGAGAAATGTGGATTTCGCTATGGCTGACAAACTGATCTGTCAGCCGTGGTCATTTTCCGGTACGGCGCATCGATGCGCTTGTCGTATTGATGCATGGTGCTTTGCTTGTGTGACACCAGTCTCATCCGGCGTGCCTCAGAATAAGTTATTGCGCTGCATTAAGTTAAGTATTGTCAATTCCCGACAGTAACGAAATTTGGCGTCACAGACATGCTATAAAGAAGACTCACTCCCGAATTGTTCGGCAAGTGCATTGCAAGGAGTTTCTATGAAGCTGAGTTCTGTCTATCTTGCTGCCAGCCTGACTGGCGCAGCAGTTCTGTTGTCCGCTCCGGTGTTTGCTGCCGAACATGGCAGCGAAGCCGATGCGCAGAAAATGGTGAAAGACGGTGTCGCGCTGGTGAAATCAGCCGGGGCTGAAAAAGCCTATAAGGCCTTTACCGAGCATCCTGATGGTGCGTTTAAGGAGAAAGACCTGTACGTATTTGTTTATGATTTTGAAGGGAATTGCCTGGCGCAGGGCGCCAACCCGAAGATGGTTGGTAAAAATCTGATCGGGATGAAAGACGTCGATGGCAATCCTTTCATTAAAGGCATGATTGACATGGTCAAGGCTTCGTCAAAGGGCTGGTACGGCCCTTACAAGTTCAATAATCCGGCAACGCAGAGTTACGAGCTGAAAAAATCCTATTGCGAACGGGGTGCCGGTGACAGCATGATTTGCGTTGGTGCGTATTCCGGCAAATAAATGCCGCCATCTGGCCGGATCATGCGGACGAGTAATTGAAAAAAGGTCGCCACACGCGGCAGGCAGTCACAATTGCCTGTTGTCGCTGAAGAACGCGACTGACAGCATTGGCAGTATTTGTGCTGCACCTGCAAGGGTCAAAAACCTCAGCTTGCTGAGGTTTTTTTGTGGATCGTCAGAAACCGTCAGCATCCTGTGCTGCGAAGAAAAAGTGTGTAAAGGTGCGATAATGAAGACCGTTTCCTTCCGCATTTTTGTATGACATGAATTTTAAAATTCCAGAATCGGTACTGGTCGTTATTTACACTCCGGAAAAAGAGGTCCTGTTGATGGAGCGTGCCGACCGGCCCGGCTTCTGGCAATCCGTGACCGGCTCCAGAGATACAGTGGATGAGCCTTTGCGAACCACTGCTCTGCGCGAAGTCAGGGAAGAGACCGGGATTGACGCTGCGCAGTATGCGCTGACTGACTGGCAATTGTCGAATGTGTATGAGATTTATCCGGTCTGGCGCCACCGTTATGCGCCGGGTGTGACGCATAATACGGAGCATGTATTCGGATTGTGCCTGCCAGTGCGACAGCCGGTGACGCTGGCACCCAGAGAGCATCTGCAATACCAGTGGCTGCCGTGGCAAGAGGCGGCGGACCGCTGTTTCTCTGCGTCGAATGCAGAAGCCATCTTATTGTTGCCTGATTTTATTCCTGCCTGAACCTGCGATGAAACTCAGTATTGCGACTTACAACATCCACAAAGGTGTCAGCGTCTTCGGGCGGCAGGCACGCATACACCGGATTAAAGAGGCGATTTCCGCGCTGAATGCCGATCTGATTTTTCTGCAGGAAGTGCAGGGACAACACGATCATCATGCCCGGCGCCATGCGCATTGGCCGCAGGAAGCGCAGCATGAGTTTCTGGCAGGAGAATCGCATCATGCGGCATACGGCATGAATGCGGTGTATCAGCATGGGCATCATGGCAATGCCCTGCTGAGCCGTTTTCCAATTGCGGCATATGCCAATCACGATGTTTCCGATCATGCTTATGAACAGCGCGGTATCCTGCATGCCGTGGTGCATACCGGCGCTCATGAATTGCATTGTTTCGTGATTCATCTGGGCTTGTTTGCTGCCAGCAGGCGGCGTCAGATTCAGGCGCTGATCGAGACGATACGCCGCGATACGCCGGCGGACGCGCCTTTGATCATTGCCGGTGATTTCAATGACTGGAATCAACGCCTGAGCGCCGCGCTGTATGAGCAGTTGGGCGTGGTTGAGGCGTTTGACGATCGCGCCCCGCATGATGTTTCCCGTCTGTCGCGCAGCGGGCTGGGGCATCTGTTCCGCCGGTCGCAGAATCTGCATGCCCGCACCTTTCCCGCCGGATTTCCCTGGCTATGCCTTGACCGGGTCTATGTCCGTGGTTTTGATGTACGTCAGGCTCATGTGATGAACGGTGCGCCGTGGAAGGATTTATCGGATCATGTCCCCCTCTGGGCGCATCTGGAGCTGCAGGCAGAGCGTTAAATCATGCGGAAAATTGAATACATCGACGGCAATCAGGTACATTTACTGCACTGCGGCGGCGAGTATTTTTCGGCATTGCTGGCAGCGATCAGTCATGCCCGGCATGAAGTGTATCTGGAAACCTATATTTTTTCGGATGATGCCGTTGCTGCGCAAATCCGTGATGCCTTGATCGGCGCGGCGCGGCGCGGGGTGGTGGTCAGGGTGGTGATTGACTGGCTGGGCAGCGGCCGCGATCTGGCAGTGAAGCTGATGTGGCAGTTGATTGCGCATGGCGTGGAATGCCGTTGTTTCAATCCCTGGTTCCGGCGCGGGCTGGCCCGCACGCACCGCAAAATCTGCGTCACCGATCAGCAATCTGCATTGCTGGGCGGACTCAATATCATTGGCGATTATGTGTCGGATGACGGAAAAAAACAGGCATTACCTTTTCCGCGTTGGGATTTTGCGGTCCGGATTCATGGTCCGCTGGTGACCCATATTCATCTGGAAGCCGAGGCGCAATGGTTGCGCATCGGTAGTCTGAAGCTGCGTTCCCGCATCGATCTGATGCGCGATCTGCGGGCGGATGCCCGGGTTGCCAGCACACCGCGCAGCCGGGCAGCGCTGGTCGTGCGGGACAATCTGCGCAACCGGGCAACGATACAGAAGGCTTATCTGCACGCACTGGGCAATGCGCACCGGCGCGCGGTTCTGGTCACGCCGTATTTTGCACCGGGTCGTAAGTTTCGCCGTGCCCTGATTTCAGCAGCTGGCCGCGGGGTGGAGGTGATTTTGCTGATCGGGGTCGAACAGTTTGCGCTGCAGGATGCGGTCGCCCATTCCTATTACCCGAAACTGCTGAGCAAGGGAGTGCGGATTATTGAATACCGCAAAACCCAGCTGCATGCCAAAGTGGCGGTGATTGATGACGACTGGGCAACAGTCGGTTCCAGCAATTTTGACGGCCTGAGTCTGTTTGTGAACCACGAAGCCAATATCGTGATCCGCGATCCGCAGTTTAACCGTTTGCTGACTGCCGAGCTGGAGCAGGGGATTGCCGATGGCGTCGAGGTGGATATTGCCGCTTATCAGCATCATCCCTGGTATCAGCGCGCCTGGTATGGACTGGCCTACCTGCTGTACCGCGGTGTGATGCGGATTGCGACGCTGGGGAATTACGGATGAAGCTGTTTGGCGTAGATTTCACATCGGCACCGTCGCGCAGGAAAGCCATCACGATTGCCAGCGGCATCTGGAAACAAGAGGTTTTGCAGGTACAGGAATTGTATCGGTTGACGGATTTCGGCAGTTTTGAACAATGGCTGCAGCAGGATGGCCCGTGGCTGGCCGGTTTTGACCTGCCGTTTTCGCTACCGCGTGAACTGGTGCAGACTCTGGCGTGGCCTTTGCAATGGGCGGAGCTGATGCGGCATCTGCAGACTGTGCCGCGTGCCGAACTGCGGGCGCAGTGCAAGGCGTTTTGCGATGCCCGTCCTGCCGGGCAGAAATTTGCCCATCGCCAGACCGACCGGCCTGCCGGATCATCGCCTTCGATGAAATGGGTCAATCCGCCGGTTGCTTACATGCTGCATGCCGGTGCGCCCCGGTTGCTGCAGGCTGGCGTCAGCATTCCGGGGATGGTGACCGGCGATCCGCAGCGCATTGCTGTCGAGGCTTATCCCGGCATGGTGGCGCGCAGTGTGACAAAAAATTCTTACAAAAGCGATGACCCTGCCAAGCACACCATTGCCAGACGCGATGCCCGGAGGCAGATCGTCGCTGCGCTGGAAGCCGGTGCGACGCCCTGGCGTATCCGCGTCAACTGCTCTGCCGTCAGGGAGTCGCTGATCGAAGATGGCAGCGCCGATTTGCTCGATGCTGTGTTGTGCCAGATGCTCGCTGCATGGTCGTGGCAGCGCCGGGAGCAGCAGTTTGGCATGCCGCTGTTTGACCCGCTCGAAGGCTGGATTGCAGGCTGCGATGTGCTGATACCCGTCTGAAGAGACCGATGTCGGGTAGATCACCTGCACCCTGCTTGTTCCGTGCAGATACCTCTTGCAACTGCCGGTTGCCACATCAGAAGTGAGATCACCTGAGTAATGAAATATACTCCAGGGGAGTATATTGTAATCTCCAGTAAATTCCAGGACGACAGGACGTTTTTATTAAAAATCAGGGGGAGTATATTGAATTGATCCTGCTGACACAGAGACATTGCTTTGTCGCTGACGAGTGTAGTGCTGTATTCACTTCGTATAGGCAGGATTATCCGGATTAAAGCGGTTTATTGTTCTGTTGTGGCAGCGCGGATGCCGTAACTGATGAAGCGTAGCAGGTACGGAGTGGCGTGCTGCAACGGGGCTTCGTGTTCATCCAGATGCGACAGGCGGGTATCGACCACGTGATGGAGCAAGGCGCCCAACATAAACTGATAGCTCCAGCGGATGCTGTCGTTGCTGGCATGCGGCAGAGCGTCGCGTAATGCCGCAATGCATTCCCGCGCCATCGGCTCGTAAAAATCTCTGGCCACGCGCTCGCTGGCTTCGTGCTGGTCAATCGCGCCGCGCATCACCACACGGCAGAAATACTGGCCCTCGGGATGCTGATTCAGCTCCAGCGTGGGCAGCACAAACGCGGCGATGACGGCATCGAGCATATTTCCGCCGGTATGCCGCCGCCGCGCATCCCGTAGTTGGTTCAGGCGGTTGCCCAGATAACTGCTGTGGTATTCAAAAATCGCATGGTACAGCGCATTTTTAGCGCCGAAATAATAGCCGACCAGCGCGATCGGCACCGCTGCTTCGTGTGCAATATCGCGGATCGACACGCCTTCGTAGCTCTGCGCGGCGAAGCATTTCTCTGCCGCAATCAGGATCGCGCGCTTTCTTCCGTTTAGATCTTCCACTGAACTCATGACCGGTTCTCCGCTCCGCGCGTATGCGGCAACTTACTTGACTGAATTGTACGATCGTTCGTAAAACTGTCTATGCGCGCCGCAACATGGGATGTCCGGTGCAGATCCCGCTTTCGTAGCATAAATGCCTTGTATTTGCCTGCGGGCTGCAATACATTGCATCAAAATAGAATGGACGTACGGAATAATCCTGATCAGGCGATCTGCAGTCTGATGCGGCGTGCCGCCGGCAACCGTTTTCCCGCAATATGAATGAGAAATACATGAGCGATACCACCCGTATTGATAAATGGCTTTGGGCTGCCCGTTTTTTCAAAACCCGCAGTCTCGCCACCCATGCTGTCGAACTGGGACGGGTGCAGCAGAATGGTCAGCGCGTGAAACCGGCGCACAACGTCAAAGCCGGTGATCTGATTGAAGTGCAGCAGGGAGAGCAGCAATGGCAGATCAGGGTGTTACGCATTCTTGACATGCGTGGTCCGGCTGCTGTGGCGCAGACCATGTACCAGGAAACGCCTGACAGTCTGGCAAAACGGACTCAGGCAGCAGAAGACAGAAAATATTTCCGTGAACCTGCAGCAGCCATGCAGGGGCGCCCGACCAAGCGTGATCGCCGGCAAATCGATCTGGCGAGGGGCTGACGTGCTGCCCGCAGCAGATGCTTGTGCGGCACAATCACACAGGAGACGCTTATTCAATATCAAGACCAGTAACCAGGCGGCAAACTGTCACGTGCCGTCGTGCCGGGAAATTCAGGTGCAGACCGGAATGCCGTGCCTGAGGAGGAAACATAATAGATACTCTCCTCTAAAGGCGGATTCCGGTTTGACTTTTCATGCGCTGTGCATAATAGTACGAGCGTTCGATTAATTCACTGATTTGCATCATGAGTGTGATAGTGAAATATTTCAACATAAACAACACAATATGAATATGACATCGAAATTCATGCGTAAGGGAGAATTGACCCGTGCTGCCATTCTGGATGTAGCGCTCGACGCCGCCAGCCGGGATGGTATCGAAGGTCTGACGATCGGCCTGCTGGCCGACAAGATGAACATGAGTAAATCCGGCGTGTTTGCCCATTTTGGCTCACGCGAGGATTTGCAGATCGAAGTGCTGAAACTGTATCACCATCACTTCGAACAGGAAGTGTTCTACCCGAGCATGAAAGAAGAGCGCGGCCTGCCGCGTTTGCAATCGATGTATGCGTTGTGGATCAAGCGCGTGACGGTGGAAATTGCGTCCGGCTGCATTTATATCAGTGGTGCGGCGGAATACGACGACCGCCCCGGCCCGATCCGCGATGAGCTGGTCGGCATGGTGCGCGCGTGGCAGGGCGCCCTGCACCGGGCGGCCACTCAGGCGATACAGCTGGGGCATTTGCGTGCCGATGTTGATCCCGACCAGATTGTGTATGAAATGTACGGCCTGATACTCGCCTTGCACCACGATGCCAGATTCCTGCGTAAGCCGGGCAGTGTGGATAGAGCCCAGGCCGGCTTTGAGCGAATGATCGAATATTACGCACCGGTCGCCGCATCCGTCTGACAGGGGCGGGCGCAGCACAGTGCATCAGGTTTTATCCAGTCAAGCAGTATAAAAATTTTTTAGTCTTTCAATCTACAGTTCCAACTTTGCCGTCAGGAGAAAATTATGGGTCAATATATCGCTCCATTGCGTGATATGCAGTTTGTGTTGCACGAATTATTGAATGTGGAGTCCGAGCTCAAACAGCTGCCAGCGCACGCTGAAGTCGATGCTGACATCATCAACCAGATTTTGGAAGAAGGCGGCAAATTCACATCTGAAGTGCTGTTCCCGCTGAATCATTCCGGTGATCGCGAAGGCTGTCATCACGACAAAGCAACTCACACTGTCACCACGCCAAAAGGCTTTAAAGAAGCCTATGAGCAGTACATTACTGCTGGCTGGCCGGCATTGTCCTGCGACCCGGAATACGGTGGTCAGGGCTTGCCACTGGTCGTCAACAATTCTTTCTACGAAATGCTGAATTCGGCGAATCAGGCATGGTCCATGTATCCAGGTCTGTCGCACGGCGCTTACGAGTGTATCCATGAACACGGCACAGCAGAACAGAAAGCGCTGTACCTGCCTAAACTGATTTCCGGAGAATGGACCGGCACCATGTGCCTGACCGAACCACACTGCGGTACCGATCTGGGTCTGCTGCGTTCCAAAGCAGAACCACAGGCAGATGGCACCTACAAAATTACCGGCGCCAAGATTTTCATCTCTGCTGGCGAACACGATATGTCCAAAAACATCGTCCATCTGGTGCTGGCACGTCTGCCAGGCGCACCGGAAGGCTCGAAAGGCATTTCCCTGTTTATCGTACCGAAATTCCTGCCGAACGCCGATGGCTCCAATGGTGCGCGCAACCCGATTTTCTGCGGTGCGATCGAAGAAAAAATGGGTATCCACGCCAACTCCACCTGCCAGATGAATCTGGACGGCGCAACCGGCTGGCTGATCGGCGGTCCGCACAAAGGGCTGAACGCGATGTTCGTGTTCATGAATGCAGCACGACTGGGCGTTGGCATGCAAGGTCTGGGTCTGACTGAAGTCGCTTACCAGAACGCGCTGGTGTATGCGAAAGATCGCATCCAGATGCGCAGCCTGTCCGGCCCGAAAGCGCTGGACAAACCAGCTGACCCGATCATTGTGCACGCTGACGTGCGCCGTATGTTGCTGACCGCGAAAGCCTATGCGGAAGGTGCGCGCGCATTCTGCTCTTACGTTGCGTTGCTGCTCGACAAAGAACTGAATCATCCTGACGAAGAAATTCGTAAAGACTGTGCCGATGAAGTCGCGTTGCTGACGCCGGTCATCAAAGCCTTCATCACCGACAACGCATGGACAGCGACTTCCGAGTGCCTGCAAGTGTATGGCGGCCACGGTTTCATCGCTGAATGGGGTATGGAACAATATGTGCGCGACGCCCGCATCAACATGATCTACGAAGGCACCAACACCGTACAGTCGCTCGATTTGCTGGGTCGTAAGATCCTGATGGACAACGGCGCCAAGCTGCGTAAATTCGGCGCTAAAGTACAGGCGTTTGTCGAGGCGAACGGCACGAACGAAGCAATGGCTGAATTCGTGACGCCGCTGGCAGAATTGGGCGACAAGGTCACCAAACTCACAATGGAAATCGGCATGAAAGCCTTCCAGAATCCGGATGAAGTCGGGGCTGCCGCTGTTCCTTACCTGCGCGTGGTCGGCCACATGGTGTACAGCTACTTCTTCGCCCAGATGGCAAAAATCGCACTGGAAAAAGAAGCCTCCGGCGACACTTTCTACAAGGCAAAGCTGGCAACTATCCGTTTCTATTTCGCCCGTTTGTATCCTGAAACAGCCATGCTGATCCGCCAGGCACGTTCCGGCTCTGCCAACCTGTTGTCGCTCGAAGCAGATTTGTTCTGAAGTTGGCAGGCGCTCTTCCTGTGAGGGAGGGGCGCAGAATCAGGGTGACGGCACGGAACCGATGTCATCAGATTGAAGTTCTTGCGTAGCAGAATGGTGCCGGCAGCACCGGGTCGTCACCGCATTCCGTTTTCTTGCATTCAGCGGAAGAAAGCGGGAGTCCAAAGATAATTTGCTTTTCGTTGTTTTACGAATTTAACCGAGGTTAAAAATGACCAATTTCATCGTTAAAAAAGTCGCTGTTCTCGGCGCTGGCGTGATGGGTGCGCAGATCGCCGCACATTGCGTGAATGCCAAAGTGCCCGTCGTTCTGTTTGACCTGCCCGCCAAAGAGGGCCCGAAAAACGGTATCGTGCTGCGTGCGATTGAAAACCTGAAGAAACTCAATCCGGCACCGCTGGGCAACAAAGACGATGCCGCCCTGATCGAAGTCGCCAACTACGAAGACAACCTCGACGTACTCGCCGGTTGCGATCTGATCATTGAAGCGATCGCTGAACGCATGGACTGGAAACACGACCTGTACAAAAAGGTCGCACCACACATCGCGCCAAACGCGATCTTTGCATCGAACACATCCGGTCTGTCGATCACTGCTTTGTCCGAAGGCTTTGATACTGAACTGAAAGCACGTTTCTGCGGCGTGCACTTCTTCAACCCACCACGCTATATGCATCTGGTGGAACTGATTCCTACTGTGTCTACCCGTGCCGAAATCATCGACCAGCTCGAAGGTTTCCTGACAACCACGTTGGGTAAAGGCGTCGTCCGTGCCAAAGACACACCGAACTTCATCGCAAACCGCGTGGGCATTTTCGGTATGCTGGCAACGATTTATGAAGCAGAAAAATTTGGTCTGACTGTCGACGTCGTCGATGATCTGACAGGCAAAAAGCTGGGTCGTGCATCGTCCGGTACTTTCCGTACTGCTGACGTGGTTGGTCTGGATACCATGGGTCATGTGATCAAGACCATGCAGGATAATCTGGCAGATGATCCTTTCTTCGAGGTCTACAAAACACCGGAAGTGCTGGCCAAGCTGGTGGCTGCCGGTGCGCTCGGTTCCAAAACCGGTGCTGGCTTCTACAAAAAAGTGGGTAAAGATATTCAGCGTCTGGACTTCGCGACAGCACAGTACGTGACTGGCGGCGCGAAAGCAGACGACGTTGTTGCCCGCATGCTGAAAGAAAAAGATCCGGTCAAGAAAATGAAAACTTTGCGTGAATCGACCAATGTACAGGCGCAGTTCCTGTGGGCGATTTTCCGTGATGCTTTCCACTACATCGCTGTACACGGCGCAACGATTGCTGACAATGCTCGCGACATCGACTTTGCAATGCGCTGGGGTTTCGGCTGGAATGTCGGCCCGTTCGAAACATGGCAGGCATCCGGCTGGCAGGAAGTAGCTGGCTGGGTCAAGGAAGATATCGATGCCGGCAAGGCGCTGTGCAACGCACCTCTGCCAGCCTGGGTATTCGACGGCCGTACTGGCGTGCATAGCTCTGAAGGTTCCTGGTCGCCAGCAAGTAGCACTTATGTACCGCGTTCCAAACTGGCTGTGTATGACCGTCAGGCATTCCGCGCACCGGTACTCGGTACCGGCGCTGCGACCGGTGCGAATGCCGGCACGACTTTCTTCGAAGATGATTCCGTCCGTATCTGGCACCAGAATGACGACGTACTGATCCTTTCGATGAAAACCAAGATGCATGTGATTGGCCCAGGCGTCATCGAAGGTATGGAAAAAGCGATTGCCGAGGCTGAGAAAAACTTCAAAGGTCTGGTGATCTGGAGTGCCGACGCAGCCGATGGTGGCGCCTTCTCTGCCGGTGCCGACTTGCAGGCGATGCTGCCGTTGTTCATGTCCGGCGGTATCAAGGCGATTGAGCCTGCGATCTCCCGTCTGCAAAATGCCCATCAGGCATTGAAGTACGCCAACATTCCGGTGGTGGCAGCGGTTTCCGGTCTGGCGCTGGGCGGCGGTTGTGAATTGATGATGCATGCTGCAAAACGCGTGGCATCGATCGAATCTTATATCGGTCTGGTCGAAGTCGGTGTCGGTCTGGTTCCTGGTGGCGGTGGTCTGAAAGAAGCAGCAGTACGTGCGGCAGCGGATGCCAAAGGCACCGACTTGCTGCAATTCCTGAAAAACTATTTCACCAATGCAGCGACAGCAGCGGTATCCAAATCGGCGCTGGAAGCGAAGAAAATGGGTTACCTGTCCGACAGCGATGTGATTGTGTTTAACCCTTATGAGCTGCTGCATGTGGCGAAGGTCGAAGCACGTGCCATGTTCGACGCCGGTTATCGCGCGCCGATGAAGAAACTGGTGCCGGTCACTGGCCGTCACGGCATTGCTACCATCGCCGCACAACTGATCAATATGCGCGACGGCGGCTTTATCTCTGCGCATGATTATAAGCTTGGCAAGATGATTGCAGAGGTCGTTTGCGGTGGCGACATCGACAATGGCAGCCTGGTCAGCGAACAATGGTTGCTCGACATGGAACGTAAGGCGTTTATGGAATTGCTGAATCATCCAAAAACACAGGAACGTATCATGGGCATGATGCAAACTGGCAAACCAGTACGTAACTAATCGGAGTACATAACATGACTAAACAACTTCAAGACGCATACATCGTCTCTGCTACCCGTACCCCGATCGGTAAATCTGGCCGCGGTATGTTCCGTAACACCCGTCCGGACGATCTGCTGGTGCGCGTATTGCAATCGGCAATGGCACAAGTGCCTAACCTGGATCCGAAACTGGTAGAAGACGCGATTGTCGGCTGCTCCTTCCCGGAAGGTGCACAGGGCCTGAATCTGGCGCGGATGGGCGTATTGCTGGCCGGCCTGCCGAACACCATCGGTGGCGTGACAATCAACCGTTACTGTGCTTCCGGCATCACCGCGGTCGCGATGGCTGCTGACCGTATCCGTGTTGGTCAAGCTGACGTGATGATTGCTGCGGGTGTTGAATCGATGTCCATGGTGCCGATGATGGGCAATAATCCATCGATGAACATGGCGATTCTGAAAGATGAAAACGTCGGCATGGCATACGGCATGGGTCTGACTGCAGAAAAAGTCGCACAGCAATGGAAAGTGTCGCGTGAAGCGCAGGATGCATTTGCGCTGCAGTCTCACCAGCGTGCTATCGCTGCTCAGAACGCTGGCTACTTCGATGCAGAGACAACTTCTGTCGATATTATCGACCGTGTGCCGAATCTGGCAACCGGCGAAATCGAACTGAAAACCCGTACCGTGACACGCGATGAAGGCGCGCGTCCTGACACCACGCTGGAAGGTCTGGCAAAACTGAAGCCGGTATTCGCCGCCAAAGGCAGCGTTACTGCGGGTAACAGCTCCCAGACTTCTGACGGCGCCGGCGCACTGCTGATCGTCAGCGAAAAAATCCTGAAGCAGTTCAACCTGACACCGCTGGCACGTTTCGCATCCTTTGCAGTGCGTGGCGTACCACCGGAAATCATGGGTATCGGCCCGAAAGAAGCGATTCCGGCTGCCTGCCGTGCCGCTGGCATTACACAAGATCAGATCGACTGGTTCGAGCTGAATGAAGCGTTTGCAGCACAATCGCTGGCAGTGGTGCAGGACCTCGGTCTCGATCCGGCCAAAGTGAATCCGATGGGCGGTGCGATTGCACTCGGCCATCCACTGGGAGCAACCGGTGCGATCCGTTCTGCAACCACGATTCACGCACTGCATCGTAACAACCTGAAATACGGTATGGTCACGATGTGTGTGGGTACCGGTATGGGCGCAGCAGGTATCTTCGAACGCTGCTGATTAATTAATCAGGTTCAACCGATATTCAGCAGGTATCCGGCAAAACCGCACAAATCTGATTTGTGCGGTTTTTTTTAGGAGGCGAGATGGAGACCATACAGATTCTGACGACAGATCAGAAAATACTGACCGCTAAACGATATACCCCTGCAACAGCGGCAACCGCCGTGGTGCTGATTCCGGCGGCAATGGGCGTCAAGCAGCAATTCTATGCCCCGTTTGCGCAATTCCTGTGCGAACACGGCATGGCGGTACTGAGTTTCGATTACCGTGGTATGGGCGAGTCGCTCCCTGCCGAATATCAGCAATCCCTGCGTGGATTTAACGCGACACTGAATGACTGGGCCGAACTCGACTACAACGCTGCATTGCTGGCTGCACGAGCCTGGCAACCGGATGTACCGTTGCTGGTGGTCGGTCATTCGCTGGGCGGCCAGCTGGCAGGCCTGACGCCGGATAATCACCTGATCGACGGCCTGCTGACGATCGGTTGCGGTACCGGCTACTGGCGTGATAACGCACCGCAACTCAAGCGTCACGTCTGGCTTTTATGGTATTTTCTGGTACCGTTTTACACATCGATTTGCGGTTATTTCCCCGGAAAGAAGCTGCGTAAGGTCGGTAACCTGCCGAAGGGCGTGATTTATCAGTGGGCGCGCTGGTGCCGCGATCACCGTTATTTCGTCGATCAGTCAGGCCAGGCAATGCAAACCTATCATCATCAGATGCGAGCTCCGGTGCTGTGCATGAGCTTTACTGACGACGAGATGATGGGACGGAAAAATATCGACAGCCTGCACGATTATTTCCGCCATGCTCGCGTCGAACGACGTTATATCCGGCCGCAGGATGTCGATGCTGAACGGATAGGGCACTTCGGCTTTTTCCGCAGCGAGTTCCGCGACAGCCTCTGGCAACAGGCTTTACAATGGCTGTCGGCCACCCCGGCACAGGCTTCAATCTCACAATAAGAGACAACAACATCATGGATATTCTGACTCACAAAGAAAACGGCATTCTGACGATCAGCTTCAATCGTCCGGAAAAGAAAAACGCGATTACCCAGGCGATGTACCAGGCGATGGCCGATGCACTGCGTGCTGCTGAAAACGACACGGCCGTACGAGCGATTCTGCTGACCGGGAAGCCGGAAATTTTTACAGCCGGTAACGATCTGGAAGACTTTATGAAAAATGCCGGCGGACTGGCGAATCCCGACGCGGTGCCTCCGGTATACCAGTTCATGCGCGCCCTGAATGAAGCCGAAAAACCGGTGATTGCCGCTGTGTCCGGCGCGGCGGTCGGTATCGGCACCACGCTGCTGATGCACTGCGATCTGATCTATCTGGCGGATAACGCCAGATTGTCGATGCCGTTCACGCAACTTGGACTGTGTCCGGAATTCGCCTCCAGCATGATTTTCCAGCAGATCGTCGGCTACCAGCGCGCTGCTGAGAAACTGATGCTGGGTGAAGCCTTCAGTGCGCAGGAAGCCTACGACATGGGCTTCGTCAACAAGGTGCTACCGCTCGATGAATTGCTGCCGTATGCCCAGCAGGTTGCTACCAAGCTGGTGACTTTACCCGCCGCTTCTATCCGTGTCACCAAGCGTCTGATGAAGGCTAACCGGCCTGCCGCGGTCAGCGATAAAATGCTGGAAGAAAATCAGCATTTTTCCGTCATGCTGAATGCCCCGGAAGCGAAAGAGGCGTTTATGGCATTTTTCCAGAAACGCAAACCGGATTTCAGCCAGTTTCACTGAGTCTACAAGATTGGCATTGCATCCCTGTCTGTCCGGAAAACACGCCCTGCAAGCTGCATATTTGCCGTGAAAACAAAAAGCCGCCTGAATGCGGCTTTTTGTTTTTCTGCAGATGTCAGAAATAGACAAGGCTATTATTTGCGCGGATCCGCATTTGCCAGCTCAGGCCGGTTCCACCATCCGCCGCCCAGTGCCTGGAACAGGGCGACGCTGTCGCTGTAGCGCGCGGCCTGATTTTGCAGCAGGCTGAGGCGTGATTGCTGCCATGCCTGTTCTGCGATTAACACCGGTGCGATGGGAATGGCGCCGAGCCGGAATTGTTCGCGCGTCAGCTTCAGGTTTTTGGCGGCGATGCTTTCGGCCGAGGCGGCCACGCTGACGGCCTTGCTGTCGGCATCGAGTGCATACAGCGTATCGGCGACGTTCTGGAAGGCGCTCAGTACGGTGGTTTTGTACTGGGCTGCGGCCTGATCCAGCGCGGCTTCGGCGGCATTCTGCTTGTGTTTCAGATTGCCGAAATCGAACAGCGTTTGCGTCGCGTTGCCGGTGACCGACCAGAACTGGTTACCGGAAGCGAACATGCTGCTGAAAACGGTGGCGGTGCCGCCGTCGGTTGCACTCAGCGAAAACTGCGGCAGCCGATTGGCCAGCGCCACGCCGACCTGAGCGCTGGCGGCATGTACGCTGGCTTCCGCTGCGCGGATATCGGGACGTTGTTCTATCAGCTGCGATGGCAGGCTGACCGGCAGTTCCGCCGGCAGCTTCAGATCTGCCAGATCGATCTGCAGCGGCTGCATTTCAGCCGGCGTTACACCGGTCAATACGGCCAGCAGATCGCGCGTCTGATCGAGCTGCTTCTGCAGCGGCGGCAGGGCCAGTTTCGCCTGCGCCAGCGCGGTTTCCTGCGCGGCGATATCGAGCGCGCTGGCAAAGCCGGCGGCCGCCTGACGACGCGTGCCTTCCAGCGCGCTTTCAGCAGCGCGGATGATCTCCTGATTGGCCTGAATCTGCGCACGCACCAGCGCCAGTTGAATCGCATTGCTGACCACGTTCGAGGCCAGCGTCAGATAGGTGGCTTCCAGCTGGAATTGCTGCACTTCTTGCTGTGCCGTGAGCGACTCCACCGTGCGCCGGTTCAGACCGAACACGTCGGGTACAAAACTGATGTTCAGCTGGGCGGTGTGCAGGGTATACACCGGGTCGCCGGTGGTCAGCGTCGGCGATATCGTGCCGACAGCATTCCTTTGCTTGCTCGGCGAATAGCTGGCTTGCAAGGTCGGGAAATAGCTGCTGCGCTGCGCTTCGGCGGTTTCCCTGGCCTGACGCAATGCGGCGCGCGCGCCGTCTATGCCGGGGTTATGGCTGAAGGCGGCGGCCACCAGTTGGTTGATCGTTTCTGAACCGAATGCGGTCCACCATTGCGCGTCGATGGTTTTGCTGGCAATCAGTTGTTGCTGCGGAGCCTCTGCCGAACCGGCTTCACCGGTCTGCGTGACAGCGCGCGTCGTGTAGCTGCTGGTTTGTGGTGTTGCCGGGCGTTGAAAGTCGGGGCCGACGGCGCAGCCGCCGAGCAGCGCTGCCAGCAGCGCCGGCAACGCAGCCTTGGAGGGCATTGTATAAAAAATAGACTTCATCTTATTTACCTGTCTGATCGGCATTACGGAAAGTCATTTCAGATTCTTTACGGGACCAGCCCATCACCATGACTTGCAAAGCCGGTGCAACCACCAGCAGCATGATAGGGCCGAGCAGCATACCGCCCACCACGACCACCGCCAACGGGCGCTGCACCTGGCTGCCGATGCCGGTCGAAATCGCGGCAGGCAGCAAGCCTATGCAGGCGGAAAACGCGGTCATCAGCATCGGGCGCATCCTTTGTTCGGCGGCTTCGCGCATGGCTTCCAGCGGTGCTTTACCTTCCACGATCAGATGATTGAAATAGGTGATCACCAGAATACCGTTCATCACCGATACGCCGAACAGCGATACGAAACCGATCGCCGCCGATACGCTCAGATGCAGCCCGGAGAGATACAGCGCAATGATGCCGCCGGCAATCGAGAATGGAATCGCCGCCAGCGTCAGCAAACTGTCGCGCAGTGAATTGAACAGGGTGTAAAGCAGGATCAGGATAGCGAAGATGGCGATCGGTAGCACCACCACCAGACGCTGCTTGGCTTGCTGCATTTCTTCAAATTCACCGGCCCAGTCGATGTGATAGCCGTTCGGCAGAATTACGTGTTCCGTCACGCGGCGCTGCGCTTCCTGAATGGTGCTGCCGAGATCGCGGCCACGCACGCTGAATTTCACCGGAATGAAGCGTTCATTCCTTTCATGGAAAATGTACGAAGCGCCGGTATCGAGCGAAATGCTGGCCAGCTCGCTGAGCGGAATATACGCCGTCGCTCCACTCGCGGTGGCATAGCCCACCTTGATATGGCGAATCGCATCGAGACTGGATCTGTCTTGTTGGCGCAGGCGGACGGTGACACCGAACTGGCGGTCGTTTTCCTGCAGGGCCGTGGCCTGTGAACCGCCTGCAGCCGCCTGCACCACGTTGTTGATGTCGCCGGCATTCAGTCCGTAGCGGGCTGCTTTGGCGCGATCCACCACGATGTTGAAGTTAGGCTGGCCGAGCACGCGGAATACGCCGAGGTCTTCCACGCCCTTGACCTGATTCATTTCATGCAGCACCTGATCGGCCAGTTTTTCCAGTACTTTCAGGTCGGGGCCGATGATCTTCACCGAGTTGGCGCCTTTCACGCCCGACAAACCTTCTTCGATATTGTCCTGAATATACTGCGAGAAGTTGAATTCGATGCCGGGGAATTCGGCACTGAATTCCTTTTGCAGATCGCTCACCAGCATATCCTTGGTATACCCGCTCTGCCATTCGTCGAAAGGCTTCAGCGGTACAAACAGTTCGGCATTGTAGAAGCCGGACGCATCGCTGCCGTCATCCGGGCGGCCGTGTTGCGATACCACCGTCAGTACTTCCTTATGCTTGTTGAGAATCTGGCGCATCCGGTTCACTTTATCCATGCCGGATTCCAGCGAAATAGTCGCCGGCATGGTGGCGCGTATCCACAGATTGCCTTCTTCCAGCGCAGGCAGGAATTCGGTGCCGATGCGCGGCACCAGCAAGCCGGCCAGCAGCAGGAAGCCAAAGCCGAACATCACTGTCAGACGGCGGTTTTCCAGCGCCCAGCGCAGCACTGGCGAATACAGACGGCGGATGGCATGGACGACGAAGGTTTCCGTTTCCTTGATATGACGCGGCAGCAGCAGCGAAGCCAGCACCGGCGTGACGGTAAAGGTCGCCAGCAGGGCGCCGGTCAGCGCGTAGGCATAGGTACGCGCCATGGGATTAAAAATCTGTCCTTCGACACCCTGCATGGTGAACAGCGGAATGAACGCCGCCACGGTGATCGCCGATGAAAACAGCACGGCGCGGTCAACCTGCACGGCGCTCAGGAACAGCAGGCGCATGCGGTGGCTCCACGGTTTTTTGGACTTGCTGTTGACGTGGTGATGCAGAATGCCTTCATCCTGCAGCTCCAGTATTTCCTCCTGTTCGTGCCGGGTTTTCTGGAAGTTGCGGAACACGTTTTCCACCAGAATCACCGCAGAATCGACAATGATGCCGAAGTCCACCGCACCGACCGAGAGCAGGTTGGCGGAGTCGCCCAGCAGCACCAGGATGATGATGCTGAAGAACAGCGCAATCGGAATGTTCGCGCTGACAATGACGGCGCTGCGCAGATCGCCGAGGAAAATCCACTGTATCAGAAACACCAGCGCACAACCGAACAGCAGGTTATGCAGCACGGTATGCGTAGTGACGTTCACGAGCGTGGAGCGGTCGTAGAACGGTACCATTTTGATGCCGGGCGGCAGGATGCCGCTGGCATTGATTTTTTCCACTTCCGATTTGAGACGGCCGATCACTTCATTGGTTTGCAGCGTGCGGTTCATCACCACAATGCCGGTCACCACATCGTTCTGATCGTCGCGCCCGGCTTTGCCGAGACGCGGTACAGCGCCGATTTTCACTTCGGCGACATCCTTCACCAGCACCGGCGTACCGTTCGATTGCGACAGCACGATGTTGCCGATATCCTGCGTATCCTTCAGCAGGCCGACGCCGCGGATATTCACCGATTGCTGGCCGATATTGACGGTGCGCCCGCCGACATTGGAATTGGCATTCCCGACCGCTGCAATCAATTGCGGCAGCGTGATGTTGTAGCCTTCCAGTTTTTTCAGATTCGCCTCGACTTCGTATTCCCTGGTCGTGCCGCCCCAGGTAATCACCTGCTGCACGCCAGGCACGGTCAGCAGGCGTTTCGTCAACACCCAGTCCTGTGCGGCGCGCAGATCGGTCAGCGTCGTGTGGCTGTCACCAACCAGTTGATAGCGCAGAATTTCGCCGACCAGGCTGGACGCCTGAATCTGCGGCTGCACATTGTTGGGCAGGCTGACATTCTGCTGCAGACTGAGCGCCGCCTGCGTATAGGCGAAGTAGTAATCGACGCCGTATTTGAATGTCACACGGACGAAAGACAAGCCGTAGAACGAGGTTGAGCGGATGTTATCGACGCCCGGCGTGGTGGCCAGGCCGATTTCCATCGGGCGGGTATATAAACGCTCCATTTCTTCTGCTGACTGGCCCGGCGACTGGGCGGTGATTTCCAGAATCACCGGCGCAGGATTCGGATAGGCTTCGATATTCAGTCTGGAATAGGCAATCAGGCCGGCGACGAAAAACACCAGCAGGCCGAGCAGAATAATGGGGCGGCGCGACAGCGCAAAGGTAATCAGACTTCTGAGCACGATCAATCTCTTTCAGTAAAACCGCGTATCAGCGGGATTGCAGGGAGAGCATATTGCTCAGGAAAATAGCGCCGTCCGCAGCGATTTTTTCGCCGGGCTGCAGGCCGGACAGAATCTGCCGGTTGCCTTCCTGCTCCAGTCCGGTCTGCACGGCACGGCGGGTGAAAGTGCGGCCATCCTTGGTGACGTACGCAGTCATGGTGCCATCCCCTTCGCGGACCAGCGCATTCAGCGGCGCGGCGGCGGATTGCACCGGATCGGCCACGCGGATGCGGTAAGTCGCCAGCATTTGCGGATGCAGCAGATGTTCAGGATCCTTGATTTCGGAACGCACGCCGACGCGGTGCGTGGCCGGATCGATGGCGATGCCGATGTTATTCACCTTTCCCTGAAAAATTTTCCCCGGATAGGCCATCACCGCCACGCTGACGGACTGGCCCATTTTCATGCGAGGCAGATCGGTCTCGGAGACACTGGCGACCATCCAGACGGTGGACAGGTCGGAAACCGTAACAGGCGCCGGTGCATTGCCGGGTTGAGTCAGCAAGCCCGGCGCTGCATTACGCGCCGTTACCTTGCCAGTGAGCGGACTGTTTACCGTCAGCTCGCCATCCACCTTGCGCGTTTGCAGCAGTCGGTCGATATCCGCATCGCTCTTGCCGAAGATACGGACGGCATCGCGCGCGGCACGAAAATTGGCGTCAGCCGTTTGCTGATCGGCAGTCGCCTGATCGACATCTTTCTGCGCAGCGGTCTGGGTTTCCAGCATTTTCTTTGCGCGCTCCAATGCCGCTGTGGTCAGTTTCGTGAGTCCGGCGGTGGAAATCAGCGTCGATTCGGCCGTTACCAGGTCAGGGCTGTCCACGGAAAACAAGGCCTGGCCTTTACGCACATCATCGCCAGCCTTGACGAATACCTGACGGATGCGACCCTGATACGGTGTGAACACCTGCACCGTGGCATCCTGGTTGAAATCGATATAGCCGACGGCTTCATTCTGTTCGACGAAATCATAGGTTTTCACCGGCACGACTTCGATATGCGTGGCTTGCTGATCGGAGATCGTCACGCTGGTGAGCGATGCCGGCGGTTTTTTGTCTTTGGCGGCATTATCGCCGGAAGACGACTGGGAGGCGAAAACGGCAGCGCCGCCGAGAGCAATCAGGCCGACTGCGACCGCGACATACAGTTCTTTTTTCTTGTTTAACATGTTGACACTCTGGAGATTAGCGAATTTTTCCATGCAAAGTAATGCGGGCAATGGCATAGCCGGCCGGTTATACCGACAGTCACTATTGTAACTAGCGGCGGGGGTTCAGAGCACAGCGTGATCATTACTATTTCGTAATGATCACGTCATGTTCCGGTAAAAAATGATGCAGAACAAACCGGACGGAAGGGAGAGATTAGCGGCCGCCGAGCGGTATCGTCATGCTCACGCACAGACCGGGACCCGCGTCTTCCAGGTTCAGCTGGCCGCCGTGCAGGCGGATGATGGCGTTGACCATCGATAAACCGAGGCCGTGCCCGGGCTGGTCGCTGTGCAGCCGGTAAAAGCGCTGCAGGACTTTTTGTCTTTCCTGTTCAGGAATGCCGGGGCCGTTATCGCTGACTTCGATGCGCGTCGCAGTGGCCGTACGATGCAGGCGTATGCGTATGCAGGCGGCTGCACCGGCGTATTTGATGGTGTTATCAAGCAGGTTGGCCAGCGCGCAGGACAATAACTCGTAGTCACCAGAAATCGTCGCAGGTTCATCCGTTTCGAGGTTTAGCTGCATACCGAATTCCTCCGCTACCGGCTCGTAGAGTTCGGATATATCGGCCAGCAGCGCATTCAGCGATATGGATTGAAAATGCTGGCGCCGCATTTCCGATTCGGCTTCCGCCAGTTGCATCAGTTTGCCGAGCAGGGAGATCAGCCCGTCGATTTCGGCAATGGCGGATTCGCACACCGCCCGCATTTGCACCGGATCAGAACCGGCGCGCAGGTTTTCTTCGAGATGTGCACGGATGCGTCCGAGCGGTGTGCGGATGTTATGGGCGATATTGTTCGATACATGGCGTATGCCATCCATGAGGTGTTCTATCCGGTCCAGCATGCGGTTCAGGTCGGCGCTGAGGCGCGTGAATTCATCGCCATCGCTGGTAATTTCGATACGGCTGCGCAGATTGCCGGTTTCAATCGCCTGCGCAGCGTGGCGGATCGCCCAGATTTTTTTCTCGATCTGCGAACGGAAAAACACCGTACCGCCGATTGACAGCATGATCGCCAGCAGGCTGCCGACGCCGATTGCGCGCCAGATCAGCAGGTTGATTTCGCGCAGATCGCTCATGTCGCGTCCGACCACCAGATAGTTACCGGACTGGGTGCGCTGTATCAGTAACCTGCCCTGGGAAAGACGGCCATCCCGGATAACTTTTTCATCGACGATTTTTCCGAGTGGGTAAAGATGCGTGATCTGGTTCAGATTGCCGGCCAGCTGGCGGCCGTTCGGGTCGCCGAGAAAATAAATTTCAGTATCGGAATCAATACCGTCGCTCAGCGCCAGATGGATTTTTTGCTTAACCTGATCGAGTGATCCATTTTCGGCAACCGTCAGCAGGCGCTCGGAAATCTGCGTGATTTTTTCATCGGCATTGCGTTCCAGCACGCCGACCGTGCGCAGATAAAACGCCGTGGACAGCGTGGCGACCGAAATGATCACCATGGCGCCGCAGATCAGCGACAAACGAAAAGCGGAAGATTGCCAGATGCGGGAATTCATATCATCGACCAAAAAAACAGGGGCAAGGGAGGATAGCGCCCAGAACGCATTTCATAATCTAGTCATGAACGCCGAACGAATAACCGATGCCGCGTTCGGTATGCAGCAGCGGCGGATCGAAATTCTTGTCTATCTTGTTGCGCAGCCGGCTGATGTGCACATCGACCACGTTGGTTTGCGGATCGAAGTGATAATCCCACACCGATTCCAGCAGCATGGTGCGCGTCACCACCTGGCCCTGATGCCGCACCAGGTATTCCAGCAAGCGGAATTCGCGCGGTTGCAGCGCAATCGGCTGACCGGCGCGTTCGGCCTTGCGCGTGCGCAGATCGAGGCGCAGGTCGGCAACCCGCAGTTCCATGCTCTGTTCGCCGCTGTGCTGTTGCGAGCGGCGCAGCAGGGCCTCGCAGCGGGCGTACAGTTCGGCGAAAGCGAAGGGCTTGGTCAGATAATCGTCGCCGCCTTCGCGCAGACCGGCCACCCGTTCGTCTATGCTGGCCAGCGCACTCAAGATCAGTACCGGAACGGTAAACCCGGCGCTTCTGATCTGGCGCAGAATCTGCAAACCGTCCTGCTCCTGCGGCAGCATGCGGTCGAGTATGATCAGGTCCCAGCGACCGTCGAGCGCCTGCCTGCGTCCTTCGGCGGCATCCGCCACCCGCGTGACGTCGTGGCCCGCTTCCTGCAATCCGTTACGGATGTAGCGAGCCGTTTCGGCATCATCCTCGATAACTAAAAAGCGCATTTTCCTGAATGCTCCGGTAAAAAATCGCACATCGGTCTGAGCGCAGAACGCAGCGCCGGTGAGTCGAAATTGTAATGCCGAAAATCGCCGGGCGGCGATTTTCGGCTTGGCGGCAGAATGAACTGCGGCGGTGACGATGAAAAATTGCGAAAAAGCCGCTCAGCGCATGCCGGAAATCGCCATCAGGATGATGCGGTACAGCACCAGCCCGGCGGCCACCAGCAGATAGGCGCGCAGGGTCGCCATCCAGAAACGGTTGACCGGCGTCAGTTTCAGTGGCGCCAGCGTTTCCAGCGGCGGCATGCGCCATTCTTCTTTCGGTATCAGCGCTTCTCTGGTGATCGTCGCCCAGCTATGCGGGCGGCGTTTCCAGTAGCCGGTGGTACCAAGCAGTGCAAATACCAGGCCGGTCGCCAGTATCATTTTGATCTGCTCTTCCGTGATGTCGGGGAAGACCACGGACAGCGTCAGAATCACGGACAGCATCACCAGTATCGCCACGATCAGGCTGGTGAAAATATTCACGCCACGCCCGTTGGTCCACGGCCCCAGCACCGCCTTATCGTTGCACAGCAACAGCAGGAACACCGATGCGCTCGGCAGCAATACGCCCGCCAGCGTTTGCACGGCCGAAGTCAGCAGGCCGAGCGGCACGCCCGGCGCCAGCACCAGCGCGGCAGCCAGCACGATCAGCCCGAAGTACACGGCGTAAAAACCTTTGGCGTCGGAAGGCTTGCGATGCAGCGAATGTCTGAGCGACAGCACATCACCTAGTGCATAAGCGGTGGACAGTGATACCGCCGCCGCGCCGATGATGGACGAGACGATCAGTGCAAACGCAAACATGGTGCCGGTGACGCGGCCGAAGTAGTTTTCCATTCCCTGCGCTACCGCACCGACATCCTTGAAATTGCCGAATTCCGGATGCTGGGCGAAGGTGTGCGCGGTGCACGCCATGATGGCGATACCGCCGAAAATCGCCACGGCGATGCCGACCATCAGGTCCATGCGCTCATAACGGATGAAGCGCGGCGTTATCCGTTTGTCGATCACATAGCTTTGCTGGAAGAACAGTTGCCACGGTGCGACGGTGGTGCCGACGATACCGATAATCAGCAGCATGATGTCGCTCAGTTTACCTTGCTGCGGCAGACCGGGCACCAGAGTATGGAACAGCACCTGACCAGCGGGCGGCGCAATCATGAAGTACATCGGAATCATGATCAGCGTGCCGCCGACCAGACACATGGCAAATCGCTCGAAGCGCTGAAAGCTGCCGGTACTGACTGCAAACATCATCAGGATGGCCGACAAAATCACACCCGGCACCACCGGCAAACCGAGGTAATGCAAGCCGAAATCGATGCCGATGAATTCGGTGACGATGGTCAGCGCATTCAGCAAAAACAGATCGATCACGCTGAAGGCACCCCAGAATTTACCGAAGCGTTCCAGTATCAGCCGCGCATGGCCGACGCCGGTGACGGCGCCCAGGCGCACCACCATTTCCTGATTAATGTAGAGTACCGGAATCAGCAACAGCAGGGTCCATAGTAGCGTGTAGCCGTAATTCTGGCCGGCCTGCGCATAGGTGCCGAAAGCGCCGGCGTCGTTGTCGCCAACCATCACGATCAGACCCGGGCCGAGGATGGCGAGCAGCGTTTTCAGCCGCGCCGACAGCGATTTGCGCGGCCCGGTGTCATGCATGCGTATGGTACCGAACGCACCCTGAATATGGCCGATGTGCTGATCGTCGAGTACGGCCGTCGCGCTTGATGGTGTTTCTTTGAGTAAGGTTTTCATGTTGGCGTTCCCTGATCAGAGTTCTGCATGCAGCCGTACGCCGTAGACCGGGAACGGGCCGCGGTCGCGGTTGTAGGCGGGATTGGTCACGTGCTGGATATCGAAAGTCAGGCGGACTTGTTTGGTGAGCGCGGCGGAATACCAGACTTCCACAATGCGCTCGCTGCCGTAGTTGAGCTGGCCATCGCCGACCAGAACGCCCATACCGCCCGCTGCGAAATACGCTTTGGCTTGTGGAGAGAGTGCATTCACGGCGCCCGCCAGACCGATGCGATCCTGCTCGCGGCCCCAGCGCCGGCCATCCATGGACAAGCCAGCGGAAACGGAGCGGTTGATGTCGGTGAATTCATAGGCTTCTTTCTTGCCGCCGTTGACGCCGATACGCGCAAACACGCCGATATCCGTTGTCACTTCCTGCTCCAGATTCAGACTCAGTCCCGGATTGGCTGCACGACGGCGCACCAGAGCGGTATCAGGCGTCGTGCCGGTTTGCTGCCCCAGTTGCACGGCATCACGGTAGTCGCCCATATCGGCGCGATTGACAAAGCCCAGTACGCGGACTTTACCGGGATGGCCGTTCCATTCATGGCGATGTTCCAGTTCGGCGACGATGCTGTTTTGCTCCAGATGCAGGCCGGTGACTTTTTGATTCGGCACGGCCGACATCTGAAAAAAACCGCCGCGCAGCGTCCAGTCGTTCTGGTTCCATTCGACAGCAGCACCGTTGGTGAAGCCCCAGGAATCGGCTGCGTAATCGAAGGTTCCCGCGCTGATGATGGACCAGTTCATGAAATCGTTACGCGCATCGTGGGCATAGCTGTTGTTGTCGAATAGATCCGGAACGGAAAAGTGACCGATCGTGATGGTGATGTTGTTGGCGCTGTAACGGTTGGCGAATTGGTTCGTGCCGGCAGCCGTTTCCTTGCTGTCGCCATCGAGTTCGATCACATGACGGATGAAGGCACGCGGCAAGCGTATATAAGGCCGGTTCTCACCGATTTTATAGGCTTCGCCGCTGGGAAAGCCGGCCATGCCGACGGTATTGCTGAGACCGAAACCCTGATCGATTTCCGGATTGACCCAGAATTCCGCGCCTTTCCACAGGCGGCGTCCGAGGAACAGGGTGATGTCGGTGGTATTGGTGTTTCTCGCTGCCGGGTCCATGCTGTTGGTGCCGCTGTAGGGCGCGCGGAAATCCGGATGCCACTGGTTGACATAGGTGAGCTGGGCGCCCAGGCTCCACGGCGAGCCTTGTCCGTCGTCGTCCGCTGGCCGCGCATCTGGGTTTGCCACGATTTCGGCAGCGTGACCGTTCAGGCTAAGGCTCAGTAAAGCTGCAGAAAAAATGCACGTTGTGCGAGAAAAAAAGTGTTTGGTGAAGAACATCGTAAAACTCCGGGTTGATATAAATAACCGGGCTTTACGCAGGCGGATACGCATCATGGATGAAGCTGAAACAGCTCATACGGAATGCGTATCAGAACATTGCAGGTTCAGTGGGAAACCGGCTTCACGCAGATGACTGCCGGTTTACCGCCATCCGGACCGGAGCAGGATGGCGGCAAGAGAATTCTTGACGGATCTTACTTCGGCGGGGTCGCTGCAGAACGTTTTCTTATGGACGAAATGGGTTCTGATAATCGACAACTACAACAATCTGAGCTATTGCCCACGGAAAGACTCCAAAAAATGAAAAAGCAAAAATTTAAAAAAACAAAAATACAAACAAGCATCAATTGTCCGGAACCGTTCCGGCTATACCTGATATGCCTGATGCCGGCTTACCAGCCATGACGCGATACCAGCAATCCGTAGGCACCGGAACCATGTTTTTCCTGATCCGGATGAAACGTACGCCGGTCGGTGTTCTGAGTTTGTCTGGTCGTTACCGGCCAGCCGAATTTCCAGCCGCCGGAAGAAGACGGCGCTGCAGAACGGCCCAGGAGTGTGCGGACAGGTAGTTTTTTCATACTGATCTCCTCGTTGCTAAACAAAATGAAACAAACAGGATGGAACGGAGCAATCAATAACACCGTTCAGACAGTCTGGGCACCCAGGGCCCAGCCGGCGCTGCGTGCACTCCACTCGGGGAGCGGAATGCACGTCTTTGCGAACCGGGAATAAGAAGCGACCGGATTGCATGGCGATCCTTTCCTGTTGATTGCAGAGGTTGACATTTCCCGCCACAGATACGCAGGCATCCGTACGGGCACGGATCGGCAAACCATGAAGCATGGACGGTCTTCGCGATGCAAGATCGCGAAAGCAGTATCAGTCCGGTATGACGCGACCGGCTGCAGTTCAGATGAATGGCAGCAGGACGACAGTACAGCGACAACATCAGGCCGTCATACGGCGAACGACAATATCAACGGGAGAACAAAGAAAGTCTGAGAGACAAGACTACAGCCAGTGTCACGGCTGCAGCAGAGAGAACGGCTGGAGCTTAAGCGGCAGTGGCAGGGATTGATCCCCGGTTCGATAAAGAATAGCTACTACAACTGTCCAAGATAAAAGCCCCATGTTTTTTCGACCTGCGAATTGTAGGTAATATTATTGTGCTGCGTCAAATTAAATTTTGGTTATTTTCCAAATTTTTTCAGAACGCTTTTTCAGAATCCGCTGGTTCAGTGTGAACGCAGTATCCGCAGGGGAATGTGTAGACTGCATCGTCCGCACCTGATCGCTGAAGCCGGGCCGCAAACTTGGTACATGCCGGCTGTCTGGTGGAACGAAGTCGCTTCCCGTCTCGGCATCATCTCCGATACACTAAACATGCATCTTGTCTTGTAACGCTAACAACGTGTGATTGCTCTGATATCTTGCGGTCATTAAAGCGTTTCCGGCACAGGTTGGTAACATGGGTTGAAAATGGTTTTTCCTGTGAGTGGATGACGCACGGTTTGGCGGAAAGGAATATAGATGAAGATTCAGATTAAATTACCAAAACCCCGCAACCCGCTTGCGCTCGCTGCCCGACAGCGTCAGGCAGGAGAACACGGTGGTCATCAGCCGCAGCGTGCCGAGCGCAGGAAATACAAAATGCGCTTGCAGAAACTGCTGTCCGGACGTCTTAAAGAAGGTGATGAGTCCTGAGTGTCTGCACCATCTCAGGAACGGGAAATCAGACCATAGCCGGAGGACAGCAGCAGGGCCAGCAAGCTCAGTCCCGCAAACGCGGCACCCGTATAAAAAGTAAAAGCAGCCCCAAATTCCTGCCACAGCAAACCGGCGATCACGCTGGCGAGTAACAAGCCCACGCCGCTGGCCAGATTAAAAAATCCAAATGCTGTTCCCCGCAAATCAGGCGGCGCGCTGGCCGCAACCATGCTGGCGAGCAGTCCTTGCGTCATACCCATATGCACGCCCCACAACGCAATGCCAGCTAACAGGCCGGCCCACTGTGTGCTGTAGCCCAACATCAGGTCAGAAGCGATCAGGACGGCAAGCCCTGCTGCCAGTAATTTCTGGTGTGAGATGCGGTCGGATAGTTTTCCAAACGGATAGGCTGATACAGAATAAACCAGATTCATGGCAACCATCACCAGCGGCACCAGGGCAACCGGAATCGCCAGTTGCTGCGCGCGCAACACCAGAAAGGCTTCACTGAAGCGTGCCAGCGTGAAGATGCTGCCCATGAGCACCACCCACCAGTAGCTGCGTCCCATGCGGCGCAGATTGTGCGGGCTGACCGGATTGCCCGGGTTGCGGATGGCGACCGATGCCGGTTCGTGGACGCCGAAAAAAAGCAGCAGCATGGCGGCCAGACCGGGGATCACGGCCAGCCAGAATATCTGCCGGAAATCATTCGCCCACAGTAGCATCAGTCCGCTTGCCAGCAACGGACCAGCGACCGCCCCAATGGTATCGAGCGATTGCCGCAAACCGAATGCCTCACCGCGTATCGATGGCGGTGTGATGTCGGCAATCAGTGCATCGCGCGGTGCGCCACGAATACCTTTACCGATACGGTCCATCAGGCGGGCAGTCAGGAGCATGTCCATGCCCTGAGCGATGGCAAACAGCGGCTTGGTGAATGCACTCATGCCATAACCGAACACCGCAAGGGCTTTGCGTTTTCCTAACTTGTCGCTGAGTGCGCCGGAAAATACTTTGACCAGCAAGGTCGTGGACTCTGCGATACCGTCGATCAGGCCGACGGCAAAAACGCTCATGCCCAGCGTCCCGACCATGAACATCGGCAGCAGGCTGTGAATCATCTCAGACGAAATGTCCATCAGCATGCTGACGAATCCGAGAACCCAGATGCTTTTCGGGAGGCTTACTTTACTCATGGTGATCCATTCAAATACTGTCCGGCTACGCTCAGGCTGAGTGCAATCAAGTGCCGTTGATCTCCTTACCGGCATCCAGTGCTGCCTGACGCAGAGTATTCAGTGTCGCTCCGGGCGTGATCAGGTTTCCATCGTAACGCAATTCAATCAATGCGGGCAGTTGCTGTGTTCTGGTGTGTTCGATCGCTCGTTGCAGGGCAGGAGCAAAATCTGCTGTTTGTTCCACCGTTTCACCGTGCGCCCCGAAGGCGCGGGCGAGGGCGGCAAAGTCCGGATTTTGCAATTCCGTGCCGGATACCCGCTGAGGAAAGGTTTTTTCCTGATGCATGCGGATGGTGCCGTACATGCCGTTGTTGAAGACGATGATGATGACACCCACTTTGTACTGCACAGCGGTGGCGAGTTCTTGTCCGTTCATGAGGTATTCACCGTCACCGGCAAATGTGATGACTGTGCGTTCCGGTGCAATCAGCTTGGCCGCAACGCCTGATGGGACACTGTAACCCATGGCACCCGAGGTCGGCGCCAGCTGGGTGCGGAAGCCACCATAGCGGAAATAACGGTGTGCCCAGGTGGCGTAATTACCGGCGCCATTGGTGATGATGGTATCCGTCGGTGTTTGCTGCATGATGTTTTGCACGACCTGCCATAAGTTCAGCGGGGCATTTTCTTTTGCAAAAATCGCTGGCTCCTGTTGCCACATCTGCAGTTCAGCTCTTGCCTCGCTGACGTGATGCTGCCATGTTGTGCCGGTATCGAATGCCGCCATGTCTGTCAGTGCCTGTGTCATTTCTTTCATACCGCTGTTGATCATCAGATCGGCCTGATAGACACGGCCAAGCTCGCTGGCATCGCTATGAACATGAATCAGTTTTTGTTTGGGCAGCGGTGCTTCCAGCAACGTGTAGCCACCGGTCGTCATTTCGCCAAGACGCGGGCCGATGGCGACAACCAGATCGGCATTCTGAATGCGTTGCGCCAGTTTGGGGTTGATGCCGATGCCGACATCGCCGATATAATTCGGATGCGCATTGTCGACCAGATCCTGAAAGCGGAAGGTGCAAGCCAGCGGGATATGGTGGCGCTCTGCAAAATCGGCGATGCGTTTGCAGGCATGGCAGTCCCAGCCGCTGCCACCGAGCAGGAAAACCGGGCGTGTCGCTGCTGACAGCAGCGCACGCAGCTGCGTGATCTGGGTGGGTGAAGGCGCAGCCTGTACCGGTGTGTAGCGGCGGGTGTCAGCGACGATGGCCTGCTGCACCAGCATATCTTCCGGTAATGCCAGCACGACCGGACCCGGGCGACCGCTGGTGGCGACCTGAAAAGCATGAGCGATGTATTCCGGTATCCGGTCGGCACGGTCGATCTGTGCCACCCATTTCGCCATCTGCCCGAACATGCGGCGATAATCGATTTCCTGAAACGCTTCCCGTTCCACAAAATCATTGCCGACCTGTCCGATGAACAGAATCATCGGTGTCGAATCCTGGTGAGCCGTGTGCACGCCGATGGATGCGTTAGTCGCGCCAGGGCCGCGGGTCACAAAGCAGATGCCCGGTTGGCCGGTCATTTTCCCATAGGCGTCGGCCATGAAGGCTGCCCCGCCTTCCTGGCGGTTGATAATGAAACGGATGCTGCTGTCATGTAGTGCATCCAGTACTGCCAGATAGCTTTCGCCTGGAACACCGAAAATGGTATCGACGCCATGAACTTCCAAAGCATCCACAATCAATTGACCACCGGAACGTGACTTCAGCATGATAGGTAAACCGGAAAAAGAAAATCAGTACGCTACCAGAAAGCTTGCCGAATTTGCAGCGCTTCTGCAGAGAATCAGCGGAAACTGTGGCGACTAGGGTAAAATGACGCATGAAGCAGGCCAGACAATCGCTGGTTGCTGTGTTTTGCACAGCGACGGGAGGAAGGTCCGGACTCCACAGAGCAGGGTGACGGCTAACGGCCGTACGCTGAAAGCCGCAAGGTATAAGGCGAGGAATAGGGCCACAGAGACGAGTCTTTGGGGAGTAGCGGGCGCAAGCCTGTGCTAAACCACAAAGGGTGAAACGCGGTAACCTCCACCCGGAGCAATTTCAAATAGGCACGCGTTGAGGTGGCTCGCGGAGCGTGCGGGTAGAAAGCTTGAGCGACGGAGCAATTCGTCGCCTAGAGGAATGATTGTCATAGCGGGTTGCAGCAATGCAGCGTGCCGTAACAGAATCCGGCCTACCGGCCTGCTTTATTTTTCCGGTTCCCTCATACTGCGGGCAATTCATTTATTATTGCCAGCGCTGAATTGCGAAAAACGTCCTGCTGCATACTCGCGCCGTTGTTTTCACATCATTTCCATTTTCCCGTTTTTTATCTGTCGCATGCTAAACTGAGCTGCGCACAGCATGATGGCTGAAATATCAGCATCCTGACTCGTGCGAATGTATAAATCAATTCCCTTACCTTCGGTCAGATTAAGCAGATTCCGGATACATGGAAATTCAGGGCTCAAAAAAACAAAGAAAGGTGCCACTGGCTGTATTTACGGGAGGCATTGCCCTGATTGTGCTGGCTATGATCGCGCAGGCATGGTGGGCAGCGATAGAAGACCGTAACCAGACTTTATCTGAAGCGCAGCGTCATAGCTATTTCACGGTACGCATTCTGGAAGAGCAGGCCAATCACGAGCTGGCAGAAGCTGTCCAGGTGATCGCTGAGCTGGAAAATGCGCTGAGAGATACCGCCGACATCACTCTGGTACAAAAGCCGAATTTCGGCGACATACTCGCGGAGCAACGCCAGAATTCCGCATATCTGTGTGGGATGTCGGTGTTCAATCCGGACGGAACGGTGCTATTTTCGAGTCATGCCCGCTATCAGGACAAACGATCGCTGCCTGAGCACATCAGAAAATTGCTTGCGCAACCGGGGCAGAAGCAGATCGTGACCGGCCCTGTCCTCTGGGAGGGCGGCAATCGGGGTATTTTGCCGGTTGCCAAAAATATTTACGATGCCCGGGGAAAGCTGGTGGCGCTGATTGAGGCCAATATCAGCCTCAGTTATTTTCAGGAATTTTATGAAGTGGTTGCACGCGGCAGTGCTGCAGTTCTCTCCTTGCATGATCAGTCCGGCAATCTGCTGACCAGCGCTCCTTTTGATCAGAACTTGATCCGGAATGTTGTACCTCCATCTCCGCTGCTGTCGGTATTGACCGCTGCTGCCGGGGAAGGCGCTTTGTATGCACCGGGATTTTCTGGTGACGCCGGAGAATTTCAATACACATACCGAAAAATCACCGGCTTTCCACTGACGCTGGTGTATGCCAGGAGCACGGCGACTATTTTGTCAGACTGGAGTACCAGATTAAATCATAAGCTGATGTTTTCTGCGGTCATAGCACTGCTGATTCTGTTGCTGACGATTTTTCTGTTGCGGCAGATCCGGCGGTTACAAATATCCCGGCAGCAAGTTGAAGCCAGCGAAAACCGCTACAGACTGATTTTTACCGGTGCTCAGGACCCGATCTTTCTGGTGGATCGGCAATGGTGTTATGTGGACTGTAACCGCGCGGCACTGACTTTGTTGAATGTGCAGAATTTAAGTGACGTCATCGGACATTCAGTGACGAAATTCACGACACCCCAGCTACAGTTTTCTGATCTGCATATCAGCAGCGAACAACAGATGACGACTCTGATGAATAAGGTCATGGAGGGCGGTGTGCAACGGGCTGAATGGGTCACGGAAAGAAATGGTCAGCCTTATTACAGCGAGGTTTCCCTGAGCCGGGTTGAATTAAACGGCGAAATGCTGTTGTTTTGCGTGGCGCGCGACATCAACAGTCAGAAATATTCGGAACGTTTACTGGAAGGCCAGAATCGTTTGCTGCAATTGATAGGCGCAAATGAGGAGCCTTCATATATTCTGAATGCGATCTGCGATTTTGTGGAGGAGCTGCGCCCATGGTGGCGGGTCGGGATTCAGTTGCTGGATGATGATCAGAAAATTTTCGTGCAGTCTGTCGGCCGCCATTTCCCGGAAATCCTGACGCAACAAATGACAGGCGCGCCGGTATCTCACGGTAGTGGTCTGTGGAGCGAGGCGATCCTGTTGGCTTGTCCGGTACAGGCTGAATCATTGCAGCAGGCTGCCTGCATGCAGTTTGTCAATGGATTGGAAGAGTTGACTGAATACAGCTCCGGCAGTGCCTGGCCACTGATGGATAAGCATGGACAGGTTTTGGGGAGCTTTACTGTGCTGTTGCTGTCCGGTTTGTCACTGAGTCTGGATGATCAGCGACTGGTCGGCGCCATGATTGAGTTGGCAGGCATTGCGATTGAAGGCCGCCGTTCAGAGAAAAAGATTCTCCAGCTGGCACACTACGATGAGCTTACCGGTTTGCCAAACCGATTTTTATATAACCAGCATCTGGCGAAAGCCTTGTTGCTGGCTGAGCGCAACAGCCGTTGTCTGGCAGTGCTATTCCTGGATCTCGACCGGTTTAAAAACATTAACGATACCTTTGGTCATGATGAAGGGGATAAGGTCTTGCGCCGTGTTGCGCAGCGGTTCCGCCACACTTTGCGTGAATCAGATATTGTCGCCAGGGTTGGTGGTGATGAATTCATCTTGCTGGTCGATCAGTTCAATGAGCCGCGTGATCTGGGGGATATCGCCGGCAAATTGCTCTACGAGGCTGCGCAACCTTTTGAAATCGGCGGCCAGGAATACCAGCTCAGCGCAAGTATTGGTATCGCGACTTTCCCCAATGATGGGCGTGATGCGCAGACACTGCTGAAGAACGCAGATATCGCCATGTACCGGGCTAAAAACAAGGGGAAAGATAATTACCAGTTTTATGCTTCGGAAATGAATATTCACACCATCGAGCGCCTTGCTTTTGAAGCACGCTTGCGTAAAGCACTTGAAAGACGTGAATTTGTAGTCTACTACCAACCTAAGATTTCCCTGACAACCGGAAAAATTGTAGGAGCAGAAGCATTAGTCCGCTGGAGTCATCCGGAGCAGGGGATTCTGTATCCGAATGATTTCATCATGCTGGCAGAAGAGGCCGGTCTGATCGGGCGTATGGGGATGCTGGTGCTGGATATCGTTTGCAAGGATATCCTGAGTTTTCGTCAGATAGACGGACAGTTTGGGCGGATTGCGATTAATTTGTCCGGTTCCCAGTTCAATGATCATCAGCTGCTGGAAGAGATACGGAGTGTGATTGATTTCTGGCGCGTGCCGCCCAGTGCCATTGAGTTTGAAATTACCGAAAGCATGGTGATGCACAATCGAGAACAGGCGATGGTGTTGATGGATGGCTTTAAAGACGCTGGATTCAGCTTGTCGATTGATGATTTCGGAACAGGCTATTCTTCGCTGTCCTACCTGAAACGCTTTCCGGTTGACAGTGTCAAAATTGACCGTTCATTTATCAAAGACATTCCTGCTGATCCGAATGATACGGCGATTGTTCAGGCCATTATCGTCATGGCGCATACGCTGGGATTGAAAGTGATTGCTGAAGGTGTGGATGCCGCCGATCAACTGGTCTCGCTGACGAACTTTTCCTGTGATGAATATCAGGGCTTTTATTTCAGTAAAGCTGTGCCGGTCAAAGAATTTTTGCATCTGCTGCAAACACAAATGACGAATGCCAAGTCAGTACTTGCTCACTGAAATTTTCCTGTCGTTTTCCCCCCCTACCGTCGCCTCTCCCGGTACACCCATCAAACTTGCTTTTGGAAAATTAAACGGGCTCCCGTCACCTTGCCTTCTGATAAGCTACTTTCAAATTCGTTTGTAAGTACTTCATTTATAGAGCTATTTTCAAAATAAAATTTCGAAGTAGTTGCGCTAAGTCATTGACTTCATTAAGGAAATTCTCTTTTTTGCCTTTAATTTCTCTTGACCACGCTTATTGCATCCTCTAAAGTGGGAAACAGTGTGAAAAAGTGTAATTTTGTGGGATAAATCTCAGCGATTCGATTATCTTCACAAAGCACCTCATTTCAATCTCAATCCAGGTTAAAGGTATCAGCGTGTTTCAGGGTCCATCTGCACTCAATCTCGATGCGAAAGGCAGAATGTCTATTCCTGCCCGCTATCGTGATGCCCTGAGCAACCAGTATCAGGGACAGCTGACGCTGACCCGCCATCCCGACGGCTGCCTTTTGCTGTTTCCGCGACCCACCTGGGAAAACCATCGTGAGCAAATTGCTGCCTGGCCGATTCAGGCGCGGGACTGGAAACGGATTTTCCTCGGCAATGCGTTTGATGTGGACATGGACAGTGCAGGCCGTATTTTGCTGGCGCCGGAATTGCGCCAGGCAACTGGTATTCAGCGCGACATTATGATGCTGGGCATGGGGAGTCATTTCGAGATTTGGGATGCTGGCCGCCTGGCTGAGAATGAGGCAAATGCCAAAGCATCCGGTGCGCCGGATGTGCTCAACAATTTTTCTTTCTGATCGCAGGCAATGACAACACAGCAAGCGACAGAATTCACACATCAAACCGTGCTTCTGCACGAAGCAGTGGATGCGCTCGGGATCGCGAATGAGCGCAGCAATGGCATTTTCATCGATGGTACGTTCGGGCGCGGCGGGCATAGCCGGCTTATTCTCGAGCGTCTGGGGCCGCACGGCAGGCTGATTGCATTTGATAAGGATACGCAGGCGATCGCCTGCGCGAGTCAGATCACCGATCCGCGCTTTCAGATCGTGCACGACAGTTTTGCGACGGTCGCGCAGGCCTTGCAGGCATTGAATATTGAACAGGTGGACGGCGTATTGCTGGATTTGGGCATATCGTCGCCCCAGGTTGACGATGCTGCACGAGGCTTCAGTTTTCGCACCGATGGTCCGCTGGACATGCGCATGGATACCACGCGCGGTATGTCGGCTGCTGAATGGCTGGCGGTCGCAGAAGAAGAAAAAATCAGGGAGGTGATTAAAAATTATGGGGAAGAACGGTTTGCTTTTCAGATTGCAAAGGCGATTGTTGCTCGCCGGCAGGCGGAGTCCATTACTGGAACCCGACAGCTCGCAGAACTTGTTGCACACGCCGTCAAAACTCGCGAGAAGGGTAAGGACCCGGCAACTCGCACCTTTCAGGCTATACGGATTTTCATCAATCAGGAGCTTGAAGATCTCGAAGTAGGGTTGGCAGCGGCTTACAGTGTGCTGGCACCTTATGGCCGGATGTCCGTCATCAGCTTTCATTCGCTGGAAGACCGTATCGTCAAACAGTTTTTTGCCGCCAGAGTCAGGGTTGCACAGCCGGACCGGCGTTTACCGATACGGCAGGCAGATTTACCGCAGCCGCAGATGCGACTCCTGAACCGGTTGAAGCCATCTGATGCCGAAGTACAGCGGAATCCCCGTGCCCGTTCAGCTATTTTGCGGGTGGCGGAGCGTTTGCCGGGAGATTCGGTATGATTACCCGGATTAATATTGCACTGATGATTGCGCTGATCGGCTGTGCGTTATCGCTGATTAATGCTCAATATCAGGCACGTCGGCTGTTCATTGAACTGGAGCGTGAGCAAAGCCTCAGCAAGCAATATGACTTGCAATGGACCCAGCTGCGGCTGGATCAGTCGACCTACGGAAAACATTCACGGATTGAAGCTGTGGCGACACAGGAACTCAATATGGTGCCTGTTACACCGGAGCGGACGCAATACCTGACAGCGGCGGAGCTCAGATGAGCCGCCCCGGAAACATGTCCCGCACTGCCGCATCCCGCGGGGTTTCGTTTTCTTCCAATCCTGTGCTGGAAGTGAAACTCCCGACCTGGCGTTCCCGTCTGGTGCTTTTCCTGTTGTTCGGCGCCTTCGTTGCGTTGATTGCCAGGGCGTTATGGCTGCAGGGCATGACAACCGAATTTCTGCAAAAACAGGGCGCCAGCCGTTATGCCCGGACATTGGAATTACCGGCAACGCGCGGCAAGATTACTGACCGCAATGGACAGGTGCTGGCTTCATCTGTGCCGGTCAAGGCGATCTGGGCCATTCCTGATGATGTCCTGGAAGCACCGAAAGAAAAAATCCAGCAACTGGCGAAGCTACTCGATATGAGCGAAGCGGAGTTGCGCAAAAAGCTCGATTCGGACCGCCAGTTCGTATATCTGAAACGGCAGGTAGAGCCGGCAGTGTCGGACCAGATTCAGGCATTGGGCATTTCCGGCGTGGAAACCCGCAAGGAATACAAACGCTTTTATCCCGAGGGGGAAGTCATGGCGCATGTCGTTGGCTTTACCAGCGTGGAAGATATTGGCCAGGAAGGAATTGAACTGGCGTCTGAAAAAAATCTGGCCGGAAAAACCGGCAGCCGCCGCGTCATTAAGGATCGGTTGGGGCGCATCGTGGAAGATATTCAGGCTATTCGCGAACCGCATGATGGAAAAGATCTGGCGTTGTCAGTGGATAGCAAGATTCAGTACATTGCTTTTACCCACCTGAAAGACGCCGTTGAAAAACACAAGGCTAAAGCTGGTGCGGCAGTGGTGTTGGACGTCAGGACGGGCGAAGTGCTGGCACTGGTAAATTTGCCGGCCTATAACCCGAATGACCGTTCGGTGCTGACCGGCGCGCAGTTGCGGAACCGTGTGATGACCGATACTTTTGAACCGGGTTCAACGATGAAACCTTTCACCGTTGCGTTGGCGCTTGAAACTGGCCGCGTTACGCCGGATACCGTGATCCAGACCGCGCCGGGTACCATGACGATTGGCCCGGATACGATTCATGATGCGCATAAACAGGGTGCATTGACTGTTGCGCAAGTGATTCAGAAATCATCGAATATCGGCACCGTCAAAATGGCGTTGCAAATGCCGCCGAAGGAAATGTGGGAGATGTTTACCACCGTGGGTTTTGGGCAGCAGCCAAAATTCGGCTTTCCAGGAGCGGTGGCTGGCCGGTTGCGCAATTATAAAAACTGGCGCCCGATTGAGCAGGCCACCATGAGTTACGGACACGGTGTTTCGGTGTCGCTGATTCAGATGGCGCGGGCATACATGATATTTGCACGGGATGGCGATCTGATTCCTTTGACGTTTGAGAAGTCCAGTGAACGTCCGGCAGGGCATCGCGTCATTTCAGAAAAGACGGCACAGCAGATGCGCCTGATGATGGAAGCGGTGACTGAGCCCGGCGGCACGGCTACGCAGGCACGCATTGCCGGTTATCGCGTCGCCGGTAAAACAGGGACTGCCCATAAACTCGAAGGCGGACACTACGTAAAAAAATACGTTGGCGATTTTGTTGGTTTTGCACCGGTCTCCAATCCGCGCGTCATTGTTGCCGTGATGATTGACGAGCCAACAGTCGGCGGATATTACGGCGGCACCGTAGCGGCGCCGGTATTCGCTGCCATTACAGCGAATGTTCTGCGTTCGCTGAATGTTCCGCCAGATTCTTCTGTCACCAGCATCATTCCTGATACCAGTGTTCAGGAGAGCATGTGATGACACACGCTATTATTTCAATGAACGACATTATTCAATGGCTCAGACAATATGCGCCCGACGCGCAACTGAGCTCCAATTCACGTCAGATTCAGCCTGGCGACGTATTTCTGGCTGCACCTGGTCATCATAGCGACGGGCGGGACTATATTCGTCATGCGGTCGGGCAGGGTGCGATTGCCGTGCTGTACGAACCGGGAAATTATGTCTGGGATGGGGCGCTCGATATTCCGCATCTGGCAGTTTCCGGATTGGCTCGTGAATGGGGCATGATCGCCAATCACTGGTATCAGCAGCCGGATCACTCCATGCTGACGGTTGCCGTTACCGGAACCAATGGGAAAACTTCCTGTACTCAGTGGCTTGCCAAGGCATTTTCTTTAAACAAAGTGACTGCAGGAGTCATCGGTACTCTGGGGAATGGAATTTATCAGCAGGGCATGGCCGGCGAGCTGCAGGAAACCGGATTAACCACGCCGGACGCCATCAGTCTGCAAAAAGAACTGCGCCGGATGCAGGACTCGGGCGTAACGGCGCTGGCGATCGAGGCTTCTTCGATCGGATTGGAGCAGGGGCGTTTAAATGGTATGCATATCGACATCGGATTGTTCACCAATCTGACGCGGGATCACCTTGATTACCACGGTGATATGGCGCATTACGGCGCCGCCAAACAAAAATTGTTTGATTGGGATACGTTATCAGTCGCGGTCATTAACCTGGACGATGATTTCGGCATTCAGCTGGTTCAGCATTTGCGCGTGAATCGTCCGGCAGTCCGGATTCTGGCGTACAGCCTGAATGGTGCTGAAGCAGAGGGATGTGAAATCTTGAGCGCCTCTCATTGCCGCTCGGGATATGCAGGAACCAGCTTCCATCTTGAATCGCCATTTGGCTCCGGACTGGTGAAAACACAGCTGATCGGCAGATTTAATGTCAGTAATATTCTGGCAGTGCTGGCAGTGCTGCTCACCAGGGAAATTCCTTTTACCAAGGCACTTGGTCTGATCGAAAAACTCACGCCAGTACCGGGCCGGATGCAATTACTGGGTACTGCCGGTCATGTGATGGTTGTGGTGGACTACGCGCACACACCGGATGCGCTGGAAAAAACTCTGGAGACTCTGGGTACCGTCGCCGCAGAGCGGGGTGGCGAACTGTGGTGTGTATTCGGCTGCGGCGGAGACCGTGATCCGGGTAAGCGCCCGCAAATGGGGCGAGTCGCCGAAATGGCACAGCATGTGATCGTCACCAGTGATAATCCCCGTACCGAACGCCCTGCCTCAATTATTCAGGATATTTTGCGCGGAATGAAAAATCCTCCTCATGTGATTGAAGACAGAGCAAATGCGATTCTGTTTGCGATCAAACATGCCGGTGATCATGATGTGGTTCTGCTGGCGGGCAAAGGGCATGAAACCTATCAGGACATCAACGGTAAAAAATGGCCATTTTCCGATGAAGAACATGCTTCGCTGGCACTGGCGACAGTAGCAACCAGCGGCAATCTGAAAAGGGCTAATTGATGCATGCCACGCTTCAACAATTGCAACAGGCACTCAGCTCTGCTGTGATGACTGAGGATGTCGCCATCACGGGATTAACGACAGACAGTCGCAAAATCCAACCGGGTGATTTGTTTGTCGCATTGCGCGGGGAACATTTTGATGCCCATGACTTTTTGCCACAGGTCGTACAGTCTGGTGCGGCTGCAGTGATTGCAGAACAGTTGCCACCGGCATTCAAGCTGCCTGCCCTGATTGTTCCCGATACCAAAAAAGCACTGGCAGAAGCCGGACGCTACTGGCGTCAGCAATTTACTTTGCCTGTCATCGGCGTCACCGGCAGCAACGGGAAGACAACCGTCAAAGAAATGATCTCTGCCATACTGGCCGAGGCTTTTGGCGCTTCGCACCGTTTGGCCACCACAGGCAACCTGAATAATGAAATCGGTGTTCCCCTGACGATGAAACAACTCAGCGCGGAGCATCGGGCTGCAGTGATTGAAATGGGGATGAATCATCCCGGAGAGATTGCAGTGCTGGCCTCTGTCGCATTACCGACCGTTGTGCTGGTCAACAATGCCCAGCGCGAGCATCAGGAATTTATGCAAAATGTTCGTGCTGTGGCGGAAGAAAATGGCGCAGCAATCCGGGCTTTGCCTGCAGACGGCATAGCCGTTTTTCCGCTGGCGGATGATTATGCGGATTTGTGGCGTGCTTATGCGCGTGAATCCGGGCAGCGCAAAGTACTGACATTCGGATTAACACCCGACGCCAACGTCAGTGCGACTTTCAATCCTGATGTATTTGGCAGCCGTATTCAGTTCAACATCAATGGCAGTAGTGGAGATGTATTTTTGCAGGCAGCCGGACAGCACAATGTGCTGAACGCACTGGCGGCGGTAGCCTGCTGCCATGCGATTGGAATTGCCATGCCGGTGATCGTGCGCGGACTGGAAAATTTTCATCCTGTGAATGGCAGGTTGCAGCGTAAAGCGGCTATCTGTGGTGCCGCGCTGATCGACGATACCTATAACGCCAATCCTGACTCGGTACGCGCCGCGATTGATGTATTGCACCAGATTGGCGGCTCCACGGTACTGGTGCTGGGAGACATGGGCGAAGTCGGCGAGAACGGTGCGGATTTTCATGCTGAAATCGGCAGCTATGCCAAAGCCCGGGGCGTGCAGGAAATGTTCTTACTGGGCGACCTGGTGCGTTATACCGCCATGACTTTCAGCGGCGCGCGGCACTTTGATAACCTGAATGATTTACTGCTGGCGCTGGATGCCAGTCTGAAACGTGATCAGACCGTACTGATCAAAGGTTCCCGTTTCATGAAAATGGAACGTGTCGTTGCACACTTGCAGGGCGGCAGCGATCAGATTTTTACTACACCCGATACCATAGGAATTCATTAGCATGTTGCTCTGGCTGGCAGAATATTTTAAACAGGATCTGGGGCTGCTGCGCGTCTTCGGTTTTATTACATTTCGCGCGGTATTCGCTACCATGACGGCGCTGGCGATCGGGATTTTCGCCGGTCCGGCCGTGATCCGCATGCTGACCCGGATGAAGGTGGGGCAAGCCGTGCGTTCCTATGGCATGGAAACGCATCTGGTGAAATCCGGCACACCGACCATGGGTGGTGTGCTGATTCTGATTGCGATTGCGATATCGACGATATTGTGGGCAGACCTGAGCAATCGTTTTATCTGGGTTGTGATGATTGTGACGCTGGGATATGGCGCTGTCGGCTGGGCGGACGACTATCGCAAAGTCGTTCATAAAGATCCGGAAGGAATGCGTTCCCGTGAAAAATATTTCTGGCAGTCGCTGGTCGGTATTGCTGCGGCCTTCTATCTCGCATTCTCTGTTTCTGCACCGTCCAATTCGCAGATTCTGGATTTGCTGTTTGCCTGGGTGCGTTCCGGCTTCAGTATGGACTTGCCGCCCAAGGCTGATCTGATCGTGCCTTTCTTTAAAACAGTCAGCTATCCGCTCGGCGTATGGGGCTTTATCACCCTGACCTATTGTGTGATTGTCGGCACCAGTAATGCCGTGAATTTTACCGATGGCCTTGATGGTCTGGCGATTATGCCTATCATCATGGTGGGAACGGCGCTCGGTTTATTTGCTTACTTATCCGGACACGTCGGCTATTCGAAATATCTGTTGATTCCACATATTCCGGGCGCTGGTGAATTGCTCATCTTTTGCGGAGCACTCACCGGAGCAGGTCTGGCCTTCCTGTGGTTCAACGCACATCCTGCTCAGGTTTTCATGGGCGACGTCGGTGCGCTGGCGCTGGGCGGCGCACTGGGCACAATTGCTGTCATTGTGCGCCAGGAAATCGTGCTATTCATCATGGGCGGCATTTTTGTGGCTGAGACCTTGTCGATCATTCTCCAGGTTTCCTATTTTAAATACACCAGAAAACGTTACGGTGAAGGGCGCCGCTTGTTCCTGATGGCACCGCTGCACCACCATTTTGAAAAGAAGGGCTGGAAAGAAACGCAGGTCGTAGTCCGTTTCTGGATCATTACTATGCTTCTGGTGCTGATTGGTTTGTCCTCGCTGAAGCTGCGCTGAATCAGGCGCACATAAAGAAGTTGATATTGAAGTGCTGATTGGATTACCGGGTATGAATTTTTCTGACAAACGTGTATTAGTGCTTGGACTGGGAGAATCCGGTCTGGCAATGGCGCAGTGGTTATTGCGCGCCGGTGCACGCTTACGTGTTGCAGATACCCGTGCTCATCCGGAGCGGTTGGATAGTCTGTTGCAGCTGCAACCGCAGACAGAATTTATTCCCGGTGAATTCAGCGAAGCTTTGCTAGAAGATATGGATCTGGTTGCCGTCAGTCCTGGATTATCGCCGTTGCGTGAACTGGAAAAAATTATTCCGGCAGCCGGCGCGCGTCAGCTACCGCTCTGGGGCGAGATGGAATTTTTTGCACAGGCGCTGGCTGCCCTGCGCGCAGAAAACGGATACCAGCCGAAAGTGATTGCGATTACCGGCACCAACGGCAAAACGACCGTTACCAGCATGGTTGGTTTGCTGTGCGAACGGGCCGGTCTGACAGTCCGGGTCGCCGGAAATATCAGCCCGGCCGTGATGGATGTCATGCGAACAGTGCTGGAACAAAACACCTTACCCCAGGTCTGGGTGCTGGAATTGTCGAGTTTCCAGTTGCATTCGACAATCAGCTTGCAGGCAGATGTGGCAACTGTACTCAACGTCACTCAGGACCATCTGGACTGGCATGGCAGCATGCCGGCGTATTGTGCGGATAAAGCCCGGATTTTTGGCGAGCAGACTGTACAGGTACTCAACCGTGACGATGCGCTGGTGATGGCGATGGCAAAGCCCACTGCCACAGTGCTCAGTTTTGGTACGGATGCACCGGAACACGCCGGGGATCTGGGTCTGGTCAGCGAACACGACATGAGCTGGCTGGCAACGGCGACGCCGGCAGAGGATGCTCCCGTCGCTTCTGGCCGGCGCAAGAAAAAAGAGGCGGAAGAAATTCCCGTCACAATGACCCGGTTGATGCCATCTGATGCCCTGCAGATCCGTGGCCAGCATAATGCGGCAAATGCATTGGCGGCACTGGCGCTGTGTCGCGGTATCGGCTTGCCGTTTGCTCCTTTGCTGCACGGTCTGCGTGAATATAAAGGCGAAGCGCACCGGGTGGAGCTCATCAGTACCGTTAGCGGCGTTGACTATATCGATGACAGCAAGGGAACGAATGTCGGTGCAACCGTCGCTGCTCTGAAAGGTCTTGGCCAGCAGTTTGCTGCATCGGAAAAACGGATACTGCTGATCGCAGGCGGTGAAGGTAAGGGACAGGATTTCTCACCTCTCGCAGAAGTTGTTCAGCGCTATGCCAGAAAGGTGTTGCTGATTGGCCGGGCGCGCCCGGAAATCCGAGCAGCGTTGACTGCCAGCCAGACAGAGATGCAGGATTGCAATTCGCTCGAGGAAGCCGTGCAACAGGCAGCAGCGATCGCCAAGGAAGGCGATGTGGTTTTGCTGTCCCCGGCCTGTGCCAGCCTTGATATGTTCCGTAATTATGCGCACCGCGCCCAGGTATTCGCCGATGCGGTGCGTGAAATGGCGCTTGACCGTGGGGAGATCTGTTGATGAAACAGTTATTGCTTCCTTTGCAGCGCTGGTCGCCGTTTGCGACACCTGGTCCTGAGACCCGGTTGGTGAATCGTTCCCGGATGATGAATTACGATCAGCCGCTGGTCTGGGTCACGATGATTCTGATGCTGTTTGGCATGGTCATGGTGTATTCCGCCTCGATTTCTTTACCTGATTCACCGAAATACGCGAATTACAAAAACACGCATTTCCTGGTTCGCCAGGCGATGTTTGTTCTGGTATCCGTCATCATGGCTGCGCTGGTATTCCGGATACCGGTTTTAAGCTGGCAAAAACTGGCGCCTTATCTGTTCGTATTCACACTGATTTTACTGGTTGCTGTCCTGATTCCGGGGTTGGGTAAAGGAGTGAACGGTGCAAAGCGCTGGCTGTCATTCAAGATATTCAACCTGCAGCCTTCCGAGTTTATGAAGCTGTTCATGGTGTTGTATGCCGCTGACTATACGGTACGCAAGCAAGATTATATGCATAAACTGACCAAAGGATTTGTACCCATGCTGGCCGCAGTCGGTGTGGTCGGGTTGCTGCTACTGCTGGAACCTGATCTCGGCGCCTTCGGCGTGATTGTCTGTATCGCGATGGGAATTCTGTTTTTAGGCGGAATCAACGGCATCTGGTTCGGTGGTATTGCAGCAACACTGGTCGGTATTTTTACACTGGTGATTGTTTTATCTCCCTGGCGGCGGGAGCGGATTTTCGCCTATCTGAGCCCGTTTGATGATGACCATGCGCTGGGTAAGGCTTACCAGTTGACGCATTCGCTGATCGCATTTGGGCGCGGTGAGTTGTTTGGCGTGGGGCTCGGCGGGAGCGTTGAAAAACTGCATTATCTGCCGGAAGCGCATACCGATTTTCTGCTGGCGGTGATAGGCGAAGAACTGGGATTTGTCGGTGTGATGGTGGTGGTGTTGCTGTTCTACTGGATTATCAAGCGGGCATTTGAAGTCGGCAGGCAGGCGATTGCGCTTGATCAGACGTTTGCCGGGTTGACCGCCAAAGGAATCGGTATCTGGATTGGTGTGCAGGCATTCATCAATATGGGGGTGAATCTTGGTTTGCTGCCGACCAAGGGATTGACTTTGCCATTGATGAGTTACGGCGGTTCGGGTGTCATGATTAATTGTATCGGGCTGGCAATCCTGCTCCGTGTCGATTATGAAAACCGTGTGCTGATGCGGGGAGGCCGCGCATGAAATCTGGGCAGACCAAAAAACTGATGATTATGGCGGCCGGCACGGGGGGGCATATTTTTCCCGGATTAGCCATTGCTGAAGTCATGCGTGAACGGGGCTGGGAAATCAGCTGGCTGGGCACTAGTACCGGCATGGAAGGGCAAATCGTTCCGGGGCACGGCATTCCGATGGATAAACTGGCATTCACCGGTTTGCGCGGCAAGGGTTGGAAGCACAGTGTGAGCGGCGCCTGGAAACTGCTGACCAGTTTTTTGACTTGCTTCCGCTTCATCGGCCAGCGGAATCCGGACGTGGTACTGGGCATGGGCGGCTATGTCACAGTTCCCGGTGGTTTGATGGCGTTTTTGCGAGGCCGGCCGCTGGTGCTGATGAATGCAGATGCTGCCTTGCTGTTATCGAACAAGGCTTTACGCCCGTTTTCCAGCCGCTTGCTATTTGGCTTGCCGGCCAGGGATTTGCCGGCAGATCAGAAGATACAGATTACCGGTAATCCGGTTCGTCAGGAAATCTGTGCGTTACCCGGACCACAGCTTCGTTACGGTCAGCGGCAAGGCGCTTTACGGATACTGGTGGTCGGTGGCAGTCTGGGTGCGCGGGCATTGAATGACTGTCTGCCACAGGCGCTGGCGTTGATTCCGGAACACCTGCGGCCGATAGTGACGCACCAGTCGGGGAAACAGAATATCGCAGCACTGCAAAAAAACTATGCAGCCGCCGGCGTACAAGCAGAAATACTGGATTTTATTAACGATATGCCGCGTCGTTATGCACAGGCTGATCTGGTGATCTGCCGTGCCGGGGCAATCACGGTGTCTGAGCTGACGGCTGCCGGTGTGGCAAGCATCCTGGTGCCTTTCATGGCATCAAGCACATCTCATCAGCAGGAAAACGCGGTCTGGATGGCCGGCCAAAAGGCCGCACTGTTCCTGCCGCAGGCAAAACTGACGCCGACCGCACTGGCGGAACAATTGCTGCTGCTGGACCGGACAGCGTGCCAGAACATGGCGGAACGTGCCTACGCATTGGGGCAGCGCGAAGCGAGTCAGCATATCGCCGGGATTTTGGAATCATTAACATGAAACATAAAGTTAAACACATACATTTTGTTGGTATCGGCGGCTCGGGAATGAGCGGTATTGCTGAGGTCTTGCTGAATCTCGGATACACCGTCTCCGGTTCTGATCTCAGCAGCAATGCTGCCTCACAGCGTTTATCCGGCCTCGGGGCGCAGATCAGCATTGGTCATGATGCACAACATATTGAAGGCGCCGATGCTGTCGTGACGTCAACAGCCGTCAAGGGCGACAATCCGGAAGTCGTCGCGGCACGCGCACGGCATATCCCGATTGTGCCGCGGGCGCTGATGCTGGCAGAGCTGATGCGTTTGAAAAGCGGCATCGCCATTGCCGGCACACATGGCAAAACCACGACTACCAGTCTGGTGGCAAGCGTGCTGGCGCAGGGTGGATTGGACCCGACCTTTGTGATCGGCGGCAGGCTCAACAGCGCGGGAGCCAATGCCAAATTAGGCAGCGGTGATTTCATCGTGGCGGAGGCAGATGAATCCGATGCCTCATTCCTGAATCTGTTACCGGTGATCGAAGTTATTACGAATATCGACGCCGATCACATGGAAACTTACGGACACGATTTTGCCCGTCTGAAGCAGGCGTTCATTGAATTTACCCAGCGTTTGCCGTTTTACGGTGTTGCTGTGCTGTGTCTGGATGATGTCAATGTGCGCGAGATCATGCCATTTGTGTCAAAACCGGTGGTGACCTATGGTTTTCACCCTGACGCGGATGTGCATGCGGTCGATGCGCGGGCTGCAGATGGCAAGATGCATTTCACCGTTGTACAGGATGGCTATGCCGACATGCCGGTCAGCCTGAATCAGCCCGGCATGCACAATGTTCAGAATGCTTGCGCCGCAATTGCGATTGCACGTGAAGTCGGTGTCGCCGATGCCGCCACACAAAAGGCGCTCAGTGAATTCAACGGCGTGGGGCGACGTTTTACCCGTTATGGCGATATTCCTCTGACTGCGGGTGGCCATTTCACTCTGGTGGACGATTACGGACATCATCCGGTGGAGATGGCGGCCACCCTGGCAGCAGCACGCGGCGCTTATCCGGGACGCAGGCTGGTGCTGGCATTTCAGCCGCACCGGTATACCCGGACTCGTGATTTGTTTGAGGATTTTGTCAAAGTTATTTCCACGGCAGATGCTGTCGTACTGGCCGAAGTTTATGCAGCCGGCGAAGCAGCGATTTTGGCGGCAGATGGTCGCGCTCTGACGCGTGCGCTGCGGGTTACAGGAAAGGTTGAGCCGGTGTTTGTCGAAGATATTCAGGACATGCCGGAGAGTTTGCTGCGGGTATTGAAAAATGACGACGTGCTGATCGTCATGGGAGCAGGTTCTATCAGTGCAGTGCCGGCAAAACTGGCGCAGGCAAAATAAAATTTTTACGGTCAGATCATCATGAGTGAATTGAATAGTCAGTCTCTGGGTAAAGTGGGTGTGTTATTTGGCGGACGTTCTGCTGAGCGTGACGTGTCTGTCATGTCAGGCAATGGCGTACTGGCAGCTCTGAAGAGTAAAGGAGTGGATGCGTATGCCTTTGATCCTGCCGAGCGCAGCATTGCAGAACTGGCAGCTGAAAAATTTGACCGTGTTTTTATTGCCTTGCATGGACGTTATGGCGAAGACGGCAGTCTGCAGGGTGTGCTGGAGCAGCTGAATATTCCTTATACCGGCAGCGGTGTCATGGCCTCTGCGATTGCGATGGATAAGATATTCACCAAACGTATCTGGCAGACACATGGTCTGAGCACGCCGAAATACGCAGTGCTGACACCGCAGACACAATTGCGTACTGTGCCGGATGATCTGGGGCTACCGCTGATTATCAAACCGCCGCATGAAGGATCGACGATCGGTATTTCCAAGGTCAGGGGATATTCCGAGATGTCGGAAGCCTATGCGCTGGCAGCACAATTTGATGACGTGGTGCTGGCAGAAGAGTTTATCGAGGGCAGGGAGCTGACTGTTGCTGTACTTGGTCAGGGCGAGCAGGCATATGCGTTGCCGATCATCGAAATCGTGGCACCAGACGGCAATTACGATTATCAGAATAAATACTTTACCGATGACACCCGATATCTGTGTCCTGCATCGTTAGATCCGGTACTGACGCAGCAGATTCAGGAGATGGCGGTAGATGCCTATCGCGCGCTTGATTGCGAAGGCTGGGCGAGACTCGATGTGCTGTTGCGTAAGTCTGATAACCGGCCATTTTTGCTGGAAATTAATACCTCGCCGGGGATGACCGGCCACTCGCTGGTTCCGATGGCGGCGAAGGCAACGGGTATGAGTTATGAAGATCTGTGTATGGAAATTTTGAAAACGGCGCGTTTGAAAATCCGGACTGAAGTGAAATCAATCACGAATTAATCGGGGACTCTGGAAAAAGGATTGCAGCCATGTGGCATGACATCAGATGGATGAACATCACCGCGAATGCCCTGTTCGGCATGGTGTTGCTCGCCCTGATGGCGTCGGGAGTCTGGTGGGTGATCCAGCGGCCGATGTTTACGCTGGCTGCAATACGGGTAGAAGCGATGCATACGGAGCCATTAAGGCACGTCGATGCGCTGACGATCCGTAATGCGGCGATTCCTAAAATCCGGGGGAATTTTTTTACCGCTAATCTTGATGCAGTCCGTGCTGCTTTTGAAAGCGTCCCTTGGGTCAGACGGGCCAGTGTGCAGCGTGAATGGCCGAATAAGCTGACTGTCAGGTTGGAGGAACATGCCGTGTTAGGAACATGGGGGGAGGACGGCCGCCTGATTTCGGTGCGCGGTGATGTGTTTACCGCGAATCTGGCCGAGGCGGAAGAAGATGCCGAACTGATTTCATTGAGCGGTCCGGACGGCAGTGAAAAAGAAGTGCTGGCGCAGTATCAGTTATTTCAGCAATGGTTTTCCAGAATCCACCTGGCGCCGGAGGCGGTCCGGTACTCCAATCGTTACGCATGGAGTGTCAGGCTGAACAACGGTATGCAGGTGGAACTCGGGCGGGTGCAGGACGGTACTACTCTGGAGTCGAGGGTGAATCAGCTGATGACGGTGTATCCGCAACTGATTGCCAGTCTGCAGGATAGTATTCAAAGTGTGGATATGCGTTATCCGAATGGTCTGGCGCTGAAATCCAGCCATGGTGCTATCGGGTTGAAAAAGCAAACAAAGGCAAGTGGGAAGACATGACAAAAGACGCAAAAAATCTGATCGTAGGTCTCGATATCGGCACATCTAAAATTGTGGCGGTCGTTGCTGAAGTCATGCCGGATGGCAGACATGAAGTGATTGGTCTGGGACAGCATGAATCCAAAGGGCTGAAAAAAGGCGTGGTGGTGAATATTGAGGCTACCGTCGAATCCATACAGCGCGCACTCGAAGAAGCGGAGCTGATGGCCGACTGCAAAATCAGCCGGGTATATACCGGTATTGCAGGCAGTCATATCCGCAGCTTCAATTCCAGCGGCATGGTTGCCATCAAAGATAAAGAAGTCACCGCAGCGGACGTTTCGCGCGTGATAGAAACGGCGAAGGCGGTGAATATTCCGACCGATCAGCAATTGCTGCATACATTGCCGCAGGAATTCATCGTTGACAGCCAGGACGATGTGCGCGAGCCCATCGGCATGAGCGGCATTCGGCTGGAAGTCAAAGTGCATATCGTGACCGGTGCTGTGTCTGCGGTGCAGAACATCGTGAAATGCGTGCGTCGTTGCGGGCTGGAGGTGTCCGACCTGATTCTGCAACCGATGGCCTCGGCAGAGGCTGTATTGACACGGGATGAAAAAGAGTTGGGCGTCGTCCTGATTGATATTGGTGGCGGTACTACGGATGTAGCGGTATTTTCCGAAGGATCGATTCGCCATACGGCGGTGATTCCGATTGCAGGTGATCAGATCACGAATGATATTGCGATGGCCTTGCGGACGCCGACATCGGAAGCGGAGGAAATCAAGGTTCGTTTCGGAGTCGCCAAGCAGGTGCTGGCAGATCCTGCCGATACGCTGGAGGTGCCGGGTCTGGGCGATCGTGGTCCGCGCTCTTTGTCGCGTCAGGCGTTAGCGGCAGTGATTGAACCGCGTGTCGAAGAATTGTTTGCGCTGGTTCATCAGGTGGTTCGTGAATCCGGATATGAAGACGTGCTGTCGTCAGGTATTGTGCTGACTGGCGGTTCCGCAGCGATGCCCGGCATGGTAGAAATGGCGGAAGATATTTTTCTGAAGCCGACCAGACTCGGCATGCCCGCATATACAGGGCAACTGGCTGATGTGGTGCGCAGCCCGCGTTATGCAACGGTTCTTGGTTTGTTGTTGGAAGCAAAGAAGCAGTATCTGCGTGGCCATCTGGTGACGCGGCAGGAAGGGTCTGCCAAAGCAGTCTGGCAGCGCATGAAAGAGTGGTTTTTAGGAAATTTTTAATCAGCTTTTTACACCATTACAGGTGTACTCATTTTATAATGGTCTGATCTACAGTTATTAGTCGCTAGTCGTCTCACCGTGTGATGATTAGCGACTGATAACTGCCTACCTGGAGGAGTCATGATGGAGTTCGATATGGTTGATAACGCCACACAAGGCACCGTAATTAAGGTTGTCGGCGTAGGTGGCGCAGGCGGTAATGCAGTTCAGCATATGATCAACAAAGGCGTGTCCGGCGTTGAATTTATTGCTGCTAATACCGATGCACAGGCATTGCTGCAATCCAAAGCGCATAACGTGATTCAGATCGGTGAAACTGGTCTGGGTGCAGGGATGAAACCGGAAGTCGGTCGCAAACTGGCAGAAGATTCCCGTTCCCGGATTGAAGACGCTTTGCGTGGCGCACACATGGTGTTTATCGCTGCCGGTATGGGTGGCGGCACTGGCACTGGTGCTGCTCCTGTGGTGGCACAGGTTGCAAAAGAACTCGGTGCACTGACCGTAGCCGTGGTATCCAAACCTTTCTCATACGAAGGCAAAAAATGCATGGATATTGCCGACGAAGGTTTGGATGCACTGACACAACACGTGGATTCGCTCATCATTATTCTCAATGAGAAGCTGGAAGAAATTTACGAAGACGACAGCATGATCGAATGGCTGCAGCATGCCGACGATGTGCTCAATAATGCGGTTGCCGGTATTGCTGAGATCATCAATGTACCCGGACACATCAATGTCGATTTCAATGACGTCAAAACGATCATGGGCGAACAAGGCAAAGCCATGATGGGTACGGCGACTGCTTCCGGTGTTGACCGTGCGCGTATCGCTGCAGAACAGGCAGTCGCATCGCCGCTGCTGGATGGCATCGATCTGTCCGGCGCCCGCGGCGTGCTGGTGAATGTAACTGCCAGCCGCAGCCTCAAAGGTAAGGAAATTAAAGAAGTGATGTCGGCAGTCCGTGCATTTGCGGCACCGGACGCTTCCATCGCTCAGGGTATTGCTTACGATGAAAACATGGGTGATGAAATCCGTGTCACCGTCGTTGCAACAGGACTGGGTCGTGGCAAGAAAAATATTCAGTTGGTACAGACTCCGATGTTGCGGACGGGTACCAATAATGAACCAGTCATGGCAGCGGCAGCAATGAGCGCCACCACAGTGTCAAACGGCATGGCAACGGCAGCACCGGCATTTGATGGTCTGAGCAAACCTGCTGTCTGGCGTCGTGAATCAGCTTCAGATACCGTTCGTGCACTGGAAAAAAACGGAATGGAGACTTACGACATTCCTGCATTCCTGCGTAAACAGGCTGACTGACAGGTCGCCTAAACAGGCAGATTGATGCTTGTTTAAACCCTCTATCAGTAGCTTCACTTAAAACAGCACAAGTTTTCTTGTGCTGTTTTTTTTGTGCATTCTGCAGATTTTTTTCAACTCAGGCATACTGCGCGCAGACGCAGCTTTCACGGGAAAGCTGACGCGGTGCCGGTAGGCAATTTATTTTGAATTAATTAAAGGAAACATGATGAGCATACAGATTGGCGAACATTTACCTGCCGGCAGCCTGGCAGAATTCATCGAAGTGGAAGGCGAAGGCTGCACTCTCGGCCCGAATACTTTTCAGGTCGCCGATCTGGTCAAGGGTAAGACGATTGCCATTTTTGGATTGCCAGGCGCTTACACGCCGACCTGCTCTGCCAAGCATGTGCCGGGCTATATTCAGCACGCCGCTGCGTTGAAAGCCAAAGGCGTGGATGAAATCTGGTGTATTTCAGTTAACGATGCGTTTGTGATGGGTGCCTGGGGACGCGATCAGAAAGCTACCGGTATCGTGCGTATGATGGCTGACGGTAATGCCGCATACAGCAAGGCGCTCGGACTGGACGCTGATTTCAGTCAGTTCGGTATGGGAACACGGTCTCAGCGTTATTCTTTGTTGGTGGTTGACGGTATCGTCAAACAGGTCAATATTGAGGCTCCTGGTAAATTTGAAGTGTCCAACGCGGAAACATTGCTGGCTCAGTTGGGCTGATCATTTCAGATCTGCAGTCAAAGAAGCGCAGCGCCGGTTGGCCTTGCGCTTTTTTTTTTCTGATGATTTCCGGTGTTGGCGATAAACCGCCGAGCTTGTGTGCATCTGATGTTGTCTTTTTGTCTGCCCCAAGTATTGCGGTGAGCTGACTTACATCGATTATCCGGCGAATCGCTATAATAGCGGGATGTTAAAGCAAACCACTATCCAACAAACAGTCAAAACAATCGGTGTTGGCCTGCATTCAGGCACCAAGGTTGAACTGGTCATGCGCCCCGCTCCGGTTGACACGGGCATCGTATTTACCCGCACCGATCTTGTTCCTCCGCTGGTGTTTCCCGCCAGTGCAACCGGGGTCGGCGATACCCGCATGGCATCCACGCTGTCAAACAATGGCGAACGGGTTTCGACGGTCGAACATCTGTTATCTGCCTGTGCTGGTCTTGGAATCGATAATCTCTATATCGATGTCAGCGCCGAAGAAATTCCGATCATGGATGGTTCTGCTTCGTCTTTTGTCTATCTGTTGCAGCAGGCCGGGATGCAGGAGCAGGACGCTGCCAAGAAATTTATCCGTGTATTAAAGTCAGTGGAAATTCGTGAAGGCAAAGGGGCTGCAGAGAAATGGGCTCGCCTGGAGCCGTATAACGGATTCAAACTGCATTTTTTTATTGAATTCAATCATCCTGCTGTCGATGGCACCGTCCAGACAGCAGAAGTCGATTTTGAAAAAGTGTCGTTTGTTAAGGATGTCGCCAGAGCGCGTACTTTCGGTTTCATGCAGGATGTGGAAATGCTGCGTGGCATTGGTCTTGCCCGTGGCGGCTCCATGGAAAATGCCATCGTGATGGATGAATACCGGATATTGAATTCAGATGGCCTGCGTTTTGATGATGAGTTTGTGCGTCATAAAATACTCGATGCCATTGGCGATCTGTACCTGATCGGACATCCCTTGCTGGCCAGTTATACGGCACATAAATCCGGGCATGGATTGAATAATCAGCTGTTGCGGGTATTATTATCCCAGCCGGATGCTTATGAGATCGTTACGTTTGACGATGTACTGCAGGCACCGGTCAGTTACGCAGGGCAGGCTGACAGGGAATGGGTATTTGCCTGAGATGATGGCGTGTCGGCTACGGATTATTCTGTTAGCTGAGCTCTGCCTGTACTGCCTTATTCGATTTTGCAATAGCAATACAAAAACTGCTGGATCGTACCAAACGGTGTTTCATGCAGTTCGATGGTGCTGTCCACCCGTCTGAAGCGGGTTCCGAATTGCTCATGCAGCGAATCTGCATCGTAGCGTACCACCTCCAGCCCGCTGCATTGTTCCGGTCCTTGCGGGCCAAATGTCGCCACAATGATATGGCCACCGGGTTTCATTGCCTGACCGACTTGCCGGACATACGCGTGTCTTTGTTCAGGACTGGTCAGAAAATGGAATACTGCACGGTCATGCCAGACATCAAAATATCGCACAGGAAGCGCTACCTGCGTGATGTCGCCTGTAATCCACTGCACATGGCTGGCTTTGGCACCTAGCCTTTGACGGGTACCATCAATAGCGGCCTGTGAAATATCCAGCACGCTGAGGTGTTCATAACCGCGTTCCAGTAAATCATCGACCAGCGTAGACTCACCTCCGCCGACGTCAATGATGCGATCTGACTTATCCGCGATACGTTCAATGAAAGACAGTGACTGATACAGATGCGGGGCATACCAGCTGACGGCATCCGGTGCCTTGGTCTGGTAAACCTGTTCCCAATGTTGACGTTTACTCATCGATAATCCTGTATATCAATGTGCCGGGGCGAAAGACTGAGGAAATTTAGCTGGCAGCGGAAAGCGCAATAAGAAATGCCTCCGGTCAGGAAGCATTGTAGATCAGAATTGGAACACCTGATGAGTCCGTCGATTACTGATTGACCGCCAGTTTTGCGGCAGGCTTCGCAGTGAGATCAAATCGTTGGCGGATAGAGGCTTCAATGCCGGGGGCGTCGAGCCCGCATTGTTTCAACAATAGACCGGGATCACCGTGGTCAATAAATTTATCCGGCAGGCCGAGCAGCAGCAATGGTTTGCTGATGGATGTCGCGGCCATTGCTTCCGCAACGGCGGAGCCGGCGCCTCCCATCACACAACCTTCTTCGACGGTCACCAGCATGTCGTGGCTGGCTGCCAGCTGCTCTACCATCTCCTGATCAAGTGGTTTGATGAAGCGCATATTCACGACGGTCGCATTCAGGGTTTCCGCTGCTTTCAATGCAGGTTGCAGCATAGAGCCGAAAGCCATGATGGCAATGTTGCTGCCCTGACGCCGGAGTTCGGCTTTACCGAGCGGAATGCTGCTCAATGCGGTGTCTGGCGTAACACCGATACCAGCGCCGCGCGGATAACGTACCGCTGCCGGGCCAGGATGGTGATAGCCGGTAGTCAGCATCTGGCGACATTCATTTTCATCCGAGGCAGCCATGACGACCATATTCGGGATGCAGCGCAGATAGGCCAGGTCGTAATTGCCGGCATGGGTAGCGCCATCGGCACCGACGAGGCCGGCACGATCCAGCGCAAAGGTCACGTCCAGATTTTGCAGAGCGACATCATGAATCAGTTGATCGTAAGCACGCTGCAGGAAAGTGGAGTAAATCGCCACCACGGGTTTCAACCCTTCGCAGGCGAGACCGGCCGCAAAGGTGACGGAATGCTGTTCCGCAATGCCCACGTCGTAATAGCGTTGGGGAAATTGCTTTTCAAACTCGACCATGCCGGAGCCTTCGCGCATGGCAGGTGTAATGCCGATCAGTTTCTGGTCGGCGGCTGCCATATCGCACAGCCATTGTCCGAAAACCTGGGTGTAAGTCTGCTTCGTGGATGCGCTGGGCTTGATGCCTTCAGCGGGATTGAATTTTCCTGGGCCGTGATATAGCACAGGGTCGGCTTCCGCCAGTTTATATCCCTGTCCCTTTTTGGTGACCACATGCAGGAACTGCGGCCCTTTGAGCTGCCTGATATTTTGCAGTGTCGGGATTAGGGAGTCGAGATCGTGGCCATCAATCGGGCCGATGTAATTGAAGCCGAATTCTTCAAACATGGTCGCTGGCACCAGCATACCTTTGGCGTGCTCCTCAAAGCGCTTGGCGAGTTCGAGTACAGGTGAAGGCAAGACGGATTTACCGACATTGCGGGCCGCCGCGTAAAACTTGCCGGACATCAGTCGTGCCAGATAGCGGTTCAGTGCGCCGACTGGCGGAGAAATCGACATGTCATTGTCGTTCAGTACCACCAGCAGGTTGATATCGTCGTAAACCCCTGCATTGTTCAGTGCTTCAAATGCCATACCCGCCGTCATTGAGCCGTCGCCGATGATAGCGACCGCGTGCCGGTTATTGCCTTGCGTGCGTGCCGCCAGCGCCATGCCGAGCGCCGCCGAAATCGAGGTCGATGAATGCGCGGTGCCGAAAGTATCGTATTCGCTTTCATTCCGGCGCGGAAATCCGGAAATACCTTCCCATTGGCGCAGCGTATGCATCTGGTCACGCCGGCCAGTCAGGATTTTGTGCGGATAGGTCTGATGGCCGACATCCCAGACCAGACGATCTTCCGGGGTATTAAACACGTAATGTAAAGCCAGCGTCAGCTCTACTGTGCCGAGATTGGACGACAGATGTCCGCCTGTTTTGGAGACGGAATCCAGCACGTACTGGCGCAACTCATCGGCCAATGGCTTGAGCTGATGACGTGACATGAGCCGTAAATCGGCCGGGGAATTGATTTTTTGAAGTAAATTCGTCATAGGAATAGTCAGTTATGCTTGTCGCTGCACGATCAGATCGGCCAGATCATGCAGGAATTGTGCGTTTGTGCCGAACAGCTGCAAAGCTTCGTGGGCTTTCTGGGAGAGTTGAATGGCTAATTGCCGGGACGCTTCAAGCCCGAGCAGGCTGACATAAGTAGGTTTATTGTCTGCGGCATCTTTTCCTGCTGTTTTGCCCAGTGTGGCAGAATCTGCAGTGGCATCCAGCACATCGTCTACCACCTGGAACGCCAGTCCGATGGCCGCAGCATAAGTATCCAGTGCGGCGGTTTCCTCAGCGCTCAGTAATTTACCGCTCATGGCGCCGAGCAATACGGAAGCGCGCAATAAAGCGCCGGTTTTGAGGCGATGCATCTGTTCCAGCTGCTCCCGGGTCAGCGCCAGTCCGACGCTGGCCAGATCAATCGCCTGTCCGCCGCACATGCCCACGGAACCTGCGGCATGCGCTAGTACGCGAACCATTGCCAGTTTGGCAGCCGGATCGCCATCACCTTCCGACAGCACGAGAAAGGCCTGCGCCTGTAAAGCGTCTCCCACCAGCAAGGCGGTGGCTTCATCGTATTTCACGTGGACGGTTGGTTTGCCGCGCCGCAAAGCGTCATCATCCATGCAAGGCATATCATCATGTACCAGCGAATAAGCGTGGATCATTTCGGTGGCGGCCGCCGCCCGCCGCAACAGATCTTCAGGAGCCTGAAACAGGCGACCCGCCGCAAACACCAGCAGTGGCCGGATGCGCTTGCCGCCATCCAGTGCCGCATAGCGCATGGCATCGTGTAAATGGGCGGGAACGGTGGATGGGGCAGGAATGAATTCCGACAGATCGGTTTCACAACGCTTCTGTGTCTGTTCCATCCAGTTGCGGAATGCATCGCTCATGCGGCGTCCCCATCATTAATCTGGAAAGATTTCAACATCCCTGCGTCCAGGATTTTTACTTGTTGTTCAACCTGCTCAAGTTGTGCAGCACAGAATCGGATCAGTTCTGAGCCACGCTGATACGCCGCCACAGAAGCTTCGATAGGCAGATCACCAGCTTCCATTTTTGTTACCAATTCACTTAACTCTTTCATCGCCGCCTCGAAGGAGGCCGGGGTAGGGATGACTCCTGGCAGGGCAGTGTCAGCGTGTTTTTTAGGCATACCAGTTCTTGTCCATCGTTGTTCAAACGTCGCGCTGAAATGCGCAAAATGCGTTCAACCGGCTATTTTAGAGTAATACGGAAACCTTGAGCGGAAATTGGCGGATATGGAAAGTTAATTCTGTTACAAATGGAAATTATTGTTTCAATCAGGAAAATGTTTATTGAGGACGGGGCATTTTATACTCAAAGAATAGGATAAATTGTGTTCTGAACATTTCCATGTGGAAATTCTGTATGTATAGTTCAAATGCAGCCGCTTTATCCGGTCAGGTGCGGGTTCATGCAAAGAAAGCAAAATTCTGTTTTGATCGGAAGCGGAGGGCAGAACGTACCTCTGTTGTTCGTTGTCAGCACAGAGCCAGTATTGCAGAAATTTCTTCTAAAATTAATAGATCGTCATCATGAACAGCCCTAAAAAACAACAGATCTTGCCGGAGACTGCGTCTGCAGGCGCCGGAGAGGTGTTGTCCGGGCTGGTTCCGGCCGCAATGCAGCCGGTATTGGCGCAACTGGATGCTTTTTCCGGCAGATTGTCGAATGCGATGCTGGCCTTATCTGAGCAAAGCATGGATTCGCGCGAGGCAAATCTGAGCTTTCAGGCCGGGCAGTTGCTAAAAAGAAATTCCTATGCTTTTTATCATCTTGCGGCGAAAGAGCTGGAAACTGCTTTTAGCAACGATATACAGGTTTTGCTGTGTACCGGAAAGCTGGCGTCTGCCTGTGCTGGAGGGGATGATCAGGATCTGAGTCTGGTCAGTTATGAGGAAATGGATAAGAAGCTGACGTTCAGCCGCATCAGTCGTACCATCGAGCTTGATAACGCAGAACAATACGCTGCGCTGAATATGCGTTTATCCCATGTGCTGGGTAGAGATACACTCAGCATTGCTCAGAATCCGTTCCGCCCTGATATCGTATTACAGGCTTTGTACAATGCCTGGTGTCAGTTTGAACCGGAAGAAAATACGCATGAGCTGATTTTGCCTTTACTGAGTGCCGATATCCTGTTTGATCTTGCGCCGGTTTTGTATGAATTAAACTTGGTTCTGGTTGGAAAGGGCATATTGCCTGATTTGCAGGAGTCTTACCGGATCAGGCAGAATTTGGTCAAAAAAACGCGTCCGGCGTCGCCTGGGCGGGAAAATTGCCAGCCAGACAGTAGTGGGAATAGTTTAGGTCTGCAGCAAAAGCTGGATCGTTATTTTTCCGGAGGACGTTCCGCAGCGCCACCGGGAGTTTATGCGGCAAGCGGTCAGGATCATGCAGCACCGCAACTGCAGTCGTACGCGCAGCCTGCTACAGGCTATCAGTCATCTGCATCCCCCGCACAATCGGCGTTTTTTCAGCATCTGGCAGGTTTGCAGCACAGTCTCAAGCTCCACCAACTGATGGCAGAGGCAAAGGATATTCTGCGCTTGTCGCAAATCCGCGAGTATTTCCCGGAAATGGCCAGCAGCGGTGTGGAAAAGCATACTGTTGATTTGCTGGCGCAAGTCTTTGATCATGTGTTCCGGAATAGCGCGATCCCACAACCGGTCAAGGAGCTGATTTCAGTGCTTCAGGTACCGGTACTGAAAGCAGCGTTGATCGATCAGGGTTTCTTTTTTAAGGAACAACATCCCGCACGCCGGTTGATTGACTTGCTGTCGCGTTACAGCCCGACCCTGGATCAGAGTAAGGGGCAAGATGATCCGCTGTTCCAGGCGATGCAGAAAAATGTACAGCGGATTTCCAAAGAATTCAATGAGGAAATTGCCTTATTTGATGAGGTGGTGACGGATCTCGAAAACTTTATTGCAAAACAAGAGACTGCCGAGGCGGAGGCTTTGCAGACACCGATTCAGCATGCGTTACTCAAAGAAAAAATCAAACAAGCCAGCATGACGGCCAACAATGAAGTCGCATTACGCATCGGCACCGGAGAGGTGGTCGCGTTTGTGGAGGCGTTTCTGGAAAACCGCTGGATCAAGGTGTTGACGCTCGCATATAGCGTACAGGAAGAGAAGCCGCATGCTGTCGAAGATGCACTGCGTACTATGGATGACCTGATCTGGAGTGTCAAGCCGAAAATCACTTTGCAGGAAAGACAGGAATTATTGAATCGTTTACCCGCGATTCTGGCGCGGCTGAATAAATGGCTGAGCCTGATTAAGTGGCAGGATGAAGACCGTGTACGTTTTTTTGCAGAACTGGCGGAATGCCATGCGTCCATTGTCCGGGCGCCACTGGAACTGTCGCCCGATAAACAGCTGGAGCTGGCGGTGGAAGCGGCCCAGCAGGCTGCCGAACGGCGGCTGCAAAAACGTGCGGAAGCAGAGAAAAAAGCAGCACAACAAGTCAGTGAAGACGATGACGAGTCGAGCAGACAGGTTCACCAGCTCGAACGCGGTATCTGGATTAATTACATCCCAGTGACAGGGCAAGAGTCAATCCGGGTGCGGCTGGCATGGGTCAGTCCGATGCGCAGTCTGTATATTTTCACTTCCAGCCAGAAAGAGAAAAGTTTTTCTATTCCCGTTACAGAGCTGGAGCAGGCCTTCCGCGAACAGCGGGCACAGGTGCTGAATCTGGATAAAGTGATGAATCAGGCTTTGCTGGAAGCGCTCGAAACCATGCCAGAATCTACGCCCGATACGGTTGCGCCAGTTGCAGACGATCAGGTTGCCAGCGCAGCCTGATCTACCCGGTTATTGTGTATTTCCTTCATACGCTGCCAGACGGCGCTGTTCCTGCGGACTGAAATAGCGATCCCGTATCTGTTGCAGGCCGGTCAGTTGTGCCGAATCTGTCGTGTTTCCGGCATGGCTGAGCAATAGCTGACGCTGTTCGAGATATATGCGGATCCGGGTTTTCCATTCTGCGGCTTCCCGGTCGACTGCCGTCAGACGCTCCGCTGCTTCAGGTGTGGTGTTTTGCGCGCGCCAGCGATAGATATCGTCTTCACTGGCCCCCTGATTGCGCATTTGCTGCACCTGTTCTTCCAGCCGGATAACCTGATAAGGTGCCTGCCTGGCTGCCCGCAGTTCAGGGTTCATCGCATCGTCCAGTGCCTGCAGGCGTGCTTTTTTCTGTTCTGCGTTTAGTGCGGTGTCCTGGCTGATTTCCAGTCTTGCCAGTGCATCCTGATCGTATGCATCATCAAAACTGAACAGCGCCTGATTTTCCGCCGCATTGAAATACTCCAGCCGCAAAGCCTGCATTTTTTGCCAGCGCTGGCGGATTGCGGCCAGCTGATTGCCCGCTATGCTGATATCGGCAGAGCCATGTAGCTCAAGGTCAGCCAGCGCCTGTTTATAAGCAAGGTAATGATCCAGTAAGCGCATGGCCTGTCCTGCTGCATGAATCGATAATTTTTGTCGCAGTACCTGCTCAATCTGCTTCCGGATATCGGGCAATTCTTTTTCGCCGACCGCCGACAGATAGTAATCAAACAGCAGTCGTAAATCCTGCGTAATGATCAGGTCGCCCTGATCGGTCTGCGTAGCGTCACCGTCCGTGTTGCTGCCTGTCATGGACCGGACAAAAGAAAAAGAAATGTCTCCGGTAGTGAGCCTGACCGGAGTGTGGGTATCCTGCAATGGCAGGCTGTTGGTTAAGAAAAAAGCGCAGATAAAACCTGAGAGCACGCATGCAACAGCCACATTTTTCTTTTTCATCTGACCGGCCTCCGACTTTGACAGATACATTATGCTGGAAATGAAATGATGCGCTTTCAGAGACCGCTGTTTTTCAGGCGATTTGCATGTTGCCTGAAAATGGTCACCGGATTGGTTTCGAAAATATTCACCAGCCCGATAGTCTGATTGACTTCATCCAGATGATTCATGGCGTAGTCATCACGGATCACCTGACCCAGATGAGTCGAGCAACTCGATACCAGTCCATCATTTTTCTGCCCGCCAAATACCAGAGACGTCAGCGCGAGTGCCGGATCGGCAATGTCGAACAGATTGGTATAGGCCTGTGCACCGCTCCAGGAGTAATAGGCTACGCCATTCACCTGATACGCACCTTCGCCGCAGGCAGTGGTTGGTATACCCTCGGGATAAGCGTTGTTGAATTTGAGCGAGCCGGCGGTGCTCAGCGAGTTAGCTGCGGCCAGTGCATCCTGCGACAGACTGGGTTGTCCGGACAAAAAGCTGATCAGTTGTGCCAGACCATTGCTGACTGCAACCAGTATGCTGTTCGACAAAGATCCTGGCGGCGCAATACCCAGCAAGACATCGGCCACGCTGGAGCCGCGGTTCACGCCACCGACGGAAGTGACAGAGGCAACCAGATCAGGCCTGACTGAGGCGACATACCGCGCCGTCGGGCCACCGTGGCTGTGGCCGATCAGATTGACTTTGGTCGCACCAGTGACCGCGAGTATCTGCTGAATCTGCGTCAGCAATTGTTCGCCGCGCACTTCGGTGCTGTTGGCGGCGGCAACCTGTGTCACATACACGCTGGCACCATCAGCACGCAAGGCAGAAGGAATACCGTACCAGTATTCAACCGGTCCGATATTGTCAAAGCCGAATAAGCCATGTACCAGCACAATCGGGTAGCGGGTCTGTGTATAGCCGACGGCGGACGCCGTGCCGGTACAGATAAAGCAGGTGAGCCATATCGCCAGGAGTTGCCTGAGCAATTGCCTGATTCTGGTTTGGTTCATTGTGATTCCTTATGAAAAAAGTTAAGTCAAATGAAGCAGAAATCAATCAAAAATGCGTCAAGGAGGATGTCGATGAAGGAGCCGGCAACCTGTCAACTTGTGGTTCGTCAGATGCGTTGGCCAGATGCAGGCTAGTGATTGTCAGCAACCGTGGCAAGCTGCTGTGCAGCATAAAAAAAGCACGGATCTGAGGCCGTGATGAGCAGAAATTTGTGGTTCAAAAACAGAAATTTCCCGGCTGTCATAGGGGAGATGGCGTTCTGCTAAAAAGAAGCTGAAAACAGAATAAATCAGATAAATGAATTAGATGATTTTTACTAAAAAGCAGAACTGTTGTTTGTACGTGTCTGGTGCGGGATGGTGAAACTTGCCTAAGGAATTGATTTTTCTCAGTAATTATCCTTTTTTAAGGCGAAATCTGAGGGAGTCGGGTATAATTCGCGGTTCTGTCCAAAATTTCCTCTTCAAGGCGTTTGATCGTTTGAATTTCCGGCCACCAGGCTTTACTGGCTGGAAACAGGTTTTTGTGGATTCTTTCTCTCTTAGGTTGGTGCAAATTAATTTGGGGGTGGGGATGTCCGATCTGGCTTCTTTGTCTACACTGGCGCGTTCTGACGCGCAACTTCCGGTTCAGGTTTATTTTGATGAAGCGTTATTAGAACGCGAAATAAAAGATCTGTTCCAGGCTGGCCCTCGCTATGTGGGTCATGAACTGATGGTGCCGAATGTGGGGGATTTCGCCACACTGGCTTCCGAAAATGAAGGCCGCATGCTGGTTCGCAGCGCTCAGGGAATTGAGCTGATGTCGAACGTCTGTCGCCATCGTCAGGCTTTAATGTTTAATGGCCGCGGCAATGCGAATAATATCGTATGTCCGCTGCATCGCTGGACGTATGATCTGAAAGGTGAACTGATCGGTGCGCCGCATTTTGCCGATACGCCTTGCATGAATCTGAAGCGCACGCCGCTGCAAAACTGGAATGGCCTGTTATTCGAGCAGAATGGTTACAATGTCATGGAGCGCATGTCGCAACTGACCGTGACCCGCGATCTCGACTTTACGGGATACATGCTCGATCACGTTGAAGTGCATGACTGTGATTACAACTGGAAAACCTTTATCGAGGTTTATCTGGAAGATTATCACGTCGAGCCTTTCCATCCCGGTCTGGGCAGCTTCGTCACATGCGATGATCTGCGCTGGGAATTCGGCGATGATTACAGCGTCCAGACCGTCGGCGTCAATCACGGTTTGCTGAAGTCTGGTTCGGAAAAATACCGGCGCTGGCAGGAACAGGTGCTGAAATTCCGCAATGGCGAACCGCCTCAATACGGTGCGATCTGGCTGACCTTGTATCCGAATATCATGGTGGAATGGTATCCGCATGTGCTGGTGGTCTCGACCTTATGGCCGACTGAAACCGGCAAGACCCGCAATGTGGTCGAATTTTATTATCCGGAAGAAATCGTGCTGTTTGAGCGTGAATTCATCGAAGCCGAGCGCGCCGCTTACATGGAAACTTGCATCGAGGATGATGAGATCGGCATACGCATGGATGCTGGCCGTAAAATCCTGCTGGACCGTGGCGAGAATGAAGTAGGTCCGTATCAGTCGCCGATGGAAGATGGCATGCAGCATTTTCATGAATGGTACCGGCGCAGAATGGTATTCTGATCCGGTCTGGTCAGATCACGAAGGGGAGGCAGATGGCCTCCCTTCTTTTTGGAAATTTTGGATTGGAAGTGTTGATGCAGTCTTTGTGGATGCTGGTTGCGAGTTTTCTGTTTTCGATCATGGGTGTTTGTGTCAAGCTGGCATCGGTTGATTATTCAACTTCGGAAATCGTCGCCTATCGTGGCGTGATCGGCATGTTGATGATCCTGGCGTTGATACGCTGGCAAGGCGGCAGTCTGAAAACCGGAATGGCAGGTCATCACCTGTGGCGCGGCAGCGTCGGCGTCAGTGCCTTATGGTTATGGTTTTATGCGATTGGGCAATTGCCGCTGGCAATGGCGGTGACGCTGAATTATATGTCGCCAATCTGGATCGCCGCTATTCTGCTGGTGAGCGCCTGGTGGCGCAGGCAGCGCAATATGGACTGGCGCCTGATGGCTGCGATTATCATGGGGTTTGGCGGTGTGGTCTTGTTGCTGCGGCCAAGCATACATGCAGACCAGTGGATCGGCGGAGTGGTTGCTTTGGTGTCCGGCATACTGGCAGCGCTGGCGTATTTGCAGGTACGGCAAATGGGGTTGATGGGAGAGCCGGAATACCGCGTGGTGTTTTATTTCTCCATGAGTTGTGCGGTCGCCGGTGTGATTGGGACGGCGCTGTTTCCGCCCACCCCGGCTGGTCAGCCTGTCTGGCATCCGGTGAATCTGCATGGCGCGTTGCTGCTGCTGACGATCGGGCTGACGGCAGCCAGCGCGCAGATGGCCATGACACGCGCTTACCGGCTGGGGAATACCTTACTGACAGCCAATCTGCAGTATGCGGGGATTGTCTTTTCCAGCTGCTGGGATGTCTTTTTGTGGAACGAGCATCTGGCCTGGCTGAGCTGGTGCGGGATCGTCATCATTCTATTGAGTGGACTGATTGCCAGCTTTTATAATGCCAGAAACCAGCAGCGACCCGCTTCTGACCCGATCACCTCTGAATAAAAGGAGATAAGCATGTGGACTACGTTAATCAGCGTCGCCGACCTGGTACGGCATCAGCAGGATCGCAATCAGGTGATTCTGGATTGCCGGCATGATCTGGGCAATCCGCAGGCTGGCAGGGAGGCTTACGCGCAAGGGCATTTGCCGGGTGCTTTGTTCGTGCATCTGGATGAGCAACTGTCTGCCTGCAGCCGGGATCATGATGGTATATTCCGCGGCCGCCATCCTTTGCCTGATCAGCAAACGTTTATCCAGACTCTGCGTTCGCTGGGAATCAGTGATGACACTCAGGTGATTGCCTATGATGCGCATGGCGGCATGTTTGCGGCACGCCTGTGGTGGATGTTGCGCTGGGTCGGGCATGAGGCGGTCGCGGTACTCGATGGCGGTATTACCGCCTGGACCGCGGCAGGACTGCCGCTGTCAACGGACCTCAGCATCCCTTCAGCCGGGACGATTTCGCAGCATCCGCCCCTGACTGTGCAGGTCAGTATCGGAGATGTGTTGGAAAATCTGTCCAGTGCCGCCATGACGCTGGTGGATGCGCGGGCAGCAGACCGTTATCGCGGAGAAAATGAAACGATCGATCCGGTGGGTGGCCATATTCCCGGTGCGCTGAATCGGTTTTTCAAAGACAATCTGCAGCCGGACGGTACATTCAAATCACCTCTCCAGCTGAGTCAGGAATGGTCGCAACTGGTGGCGGATCCGGCCAGAGCGATTATGCAATGCGGCTCTGGTGTGACGGCCTGCCACAATCTGCTGGCGCTGGAAGTGGCCGGTTTATGCGGTGCTGCCCTGTACCCCGGTTCATGGAGCGAGTGGTGCGCCGATCCGGCGCGTCCGGTTGCGCGATAAGTGCTTGCTGGTCGAAGTCTGAATGCCTGTGGATGGTCAGCACAGCATTGCGCCGTACTATTGCCTTGATGTTGGCAGCGGCTTAAGCTTAATGATGCCGTGTGACGAACAGCACCAGCATGATGCCGAGTGCGATCAGCAGGACTTGCGGTACTGTTTCCCGCAGGGTGGCGCGCCGCTGCATTTGCGGCATCAGATCGCTGACGGCGATATAAATAAAGCCGGATGAGGCAAACACCAGCACATACGGAATCATGCCGCTGGCTTTTTCGAGTGTGAAATATCCCAGGATGCCGCCGATGACCCCCAGCAGGCTGCAGGCCAGATTGTACAGATAAGCGCGCATACGGCTGAATCCGGCATTCAGCAGCACAATAAAATCACCGATTTCCTGAGGAATTTCGTGCGCAATGATTGCCAGCGCCGTGACTAGCCCGAGCTCCGGATTGGCGAGGAAGGCGGCGGCAATCAGGATGCCGTCGGTGAAATTATGCATGCCGTCACCGACCAGAATCATCCATCCGGCTTTACCCGCTTCATGCGCATCATGACCATGTTCATGGTGGTGGCCATCGCCCTCATGGTGATGAGAGTGCCGCAGAATCGCCATCTTCTCCAGCAGGAAGAATGCGAGCAGCCCGCCCAGCAGGCAGGCAAACAGGGTGCGGGTATCCGCCTGTGATTCAAACGCTTCCGGCAAAGCGTGCAGTAAGGAAGTCGACAGCATGATGCCGACCGACAGACTGACCATGCGTTCGACAATGCGGGTCAGGAAGGAATAGGAAAAAACAGCCGCAGCAGAAATGCTGAGTACACCCGCGATGGCGGTGGTAAAAATAATAGACAGCAATGTGGAATGAATTTTAAAACCTCAGATTTGCAACATGGTTGCAAATTAAAACATATTGCCGGGTTTTCTGCAAACCGCCTGCAGGTATGACCGTATCCACCGGAATTTTGCGCCGGAAGAATACGGTCAGGCAGCAGACTCAGATGACCTGATGTGCTTTAAACCATGCCAGACAGCGCGCCCAGCCATCTTTGGCATCCGCTTCGACATAGCTGGGACGGTAATCGGCATGGAATGCGTGGCCCGAGTTTTCATAAATCCTGAACTCAGAATGGCTGTTACCCTTTGCCAGCGCCGACTGCATCTTCTGGACAGACTCAACGCTGATACCGGTGTCTTTGGCACCGTACAGTCCCAGGATCGGCACAGTGAGTGTTGGTGCGATATCAATCGGATTGGTCGGGGATAAGGCATTTGGCTGATCAATCAGCCGACCATACCAGGCGACGCCGGCTTTTACCGAAGGATTATGCGCCGCATACATCCAGGTGATGCGTCCACCCCAGCAGAATCCGGTAATGCCCAGACGTGTGATATCGCCGCCGTGCTGGCCGGCCCAGGCGACGACGGCATCCAGGTCACTCATCACCTGCGCATCAGGCACTTTGGAAATCACTTCTTTAATCAGTTCTGCAATCGAACTATATTTACCGGCGTCCCCCTGACGGATAAATAATTCCGGTGCCAGTGCCAGATAACCCTGTTTTGCAAAACGGCGCGCCACATCCGAGATATGCTCATGAACGCCAAATATTTCAGAGACCACCAGAATCACCGGCAGATTACTTTTACCTTCCGGCTGGGCATAGTAGAGCGGTACTTTCTGGCCATGAATATCCAGTGAGATCACACCGGCGGTCAAGCCAGTGGCATCAGTTTTGATCACGCTTTGCGCAAACACGGGGAGCGTTGCAGCCGCAAAGCCGACGCCGACCGCTGTCTGGATAAAATTTCTGCGATTGATACCTTCATCAATATCCGAATGGCCGATCAGGCTGCGGCAGTCTTTCTCAAGTTGCATGGCTTTCTCCGTAGGGATGGGGTGGGGAGTGAAGGCTGGAAACCGACTGGCAGCCTCAGAAAATATATTAACCTGAAACAGAGAATTATTCTGTCGCTGCGAAAGCGTAGCTGAACCACGTCTGAATGAGCTGAAAGCGGGTAATGTGGCGACATCAAATAATGTTTTTAACTAAAGCGCAATTCTGTTTTAAGGAAAGTATCGAATTATTCAACAATAGTTGAAAATCATTTCATCCGAGCGCCATGAAAACTGTCTCGCTTCCTGTCGTACTATCCCCGCCATAGCGCCAACTGTGCGCAAAAGCTTTTAAAACAATGGAGATAGAAATGGTCTGGAGTCAGGTTTATGACCCGCTAGGCAATATATGGTTGTCCGCCCTGATGGCGGCGATACCGGTGGTTGTGATGCTGGGATGTATTGCATTTGGGCACATGAAGGCGCATTACGCTGCCGGGCTGGGGCTGGCGAGCGCGCTGGCGGTGTCGATTTTCGGTTTCGGCATGCCTGCCGGGCTGGCATGGAATGCGGCGGGTTTCGGCGCAGCATTTGGTCTGTTGCCGATAGGCTGGATCGTTCTGAATATTATTTTCCTGCACCAGCTGACCATAGAAAATGGTTCGTTTTCAGTATTGCAGGACAGCCTGACCGGCATCACCGATGATCGCCGCATACAGTTATTGCTGATCGCTTTTTGCTTCGGTGCTTTCTTTGAAGGTGCTGCTGGTTTCGGTACGCCGGTGGCGGTGACTGCCGCGATCATGATCGGTCTGGGATTTTCTCCGCTGGCGGCATCCGGCCTGTGTCTGATCGCCAATACTGCACCGGTGGCGTATGGCGCGCTCGGCACACCGGTGATTGCGCTGGCCGCTGTGACTGGCATCGATCTGATGCAATTGTCCGGCATGATCGGTCGCCAATTACCCTTATTTTCTTTGCTGGTGCCATTCTGGCTGATCTGGGCGTTTGCCGGTTTCCGCGGTATGCTGCAAATCTGGCCAGCGATTCTGGTGGCCGGGCTGAGTTTCGCGATTCCGCAATATCTTGTATCGAACTACCATGGTCCGTGGCTGGTGGACGTGGTGGCGGCGATTGTGTCCATGATCAGCCTGATCCTGTTCCTGAAAGTCTGGAAACCGAAAAAAATCTGGACATCGACTTCCCTCAAAGGTCATGAAACGGATTCTGGCGAGCCTGATCTGGAAAGCGAAAAACCGCATGGCCATGAAGCCGATGCTGCGGCAGCGATTTTCAAAAAACACGATACCCGCGCGCTGGTGCTGGCTTGGATGCCGTGGGTGATCTTAACGACGCTGGTATTTGTCTGGGGCGTTCCGGAATTCAAAAAATGGGTCGATGGTATTTCTGTGTTCAAGATTCCATTTACCGGCTTGCATAATCTGGTGGAAAAAGTCGCCCCTGTCGTCGCCAAGCCGCATACAGAACCAGCGGTGTACACGCTGAACTGGTTGTCGGCCACTGGTTCCGGGATTTTCCTGGCATCGGTCATCAGCGGCCTGCTGATGAAATACAAAATCATTGATTTGGTCAAAATCTATTTCCGTACGATCTGGCTGGTACGGTATTCCCTGCTGACCATCGTGCTGATGCTGGCGCTGGGTTATCTGACGCGCTATTCCGGCACCGATGCGACACTCGGTCTGGTGTTTGCACATGCCGGCACCTTCTACCCGATCTTCGGTACTCTGCTCGGCTGGCTCGGTGTGGCGCTGACCGGCTCGGATACGGCAGCCAATGTGCTGTTTGGCGGCCTGCAAAAAACCACGGCAGAGCAATTGGGTTTAAGCCCTGTACTGATGGCCGCCGCCAACAGTTCGGGCGGTGTCATGGGCAAGATGGTCGATGCGCAGAGTATCGTGGTCGCCAGTACCGCGACACGCTGGTATGGACATGAAGGCACGATTCTGCGGTTCGTGTTTTTCCACAGTCTGGCGCTGGCGGTGCTGGTTGGCTTCTTCGTGTTTATGCAAGCCTACGTTGCGCCATTTACTTCATTAGTGCATTAAAAACGCGACATAAACGACAGGGACAATTTCTCCTGTCGTATAAGAAAAATTCCTGCCACAGTGCGCTGTGAGCAGGGATTTTTTTAGTGTTCGGCTGTTTTCTGAGAATGGCAATACGGCGTCAGATCAATGCTGTCGGCCGTCTGCGGCAGGCTGACTTTCCCTGCTGGCAGCAAGTGCGCAAAGCTGTGCATGACTTCTTCTTCGCCATGCACCAGGAACGTCTGTCTGGCGTGCGTATGCTGATGCCAGGCGAGTAATTCATCACGGTCGGCGTGGGCTGAAAATCCGTTGATCGTATGGATGCCAGCCCTGACCGCAATCTCTTCACCAAGCACCCGCACTGTACGGGCACCGTCGATAATTTCCCTTGCCAGCGTTCCCTGGGCGGCGAAACCGACGAAGACGATGCTGGCGTTTTGCCGCCACAGATGATGCTTCAGATGATGGCGGATGCGGCCGCCGGTACACATACCCGCGCCCGCCATGATGACGGCGCCACCGGAAAAGCGGTTGATCGCCATACTGTCTGTCACATCGCGTGTGAAATGCAGACCCGGCAGATCGAAAGGATCGTGCTCGTTGCTGAACATGGCGGCGGTTTCCGCGTCGTAACAGCCGGTATGCTGGCGGAAAATCTCCGTTGCCGAGATCGCCATCGGTGAATCCAGAAATACTTGCATGGAACGCGACAAGATGTGTTTCTCCACGCCTTCACGCAGGTAATACAGCAACTCTTGCGCACGTTCCAGCGCGAAGGTCGGAATCACGACATTGCCGCCATGCCGGAAGGTTTCTGTAATCACCTGATACAGTTCCTCGATCGACAGATCGAGTGGCTTGTGCAGACGGTCGCCATACGTGGTTTCCATCACCACCACATCGGCTTTCGGCGGTGTCGCCGGATTGCGCAGCAGCTTTCTGCCGTTGCTGCCGATATCACCGGAAAAAACGACGCGGCATTTTTTGCCATCTTCCGTCAGATTCAACACGACAGACGATGAACCCAGAATATGGCCGGCATCGATAAACGTGGCAGTGATGCCGGGCGCGATCAGCAGTTCCTGATCGTAATGCACCATCTGGTTAAAATGATCCAGCGTATGCAGCACATCATGCGTGTTGTACAGCGCTTCCATGTGCTTGTCGTTGCCGCGCCGCGCATTTTTCTTGTTCTGATAGTCGGCTTCCGATTCCTGCAGATGCGCAGAATCGAGCAGCACGATGCGCGCCAGATCACGGGTCGCCGCGGTGGCGATGATGTTGCCGCGAAATCCGCGTCGCACCAGCAAAGGCAGGCGACCGCAATGATCCAGATGCGCATGCGTCAGCAACACGTAATCGATCGACGCCGCATCGAAGCCGAATGCATCGGCATTTTCTTCATTCAGATTACGGCTGCCCTGATACATGCCGCAGTCAATCAGTATGCGCACACCGTCGCATTCGAGCAGATGGCAAGAGCCGGTCACACCAAGATCGGCACCATGAAATGACAGTTTCAATTGAATTTCCTCACTGAATAATCAGGGCATGGCGCTGACTGCCGCTTCGCCCGAAGCGTCAAGTATAGCCAGAGTGATGCCATACAGATAGCAGGCGCAGCGCCAGGCATTGAGAATGCCGCATTGAATGCACGCTTGCTGAGGCAGCGCAAACTTTGTGCACCGCTTGCTCAGCATTGGCGCTGATGATAACAGCGTGCTTGCGTCGTCTGATAACCAGAAAACCATATACTCCCCCCATTTTTAATGGAAATCACCTTCACCTCAACAAGAATAAAGGGGCTTTAAAGATACTGGGGGGAGTATATTTATGCCGTTTGAGGGGCTTTTGAGGCAGGACGGGGCAATGAGGCAAATGGTAAGGAACTTTGCCGTTAAAGACTGGCAAGAAGCAATTCGCAAATTTGCTTTGTTTATTGAGTTTAATGTGACGACAGGGAGTCGCTAAAAATGAAAAAAGCAATAAACATTAGCTGCTTAATAGAGAGAGTGATATTGTTAATTTTGCATTCGACTGTTAACTTTTCACTATTTCACATTAAATAGAAACCAGAGGCTCTATGTCCCCCAAAGTTTTTGTTAGTCATGCCAGCGAAGACAAAGATAGATTTGTACTTCGGTTCTCAGAGCGCCTTCGTCAAAATGGTATTGATGCTTGGTTAGATAAATGGGAAATGCTTCCAGGGGATAGTCTCGTAGACAAAATATTTGAGGAGGGAATAAAGGAGGCAAGGGCTATTATCATCGTCCTATCAAAGTTCAGTGTAGAAAAGCCGTGGGTAAGAGAGGAACTTAACGCTGCTTTTGTTAAGAGGATCAACAACGGCAGCAAGCTTATTCCAATTGTTATCGACGATTGCGAAGTCCCAGAGGCACTTAAAAGTACGTTGTGGGAATCTATCACTGATCTATCAGCTTATGACTCAAGCTTTGATCGTGTCGTTGCCTCGATCTATGGTGCCAATGACAAACCACCCATTGGACATCCACCTGAATACGTCCAGTCGTTTGCTCAATCCATCGGAGAGCTAAATAACATTGATAGTCTTGTACTTCGTTTGTCTTGCGAAGAGGTTTTAAATACAAAAGACGTTTTCGTTGATCCAGAACACATCTTTTTTAAAGATGGCAAACCAATTGTGCCAGAAGAAGAACTGATCGATTCCTTAGAAATTCTTGATAACAGTGGTTATATTGACTTTCTACGATTACTGAGCGGCGGTGTTCCTTCGTATCAAATAACCACTTTGGGCTTGACTTATACGCAAAAGCAGCTATTCCCGACTATCACCGTAAGATTGAAGCGGTAGTCTCCGCCATAGTGAACGAGAAGCTGACAAGTAACGCTGAAATTCAGGAGCTAATTAGCGAAAACATAGTAATTGTTGACTATATACTCAACTTACTTGAAGAGAACGGTCATATAAAACAAGCAAAAATGGTTAGTGGGCTATCTCGTATTTTTAATGTGTCGCCCTCTTTGAAACGAGCACTCAGTGGAGGCTAGATTTCTATAACAAGCAAGTTATAGTTCCGCTTCGCCCTCTGTCTTGGGTTAATACCTTTTTTTCATGCATCTGTTGCTCGTCACGCTGATCAGTTCAATAAAAAATCCCCGGCAAATCTAACGATGTGCCGGGGATTTTTTATTGGGTAGAAATTTATTCCGGTTGCAGATAAAACGCATCCGGTAATTGCGCGCCGGCGGTGGTGGTTTTGATGTCGCCTTTGGTGTTGGTCAGCACGACTTCGAGTTCGGGGCCACCGAGTTCGATGATGACTTGTCGGCAGGCGCCACACGGTGCGATCGGGCCGTCGGTGTCACCAGTGACGGCGATTTGTTGAAAATCACCGGGGCGATAGCCCGCGGCGACGGCACTGAACAGGGCGGTGCGTTCGGCGCAGTTGCACAGGCCGTACGATGCATTTTCCACATTGCAGCCGTGGAAAACTTTGCCGTCTTTGGTCAGTACTGCCGCGCCGACTTTGAATTTGGAATACGGTGCATAGGCGCGTTCGCGCGCCAGTTTGGCTTCAATGATTAGTTGCTCAGTGTTCATAATTTCTCCATGAGGACTTACGCAAAGCCGCCCCAGCGGCGTTATGGCTCCTAGCCGTACATTCGTACTGTCTTCGTCGCCAAGCCTTGCTGGTACAACTTTGCGTCAGTCCTGTCTATTTAAAAAGGCATGCTTACCAGCATGCCTTTCTTGTTCACGTTCATCCCTGATATCTGCTGCGCTTATTTTCTGCACTTCAGCGCATTGTTGCCCTGACAGGTGCAGCAGTATTGAGAGTTTATTTTTTGACGCCCAGTTCGCGCAAACGTTCCTGCAGGTAGCTGCCGGATGTGTGACGTTCAGACAGGACGACGTCTGGACGCGGATGCAGGAACAGTGGCAGCGAAATACGGGATTTCTTCGCTTCTTCGCCGGTCGGGTTCAGCACGCGGTGAATGGTCGAAGGGTAATAACCTTGTGAGGCTTCATCGAGCATGTCACCGATGTTGACGATCAGCATGCCAAAGTCGCACGGCACGTCATGCCAGGTATTGTCTTTGCCCAATACCTGCAAACCAGCCTGCGTCGCGGCTGGCAGCACGGTCAGCAGATTGATGTCGCCATGTGCTGCAGCCCGCACTGCATCTGGCTCTTCATCGCCGGTCAGCGGTGGATAGTGCAGCACGCGCAGCAGGGTCAGATCGCTGTCGGTGATCATGTCAGACAAGGGCATGGAATATTTGGCCTTGATGTCTGCCGGTGTGTAATCTTCGACCCATTGCAGCAATTCGGTCGCGAGTTTGTTGCCGTGTTCGTAGTATTCCAGCGCAGCTTTAGACACCTCGGATGGATATTGTCCCCACGGGTAGACGTGGTAAAACTCTTTCAGGTCGCGCTTGGCATAACCCTTGGCGGTTTCGGAAATTTTCGGCGAGAAATAGCCGTCCATTTTTTCCGTAAAGGTGTATTTGTTTTTCGCATCCGTCTGAAAGAACTCATACCATTCCTGATAAATGGTATTGAGCAGATTTTGCGATAAAGGATGATTGGTCAGTACGCCAAAGCCGGTGTTGTGCAGGCTTTCGGTGAATTTGCGTGCCGCATCCGGATCACGGTAATCAACTGGTTGTATCAGCATGACGGTTCCCCTTATTTTGCCAGTGCTGGTTTCAGCCAGTCGCCGGACAAGGTCTGGTCGATTAATTTAGCGCAGGCGTCGGCATCGACTTTCATGCAGACGCGGGTTTCTGGTTTGCTGGCTTCCCAACCTGCTTGCGGGTAAGGAATCGCCAGTTTTGCCATCATGGTCTGACCATTGCCGATGCCTTCTTTGGCAACGCGCACGCGACCGTTTTGCGTTTCGAAGATTTCCGGCGCGACCAGCCAGACAAAGGCCAGCACATCGTGACCGTAGCAGGCGTGACCGAGGTCAGGGCGTATGCTTTGGTAGAAGTTCGCGTAGAAATTCACTGCGTGCGACAGGGTATCCATCGCGACGTGTTTATGTTGTTCCGCCAGACGCGCAAAGAAGCTGGATGGCAAGACCACGCGGTGAGTCACATCCAGACCCACCATGGTCAGATCCCAGCCTGCGGTGAAGACCAGATCAGCAGCATCCGGATCATTCCAGACATTGGCTTCTGCAACAGGCGAGACATTGCCCGGTTCATCAACAGCACCTGCCATCAGCACGACTTTTTTCAGCAGCTTAGGCAGTTGTGGTTCCATTTTCAGTGCCAGACCCAGATTGCCCAGCGGGCCCACCGCGACCAGTGTGATTTCACCCGGATGCTGACGCGCCATCTTGACGATGAATTCTGCTGCGCTTTCCACTTCCGCTTTACCGCCGACGTCGATACGCGATGGCAGATTGCCGAGGCCATCTGCGCCGTGGATGAAGTCAGGCGGCGTGCCGGCGGCTTTCGCAAACGGCACATTCACACCTTGTGCCACGGGAATAGTGCGGCCTGCGATGCGGGTCAGGTAGAGCGCGTTAGTTGTTGCCTGTTCGACATACACGTTACCGAAGGTGGTGGTGATACCGACGACATCGATATCAGGATGCGCCAGCGCGAAATACAGCGCCATTGCGTCATCTACACCCGGGTCCGTATCGAAAATGACTTTATGTTTTGCTTGCATGGAAATACTCCAGGAATTAACTTCAGCTGGCCATTGAACAGAACCCAGCTTGAAGCAATTTGTTGTGTTTGACCTGGTTCAAGGAGGCCGTAACGTTGTCGATTTAAAAAATAAATCACCGGCAGCCGGCACGGGTCAGCCCCATGCAGTTTGCCAGCAGGTTTTATAGTCTTTTATCTTGACTTTACAAACGGCACGCCTATCGCCTTCGGCGCGACGGATTTCGCCATCAGGCCCGCAAGAACGACGACGGTGACTACATAAGGAATCATCTGTATCAATGATCCCGGTACTTTGCCCAGGCCAGGGAAGACCACGCCTTCGATCTGAACTTGCAGAGCAGCGAAAAAACCGAACATCAGGCAACCGAGCGCTGTTTGCAGCGGCCGCCAGTTACCGAACACCAGCGCAGTCAGCGCCAGATAACCATTACCGGCCGACATATCGCGCAGGAAGAAACCACTTTGTACGATGGACAGATACGCGCCCGAGAATGAACACAGCACACCGGCGCACAGCATCGCCATAAAGCGGGTGCGCTCGACATTAATGCCAGCGGCATCTGCGGCGTGCGGGTTTTCACCGACGGCACGCAGACGCAGGCCGAAACGGGTGTGATACAGGATCCAGTGCACCAGCGGTATCAGGGCAAACGCCAGATATACCAGCGCGCTGTGGCCGCCGATCAGCTTGGTGTAAAACCAGCCGAGAAACGGAATACCTGCCACCGCATCTGAACCCGGCAAAACGATATCAAACAGACGGGCAGAGCCAAGGTCAGGCGTGCGTCCGCCCTGCATGAAGAAAAACTGCGCCAGTACAAAGGTCAGACCGCTCAGGGCGATATTCAACGCAATACCAGCGACCAGCTGGTTACCTTTTTGCGTGATGCTGACGAAGCCCTGCAACAAGGCGATGGCCGCAGAAATGCCGACACCGGCGAGTATGCCGAACCACGGGTTTTGCGTAGCGTATGCGACCGCTGCAGAAACAAAGGCCGCCGCCAGCATCTTGCCTTCGAGTGCCAGATCAACCACGCCGCTGCGTTCGGCAAACAGACCTGCCATCGCTGCAAACATTAATACCGGTGCATTACGGATGGTAGAGACCAGAATGCTGGAAAATTGAAAATCATCAAACATCATTTTTCCTTACGCTTGAGCAAAGCAGAAATCGCCGGGGCATACAGATTTTCCATCGCACCGCAAAACAGAATGATCAGGCCCTGAATGAAAATAAAAGTTTCGGTCGGAATATTCGGTTTTTCCAGCGACAGATCAAAGCCGCCCTGAATCAGCGCGCCGAACAGTATCGATGACAGCAAAATCCCTATCGGATGCTGGCGTCCCATCAGCGCAACGGCGATGCCGATGAAACCGGCGCCGGCAGGGAAATTCAATCCCAGATAATGGGTGGAACCCATCACGGAATTGACGGATGCCAGACCCGCCAGTGCGCCGGAAATCATCATCGCAATGATGATGGTTTTACTGATAGAAATACCGGCATAGTGCGCCGCGTGTTGGTTCAGACCTGTTGCGCGTAATTGATAACCCCAGGTTGTGCGCCACACAGCAATACCGTAAATGAGCAATGCCAGCAAGGCCATGATGAAGCTGATATTCAGCGGTGTTTCACCAAGGATAGGAAGGATGCCATTCAGTTTAGGCAGCCATGCACTGTCGGCAAAGACCCGGCTGGCGGTGTTTTGTTCACCGGCAGGAATCAGAAAGCTGACGATGATGTAATTCATCAGGCTGGCGGCGATGAAGTTGAACATGATGGTGGTGACGACGACGTGGCTGCCACGCTTTGCCTGCAGATAGCCAGGTAAAAAAGCCCATGCCGCACCGAAAATCGCGCTGCCTGCTATTGCCAGCGGTATCAACAGCCATGTCGGTAAGCTGGCATCAAAAGCCAGCAATACCAGTGTCAGCCCGAGACCGCCCAGATACATCTGACCCTCGCTGCCGATATTGAATAAGCCCGCTTGCATCGCAATTGACACCGACAATCCGGTGAAGATGAATGTGGTGGCGTAGAACAGGGTGTAACCCATTCCTTCAGGATTGAAAACAGCGGCATTCAGCAGTATGCCCAGCGACTCCAGCGGGCTTTCACCCAGCAGATAAATCACACCCGCTGCGACTAGCAGGGCAGACAGCAAATTCAGTAAAGGCAGGGCAAAGGCGGTGGCCCAGCGGGGAAGATCGGCTTGATTCATACGTGGTTCGTCGCTTGTTTGTTCGCTTATATTCGGTTTTTGACAGGCTGCTGCTTAGTGCTTATGTAATCCGCCCATCAGCAGGCCGATGCGGGTCGCATCAAATTCTTCTACTTTCAGTTCGCCGGTAATGCAGCCACCGGACATCACCAAGATGCGGTCAGCCAGCGCGCGGACTTCTTCGAGTTCCACTGACACTAACAGGATGGCGACACCGGCATCGCGCATCGCCAGCAAGCGTGCGTGCAGGCTCTCTATGGTGCCGATATCGACACCGCGTGTTGGCTGGCCGACCAGCATCAGTTTGGGTGACGATGCCATTTCGCGCGCCATCACCACTTTTTGCTGATTACCACCAGACAGCAGGGCGATGCGCAAATGCGGGTCGGCCGGGCGCACATCAAATTTGCTCAGCAGTTCGTTACAGGTTTTTAGTATGGTTTTGTAGTCGAGCAGGCCAAAGGCTTTGCCCAGCTTTTTCTGGTAACCGAGAAAGCTGTTCATCATCACCGAAAAATTCTTCACAACCCCGTCACGCAAACGGTCTTCCGGGACGTGGGCAATACCAAGCTCGCGGAAAGTCGCCGGCAGGCCGTCAGCATCCTTGCGGCCCGCAAATGGCAGTGGTTTTCCTTGCATGCTGACGGTGCCGCTGCTCGGCAGATGCATACCGCTCAGCACTTCCAGCAGTTCGCTTTGTCCATTGCCGGAGACGCCAGCGATGGCGACGATTTCTCCGGCGCGGATATTGAAATTCAGATCTTTGAGCAGGCTGACTTGCTGCGCATTGATCAGGTTCAGACCCTTTACATCGAGCACCGTTTCACCTGGCGCATACGGTGCACGCGGCAGATGTGTTTCGATAGGGCGACCCACCATCAGTTCAGCCAGTTGTTCTTTATTAGTGTTTGCTGTCTGCACAGAACCGACGACGGTACCCGCGCGCATCACGGTTACTTCGTCGGTGATGTCGAGAATTTCCTGCAGCTTGTGAGTAATCAGAATGATGGTTTTGCCCTGCTCTTTGAACAGGCGCAAGACGGCAAACAGCGAGGCGGTTTCCTGTACCGTCAGCACCGCGGTCGGCTCATCCAGAATCAGGATGTTCGCGCTGCGATAGATCTGCTTCAGGATTTCTACTCTTTGCTGAACCCCGACGGATAAATCTTCTATCTTATCGAGCGGATCGACGTCGAGTGAATAGCGCTGACAGATGTCACGCAATTGCTGCTCAAGCTGCTTACGGTTTTTTTGCAGACGGAAGCCACCTTCGCTGCCCAGCATCACATTGTCGAGCACGGTCATGTTCTCGACCAGCATAAAGTGCTGATGCACCATGCCGATTCCGAGATCGATTGCCTCATGGCTGTTGCGGATATCGTGTTGCTGGCCATTGATGAGTAATTTGCCACTATCTGCGCGATAGTAGCCGTACAGGATACTCATGAGCGTGGACTTGCCCGCACCATTTTCGCCGATGACACCGTGGATTGATCCTTCCGCAATGGAGAAGCTCACATCGCGATTGGCTTGTACCGCACCAAAGCGTTTGGAGATGTGTTGAAATTCGACTGCTGGCTGCATACGTTCAGGATGTTAGGTTCGGCGAAGAAGGGGCATGATTCGGAATCAGGGGTGACGACGCAATGCGGGGCGCATCATCTGCGCCCCGGCAAGGAATATGTCGTCAGACCGGACACTTGTTGGCATCGCGGAAATCAACTACTTTCACTTTACCGCTGATGATGTCCTGCTTGGCGGCATTGACACGCTTTTCCATATCCGCACTGACCACACTGCGGTTATCCTTGTCCAGCGCCCAGTCCACACCGCCTTCTTTCAAACCTTTATAGGCGACGCCGGCTTTCCAGTTACCGTTTTTCATTTGCATGAAACTGTCATAAATGACCTGATCGACGCGCTTGACCATGGATGTCAGCATGCTGCCCGGATACATGTAATTCTGATTCGAGTCAACGCCGATAGCGAGCTTGCCTTTTTCTTTGACGGCCTGCAGAGTACCCATACCGCTGCCACCCGCTGCTGCAAAAATCACATCGACGCCGCGTTCAAACTGGGCTCGTGCCAGTTCACCGCCTTTGGCAGGGTCATTCCATGCGGAGGTAGTGGTGCCGACCATATTCTGCACGATCTCGACTTTGGCATCCGTTGCTTTGACGCCCTGCACATAGCCGCAGGAGAAATTGCGGATCAGTGGAATATCCATGCCGCCGATGAAGCCGACTTTTTTCGATTTGCTGGCAATCGCTGCTGCCACGCCGACCAGATAAGAGCCTTCCTGTTCTTTAAACAGCACTGAACTGACGTTATCGCCTTTGGCGACGCCATCGATCAGAACGAATTTTGTGGCAGGAAATTCTTTGGCGACATTCTGGACTGCCTGTGCCTGGGCAAAACCGATGGAGGCGATCAGATCGACTTTTTTACGCGCCAGATTGCGTAATACCTGTTCAGTCTGGGTGTCGCTGGCGACCTGAACTTCCATGAAGCCGATCTTGGTTTCTTTTTTAAAGCGTTCCGCACCTTCGGAAGCAGACTGGTTGAAAGATTTATCAAATTTACCACCTGCATCGTAAATCACTGCAAACTTCGGATCTGCGGCATAAACACTGGCTGCTGTGAGCAGACCAGCCAGAGTCAGGCAGAATGGTTTAAGTTTCATGAGAGCTTCCTTATTCAGAGATCATTCAGTGAAAACAGCTGGTAGAAAACGATGGTCAGCGGGATGGTCATTTCACGCTTGCTTTCACCAGCCTAACATGGAGCGGTGCGGCTTCACTTCATGCGGGAAAAATTTTATCAAATACAGCAACGGGCCCTGAAATCCGTTGAGACGGCTTCAGGCGGCCTGACGGGCCGCCATGAAATCCAGCACTTCCTGACGTTGCGGAATCGATGTCTGCGCACCGAGCCGGGTCACCGTCAGTGCGGCGGTGTATTGCGCTTCACGGCTGGCGTCAGCAATGCTGAGACCATTCGCAATGCCGACGGCGAATGCGCCGACAAAAGTATCGCCCGCTGCTGTGGTATCGACCACATTCACTTTAATCGCTGGAATAAACTGGCATTCACCCGTCTGCGCAATCAGTGCGCCATGACCGCCCATCGTCAGCAACACGGCACCAGTTCCGAGCGCCAGCAGTTTTTCTGCCGCATAACGGGCGCTGGTCTGGTCGGTCACTTCGATCTGGCTCAGTTGGGTGGCTTCCGTTTCGTTCAGGATCAGGTAATCGACCTGCGCCAGCAAAGCAGGATCAAGATCCTGCGCCGGTGCCGGATTCAGGATCACCTTGACTCCGGTGTCGTGCGCGATCTGGATGGCATGGGTGACGCTTGCCAAGGGTATTTCGAGCTGGCACAGCAGCATGCCGGCATTGCAAATCGTATCGCGGGCGGCTTCAATCTGGGCAACCGATACGCTGGCATTGGCACCGGCGGCCAGCACGATACTGTTGTCCCCGCCGTCTTCAACCAATATGCCGGCGACGCCGGTCGCTACTCCGGCAACCCGCGTCAGATAACGCAGATCAATTCCCTCAGCTGCCAGCGTCTGGCGTGAAACATCACCAAAACCGTCGTCACCGACTGCGCCAATGAAGCTGACGTCAGCACCTTGCCGGGCGGCAGCCACTGCCTGGTTGGCACCTTTACCGCCTGGAATCTGCCGGAACTCATGACCGTGCAAAGTTTCGCCTAAAGCGGGCATGCGCGGTGTGCGGAAAACCAGATCCATGTTGACGCTGCCGGCTACTGTGATGCGTGGCTTCATGATACTTTTTTCTCAATATTAGAAGGTGCGCAATCGTTTGCGCAATCGTTTTCGTATTTAACTATGGGCTACTTCCGCTCGTCAAGCGATTCCCGGATTTTTGGTGAAATTTTGTGCAATCCGGTGTTCGGCCGGAGCAGAAAAATCAGACGACGGGCACTGTATTTTTGTTCTACCGTATCAGAAGAGCGTGCGAGATTGTCGGGCAGACAGACGGTGCTGTCAAATAGGAATTGGATCATGCCGTTTGCCGGTATCGCATGAGAAATATTTTGGCGTTTGAGCGGGTAATTTCAGCAAGAAATGATCAAAAGAGTGGCAAGAAACTGGCAAGAAACCCTTTTGGCTGCCAGGTATACCTGATCGTGTCAGGTTGGTGCGACCTGAGGTGCAGAGGTCGATGAGAATCGGATGTTAAATTTAACAAGAACAAAAGTTTATTTTTTAAAACAATTGTTTTATTGCTGAGTAGTGAATAAGATGTTCCCTGCACAAATGTTACGCTCAGCCTCGATGAGCGGCGGATCGACAAGGGGTTTCATGAAAGCGGAAACGAATAAAGAACAGATTCTCGCATTGATACAGGCAAATCCTTACCTCAGTCAGCAAGAGCTGGCGACGCATCTGAGCCTGTCGCGCTCTGCCGTGGCTGGCTATATCGCACAACTGACCAAAGAGGGGCGGATTCTGGGACGTGCCTATGTATTGCCGGATCACCGTACTTTTCTGTGTATCGGCGGTGCAAATATTGACCGGAAACTCAGGCTGTCCGCCAGTTTGCAGAACGGAACTTCAAATCCGGTCGTGCAGCGTGAATCCTTCGGCGGCGTGGCACGGAATATTGCGGAAAATCTGGCGCGGCTGGGAGGTCTTTGCAGTCTGTTGAGCGCGGTTGGCGATGATGCTGCCGGCCAGTCCTTGCTGAAACATGCCGGGGCACTGGGCATCCAGACGGAACACAGTCTGATTCTGCCCGGTGCAGCCAGCGGCACGTACACCGCTGTGCTGAATCCTGCGGGGGAAATGGAAATGGCGTTTTCCGAGATGGAACTTTGCAGCGCCCTGACTCCGGAGATATTGCAGCAACGGCAGAGCGGACTGGCTGCCGCAGTGATGCTGATTGCCGATCTGAATTTATGCCGGGCCAGTATCAGTTTTTTACAGGAAGAAGCCAGACGCACCGTCAAACCACTGATTCTGATCGCGGTTTCCCTGCCGAAGATGGTGCATTTACCCGATGATCTGCAGGGTGTGCGTTTGCTGATTTTAAACCGTTCTGAGCTGGAGCAGCGCGCAGGGCGGCATTTGCCGGATGTCGCCAGCCTGGCACAGGCCTGCGGGCATCTGCAGCAGCAAGGCGTGGAAGATGTGCTGGTCAGCCTGGGGGCGCAGGGTGTCGGGATGACGAACCGGCGCGCCGGGCAGGGTTTTGGCATACTCCCGGCCTTGCCAGCGGCGGTACAGGATGTGACGGGAGCTGGTGATGCTTTTTCTGCCGGTGTCTGCTGGTCATTGCAACGGGTGCCGGATGATTTGCACCTGGCCTGCCAGCGAGGCCTGCAATTGGCTGCTTACACGATACAAACCGAGACCACGGTTGCTGCGGCAATCAACCCTGCTATTTTTGATGAGGAATCCTAATGCAATCTTATCTGGTATTTTCTGATGAAGTCCGTGCCGCAAAAATGACCGGTAAACCGGTTGTGGCGCTGGAGTCGACCATCATTTCACACGGGATGCCCTATCCGCAGAATGTGCAGACGGCCAGGGAGGTCGAGCAGATTATTCGCGAACAGGGGGCGGTGCCTGCGACGATCGCGGTCATGGAGGGAAAAATCCATATCGGTTTGTCAGATGCCGACCTGATCCGTCTGGGGCAGTCTGCCGACGCCATTAAGGTGAGCCGTCGTGATCTGGCTTATGTGCTGGCAAGTCGTCAGCTGGGCGCCACTACGGTGGCGGCAACGATGATTTGCGCAGCGCTGGCGGATATCCAGGTCTTTGTGACCGGGGGCATAGGCGGGGTTCACCGTGGCGCGGAAACCAGCTTCGATATTTCCGCCGACTTGCAGGAGCTGGCGCAGACTTCGGTGGCAGTGGTCTGTGCCGGTGCCAAGTCTATACTCGATCTGGGTCTGACGCTGGAATATCTGGAAACGTATGGCGTGCCTGTAGTCAGTATCGGGCAGCGCGCGTTTCCGGCATTTTTTACGCGCGACAGCGGATATTCTGCGGATTTCCAGCTCGATAGCGCGGAACAGCAGGCCGATTTTATTCACACCAAATGGCAGCTGGGATTGCGTGGCGGTATTGTGATTGCCAACCCGGTGCCGGAAGAAGATGCGATGCCGCGTGCAGAGATTGAGCAGATCACCGTTCAGGCTTTGCAGGAAGCCGCGCAACAGGGAATTGGCGGCAAGGCGGTAACGCCATTTCTGCTGGCACGTATCAAGGAATTGTCGGGCGGCCGCAGTCTGGCGACGAATATTGCACTGGTTAAAAATAATGCCCGTGCCGGAGCGAAGCTGGCATGTGCACTGCATAAAAAACACTGACCGGGCGCTGTCCGGGTAGGACTGGATAATATTCAGGGTAAGGAAGGCGTCCGGGAGGGGGGCGGTGCGCCTGCATTCAGGGATAAAACACGCTGACATGGTAGCCTGCGGCTTTGAGTTTCGGTAATTCAAAAAAGAGTTTGATATTTTGTTCTGTACCCGGCGAAAAACCTTTACTGAGGTCGCTGCTGGCGGGTAAGTAGTCAGCTGGCTGAAATGCTTTTTGCAGGACGGCTTTGTCTTTGCTGTCATTCAGCACCAGTTCCACCACTGGCCATGCCTGCGCTGTTGCTGCGTGATTTTGTAATTGCATCACGAGTGAAAAAACGTTTTTATCCGGAGCCAGCGCCTGCAGTTCATTGGATTCAATGCTGATGGCATCGATTTGCGCGGGCAGACCAATCTGGCAGCGTAACAACTGGCAGACATGAGTCAGTACCGGCCGGGTCACCGGGAAAACAGCACTGAGCTGGATGCGGAAAAAATAGGCGGCCTGTGCCAACAGCAATGGCAGCAGTATCAGAATCATGAGCAGATAGGTCATGCGCAGCCATTTGCCATGACGCTGCTCTTTTTCGGCCTGCAGTACAAAATCAGGTTTATCGTCATCGGCTTCCGCATGGGAATCGTCATCTTCCCCCGGTAAAGTCTGCGCGCCGGACTGCAAAAGATCGTCGCCATGAAGGTCTGTCAGTTCATCGGTATTCGCGTTATCTTCGGCGGCATACGGAGTGGTTGTGACGGCGTGCAGCACTGGTCCGGCAGCAGCGATTGTTTCGCTGTCGCCCGCAGAAAGATCTTCGGTAGCGAGGTCGGCGACTGACCAGTCTATGCTGGGTTCATCCAGTAAAGCTGCCTTGGTTTCGAGTTCAACCTGTGCTGCAATGATTTCCACCGGTTGTTCCTGCAAGCTGGACAAGGTGCCTGCCGGATCTTCATCACCCAGTACAAAATCGAGTGAGGCAGACAAATCATGGGTGTCAGGCGCGCTGTTTGCAGCGGAACCGGCGTGTCCCTGGAATGTCTCTGCAGACTCTTCATGCATTGTTGCTGAAGCGGTTTTCCACACCTGCAGAGCGGGCTTATCCTTATCATTATCCTGCGTTTGAACTGGCGGAGTCGCCGGTATGCTGGCAGCAGCACGGGATGCTTCGGTGGCTGCGGGAGGGTTCTGGCGGATTTCCGGAGTGGCAGAAGATACCGTTGGCCGGACGACGGCTGATTGTTCCGCAGTATCCGGCGCAATGAGATGCTCGACACCGTTGAAAGTCTGCTGGCAGGCTCCGCAACGGACCAGCCCGGCATGCAGTTTCAGCTGATCATTGGCGACCCGGAACGTGGTCTGGCAATGAGGGCAGCGGGTGGCGAGCGCCATCTTGATCAGTCCGGCAAGCTGCCCGACAGCGCAACCCAGCCTTCATGTTCAGCCCAGACACTGAGTCTGATGAAGGGCGCATAGGCTGCCGCGACTTCTTCCGCCTGGCGTGCCAGCACGCCGGACAAAATCAGCGAACCGCCGGCCGCAACCCGGCCGGCCAGCATCGGCGCCATCAGTTTCAGCGGGCTGGAGAGAATGTTGGCAACCACCACGTCAAATTTTTCTGATGCCGGATGGGCTTCGCCAAAGGCTTCCGGCAGCGCATATTCGATCTGACACTGATTGCGCTCTGCGTTGAAATGCGCTGATTCTATGGCCTGCGGATCGATGTCTACCCCGATCACGCTGCGGGCGCCGAGCTTGCTGGCGACCATCGCCAGAATGCCGGAGCCACAGCCGTAGTCGAGCACTGTTTTCTGTGCTGGCGCATGGGCTTCCAGCCATTCCATGCAGAGGCGGGTAGTCGGATGACTGCCGGTGCCAAAGGCCAGCCCCGGGTCGAGTTCGAGCACCAGCGCGGTCGGATCCGGGACATCGTGCCAGCTTGGTACGACCCAGATATTTTTACCGATATGAATCGGTGCGAACTGCGATTGTGTCAGCCGTACCCAGTCCTGCTCCTCAACTGTGCGTACCGTGTGTGACGGCGCTTCGGCCAGTCCGATGGCCGCCGCTGCTTCAGCCACGATGGCCTGATGATCACTGTCTTTTTCTGCCAGTGCCACGACGCGACTGCGGTCCCAGGCGGCTTCTTCCGGTTCCATGCCCGGTTCGCCGAAAATAGGTTTTTCGTTGGCGGTGCCTTCGTCCGCATCTTCCACCGATACCGATAATGCGCCAGCATCCATCAGGGCATCCGACAGCGGTTCTGCCTGCTCACGCGCTACTTCAATAATAATTTCTATCCAACCCATTATCCGGCTCTTTCTGTGCAACGGCCCCGCTGTTAAGCAGGGCCATCACGGTCATGACTGCTGATAATAACTTACTTGTTTTTCTTGGCCAGATCCGGCATGTCTGCCAGTTTGTGCTCAAGGTAGTGAATATTGGTGCCGCCTTCAATGAAGCGGGCATCAATCATCAGTTCCCGATGCAGCGGGATATTGGTCTGTATGCCTTCAACCACCATTTCCGATAAAGCAATCTGCATCCGGCGGATTGCCTGCTCACGGGTTTCGCCGTAGGCAATAACTTTACCGATCATGGAGTCATAATTCGGCGGCACGAAGTAGCCTGCATAAGCGTGAGAATCAACGCGGATGCCAGGGCCGCCCGGCGTGTGCCAGGAGGTGATGCGGCCGGGGGATGGGATGAATTTAAACGGATCTTCCGCGTTCACCCGGCATTCGATCGCATGGCCTTTCAGCGTGACTTCGCTCTGCTTGAAACGCAGTTTTTCATTGAATGCAATCCGGATCTGCTCCTGCACGATATCGATGCCGGTAATCATTTCAGTGACCGGATGCTCAACCTGCACGCGAGTGTTCATTTCGATGAAATAAAATTCGCCGTTTTCATACAGGAATTCAAACGTACCGGCGCCACGGTAACCGATCTTGCGGCAGGCTGCCGCGCAGCGGTCGCCGATTTTTTCGATCAGCTTACGCGGAATGCCGGGAGCCGGCGCTTCTTCAATTACTTTCTGATGGCGGCGCTGCATGGAGCAGTCGCGTTCGCCAAGCCAGATCGCATTGCCATGCTGATCGGCCAGAATCTGGATTTCCACGTGACGCGGATTTTCCAGGAATTTTTCCATATAGACTTCCGGGTTGCCGAATGCTGCACCGGCTTCCGTCTTGGTCATGGTGACTGCATTGAGTAAGGCTGCTTCGGTATGCACCACGCGCATGCCACGGCCACCGCCGCCGCCGGCAGCTTTGATGATGACCGGATAGCCGACTTTGCGGGCGGTCTGGACAATCACTTTCGGATCATCCGGCAATGCACCTTCCGAACCTGGTACGCATGGCACACCGGCTGCGATCATGGCATGTTTGGCAGAAACTTTATCGCCCATCATGCGGATCGATTCGGCGCGTGGACCAATGAAGACGAAACCGGATTGCTCAACGCGCTCGGCGAAGTCCGCATTTTCCGACAGGAAGCCATAGCCAGGATGAATCGCCTGCGCGTCGGTGACTTCAGCGGCGCTGATGATCGCGGGCATGCTCAGGTAACTCAGATTCGATGGAGCAGGGCCGATACAGACAGATTCGTCAGCCAGCTTCACATATTTTGCTTCGCGGTCTGCTTCAGAGTGCACGACCACGGTTTTGATGCCCATTTCGCGGCAGGCGCGCTGGATACGGAGCGCGATTTCACCTCGATTGGCGATAAGAATTTTTTCAAACATGATTTAACTTTGCGGTGGCAATGGTTACAACGGAAGGCGTCCGGGACCTCAGGTACGGCAGCCCGGATTAGCCAATCACGAATAGCGGCTGACCGTATTCAACAGGCTGACCATTTTCCACCAGAATCTGTTTAATCGTGCCTTCGAAATCGCTTTCAATTTCGTTCAGCAACTTCATTGCTTCGATGATGCACAGCGTATCGCCCTTGCCGACACTCTTGCCGATATCGGCGAATGGGGCAGCACCCGGGGCAGAAGAGCGGTAGAAAGTTCCGACCATAGGAGACTTGACGATATGACCTTCCGGCACTGCCGGTGCCGCGGCAGCAACCGGTGCAGCAGCGACGGGCGCGGCAGCCTGGTGTGCCTGTTGCGGCATCATGACTACTTGATTCTGGGGCATTGCAGAGGATTTGACGATACGGACTTTACCTTCACCTTCAGTCACTTCGAGTTCGGCGATATCCGATTCTGCCACGAGGTCGATCAGGGTTTTGAGTTTTCTTAAATCCATGTGGAGCCCCTTTGAAAAAGGTAATTTTGAATGAACGGAAGCGCAATATAGAACGATTTAATCGTTCTGGCAATGACGCTTAAAGTTTGATTGTACATCAAAATAAGCGGAAATTGTTTAATAATGCGCGAAGATAAAAGGAGTTAAAGATTTTTTATGCAAAAATCAATGGCGAGCCGGTAGCCGTCGGTGCCGAAACCGCAGATGACGCCACGAGCGATGTCAGACAGGAAGGAGTGATGCCGGAATGCTTCTCTCTGATGGATGTTGGTGATGTGGATTTCAACAAAAGGAATCGCGACTGCTGCCAGCGCATCGCGCAGCGCCACACTGGTGTGTGTGAGGCCGCCTGGATTGATGATGATGGCATCGATGGCTTCGCTGCGGGTCGCGTGAATGCGGTCGATCAGCGCACCTTCGTGGTTGCTCTGGAATGTGGTCAGTGTTACGCCTGCGACTGTTGCCTGCGCCTGGGCGGCAGTTTCCACTTCGCTCAGAGTGATTGCACCGTACTTGGCGGGCTCACGGGTGCCGAGCAGATTCAGATTCGGGCCATTCAACAGCAGCAGTTTGCTTGCCATAGTCATGTTTGATTTGACGAAGATGGCCGCATTTTGCCGTCATTAACAGCAGATTGGCAAGGAAAAATCGACTTACTTTGATTTTTCCGCAGAAAATTTGGCGATGTCGGCGCGCAGTGCATCCATTTTCAGGCGACCCAGATAGCTTTTGGCAACCTTCCCATCCGGGGTGATCAGGACGGTGAAGGGTAGTCCGCCTGCCTGATTGCCGAGCTGGCGGGATAGTTCGCTGCCTTCCAGTCCGGCAACCAGCAGCGGGTAGCTGATACTGTACTTTTTGGCAAATTCCGAAATATTCGACGGACTGTCGATGCCCAGACCGACGATCTGCACTGGCTTGCCGGATAATTCGTGTTGCAAGGCGGATAATTCCGGCATTTCCTGTACGCAGGGCGCGCACCAGGTTGCCCAGAAGTTAACCACGAGCAACTGGTTTTTCCAGCTTGAAAGTGATTGCCGCAGTCCATTGCTATCAGGGAATTTTTTACTCATGACCTGGCGGACTGCGCTGCTTTCCGGTGTGTCGGGTGTGGTTTGCAGGTTGCCGGCATAGATGCCGAGTCCTGTGAAGCTGAGTCCCAGCAGGATGGCGCCTGCAAATTTTTTATTAATCAGTTCCATAAGAATTTTCCGCAGAGTGAAGACTATCGCTGATCAGCGCGCGCAGGGCTTGCAGGTTGGCGCGTTCCTGGTTTTTCCCCTGCCGGATCGCATCCTGTCCCTGCAATACCAGATGCACGCCCTCTTTCCCGCGCATGAAGCTCAGTGTTTCAATACTGTCATGCCGATGGTTGAAGCTTTCTGATACCTCGAATTCAATATCCTGATTCAGCAGGTAGATCGCGACATCTTTGGTATTGTCAGCATAAAGATGCAGGTAGATGTCTGAATGCGGGCCCGCGGTGCCGTTCAGCACCGCACCGACCAGATAGGGGTTGAAGCGTTCCAGTTCTTCCATCAGATCCGCCGCCAGCTGACGCAGCTGCAGCAGGCGCTGTGGCTGGGTGTCGCCAAAAAACAGCGCATGGTATTCCCGTACTTCCTGTTCGATCTGTGCATTATCGGGCAGGATATCGCCTCTGGGTTTCTGGTTGCCGAGCAATTGGCGCACCGCTTTTCGCTTGGCGGTGGCGTAATCCGCTCCGTCTTCGGCGATCATGCGCGCTGCCAGCATCGCGATTTCTGTACGCAGGGCTTCGGCTTCATTGGGATTGTGAATCATCATGGATGCATCATAACCTAACATCTGTTCCTTTGTGCATACGGAAACCGGGCAGCACTCAGGTAGAATTGCGGGATTCTGAAATTGATTGAAATTATGCATATTCATATCCTCGGTATTTGCGGCACCTTCATGGGAGGGCTGGCAGTTCTGGCCAAAGAGGCGGGGCATACGGTGACTGGCTGCGATGCCAATGTTTATCCGCCCATGAGCACGCAGCTCGAAGCGCAGGGCATCACCCTGACACAGGGATTCGGTGCAGAGCAGATCGCACTGGAGCCGGATCTGTACGTTGTCGGCAATGTGGTGTCGCGTGGCAATCCGCTGATGGAGGAAATCCTGAACCGCGGCCTGCCTTATGTGTCCGGACCGCAATGGATGGGTGACCATATCCTGCGCCACAAATGGGTGCTGGCGGTAGCTGGTACACATGGTAAAACCACCACATCCGCCATGCTGGCCTGGATACTGGAATACGCCGGTTATGCGCCGGGCTTTCTGATTGGCGGCGTGCCACTGAATTTCGGTATTTCAGCCCGCCTGCAGGGAAATCACGCTTCGGATTTTTTTGTGATCGAGGCGGACGAATATGACACGGCTTTTTTTGACAAGCGCAGTAAGTTTGTGCACTACCATGCGAAGACTGCCATCCTGAATAATCTGGAATACGATCATGCCGATATTTTTCCGGATGTGGGAGCGATCGAGACGCAGTTTCACCACCTGGTGCGCACCGTGCCCGGCGTCGGACGTCTGATCGTCAATGGTCACAACGATGCGCTGCAACGTGTGCTGCAGCGAGGTTGCTGGAGCGAGAAAGAATTTTTCGGCAGCGATCAGCAGTGGCACATCAGACTGAAAGACGGTGAGGATTTCGACGTATTTTTCGATGAGAAATATCAGGGAACGGTGCAATGGCAGCTGAATGGCGAACACAATCGCCAGAACGCGCTGGCCGCGATTGCGGCAGCCCGCCATGTCGGCATCAAACCTGAACTCGCCATCGAAGCGCTGGCGCATTTCGTGAACGTGAAACGGCGCATGGAAGTGCGCGGCGTCGAAGACGGTGTGACCGTGATCGACGATTTCGCACACCATCCGACGGCTGTCGCGACCACGATTGCGGGGCTGCGGCGCAAAGTCGGCGCAGCACGCATTCTGGCTGTGCTGGAGCCGCGTTCCAACACCATGAAGCTGGGGACAATGAAACAGGCTTTGCCGGGCAGTCTGGCGCAGGCTGACCGGGTATTTGGTTTCGGCGCGACCGAAGGCAAGGATGCGCTGGGTTGGGATCTGGCGGCCGCACTGGCGCCGCTGGGAGATAAAGTGGCCTGTTTCCATACAATTCCTGAACTGGTGCAGGCCATTGCGCAGCAGGCGCAGGCGGGCGATTATGTGCTGATTATGAGCAATGGTGGCTTCGGCGGCGTGCATCAGAAATTGCTCGACCGGCTGCATCAGCGGGCTGCGGCCGGAGTTGTGGCAGCATGATTTTGTATCTGCACGGATTCCGCTCCTCTCCCCAATCCTACAAGGCACGGCTCATGCAGCAGGAGATGGCGCGTCGCGCACGCAGTGCCGAATGGCATTGCCCGGCGCTGTCACCTTCTCCGGCGCAGGCGATGCTGCAGGCGGAAGCCATTCTGCAAACTGCCGCAAACTGCGCTGCCATCAGCATCATCGGCTCTTCGCTGGGCGGTTATTATGCGACCTGGCTGGCAGAAAAATACGGCTGTCGCGCGGTTTTGCTCAACCCTGCAGTCAAGCCGCCGCGCGATCTGGAAAGCTACGTCGGGGTGACGACTTATTATCACAGTAACGAGCGTTTTGAATTCAAGCCGGAATACGTGGACGAATTGCGGGCGCTGGCGGTGTCGCAGATTACCCGTCCGGCACGTTATTTCCTGCTGGCGGCCACTGGCGACGAGGTGCTGGACTGGCGTGAAATGGTTGCCCATTACCCCGGTGCACGGCAGCATATTATTCAGGGCAGCGACCACGGCATTGCGGAGTTTGCAGATTATCTGCCGGAAGTTATGGCTTTTTGTGATGCGGATGATGCTTGCGATGCGTGATTCGTCAACAATGAAACCGGTGCTCAATATTTTACCGGTCACCATCCCGCAACCCGGGGCAATGCAGCCGCGCCACCGTGCGGCGGGGCAATGGTTCAGTCATGTGCAGACGGTCGATCAGCGGCGCAGCATGCAGGACTGGCTGACCAACCGCGACTCGCTGACCGCCAGGCTGGTGGCGCGTTGCGGACAGTTCCGCGTACAGCGCTTGTCACAGCACAAGGCGTTGTGCCTGACGGACGAGTATGCTGCGCTGGGACTGGCACGGGTGGAAAAAGTGCATCAACGCGAAGTGATTTTGCGTTGCGACGGCGAGGCGATGATTTATGGCCATACCGTCGTGCCATTGACCGCAACTGCCGCGCAGTGGCCTTTATTCCGCGGACTGGGAGAGCGCTCGCTGGGCAGCACTTTATTTAACGATCCGCTGGTTGAGCGCGGGCGTTTGTCGTTTGCCCGGCTGCATGCACAACATCCGCTGATGCGGCGGATCCGCGCGGTGCTGCCGCAGATACAGGCCGCCAGCCTGCCGGCACGCCGCTCTCTGTTCTGGCGTAAGGGGGCTTGCCTGCTGGTAACTGAAGTGTTTTTGCCCGCGGTGCTGACCTTGCCGGTTTTACTGTCGGCGCCGGAGTCAGACTGAACGGATCGGATACAACGAAAAGCACAAAGGCACAGAATAAAAACACAGCGCCGCAACAGCGCATTAACGTAAAAGCATATTAAATATACTAGAGGGGAGTATATTTTTTTGCCCTGATTAATCGGGGTCATCAAGGCAATTTTGACAGATACTCCTCATAAAACCTGGTTTTTCCAGGCCGGACTGACATAGAGACAAAGAAGTTTGCATGAATTTATTTTTTGAAGAATCAGGTGATTTTAAAGCTGGCACAGTGTTATCGCAGGCAGGCGAGGCGTATCAGGTCGAGCTCGCCAGCGGCAAGCGCACCAAGGTTAAGGCCAAGGATGTACTGCTGCAATTCACCGCGCCCGATCCGGTCACGCTGATCGAACAGGCCAAAGCTGCGGCGGCAGAAGCTGATCTTGGTTTTTTATGGGAAGTCGCCGGGCAGGAAGAATTCGGTTTTGCTGAACTGGGTGCCGAATACTTTGGTCATGTCCCGCAGCCAGTGGAAGCGGCGGGCCTGATTCTGGCGCTGCACCAGGCACCGGTATATTTCTACAAAAAAGGCCGTGGCCGCTACAAGGCCGCACCGGAAGCTTCGTTGCAGGCTGCTCTGGCCGGTATCGAAAAAAAGAAACAGCAATTGCTGGTGCAGGCGGCTTATGTGGAAGAACTGAAGCAGCACCGCCTGCCGGACGCGATGAAACCGCTGGCACTGGCGCTGCTGTTCAAGCCCGACAAAAACAGCATCGAATATAAGGCGCTCGCCGAAGCCTGTGATGTCCTGCAGACCAGCGCTCCGCGCCTGATGCTCGAAACCGGCGGCATTGCCAGCCCCAAACATCTGCATCTGGCGAAATTTCATTTCGAGCATTTTCCGAAAGGCACAGGATTTCCGACAGTGCCTTTGCCGGTCTTGCCGGATGATCTGCCGGTGGCAGATGTGCAGGCATTCTCGATCGATGATGTGACCACCACAGAAATCGACGACGCATTTTCAGTGACCGAACTGGGTGACGGCACCGTGCGCATCGGCATCCATATTGCTGCGCCGGGGCTCGGCATCCAGCGCGGCGACGCACTGGACCAGATCGCCCGTGCCCGCATGTCCACCGTTTACATGCCCGGTGACAAGATCACCATGCTGCCGGATGCACTGGTCGATATCTACACGCTGGGCGCAGGTCAGGTACGGCCTGCCTTATCGCTGTATGCAACGCTGAACAGCGCAGACTGGAGTGTGATCAGCACCGACACCCGGGTTGAAGCGATACCGATGGCATCGAATCTGCGTCACAATGATCTCGATACCGTCGTGACGGAAGACAATCTGGCTACTGGCAGCAGCGATTATCCGCACAAAGCCGAAATTGCCCGCATCTGGCAATGGGCCCTGGCGTTGGAAAAAGGCCGCATGGCCAAGCGCGAGAGTTTCGGCATGCGCCCTGAGCAGACCAACCGCGTTGATTTCAATTTCTATGTCGAAGACGACGTGGTCAGCATCGTCCGTCGCCAGCGCGGTGCGCCGCTCGATAAAATGGTGGCGGAGCTGATGATTTTTGCCAACAGCACCTGGGGCAAGCTGATGGCCGACCACGGCATTCCCGGCATTTACCGTGCTCAGGGCGTTGCCGGCGGGCGCGGGCAGGGCGGCTGGGCGGCGCGTATGCAGGTACGCATGCTGACGCACGCGGCGCCGCATCAGGGGCTGGGCGTCGATCAGTATGCCTGGAGCACCTCGCCGCTGCGACGCTATACCGACCTGATCAACCAGTGGCAGATCATTGCCTGCATCCAGCACGGTGTGACTGCGCCGCTGGTGGCGCCTTTCAAGCCGAAAGATGCCGATCTGTTTGCGATTGTCTCCGGTTTCGACGCTGCCTATGCGGCCTATGCAGACTTCCAGAGCAATATGGAACGCTATTGGTGTCTGCGCTGGCTGGCGCAGGAAAACGCACGCCAGGTTGATGCGGTCGTGCTGAAAGACGAAGTGCTGCGGCTGGTGGAGATTCCGCTGATCGTCCGTCTGGCGGGCATGCCGCAGACAGCGCGCGGCGCGCAGGTAAAACTCGATATTCTGCGCTGGGATGAAGTTGATCTGAGTGTCGAGGCGCGTCTGCTGGAGGTACTCAGCAGCGTCACCGAGCTGGGTGACGATGACGAACTCGATTCCGAGCTCGATGCCGTGCTGGAAAATGATGCGGCTGCCGATATCGAGTTGATCAATGGCGAGCCGCATCAGCCAGCGACGGAAGCGGATGAGACTTCTGCTGCCCCCGATGATCAGACGGAAAACGATGCCACGGAAGACGCGGCATGGCAGACCGCGCAACCGGCCATGCCGCCAGCCAGCCCATGAAATCCGTGTTTGACCGCCTGATTCTCAGTATCGCCGTCACCATCTCGCTGGTGGTGCATGCGGCGCTGTTGCTGATCCATTTCGTGATGCCGAAGCCTGCGGAAACGCAGGCCGCAGATCCTGGCCTGGAAGTCATTCTGGTGAATGCGCGGCATGACAAAAAACCGTTGAAAGCCGATGCGATGGCACAGGCTGATCTGGATGGCGGCGGAGCGCATGACAGCGGCCGCAGCAAGTCGCCGCTGCCTGATATGCAGCGCACCGAAGACGGCGATAACGTCCGTGCAGCGCAGCGGCGGATTGCAGAACTGGAGCAGCAGCAGCAGCAATTGCTCGATCAGGCCAAACGCCGAGCGAATTTCCGTTTGCCGCAACAGGAGAAAAAACGTCTGGACGACAGCCGCGAATCCAGCAAGGGACAGGATGATCTGGACACGTCCAAAGCGCTGGCGCGCATGGCGGCAGAAATTTCTCAAACCATCGAAGATCAAAATAAACGTCCGCGCAAAACTTTCATCACGCCGAGCACCCAAAAGGTCGGCTATGCAACCTATTACAAGGAATTGCAAAAGCGCATCGAAGATTTCGGTACGGTGAATTTCCCGCAGAAAGACGGTAAAAAACTGTATGGCGAGCTGATCGTTTATATCCCGATTTTTCAGGATGGCACCATCTACGAAAAAGAAGGCGGACCACGGATTGAAAAATCCTCAGGCAGCAAGGCGCTGGATAAGGCCGCGCTGCGCATCGTGCGTCACGCCGCGCCGTTCGGAAAATTTCCGCAAAACATGCGCTCTACCGACAAGGATGATCTGTGGGTGGTGATTACCCGCTTTAAATTCACCCGCGATCAGCAACTGGAAACCGAGTTGCGCGGAGGAAAAAATTGAATTCTGCAACAACCGAAAAAGACCGCTACGTCGTGATCGGCAATCCGGTTACGCATAGCAAATCTCCGGCAATCCATGCTGCTTTTGCGGCGCAGACCGGGCAGCAGATGGATTATCAGCGCCTGCTGGCACCGCTCGATGGGTTTGCGGCCAGCGTTCGCGCTTTCCGCGCGCAGGGCGGTCTGGGTGCGAATGTCACGGTACCGTTCAAACTGGAAGCCTGTGCGCTGGCGACCAGGCTGACCCCGCGTGCGGCGGCAGCCGGTGCGGTCAATACACTCCAATTCAGCGATACCCAGATTCTGGGGGATAACACCGACGGCATCGGCCTGGTCACCGATATTGTGCAGAATGCCGGTGTGGCTTTGCGCGGCAAGCGTATTCTGCTGCTGGGCGCCGGCGGCGCTGCCCGCGGCGCGGTGTTGCCGATGCTGGAACAGCAGCCGGCGATGCTGGTGATCGCCAACCGGACCGTCAGCAAAGCGCAGGAGCTGCAGCAGCTCGCCAGTGCTGATGCCGCAGCGCAGGCGGTACGGACAGTGGTCACGGCATGCCGTTTTGAGGAAATACCGGGGCACTTCGATGTGATCATTAACGCCACCTCCGCCAGCCTGCAGGATGCGGTTCCCATGCTGCCTGCCGGCGTCATGGACGGACGGACGCTGGCTTACGACATGATGTACGGTGCGCAGCCAACTGCTTTTCTCCGCTTTGCGGCACAGCATGGCGCACAATGCCGCGACGGATTGGGAATGCTGGTGGAGCAGGCGGCAGAAGCATTTGCGCTGTGGCGCGGCGTGCGGCCGGACACCGCCGGAGTGCTGCAGCAGTTGCGCGCCGGTTTGCAGAGCGCTGCGGAGCAACGATGAAACTGCTGCGCCGTTTATTGTTCTGGCTGATCGGGGTGCCACTGCTGCTCCTGCTGTTGCTGCAGGCATATTTCCTGATTCAGATTGGCTGGTGGGTGAATTTCAATCCTGATTCGACCAGCTTTATGCGTCAGCAACTCAGTATCCTGCAGGAGAAAAATCCGGATGCGAAATTACAGCATCAGTGGGTGCCTTATCAACGGATTTCAAATTATCTGAAGCGCGCCGTGATTGCTTCGGAAGATGATAGTTTCGTCGATCATGAAGGCGTGGACTGGGAAGCGATGCAAAAGGCCTACGAAAAAAATCAGAAAAAAGGCAAGGTGGTGTCCGGTGGCTCCACCATCACCCAGCAGCTGGCAAAAAATCTGTTTTTGTCCGGCCAGCGCAGTTACCTGCGTAAAGGCCAGGAGCTGATCATCAGCTACATGCTGGAAGCCTGCATGAGCAAACAGCGGATTCTGGAAATCTATCTGAATTCCGTAGAATGGGGTGTCGGCGTGTTTGGCGCCGAGGCGGCTGCGCACCACTATTACGGTATCAACGCCGCCAGCCTTAGCGCACCGCAGGCGGCGCGGCTGGCAGTGATGTTGCCAAAACCCAGATATTTTGATAAAAACCAGGGCTCTGCATATTTGCAGCGACGGACTGAATTGATTCTGAAACGAATGAATAGTGCGGAGTTACCATGAATCTGAACAAACAACGCGGCCTGAGCCTGATCGCGATCTCTGTGATTTTTATGTTGCTGGGTCTGGTGGCGATGGGATTTTTGTACACCATCCGCTACGGCCATCTGCCGATGCAGGATGTCTGGGCGCGCTGGGGAAAATCTGCCAATGTGATTGGCAGCGAACTGAAAAATGCTTCCGGCGTCAAGGACCTGAGTCTGCCGGTATTACCGGATGATGATAAGCGACGCATCGTGACCGTGGAATCCGGTGCCCGGAAATGCATCGTGCATGGCAAAACCGTGTATTCGGATACGGAATGCACCGACAGTAATCCCACCAGTAAGAATGTGAAACTGCACGATACGCAGGGCTTCGTCCGGCCAGCAGTGCAGGCTGACGAGCATGTTGCCAGCGGCAGTGCGGAAGAGATGCATTTGCAGATGCTGGACAAAGCGATACAGAAAGCCCAGAAATAACCGGGCTTCAACGTCACCAGCAAGAAGGATTGGAATTATGGCAGCAGTCAGCATCGATCATTACAATCTGCGTAGCGACCGGGCCATGATGGCTGTGCTGCGCGATTTCTATTGCCGTTACGTCGGTTTGCAAAACGGTCCGCGCGCAGCACTCAACAGTTTCGGATACTGGCTGTATGCCGGTGCGCAGCCTGTGCTGCATCTGTCTGAACTGAGACCGGGTGAAGCGCGGCAGACCGCGCAGCCCACCACGTTTGATCATGTTGCTTTTGAATGCGCTGATTTTGAGCAGATGCTATCGGTATTGCAGCAGGATGGTATTGCATACCGTCTGTCAGAAATACCGCCTTCAGACGGATTCGTGCACCAGCGTCAGATTTTCCTGAAAGACCCGGCAGGCAACGGTATCGAGCTGAATTTTCATACACCGTCCTGACCCGGCCCGTTCATGTCGTTGGTATCCGTACCTCTGCATTCAGATAAAAAAGCCAGGCAACCGCCTGGCTTTTTACTGTCTGCAGTATGGTTTAATCCTGTAATGCCGCAGTCAGGTCGCCAGCCGATGCGCGCACGCCGGGCAGCGGGGCGAGTTTGAAACGTCTGGTGATCAGTTTCAGGATCGATGTGGTGTCGTAAGGCGTGTTGTCCACATAGCCTTTTTTCGCATATGGTGAAATGATGATGGCTGGAATACGGTTGCCCGGTCCCCAGCGCTCCCCCTTTGGCGGTGCGACGTGATCCCAGAAACCGCCGTTTTCATCGTACGTGACCACAATCAGCATATGTTTCCATTGCGGGCTGGCCTGCAGCTTTCTGACCAGCGCAGCGATATGCGCATCGCCCGACATCACATCGGTGTAACCGGGATGTTCATTCAGTTCACCTTGTGGTTTGTAGAACGCCACCTGTGGTAAATGACCTTTCGCAATGTCATCAAAAAATTCCTGACCGTCTTTCAGGTGTTCTGCGCGATCCGGCGTGCCTGGTGCGAAGCGGGAGAAGTAGTTAAACGGCTGGTGGTGCGGCTGGAAATTGATCTTGCCGCCGTAAATCTGGCTGCGATCGTTCAGAGCCTGGTTCCAGCCGCCGGCATACCATTTCCAGCTGACTTTTTTCTCGCTTAGCGTATCGCCGATGCTGGTCTGTGTCTGCGGTGGCAGCGGATGCTTGCTGCTGTCAGCCAGCGCCGGGTTATTGGCTGGCGGGATGCCGCTCGGCTGATAAGTTGGCTGCAGCGTATTCACGCCGTAGCCGTCAGGCGTGACGGCGCCGTCCTGATACTGCGGCGCACCCGTCAGCGGATCCGTCGGTGAGCCGGCTTTGGTCAGCAGATTGCCGTTGGCATCGAGCTTGGCGCGCATGGAATCCGGTGCATCCTTGAAGACCGGCGTACAGGCGCAGGCCAGCCACATATGGTTCAGGAAGGAGCCGCCGAAAGCGCCCATGAAAAAATTGTCGGCCAGCGTGTATTCCTGGGCGATTTTCCACATCGGCAGCGAAGAGCCGTCGTAGTGGCCCATCGAAAGGCCGCCGGCATCCGAGATCGCTGCAAAGCGGTCATTCTTGCCGCCGTTGATCTGCATCTGATTCTGGTAGAAGCGGTGCACCAGATCATTGGTCGCTTTGTTCAGCGGCTGATTGATGGGCGGAGCATCGATGCTGAAAGGCATATTCGGCAAGCCTTGCGGGATATCCTTGTTTGCTACGCCGGGTTTATCCCAGGTCGGCGGTAATTGCGGCAGCACTTTGCCGTTCATATCGGTTTGCAGATAACTCTGTTCGACAAATGCCCGGCCAATACCGTTCGCGCCGGGGAACAGGCCGTACAGATTGTCGAAGCTGCGGTTTTCGCCGTAGATCACCACGATGTTCTGGATTTTATCGAGACTACCTGCAGCCTGCGCTGCCGGAGCCCACGCCGCAGCCAGCAAGGCTGGAATCAGGAGGTGTTTCATATCAACTCTCATTCAATAAAAACGGTCATTTTATGCAGTTTTGATGAAGCAATGATGACTTGCGAGGCGGAATCGCGTTTGTCAGTACCCCATTTACACTTCGTTACTTACCGGTGTGCTCAGTGCGCCTCTTCCCAGTTTTTACCGATGCCGACTTCTGCCAGCAACGGTACATTCAGCTGTGCCACACCCGCCATCAATTCCGGCAGCCGGCGTCTGACCAGTTCCAGTTCCGGTTCAGGGACTTCAAGCACCAGCTCGTCGTGTACCTGCATGATCATTTTGGATTGCAACTGTTCGTTTTCCAGCCAGTTTTGCACCGCGATCATGGCGAGTTTAATCAGATCGGCGGCTGTACCCTGCATCGGAGCATTGATCGCGGCACGTTCTGCCGCCTGACGGCGCGGACCGTTCGGACTGTTTATTTCTGCCAGCCACAGGCGGCGGCCAAATACCGTCTCCACGTAACCATGTGCCTTGGCCTTTGTGCGTGTGTCGGCCATGTATTGCGCCACACCGGGGTAGCGCTGGAAGTATTTGTCGATATAGCTTTGGGCGGCAGCACGTTCGATTCCCAGATTGCCGGCGAGACCAAATGCGCTCATGCCGTAGATCAGCCCGAAGTTGATCACCTTGGCATAGCGCCGCTGTTCGCTGCTGACCTCGGCAGTGGTCACACCGAAGATTTCCGAGGCGGTGGCCTTATGTACGTCTTCGCCATCGGCAAACGCTTTTAACAGACTGGCGTCACCGGAGATATGCGCCATGATGCGCAACTCGATCTGCGAATAATCGGCAGACACAATCACGCTGCCGGGAGGAGCGATGAAGGCTTCGCGGATGCGGCGCCCTTCTGCGGTGCGCACCGGGATATTCTGCAGATTCGGATCATTCGATGCCAGACGGCCAGTGACTGCCACGGCCTGCGCATAATTGGTATGCACACGGCCGGTAAGGGCATTCACCATCTTTGGCAGCTTGTCGGTGTAGGTTGATTTGAGTTTGGCGAGGCCACGGTATTCGAGCAGGATTTTAGGCAGCGGATAATCTTCCGCCAGTTTCTGCAACACTTCCTCATCGGTTGACGGCGCACCGGACGGCGTTTTCTTGACGACCGGCAGACCGAGTTTGCCAAAGAAAATTTCCCCCAGCTGTTTCGGTGAATTCAGATTGAATGGCTGTTCTGCGAGTTCGTAGGCTTTTTGTTCCAGCTCCAGCAGGCGTTTGCCGATTTCATTCGACTGGGTTGCGAGCAGATCCGGATCAATCCGCACACCATTGCGTTCTATCTTTTGCAGCACGACAGAAGTCGGCAGTTCGATATCGTGGTACACGCGCAGCAATTTCGGATCAGGTTCAATTTCCGGCCACATGGCCAGGTGTAACTGCAATGTGATGTCGGCGTCTTCCGCCGCATAGTCGGTTGCCTTGTCGAGTTCAACCTGTCCAAAACCGATCTGCGCGGCACCCTTGCCGCAGACTTCTTCAAAACTGATGGTTTTTTTGCCGAGGTGACGCAGCGCCAGGCTGTCCATGTCATGGGATTTATGCGATTCAAATACATACGATTCCAGCAGCGTGTCATGTACGATGCCGCGTAATGTGACGCCATGATTGGCAAAAATATGCGCATCGTATTTCAGGTTCTGGCCGACTTTGGGCTTGCTGGCATCTTCCAGCCACGGTTTGAGCCGTTCCAGCACCAGTGTCCGCGACAGCTGTGCTGGCGCCGCCGGATATTCATGGGCGACCGGTATATAACAGGCCTGTCCGCTCTCGCAGCATAATGAAATGCCGACCAGTTGCGCTGTCATCGGTTCCAGCGAGGTGGTTTCGGTATCTACGGCGGTCAGCGTCGCTGTCTGGATGCGCGACAGCCAGTTGTCGAGCGCTGCCTCGGTCAGGATGGTTTCGTACTCACGGAGAGTGGCAGAAGCAGGTGCATCCTCCTGAAACAGTCCAGCCTGTGCCGGTGTATTTCCGGCAGGTCTGGCCGCTGATTTCAATGGTGTGGCGCCGGCCGTCACATCGCCGGAGAGTTCACGCAGCCAGGTTTTAAAGCCGTAACGCTGGAAAAAAACGAGCAGGTCTTCCTTACTTTCTTCTTTCGCGATCAGAGAATCTGCAATCGAAATATGGTGTGCTGATAAATCGCAATCGGTCTTGACGGTAATCAGCATCCGGCCTTGCGGCAGCCAGTCCAGCGCGGCGCGCAGATTGTCGCCGACCACGCCTTTGATCTGTGCTGCATTGGCCATGACGCCGTCCAGCGTATCGTATTCGGACAGCCATTTCACGGCAGTCTTCGGCCCGCATTTGGTGACACCGGGTACATTATCGACCGTGTCCCCGATCAGGGTCAGGTAATCGATGATGCGGTTTGGCGGCACGCCGAATTTTTCCAGCACACCGGCTTCATCAAGTTTTTCATTGCTCATGGTATTGATCAGCGTCACGCGGGGATTGACCAGCTGCGCCAGATCCTTGTCACCGGTTGAAATCACGGTATCGAGCCCCCGCGCTGTCGCCTCCACTGCGAGCGTACCGATCACGTCATCGGCTTCCACACCTTCCACCATCAGGATCGGCCAGCCCATTGCCCTGACTGCTTCGTGTATCGGTTCAATCTGCAAACGCAAATCGTCCGGCATGGCGGCGCGCTGCGCTTTGTATTCGGGATACAGGTCGTCACGGAAAGTCTTGCCTTTTGCGTCGAATACGCAGGCCATGTATGCTGCCGGATAATCATGACGCAAACGGCGTAACATATTGATCATGCCGTAGATGGCACCGGTCGGTTCGCCTTGCGGATTCCGCAGATCGGGCATGGCATGAAAGGCACGGTACAGATAGCTGGAGCCATCGACTAACAACAGGGTATTTTGCATATGAACGGAAACAGAAAAAATGTGACAAGGTTGCGCCAGATTATCGACCAGGACAGGGCGACTGCGCTGAAAGCCCGCGAATCATGGCATATGTTCACGATTATGGCAGAGTTTATCGAGTCCACCGAGCGGCTTTCCTCGATCCGGCCTGCCGTGACGATTTTTGGGTCAGCCAGAACCAAACCCGAAGATGCTTATTATCAACAATGCGTGGATGTGGCGCGCCGCCTGTCGGATGTCGGCTTTGCGGTCATTTCAGGTGGTGGTCCCGGCATCATGGAAGCCGCGAACAAGGGCGCGTTTGACGGCGCTTCACCGTCGGTAGGGCTCAATATTGAATTGCCGCACGAACAGCGCAGCAATCCCTGGCAAAACATCACGCTGACCTTCCGCCATTTTTTTGCCCGTAAAGTCGCTTTTGTCAAATATGCTGATGCCTATGTCGTCTTTCCCGGTGGTTTTGGTACGATGGATGAAGTCAGTGAGGTTCTGACGCTGATGCAGACCGGAAAGACCCGGCATATTCCGGTGATTCTGGTGGGGACAACATTCTGGAGCGGGCTGTTGGAATGGATACGGGTACAGATGGCAGGCAACGGCATGATCTCGCCGTCTGACCTGAATCTGGTGCAGCTGATTGATGAGCCTGCGCACATCGTGGATGCGATTTTTGCTTTTTATGAAGCCCGCGAGATTGAACCGTCCGAGGAAGAACGGCAGCGCATGCTGTATCTGTAACGACCGCTATCTCGCCGGCAGACATGGTTGGAATTGCCGTCATGTCTGCGCATTGCCGGCCGGGTACAGACAGATCAGGACGGATCAGGACAGATACTGCAAACCCAGTCCCAGCAGCGCGGGCAGTGCCTGTATGTAGAGGATCTTGCGGCTGGCGGTAGCCGCACCATACAGACCCGCGACCAGTACGCATGACAGAAAAAAAACCTGCACCGGCTGACCTGCAGTCCCGAGGCTGAGTCCCCAAAAAAGACCGGCTGCCAGAAAGCCGTTGTACAGTCCCTGATTAGCCGCCAGCACCTTGGTGGCGGCTGCCGATTCCCGGGTCTGGCGAAATGCTTTCAGACCTGCCGGCTTTTCCCACAAAAACATTTCCAGTACCAGAATATATACATGCAACAAAGCGATGAGTGCGACGATCAGTTGTGCGGCCAGGAACATGGTTTTCTTTCGCTATTGATGAAATGAATTTCAGTGTGACAGAATCAGGCAGAAATGACAGATTTATTGTTCAGCCAGCCTGCTTCGCCGATCAACCCAGTCATAGCCTGTGACATCTGCTCGTTAAGCCAGCCAGTTGACGCGGCTGAATTTGGCTCTGAAATCATCCGGCATGGCCATCACTTTTTTGGTTTGGTAATTAAAAAATACAAAACCGGATTTTGCCATGGCAATCAGGGCCTGATCGGCAGGGCGCGTAATGCGGAAAGTAATGTCGCCGCCATATTGATTGAAATCCATGACCCCGACTTCAAACAACAACTGATCGCGCGCGTGGGCTTCTGCTTTATAGGTCGTGGCCAGGTCCGTGACAATGATGCCGATACCGCTATTGGCGGTTTCACGGATGCCGAATTCATACAGAAAACGGGCGCGTGCCTCGGAAATCATCGAGATCATGGAATCGTTACCCAAGTGATTGGCGCCATTGATATCCGTCACCCGAACCGTCAGCTGAGTGGAATAATAATATTGGTCTTCGGGAAAATACAGCTGCAGTCTTGCCATGATAGAAATCCAGTTCAGATCAGAAAATAATGCGCCGATTGTAACCGGCTTGCCTTCCCGTATGGATGCTGTCCGCCATCAAGGCTGAATCTTTATCGCCATGCCGACCGATCTGGGTGCCGTCAGCTGAAAGCCGAACTGCGCATACAAATCCTGCGCCTTACCGTCTGCGATCAGGCTGACGTAGGCGCTGGCCGGTGCTTCTGCCTGCAGATACCGCATGATTTCACGCATGATCATCTTGCCGATTCCCTACCCCTGGTGCGCGGGTAACGCCGCAATATCCACCACCTCGAAAAAACACCCGCCATCACCGATGACGCGTCCCATGCCAATGACGGCGTCATGCAGGCAAATCTGCACCGCGAATAACGTGCCGCGCAAACCCCGTTCGGCTGCTTCTGGTGTTTTCGGACTCAGGCCGACCGCCGCACGCAAGTGGCGATAGGTTTCGACCGATGGCGTTGCAGTCAGTATCTGTAAATCCTCAGGATTCATCATGGCGATTGCATATTGGATGAGAAAACAGGATTGTAATGCGCCAGGAGAGTACATGCCTGACTCGAACAATGCCATTGGGTAGTTTGACATTATGGAAATTGGCCGTACAGCCTGAGAATCAGTATGGTTATCTGATTAGTAATGCCATCCAAAAACGACTGAAACCGTTGTAAAATAGAGCTTCTGCGGGTGTAGTTCAATGGTAGAACGGCAGCTTCCCAAGCTTCATACGAGGGTTCGATTCCCTTCACCCGCTCCAGATGATCCTCCTTCCCTGAATTCCCGTATGTCTGATGCTGATTCCAAATTGACCGATAGTGTCAAACCGATGTTTTATGATCCTGCCGAACGCCGTATCCGTAGTTTTGTGACCCGTACCGGACGGGTGTCCGAGGCGCAGGCGAGGGCGATAGAGACGCTGGGGCCGAAATTCTGCATTCCGTATCAGAAAGCCATACTCGATGTGGATGCGGTGTTTGGCCGTCATGCGCCCGTGGTGTTTGAAATCGGTTTTGGCATGGGGGAAACCAGTGCAAAAATCTCGGCAGGTATGCCGGAGAAAAATTTTATCGGTGTGGAGGTGCACACGCCGGGCGTCGGCAGCTTGCTCAAGCTGACTGATGAAATGGGACTAAGCAATCAACGTATCATCCAGCACGACGCCTACGAAGTGTTGACACACATGATCGCTCCGGCTTCGCTGCATGGAATTCATGTATTTTTTCCTGATCCCTGGCATAAGGCGCGACACAACAAGCGGCGTCTGATTCAGGGGCCGCTGGTGGCCTTGCTGGCATCCCGGCTGGTGCCGGGCGGTTATCTGCATTGCGCAACGGACTGGGAAGATTATGCGGTGCAGATGCTGGAAGTGCTGAGTGCCGAGCCAGCGCTGGAAAATACAGCGGAAGGCTATGCGCCGCGCCCTGCTTATCGTCCGGTGACTAAATTTGAAAATCGCGGTTTGCGGCTTGGGCATGGCGTCTGGGATCTGGTGTTCCAGAAACGGTAAGTTGCAGCAAGGATGCAAAGCAGGGGAAACGCTGCTGGCGGTCTATGCAAAACGGCAGTCATGCAGACTGCCGTTTTTTTGATATCCGACGGGGACAATCAAGGTCTTGAATGTGTAGAGCAGGTGCTTGAGCGGCTCTCAAACAGAGCTGAAATTGTGCCCAGCGCACCAAACCGGATCTCAACGGGCAGGTTCAGCGGAACCGATGGGCTGCCTGCATACGAACCGGTGATGATGATTTGTCCGGCGCTGAGTCCGATGTTTTTCTGGCGTAAAAATTCTGCCAGCCAGTACAGCGGCAGGCGCGGGTTACGGTCAGGATGCTGCCCTGGCAATATCAGTGGCGGTTGACCTTCGATATGTATTTCAATCATGAATTGTTCTGGCAGTGCGGCACTTTCAGCAGCGATCGCCGGACCCAGTAGCAGCCCCTGATTCAGCAGGCTGTCAGCCAGATGGTCGGGAAAGTGCATTTGCTGCGGATGGCTGTAGCGACTGCCGATCAGTTCCAGCGCCAGATGGGTGTCTGCGATTGCTGCGTCAACCTCGGCAGGTGTATACGGCGTACTGCGCGGTGGTAAATCGTGCGCAAGCATCAACGCTATTTCAGGTTCGACCGGTACCGTTCCGTCACAACTCCAGACCGGGCAGCGATGAGTATGGCGAAAAATGGTGTCGCCGCTGATCGGTGCTGCAACCCATTTCCCCTCGACTGGCATGCCGCATTTCCAGCCATCGGTCTTCATTGGCATCTGCTGCACAACGCATTGTTGAATCGCAAACGCGGTTTCCAGATCCTGTGGACGATAATGCGGCGGTAAGGCGGTGATTGTCTCGCCATTTTTCCGCAGCTGTATCAATAGCCGGGCAGCAGCGGAAATGTCAGTATCGGTCATGATGGTCATGAAAAAATCAGCGGGTCAGCACAGCGGATACTATACCGGACGATGGAGGTTTCATGCACCCTGAAAAACAGCCTGCTGCATAACGATGCACAGCAGGCCGCGGGGAAGACGGGTACTGCCGGTCAGGTCGTTGCTGCCAGTTCCTGAGCGCGGGCGGAGACGGTTGATCTGACCAGTGTGACTGCCAGTGCCGCACAGATCAGCAAACCACCTGCCAGTCGCACGACATTTTCCGGATTTCCTGCCAGCAGGCTGTTGTAATACAGCGGCAAGGTAAAGATCTGGATAATCATCGGAATCACGATAAACATATTGAAGATTCCCATATACACGCCCGTGCGTTCAGCCGGGATGCAGCCGGCCAGCATCACATAAGGATTGCCCATGATGCTGGCCCATGCCAGACCGATGCCGATCATCGGAATAAACAGCAGGGCCGGTGTGTGTATCGAAGGAATGCTGAGCATGGCTATTCCCGCACAGGTCAGGCACAGCGCATGTGTGATTTTGGGACCAATGCGACGTGTCAGCGGAACCAGTGCAAAGGCTGAGATAAATGCGATCAGGTTATAGAACGCGCCCAGTTGCCCATTCAGCAGACCGGCTTCCCGAAAACCCGCAGAGGCCGGATCGTTGGTAGAAAAAATGGTACGACCAAGCGACAGCATGATGTATTGCCAGTAGCAGAACATGCCGTACCACTGAAACAGTTTCACGACCGCCAGCTGTTTCATGGTCAGCGGCATTTCCCTGACCGCGACGACAATCTCATCCAGCGTTGCCTGCCATCCGGCGGGTTTGCTTTGGAGGGCCGTGAGCTGTTCAGCGGTCAGCGGAATTTCTTTGGTAGTTTTCAGGGTCCACAAGATGGAGACTACCGAAAAAACGGCGCCGATCAGAAATGCTGCAATCACGATATGCGGAATATGATGAGAATTGACCGCATCTTTGTTCATGCCAAGCAGCACCAGCAGCGATGGCGTCAGATATGCCAGCGTCTGTCCCAGTCCGGTGAACGCGCTTTGCGTCAGGAAACCCAGGGAGTGCTGGCGGCTGTCGAGCTTGTCGCTGACGAACGCACGGTAGGGTTCCATGGTGACGTTGTTGGCGGCGTCGAGTATCCATAACAGGCTGGCGGCCATCCATAATGTCTGGCTGAATGGCATGAACAGCAGCCCCAGGCTGCACAGCAACGCACCGGTCAAAAAGTAAGGAGTACGCCGCCCCCAACGGCTGACGGTGCGGTCGCTCATGGCACCGATAATCGGTTGCACGATCAGACCCGTCATAGGCCCGGCCAGCCACAGATAGGGCAGGCTGGCTTCATCCGCACCCAGATATTTGTAAATCGGACTCATACTGCTTTGTTGCAGACCGAAACTGAACTGTATGCCGAAAAAGCCGACATTCATATTCACGACCTGCCAGAACGACAGCAGGGGTTTGTTCAGTGCAGCGCGCAAAGACGATGATGTGTGATTCATGGCATACCCTCATTCAGATCAGGCAGATTCCATTGCTGCTGCCAGCTCCGGTAAAAATCCAGGTTTTGCGGAACAGCGCCGCGGATACCGCAAATGGCTGCGGCAAACTGATGCGCACGTTGCAGGCTGAGTGCTGTATCCCAGCCACGGCAAAGACCCAGCAGGAAAATGGCGGAAAAAGCATCGCCGCCGCCGACCGTATCAACTACATCGACTGCGATCAGGTGCTCACCATTGCTCAGTAACTGTGCGTTGCGGTCGAGATACACATAGCCGCGGGCGCCGCGTGTGACGATGATGACCTGTAAATCGAACATCGTGATCAGCAGCTTCAGTAAAGGGACAAATTCTTCCGCTGTGGCATCGTCAGCCGGTGCTGATATCTGGCCGGCCAGATACAGACGGGAGAGCATTTTCAGTTCTTCTTCATTGATTTTAAGGATATCGGCACGGTATAGCGATTGCTCAATGACTGCCGGTGTGTATTGGCCGGTACGCAGATTCAGATCAAGATATTTCAACGCATCGGTGGTTGTCAGCAGCCTTTGCAATGCTTCACTGGATGCAGTCTGACGCTGTGCCAGCGTACCGAAATACAACACACCCTGATGGTGATCCGGATACAAGTATTCCCGTACATGGAATGCCGCTTCAGCATCGATATGGTCGTAAGCCTGATCGCGCAGAATATCGAACCGGTGATCGGTCTTATCGTCGGAATCATCCTGCGTCACCACTACCCGGCCGGTAGCGTGCGCCATGTCGGTTTGTATGCCTCCGCTGATCAGCGCATAGCGTTGTACTTCATTTCTGATCAGCGCGGCATTTGGGTCGTTACCGATGCGTGAGATCATGAGCGGTACGCATTGAAAATAAGCCAGGGTACGCGCTACGTTAAACGGCGCACCGCCCACCACCCGCTGATGCGGAAATTCATCAATCAACGCTTCACCAAAAATAACAACAGCTTGTCGTGTGGCAGTCACAGCATTACTCCGTTAGTATCAGGCCGCAGCAGCGGGGGCAGGGGTCAGCCAGTATTGAGACCACGGCTGGATATCGAGATCAGCATCTGCCGGCAGTTGATTGCATTCATTGTGCCAGCATTGCCGTGCCAGTTCCGGTGCAGGGCTCTGACCGGAACGCAGCAGCTCGGGCAAATTCAGCGTGACTGTCTGGTCTGAAAAATTGGCAATAAACAGCAAAGATGCACCGGCACTGCCGCGCAGCATCGCCAGCACCGCTGGATCTCCACAACGCAAGAGCTGGCGCGGCTGATCTGCTGCCAGCTGCGGTGAATGACGACGCAGCCGCAGCAGGTGAAGCATGCTGTTATAAATCTGTGCGGCCTGGTCGCCGACTTGCGTGGCGTCGATAACGGTATCCTGCCAGACCGGACGGTGCAGCCAGCGGCTGTCCAGCGCATGAGACGCAACCTGCTGATACGCTGTGTCATTTCCCTGTGCAAATTCATCGCCCATATAGATCAGCGGCATACCGCCAAAGCAGAATGTCAGCCCATACAGCAGCAGCAGGCGGCGTGCCGCCATCTGCATATCGGTTGCGTTGGCAGCACTGGCAAAACCTGTCAATGCGGAAGCCATACCGACCGTGCCATGCACTGCGTCCGGATCGCTGGCCTGAAAGCTGGCGCCGCGTGCATAGCTGTTTCCTTCTCCGGCGAGAAAACGGCTGACTGCCGACAGTCTTTGCTGTACGTCCTGTTTTCCCAGGCTGGCTTCAGGACGCAGCACATTCCAGCCTATGTCGTCGTGACAGCGCACATAAGTCAGCCAGCTGGTGTTCGGTGGCAAAACCGGCGTGCCACGTATGACCTCCTGCAGCAGTGCCGTATCCTGCTCCACCATCGATAGCCAGCCGGCGGCCATCAGGCTGCTGTGATAAGCCAGATGGCATTCCCGCGTTGCCGGAAACTCGCTGCCCAGATATGCCGGCAGTTCGGCAGTCGGGACGATGGCTTCGGCTTTCAGAAGAATGCCAGGAGCCACGATATCTGAGATGCTGCGCAGGATCTGCAGGATCAGATGCGCTTCCGGCTGATTCATGCAATTAGTGCCGGGGCGTTTCCATAAAAATGCCGTGGAATCTAGCCGGAATACTTCCACGCCGCGGTTGGCCAGCTGCAGCAGAGCGCTGGTCATGTCGGCCAATACTGCCGGATTGGTGTAATTCAGATCCCACTGGTAAGGGTAGAAAGTCGTCCACACCCATTCCTGCAGATCAGGAATGTAACTGAAATTACCCGGTGCGACCTGCGGAAAAACCTGCCCCAGCGTCTGTTCAAACAGATCAGGCTGCTGACGGTCAGGGTAATGGTAAAAATAATTTTTGTAATACGAATTGCCTTCTTTGGCGGCACGCGCCCAGGCATGATCATCGGCGACATGGTTCAGAATAAAGTCGGAACACAGACTGATGCCTGCGGCGCGCAGATGACGGGTCAGCTCCTGCAGATCCTGCATGTTACCCAGATGGGGGGCAATTTCGTCAAAATCGGCGACGGCAAAACCGCCGTCGTTTTCTCCCGCCCTCGCCTTCAGAAATGGCAACAGGTGCAGATATGTAACGCCCAGTTCGCGCAGATGCGGTATGCGGGAAATCACACCCTGCAGATCGCCGGCAAACCGGTCGGCGTAGGCGCAATAGCCGAGCATATTCTGGCTGGTGAACCAGTCCGGATACCGGCTACGTTCTTCATCCAGCTGACGCAGGGCAGCAGGCCGTGCGCAGATTGCCGCAGCCAGCGATTGCATCAGCTGCTCCAGCCAGCGTGTGAACGTTGCTTCATCAGCAAAAATATGACGGTAGAGCTGTTGCAATCCATTCAGTAAAACGCCTGCCTGTTTTTCATAGCGGATCTGAACTACGCTGTGCATTTCCCCAGGAATATGTGTGAGCAGGATTTGAAGACAGCGATCTCTGAGGTTCTGGAAAGACATGATGAAATCAGGCGTAAACAAGTTGGTAAAAGAGTCGGTAAAAAATCGGTAAGAAAATCGGTAAAAAACAGAAATCAGACGGGCAATGCTTGTAAAAATGCTCCTCCCGCGGAGGGGCGCGAGAGGAACAGGGTGCTACAGAGGACAACCGGTAAGGGCTTGATGCTTATTCACCGGTCCGGCCCGTGGAAAAACATCCGCACGGGCCGGACTCGTGATGATCAGAACGCGTATTTCAATGTGGCGCGGACGGTGCGGCCATTGATGGAGCGCGCTGCATGACCATCGCCTTCGACTTCGGTGTAGCCAATTGTGTTGAACAGATTGTTCACGCTCAACGAACCTTGCAGACGATCAGTGAACTGATAGTTGACAAACGCATTCAGCACATTGAATCCACCCAGTGTGATCGTATTGGCGTCATCACCATAAGACTTGGTGGTGCCGATCAGACTGGCGCCGATGACTGCATCGCCCATGGTGTAAGTCGGTGCCAATTGATACACGAGTTTTGCCTGGCGACGCGGCGTTTTGCCGATGATGCTGGCATCAGCCGCACCAACGATGCTGGCATTGGTGTAAGTCATACCGCCGGTCATGCGGAATGCGCCGATTCTGTAGCTGGCTTCGACTTCAACGCCTTTGGCATCATAGGAGTTGGAGGTGAATTTCTGTGTCGTGGCTTCGAAATTCGATTCATCGGTTTTCGCCTGGAACAGAGTCACGAAGCTGCTGAAATCCTGCACTTTCCATTTCACACCACCTTCGATCTGCTTGACGATATTGGTGCTGATCGGCACCGAGCCATCCAGCGGATTGCCGAACATGATGCGGTCGGCGTTAAAGGCAATCCCTTCACTGACGCGCGCAAACAGTGCCAGGTCACGGGTCAGGCGGTAATTGGTGCCGAATGAGTAAGAAGTATGATTGACGCTGTAATCGATGTATTTCAGGTTAGCCGGACGATATGCCTGATTGACTGCCTGATTGTAAGTGCCGCTGGCTTTCTGTTTGTCGTAACGCAGACTCGCATCCAGATTCCAGTTCCCGCTTTCCCAGCCCAGATTCGTGTACAAAGCATTGGTTTTATACTGCGTATCAATATTGCGGTTGCAGCAGCCGCCCCAGACGTCAGTTCCCTGCGCCAGCAGGCCGGGAGAGCCGGGGACTGTGGTTGAGGCGTTCAGCAGCGCCGGTTTGTCGCCTGTCGCCTGCAGCAGATACTGGTTGAAATTCCAGGTCAGGCCGACATTTTGCAGCGATGAGAAATAGCCGACGGTCGTCGCCAGTTTGCCGCCGGACAGATCGAAAATTTTGGACAGTTTCGCATCGTTGACGGTGCTGCCCAGATCATCGATGGAGGTGTTAAACACCGTCGCCGTGAATGCCGGGCCGCCGTAGGCTTTTCCTGCATTCGGGCCGGTGGCATAAGTCATGCCTGCCGGCGTGTTGCTGTTATTCGCCGGGAACAGGGAAATGAAGCGGCCGGAATTGCTCGACTTGCGGAATTTTTCATCCAGCGTCCAGCCGCCACCCAGATTCAGAGAGGCTTCTGCGCCGAAGGCATTGTTCAGCACATGCAGGCCATCATTCACATTGGTGGCGAGCTTGCTGTTATTTTTGTCCAGAACGATATCGCGGGTCCAGTAAGGGGAGTAAAAACTGGCAGTACGCGGATCGATGCCCGGTAATTCGGAAATCGTGCCATTCACGGTTTTGACCGGTACCGGCATGTTCATCGGCGTCTTGTCATCCAGATGTTTGACGCTCAGGCGGATATAGCCGTTGTCGAGTTCCTGGGTGATATTGGCGCGGATCTGACCGCCATCTTCAGCCGTCACGCCTGCCGGACGCGAGCTGTCACCGTTGCGATAAAAGCCGGCAACAAACATCCGGGTCTTTGGCGACAATGCTGCACCGTAGTCAAAATCGTAGCGGGTCTGATCGAAATTCAGCCCTTTGGTAATACCGATGCTGCCACCGGTTTCTTTGCCGGACTTGCTGATAAAGTTAATGATGCCGCCCGGGGAATTGGTCGCCATGGTCGATGCCGTGCCGCCGCGCACTACTTCCAGATGGCTCAGACTGCCGTCGGCGCGCAGATACATGTCCGGTGTGGCAAAGGCGACGTCACCGAACAGCATGATCGGCAGACCGTCTTCCTGGAACTGCACATAACGTGCGCCACCGGCAGAGATCGGTACACCGCGCACGGTCAGATTGGCATTGCCTTCACCGCCGGAAGACTCGGCGCGCACGCCTGGGACTGCGCGCAGAATTTCTGCCGCATTGGTCGGTGCTGATTGTGCAATCTGGTCTGCATCCAGTGAGCTGATGGACACACTGGCCTTCATTTTTGAAGTGCCGATCGGGGTTCCGGTCACGATCACCGAATTCAGGTTCAGGGAATTTTTTTCCTTTTCCTGATTGCTTGCTTCCTGTGCTGTGGCGATACCCATTTGCAGTAACGCCAGCGATACCAGGCTTGCCATGCGGGTTAATTTGATGTTGGTAGATGTCATTGTTGTCTCCGTTATTTTTCATGCGCATGACAGTCAGCGTTGTCATGCAGGGGGAAATCCTCAAAACCAAGCTGCCAGAAACTGGTGATGCAGCGACCGGCACTCGGGAGCAAAAGACCTCCATCAGTGTTCGCCGCTGCTGCGGTCGGGTGCGACAAGCACTGATGAAGATCTTTTGCGTTGCAGGTGTGATGAATTATGGTGCAAATTATTTTTTATTACAATCGATTGCAATACGTTGATGCAAAAATCATTTTTTGTGGTGCGGAAAAAATGCTATGAAGGAATGAATGTTGCTATTGCAGCCAATTAAAAGGGATTTAAAGATTGAATCTTAGTTGATGGAATAATGACTAATATATTGATTTGTATTGATTAAATGATGTTTTCTGTGGAAGAGTTGAAAGATCTTGTTCACTGTATTTTACGCACAACGTTGGTCATAAATTTGACTGAATTATCGCGGTGCAGCATTGAAAAGAATTGTAAAAACTACTCATTATGGAAATGAATTTGCTTTCAGGATTAATTTTATGCAAACGATTGCATTTTGAATTGTAATAATTGATTCAAGAGACAGGGTTCCATCGCCAGCTATAGGAAAATCGTGTTCAGGTGCTGCTTTTGCGGACGATCAGTTCGGTCGGCAGCAGTCGGGGTTGGGCATTGTTGTCGTGATCGACGATGGCGAGCAGCGCTTCGACCAGCGCTTGTCCTGCCTGCGCCATCGGTTGTCGTACCGTGCTGAGCGGCGGATGAAAATACCGGGCCAGCTCAATATCATCGTAGCCGACCACTGCTATGTCGTGCGGTACCCGGAAGTGTCTTTCGCGCAGCGAGTTAATCGAAGTCATGGCCAGCAGATCGCTGCAGGCAAACAGGGCGTCGAACGTTATCTGCCGCTGGCAGAGCTCGGTCACGGCTTCTTTGCCGCCATTTTCTGCAAACGATGCTTGTACCTGAAGCTGTGGAACTACGGGACGTCCGTACTGGATCAATGCCTTGCAATATCCTTCATAGCGCTGTGCGACTTCCGGCAACTGAATGTCTCCGAAAAAAGCGATATGGCGTTTGCCGCTGCGGATCAGATGTTCTGTCGCTAAAAATCCGCCGCTGACATTGTCGCTGCCGACGGTGATGTAGAGTTGCTGCGGTAACTGCGCGCCCCATACCACGACCGGAACACGGCGCGCAGCCAGCTGATTCAGCTGATCGTGGTGACGCCATTGCCCGATCAGGATGATGCCGGATGCGCGCCCGGTGTCATAAATCTGCGCAATGCTGTCGAGTTGCTCGGCATCGACGCGTGACAACAGCATGTCGAAACCGCGGTCGGTGAGCGCATCGGCCACGCTGCCGAGCATGCTCAGAAAAAACGGATCTGACAGATGCTGGCGGGTTTCGGCTTCATACGGAATCACCACAGCGACGGTGCGGCTTTGCCTGAGCCGCAGATTTTGTGCGCCGATGTTGATGGAGTAATTCAGGGAACGTGCGAGTTCCGTGATGCGGGTTTTGGTTTCGTCATTGACCAGTGGGCTGCCACTGAGCGCGCGTGACACGGTGGAGGTCGAAACCCCCGCCAGTCTCGCGATATCGGCCATTTGTAAGCGGCGCTGCTCCTTGCTGTCGGAACGGGAGCTGACCGCGCTGGGGTCACTGGTCGTGATTTTCATGCAGAGTATCTGAAGGGGAGGAGTGAATTGCGCCATTGGCTATCATGAGGAATTATAAGGCGCAATCTGCTAAAAATCTAACCGGTATGGAGATGTCCCGGTTTGGACGCTGGCGGATGTGTTTTGGATTTGAGCCATGTCGTCTGAGATCCGGGCGGATTGACCTGACCGCTATAGTGAGGCCAATCCGGTGCGGGGGCGCTGTTGAGGAGTTCTTTTGTGGTGCGATGCAGCCCGCCTTCCACGTTTGTTGCGATGGTGAGGTTACATCATTGGATAAAAAAGGCGCAACCGGTGACCGTCCGGTGTTTCTGCCGTGCAGCTCAGACCAAAATCGAGCGCAGTCGGTGTTTGCAGAATGTGGATACCCAATTGCTGCCATTTGCCGTAAGCGTCATGTAGCGCCGCTTCGGAGGCTACCGGCAGACATAGTTCCGTTTGCGCGCATTCGCAATGGGTGCCGGCAACCGGTAAAACATCCTGGCGTTTCCAGAGGCCGAGTTTGGCGCCGCCGCCGAGAATAAACAGTGCAAAACCAGGGCTGGCTTCAACTGGCGCTTTGCCGAGTAGACGTTCATACCAGGCAGCGCTTTCCAGAGGATGATTGACGTATTGAATGAAGTAAGCTTGAGAGTCCATGGCCGATCCTTTTTATCGCCGGCCCGCGGGATGCGAACCGTTAGTGATATTGTCGGCGTTGCCAGTGTCAGTTTTTGTCAGCAGTGACAGTCGATGTAGTGCGGCTTGTATTGCGGCTGTCGGAAGCAAGCAGTTCCTCTTTCCAGCGTTTCAGCAGTTTCTGGCGCGATTGCGGGTAACGTTCCCTGGTATCATTCAGCGCATGCAGGCGGTCGGTGCGGAAGTGGCGAAAGCTCTGACGTAGTTCGCACCAGGCCACGATCACCTGGGCATGATCGAAAAAAGTCAGCGCGCAGGGCCAGATGCGGCGCTCGCTGGTGTTGCCGCGCTCATCGGCATAATGGATGCTCAGTATGTGTTCCTGACGCACGGCGAGCCTGACCGCATGCAGCCATTCCGGATTGCCGGGAGAGCTGGCGCTGGGGCCGATCAGCAGGCCGGTGTGGTCGAGTTCGTGACGCAGTTCGGGTGGCAGCACCGCCGTGATTTTTGCCAGCGCATCTCTGGCCGATGCCGACAGACGTTGGTCGGCGCGGTCCGTCACCCAGCGCAGGCCGAGCGCAATGGATTCTGCTTCTTCGCTGGAAAACATCAGTGGCGGCAGCGTAAAACCCGGTTGCAAAATATAGCCGAGTCCGGCTTCACCTTCTATGCGCGCGCCTTGCGCCTGCAGGCTGGCGATGTCGCGATACACGCTACGCAGGCTGATACCCAGTTCCTGTGCAAGTGCTGCCCCACTGACCGGGTAACGGTAGCGGCGTAGTATCTGCATCAGTTGCAGCAGGCGTTCGGAACGGGACATGGCGGCTCAGGTGGAGGATGGACTCATTTGTGATTGAATCAGATTCAGAAGCTGTGCGCCATAGCTGTCGAGCTTTTTATCGCCGACGCCAGAAATGCCACGTAGTGCAGTCAGCGTGGCAGGTGACTGGCGTGCAATTTCGCGCAGGGTGGCATCGGGGAAAATCACGTAAGCCGGGACATTGTGGGTGCGTGCGGTTTCTACCCGCCACCAGCGTAGTTTATCGAACAGTGCTTGCTCGTTGCTGCTGAGTTCGGTTTCGGCAAAATCTTTGGCTGACTGCCGCTTGTGGCGCACTGCCTTGTCGGCTTTTTTGTATTGCCGCAGCTGCACTTTCAGTTCGCCGCGCAAGACTGCACGGGATTGTTCCGTCAGTATCAGGGCGCTGTAATTGTCGTAATCGACGGTAACCAGTCCTTGCGCGATCAGCTGGCGCAATAAGGCGCGCCATTCCGCCTCACTTTTTTCAGCGCCGATGCCAAAGGTGGACAGCTGCGTATGACGCCATTGCTGGACACGCTCGGTGTCGATGCCGCGCAGGATGTCGATCACATGCCCGGCGGCGAAACGCTGATCGACGCGGTAAATCGTGGACAAAATCTTTTGTGCTGCGACGCTGCCGTCAAACGACGTCGGCGGATGCAGGCAGGTATCGCAATTGCCGCAGGGAGCGGACGGCTGGCCGAAATATTCCAGAATGTGCATACGGCGGCATTGCAGGGTTTCACATAACGCCAGAATGGCGTCCAGTTTGACACCCTGCACCCGCTTGTAGGTTTCGTTGGCATCTGACTCATCAATCATGCGCCGCTGCTGCACCACGTCCTGCAGGCCGTACGCCATCCAGGCATTGGCGGTGGCGCCGTCCCTGCCGGCGCGGCCGGTTTCCTGATAATAACCTTCGATGCTTTTTGGCAGATCCAGATGCGCAACGAAGCGCACATCCGGTTTATCAATCCCCATGCCAAAAGCAATTGTGGCGCACATCACGATGCCATCCTCGCGCAGAAAGCGCGCCTGGTTGCGGCTACGTTCCGTCAGTTCCATGCCGGCGTGATACGGTAGGGCAGTGATACCGTGTTCATTCAGGAAGTCTGCGGTTTCCTCGACTTTTTTACGCGACAGGCAATACACGATCCCGGCATCGCCATTGTGCTGCGCCTGGATAAAATCGAGCAGCTGCTTGCGACCATTCGCTTTTTCGACGATCTGGTAGCGGATATTCGGGCGGTCAAACGAAGATACAAACTGCAGCGCATTGCCAAGCTGCAGCCGATGGATGATTTCATCCCGCGTTTGCTGGTCGGCCGTGGCGGTGAGTGCAATGCGCGGTACACGCGGGAAGCGTTCATGCAGCAGGGACAGGCGGATGTATTCTGGGCGAAAATCATGACCCCATTGCGAGACGCAATGAGCTTCGTCAATGGCAAACAGCGCGATCTCAACAATTTCGAGCAGCTCCAGGCAACGCTGTGTCAGCAAACGTTCCGGCGCGATATACACCAGGTCGAGTTCGCCTTCGCGCATTTTCTTTTCGACCGCCAGAATCTCGTCAAAACTCTGGGTCGAGTTGAGGAAGGCGGCACGCACACCGACTTCAGCCAGCGCATCGACCTGATCCTGCATCAGCGCAATCAGCGGCGACACCACGATCCCGACGCCACTTCGGATCAGTGCCGGAATCTGGTAACAGAGCGATTTTCCGCCACCGGTCGGCATCAGTACCAGCGCGTCGCCACCATGCGCGACGTGTTCTACGATCTGGGCCTGCTGCGAACGGAATGCCGGATAGCCGAATACCGTCTGCAGCAGATGCAATGCCTGGCCGGCGGTATTGGCTGTGTCGGAGAACTGAGGAACTGCTGACACTAATTAATCAACCCACTGGATCGTGCCTGTGTAAGCGGTCAGCAAAATCATGATGCCGAAAGCAATGCGGTACCAGGCAAACGCATTGAAATTGTGTGTGCTGATGTAGCGCAGTAACCAGCGCACGCAGAAAAAGGCCGAAATAAATGCAAAGACAGTGCCGAGGCTGAACATCGGCAAGTCTGCCATCGATAAATCCTCACGCGCCTTGTACAGCGAATACACCGTGGCGCCCAGCAAGGTCGGAATCGCGAGAAAAAAAGAAAACTCTGTCGCTGCCTTGCGTGACAGACCGAACAGCATGCCGCCGATGATGGTGGCACCGGAACGGCTGGTGCCGGGAACCAGCGCAAATGCTTGCGCCAGACCGATTTTCAGGGCATCCAGCATACGCATGTCATCCACCGACTGAATCCGGGCATGGCGGTCGTCATGGGTGTCGCTGCCCTGCTGGCGGCGTTCCACCCAGAGAATAATCAGTCCACCGATGATGAATGCCAGAGCAACCGGTACCGGAGCGAACAGCACAGCTTTGATTTTTTTGGAAAACAGAACGCCGAGCACCGCCGCCGGTAAAAAAGCAATGACCAGATTCAGCGCAAAGCGGCGGGCTTTGGCATCGCTGGCCAGTCCGCCCACCACCGCTGCGATTTTGGCGCGGTATTCCCAGCAGACGGCAAAAATAGCGCCAGCCTGAATCACGATCTCAAAAACTTTCTGCGTTTCACCGGTGAAGTTCAAGAGGCTGCCGGTCAGGATCAGGTGACCGGTGGAGGAAATCGGAAGGAATTCAGTGAGCCCTTCGACAATGCCCATGATGATGACTTTGATTGCAAGCAGTAAATCCATAATGTGTCAGTGGTCGGTAAGTGTAAATCGGGGTCGTTGGGAAAGAAAAACTGATAAAAAGCAGGAGCGGCTCGCAGCTTATCATGTGCCGCAAGGGCAGGCACAGAAATTTACAGGAATGACAGCAGGTGTTTTGCCCTTGTTTCGGATACTCCCCCGATAAATCATTAAAACATGCCGGACCCCATTGAAAATAAAGGGTCTTCTGAAATACTCGCGGGGAGTATGTTAAGCGCGAATACGGTATGTTTGCCTATAGTGGCAATCGCTGGCGAGAGTTGCGGTTTTTAAGACAGCTGGTATCGTTTTTTAATACCTTCTATTGATAAATTGTAGTACATGTCGATTTAAAAGATGCTTCGCCATATTGAATTGTTGCTGTTGGCTGATCTGAAGAGCGCAGCCGGCGCGGTTCACTGGTCAGTTTGCCCGTGAGGGCTGCATTTCTGCTTATGGGAGCACCGGCATGCCGCCTGTCATCACCTCCATTCCTTCCGCGCTGTCCGTCGTTCAGGGCGCACCGGACTTTCTGGCCTCTGCCATCATCAGCGTAGACCAGCCGGTCAGCATGGGCGCTTACTATTTTCAGGTGGTGCCGATCAGAGCCATGAAAAGCCTGCTGCTGCAGGTGCATTATCAGGAGCAGGCGATCATTACCGCCCATCTGCCCGCTATGTTTTTGCGCGGCGCGATGCTGGCTGCCAGCGCCGTGATCGGCGGACACGACTGCCTGCTGCTGACTGCCAATGCGGCTCCGGGTTCCGGTGCAGCTGCCAAATCGTGGTTCGGCATTTTCCGGCATGATGGCAAGCGTCTCTCCGCCAGCAGTCTGGATCAGCAGATTGTCCGCGCCAGAGCGCACCAGGATGGCATCGCACTGTTTTTTACCAACGGCGATTCGATGCGCATCAAGCTGTAAACAATTACCGCCGTTACCTCAGTTATTTCCGCCTTAACAGCAATACCGGTCAATGATGATCGGTATTGCTGTGTCTCACAACCTGTTCCCGCGTCCTTTAGCCGGTAGCACGACTTCACTGTGTTTCCGGAAGCGTTGCCAGTTCCAGCCGTTGCAACCAGAGCAGTGCCTGTTCGCGGCTTGCTCCGCACATTTCCAGCGACGCTTGCAGCCCGGAGCAGCAGCCGGGTCTGTCAGGCTGTTGAAAAATTGCGCAACGCATATCGCCCATCAGTTGCGGGCAGGCGGTGCCTGCAGGCTTACCCTCCGGCATCCCCGGAATCGGGCTGGTGATTGACGGGGCGATGCAGCAGGCACCGCAACCGGGGCGGCATTCCATGGCGTTGTTCATGCTTTCAAAAGGTCGGGATGGTACGAATCGGTTGAGTGAGTTTCTGTTTCCAGTACCACGTCAGTGCCGTTGTCCGGAGATATTGCCTGGCATTGTAGCGGATGCGCAAGCCGGAGCCACCGGGGTCTGACGCAGAAGCTGAGAGATTCTTGCCATTCACGCATGAATTTTGCGCATTCGCGGCAGGAATCCTGCATTTTGTCGCAGACGGATGGCAATTGTAGAGGGTATCCGGCATCATGCGATCCAGCCTTTGCTTGACGCTGCCAGGGGAGAGGATTACATTACTGACTCGTGAGTAAGTTATTTGTATCGCTGCTTTTTGCCGGATCGCGCCACCTTGATGCGCAGAGCCGGCGGGCAGGATGATACCTGAGCCGATTGAGTAATGTTTTATGTCATGTCCATTTAAACCCAAATGGGAGCGCCGCAAAGAAGCGCGTCCTCAGGAGCTGCTTGCCGCTGCCCTTGATCTGTTCGTTGAACGCGGTTTCGCCGCGACGCGGCTGGATGATGTGGCCCGCGCGGCGGGGGTCTCGAAAGGCACTTTGTACTTGTATTTTTCCAGCAAGGAAGATCTGTTCAAGGCCGTGGTCAGGGAAAGTATCGTACCGATGATCGGCGAGGCAGAAGGCGTGATTGATACATTTGAAGGACATACGGAAGAACTGTTCCGTCATGTGATGCATCGCTGGTGGGATAACGTCGGTAATACCAAATTGTCCGGCCTCCCAAAGCTGATGATGGGCGAGGCGGGGAATTTTCCTGAACTGGCGCGTTTTTATCAGGATGAGGTGGTCAATCGCGGTGAGCGCATGGTCGCCACCATGCTGAGGCGGGGTATGGCGCGCGGCGAGATCCGCGATGTCGATCTGGAGATTGACGCCCGTCTGCTGATTGCGCCGATGATTATGATGATGATGTGGAAGCACTCTGCCGGTGTTTGCGAAGTCGCACCCGAGAAACTGGATGTCTATCTGGAGCATTACATTGAAATGGCCTTGCATGGATTGCTGATCCGGCGTGTCTGAAGAATTTGTCAGCCGTTGCAGCAGACTCCGGGAGGCAGTCTGCGGCTGGTGTGTCATCGGTTAAAAAAATAATATCAGGAAATTCCGTCTATGCTGACTACCCGTAAAAAATGGCTGATCGCAGTACTGGCAAGCGTTGCGGCCGGACTGGCCATAACAGCGTTTGTATCCAGAAAACATGCGGTTGATCCGGTTCCGGCGTCAGCTGTACAAGCGGCGGCCAGAACATCGGCGCAGCCAGTGCAGGTGCTGGAATTTTTACCCTCCGACGTGACTGTTGTGCAACAGGGCGATGTGTCCCGATTACTGAGCCTGAGTGGTGCATTGCGTGCTTTTAATCAGGCGCAGATCAAAGCCCGGGTTGCCGGTGACGTGCGTGACGTGCTGGTGCGCGAAGGCGAAAGCGTGCAGGCGGGGCAGGTGGTGATCCGCATGGACCCTTCCGACTACGAGGCGCGTCTGGCGCAGGCGCAGGGCGCACTGGCGGCAGCGCAGGGGCAGCTCGATATTGCCAGGCAGGCGCGCGACAATAATCAGGCGCTACTGGCCAAGAATTTCATTTCCAAAAATGCTTACGACAATGGCGTGAACCAGTATGCGATCGCTGTAGCGAATGTGGACAGTGCAAAAGGTGTGCTGGCTGTCGCACAGAAGGCGTTGGCAGATACCCAGGTGCGCGCGCCGATGGCGGGTCTGATCAGCAATCGCAGTGTGCAGCCGGGCGAAAAAATTTCCGCCGATAATCGCCTGCTGGATGTGGTGGATTTGCGTACGATGGAATTAGAAGCCGCCGTTCCTGCAATGGAAATCAGCCATCTGCGTGTGGGACAGCAGGTGCAGGTGCGGATCGAAGGCATCGCCAGCCCGGTGGAAGGCAAAGTGGTGCGCATTAATCCGGCCACGGTTTCCGGTTCGCGCTCCATCATGGCGTATGTGCAGATCGTCAATCCGGATCTGCAGTTGCGTGCCGGGATGTTTGCGCAGGCAGAGCTGGTCGTTGAGAAAAAATCCGGCGTGCTGCTGATTCCCCAGGCAGCCGTGCAGTACGAAGCAGGCAAGCCGTTTGTCTATGCCATCGACAATAATACGGTGCAGCAGAAATGGATCTCGCCCGGTCTGGCGGGCGACAGCCAGGGTAATGCCGTTATCGAAGTCAGCGCCGGGCTGACGCAGGGGATGACTATCGTCAGGAATAATCTGGGCAGCATGCGTGCCGGCATACCGGTCCGGCTGGTGCCGTTGCCTGCCCCTGCGGTGAAAGGCTGATCATGTGGTTCACGCGCATCAGCATTGGCAATCCGGTACTGGCGACCATGATGATGATGGCCTTTGTTGTGCTGGGGCTGTTTTCGTATCAGCGCATGCGGGTTGATCAGTTTCCCGATATCACCTTTCCGGTGGTGGTGATCCAGACGGATTATCCGGGGGCTGCGCCTGAAACGATCGAGTCCGATATCACCCGCAAGGTAGAGGAAGCGGTCAATACGATCAACGGCATCAGTGCGCTGACCTCCCGCTCTTATGAAGGATCGTCGGTGGTGATCATGGAATTTGATCTGAACGTCGATCCGGCGCAGGCGGCGCAGGACGTGCGCGAAAAAGTGGCGCTGGTCAAGACGAATTTTCGCAAAGAGGTCAAAGAGCCGCGGGTGACCCGTTATGACCCGTCGGATAAACCGATTTTTTCTGTTTCAGTCACAGGCGACGATCGGGTCAGAAAGCGTAGTGTCCGTGAACTGACCACGATCGCTGATCAACTGGTCAAGAAACGGCTGGAAAACGTGCGCGGCGTTGGTTCCGTCACGCTGGTGGGCGGCGTCAAGCGCGAGATCAAGATTTACCTGAAACCGAATCAACTGGAAGCCCTCGGCATCGGTGTCGATCAGGTGATCGCGGCGGTTCGCAATGAAAATCAGGAATTGCCGACCGGCGCCATCCGTTCTCTGGATAATGAGAAAGTGGTGCAGATACAGGGGCGTGTTAAAAATCCGGAAGATTTCTCCCGCCTGATCGTGGCAAAGCGCGGCGGCCAGCCGGTATTGCTGTCGCAGATCGCCACCGTGGCAGACGGACAGGAAGAACAGGAAAGTCTGGCGCTGTATAACGGCCAGCGCACTATTGCACTCGATATCCTGAAAGCGCAGGGACAAAATACCATCGAAGTGGCCGACGGCCTGATTGCCGCGCTCAAAGCGCTGGAACCGCAGCTCAAGACGCAATACCCCGGCGTGAAACTGCAGGTCATCAAGGATGGTTCGCGTCAGATCCGGGTCGGTGTCGAAAACGTGCGCCGCACGCTGATCGAAGGTGCGTTGCTGACGGTGCTGATCGTGTTCCTGTTCCTGAATTCCTGGCGCTCGACCATCATCACCGGCCTGACGCTGCCGGTGGCGCTGATCGGTACTTTCCTGTTCATGGATATGTTCGGATTCACGATCAATATGATTACCCTGATGGCGTTGTCGCTGTGCGTCGGATTGCTGATCGACGATGCGATCGTGGTCCGTGAAAACATCGTGCGCCATGCTTCGATGCGGATTAACGGCCGTTTCAAAGACCACCATACGGCGGCGCTGGAAGGCACGGCGGAGATCGGGCTGGCCGTGCTGGCTACCACTTTTTCGATTGTTGCCGTGTTTCTGCCGGTCGGCTTCATGGGCGGGATCATTGGCCGGTTTTTCCATCAGTTCGGTATTACCGTCACCGCAGCGGTGCTGATTTCCATGTTTGTTTCCTTCACTCTGGACCCGATGCTGTCATCCATCTGGCCCGATCCGGATGCCCACGGCGAACATGCGCGCAGCGGTTGGTATGCCCGCACGATTGGCCGTTTGCTGGCGCAGTTTGAACGCGGCGTGCAATGGTTTTCTGCCGCGTATCAGCAGATGCTGCGCTGGTCTTTACGACACCGGATAAAAACATTGCTGATCGCCGCACTGACCTTTTTCGCTGGCCTGGCAATTCCGGGCACCGGGTTGATCGGGACCGAATTTGTACCGCAGGCCGACTATTCGGAAACCGGAATCACGTTCTACACACCGGTCGGCTCTTCGCTGGAACTGACGGAAAGCAAAGTTCATCAGGTCGAGGCCGTGCTGAAAGAGTTTCCTGAAGTGGTGGATACCTACAGTACCGTCAATACCGGCGCTGCACTGGGTAAAAACTATGTGACGACCTTCATCCGCCTCGTGCCGCGCCAGGCGCGGGTGCGCAGCACGACTCAGATGGCGGTTCCGCTGCGGAACCGGCTGGCGCAGATTGCCGGTATTACCGTGACCCACATCGGCGCGCTCGATGGTGTGGGCGGCGATAACAAGCAATTGCGTTTCAGTCTGCAGGGGACGGATCTCAAAGAGCTGGGGCGGCTGTCGGAAAAAGTGCAGGAAAAATTGCGTGCCATTCCTGGCGTGGTCGACATCGATACCAGCCTGAAAGCCGAAAAGCCGACAATTTCGATTACACCAAAAAGGGATATCGGTGCTGATCTGGGTGTCGGCGTGGCGCAGATCGGTGCGGCATTACGTCCTTTGCTGGCTGGTGAGGCAGCGTCTACCTGGCGTGCGCCGGATGATGAAAATTATGATGTGTCAGTGCGTTTGTCGCCGGATGACCGCAATAATCCGGATGATCTGTCGCGCCTGATGCTGGCCAGTTCGCAGCTCAATGCCGATGGCTCGCCGAAAATGGTTCCGTTGCGCCAGATCGCCGATATCAAACCGTCCACCGGCGCCAACCAGATTAACCGGCGCGATCTGAACCGTGAAGTGGAATTGTCCGCCAATGTGGTCGGACGTTCAGCTGGCGCCGTGAGTGCAGATGTGAAAAAGGCGCTGGATGCCATGGAATGGCAGCCCGGCTACCGCTACAAAATGGGGGGCGCCAGCAAAAATATGGCAGAGTCATTCGGTTATGCCTTGTCGGCGCTGGCGCTGGCGATCATTTTCATCTACATGATTCTGGCGTCGCAGTTTGCCAGTTTCCTGCAGCCGGTGGCGATTATGTCGGCATTGCCGATGACGCTGATCGGTGTTTTCCTGGCGCTGATGTTTTTCCGTTCCACGCTGAATATGTTTTCGATTATCGGTTTCATCATGCTGATGGGACTGGTGACCAAAAATGCGATTTTGCTGGTTGATTTTGCCAATCAGGCCAGAAAAGAAGGCATGTCCCGGATAGACGCATTGCTGGAAGCGGCGCATGTTCGTCTGCGTCCTATCCTGATGACCACGCTGGCCATGGTGTTTGGCATGGTACCGCTGGCGTTTGCATTATCAGAAGGCTCGGAGCAGCGGGCCCCGATGGGGCAGGCCGTGATCGGCGGCATCATCACTTCTTCCTTGTTGACGCTGGTGGTGGTGCCGGTGATGTATACCTATCTGGACGATCTTGGGACCTGGTTCAGCAATAAATGGCGTGGTGCAGATGCGTCCGATTCTCAATCAGAACCACAATCAAAACCGCAATCCGGCCATCCCGTTTGATAAAATGCTGGTTTCCCTTAATTTACGCAGCCGAGTGTACAAATGAATATCGAAAAAGCCCGTTTCAATATGATCGAACAGCAGATCCGCCCTTGGAATGTGTTGGATAAAGACATTCTGGATATGTTGATCGTTGTGAAACGCGAAAATTATTTCCCGGAAGACCAGAAATCACTGGCTTTCTTCGACACAGAGTTACCGTTGCCGGGTGGTGCCAAGGCCATGAGCCCGAAACTGGAAGCGCGCATTGTGCAGGAACTGGGATTGAAGAAGCAGGAATCGGTGCTGTTGATCGGCGCTGCTTCCGGTTATCTGGCGGCATTGCTGGCACATATGACGCGTCATGTGACCGTGCTGGAAACTTCCCCGTTGCTCAAAGATCTGGCGGAAAAAAATCTGGCGGCCAACGGTGTGCGTAATGTCAACGTTCTGTTGGCAGACGGTATTGCCGGTCAGCACACCGGTTCTTATGACGTGATTGTAGTGGCCGGCTCACTGGAATCGATCCCGGAACAGCTGAAAAAACAGCTGAACGTCAATGGTCGTCTGCTCGCCATTGTCGGTCAGTTGCCGGTCATGCGCGGTGTGGTGGTGACACGCCAGTCCGATGCCGGATTTGACAGCCGCGAAGTTTTTGATACCGTCGTGCCGCCAGCGCCGGGTGCGGTTGCTTCATCCGCTTTCCATTTCTGATACCGATTTTTGAGCAGGGACTATATGCAACATATCACCGCTTCAGAGCTGTCCCAGTGGCTGGCTGACAGCAGTAAAAAATCCCCGGTTTTACTCGATGTGAGGGAACCTTGGGAATTCGAAACCTGTCATATCAGTGGTGTAAAACTGATACCGATGCAGACTGTGCCGTTGCGTGTCAGTGAGCTTGATCCGGAAGAGACGATTGTCTGTATTTGTCATCACGGCGGCCGCAGCATGCAGGTGGCGAGCTTTCTGGAACGTCAGGGATTTGGCCAGGTCATTAACCTGACAGGCGGAGTGCATGCGTGGTCGCAGCAGGTTGATCCGCGGATGCCGACCTATTAATTGATTTTTTTGACTCGGAGCGTTTCATGCGTAATTCTGATATTGCGACCCTGCTCGCAGGTGTGTTTTTTTCTCTTAATGCCGGTGCGACAGATTTGGTCCAGATCTATCAGGATGCGCTGGCGAATGATCCTCAGTTCGCGAGTGCCCGGTCTTCGCTGACTGCCGGTCAGGAAAAATCGGTGCAAGGACGTGCCGGTCTGTTGCCGACTATCGGTCTGAGCGGCAGCGATACCCGCACCCGGACTGATTCGCAACCGGATATGCCGTTTGCTGACCGCAGCTATACCGGGACCAATAACACCTGGACGCTGGCGCTGTCCCAGCCTTTATTCCGCTGGGCTAACTGGCAGCAGTATGAACAGGGAAAATTATCGGTCATGGCCAGCGAAGCGCAATTCGCACAGGCACGGCAGGATCTGATCGTGCGGGTCGGTCAGGCGTATTTTGATGTGCTGGCGGCGCAGGATGCGCTGACCACCCTGCAAGCGCAAAAGGTGGCGATTTCTGAACAGCTGGCATCCGCCAAACGGAATTTTGAAGTCGGTACCTCGACCATCACAGATACGCACGAAGCCCAGTCGCGCTACGATCTGGCGATTGCGCAGGAGTTTGCGGCCCAGAGCGATCTGCAGGTCAAACGCTCAGCATTACAGCAGATTATCGGTAAGGAAGCTGGTGATCTGGCCACCTTGAAGTCCGGCGTGAAGCTGAGTTCGCCGCAGCCGGCATCGGTGAACGAATGGGTTGCTTCCGCTGAAAAACAGAATTTCAATGTCGTGGCTTCGGATGTGGCTGCTGAAATCGCCAAGCGCGATATCGAGCGAAACCGCGCAGGCCATTATCCGACCGTGGATCTGGTGGCTTCGACAGGACGCACTTCTCTGGGTGGTGCTTCCGCTACCGGAACCGGAGTGGTGAAGCCGACGACGATCGGTGTGCAGTGGAGCATCCCGCTGTTTGCCGGTTTTGCGGTCGATAGCAAAGTGAAGGAAGCGGTTGCCCTGCATGACAAGGCGCGCAATGACCTCGAAGCAAACCGCCGCAGCGCGGCACTCGGCGCACGTCAGGCATATACCGGCGTGACCAGCGGCCTGGCACAGGTGAAGGCCTATGAGGCGGCTGAAATTTCCAGCCAGTCTGCACTCGACTCTAACAAACTGGGTTATCAGGTCGGTGTGCGTATCAATATCGACGTGCTCAATGCGCAGCAGCAGCTGTACACCACACGGCAGAATCTGGCAAAAGCACGGTACGACACCATCATGAATGGTTTGCGTCTGAAGTCTGCCGCCGGTACGCTGAAAGACAGCGATCTGACAGAAGTCAATGATTTGCTGCAGCACTGATTTTCTGCATACAGCATTCCTGCTGCACTGTGTTACAAAAGCCCGTCTCGTAACGGGCTTTTTCTTTGCGCCGGTTTGTCATACATCAATTCCATGAATACCGGACGGACGATCATGCATCAGGCAACGCATTCACACCACTGTCTTTGCGCTGTCTTTGACAATTTTCCTGCGACAGGTAAGATTTCTGGCAGTCTGGAGACGCACGTCACACTGCACCGATTGCGTCAGCGCCGCACATTAACGGGATTGACCGGGGGCCGATATGGTATTGCGCAGTATCCTGCATCAACGATGGCTGAAAATTGCGCCCGTCCTGCTGCTTGTCGCCGCAGGTGTGGCGTATCTGGCCGCGCCGATACTACTGGGACAGCGTGCCCGTGCATTTCAGGTTGGCCGAAGTGACTTGTTGCAGACCGTGGTGGCGAGTGGTCGTGTCGAAACACCGGCACGGGTTGATATCGGTGTGCAGGTGACGGGACGGGTGCTGGCGGTGCCGGTTAAAGAGGGACAAAACGTGAAAGCCGGCGATCTGCTGTTTGAGCTGGAATCTTCCGATGAACGGGCCGCGGTGGCGCTGGCAGAGGCTGCGGTGCAGCAGGCCGAAGTGAAGCTGAAACAGATACGTGAATTGTCTGCACCGCTGGCAGAACAAAATCTGGTGCAGGCGCAGGCCAATCTGGCCAACGTGGAAAAACAATACGCTCGCACCAGGGATCTGGTGGCTCAAGGTTTCGTCGGCAAGGCGCAGCTGGATGACGCGCAACGCAGCCTTGATGTGGCGCACAGCCAGTTAAAAACAGCACAGTTTCAGCTAAAGTCGACGCGGCCGGCAGGCAGTGATTTTCAGATTGCCCAGACTGCCTTGCAGCAGGCGCAGGCCAATCTGGCACAGGCGCAGGCAAAACTGGGTCATACCAGAGTCTATGCAGTGGCTGATGGCACATTGATTTCGCGCGATATTGAACGTGGCGATACTGTGCAGCCGGGGAAAATATTGATGATGCTCTCTCCGGTGGGGGTGATGCAGCTGGTGGTGCAGATTGACGAAAAAAATTTACGTTTCATCCACCTGGGGCAAGCTGCACAGGCGGTGACGGATGCTTATCCGGGTCAGAAATTTCCGGCGCAGGTTGCGTATATCAATCCGGGAATCGATGCCCAGCGCGGCTCGGTGAATGTCAAACTGAATGTCTTGAAAGTGCCGCCGTTTTTATCGCAGGATATGACCGTTTCGGTGGAGATCGAAGTCGGGCGCAGTCAGAATGCCTTATCGCTTAACGTGGAAGCGGTGCATGACCTGACCACCTTGCAGCCATGGGTCATGGTGATCGCCGATGGCAAAGCGCACAAGCGACCTGTCGGTATCGGTATTCGTGGTGATCAGAGCGTGGAGATCACATCAGGCTTGCAGGCCGGGGATTGGGTACTGTCCGCAACCGGACTGACCGTCAGTGAGGGGCAGCGGGTGCGTCCGCAGGTGTCCCGGGCGCCGTCATGAAAAGCAACTGGCTACCCTTCGAGTGGATAGTCGCAACACGCTTTTTGCGCGAAGGACGCATGCAGTCGCTGTTCATTATTCTCGGCGTGGCGATTGGTGTCGGCGTGATCGTGTTCATGTCGGCATTACTGGTCGGTATGCAGGGCAATCTGTTCCGGCGTGTGCTCAGTTCGCAGCCGCATATTACGCTGGAGCGTCCGAAGCAGCAGGCCACACCGGTACTGAAAGCGGGGTCGGGTGAACAAATGGCATCGACCATACAAAAGCCTTCGCAGCGGATGAATATGATTGATCAGTGGCAAAAGGTGCGCGATCAGGTGCAGCGCAGAGCAGATATCGTTGCCGTGTCACCGACGGCCACCGGACCGGCGCTGGTGATTCGTGGCAGTGCGAATCAGGCGGTGTCGCTGATCGGTATTGTTCCTGAGCAGTACAATAAAATTATTCCCCTGTCCGAGAAAATTGTCGGCGGCGCTTTTCGTGCCACGAATACCGATATGATGATTGGTACCCAGCTGGCAGAGGACATGGGTGTCGGACTGGGTGACAAGCTGCGCATTACCACCGCGTCCGGTGCCAGTGTGACGCTGAATATTGCCGGTATTTTTGATCTTGGCAGCCGTGGCGCCAATCAGCGCAATGTGTATGTCTTGCTTTCCACCGCACAAAATGTGCTTGGCATGGTGGGAGGCGTTTCCAGCATTGATCTGACGGTGCTGGATCCATATGTCGCAGAAGACATTGCGCAGTCGATCAGCAACAGCACTGGCTTGAACGCGTTAAGCTGGATAGTTACTAACAGCCAGTTTTTTCTGGCGATGCGGGCGCAGACGTATTCGAGCCTCCTGATCCGCCTGTTCGTCGGTTTGTCGGTGGCTGCCGGTATCGCCAGCGTACTGGTGGTGTCGGTAGTGCAGCGGCAAAAGGAAATCGGTATTTTGCGCGCCATGGGCGGCAGCCGTGGTCAGGTCATGCGGGTATTTCTGATACAGGGTGCGCTGGTGGGGCTGCTTGGTTCAGTGATCGGTTCTTTGCTGGCGATGGGGCTGTTGTCGGCCTGGAAGCTGGTGGCGAAAAACCCGGATGGCACTCCCATGTTTGTAATTGATATGGATATCGGTTTTTTTATCTGGAGCGCCGTGCTGGCAATGCTGGCGGGTCTGCTGGCCGCAGCAACACCGGCAATCCGTGCTTCCAGACTTGATCCGGTGGTGGCGATCCGTGGCTGAATCCCTCCTTTTATTAAATCAGGTCTGCAAATCCTATGCTGCCGGCACACCTGCCGAGACGCAGGTACTGTTCGATATTGACCTGACGGTGACCCAGGGCGAATTTGCGGCGCTGATCGGCCCTTCAGGCTCCGGCAAGAGCACTCTTCTGAATATCATTGGTCTGCTCGACCGGCCGTCGTCCGGCAGGCTGTTCATGACCGGAAAAGAAACCAGTCAGCTCGACGAAGACAGTCTGACCCAATTGCGCGGACACGCGATCGGTTTTGTATTTCAGTCGCACTATCTGTTGACGGCGTTTACGGCGACCGAAAATGTCATGATGCCGATGCTGATGCAGGCTGGTCGTCCGGATGATGCCATGCGCGAACAGGCGCAAAGTCTGCTCGCACAGGTGGGGCTGAAAAACTGGCAGGATCATCTGGTCGGCAATATGTCCGGTGGTCAGCAGCAGCGGGTGGCGATTGCGCGGGCGCTGGCGCTGAATCCGCCATTGATTCTGGCGGATGAGCCGACCGGGAATCTGGATACTAAATCCACCGATGCGATTTTTGAGCTGATGCGTGAAGTGAACCGGCGGCAGAAAACCACCTTCCTGATGGTCACACACAATATGGTTCTGGCGCGCCGCTGCGACCATACCATTGAACTGGTGGATGGCCGCATCGTGACACGCTGATGTCGCTGAACGTGAACTATTCCGGCGTGCCGATCTTACGGAATATCGCACGTTGTTGATTCAGCCATTGTTGCGTCTGGGCCAGATTGTCTCTGTCCCAGGGATGAAAGCCGGGGCGGAAATAGGCCAGATAATGCGGCAGGCTGAAACGGAATAAACCATTTTTTCCAAAACAGTATTTCATACCCTGCCACCAGATGCGCGGCTGCCACAGGCTGCCATCCCGGTACAGGTTATGTGTGGTTTGCAGCAGCGTATCGCCGGAAAATAACAAGGTCACATACAAGAACCAGGCGATACGGCGCATATAGCCACCACCGATTGCGTGGTAGGTGTCGAAGGCAACGGATTTATGTTCCGTTTCCTCTGCAGAATGCCACAGCCACACGGTGCGCACCGGTTCGGCGGCATCGGCAAGCCATTGCGGTTCTCCCAGGACAGCATCTGAAAAAATAGCTGTGAAATGTTCGTAAGCCATGGTGATTGCCAGATTGCTGCGCACACTCAGCCGGCGTGCGAGCCGGATGCGCCACGCTACGAACGGACCTATCCAGTAGCTGAGACCCTGCTTACCCAGTTCGGCATTGTATTGCGCATGCATCTGGCGGTGTGTTGCTTCCTGACCGATGAATCCTTTGATCTGTACGCGTAGATCGTCGTTACGAATCAACGGCAGGGCAGAGCGCACGCTGTCAATAAAATATTGCTCTCCGAGCGGAAAGCTCATCGACTGGGCGTTGAACAGCTGCGTGCGGAAAGCATCTCCGCCCAGCCAGTGACGCGGGAAGCCCTGGCGCAGATCAATGTTGAGGTAACGTATTTCTAAAGTGTTCATACCAGACTCGCTGTGAAGTGATGACAATCTGCCTGCGCAGGATATCCCGGGCTGGGTTCAAGTGTTTTCTGTGGACAGCCACGCAAGATACCGCGCCTGGCACAAGCTTAGCGGCCGGCGAATATCAGGAATAGTATGTTTCTGACAAATTGGTATGGAGTCGACATCAGACCGGTAAAAAAAGATTTTTAAATTCGGTCCGGTTCAGGCGATAGAGCCAGTAGGCGGGATCGTTGCCAGTGATTTTCTGCAATAACAATGCCGGCGAGATACCTGCCAGTTCGGTGAATTCCTTGTACATATGGGCCTGATCGTAATAGCCTGAATCCAGCGCGATACTGGTCAGATCGCCCCAGCTGGCACGGTGGCCGATGAGGCGCGGCAGGCATTGACCAAAGCGCGCCAGCCGCCGCACATCGCGCAGCGGAACGCCGAACGCATCCCTGACGCGGCGTTCAAGCTGGCGCTGGCCGATACCAAAGTCGAGCGATAATTGCAGCAACGGGAAAAACATTTTCTGATGCGCTGCCAGAAAACTGGCGCCGATGCTGGTTTTTTTCCGGTGATCCAGAATCTGCAGCAGCAATTCCTGAAGTCTGGCGATATATCCTTCCACCCCCTGATCCTGATCGATGTCCTGTAAAAAGCGACGAATCTGATCGGGGTTAAAAATGTGCGCCATGTCTACCACCTGTTCCAGCAGACCTGCGGCAGACAGCCCGGTTGCCTGATGCAACATCCCGGCGCGAAAGCAGAATGACAGCGACAGCGTGCCTGGTGGATAGCAGACATTGACTGGTGACATAAACGGGCCTCGCAGGAAAAAGCGCAGGCTTTCGGTCATCGTGCCATTCGCCTCCCTGACCAGGGCACGGCCTTTGATCAATAGCATGACGGACGGGTTCAGTACCGCCGGCAGATGCAGTTCGCAGTCATCCAGTTCGATGACCAGAATATGTAACAGCAGGTGGGCGAGTTCAGGGCGTGGCGGGAATATCTGATAGCGCATGAATACAGAATGGAAAAAGCTCAGTCCGGTGCTGTGTTGATTGCCATGTCAGCTGAGCCACGTTCTGACAGCCAGGCCGATAAAATGACCGATGACCACGATCATGATAAACGGCACGCATGCCGTGACCACCAGGGTCAGCAGACGCCAGCCGACCCATAGTCCGGCAGTGAGCAGGGGATGAATCATCCATACACAGCCTGCATACGTCAGCAGCAGCGACAGGATGAACAGCACTAACAGAAAATCACCCGGCTGATAAGGTGCAGCCAGCATAATCAGGACACACCAGCAGCACCAGGCGGCTCCCGTCACGAGGATCAGTCGCTGTCCGGAAAGATAAGCGGCGATAGGAGACATGGCAGTCACTCCTGAAAATAAGGGCGGCAGTTTTGAGTAAAACCGGCTGGAAAGAAAAAGGTTTTCAGATTATCCCTGTTTTAATAAATGATCAATCAGGGTATGCAGGCCCTGTGTCATTGCTTCCACGGAGCCTTGCATATCCCATTCGTCGTTACCGGGCCGGACGATATTGGAAACCGAGCGCAATTCCAGAAATGGTTGATTTTCCTGCAGGCAGACATGGAAAAATGCAGCGCCTTCCATATTTTCAATTTCGGCTTCCGTTGTGCGGATAAATGGCGCCATGGCTGCATTGACGGAAATGCTGGCGGCGACCGGAAACAGGTTTGCCGGCAAATCAGGGCAATGCAGTGTGTGACGCCGTTCAAACACCATGTCAAGCGGCAGATGTGCCAGATGGACGAATCCATCGGAATGAAAAAAACCGAGATCGGCTTCGAGTTCGCTACCGACCAGCACCACGTTGCCGATACGCAGTGCGGCATGCGGATAGACGCCGGCGATCCCGGCGAGGATCAGCATATCGGGGCGATGTTCATGAATTACGCGGGTGGTGACATAGCTGGTCGCCGTCAGGCCGACACCGGAGACGAGGCTCATGACATCATCCCGTTGAAACAGGCTGGCTTCGGTTTGCGTTGGGAATAAGACGATTATTTTCATGGAAAGCGGGGAAACAGATACAAAGAAGATGACTACTATTGTAAAAGTTTCCTGTGCTGTTCCGATAATAAAAACACCGCGCGCAGTTTGGCCGGCTGTGTGCGGGGATGGGCGTCTGAAAAACTGGTTCAGGTGTTCCGGTATAAATTGAAACGGGAGTGCAGCGATGGCAATTGCGGGAAGACCTGCTGCAGTTGCCGGTCATCCAGCGCGAGATGCTGTTCGCAGACCTGCATTAGCACGCTGCGAAAATCGGTGCTGACTGCCAGATCGCGGCCTTCGTACAGTTGATCTCTCGCCAGTCCGCGCCAGTCGCCGTATACCTTGCCGCCAGCGATTTTACCACCCAGCAGCCACATCACATTGCCATGCCCGTGATCAGTGCCGCCATTGCCATTCTGGCGCACAGTGCGGCCAAATTCGGACATCACGATGATCGTGGTATCGTCAAACAACGGTCCGAGCCGTTTGCTCAGATTCGCCAGCCCCTGCCCCAGCGGAGCCAGCCGGTTTGCCAGCTGGCCGGTACCGGCACCCTGATTGGCATGGGTATCCCAGCCGCCGAGCGCCATGAATACCAACTGGATATTCGGATCATTACGCATCAGTGTGGCAACCCGGGTGCTGTCATCCGGAAAGCCGTTCGGCAGCGGTGCGCCGCCATCGGCAATCTGTTGTTCATTTTGCATGGCGGCAGACATCACTTCCTGATGCGCGCTGCGGGCTTCCTGATAAGTCTTGGCATAGCGGGAATTATTCTCGTAAAGCTGACTGAACGCGGAGCCGACTTTGGGTTGGTCGAGTACATTGGCGCGGGTTCCGGCAGCGCCGCTGGCAATGTTGGTGGCGATCGCCTGGCCGCTCAGAATACGCGGCATGGTGGCGCCGATGCTGATAGCGCGGGTCGGTGTTGTGCTGCCGGGTAAGCTGGTGAGCAGGCGATTGAGCCAGCCATCCGGCGTATTTTTTTTGCCGGGTGTGGCTGATTCCATATAATCCTGCGCATCGAAATGCGAGCGGGTGATGTCCGGCGAACCGCTGGCATGCACAAAGGCCAGTTTTTTCTCATCCCACAAACTGCGCAGATCTGCCAGTGCAGGATGCAGACCGAAATAACCGTCCAGATCGAGCACGCCGTTATCCTGCCCGGGTGCCTTGAGCGCAATACCGGGGCGCGCCTGCTGATAATCGCGGTCGGCATACGGCACCACGACATTCAGGCCGTCGACCGCACCGCGCAGCATAATAACGATGACTTTTTTGCCGGATGGAACGGCAGTATTGCTGCTGGCGGCCCAGATCGTCGGACTGACCGGTAACAGCAGGCCGGAGCCCATCATCAGCGTGTGCAGAAAATGTCTTCTCTTCATGTTGTGCTCCTGGCAGAGATCAGTGTTGCATAAAATCCGGACTGCCGAGCATCAGCGCAGCACGCAAGGCAGCCGGTTGTTGATGGATGACATTGCGTGTGACAGGTGTCAGCAGTGGTCCCAGTGTGTTTTGCAACTGTTCCGGATCCGGTGGCGGCATCAGCTGGCGTGGTGGCGTCTTTTCCATACTGATTTTTTCCATCTGTTTCTCCGTGTTTTTTTCTATGTGTTTCATTCCGGCAGCCTGACCGTTTTCCAGCGGTTGCAATAGCGGCAGATAACCGCCTCCGAGCGCAGTGGCAAAATTGATGCGGCGGCTTAAGGCATCGGGATTAAGCCAGGCAGTTTCGGTATTTTTATAGCCATCCGGCGTCTGGCTGCCATATAAAGGCATACCCAGCTGCGCCAGTGTGCCTAGTACAGGGCGGATATTCTGCACCGGTGTGCCGGTGGCGCGCAGTGCCGACAGGGTGAACTGATACGGCGTTTTGTATTTGCTGCCGTAGTTTGCCGGCGAGCGGAATTCCGGGCTGTGGAACAGGGTGTCCAGAACGGCACGGATGTCGCCCTGCGTGTCCAGATAACGTTGTGCCAGCCGTTCCACCAGCGCAGTGGGCGGCTGGTCGGCGACAAAATACTGCGCCAGCTGGAAGCTCAGGTGATGTGCCGTGGCAGGGTGCATGGCGAGTACATCCAGCGCACGTTCTCCTTCATTGCGGCCGTCGGCGCGGATCGTCTGCCCCAGCCATTGCTTGCTGCCGTCATCATGGCGCGTCATATCAAACACAAAATTCTGATTCCGCAGCGCCATGCTGCGTGGATCGAAAGTCCAGCCGGTCAGCATCCGCGCCAGTTCGGTCACATCCTTCTGGGTATAGCCGCCATCGACGCCCAGCGTGTGTAATTCCATCAGTTCCCGTGCGTAGTTTTCATTGAGGCCGGTTGATTTTCCTTTTTGCCCTTGCGTACCGCGTTGCCGTGGATTGGCATGAAAATCATCTGCCGTGGATAACCAGTTGTCGAGATAAAACAGCATTGCAGGATGCCTGGCTGTCGCACCCAGCAGGTCGCGGAAATGGCCGAACACGTAAGGGCGGATGGCATCGCGTTCGTAGCTGGCAACCAATGCGCGGTCGAATCCCTTGGCCTCGTAGACATTGAAGTGATTGAACCAGAAATCGACCATGACTTCTTCCAGCTGACGCGGGCTTTCCAGTGCGCGCCAGAGTCGGGCAGCGGCGGTCTGTTCCATGATCGAGCCGACCAGTTCGCGGCGGTGCTTTTTCGATTCGTCGCTGTCATTACGTGCATCTTTCAGCGCTTTCTGGTATTGGTACAGCACGGTGCCGGGGCTGGCGCTGAGTATGGACAGTTGCGCCAGTTTCTGCTGCAGCGCATCTGGCAATGGAATATTTTCAGGATGCAGCTGCTGCTCAATATAGGCATCTGCGCCCATTTGCTGCAGGCTGGCAATATCACCGGGACGCGGTCCGAAAGCGAGGCGGTTGAGCAGGTGTGCTGCTTCCTGATCAGTGACCGGCGCAATGGAGGCCGCCTGCGCCGGGCCGCACAGGGTCAGCCAGACAGGGAGTACGAGGAGCATTGCCGAAACAGATGGTTTCATGTCGGATCATCCAATAGTGACGTGAACGAGGGATGCTTGCTGCTGAAAACTTAACGTTGATGGTGCTTAAAAAGCTGACCACAGACAAGTAACGATACGTAAATCTGTGTATGTGTCCTGAGCAGACTGCTTAGAATGCAGGGCATTAACGGCCGCTGGCCGGAAACAGCGACGATGGCTGTCTTCCTTTTGAGCCAGTCGTGCGTTCTTATCAGAACCTGTCAGTAACGGAGAAACTCATGAAAAAATTATTACTCATCGCCGCCCTCGCTTCGCCTTTGTGGCTCGGGTCGCAGGCACAGGCGCAGGATGTAAATTTATCGCTGCAGTTTGGCCAGCCGGGATTCTATGGACAAGTGGATATCGGGAATTTTCCGCGTCCACAGCTGATGTACGATGAGCCACTGATCATCGAACGGGTCGGCGTGATGCCGCCACCGATGTATCTGATTGTTCCGCCAGGCCATATCAAGCACTGGGAAAAACATTGCTATCGCTACAATGCCTGCGGTCGTCCGGTCTATTTTGTGAATGAAAACTGGTACAACACGCAAGTGGTGCCGCGTTACCGTGATGAACGCTATCGCGGCAATGACGACCGGGATGATGACCGCGGTCATGGCCGCGGGCGTGACAAAGATCAGGACCATGACCGGGGCCACGGCCGTGGTCGTCACGACGACTGAGGTATCCGGGTGTTTTGAATATACAGGGGGGAGTATTTTTTACTCATCCTTTTTTTATAAAGGCATCAGCCTGTTTTTGAGACATACTCCTAAGTTTTAATGCATATGATAACCGGGATAACAAACGCAATCCAGAATTTCACAACGGTCGGGAGCGGTCAACCAGTATCCCGCCCCGTCTGGCACAGACCACATGATGCCGGCTGCGCCAGTGGTGCGCAAAGCAGCCTTTATTTTTGCAAAGGCATGCTTGCAGATAGGCGGCAATATTGTCCATATTTTCCTTGCTGAGACCGTGGGCAATGTTTTTCATGATGCTGCCTTCGGGCCGTTCATCGGTCCGTTGAAATACCATGAGTTGTTTGACCACGTAATCGGCATGCTGTCCCGCGAGACCGGGAAACTGCCCCATGCCTTCGCCTTTCGCGCCGTGGCACGTCGCGCAGGCCGGGGTGTTGCTGGAAACGATACCACTTTCAAAAATCTTTTTCCCCTCCTGAAAGGCCGCAGTGTCAGCCTGTTTGCCCGTGCCAGGTCGCTGCGCGGAAAAATAATCGGCCAGGCCGGCAATCTGCTGATCGCTTAAGCGTGCGCTCAGGCCCCACATGTATTCAAATCCTGCCGGATCAGAGCGCCCGTGTGTCTTAAAGGATTTGAGTTGCGCCGTCAGATAGGCCGGCGTTTGTCCTGCCAGATGAGGAAAGTTCGGTGATGTCGAGATTCCGGTCACGCCGTGGCAGTTAGCGCAGACCTGCATGGCAATGACGGGCGCTTTGACGTTGCTGTCATCCAGTGCGCGCGAGCGCTCGGTGGAGCTGCAGGCGCTCAGTGCCACGACAGCCAGCGATGTCAGGGAAAGGTTCAGGCGGGTCAGTGTCGGAATCATGTTAGTAAGCTCCCCATACATACAGGAAAAACGTATTGTTGTCTTTCGGATTCCGGCCAGCACCGTCGTAGTTGGACGATGCCCCCTGATAGCGGTTGAATGAGAAATACTGTGCACCGATTCTCACATATTGAACCGGTATCCAGAAAATTTCCGGTACCCAGCCGCAGGCATCAGGATTCCCGGTGTTGGTCGGGTACAGCGTGGCATCAGTCGTGCCGGTGGTGCTGAAGTAACTCAGGCTGGCGCCATATCTGGCGCGATACACATAGCTGGCTTTGGCACGGAACTGATTCAGCGTGTTACTGCTGTTATTGGCTATCCCGGTCACGTCGCCATTACTGATATTTTCTCTGATGTAGCTGACCTGCGCGGTGATGGTGTGAGGATCTAACAAATACTGGTATTGCGCATCGAAACCACGATCACGGTAATGTGTGACCGGGCCGGACGGATTCAGATTGTCCGGATAAATGTCGCCATTGAAGGCAAACATGCCGATCATGGCGCTGTGCGGACCCCAGTCGTGATTCAGTGCAACCCGGACATAAGGGTTCACGCCTTTGAGCTGCACCTGATCAATCGACTTGGTGCCCTGACTCAGAAAAGACCAGGCGCCATCGGCGGTTTTGTAGCCGGCGACTTCGGCATACAGCAGATTATTCCAGAACGCATACGCTCCGACACCTGCCACCTTGGCGCCGAGTTGCGACACCATTGGGGTCACGTCCGGCCCGGTCACACCAAAGGCGGTGGGCACGTATTGCAGCCAGGCGGGAGCCGTATTCCAGGGGTCACTGACTGACGGATTATTGCTGAGGGTGAGTCCGACGATGAGATCCTTGTCAGGTGCGATGAAGCGGTCGGCATAACGCAGATCAAAATTGTCCGATGCCCATTTGCCGCCCCATTGACCGGTATCGGGATTCTGGCTGTCGTAATTGTTGTAGGTGCCTGCGCAAAAATGCCGACGTTGTTGGTGATTTTTCCGGCTAAAAAGACGCTGCCGGTCTGGAACAGCGCCGTGGCGTCTTTGGCAAATGCCGCATCGCTGGTCGGATTGGATGTTTTGGTCGCGCTCAGCACACCTGTGGCAGACAAGGGTGTGCTGAGCGCGAACCGATGGTATAGCCAGTCAGTTTAAACAGGCGACCGTAAGTGGTCAGTTCAGGAAATTGTCCGCCGGCATGGCAGGCGACGCAGTTTTGTCCGGTCTGCCGTGCAAAGGCAGGCAAGGCATTTGCCAGTTGCGACAACACGGCGGTGAGAAGAAGAGCGGCGAAAACAATCAGACGCCGGATTCGTTGCTGAAAAAAATGCACCATACATGACTCCAGTCTGGACAAAAATTGTTTCGGAAAACACAGGTTGTTGCAGATCAGGGGCGGCAGTGATAAGAAGGAATGTGCACGTCTGCTGATGATCTTTTTGCTGCATAGTAGGTGTTGAGGCTATATGACGGTTGATGCAGATCAACAGAATAAGGTTTGTATCACTGTCACCGGATTTTGATGTTGTTGAGCAACAATGCAGGCTCTTGCAGCGGCTGTACGGTGTGATATGGCTGGATTACAGGCAGAAACATCTTCTAATCAACCCGTTCCTGAATGAGACAGATGTTCTCTTGAAAACGCCAGACAATACCAGAAAGCACCATAAAAAAAGCCACCGTCTGGTGGCTGGAATAAGTCCGGCAACCTTAGTATTGCCGGATAGATAAGGCTGTAGATTAGCCGCAGGCACCCACATAGCCACAGGAAACGCAGCGGCTGCAGCCATCAATTTTTTGCAGGGCATGGGCGCCGCACTCAGGGCATTTTTTGCCAGTCGGTACATAGCTGATCGGTGCATTTTCTGCTTCATAGGTCAGGTTATCCAGGCTGTATTGCTGGATGCGTGACTTGAATCTTTCTGCCAGCACGGTGACCGGAATCTGGTTGCCGGATGCGTCCAGATAGCCGCGCTTCATCAGGATGCGCTGCAGGGAATAGCCGATCGCGGCGACTTCCGATTCGTGGAACAGTGGCGCTTGCGAGCCATCGTCTTTGGTGATAGTACCGCAACGCACAGTACCCTTGTCCCAGACCACTTCACGCATGTCTGCCAGCGCTTTGGCAATGGAGCCACCGGAGCGCGCCGCCATCGACAACAGGCGCATGCTGGCGGAAATCCATTGCTGGCCATCGTTTTTCTGCCCGGCCGGCATGAAGAATTCAAACGGGCGTTCAATGGTCACGCGTTCCCCGCCGACCAGACCCTGCACATGAATGAAGCTCACCGTCAGATAAACCGTTTTCTTGCCTTCGTAGGTCATGTATTGCACTTTGGAGGTGACGGACTCCAGATCGCCAAAGGGGCGACCATCGAATTGTTTGCGCAGCAGATCTTCGTCAGGAACGGTTTTGGTTTCCGGCGCGGCGTCCGCGCTGCTGACTGACAGGACGCTGCCCAGAATATTGTTCGGGCGATAGGTCGCCAGCCCTTTAAGGCCCGCACGCCAGGCGTCCATATACAGGTTCTGGAAATCGGCGTAAGGATAATCAGCGGGAACATTGACCGTTTTGGAAATCGACGAATCGATGTAAGGCTGAACCACCTGCAGCATTTTCATGTGGTCGCTGGCCGACATATTCAGCGCCGTCACAAACTGATGCGGCAGTTTGTTGTCGTCGGAGACATCGTTACCCATGGCGCGATATAGCCGCCAGGCATGATCGGCCACCTCATAGACGCGGGCATCACCGGCAGCCATACGTTTTTTCCGGTTATAGACCCAGGAAAAAGCCGGTTCAATACCATTCGAGGCATTATCGGCAAACGCCAGCGTGATGGTGCCGGTTGGCGCAATCGACAGCAGATGCGAATTGCGCAGGCCGTGTTTGGCAATCGCTTTGCGGATATCTTTCGGCAGCCGTTGCGCAAATACGCCTGCCAGATAACGGGTACTGTCGAACAGAGGGAAGGCTCCTTTTTCTTTCGCCAATTCAGTCGAGGCAAGGTAGGCGGCATCGCGCATTGCTTCAGAAACCTGGCGCGCAAATTCACGGCCTTCTTCGGAGTCGTAGCGTATGCCCAGCATCACCAGGCTGCTGCCCAGACCGAGAAAACCAAGGCCGACCCGTCGTTTCGACATGGCTTCAGCTTCCTGCTGCGGCAAAGGCCAGGCGGTCGCATTCAGGACGTTATCGAGCATCCGGGTGGCGACTGTGACGACTTCCTGAAATGCTTCGGTGTCAAAGCTGGCGGCTACCGTGAACGGATTGCGCACAAAGCGCGTCAGGTTCACCGAACCGAGACAGCAGCAGCCGTAATCGGGCAAAGGCTGTTCGGCGCATGGATTGGTGGCTTCAATCTTTTCACAGTAGTACAGATTGTTTTCAGCGTTCATGCGCGACAGGAACAGGATGCCAGGCTCAGCATGATCATAGGTGGATTGCATAACGAGATCCCACAGCTCACGGGCACGCAGAGTTTGATACACCCACATGCCGTCTTCACGCTGATAGGCCCCGGCCGCCTTGCTTTCTTCACTTGGTTCGGCCTTGTGCACCAGGCAGAAATCGGTGTCATTGGCAACGGCTTCCATGAATTCATCGGTGACGCCGATGGAGATATTAAAGTTGGTCAGCCCGCCCTGATCTTTGGAGCGGATGAATTCCAGAATATCTGGATGGTCGCCGCGCAACACGCCCATCTGCGCACCACGCCGGGCACCGGCGGATTCGACCGTTGAGCACGATGCATTGAATACCTGCATGAAGGAAACCGGTCCTGACGCCCGCGAACGGGTACCGCGTACCAGCGCATCTTTTGGACGGATACTGGAGAAATCGTAGCCCACACCGCCGCCACGCCGCATGGTTTCTGCGGCATCGGCCAGCGCTGCGTAAATGCCTGGCTTGCCATCGGTCGGGTTGGAAACCGAGTCGCCGACTGGCTGCACGAAACAGTTAATCAGGGTGGCACGCAAATCCATGCCAGCAGCGGAGTTAATCCGTCCGGCCGGAACGAAACCGTTTTTCTGCGCCCATAAGAATTTTTCTTCGTAGTAAGCCTGTACATCAGCTTGCTCAACACTGGCCAGCGCCCGGGCGACACGGGTTTGTACATCGTTGATGGTGACTTCATCACCTTTGGCATATTTTTCCAGTAATACGTCGAGAGAAATTTCCTGGGGTGCCATGTCGGTTATTCCTAGCATTTTGTCATTTGCATTCATGTTGAGCTTGTCTGTCTGATGGAGTTGCATTGTGTGGTGGAGCCGTGATGCCGGAACCGCGATGTCATCAGCGTATCAACACGGTCAGTCTGGGTACACCGGCGGCTTCAGTATAGTAGGCAATACCGGTTTTGCCTTGATAGTCGTCAAGCAGGGCAATTTCGTTGCCAATACCCTGCAAAGCGTTCCGTTTTGTTGCGATGTGACTTGACTTCATATGAAAAACGGCAAACCGGCATTTCTGCCGGATGAAGCAATCGATACACAGATTGTGCTGTCAGCGGGGATTCTGTTTTAAAAAGCCATCCAGTATCTGCATGGTTCTGGCGGTTGCTCCCTGGTGTTGTAGGAAAAATCCGTGCGCCTGTTGCCCCATGTGCTGTCTTAGCGGCGCATCAGTCAGCAAGGCGAGCGCCTCATGCAGCATACTCCTTGCGCCATCTACCCGCAACGCAGCTTCAGCCGCGATTGCCTGATCGGTAATTTCAGAAAAATTGAAAGTATGCAAACCTGTCAGTACCGGCTTACCCATGGCACAGGCTTCGATCAGATTGTGTCCGCCAAGCGGTACCAGACTTCCACCGACAAAAGCCACATCGGATGCGGCATAGTACATGTACATTTCCCCCATACTGTCTCCGAGCAGAATCTGCACTTCATTGCCCAGTTGCATCGTTGTATCCTGTTCCATGGCGGAACGGCGTACATACCGGAGATTGCGACTGCCGAGCAAGGCCGAGACCTGGTCAAAGCGCTGCGGATGACGCGGCGTGATGATCAGTAAGGGTTTTTCTGCCAGCAGCGGTAATTGTTCCTGAAATGCATCCAGAATCAGCTCTTCTTCACCATCGCGGGTGCTGGCGCACAGGATGACCTGGCGATTACCGAAACGCTGGCGCAGCACAATGCCTTTTTCTTCCATCAGCGGCGGCGGTGTGACATCGAATTTCATGTTGCCGGTGACGACGGCATGGGAAATGCCCAGCTGTTGCAGACGCTGCGCATCCGGATTCGATTGCGCTGCCACGGCGCGGATTGCATGGGCAGCCGGCAGAATCAGCGACGACAGTCGCAACGCTTTACGTAAGGATTTTTCTGATAGGCGGGCATTGACCAGTGTCACCGGCACCTGATGCGCTTCACATTGCGCGATCAGGTTCGGCCAGACTTCGGTTTCAATCAATACGCACAATTCCGGATCGAAATGCCGGATGAAACGACGCATCATCCAGTTGATATCATAGGGCAGGTATGCTTGCATCAGGCGGGCACCGACATCGGCAAACAGTTTGCCGCCGGTTTCACGACCTGTAGCGGTCATGTGGGTCAGCAGCAACCGGTGTTGCGGGCGGGTTGTCAGCAGCGCGCGGATCAGCGGTTCGGCCGCGCGGGTTTCACCGGCAGAGACAGCATGCACCCAGATTGTGGGCAGGCTGTTACCGACAGGATAAAAGCCCAGGCGTTCGACGATATGCTGGCGGTAGCCAGGCTCCCGGCGACCGCGCCACCAGAGCCGGAATAATGCGAAGGGCAGAGAAAGACCCCAGATCAGGGAATAAAGTGCACGCATGGATTAATTGTGTTTGAAATTCACCAAAACGATACCACCGAGTACCAGCAGTGCGCCAACGGCAAAGCGCAGGCTGACCGGATCCTGCATCAGGATGACACCGGCAGCTACGCCAAACAGCGGTGTCAGGAATGAAAAAACCGCCAGCCTGGATGCCAGATAACGACGCATCAGCCAGAACCATGCGAGATAGCTGGCAAAAGCCACCACCACGCTCTGAAAGATCATGCTGCTCCAGGCAATCGCATTCCAGGCTGCCGGCAGCGACTCACCCTGCAGTGCAACTACTGCCAGCAGGATGACGGCGGCACCTGCCAGCTGATAAAACAGTGTTGTGGTTGGTTCCGCTTCTGACAGACTGGATTTGCGTATTGTGACCGTGGTGGCTGCCCATAACATTGCCGCCAGAATACCGAGACTGTCGCCGATCAGCATGTGCCGGGTATCAGGCTCCGGACCGGCATTACTGAATGCCCCCGAAAAGGCGATAGCAACACCGGCAAACGAGGCAAGAATGCCGCCCCACTGGCTTGCCTGCAAGCGTTCTGCCGGGATCAGGAAATGCAGTCCCAGTACCGTGAAAATTGGCGCTGTGTACAGAAAGACCGAGATGTGGGAGGCCGATGTGAAATTCAGTCCATAGGAAATTGCCAGAAATTCCCCGGCAAACAATAATCCGGCAACTAAGCCCGGCACTACATGCTGATCACGCAATGAGAACGGGATATTGCGGATTCGGATCAGCAGCAGCACCAGCAGTGCTGCAATCGCGGAACGCAGGCCAAGTTGCAGCGTTGAGCCGATGACCGGCGCAGCGAGTTTGACGGCGACCTGCTGTAAGCCCCAGCAGAAGCAAAGCAGGATCATCAGACCGATGGCATTTCCATCGAGACTTTGGCGTGTGGGCATGTGATAAACAGGAAATTAGTAGCGGAAATGATAAGAAAAGATGGAAAAAACGGGATCAAGGGCACGCTTAACCACACAGAAGCAGGACTATACCCTAACTGCGGCAGCTCACGTCTGATGCCGGCTCAGATTCTTGTTCAGCAGGCGCCAGATCTGCCCGACACTGGCAGCACGCTGAGACTGGATGCAGCGGCGTTTGCGCCAGGTATCCGGCAGACCGAGAATTGCGTCGCGTTTGGCACGCAGAATCACTTTACCCTGTCCTTCCTTGATGAAGTACAGCACGCTGGCCAGATTCAGCGCCAGATGCAGCGGCAACAGCAGCCAGAACAAAGCGCCCGGCATATTTTTCACAAATGTCCAGACCAGATTCCGGTGCCCGTGATAGATAGAGAAATCGCTGCGTTTTCCGGTAATGGCCGAACCGACATGGTGCGCAACCGAATCGGGCACATACAGGCAGCGGTATCCCAGCAACTGGTAGCGAAATCCCAGATCAATATCTTCGACGTAGCAGAAATAGTCTTCATCGAAACCGCCGATATGATCGAACACATCGCGCCGGTAAAGGCCAGCCGCTGCGCAGGTGGAAAAAATTTCTTTGCTTTTCAGGTAGCAGTCCTGCATCGCCTGACCATGCGCCTCGCGCCAGACCAGACCGCTGAGATGATATGCATCGCCGATGCCATCGAGTAATTTTCCGGTATTCGCATCCATCAGCCGGCTGCCAAAAATCGCGAATTCGGGATGTTGACGGGCGGCTTTCATCAATGCCTCCAGCCAGCGCGGTTCGGGAAAGGCGTCCGGATTCAGTAAGGCGATCCAGTCACTGTCAGGGGCGCAGTATTGTACGGCTAGATTATTGCCTGCGGCAAATCCCAGGTTGCTGCCGGCATGAATCACCTTCACCTGCGGGAACAGACGCTCCACCGCATGACCTGAGCCATCTGCGCTGGCATTGTCGACCACGATGATCTCGTCCGGTACCAGCGTTTGCGCGCACAGATCTGCCAGGCAGCGACGCAGCAGGTCACCACCGTTCCAATTGACGATGATAACGCTGACTTTCGGCGCGGAGGGCGGAGCTGGTGGCATCTTAAAATTTTTCTCTTGATGTCTGAAATATGACGGGTCGCCGGTACGAATGCAGGATATCGGGGCAGGTGTTCATGAATAACGCTTATTATGCAGCAGGCACAGTTCTGGCCGGCAATAAGAATTGTATAGCCTGCCTGACTTCAGCAGGCGTTGCCGGGCTGCCATTATCGCCGAGGTTGACGATTTGCGGGGACCAGTTTCCTTCGGTTTTCCATCGGGGGGATGCACAGTAGATTTCGATAGTCGGTGTTTCATAAGCGGCTGCAATATGGGTCAGGCCGGTGTCGACGCCAATCGCCAGCCGGGCCGATTGTGCAAGCAGCGTTGCGGCGCGCATGGACAATGCGGGCAGTACTGTGGCATTCGGCATCACAGCCGCCATCGCATCTGCTTCAGCTTTTTCTTCAGGATTGCCCCATGGTAACAGGATCGGTAAGCGATATTCCTGCAGACAGGTTGCAATTTCTACCCAGCATGCGCGCGGCCATTTTTTTGCGGCCCCCGCAGTACTATGAAAAAAGACGGCGTAAGGGCCTGCCGGTTTCCATAGGCTGTCTTCCGGCAATGTTGCCGGTGCTTGCAATCCGAAATTTGCTGGTGTGTCGACGGTATATCCGGCAGCGGCGGCTGCCACCAGTCTGCCGCGCAGCACGGCATGGGTACGATTGTCGACGGGAACGCTCTGGTCGTGAAATATGCGGGAAATGCCTTCATAACCCGAGCCTTCGGTACCGTTGGCGAGCCCTGCCTTTTTACCGCCCGGACTGGATTTGGCCAGCCCCATGAGAATACCTGTTTTGAGCAAGCCCTGGGTATCGAGGATCAGATCGTAGGTTTCCTGACGCAATGCACGGCAGAAATCCGCGATTTCACGGCGTGTCCCGGCACTGGTCAGGCTTTTTCGCCAGCGTCGCAAGGCAAACGGGATGATGCGGCGTACACCCGGATGCAAGCGCACCAGATTCACATAAGCTTCTTCCGTCACCCAGTCAATGGTGGCGTCCGGGTAATGATGCAGCAGATCATTCACAACCGGCATGTTGTGCAGCACATCCCCCAGAGAGGAAACGCGGATCAGCAGGATATTCACAGCAGATACCCGGATGCGGCCATCAGTAAGGCAATTCTGCATCCGGTTTGACTGCCAGCACCGCCTGTTTCAGCGCTGCCTGAATTCTGGACAGTGCAGCCGGCGTCTCTGCTTCAAAACGCATCACAATCACCGGTGTGGTATTGGATGAACGCGCCAGTCCGAAACCGTCAGGATATTCCACACGCAGTCCGTCAATGGTAATGACTTCATCGGCGCCGGGGAATTGTGCTGCGGCCTGCATGGCGGCGATGATGTTGAAATTTTCTCCTTCGCCCAGCTTCAGCTGGAGTTCCGGCGTGGAAGCAGATTGTGGCAGGTTGTTGAGTGTCGCCGTCATGTTGCTTACCCGGCTGAGGATTTCCAGCAGACGGGCGCCGGCATACAGGCCGTCGTCAAAACCGTACCAGCGATCTTTGAAGAAGATATGACCGCTCATTTCTCCACCCAGTGGAGAACCGGTTTCCTTGAGTTTGGCTTTGACCAGTGAATGACCGGTTTTCCACATCAGCGGCACTCCGCCGCGGGCTTTGACCCACGGCGCGATATGGCGGGTACATTTCACATCGTACAGAATCTGCGCGCCTGGATTCCGGGTCAGCACATCCTCGGCAAACAGCATCAGCTGGCGATCGGGGTAAATGATCTGCCCGTCTTTGGTGACCACGCCTAACCTATCGCCGTCGCCGTCAAATGCGAGGCCGATTTCAGCGTCGGTCGTGCGCAGGCATTGAATCAGGTCCTGCAGATTTTCCGGATGTGCCGGGTCGGGGTGGTGATTCGGGAAAGTGCCATCGACTTCACAGAATAATTCAATCACTTCGCAGCCCATACCGCGATATAGATCTGCTGCATAAGCGCCCGCCACGCCATTGCCGCAATCGACGGCAATTTTCAACGGGCGAGCCAGTCTGACGTCGCCGGTAATGCGCTCCAGATAAGCAGTTTTAATGTCATGGGTACGGTAGTTGCCTTGCCCGGTGGCGAACTCTTTTTTCAAGATGGTCTGGTAAAGCGCCTGAATGGCGTCGCCATAAATCGCTGCACCGGCCAGCACCATTTTGAAACCGTTGTAGTCAGGCGGATTGTGGCTGCCGGTGACCATGATGCCGGAGCTGGCGCCGAGCACATGGGTGCCGAAATACACCATCGGCGTCACGACAACACCGAGATCAATCACGTCTACGCCGGTTGACTGCAAGCCTTTGGCCAGCGCGGCACACAATTCCGGGCCTGACAGGCGACCATCGCGGCCAATCACGACGGCTGTTTCTCCCTTTGCTGCCGCGGCGCTGCCGAAGGCTTGTCCGATCTGGTAAGCGACATCGGCGTCCAGGGTTTTGCCGATAATGCCGCGGATATCATAAGCTTTGAAAATGCTGGGTGAGAGTAAAGACATGATGACCTTATGAGAGTGTCGATGAAATTAGTGCAGTAACGGAGCAGCAGGCAGGGGAGAGGAGGCAGCACTGGCTTGCCACAGTAAATCCTCAATGCCGCATTGAGGTTGGTATTCTGCCACTGTTTTTTGTAATAAGGCGCGAATTTGCGGATAATCAAAAATCCGGCAAGCTTGTTCCAACTCCTGCAGATTGACCTGTAATTGCTCCCAGGAAATTTCATTTTCCTGCGCCCGCATGATCAGCGGATGGGTGGTGCCTTCCACGTTGTTGCCAATCAGTAATTCCTCATACAGTTTTTCACCGGGACGCAGGCCGACATGCTGAATTTCGATGGTGCCATCCGGGGTCTGTTCGCACTTCACTTCCAGTCCGCTTAAGTGCACCATGCGCCGCGCCAGATCGATAATGCGGACGGGTTCTCCCATGTCGAGCACAAAGACATCGCCGCCTTCACCCATCGCACCGGCTTGCAGCACCAGTTGCGCCGCTTCCGGGATCGTCATGAAATAGCGCGTGATTTCAGGATGGGTCAGCGTGATCGGGCCGCCTGCCATGATCTGTTTGCGAAACAGCGGGACTACAGAGCCCGATGAGCCGAGGACATTTCCGAAGCGCACCATACAGAATCGGGTAGTGCGCTGTGTGCGCGAAAACGCCTGCAGGATCAGTTCTGCCATTCGTTTGGTGGTACCCATCACATTGGTCGGGCGCACGGCTTTGTCGGTGGAGATCAGAACGAAATTGGCAACCTGGTTGCGCACGGCTGCCTGTGCGACTGACAATGTGCCAAAGACATTGTTGCGGATGCCTTCGATCGGATTGTGCTCCACCAGCGGTACATGCTTATACGCTGCAGCGTGATACAGCGTTTCAACAGCGCAGGTGCTGAAAATTTTATCGAGCCGGGTTTCATCCAGCACGGAGCCGAGAAACGGCAGAATCTCGATATCGAGTTTCAGTTGGGCGCGCAGACTTTGCAGTTCCTGTTCCATGGCGTACAGCGCGTATTCCGACATTTCCAGCAGGATCAGTTTTGCCGGTTTCTGGCGCAGAATCTGGCGACATAATTCTGAACCGATCGAACCGCCGGCACCGGTCACCATAACGTTTTTTCCGGTGATGCAGATGCTCAGAAGTCTGGCATCCGGCGTGACCGGATCACGTCCCAGCAAGTCTTCAATTTCTACATCGCGTACGTCCTGAACGCGCAGTTCGCCATTCACCAGACTTTGAATGGAAGGAGTCACTTTGATTTTGAGCTTCAGATGTTCCAGCTGATTCAGTATCTGCTTCTGCCGGGTCTTGCTGGCAGACGGCAGGGCGAGCAGAATCTGGTTGATCCCTAACCGTGGTACCAGTGCATCAATCTCGGCGGGATCATAGACCTTGACGCCGGCAATGGTCGATCCGTGACGGTTTTTATTGTCGTCCAGAAAGGCGACGCAGTGATGTTCACCACCGGCACGCAATGCTGACGCCAGCTGCGCACCGGCTTTTCCTGCGCCATAGATGCAGACCTGATGAACCGCATTGCCGGTCATATCTGCCCGCAACAACCAGCTGCGTGCCAGAAAGCGGCTGGCGCTCAGATAAAGAATAGAGCCCGTCCAGAAAAATCCGAAGATGGCCCGGGAGATCGGCATGATATGCAGCATCACGCTGATAAATGCCAGCAGCAAAACGGCAATGCTGGCACCGAACATAATCACACTGATGATTTTCTGGTCGATGAACCGCACGACTGCGCGGTACAGACCGATGCGTGTGAATACCGGAATCGAAATCAGCGGGATGGCAAAGATCAGCCAGAAATAATGACGGAATAATTCCATCGTGAAACCATCGTAGCGCAACCAGATGGCCAGAATAAAAATCAGCGGCAGGCAGAGCGCATCCAGACTGGCGGCCAGAATCTGTTTTTGCAGACGAGGGATATGTATCAGGGATTGGATCACGATATGTTTGCCTCAGTGAGTAATACCGTCGCGGCGCACTACTTTAAAAAAGGTCATCCAGAGTATGCGGAAATCCATCAGCAGTGACTGATGCGCAAGGTAATAGGCGTCCATATCGACTTTGAGCGGGATGGGTAATTCATCGCGGCCATTCACCTGGGCCCAGCCGGTCAGTCCGGGTGGAATGGTATGGATCTGTTTTTCCGTTCGTAGTGCAATCAGATCATGCTGATTAAACAGCGCCGGGCGCGGCCCGACAAAACTCATATCGCCTTTCAGGATGCTCCAGAGTTGTGGCAATTCATCCAGACTGGATTTGCGCAAAAAAGAGCCGATTGGCGTCAGGTATTGTTCTGGTTTATCCAGCAAATGTGTCGCCACAGCAGGGGTGTCAATACGCATACTGCGGAACTTTGGCATACGAAAAATCATATTATTTTTACCGACACGGTCGGACCAGTATACGGCGGGGCCGCGCGAAGTCAGTTTGACCAGCAGTGCTGTGATCAGGATCGGCAGCAACAGGACGGTGGTGGCGATCAGGGCAAGTAACAAATCAATCAGGCGTTTCAGCATAATTCAGGAAAAGAAGCGACGGTAGCGGCCAGACCCTGTTCGACTGAATAGGGGGGTGTCCAGTTAAGCAGGCGATTCGCTTTGCCGATATCAACTTGCAATGACAGGCACAGGCGCTCCGCCATCGCAGTTTTCCCAGTAAATTTCGCGCCAGCCATCAGCCAGGAGACAGGAACCGGCAGCAGGTGCGCCGGTCTGTGCATGGCATGTGCACAGGTTTGCAGTAATTCTGTGGTTGATAAATCCCTGCCATCAGATACCAGGAAAATCTGTTGCCGGGCTGCGGGGTGCTGAAGACATAAGGCAGTCAGGTCGACCAGATTGTCGATATACACAAAGCTGCGGCGGTTATTGATGCGGCCAAATGGCAGCGGAATCCCTTTTCGGACCCAGCGCAGCATGTTCAGGAAATTGGCTTTGACACCCGGTCCATAAACCAGCGGCGGCCGGATAATGGTGATGCTCATGCCGGTATCCTGTCCGAGCTGCAGTAATGCCTGTTCGGCTTCCTGTTTTGAAATGCCGTAAGGATCATCTGCCTGCGGCGGATCCGTTTCGTTGAACGGATGTCCTGCCGTCGTCAGTTCACCGTTCACTTTGACTGAACTGATGAAAATAAATTGCCTGACGCCTGCCCGGACTGCCTGGCGCGCCAGTGCCAGGGTGGCTGACACATTCACGGCGCGAAACAGTGACAATGGATCAGCCGCTGTTTCGTGCATCACGTGCACTCTGGCCGCGCAGTGAATCACGGCATCGGCCTGATGCAGCCAGCATGACCAGTCGGTATTTTCTGTCATACCGTCAATGTGCGGATTGCTCAGCAACGGATGTGTCCATGTCAACGGCTGGCGGGAAGGACAGACGATGGCTTTTCCCTGCTGGGCCAAATAATGGGCAACTGCCTGACCCACGAAACCACTGGCGCCGGTGATCAGAAGATGTTTTTCCATAGACGGATTCATGGGCTGATCAATAGGAGCCCGGCACCGGACGCGAATAAACAAAATACTTACGCGACAGGAATTTCAGGAAGCTGCGGATAAACCAATTGGCATGCGGCGACAGGACGCTGCGGTTTTTATGTGCTGCAAAATGTACGGCTTTCAGATGCGGGTAATAGCGCACTCCTTTTCCCAGTTTCAGATAGGAGCGATAGCAGATATCGACATCTTCAAAATACATGAAATAACGGTCGTCAAAACCCTGCAGCTGTTCGTAATGTGCAGCATCGAACGCCAGAAATGCGCCGGAGGCCCAGTCGATATGGGTGGTTGCCGGTAACCGGTTTTTGTCGTATGGCTGGGTCAGTGATTTGACAATCGCCATCCGGAGCGGCGACAGCCAGTCCGGAAACAGCCGCACGTTGGCATCCGGTGTGGTGAACTCATGGTCTTTGTACAGATTCAGTGTTGCCAGCGGAAAGGCATCCCGTTGCATGTCGTGAACCAGTTGCCGCAGCACGGCAGGTTCAATCGCGATATCCGGATTCATGACGACAAACACATCTTTCGCCTTTAAGCCGACACTGTTCTGAATTTGCCGGAACAGGAAATTGTTATTGGCGCCAAAACCGAGTCCCGGCGAGGCATTGGTATAGGAAATGCCGTGCTGCAGGCAATAAGCTTTCAGCTTGGCGGAGGGTTGATTATCCTTGATCCATAAGTGCAGATCGTCCTGCGCATCCAGCAGCCCGCCCAATTGACTGGAGATCAGCAGATCTTCATGGCCGTGGCTGATGATAGCGACATGAATCATGAGACAAAATCCTGTGTGGTTTTATGATGAAATTATTCTTTCCGGGCATTCGTTGCGGCATGGATGTAGCTGACTTGCTGTGAGGCACCGGATCAGGTTATCGCATTGTAAGCGCGGAGAGCTGCATTGTGTGCGTTATCGTCATTCAACCTCCGGTGAACTCCCGAGATCGACAGCGCGCCGCCTCAGAGCAGTGCGCTGTTGGTCTCAGCTCAGGCAGGTCGCGAGTGCATGTTGCCAATTTGGCAATGTAATCCCAAATCGCTGACGGATGTTCGTTGTATCCAGGCAGGAGTTCACGGGCCGGATTGCCGGTGTCGGATATTCTGTTGCCGGTATACCGTGCAAGACAGGAGCTGTTTTGCTGAGCAAACCGTGCAGTGCAGCCTGGTGCAGGATTTCACCGGTAAAACCATGCCAACTGGTATGGCCGGTGGTGGTCAGGTGATAGATGCCCTGGTGCTGTTGCCACCATACCTGCGGGTTACTTGCCAGTGCCAGCTGATCGACGATAGCTGTCGTTGCATCGCTGATGGTTTGGGAAGAGGTCGGTGCGCCCCACTGGTCGTTGACGACGCGCAGTTCATCCCTTTCATTGGCCAGTCTCAACATAGTCAGCAGGAAGTTTTTACCAAAACGGGAATAAACCCAGCTGGTGCGGAAAATCAGGTATTGGCAGCCGCTGGTAATGATAGCCTGCTCACCGGCCAGCTTGGTTCTGCCGTACACATTCAGAGGGTTGGTCGCATGGTTTTCCTGATATGCCTGCAATCCGCCTTCTGCATTGCGCAGGCTGCCGTCGAATACATAGTCGGTGGAGTAGTGGATCAGGCCAATGCCGAGTTCTCTGGCTGTCGCTGCCAATGCTGCCGGTGCCAGGGCATTGACCGCATGAGCAATTTCAGGTTCGCTTTCAGCCTTGTCGACCGCTGTATAGGCAGCGGGATTGATGATCAGGTCAGGACGTGTGGCGAACACATAATCGCGGATCTGATCGGGACGGCTCAGGTCGAGATCGGTCCTGCCCGGGGTGGTCAGCTGATACGAGTGCCCCAGTTGCTGCTGCAAGGCATGGCCGACCTGTCCGCTGACACCGGTAATCAGAATTTTCATGTAAATACCTCGGCATCAGCCAGCAATTTTCCCTGCTGGTCTTTGGCGGATAAGGTTGGGGCATTCTGAATCGGCCATTGAATGCCGATTGCCGGATCATTCCACTGCAGGCTGCGTTCGTATTCCGGTGCCCAGTAATCAGTGGTTTTGTACAGAAACTCTGCCTTGTCGCTGGTAACCACAAAACCGTGGGCAAAACCGGGAGGTATCCACAGCTGGCGCTGGTTTTCTGCAGACAAGACGACACCGGTCCACTGACCAAAACGCGGGGAACTCTTGCGCAGGTCCACCGCAACATCGAATACCTCGCCAGCCACGACCCGCACCAATTTGCCCTGGGCCTGCTGAATCTGATAATGCAGGCCGCGTAAAATATTTTTGGCCGACATCGAGTGATTGTCCTGTACGAATGGCAGATCAATGCCGGTCAGCTCGGCAAATTTCCGTGCATTGAAACTTTCAAAGAAAAAACCACGTTCATCACCGAATACTTTGGGTTCGATGATCAGGACTTCAGGCAGACTGGTAGGAATGACTTTCATACTTAAAACGATTTTTTCTGTAAAAGTTGCAACAAATAACGCCCATATTCATTTTTCTTCAGCGGCTGAGCCAGCTTCTCAAGCTGCTCCGCACTGATGTACTGCCGGCGGAACGCAATTTCCTCCGGACAGGCAATCTTCAGTCCCTGGCGTTTTTCAATCGTCGCCACAAACTGTCCGGCTTCCAGCAGAGACTCATGCGTGCCGGTATCGAGCCAGGCCATACCGCGTCCCATCAACTCCACATTCAGCTGACCTTGTTTCAGATACACGTTATTCACATCGGTAATTTCCAGCTCGCCCCGGGCTGATGGCTGAATCTGTGCCGCGATGTCACAGACTTGCTGGTCGTAAAAATACAGACCGGTCACCGCATAGTTGGACTTCGGCTGCACCGGCTTTTCTTCGATACTGATCGCCTGCCGGTTGCCATCAAACGCGACTACTCCGTAACGCTCCGGATCATGCACATGATAAGCAAATACTGTGGCACCCTGATCCAGGGCATCGGCATGGCGCAACTGTGGCTCAAAATCATGGCCGTAATAAATGTTGTCGCCCAAAATCAGCGCTGAGGGCGCATTGCCGATGAATTCTCTGCCGATGATAAATGCCTGAGCCAGTCCATCCGGAGATGGCTGGACGGCATATTGCAGGTTGATCCCCCATTGGGAGCCGTCGCCCAGCAATTCCGCAAAGCGGGGCGTATCCTGAGGCGTGGAAATGATCAGAATGTCACGTATTCCGGCCAGCATCAGCGAAGTCAGCGGGTAGTAAATCATCGGTTTGTCGTACACCGGCAGCAATTGCTTGGAAATCGCCTGTGTTACCGGATACAGACGGGTGCCGGAACCGCCCGCCAGAATAATGCCTTTGCGTTGGGATGAATGAAAAGTCATGATGCATCCTTGTTGCTATATTGCAGATCAACCCATTTCATGTAATCCCCCGAATGTACCTGGCTGACCCATGAATCATTGGCCAGATACCATTGCACGGTCTGGCGCAATCCAGTGGCAAACGTTTCTGCAGGCTTCCAGCCCAGCTCCCGCTCAATCTTGCGGGCATTAATCGCATAACGACGGTCATGACCAGGACGATCCGTGATATGACGGATCTGGTCCCGGTAACTGCCGCTCGCCTTCGGGGAGAGTTCGTCGAGCAGATCACAGATCGCATGTACCACACTCAGGTTGGTCTGTTCATTCCAGCCACCGACGTTATAGGTTTCACCGCAGCGGCCAGCTTCCAGCACCCGGCGGATCGCCGCGCAATGATCTGTCACAAACAACCAGTCGCGCACCTGCTGACCGTCGCCGTAGACCGGCAGATCCTTGCCGGCACGGGCATTGGTGATGATCAGCGGAATCAGTTTCTCCGGGAAATGATACGGACCATAATTATTTGAACAATTGGTTGTCAGCACCGGCAGACCATAGGTATGGTGATACGCGCGCACCAGATGATCGGATGCCGCCTTGGAAGCGGAATAAGGGCTGTTCGGCGCATACGGTGTCGTCTCGCTGAATGGCGCATCGTCCGGCCCCAGTGTGCCGTAGACTTCATCGGTGGACACATGCAGGAAACGGAATCCGGTTCTGGCTTCCCCTTCCAGGGTATTCCAGTAAGCGCGAGCGGCCTCCAGCAGACTGAAGGTGCCATTGACATTGGTCGTTACGAAGGCAGCGGGACCGTGAATCGATCGGTCGACATGGCTTTCGGCGGCAAAATGCACAATGGCACGTGGACGGTGCTGTGCAAACAGGGACTGCAAGGTGGCGGTATCACAGATATCGCCCTGGACAAACAGATGGCGCGGGTCGTCGCGCAGGCTGAGCAGATTATTCAGATTGCCGGCATAGGTGAGTTTGTCATAGTTCAGTACAGCTTCATCGGATTGTGCGAGCCAGTTTAAGACGAAATTGGCGCCGATGAATCCGGCGCCGCCTGTAACAAAAATCATAAATAACCCCTGTCAGAACCGCTTGTTGAAATGGTAAAGCTGCGATTTTACTTGAGATAACAGGGAATACCACGGATTTTGTCAGACTTTCCAGCAGTCAATAGGCAGCGGGAGGCTCAGAAAAAACTGATCTGCGCAGGTGCCGAGGATGAAATGCAGATCCAGACCACGGCTGCAATCGTATAGATGAATAATAGTAAAGAGATAATGGCTGTTTTCATTATCTGCCCCTGATCAGTCGGAAAGCGAAAAATACGCAGCGTGTTTACCAGAGGGACGATGTATTGACCTGAGTCTGTAAAGTGCGCCAAAAGTGCTGATTCCAGCATAGGGCTGCGCTGCGGCCTTGTCCGTAAAAAAATGTTTATTTTTTGTTACTGAATGTATGAAAAATAAGTTGCAATCAAAATCTCTCTATCTCAAAATCGCGGACTTGAAAAAATGCGGATCATCCCCAATTGCCGCTTCAATATGTTATTGACCGGAGAAACAGATGCAAGAGCAAGAAAATCAACAGACAGAACAGGCTGCGCCGGATAATGCAGCGACACAGGCTGCCGCTGGAAAAGATGCTGCCGGAGCAACAGAAACAATAGTCGCCGTTGATGCAGCGCATGAGGTGATTGAAGACAGCGCCAAGCGCATTGCTGAGCTGGAAGCGAAAGTTGCGGAGCTGCACGATGCTTTTATGCGTGCCAAAGCCGATGGTGAAAATATCCGCCGCCGCGCTCAGGACGATATTGCCAAGGCGCATAAATTTGCTATCGAAGGTTTTGCCGAAGCCATGGTGCCCGTCAAGGATAGTCTCGAAATGGCACTGAAAGTCGAAACGCCATCTGTTGAGTCATTAAAAGAAGGTGTAGAAATTACATTAAAGCAATTAACTGCCGCTTTTGAAAAAAACCGCCTGCAGGAAGTGAATCCGGCGCAGGGTGACAAGCTCGATCCGATGAAACACCAGGCAATCTCGATGGTGCCCGCTGAGCAGGAGTCTAATACCGTAGTATCCGTATTGCAAAAAGGTTATACCATCGCTGACCGCTTGTTGCGTCCCGCGCTAGTGACAGTGGCACAAGGCAAGTAAAAACGTCAAAAAACATAAAAAACGTAAAAAACACGTAAGAATTCCTTGAAAACCGTGTTTTTTACCTTATATCCGAAACAGACGAGCTGAGCGGCCTGATTGCAGTACCATCAGTCTCAGCAGCTCACCAACATCACAAAAAAATCTATATATTGAGGGAATATCATGGGAAAAATGATCGGTATTGATTTGGGTACAACCAATTCTTGCGTTGCAGTTATGGAGGGCGGCCAACCAAAAGTGATTGAAAATGCAGAGGGCGCGCGTACCACGCCTTCTATCATCGCTTATCAGGAAGACGGCGAAATTTTGGTCGGCGCATCGGCGAAGCGCCAGGCTGTCACCAATCCAAAAAATACACTGTTTGCAGTCAAGCGTCTGATCGGCCGTAAATTCGAAGAAAAAGAAGTCCAGAAAGACATCGGTCTGATGCCTTACACCATTTCCAAAGCCGATAATGGCGACGCCTGGGTTTCCGTGCGCGACAAAAAACTGGCGCCGCCACAGATTTCCGCTGAAGTTCTGCGTAAAATGAAAAAAACTGCCGAAGATTACCTCGGTGAAGAAGTGACAGAAGCCGTCATTACCGTACCGGCTTATTTTAACGATGCACAACGTCAGGCAACCAAAGATGCCGGCCGTATCGCTGGTCTGGACGTCAAGCGCATCATCAACGAACCAACCGCTGCGGCGCTGGCTTTCGGTCTGGATAAAAAAGAAAAAGGCGATCGCAAGATTGCCGTCTACGATCTGGGCGGTGGTACCTTTGACGTTTCTATTATTGAGATTGCAGACGTTGATGGTGAAATGCAGTTTGAAGTGTTGTCTACCAATGGCGATACTTTCTTGGGCGGCGAAGACTTCGATCAGCGTGTGATCGACTACATCATCGATGAATTCAAGAAAATCAATGGCCTGGATTTGTCCAAAGATCCTATCGCTTTGCAGCGTATTAAAGCTTCTGCTGAGCGTGCGAAGATTGAATTGTCCAGCTCTCAGCAGACGGAAATCAATGAGCCTTACATCGCGATGGCCAATGGCGCACCAGTGCATCTGAACCTGAAGATCACCCGAGCTAAGCTGGAAGCACTGGTGGAAGAGTTAATCCAGAAGACCATGGAGCCATGCCGTCTGGCGATCAAGGATGCCGGTGTCAAGACATCTGATATCGATGACGTGATTCTGGTTGGCGGTATGACCCGTATGCCTAAGGTGCAGGAGCTGGTCAAGGAATTCTTTGGCAAGGAGCCGCGTAAAGACGTTAATCCTGACGAGGCCGTGGCTGTTGGTGCAGCGATCCAGGGTTCCGTATTGTCGGGCGACCGTAAAGACGTGCTGCTGCTGGACGTGACACCGTTGTCCCTCGGTATCGAAACACTGGGCGGTGTCATGACCAAGATGATCCAGAAGAACACGACCATCCCGACTAAGTTCAGCCAGGTATTTTCGACTGCCGATGATAATCAGCCCGCAGTCACGATCAAGGTGTTCCAGGGGGAGCGTGAAATCGCTGCCGGTAACAAAGGACTGGGTGAATTCAACCTCGAAGGCATTCCGCCAGCACCACGCGGGACACCACAGATTGAAGTCACCTTTGATATTGATGCGAATGGTATTTTGCATGTCGGCGCGAAAGATAAGGCAACCGGCAAGGAAAACAAGATCACGATCAAAGCTAACTCCGGTCTGACTGAAGATGAAATTCAGAAAATGGTGAAAGATGCCGAGCTGAACGCGGAAGAAGACAAGCGCGTGAAAGAACTGGCTGAATCCCGTAATCAGGGCGATGCGCTGGTGCATTCCACCAAAAAGGCATTGGCTGAACACGGGGACAAGCTGGACGCTGGTGAAAAAGAAAAGATCGAAGCTGCAATCAAAGAACTGGAAGACGTGCTGAAGTCCGGTGACAAAGCTGAGATCGACACCAAGCTGGGTGCTTTGTCGACGGCATCCCAGAAACTGGGTGAAAAAGTGTATGCGGATATGCAGGCGCAGCAGGCTGCTGCAGGCGCAGCAGGTGGTGCTGCCGGTGCTGAAGCCAAACCGCATGACGATGATGTGGTCGATGCCGACTTTAAAGAAGTGAAAGACGGTAAATAAATCTTCAGCCTGACGGGGTGATCCGTCATGATGCGCCGGGTCGCTCGCGCTTTGCGATGTCGCCCGGCGTTTGCGCTTAGTCTGCCCCAGAGCGGACAATGAATACAAAGGTTACTAAAGATGGCGAAGCGTGATTTTTATGAAATTCTCGGGGTCGGTAAAAACGCCTCTGAAGACGAAATCAAAAAGGCTTATCGCAAACTGGCGATGAAATATCATCCGGACCGTAATCCGGATAACAAAGTCGCGGAAGACAAGTTTAAGGAAGCCAAAGAAGCGTACGAGATGTTATCCGATAGCCAGAAGCGTGATGCTTACGACCGCTATGGTCATGCCGGCGTCGATCCGAATATGGGTGGCGGCGGTGGCCCGGGGGCAGGTGGTTTCGCAGATGCCTTTGGCGATATTTTCGGAGATATTTTTGGCGGCGGCCGTCGCAATGCCGGTCCACAGGTTTATCGTGGCGCTGATCTGCGTTATAACCTTGAAATTACACTGGAACAGGCGGCGAACGGATTTGACACCACGATTCGTGTGCCGAGCTGGGATGAGTGCGATACCTGTCATGGTTCCGGTGCCAAACCCGGCACCTCTCCGGTAACCTGCACCACGTGCGGTGGTCATGGCCAGGTGCGCATGCAGCAGGGATTATTCAGCATTCAGCAGGCTTGTCCGAAATGTCACGGTACCGGAAAAATGATTCCTGAACCTTGCACCACGTGTTCCGGTGTTGGTCGGATCAAACGGAATAAGACTCTCGAAGTCAAGATTCCTGCCGGGATTGATGATGGCATGCGGATCCGCTCATCCGGTAACGGTGAGCCGGGTGTGAATGGCGGACCGCCGGGTGATCTGTATGTTGAAATCCATATCAAGCAGCATCCGGTATTCCAGCGCGAAGGCGATGATTTGCATTGCGAGATTCCGATTTCTTTTGTGAAGGCAGCTCTGGGTGGTGAGATCGAAGTGCCGACGCTGAGTGGCAAGGCATCGTTCACCGTGCCGGAAGGAACCCAATCCGGTAAGACATTCCGTCTGCGCAGTAAAGGTGTCAAAGGGGTGCGTTCCGGTTATGCTGGTGATCTGTTCTGCCATGTTGTCATCGAGACGCCAGTGAAGCTGACCGAAAAGCAAAAAGAGTTGCTGCGTGATTTTGAAAAGCTGACGGTAGAAGGCGGTTCTAAACACAGTCCACAGAGTAAGAGCTGGATGGATAAGGTCAAGAAGTTCTTTGAATGAACGTTGGTTCATCATGAGTAAGCAAAGCCCTGCCATGTGCGGGGCTTTTCTTTTAGAGGATTTACCGGAAAGCGGCGATGGGACCGGATTAGGTGGCGTGCTCGAAAAAACAGACGGATTTTTCAGCCGGAATCGGTTAAGCTAAAGCGCCATGCAAACAATTACATCACGATCATGGCCATCAGACGGCGAACATCACGCTGATGAAAAATATTCACAGGAGACAATATGCGTTGGAATCGATATAAATGCTGGTTGGTAGGTTTGGGATTGTTGATAGGTATGAGCGCGCAGGCTGCCACCACCGATGTGGCAGGTGTGAAATTCGAGGAATCCGTGCAGGTAGCCAATACCGATCTGCATCTGAATGGGGCAGGCATTCGCTACAAGGCGATTTTCAAGGTGTATGCGGCCGGACTGTATCTGAAAGAGAAAAAAACGACTGTGCCGGATGTGCTGGCATCTGCCGGACCACGCCGCGTCACGCTCGTGATGTTGCGCGACCTCAGTAATGAAGATTTTGGCCGCGGTTTTATGCAAGGCATCCAGCAGAATACGGATAAGGCGGAAAAAGCAAAACTGACTTCCCAGTTTCTGCGGTTCGGCGAATTATTCGCGTCGGTCCCTGAACTTAAAAAGGGCGATGTCATGACCAATGACTGGATTCCTGGTGTCGGCACCATCGTTTCACTGAATGGGAAAAAAATGGGCGAACCTTATCCGGATATCGCTTTTTACAACGCGCTGCTGCGCATCTGGCTGGGTGAAAACCCGGTAGATCGTGGTCTGAAAAAAGCCATGTTGGCAGAAACAGAGAGCAGAAACAGCTATCACTGATTTATTTTCTTAACACTGAACGATGCAACCGACAAACGCAGCAGCCTTCAGGCGCTGCGTTTTCCGTTTATGCAGACTCACGGCAAAAAGGTTAGAATCACGCCTGTTTTCATACTAGGAACCGATGATGACTAATCAGAACCGCACTGACTTAACACCAGAACAGTTGTTTGAAAATAATCGTCAATGGGCACAGTCCATTCGTAGTAAAGACGCTGATTTTTTCAAAAAACTGGCTGCACAGCAAACCCCCGAATATTTATGGATAGGCTGTTCTGACAGCCGCGTTCCCGCCAATGAACTGCTGGGGATGCTGCCAGGCGAGTTATTCGTGCACCGGAATATTGCCAATGTGGTCGTGCATTCCGATCTGAACTGTCTTTCGGTATTGCAGTTTGCGGTCGATGTGCTGGGGGTCAAGCACATCATCATCTGCGGCCATTACGGCTGCTCCGGCGTGCATGCAGCGATGACGGGACGCCGTGTTGGCCTCGCGGACAACTGGCTGCGCCATGTGCAGGATGTGCATCAGAAGCATGAACGCTATCTTGGCGAAACGTTGAACATGAAGCAGCGCACGGATCGTTTGTGCGAACTCAATGTGATCGAGCAGGTCGTCAATCTGTGCCAGACCACGATTATCCAGGATGCCTGGGAACGCGGACAATCTGTCACGGTGCATGGCTGGGTCTATGGTCTGCAGGACGGATTACTGAATGCACTGGGCATGACTATCAGTTCTCAGGAAATGCTGGCAGACCAGCTGGCGGCCAGCCTGGCCCGATATCAGGAATAAACGGCCAGGACTACGGAATCCGGATGGCCAGATCGCGCTGATGGCTGGCGCGATTGCCGTAAAAGTCTTCCGCCATGATGCGAATGATGTAGTTCCCGGCAGGAAGTGCAGGTAAGACCAGCTGTGCCTCCTTGGCATAGCCGTCTTTCACGATATTATTTAGCTTATACAGAAACCGGGTCGTGGCGTTGCCGTGCACGGTGATGCCGCTACCTTCTGCGTAGGCCACTTTGACCGATTCACTATCCGGCGGCAGTTGATTGAATTCAATATTGATAACCGGTTCCGCATACCCCGGTAAAGGCTGTCCATTGACTTGCAACAGCTGATAACCCAGCCGGTATATTCCCAATCGCCGCCGTGCCAGATTACTGTCACTCTGGTCATAGGCTTCCACCATCAGTTTGAGCGGATTAGTGGCGGAGGGTAACAGGATGCGTCCTGCCTGTTTTTTGTAGACTTCACCGTGCGCGCCGGATACCTGAATCTGCTCAATAACAGGCGGCATATTGTCCTTGATCCCGGGAAATGGCAGTGCCAGCGGATTTAACTGACGTCCGTTCAGGCTGTAATTCAGATGGACGTGATACATGCGGTTGATGCTGCCCAACGGATCACCGGTCCGGAAGCGGGTGCCACGCGGGATTCTGACTGCATCGGGCTTTCCCTGCTCATCCGATAAAATCTGGAAACGCTGGCTGTCCAGTAACTGGTTCTGGCTGTCGCGGCCGACTTTCATATGAATGTAGGAAAACTGATCGATCTTCATTCCCTCATTCAACGTGTTATAGCCCCAGGCACTGACCAACTCCCGGATTTTCTCGTCATGCACTGCGTAGATACCGCTGCCCAGATTACCCTGAATGTCGATGCCGCTATGAAAATGGTCACGCGCATCTGCACCGGTCTTGCCACGGACTTCACCCATCGTTCCCACGATTTCATGGGCTGCCTGAAATGGCTTCAGCGGCCATGGTAAGTTTTTTTCTGGGAAAACCGTTTTGATATCGGTAACCGGTGACGGTAACCGATCTTCCTGTGGATTTTCTGCCGTTGCGGTACTGAGTCGGTAGATCACGCTGATCTGGGAATCTGCCACAATCAGCTCACCGGCAGCGCTGATGCAGAGCCCGGCAGGCACACCAATGCGCAACGTCTGCTCCGTTACAGTGGTTAAATCTGCGTCAGAACCTGTGATATCCCGCAGTTCCCCATCCGGCTGAAGCTGCAAAATTGCCCCATGTCCGGTATCGCCGACATAAATCAGGCCTCCCGGCGTGACTGCAATCCCGACCGGGCGCCGCAGTAGCGATTGATGGTCTTCTTTCGCGGATTGATACAGAGTGCAGACATCGCCGTTAGCCGAAATTTGACGGATGGCGTGATTACGGGTATCTGCGATCAGTAACTCTCCCTGTGCGTTGATGGCGATACCGCCGGGCGTATCGAATAAAGCATCTGTCCCCCGGCCATCGCGGTAGCCATGATGCTGGCCGCCTGCCACGGTCGTGACGATGCCGTCGCGGCTGATCCGGCGTATCTTGTCGTTATACGTGTCGGCAACGTACACATTTCCCCGGCTATCTACCGCCAGCGCCACCGGGCTCCGGAATTGCGCCTGCTGCGCCGTGCCATCGCGGTCGCCCGGTTGTCCGTTGCCAGCCAGCGTGCTGACATGCCCTTGCGTGGAAATTTTACGGATGGCATGGTTGCCGGTATCTGCCACATACAGATTGCCATTCGCATCAATGGCGATACCGGACGGTGTATGGAATGCCGCCTGCTGCCGTTCACCGTCGGCGAAGCCTTCCGTGCTGCCGGCAAATGTGCTGACCTGCCCGTCCGGGGTGATTTTGCGTATCAGATTATTCTGCCCGGCATCGGTCAGGTAAAAATTCCCCCGTGCGTCCTGCACGATGCCAAACGGATCGTCGAAACGTGCCTGCAAGGCTGTTCCATCGCGCTTGCCGGTGTTGCCGTCACCTGCGAATCTGCGTAAATGTGGCTGCCAGCCAAATGACATATCAGCCACATCCGGTTGTTGATCATTATGAGCATGTTGGAAGAGATAAAAAGTGATACCAACTATCAAGCTAAAGAGGAGTAACAAGATGGCGGTGATGTTGGAAAACAGGGTTTTGAGAGTATTCACTATCGTTCATATTTATACAATTCATACTGCAGATTAACGCAAGGAAGAACGGTCGCCAACTGTTCAATTGCCCCCAGAGGAAGGTGAAGATATGAGTTCAGACATTTCCAGCGAATATCAATTTCTCCGCTCTGATCTTTATGAGAATCAGGTCAGTAGATTGTTTCAGGAGGAAGTTTCTCTTAGTGCGCAATTAAGCGATAGCCAACACCTGTTTCAGTCAGAAAATACTGCGGTTGCGCCGGTTGATCTTCCAGCTTCTGGCGCAGATTTGCCATGTAGATACGCAGGTAGTGGCTGCTTTCCGAATGATTCGGCCCCCACACTTCTTTGAGCAGCTGCTGATGCGTCATCACCTTGCCGGCATGGCGGGCGAGAACCGACAGCAGGCGGTATTCGATGGGACTCAGATGAATCGCGTTGCCGCTCTTGGTCACAGTGCGCAGTGAAAAATTCACGCTGACATCGCCGAACTCGAAAGCCGATTCGGTTTGCGCACTGGCGGGCTGGCGGCGGCGCAAGTGAGCGCGTATGCGCGCCAGCAGTTCGGCCGCGCCGAAAGGTTTGCTGAGGTAATCATCGGCACCGGCATCGAGCGCCGCCACCTTTTCCTGTTCCTGCGTTCTGGCCGACAAAACGATGATGGGCACTTCGCTCCAGCTGCGGATATCGCGGATGACATCCAGCCCGCTCATATCAGGCAACCCGAGATCGACGATCACCAGGTCCGGCTTGCGGGTAGCGGCGCTGATCATGCCCTGTTTACCGGTTTCGCTTTCAAAGACTTCCATGCCTTCTGCTTCCAGCGAAGCGTTCAGGAAGCGCCGGATTTGTTTTTCATCCTCGATCAGGACGATGTGAATTTTACTGTCGCTCATTGCAATTCGTTCTCAGTCAGTGCCGGCAGGGCAGGAGCGTCACCGACCGGCAGGCTGATGGTCAGGCGGGCACCGCCTTCCGGCAGGTTTTCCGCGGTCACATTGCCGCCGTGCGCATGCATAATGTTTTCACATATCGCCAGGCCGAGACCCACACCGGGGCTGGCGGCCTCGACGTCGCCGCGGGTGAATTTTTCAAAAATATTGATACCGGCCGGTATGCCGGGGCCGTCGTCGCTGATGTGCAGATACACCTGACCGGCAATATGCTCCGCGCTGATATCAATTTTGTTTTTACCATATTTGGCGGCATTTTCCAGCAGATTGCACAAAACTCTTTCGAGCAATACCGCATCGAAGGACAGCAGCGGCAGATCGGACGGAATCTGGGTCATCAACTGATGCCCCTGCAAGGCGTGTGCGCTGGCACGCAGGGCGCTGCCGACCACTTCTTCCAGCGGTTGCCACTGGCGGTTCAGATTCACTTTACCCGATTGCAGTCTGGCCATATCAAGCAGATTCATGACCAGGCCGCTCATGCGCAGCGCTTCGTCGTGTATCGCCAGACTGAGTTCGTGGCGTTTGTCGATGCTGAGATCGTTTTTTTCGTGCAGCGTGCTGGCCAGGCCGACGATGGCGGTCAGCGGTGTGCGCAGATCGTGAGAAATCGCCGATAGCAGCGAATTGCGCAGGCGCTCCGCTTCCATGTTGATCAGGGCATCCTGCGCCACCTCGACATAGTGCACACGCTCCAGCGCCAGTGCGATCTGGGCGGCGAAGGTCTCCAGCAATTGCTGCTGCTCGGGCTGAAAAAGCTGACTGCCTTCGTTGGGCGCAATCGCCAGCACGCCGCGCGTGCGCATCGGTGCGCGCAGCGGCAGGTACAGCACGGCATTCGAGGGCAGCGTATTGGTGCCGAGTCCGGCGGGCTGATGATGTTCGTATACCCACTGCGCCACGCTGGTATCCATTTCCGTCAGCTGGCCGGGACGCGGATCGCCGCTTAAGGGTTGCCGGATTTTTTCATGACTGTCCGGCAGCAGCACCGCGACATGCGCCTGAAAAACCGGCGCCAGATGATCGACGGAGATCTCAATAATCTGCTCCACCATCAGCGCACCGGACAACGATTTGCTCATGGTGTACAGGGCATCGGCGCGCCGCTCGCGATAGTGCGCGATTCTGGCCTGAAAACGCAGATTCGACATCAGGTTACTGATAATCAGCGACACCGCCAGCAATATCATAAAAGTGAACAGATACTGGCTGTCGCTGACGCTGAAGGAAAAACGCGGCGGGACGAAAAAATAGTCGAAACTGGCCACACTCAGAAAGGAGGCCAGTATCGATGGCCCTCTGCCGAAACGGATCGCAACGATCACGACGCCGAGCAGATACAGCATAACCACGTTGGCCAGATCGAAGAATTGCAACAGCCCTGCACTGGCCAGCGTTACGCTGAAGCAGACAGCACAAGTCCACAGATAGGCAATAGAAGGCTTGAAAGCGTTTTCTTCCAAAGCGATATGACTGCTGGCCGGCCCGCGGTTTTCTGTGGCAGTGCTTTGTTCGGCATCGTGACCCACCATCACCACATCCATATCGGTGGTGCGGTTCGCCAGTTCGTCGGCCAGACTGCGTCGGAACAGGCGCAGCCAGGTCGGGCGCCGCGAGCGGCCGATGACCAGCCTGGAGACATTGCGGCTGCGTGCATAACTCAGCAGCAGGTCGGGAATGTTTTCTCCGGCCAGTGAGGTCGTTTCACCGCCGAGTTCGGAGGCCAGTTGCATCGCTCTGCGCATCATCTCGCGCCGTTCGGTACTGAGCTGATGCAGCGCCGGCGTTTCCACGTACACCGCTATCCAGTCGGCGCGCAGGCTGGCGGCCAGACGGGCAGCGCCGCGTATCAGCTTGGTGGCGGAAGCATCGGGACCCACGCATACCAGCAGTCTTTCCTTGGCCTGCCAGACCTGATGAATGGATTGATCGGCGCGGTAATCGCGCATCTCCACATCGACCTGGTCGGCCGTACGACGCAAAGCCAGTTCGCGCAAGGCGATCAGATTCCCTTTGCGGAAAAAATTCTTGGCAGCGCGCTGTGCTTGCTGTTCGAAATAGACCTTGCCTTCCTTTAAGCGACGCAGTAATTCGTCGGGAGGCAAATCCACCAGCGTGATTTCGTTGGCCATGTCGAACACCTTGTCGGGAACGGTTTCCCAGACGCGGATGCCGGTGATCTGGCCGACCACATCGTTCAGCGTTTCCAGATGCTGAACGTTAACGGTGGTATGCACGTTGATCCCGGCGATCAGCAGTTCTTCCACGTCCTGCCAGCGCTTGGCATGGCGCGAGCCGGTGACGTTGGAATGCGCCAGTTCATCGACCAGTATCAATTGCGGATGCCGCTCAACGGCGGCATCCAGATCGAATTCTGTCAGTGTCTTGTCTTTATACGACACTTGCTTTTGCGGCAGAACTTCCAGTCCCGTCAGCATTTTCATGGTGTCCTGGCGGCCGTGGGTTTCCACGATGCCGACCACCACGTCCACGCCCTGTTCGCGCTGCGCGTGGGCAGCGCTGAGCATGGCATAGGTCTTTCCCACCCCGGCGCAGGCACCGAAGAAAATTTTCAGGTGACCGCGCTGCTGGCGCGCATCCTCGCGTTGAATCTTATCGAGTAAGGCGTCGGGATCGGGGCGGGAAACACTCATCATTTCAGCTCATCTAATGCAAGGTTCAGACGTAAAACATTCACACGGGATTCGCCCAGAATACCGAATTGCGGGTCTTCTGTATATTGGCTGACCAGCGCACGCACACGCTCCGGTGCAATGCCGCGCACACGCGCCACGCGCTCCAGCTGGTAATCGGCGGCGGCCGGGCTGATATGCGGATCGAGACCGCTGCCGGATGCCGTTACCAGATCCACCGGAATCGCCTTGGTATTGGCCGGATCGGCTTCTTTCAAAGCCTTGATACGGTCTTCCACAGCTGCTTTCAGTGCCGGATTGGTCGGTCCGCTGTTCGAACCACCGGAAGCCAGGCCGTTGTAGGCGAAGGTGCCGGCAGCCGAAGGGCGGCTCCAGAAGTATTTCGGTGCGCTGAAGTTCTGGCCGATCAGATCAGAGCCGAGCAGTTTGCCGTTTTTCTCGATCAGGCTGCCGCCAGCCTGATTCGGAAAGGCGACTTTGCCGATGCCGGTGACAGCCAGCGGATAAATCACGCCGGTCAGCGCACTCAGCAGAACAAAGGATGCGATTAAGGGTCGCAGGGTTTTCATTTTCTTTCTCCCAGATGACAGCTTTATGCCAGTCCGCAGACGGCAAGGATCATGTCGATCAGCTTGATGCCGATGAACGGTATGATCAGACCGCCGAGGCCGTAGATCAGCAGGTTCCTGCGCAGCAGGATGTCTGCGCCGAGGGCGCGGTATTTAACGCCTTTCAATGCCAGCGGAATCAGGAACACGATGATCAGCGCATTGAAAATCACTGCCGACATGATTGCGCTGGACGGGCTGGTCAGGCGCATCAGATTCAGCGCATCGAGCTGCGGATACGTGGTGGCGAATGCAGCCGGAATGATCGCAAAATATTTCGCAACGTCGTTGGCGATACTGAAGGTGGTCAGCGAGCCGCGCGTCATCAGCATTTGTTTGCCGATTTCCACGATTTCGATCAGCTTGGTCGGATTTGAATCGAGATCGACCATGTTGCCGGCTTCTTTCGCTGCCTGCGTACCGCTGTTCATCGCCACCGCCACGTCAGCCTGGGCCAGTGCCGGCGCATCGTTGGTACCGTCGCCTGTCATCGCTACCAGCTTGCCTTCGGCCTGGTGCGAACGGATCAGGCGCAGTTTATCTTCCGGCGTTGCTTCCGCCAGAAAATCGTCCACGCCGGCTTCTGCGGCAATTGCAGCAGCGGTCAGCCGGTTGTCGCCGGTGATCATCACGGTTTTGATGCCCATTCTGCGCAATTCGGCAAAACGTTCCTTGATGCCGCCCTTCACGATGTCTTTCAGTTCGATCACACCCATCACGCGCTGATCGTCGATGACTACCAGCGGTGTACTGCCCTGACGCGCAACCTGATCGACAGTATCGGTGACGGCTTGCGGGAAGCTGTGACCCTGAGCGGTGAAGTATTTGCGAATCGCATCGACCGAACCCTTGCGGATCTGGCGCACCACGCCGTTGTGTTCGAGATCGACGCCGCTCATTCTGGTTTGCGCAGTGAAAGGAATGAACTGGGCACCGAGTGCGGCGATATCGCGCTCGCGCAGCTGGAACTCCTGCTTGGCGAGGATGACGATACTGCGGCCTTCCGGCGTTTCATCGGCCAGCGAAGACAACTGCGCTGCATCGGCCAGCTGGGCTGCTGTGATGCCGGGAGCAGGATAAAAAGCGGATGCCTGACGATTACCGAGCGTGATGGTGCCGGTTTTATCGAGCAGCAGCACATCGACGTCGCCGGCGGCTTCTACGGCACGGCCGGAGGTGGCGATGACGTTAGCCTGCATCATGCGGCTCATGCCTGCCACACCGATCGCCGACAGCAAGCCGCCGATGGTGGTCGGAATCAGGCAAACCAGCAATGCCACCAGTACGGTGATGGTGACGGCATGGCCGGCGCCGGAGGCTTCCACGCTGAAAACGGAGAACGGCAGCAGCGTGACGGTCGCGAGCAGGAAGACGATGGTCAACGCAACCAGCAAAATCGTCAGTGCGATTTCGTTTGGTGTTTTCTGACGTTTGGCGCCCTCCACCATGGCGATCATGCGGTCGAGGAAGGCCTCGCCCGGATTCACGGTCACCTTCATGATGATCCAGTCGGACAGCACGCGGGTGCCGCCGGTGACGGCGCTGAAATCGCCGCCCGATTCACGGATCACCGGAGCCGATTCGCCGGTAATGGCCGATTCATCGACAGAGGCCACGCCTTCCACCACTTCGCCGTCGGCAGGGATGACGTCGTTGGCTTCCACCAGCACGAAATCGCCCTTGCGCAGCGAAGAGCCGTTGACCAGAATCCGCGTGGCGCTACGGTTCGGTGTCTGCAGTTTTTTGGCGCGCACATCCTGTTTGGCGCCGCGCAGTGCTTCCGCCTGCGCTTTGCTGCGGCCTTCCGCCAGCGCTTCGGCGAAGTTGGCGAACAGAACGGTGAACCATAACCACAGTGAGACGGCCAGAATGAATCCGGCAGGCGCCTCGCCCTGGCCCATAAAGGCCTGAACCGTCAGAGCGGAAGTCAGGATACTGCCGACATACACCACAAACATCACCGGATTTTTCATCTGAATCTGCGGCTGCAGTTTGCGGAAAGCATCGGCTATCGCGGGTTTTACCAGCTTGACGGTAAATAATGATTGATCGGTTTTATGACTCATTTTCTTCTTTCTTACTGAGCGATCATAACCAGATGCTCAACGATAGGACCCAGAGCAAGTGCCGGAATATAAGTCAGCGCACCAACGATGATGACGGTACCCAGCAGCAGCCAGACGAACAGCGGGCCGTGTGTTGGCAGAGTGCCCGAGGTTGGTGCCAGACGTTTTTTGGCAGCCAGCGAACCGGCAATCGCCAGGATAGGGATGATCATCCCGAAGCGGCCGAACCACATGGCAATCGCCAGCATGAGGTTGTAATACGGCGTATTGGCGGAGAGACCGGCAAACGCACTGCCGTTGTTATTGGTGGCCGATACGAAGGCATACAGAATTTCCGTGAAGCCGTGCGCACCCGGATTGGCAATACCGGCTTTGCCATCGGCCAGCAAGACCGACATGGCGGTTCCCACCAGCACCAGCAGCGGGCCGACCAGAATGGTGATGGACACCATTTTCATTTCATAGGCTTCGATTTTCTTGCCCAGATATTCCGGTGTGCGGCCTATCATCAGGCCGGCAATGAAGACGGCCAGAATAGCGAACATCAGCATGCCGTACAAACCGGCACCCACGCCGCCGAACACTACTTCGCCGAGTTTCATCAGCACCAGCGGAACCAGACCGCCGATAGGCGTAAAGGAGTCGTGCATGGAGTTCACTGCGCCGCAGGATGCCGCGGTAGTGATGGTGGCGAACAGGCCGGAAGCGGCGATACCGAAACGGGCTTCCTTGCCTTCCATATTGCCGCCGGCCTGAGCCAGCACCGGTGTATCGACTGCAGCCTGATTCACCGCCAGTTTGCTGAACAGCGGATTACCCTGCTGTTCGGAGTAAATGGCCAGCGAGGCGAAGCTGACGAACAGGATGCTCATCACCGCATACAGCACCCAGCCCTGACGTTTGTCGGAGACCATTTTGCCGAAGGTGATGCATAGCCCGGCCGGGATCACGAAAATTGCCAGCATTTGCAGGAAATTCGAAAACGGTGTCGGATTTTCATAAGGATGGGCGGAGTTGGCATTGAAGAAGCCGCCGCCGTTGGTGCCGACCATTTTGATCGCTTCCTGAGAAGCGACCGGGCCCATAGGCAGCGTCTGCGTGATGGTGCTTTGTGCTTCCATCACGGGTTTGCCAGCTGCATCCATGAGAGGTGCACCGTTGGCGTCGTTTTTAGGGACGGTGTAGTCCAGTTTTTCCATCAGCTGCGCTGTTTTGTAGCCGTCGAAATTTTGGATCACGCCCTGGCTCATCAGGCCGATTGCGAACACCAGTGCCAACGGCATCAGGATATACAGCGTGCTGCGTACCAGGTCTGCCCAGAAATTACCCACGCCTTTGGCGCTGTGACGGATAAAGCCGCGGATCAGTGCGATGACGACGGTAATACCGGTGGCGGCGGATACGAAGTTCTGCACGCTTAAGCCCAGCATCTGGGTCAGGTAGCTCATGGTGGATTCGCCGGTATAGCCCTGCCAGTTGGTATTGGCTACAAAGCTGACGGCGGTATTGAGCGAGGAGTCGGGCGAAACTGCAGGAAAATCCTGGGGATTCAGCGGCAGCGCGCCTTGCAGACGTTGTTGAGCATACAGAACGAGGCAGCCAAGTACATTGAAAGCGATCAGCGCAATGGCATAACGCTTCCAGTTCATTTCTTCATCGGGATTGATGCCCCCGATTTTATAGATCAGGTTCTCGACCGGTTTCAACACGCGTAACAGGAAATGGGCTTCGCCATTCATGACCTTGTACATATACAGGCCAAGCGGAATGGCGATCGCTACCAGCACAATCATGTAAAAAGCGATCTGAAAAAAAGCAGAGTGGTTCATGTCAGAATGCCTCCGGTTTCAACAGGGCATAGATCAGGTAAATCATTAATAAGGCCGCCGCGACGGCAGCGATGATCTGGAACAGAGTCATTCCTTACCTCCGAGACGGCTGCAACCCTCAATCAGGGCAAAGGTGAATACTGAGAAAATCAGCAGACACCCCAGATATAAAAAGTCCATACGATCTCCTTACAGTGGTGAGCTTCTACGATAGAAAAATACGGATAAAGATGTTGTATAGCTTGTCTGCCGGGGTGTAAAAATTGTGTAAACGCCGGCAGGAAGGGGGGCAACGTTTTATCCGGGTACGGCAAGCCGGAACGCATTTCATTTACATTCATGATGTATCCGGAAATCGTGGCTATCGATAAAGCGGGTTCGAATAAAAAAGGGCAGACAGGCGTGCTGTCTGCCCTTTTTGGCGAGGGGAACTATGGCGGGTTCTCTGATCAGAAAGTTTTGGTAGCGATCAGTACCAGGCTGTTTTTTCCGAGGAATTTACCGTTGGCGGGCGTTGCGTAATAATTTTTATCGGCATTGGTGCCGACCGCTGCAAGGCTGACGACTACGCCGCCGAAATCCTTGAATTCCTTGCTGACGCCGATTTTGTAATCGCTGTAAGTCGCGCCGCTGGAATTGATGCCCTGAACTTTTTGGTAACCGGCATGCAGGTTCAGCGTCAGGCCTTCGTGGATTTCAATGTTGGCGCCGGCATCCAGATAACCGCTGTTGCGGCTGTCAACGATACCGAACAGCGTGGTGACGGCGTGCGAATATTTGATGTAGGCGGGACCTTTGCTCAACTGGCCGTACAGCTCCAGCGTATTGCCGTCTTTCATGCCGGCCTGATCGAGATGGTTGGCGGCATAAACGTAACCGAGCACGCCGACGTCATACGCGATATCGGCAGTCAGTTGGCCGCGTTTGCCGGCATACAGGTCGATTTCCAGCGGCGTGCTGCCGGCGCCGGGCGTGTCCTTGATCCACTGGATGGTGGACATCCAGATACCTGCGTACAGGCCGGTCGGGTTGTTGGTGTAATCGGCGCCGCCTTGCAGGGCCGGATCGAGGCGGGTCTGGGAAATGCCTCGATAACGGTAATCGCTGGCCAGGCTCAGGTTGTAGCTGACTTCATTATCCGGTTTCACTTCTTCTGCACCGGCGGCACCGCTAGCCAGCAGTGTGGCGAGGCAGACGAACATGATGGTTTTTTTCATGGATTTATCCTTCGTTTTGACAGATTCGACAGGGAGAGAATCTGATACGGAAGCATAAATATGGGGCCGTAAAAATATCGTAAAGATCGATGGGTATCGTGTTTAGATTGTATAAAGCCGCGTATGTAACTGGCTTTTAGAGAGGAGTTGAGGCACGAGTGGTTATCAGCGATATTCCAATTGCCCATCCCGTAATTTCAGTCTTTGCATGCCGGGCAGGGCGATCAGTTCGCGATCATGGCAGACCAGCATCACACTGCTGCCTGTCTGAATCAACGTCGGAATCAGGGCGATCACCTGCTCACGCGCTTCTCCGTCGAGATTTGAGGTCGGCTCATCCAGCAGCAGCAGGCGTGGCTCCAGCACTTTGGCGCGCGCCAGCGCGACCCGTTGCTTTTCGCCGCCGGACAGGCTGCGTGCTTGTTGGCTTTGCAAGTGACTCACGCCAGCCCAATCCAGCGCGTGCCGGATTTTCTCCCTGCAATCCGGCTCACGCTGCAACCGCAATCCATAAGCAATGTTGTCAGCGACAGTGCCGGAAAACATCACCGGATGCTGATGCACATACACGATATTCTGGCGCAGATGGCGCGGATACGGTTGCAGCATCAGTGACTGACCCAGATAGCGGACCTGCTGGATATACGCGTGTTCCAGACCGGCCAGTATCCGCAGCAGCGTGCTTTTCCCGCTGCCATTCATTCCGGTCAGGACATAGGCCTGCGCTTGTTCAAGATGCAGTTCCTGAATATCCAGCAGTTGCCGGCTGCCAAACGACTTACGCAAACCCTGAATATGCAATAAAGCGCTCATTGCAGCTGCCCTGCATTCCGGGTGTCGCCTTGCAACAGCAGCAGCGCGGCATTCATCAGCAATGCCAGTACAATCAACACCACGCCAAGCGCGATACCCTGTGCAAATTCGCCTTTGCTGGTTTCCAGTGCTATTGCTGTGGTGATGGTGCGGGTGACGCCGGCAATGTTGCCACCGACCATCATGGCGCAACCGACTTCGGATAAGACTCTGCCGAAGCCGCTGATCAGTGCCGCCATGACGCCGAAACGCACTTCATACAACACAGTGCGCATGACTTGCCAGCGGTTTGCCCCCAGTGTGATTGCCGTTTCGGCCAGACGCGGGTCGGCGGATTGCACGGCGCTCAGGGTAAACGCGGTCAGTACCGGAAATGCGATGAACGCCTGACCGGCGATGATGCCGCTTTGCGTGAACAGCCAGTGCCAGGCGCCGAACAAACCCTGGCGACTCAGCAGCAGATACAGCAACAGCCCGATCAGGACGGTCGGCAACGACAATGCCGCCTGCACCAGCCAGATGACAATACGCCGTCCCCGAAAGGCATGACTGGCAATCAGATAGCCGCCCAGAACTGCCGGTGGCGTGGCAATCGCCAGACCGGCGACCGAAGTCACCAGCGAGATCCGGATAATCGTCCAGAGTGCGGTGTCACCGGATAACAACAGCGCGAAGGCGGACTGAATGGCGGTGCGGATATCCACGGGGGGCGGGCGGCTTCAGAAGCAGTGTTCGGGAGCCGGAAACGACTGGTCCTTGACCGCCGCCACGTAGGCCGAAACGGCAGCGTCAATACTGGTCTGACCTTCCATGAAATTTTTTACGAAACGCGCCTTACGGCCGGGGAAAACACCCAGCAGATCGTGCATCACCAACACTTGCCCCGAACAGTCGACACCGGCGCCGATGCCGATGGTTGGAATCCGCAATGCTTCTGTCACTTCTTTGCCGAGTGCCGCCGGAATCGCTTCGAGCACCAGAACGCTGGCACCGGCCGCCTGCACGGCCAGCGCTTCGGCTTTCAGCAGATCGGCTGCTGCCGTGGTTTTTCCCTGCACTTTATAGCCGCCCAGCTGATGTACTGATTGCGGTGTCAGCCCAAGATGGGCGCACACCGGGATGGCGCGTTCGGTCAGGAACTGGATCGTCGGCGCCAGCCAGTGACCGCCTTCGAGCTTGACCATGTGCGCGCCGGCCTGAATCAGCTGTACGGCGTTGTTGAAGGCGGCTTCCGGCGTTGCATAGCTGCCGAAAGGCATGTCGGCTACGACCAGCGCTTTCTGGTTGCCGCGTGCTACTGAAGCAGTGTGATAAGCAATATCGGTCACTGTCACAGGCAGGGTCGAAGTGTGTCCCTGACAGACCATGCCGAGCGAATCGCCAATCAGCAGCATTTCAACGCCACAGCGATCCATCAAAGCCGCAAAACTGGCGTCATAACAGGTCAGCATCGTGATTTTTTCGCCCTGCTCGCACATGGCGGCAAGGCCAGGAATGCTGACGGCCTTACGGTCTTGTAAATATCCAGCCATACTTTTCTCCAATGGTGATGCTGCCGCACGTTTTTATATAGTCAGTTTTGATCGTGTTTTGTGGCAGCGGGTTAGGTCTCCGCCACACCTGTTCTTGAATCAAATCTGCGGTTGAATCCAATCAGTTTCTGAAAATAAAATAAACTGCCCCGATCAGGCAAATGCCTGCCCACAGGTAGTCGAGCCTGAACGGCTGCCCCATGTACAACATGGCAAACGGCACGAAGACACTCAGGGTAATGACTTCCTGCAGGATTTTCAGTTGCGCCAGACTGTACGCAGTGTAACCGATACGGTTGGCCGGCACCTGCAGCAGATATTCAAACAGCGCGATTCCCCAGCTGACTAACGCAGCGATCCACCACGCTTTGCCTGCCAGATTTTTCAGATGACCATACCAGGCGATTGTCATGAATACATTCGACAGGATCAGGAGTCCGGCAGTTTGGGCGATAACAGGTATCTGCATGGGGAGTATCGGTCAAAATGAGCTGATTGTTGTGGATTTTCTTGGGGCTTTAAAAATACTAGGGGGAGTATGTAAGCCTTATTACTCCGCCAGCCGGAAAATTTCCTGTCCGCTGACTGCCGGCAAATACTGCCTGGCTTCCCCGTGACCCGGAATCCGGATGTCCGGCGCGATTTCCAGTAAGGGCAGCAACACGAAGGCCCGCTGCGTCATCCGCGGATGCGGAACGCTCAGCAGTGGTGTTTGTATCGTCTGATCCGCGTACAGCAGCAGATCGAGATCGAGGGTGCGCGGCGCGTTGCGGTAAGGGCGTTCGCGGCCATGCGCCAGTTCCAGTGTCTGCAGCGCCGAGAGCAGAACCTCCGGCATCATATCGGTTTCCAGTGCAACCACAGCATTCACATAATCGTCGCCGCCGGCATCGACCGGTGCGCTGCTGTAGAGCGCGGATGATTGCTGCAGCGAAGTGCCCGGCAGCGTTGCCATCTGTCGGATCGCATGACGTACCGTATCTGCCGCCGCACCGAGGTTGGCGCCGATGCCGATATACGCGATCACCGTCATTCTTGTGCTGCCGCTGCCTTACGCGGCGCGCGGCGGCGCGGTTTGCGCTTTTTGGCGGTTTGCGCGCCGGTACTGAGTTTCGGTTTGCTGTTGATGAGCTGCTCGCGCTGGGTGGCGTCACCATTGATGAAGCCTGTCCACCAGTCACCGATTTCGGCGTCGATTTCACCGGAGGCGCAACGCAGCAGCAGGAAATCGTAACCGGCGCGCAGGCGCTGGTGCTCCAGCATTTTGTAAGGCGTTTTTCCTGCCCGCTTTTCAAAGCGCGGCTGCATGGCCCAGATGTCGCGCATATCCGATGCGATCTTGCGCTGGATGGCGAGGGCATCGGTCTGCCGCATCAGTACATCATCGGCGGCCAGATGCAAGGCCGGGATCGGGAATTCACCGGTTGCTTTATAGGCTTCCCATTTTTCCAGTACCTGATGCCATAGCAGTGAAGCAAACAGAAAGCTCGGTGACACCGGTTTGCCTTGCTGTATCCGCTCATCGGTGTTGGACAGCGCCAGTGCTATAAATTTTTCGCCTAACGGTTGTTCCAGCACGACGTCGAGCAAGGGCATGAGGCCATGATGCAGGCCCTCGCTGCGTAATTGTTGCAGGCAGGCCATGGCATGTCCGCTCATCAGCAGTTTCAGCATTTCATCAAATACCCGTGCCGCCGGTACATTGTTGATCAGGGGCGCCATCACCGCGATCGGCGCCCGGGTTGCCGCATCGATTTTGAATCCCAGTTTGGCGGCAAACCTTACCACTCGCAACATGCGCACCGGGTCTTCGCGATAGCGTGTTTCCGGCACGCCGATAATCCGCAGGGTTTTTTTGCGGATATCCTGCATTCCGCCGTGATAGTCCAACACGGTCTGGCTGGCTGGATCGTAGTACATCGCGTTCACGGTGAAGTCACGCCGCGCAGCATCTTCATGCTGTTCGCCGAAGGTGTTGTCGCGCAATACGCGACCATGCTCATCTTTCGGGGCTTCGTCATTGGACGAACCACGGAAGGTGGTGACCTCCAGCAAGTCCTGGCCAAACATCACATGCACGATCTGAAAACGACGACCGATGATGAAGGCGCGCCGGAACAAACGTTTGACCTGTTCTGGTGTGGCATTGGTGGCGATATCAAAATCTTTGGGTTTGACACCGGTCAGCAAGTCGCGCACTGCGCCGCCGACGATGAATGCCTGATAGCCATTGTCCTGCAGCGTCTGGGTAACGCGGATGGCATTGGCAGACACCAGTTGCGGATTGATGCCGTGCTCCCTTGCTTGCAGTACGGTCGGCGCCACTGGCTTGCCGGATTTGCCGGAAGCGGCAGTTTTTTTGACGCCCAGAATTTTACGAATCAGTTTCTTAATCATTGTTTTTCAAACAGCTTAATTTGAGGCCATCCGCGTGCCGCAGCATGTGCGCTGAGCCGGGCATTCGGATTGGTGGCAACCGGATGGGTGACCACTTCGAGTAATGGAATATCGTTGTGAGAATCGCTGTAAAAATGGCTGCTGGTAAAATCAGTGAGCTGTTTTTGCTGCTGCGCCAGCCAGTTATGCAAGTGAATCACTTTACCTTGCCCCGAAGTGGGTACACCGAGCAGCTTGCCGGTGATGTTGCTTTCTGCATCCAGTTCCGGCTCTGCCGCAAGCAGATGTTGGACACCGAGCGCTGTCGCAATCGGTGCCGTGACGAAACGGTTGGTTGCTGTAATGATGGCGATCAGGTCTTCCTGATCCTGGTGTTTTTTCAGCAGATCGTAGGCTGCCGGTAGCAAGGCGGGCTGAATCACTTCCTGCATGAACTGCATATGCAATTCATCCAGTCTGGCGCGCGGAAAACGGGCCAGCGTACCCAGCGCAAATTCCAGATACTCTACCGGATCCAGCGTGCCAGCCTGATATTGGGCAAAAAATGCAGCATTGCGCCGGGCGAATTCTTCGGCATCGACAGCGCCGACGCGGCAGAGGAATTGTCCCCATTCATAATCAGAGTCAATGGGAATCAGTGTGTGATCAAGATCAAATAAAGCGATGTTGCGCATGAATCGGTTTCCAGGTTCAGGATTGCTGCTGCAGCATCAGTTCCCGCAACAGCGGTAGTGTGATCGGACGCTTGGTCACCAGCGAATAATGATCCAGCTGCTCCAGCATTTGCGATAAAGAACTCATATCACGTCGGTAATGGGTAATCAGATAGGGTAACACGCCGGCAGAAATCTGTATGCCACGCGCATGGGCGGCGCGTTCCAGCGCATCGATCTTGTCTTCGTCGGTGAGCCCGTGCAACTGGTAAATCAACCCCCAGCCAAAGCGGGTCCGCAGGTCGTCCCGCACATTCAGGATCATGGGCGGATGATTGCCGGCGGCTACCAGAAAGCCGCCGTGCGCCCTTGTTTCATTGAACAGATTAAATGCCGCGATCTGATTCAGCGGCGGCAGCTGTTCACAGTCATCCAACAGATACAGACTGACACGTTCGTCGTGATCAAAGGCATTTTCCGGTGCGCTGGCCGGAATATAACGTGCTGCAGGGTAGTCTGCCAAAGCGTGCAGCAGATGCGTCTTGCCGGCACCGGCTTCCCCCCAGATATAGACGGAGTGCTCGCCGTACTGGCTTGGAATCCGCTGCGAAAATAAGCCCAGCAACTGCGCCAGTTCTGCATTTTGTCCAACCACGAAAGTTGCCAGCGATGGCAGTATCTGCGCATCAAGATCTAATAAAAGCTGCCTCATGGCCGACGATAAAAATGACTGTTCAGGTAAGAGTGGCGTAAATGTTTGACGGCCACGGAAATAATCGCCGATGTAGGGAGTGCAACCAGGATACCGATAAAACCAAACAACTGGCCGAATGCCATCAGGGCAAAGATCACGGTCAGCGGATGTAGGCCGATGCGCTCGCCGACCAGCCGCGGCGTCAGGAAAAATGATTCCAGCACTTGCCCGAAACCATAAATAATCGCGACTGAAATCAGGCCGCTGAAGCCATTGAATTGCAGTATTGCACCGATCAGCGCCAGCACCAGTCCGAGACCATAGCCGAGGTAAGGAATAAACACCAGAAAACCGGTAATGATCCCGACCGGTAATGCCAGATCAAACCGGGCAATGCTGAGTGCAATTGAATAATAGGCCGCCAGTACGATCATGACCAGAATCTGGCCGCGCAGATACTGGGCCAGAATATCATCGACTTCATCAGCAGCGCTGATGGTGGCATGCGGCCAGCGACGCGGAATGAAATGTGCCAGCCGGTGAATCAGTGTGTGCCAGTCCAGCAGCAGATAAAACAAAACGATAGGAATCAGCAATAGATTGGCAAACATGCCTAACAGTGCGGTGCCGCCCACCCGGATCGAAGACAGCACAGCCTTGCCAATCACATCGCCGCTACCGGCGACATGCTCGGTCAGCAGGGATTTGATGCCAGCGCTGTCAAGACGGACGTTCAGACCGTAATTGGCCATGAGCGGGGAGACAATTTCGTCGAACTTGTCAAACAGCCGCGGAATCTGATCCTGCAGCTGCGGACCTTCTTTTTGCAGAATAGGGACGATGATCAGCACCATCGCCAGTGCTGCGGCAAAAACGATCACAATCAAAAATGTTGCTGCGATGGCGCGCGGCACATGCAGTTTCCTGAAACGCCAGGCGCACAGCTTATCGACCCAGGGATTGAGTACGTAAGCCAGAATAGCCGCCACGACGAATGGCATCAGGACCGGGCCGAGCAGCGACAGCAGCATGAGCAGCGCTAATGCGACGGCGATCCAGAGCATTGATTGTTTTTGTTCAGTCGTCAAAGAAAAAGGCATTTTTTCTCGTTATTCAATATCAGCGTCCGTCGGGGACGGAAAGTCCGTTAATGTACATCCATGCTGATTTTGCCCGGAATTGTCCAAAAACAGGTTAACCCGCGGTCATTTTGTTAAAATACCGGTTTTGCCGGTGTTTTCTGGCAATTTCTCTATTTTACCGCCTCAAGCCCCCTACTGACGAATATCATGAGCACTTCTACCCCTGTTTCTCTTTCTTATGCCGACGCCGGTGTCGATATGGTTGCTGGCGACGCGTTGGTCGATGCAATCAAGCCTTTTGCCAAACGCACGATGCGCGAAGGCGTCATGGCCGGTATCGGTGGTTTTGGCGCCATGTTTGAAGTCAGTAAGAAATTCAAGGAGCCGGTACTGGTATCCGGCACGGATGGTGTCGGCACCAAGCTGAAGCTGGCATTTCATCTGAACAAGCACGATACCGTTGGTATTGACCTGGTGGCCATGAGTGTGAACGATATTCTGGTGCAGGGTGCAGAACCCCTGTTTTTCCTCGACTATTTCGCTTGCGGCAAACTGGACGTCGCGGCAGCGACGGATGTGATCAAAGGGATTGCTTACGGCTGCGAGCAGGCGGGTTGCGCACTGATCGGTGGTGAAACAGCGGAGATGCCTTCGATGTACCCCGACGGCGAATATGATCTGGCCGGTTTTGCAGTCGGCGCCGTCGAAAAATCAAAAATTATCGACGGTAGCAAGATTCAGCCGGGCGACGTGATTCTGGGTCTCGCTTCTTCCGGAATTCATTCCAATGGCTTTTCTCTGGTGCGCAAAATTATCGAAGTCGCCAATCCTGATCTGAATGCCGATTTTGATGGACGCACTCTGGGCGAGGCGCTGATGGCACCAACCCGTATTTACGTCAAACCTTTGCTGGCGCTGATGGACAGCATGGAAGTCAAGGGCATGGCACACATCACTGGTGGCGGTCTGGTCGAAAACGTACCACGTGTGCTGGGCGACACGCTGACCGCGATATTGCATAAAGACGCATGGCAAATGCCACCTTTGTTCAGCTGGTTACAGCAACATGGCGGCGTGGCAGATGCTGAAATGCACCGTGTGTTCAACTGCGGCATCGGCATGGTGGTGATTGTGGCGCAGGATCAGGCTGATGCGGCGATGGACCAACTGGCGCAGGCCGGGGAGTCGGTTTATCGTATCGGCTATATCCGCAATCGTGAAGGGAATGAACATCCTGCCCAGGTGGTCTGATTACGGCACACCGTATGGCATGATATCGGCTGGTCTTTGATACCGTCTGCTGACACCCGAAAACCGGGCGACAATGACTGATACTGTCATTGTCGCCCGGTTTTTCATTGAGTCACCAGGAGATTAAGTGATGAGAAAACAGTTCATACTGAAGATATTGCATGAATATGTAATTATCAAAAAATATTTATAAAAAATACTTACTAAATAGTAATAAGTTATTCTTTTTGCTCTACAATCAATATTCTTTTGGGGAGATCCGCAAGGGTCTTGTTAAATTAATATTGTAGTAATTTTATTATAATGAAAAAAATCCTTACTCTCAGCTTACTCAGTATTCTTACCGCTTGCGGCGGCGGTGGCGGCAACGTTTCGGTCAGCACTCCCGGCGATACTCCGCAGACGGGTACCGTCTTCCCGCCATCCGCCACGTTGGCGAATTTGTGCGCCCAGCCGAGAAGTAATACCGCTGATCGCCAGGGCACGGTGGAAAACGAAAAAGCCTATCTGCGCTCTTTTGTTGACGAAACCTACCTCTGGTATAAGGATGTGCCAACATTGATTGCTGCGAACTATGCGACTCCACAGGCTTATTTCAACGATCTGAAAACGACGGCAAAAACAGCGTCCGGCTTACCGGTAGATCAGTTCCACTGGTCTCAGACAACAGAATCATGGAATGCCGCTTCTTCCGGTATTTCGCAGGACTATGGCATTCAATGGGCGGCGCAGGCCAGCTCGCCGCCGCGCAACTGGATTGTGGCTGAAGTGGCTCCCGGCTCTCCGGCGGCTCAGGCAGGAGTCAAGCGCGGCGACAAAATCACTTCTGTTGACGGTGTGGATTTTGTGAATGACGCCACCAAAGCAGGTGTGGCTATCTTGAATGAAGGGTTATTTCCCACTGTTCTGGCAGCACATCGCTTCGCCTTTAACGGACAGGCCGCCATCAGTCTGACTCCGGCGCTGATCAATACCGTGACTGTACAGAATGTCAAAACGATTCCAACAGCCAGCGGAACGGTCGGCTACTTTACCTTTGACACCCATATCGCCAAATCGGAAGCTGAGTTGATTGCAGCAATCAACCAGCTCAAGGCCGCCAATGTCACGGATCTGGTAATTGACCTGCGGTATAACGGTGGAGGTCTGCTGTATATCGCCAGCGAATTGGCGTATATGGTTGCTGGTCCCGTGACAACGAATGGCCGGATTTTTGAAAAGCTGACGTACAACGACAAGCTGACTTCCAAAAATACGACGTATCCTTTTTACTCTTCCGGTACCATCAATCAGAGTTTGCCATCGCTGGGGTTGAAGCATGTGAGTCTGCTGGTGACGCATGGCACAGCATCCGCCAGCGAATCCATCATCAACAGTCTGCGCGGGGTTGATGTGACAGTGGATCTGATTGGCGACGTGACACGCGGCAAACCGTATGGCTTTGTGCCTCAGGATAATTGCGGCTATACCTATTTCAGCATTCAGTTCAAGGGTGTGAATGACAAAGGTTTCGGAGATTATGCAGATGGTTTCACGCCGACCTGCAAAGCCGCGGATGACTACACGCATTTGCGTGGTGATACATCAGAAACCATGCTCAAGACAGCGCTGAGTTATCGCCAGACAGGTATCTGTCCGGGTAATACAGCCGGCGCCAGCATCCTGGGCAATGAAGCACGCTATGAACTGGTACGTCCGGCAACGCAGGAAATGCGTATCGTCACACCGATGCCACGTTCATGAAAACTGGATCGATATTCAGCATGATGTTGCTGTTATCCGCCTGCCAGATGCCGCAACCGGCATCCGGGCAGGCGGCAGTTCTGACGATGCCTGATGCAGACGCGCGGCAGGAGTTGCAGCAGCACATACAGACAATGAGCGGATTCAGTCATGTACTGCTGTCTGAAAATGATCTGGTGCAGAGCAGCGAACTGCTCATTGAGCGCCGGCAGCAGGCCACTCCAGAGGGTGACTTGCTGCAGGGACGAAATCTGGAAATGCCGCATCGTTTCCGTTTGCTGGCGCGTGATGGTCAGTGCTGGCTGGTGCATCTGAATTCAGGCGAGCAGCGTTTATTGGCCAGGGCGAAATGTCGCGTACAATAAATCACGTATTCCTTCTTCAGCAAACCCTCTGTATTCCAGAAATACAGAGGGTTTTTTTTAAATACCTGGTGCTGATTCAGTATGTCTGATCTGAAAATAGACGGTGCCTGAATGATCCACAGTAGCGAGATAACCATGACAGTCAGACGTTGCGCCTGGGCCAACCCCGCCAATCCTTTATATCTTGATTATCATGATCATGAGTGGGGCGTTCCCTGCCATGACGAACGGCGTTTGTTTGAAATGTTGAACCTGGAGGGCGCACAGGCTGGTCTGAGCTGGGAAACGATCCTGAACAAGCGCGAACATTACCGGCAAGCGTTTGATGGATGGGATGCTGACAAAATCGCTGCCTATGACGATGTGAAAGTGGCGGAATTACTTGCTAATCCGGGCATCGTGCGTAATCGCCTCAAAGTCGCCGCTGCCATCCAGAATGCTCGTGCTTATCTTCAACTATGCAGGGATGAGGGCGGGCTGGATGCTTATTTGTGGCGGCATGTGGATGGACAACCGGTACGGAATAACGGTGAGCGGATTGTCACAACAGCGCTATCCGATCAGATATCCAAAGATCTGAAAAAACGCGGTTTTAAATTTGTCGGCTCCACCATTATCTATGCCTACATGCAGGCAATCGGCATGGTGCAGGATCATGCGGCAGATTGTGACTGGCGCAGGATCTGAGCAGTTCTCAGTCCTGCATAACGGCCGATCGCGTTGATCTGCGCTGACGGGCTGTAACCGGAATTGTCTGCCGCTCAGGGGGCACGGATATAATCAATCAGCTCCTGCACCTGCTGATCCGGTCTGGGTGTCAGCAGGCTGACGAGGCAGATGGACAAAAAGCCCGCCGGAACGCCGAATACCCCGGCCGAGATGGGCGCAATATTCCACCACTGATTCAGGCTACTGCCGCCGAACAAAGGATGCGTGTGCACCATATAGAACACGCAGACCACAAAGCCGGCAATCATGCCCGCAATGGCACCCTGGCGGTTCGCACGCTTCCAGAAAATGCCCAATACCAGTGCCGGGAACAGCGTTGATGCCGCCACCGAAAATGCCGCGCCGACCAGCGACAGGATATCTGCCGGTTTCAATGATGCCACATAGGCAGCAATCAGAGCGACCACCAGCAGAAACAGTTTGGAAATAGTGACCCGTTTCTGCGTGGACGCGGTCGGATCGACGATTTTGTAATAAATGTCGTGAGACAGCGAATTCGAGATTGTGAGTAGTAATCCGTCCGCCGTCGACAGTGCCGCCGCCAGACCGCCAGCCGCCACCAGCCCCGCCACAACATACGGCAGGCCGGCAATTTCCGGTGTCGCCAGCACGATGATATCGCCATCGATCGTAATTTCAGATAACTGGACGATACCGTCATGATTGATGTCGATAATGCTGACTAATGGATTAATTTTATCGACGTTCGCCCAGTAGGTGACCCAGGAAGGAAGTTTGGAGAATTCGCTGCCGACCAGAGACGTGTAAATATCGTATTTCACGATAATCGCCAGTGCCGGTATGGTGATGTACAGCAGCATGATGAAGAACAGCGACCAGAAGACGGAATCCCGGCTTTCGGTCACAGACGGCGTGGTGTAATAACGGGTCAATAAATGGGGCAGCGCCGCGGTCCCCATCATGAGACACAACACCAGTGCCATGAAATTATTTCGCTTGTTATCCGCTTCAGTTTTATCCTTCGCGGCATACGGGGTGTATTGTGCAAAATTCGGCTGGGATTTTTGCAGATACATATTGCGGATTTCGCCCCAGTGTACGCGCGCTTCGTCCGGCGAAACCGGATAGCCGGCAAGATCGCGGCTCGCGCTTTTGATATCAATCAGCGAACCATTGCCGGCTTTCAGTTGATCCAGATTGTTTTGCAGTTCATTGCGCCCGCTCTCCCATGAGGCAGGCAGTTGCTGGATTTTTCTTTCAAATTCACCGGCCCGCGCTTTGTAGATGGCACGGACCTGTTGTTCTTTCGGGTCGTTGCTGAACTGTTTTTCTTTCTTTACCAGTTCTGGCAAAAATGCGCCATACGATATCTGTGGCACCGGATTATCGCTGTGCTTGGCCGACAGCCAGCCCACCGGAATCATGAAGGCAATGATGATGATGATGTATTGTGACACCTGAGTCCAGGTGACGGCCCGCATACCACCGAGAAAAGAGCAGACCAGAATACTTGCCAGACCAAGAAAAATACCGACGGAGAAATCCACCCCGGTGAAGCGCGAAGTGATGAGGCCAACACCGTAAATCTGCGCTACGACATAAATAAATGAAATAAAAACCGTTGCCAGCACAGCCAGAATACGCACCTGATTTTTATCCTGTGTATCGGAAAAGCGGGTTCCTAAAAAGTCTGCAATCGTGTACTGACCGAATTTCCGGATATACGGTGCGATCAGCATCGCCACCAGGCAAAAACCGCCAGTCCAGCCGATGATGTAAGCAAGTCCGTCAAAGCCCTGCAAATATAGTCCTCCGGCGAGGCTCAGAAAACTGGCTGCTGACATCCAGTCGGCAGCCGTTGCCATGCCGTTGAACACCGCCGGCACCCGTCTGCCGGCCACATAGTATTCGGTGATGTCGGACGTCCGGCTGACCAGCCCGATGCCGGCGTAAATCACAATCGTGGCAAACATGAACAGATAACCGATCCATGCCCGCGGCACACCTTCTTTTTCCAGAATCGTCAGTACGATCAGAAAAATAAAAAACAGCAGGGTGTACCAAAGATAATAACTGGTCAGTCTTTGCGTAAAGCGCTGTTGCGGAGTCATGCTGAACCTTATGATGTTGAGCGCTGTATCCAGCGCATGCAGACTGAATAAACCGCCAGGATCAGGACATAGCTCAGGGTCAGCCCTTGCGCCGCCAGATAAAAGGAGACCGGCCAGCCGAAGATCGTCAGGGCTGATAATTCACGGGCAAAATACAGACTGCCAAATCCCAGCATCCCCCAGCAAAGCAACAGTAAAATTGTCAGATGCCGGGTGCGTCTCCAGTAGCGGGATGGCGTGGGTGCCGGCACTGATGGCAGATTCGGTGGTGAATTCTTTGGTGGTGAATTCATATCATGCGGTCTCGTTCACAAATTCATCGTAGGGGTTGAGCCGAAATGCAATCCGGAATACGCAGCCGGGAAACTGCGGGTCCTGGGGATGCGGATTGTCCAGGATATCAATCTGCGCACCATGTTTCTGGACGATTTCCCGGACGATGGCCAGCCCCAGCCCGCTGCCCTGAACGTTACTGCCCAATATCCGGTAGAAACGTTCAAACACATGCTCCCGCTCGGCTTCGGGAATGCCGGGACCGTTATCCTCGACCTCAATCAGTGCCAATTCCTGCGGAACGCTCACGCTGACCCGCACGGTGACACTATGTCCTGACGGCGTATAACGCAGCGCGTTATCCACCAGATTGCTTAGCATTTCCCGCAGCATGACCGGATCAGCAAAAATCGTGACGGCATACTCGGGTTGCTCAAATCCCAGATCGATTTTTTTAGTAAACGAGGCCGGAATCCAGTCCCGCACTACCTGCATCGCCAGTTCATTCAGATTGACTGGTTCAAAAGGCTTGGTTGCCGGTGTCTGGTTTTCGGCTTTTGCCAGTGCCAGCAGCTGATTGACCAGCCGGGTGGCCGCTTCAGAGCTGGTGGACAGTTGCAGCAGCGAGCGCCGGATTTCTTCCTGATCTTGCTGGCGCAGAGCTAGCTCAGACTGCATGCGCATACCGGCCAGCGGAGTTTTCATCTGATGCGCGGCGTCGGCAATAAAGCGCTTTTGTATTTCTATCGTTTGCGCCAGCCGGGCCAGCATGTCGTTGAGCGAATTGACCAGCGGTGTGATTTCTTCCGGCACCTGGCGCGAATCAATCGGGCTCAGATCATCCGGTCTGCGAGCACGGATACGTTGTTGTAATTCCGCCAGCGGCGATAGTCCGCGGCTCAGTGCAAACCAGACCAGCGCCAGCGCAATCGGCAGGATAATGAATTGCGGCAGGACGACGCCTTTAATAATTTCATTCGCCAGTACCGCGCGTTTTTCCAGCGTTTCCGCGACCTGTATCAGAACCAGCCGGTTATCCCCGGCAGGCTGATTGAACGTGGGCCGGATAACATCGACATAGCTGTAAGCAATGCGGAAATCAATACCACGCAGGGTCAGATTACGGAACTGAATATTGCCTGACAGTGTTTTATCATCGTCCGGCGGCAGCGGCAGATCCGCATCTCCGTCAATGACTTCCCCACGCGCATTTTTCACCTGAAAATGCACATGGTCCAGGTCATCTGCCCGCAGGATATCCCGAGCCGGTTTGGACAGCTGGGTAATTGCCTGGCCATCAAATTCTTTCACCTGTTGCGCCAGCACCAGCACCTTATCCTCCAACGCCCGGTCAAACGGTTGATTGGCGATGGACTTGGCGACCAGATAGGTGATCGCAATACTCATCGGCCATAACAGAAGCAGTGGTGCCAGCATCCAGTCCAGAATTTCTCCGAACAGTGAACGCTGTACTTTTTCTTCGGGCTGGCTCAGCAATGAATTTTCCGGCGCTCCGGCACTCGCTTCCTGAGGCTGGCGACGGTCTTCTGTCATGGTGTGCCGGAATCTGCAGGCGCAGCCTTGGTCGTGGGAGCAACAAAGAATTTTTCCAGGCAATAGCCCAGACCGCGAACCGTGGCGATACGAACGCCATCGATTTCTATTTTCTTGCGCAAACGGTGTACATAGACTTCGATGGCATTATTGCTGACTTCCTCGCCCCATTCGCACAGATGATCCACCAGCTGTTCTTTGGAAACGAGACGACCCGTCCTTTGCAGTAACACTTCCAGCAAACCCAGTTCACGCGCCGACAGATCCAGCATCTGATCATGGATATAGGCGATGCGGCCAACCTGATCGTAACTCAGCGGGCCGTGACGGATGACGGTGGGACCGCCGCCAGCCCCGCGCCGGGTCAGGGCGCGCACACGCGCCTCCAGCTCCGACAGGGCAAATGGTTTTGCCATGTAGTCATCTGCTCCCAGATCAAGCCCCTTCACACGCTGCTCCACGGAATCTGCCGCAGTCAGAATCAATACCGGTAAATGAGAGTTGCGTGCCCGCAAGCGCCGCAACACTTCGAGGCCGCTCATTTTAGGCAGACCCAAGTCCAGTATCAGCAAATCAAAATCCTGTGTTGATAGCGCCGAGTCTGCTTCTTGTCCATTACCGACACAATCGGTGGCATAACCGGACTGGCGCAATGAGCGGGTCAGTCCGTCCGCCAGAACGCTGTCATCTTCTGCTAACAAAATTCGCATGATGAATATCTAAGTGAGGAGTTGTCTCTGAATTTATTTTGACAGATTATGCAACTTGTGCAGCCCGCTGGGCAATCAATTCCTTGTAAAACGGCGCAAGCACCTGCAGCGTGGCAGATTTTCGTGTCGAACATTTAAGGTTCGCAGCGAATGATTGATAAGATAGAAAATATTTTTATGATGAATTACAAATTCTTTACTTGTTCTCATCTGTTGATTGACAATGACAAGGATTAACCTCCAGCGTGTCGCTGATGTATGGCTCAGTATTGAAGACCGCACGAATATTTTTTGTGGCTGGCACCCTCACAATGAATGCCTGCTGCCTGTGCCTGACCTGATGCGGCGGGCAGACTCACGTCAGTCAGGATTACCGCTATAACGCGGCAATATGTTTTGCTATTACTTTTCGACAGCGTTTATTTTTGTTGACTGCAACCTGACCAGTCTGGTCTGAGCAATTTTATCCTTGGCTTCAGGCGCGTGTTTGAAGTGAATTTGTTCGTTATTGTTCCAGAAAGAGCGTTCCAGATCCAGGCTCAGAAAATAGGTTCGGCCTTCCTTCAAAGACCAGATCATGTCATTGCCATGATCTGTTTTTGCCGTCAGGTGATGTTCACCCGGCGTCAGTTCAACGGCCATGTAGGTTTCTGGTCCTAGTATGGCGACCAGTCGTTCATCGATGTAAATCTGACTTTTGCTTTTTAATTCATTGGCTTTCGAACGAACCAGATAGACCTTCGCAAATCCTGTGTGAGGAGGAATAAATTTTTTCTGTTCATTGTCTTCCTCATCTTTGGCCATAGGAACTTTCACACAGTCGTGCCACTGGCCGCTGATTTTGCAGGGAGTCATATTCTCTTCGGCGTAAGCTGACGGCAGATACCATGCTGTCAGCCCGAAACACAGACATCGGAATAACTGAACCACTGACTTTCTCATTTACTCCTCTTTGTTTTTATCTTTGAAGATGGTGTAGCTCAGAGGCAGCAGTAATAACGTGAAAATCGTTGCAGAAACAATGCCGCCGACAATGACGACGGCAAACGGACGCTGGGTTTCCGAGCCGATGCCATGCGACAGTGCGGCAGGCAACAGACCCAGCCCGGCCATCAGCGCCGTCATCAGAATCGGACGCAGACGGGTAACGGCGCCTTCGATGGCACTTGATACCGAAAGCTGTTTCTTTTCCAGATCCAGAATCTGTTCCAGCATGATCACACCGTTTTGCACAGAGATGCCCGCAACCGCGATGAAACCGACGGCGGCAGAAACGGAGAAGTGCAGACCTGCCAGCGCCAGTCCGGCGATGCCGCCTATCATGGTGAATGGCACCATGAGCAGGATCAACAACGACAGTCGTACCGAGCGAAATGCCCAGAACAGCAAAGCAAAAATCAGGAAGATCGTGATGGGGATAATGATTTCCAGTCGTTTCACGGCCCGCTGCTGATTCTCAAACTGACCTCCCCAGACGATGTAATAACCGGCTGGCAGGCTGACTTGCTCGGCGACTTTTTTCTGGGCTTCGGCAACGAAACTGCCCTGATCGCGGCCGATCAGATTGGCTTTGACCGAGGCATTGCGGCCACCTGCCTCGCGGCTGATCCGGCTGGCACCCTGTTTCAGTTCGATTTTTGCCACATCAGCCAGATCAACAGTGCCGGCACCATTCGGCAGATTCACCTGCAAGGCGCTGATATTGTCGATGGACTCGCGGTAATCTGCTTTCAGACGCAGGGTGATGTCAAAGCGCTTGTCACCTTCATAGAAAGTAGAAACAGGCGTATCTGCCAGTGCAGACTGAATTACATTATTTACATCTGACACATTGATACCCAGGCGTGCAATTTTTTCCCGGTCGATCACGATATTCAGCTGACTCTGACCGCCGATCTTAACCGTATCAACGTCGGCCGCGCCCTGTATGCCTTTGAGGATACTGGCAATCTGTTCGCTTTTCTGCGTCAGGATATCGAGATCAGGGCCGAATACCTTGATTGCGATTTCACCTTTGACACCGGACAGCGATTCTTCCACGTTATCCTGAATGACCTGAGAGAAATTGGTTGGTACCCCGGGAATGGAATTAATCTTTGCCGTCATGTTTTCAATCAGGCTTTCCTTGTCGGCAAATTTCCAATCTGAACGCGGTTTCAGATCGGCCAGAATTTCCATGCTGTTCGGGCCCTTCGGATCGGTGCCATCATCGGGGCGGCCCACATCGGAAACGACGGTTTTTACTTCGGGGTAGCTCAGCAGGATTGCGCGGATCTGTTTTTCGATTTCCTTGGTTTTTTCGATCGCAGTCGATGGCGGCAGGCTGATGGCAAGCCAGATGTTGCCCTCATCTAGCTTCGGCAGAAATTCGCTGCCGAGGCGGGGCGCCAGCGCCAGTGTGATGGCCAGCAGGATGGAGGATGCAATCATCACCTGGCGTTTTTTCTGTTCCGTTTTTTCCAGCAGGGCGCGATAACTGTTTTGCAGACGCACCATCCATGCACTGTGTTTTTCCGCCAGGCTGTGATGCTTCATCGTCAGCGTCAGCAAGGTCGGAATGAGTGTCATCGTCAGGATCAGTGCTCCCAGCATGGCGAAGCTCAGTGTCAATGCCACTGGCGAGAAAATTTTTCCTTCGACGCGTTGAAAAGTAAAGATCGGAATGAACGCCAGAATGATGATGGCTTTCGCAAACAGGATAGGATGCCCCATCTCAACGACGGTATCTTTCAATACATGTTTGCGCCACAGAAACAGGCTTTCGTGGCCGTCATGTTGTTTCAGCGCCAGTTTCACCATCAGCGCTTCCACCAGCACCACGGCACTGTCGATAATGATGCCGAAATCAACCGCGCCTAGCGAAATCAGATTGGCAGGAATACCTTTCAGATCCAGCATGATAAATGCGCACAGCAACGACAGTGGAATGACGGTCACCACAATCAGCGCAGTCCGCCAGTTACGCAGGAACGCAATCAGTATCGTTGCCACCAGCAGTGCGCCGACAATCAGATTTTCTGCAACAGTCATCACGGTGTGATGCAGCAGATCGGTACGGTCATAAATCTGTTTCAACTTGACGCCGGCCGGCAGTTTGGCATTCACCGATTCAATTTTTTTCTTCAGTTCCCCAATGATTTTGGCAGCATTACCCCCCTTGGTCATCTGTACGATACCCAGTACATAACTGTCACCCTGGTTGTAAGAGACAATACCTGAGCGTGGACGGTTGCCAATGACCACGTCGGCAACATCAGATACCAGCACGGTTTTACCGTTTTTCGCGCTGATAATCACCCGGCCGATATCGTCTTTATCCTTAAACAGTCCAACGCCGCGTACGACCAGACCTTCGTCTCCGCGTTTCACGGTACCGCCACCGACGTTATTGCTATTGCTGGCGAGCGCCAGATTGACCTGATCCAGTGTAATGCCGAAACGCTTCAGCAGATTTGGATTCACCTGTACCTGGTATTCCTTGACGGTGCCACCAAAGCTGACGACGTCTGCCACGCCGGGAACGATGCGCAACTCCGGACGGACGACCCAGTCCTGCAGTGCGCGTACATCGTTTTCAGACATCGTGGCGGGCGCTTCGATGATATAGCGATAAATTTCACCTACCGCAGTAGTCAGCGGGGCGAGACTAGGCTGAATTCCGGGTGGTAAATTTACGCCCTGCAGTTTTTCCAACACCTGTTGCCGCGCAAAATAATCATCCGTGCCATCTTTAAAGGTCAGCGTAATCACCGACAGGCCGGTGATGGAGACTGAACGTACCTGGGTCTGATTTGGTACGCCGCTCATCTCACGCTCAATCGGTAAGGTGACAGTACGTTCTACTTCCTCTGCCGCCTGACCCGGAAACTGCGTGACAACCTGCACCTGCACGTCTTGCACATCTGGAAATGCTTCGATGGGCAGATTCGTTAGTGAGCGGTAACCGAAAACAATTAACGCAAATGTCAGCACCAGCACGAACACGCGCTGGGTCAGAACAAAATCAACAAACTTATTGAGCATGGGAAGCCACCTCGGAATTCAACAGCAGTGCACCTTCAGTCACAATTTTCTGACCGGCGGCCAGTCCCTGATCAACAAAGCTGACGTCTTTGCTTTTACGAACCAGATTCACCCGTTGCTTTTGGTATTCACCCTCGCGTTTCTCAATGAAGACGTAGTTATGCAGGCCTTCCACAATCAGACTGGCATTCGGAACACGTAACGCTTTTTTATTGTCTTCCGATAAGAACGAAACCCGTGCAAACATTTCTGGCCGCAGTTTTTTATCTTCATTCGGAACGCTGGCACGTACCTGAATCCGTCGCGTGTTCGGATCCAGTACCAGACCGACACGGTCAACTGTGGCAGGGAAAATCTGATCTGGATAGGCGTCCAGTTCCATGCCGATTTTCTGGCCCGGCTGAATCTGGCCGATAAGACGTTCAGGGACATCAATCAAAAGCCATAGGCGACTCAGATTCGAAATGGTGAACAGCGGCCCCGGTGCGTCGGGGCGCGCTTCCATACCCGGATTGACCTGTTTATCCACCAGGATGCCGGCAATCGGTGCTTTCAGTGCAAACTGACCATTTTCCTTACCGCTGGCGTTCAGATTGTGCATACGCAGATTACTGCGCCGGGTTTCTGCCTGTGCCTGCACGTAGTCGGCTTCGGCAGATTCATAATCTTTACGGGCAATGACTTCATGTTCGAATAAACCTCTGGCACGGTCAAAGGCGAGCTTCTTTTTATATTCATCGGCTTTGGCTTTTGTCCAGTCTGCATCTGCGGTGGCCAGATCCGGAGAGTCCAGCTGCGCCAGCGTCATATTTTTAGTCACCACGTCACCGATTTGAACGGGAGCAGACGTAATTCTGCCGAGCACAGGCGAACTGACGCGTGCCGTGATGTTTTCATCAAATGCCAGTTTGCCGTTCATTGCATCGGCAATCGGCAGATTGACCTCTTTGACCGGCGCTACCTTGATAGAAGCAAGTTGTGGCGCATTAACCGGATAGCTGATGCTGCCGGGAGCCTGTTTTTTTACGGCCACAGCTCCGGTACTTGCTTCGTTTGCGGTGACGGTTCGCATGGAGTAAATGGCAATACCCGCGCAGCAGAGCAGACCGGTGACAAGCGAAAGAGAACGGGTAAATTTCATGGTTTGGATTCCTGTGTACTGATTTGCCAGGCGGTTTGTGCCTTGGCGAAGTCGGATTGGGCATTGATGGTATCGATTTCTGTGGCGCGGAAAACGCGCCGGGCATCCAGCACATCCATCACACCAAGCGCACCGTTTTTAAACGCAAATTCTGCTGCGTCGGCAGATTGACGGGCAGCGGGTTGAACCTGGCTGGTCAGCCGTTGCAGAATGTCCTGCGCACTGCTGGCGGATTCCCACAAGCCGCGCAGCTCCTGTGCTGCGGCTTCCCTTGTTTTTCCCAGCATTTCTCTGGCGCTGTCGACGGCGATCTCTGCTGCCCGGATTTCACCCTGGTATTCATACCGGACGAATAATGGGATCTGGACCGAGACGCCGTAACTATTACCTGATCCTTGTGTGTTGGTGGCGCTGGTCGGATAGTGTTCGAATTGCACACCAACAGAAACATCGCGCGTTCTGGCCGCCAGTGCCAGTTTCTTTGCTGCCAGCGCTGCATCCAGCTTCGCCTGTGCGGATTGCACGTCCGGACGCGATTCTATGGCTTGCTGCAACTTGTTTTCCAATTCCGGTGTTGCCGGTAAAGTGGCTGCAGGCCAGCTGTCAGCAGCAGTGATCGCTGTGGGAGAAATACGCAGCGACAGCAGATTGATCAGATGGCTTTGCGCATGAAGTAAATCGTTTTGCGCCTGCCGCATGTCGTTCTCTGAACGTAATGCGTCAACCCGGATACGGGCTGCATCGGCGCCAGCAATGTCGCCAGCTTTTTTGCGCTGATCTGCTGCGGCCTGTGTCTGACCGAACAGTTTTCTGGTTTCCTGCAACAGACGCAGTCTTTGCTGTGCTGCCAGCAGATCAAAATATGCGGCACTGACTGTGATGCGGGTCTGACGCTCTGTATCCATTGCATCGTGTCGCGCTGCCAGCTCCAGATAACGGGCATTTTCCGAACGGTATTCCCGCTTGCCGCCGCGTTCGATCAGCTGATCAATGCGCCATGTGCTGTCGACAGTTTTGTCGCGTAATTTTCCGCTACCGATACCCAATTTCGGATTGATATTGACGGTTTGTATGGTCAGGGTGGGATTCGGTGCGGCTTCTGCTGCGGTTCTCATCGCTCCGGCAGTATCAAGCGCAAGACGGCTGAGCCGGATATCGCGGTTGTCTGTCACGGCAATCTGCAAGGCCTGTTGCAGGCTGAGCGATACCGCTGTTGACGAAGCATTTTCAGCAGCGTTTGCCGGTAGCATTTTCGGCAGATCTGTGTTGATTTGTGCTGGCGTCGCGTCAGCGCCAAGCGCCAGCATTGCCAGCGCGCCGCCGGAGGCCATGCCCATCAGGCAATGGCGGATATTTCCAATAGTCAGTGCAAACATCATGGTGTTCTTACAAATAGCGTAATGATTAACCTTCGTAGTATGTAAAACCAAGCTGTCATCAGTGTGACATTAAGCTGACAAATTGCTGACAGCGTCGAAAAATCAACAGAATATCTGCCGGAACTCAAAGAGATTCATGAGGAACTGGAGGAAATTCGACCAGAAAGACCGTACCGCCATAACGGGCATCCTGTAGTTCGATGCGGGCATCATGATCTTTGGCAATATCGGAAACGATGGACAAACCCAGGCCATTACCTGACACCTGACTGGTGATGGCAGGCCGTTCGTTAATCCGGTAACGGCGCTCGAAGATATGTTTCCGTTCTGCGGCTGGAATCCCGGGACCGTTATCTTCCACCGAAAAGACGCCGGTACCGTCTGCATTGGAATGGCAACGGACTGTCACGATACCATTTTCGGGTGTATAGCTGATGGCATTGTCAATGATGTTTTCAATCAGGTCGCGCAGGAGAAACGCATCACCCAGAATCATCACCGGCTGCAGATCAAAACCGAGGTCGATGTGCTTCCTGTCAGCAGCGTTAAAAAAGACATGGATGCTCTCTGCAATGATTTGATTCAGTGAAAGAGGTTCCAGTCTTTTCCGCTCAAACTTACCGGGTTCAGCACGCGCCAGTGCCAGCAGCTGATTGGTCTGCCGTATCATTCTCTCGGTGGAAATCATCATTAACGATGCCGAACGCGAGGTTTCCTGATCGCTCTTGTAACGTTCCTGTATCCATTCGATCTGGGCTTTCAGACCAGCCAGTGGCGTGCGCAACTGATGCGCGATATTTGCCAGGAAGTCCTGCTGGTTGGTGCTGCCGATTTCGATTTTATGCAGCAGGCGATTGATGGCCTGGGTGACCGGATGCAGTTCTGATGTTTGCGCCATTTCCGGAAGCGGGGATAATTCGTCAAAATTGCGCCGGTTCAGTTCTTGCTGCAAATTCTGTAATGGTGTGAGACCGCGTGTTACCGCGATCCAGACTACGCTGATCAGTAATACTGTGAGGATGATTTCGAGCGTGATCAGGGTAATGAAAATACGTGACTGAATCGCCTTGCGTTTGCTAAGGGTTTCTGCTGCATGAATCACCACCGGTTCATCGCCGATAAGAAATTTGATACTGACGATGCGGATTGCCTCACCACGCATCCGGCCATCGGCAAAGATGCTGTCGTTGTAAGTGACTGGCATGGACACTGCTGGAAAATCCTTATCGCCCGCCAGGATATCGCCAGCCTGACTGCGGATCACGAAATAGACGACATTGACATGATCTACCCGTAAAACCTGTTCCACGGAAGAAGGCAGATCCACGCCGATATGGTTTGCTACCTTGTGCAGCCGGGTACTGAGCGCCCAGCACGTGTCGGCAAGGCTCTGGTCAAATGCGGTTTGCGCCGGCGTCCAGGCAAGCCAGTACACCAATGCCGCGCCAATAAAATTCACGACCAGTAATGGCGCGATCAGCCATTTCAATAAACTGCGACGTATGCTCGGTTGGTGTGCTGGCATATGATTGGTGAGGAATCAGACTTTTTGTTCTTCCAGCATATAGCCGAAACCGCGTATAGTTTTGATGGCGACTTGCGCATCGGCCAGTTTCAGGCGCAGACGGGAAACATAAACCTCAATTGCATTCAACGTCAGGTCTTCCCCATGCGGCAGGATCGCATCAATGATCTGCTGTTTGGAAACCACGCGGGATTCCTGCTGCAGCAGATACTCAAGAATATTCCATTCCCTGACGGACAGATCGACCAGATGCCCGTTGATCATCAGGCGTTTGGTATGGGAATCCAGAACCAGCAGGCCAAGCCGGGTCTCACTGGTGCGCGGAGCCGTTCTTCTAACCAATGCTTTGAGGCGGGCGACTAATTCCAGAGTGGAAAAAGGTTTTACCAGATAATCGTCGGCACCAAGATCGAATCCACGGACACGGTCAGAAATCGCATCCCGTGCGATCAGTAACAGAACAGGCAGATTGCTGCCTCCGGCACGCAGTTTTCTCAAAACTTCCAGACCATCGGTATCCGGCAAACCGATATCCAGCACCATCGCCGAGAGCTGCTGATGTTGAAGCACAAAACCGGCATCGCTGCCAGTGTGTACCACATCTACCAGCATACCGTTTCCCCGCAGCATCTGCGACAAACCTTCTGCCAGAATTTTGTCATCTTCGACGAGTAATATATGCATAAGTCAATTTGCCTGCACGATCAGAATGCCGGAGAATTTCCGGCATCGAATTCTGAACGTTATAGAACAGGAAAGCAAACCTGACACAGTCAGGAAATATCCGGTTGCGATTTGGCAATGATCTGTCAACGATGTTTATCATTGTCTGGCACAGGGACACAGGTGCACAGTTCATCGTGGTGCAGCGGGGATATCTATTTTGATAAATGCAGTTTAGTGCGCTTCCTGAGTGAACTTTGCAAAATTATTCAGGATCGATTGCCACCCTTGCTGTTGCTGTTCAACGGAATGTTCAGCTTCGGCGTCAAACGTAATGCGCACGGTCACACCGTCGCCTTTCTCAATGAATTCGACTGATGCCGTACGCCCGCCGAATGAAAATTCCAGCAATTGATTTGGTACTACCTTGGTGTAGGTTCCTTCAAAGTCAAAACCGAAACTGCCGTCTTTTGCTTCCATCCGGGATGAAAACAGACCACCGATCCGCAGATCAACCGTCGATCGGGTGGTGTGCCAGTCTTCAGAAGCGGCGTTCCACTGTTTGATATCGTCCGGCGTAGTGTAAGCGCCCCAGACCCTCGCGATCGGCGCATTGATATGTGTTTCGACGGTAATTCTGATGGTCATCGTTTTTCCTTTGGTTGGCAGCAGAGGAGGCCAGTCTGTTTTTGGAACTGTTCGCAGATATGTGTCTTGGCTCAATCAAGATCATGTGTAACTATTTTTAATGCAGCGTGTCTGCGAGAATTCGCGGCGATTTGAAAAATTTAATTCAAATGTTTGATTAAACGTTTGATTATCTGGTCTTTATTTCGTTGAATGCTTTTGCATTAAACAAATATTTTCTTTTAGGGAAAATATTTTAATCCGGGAAACGTTTGAGTTTTTTTGCATCATTTGGCACTGCATATTCTGCTACATTCATTTCCATTGCCAGCAATGTGTAGTAAGCCACAATGCCGGTTAAATCAACGACACCTTCTTTTCCGAAACGCTGCTCCACCCGGTTAAATGTGATATCGGAAACACGCTTATTTTTTTGCAATTCAATGCAAAAGTCGTAAACCATTTCTTCATCATCAGACATGCCTGTTGGCCGGCGTCCATCTGCGATCGCATCGGTCATCTCCTTTTTGATACCAGCTTTAACAGCAATCGGCTGATGTACATACCATTCATAATCCTGGCTCCATTCGCGGGCAGTGACCAGAATCGCGAGCTCGCTCAGGGTGTTGCCAATGGCAGATTTATAACGCAGGTAGTCACCCATGGCCCGAGCCTGACTCATCATTTGCGGACTATGCATCAATGGCTCGAACGGGCCGAATACAGCGACCTTGCGATGTGTTTCAAACTCGGCTGCAACCTGTTTTTGTTCGCTATTGTACTGATCCGGTGGGATGCTTGGCAGCCGCTCTGCGGCTTGCGCGCCTATGCTACATGTCAACATAGCGATGGCTATACCTGATAACTGTTTTTTCATTTTGTCTCCTGTTATTTTTGATCGTATGTATTTTTATTGCCTGGTTGTTTTCCTGTATTTTCTTGGTAACGCGTCATTGGAAAAATACTGATTTTCGCCTTTTGTTCAACAGCAAATGGTTTTGGAGTCTGAAATCAATATTACTGCCTTAAAATAAAAATCGACAGAAATTTCATAGCAAGCTAGTCATAAAAAAGAAAGTCAAAAATCCTGCTTGCATAAATCACTGTTTTTTTATACAGTATTGTCCGGTGCAGTGATATTTACGAAATCCGATATCCAATCGGCCACTTAATGAAGAATGAAAGAATCTATGGACGACAAGAAACCCGACAATAGCTCAGAAAAGAGTAAAGCGCTTGCTGCCGCCCTGGCACAGATTGAGAAACAATTTGGTAAGGGGTCAGTCATGCGCATGGCTGACGGCGAAGTGGTGGAAGAAGTACAGGTCGTGTCTACTGGCTCTCTCGGACTGGATATCGCGCTTGGTGTCGGCGGATTGCCGCGTGGCCGCGTGGTGGAGATTTATGGACCGGAGTCTTCAGGTAAAACGACGCTGACATTGCAGGCCATTGCTGAAATGCAAAAATTGGGTGGAACCTGTGCCTTTATCGATGCGGAGCATGCGCTGGATGTCGGTTATGCGCAGAAATTGGGGGTCAATCTGGCAGATTTGCTGATTTCACAACCGGATACCGGGGAGCAGGCGTTGGAAATTACCGATGCACTGGTGCGTTCCGGCAGTGTTGATCTGGTCGTGGTGGACTCGGTAGCGGCTCTGACACCTAAGGCTGAAATCGAAGGCGATATGGGGGATTCTTTACCTGGCCTCCAGGCACGTCTGATGTCCCAGGCTTTGCGCAAACTGACTGGCAGTATCAAGCGCACGAATACACTGGTCATTTTCATTAACCAGATCCGTATGAAGATCGGTGTGATGTTCGGTAGCCCTGAAACCACGACAGGTGGTAATGCGCTCAAATTTTATGCATCTGTCCGTCTGGATATCCGTCGTACCGGATCCATCAAATCCGGTGACGAAGTCATTGGCAACGAAACCAAGGTCAAGGTTGTCAAAAATAAAGTTGCCCCGCCGTTTAAGGAAGCCCATTTTGATATTTTGTACGGAGAAGGCACGTCCCGTGAAGGTGAAATTCTGGATTTGGGGGCGGACGCCAAGATTATTGAAAAAGCAGGAGCATGGTACAGCTATAACGGCGAACGTATCGGCCAGGGCAAGGACAATGCACGCAGCTACCTGAAAGAGCGTCCTGAATTGGCACATGAGATTGAAAATAAAGTGCGCGCCCACCTGGGTGTACCGACCTTGCCTGCCCTGAATACACAAGTGGTCGAGTAAGTGAATTCCGACTTTTTGGCCGGCGCTTCCGAGAACTGGGAGTGCCGGCTTTTTAATATATGAAACAGAAACTGAGTCTGAAAGCGCGTGCGCTGCGCTATTTGTCGTCGCGTGAACACAGTCGCATTGAACTGGCGAGGAAGTTGTCCGTATATGTGCAGGAAGAAGATGATCTCGAAACAGTTTTGAACTGGTTGGAATCTTCGGGGTTTTTATCTGCGGAACGCTTTTCTGAATCTTTAATCAACCGGCGGGCTGCCCGGTTCGGTAATTACCGTATTTTGGCTGAATTGCAGAATCACCAGCTTGGCGAAGCTGAAATGATTTTGGCTCGTGAGCAATTGAAAGCGACTGAGTTGAAACGGGCGATTGATGTTTTGCATAAAAAATTTCCTTATCCGCCGGGCGATTCTGTTGAAAGAATGAAGCGGAGCCGTTTTTTGCAACAACGCGGGTTTTCGGCGCAGGTAATTCAGGTGGCTGTGAAAACATCCAGTCAGGATGACGGGGCAGAATGAATAGTGTTCTTTTAAGGAATCGATAAAAAATCTGGCACTGTTATGAGTTGTGATTCAGCTGTGTTAGAATTCGCAGGTTTTTTGCAGCGCCGCAGGAGCGGCTGTTATCGTAGAAGCTGCGGTAACGACACGCAATTGTGGCTCTTTTATCCAGAATAGCCGCTAAAAAAGGCATGATGCCACTATCTCAGTCCACCACTGCCCGCACGTTGAAACATACGCGTGCGATCACTATCGAAGCGTTTTCCCGTGATGATGGTTTGTGGGATTTTGACGCTCGCATAACAGATCACAAAGAACGTGATATCCAGCTCGCTTCCGGCACTCGCCCGCAAGGCGTGGCTCTGCACGACCTGACTTTGCGCGTGACGGTTGATTTGCAAATGAATGTTGTTGGCGTGGCTGCTTGTTCAGATGCGGTTCCATACCCCGGATATTGCGAGTCCATCGACCCTGATTATAAAAAACTCATTGGTTTAAATCTGATGCGCCAGTTTCGCCAGGGCGTTAAAGACCGGATGTCCGGCATTCAGGGGTGCACCCATCTGACCGAGTTAGCGCAGATATTGCCTACTGCAGCAATTCAAGCTTTCGCCGGCGACGTGATCGATACGCGTGACGCCGCCAGCAATTCCACTGATTCCAACCAGCCTTTCCAGCTAGACCGTTGCCACGCATTGCGTTTGGATGGACCAGCCGTTGTTCAGTATTACCCGCGCTGGGCGAAACCTTCGCCTGACGCAAAATCACCCAGCTAGTTTGTTTAATTATTATTTATACCTCAGTGTCTGAAGGGAAGTCGTATGAAAATCCATGAGTATCAGGGTAAAGAAATCCTCCGCAAATACGGAGTGACCGTACCGCGCGGTATCCCATGCATGTCCGTTGAAGAAGCAGTCAAAGCGGCTGAAACCCTGGGCGGACCAGTCTGGGTCGTTAAAGCACAGATCCATGCCGGTGGCCGTGGTAAAGGCGGCGGCGTTAAAGTTGCGAAATCTTTGGAGCAAGTGCGTGAATACGCTGATGCCATTATGGGCATGCAGCTGGTCACGCACCAGACTGGTCCTGAAGGTCAGAAGGTGCGCCGTCTGCTGATCGAAGAAGGTGCGGACATCAAGAAAGAACTGTACGTCAGTATGGTGACTGACCGTATCAGCCAGCGCGTTGTTTTGATGGCTTCCTCCGAAGGCGGTATGGACATTGAAGAAGTGGCGGAAAAACATCCGGAGCTGATCCACTCTATCGCGATTGATCCGGGTACTGGTCTGAAAGATGCAGAAGCTGATGATATCTCCCGTAAGATCGGTGTTCCTGAAGGCTCTATCGCTGATGCGCGCGTACAGTTGCAAGGTTTGTACAAAGCATTCATGGAAACAGACTGCTCTCTGGCAGAAATCAACCCGCTGATCCTGACCGGCTCCGGTAAAGTGATCGCACTGGATGCGAAATTCAACTTCGACGCGAACTCGCTGTTCCGTCAGCCAGAAATCGTTGCTTACCGCGATCTGGATGAAGAAGATCCAGCTGAAATCGAAGCATCCAAATTTGACCTCGCCTATATCTCTCTCGACGGTAACATCGGTTGCCTGGTGAACGGTGCCGGCCTGGCGATGGCAACGATGGATACCATCAAATTGTTCGGCGGTGAACCAGCCAACTTCCTCGACGTAGGCGGTGGCGCAACAGCAGAGAAAGTGACTGAAGCATTCAAGATCATGCTGAAAAACCCAGGTCTGAAAGCCATCCTGGTCAACATCTTCGGCGGTATTATGCGTTGCGACGTGATCGCAGAAGGCGTGATTACTGCGTCTAAAGCCGTTTCCCTGCAAGTACCTCTGGTTGTACGCATGAAGGGTACGAATGAAGACATCGGTAAGAAAATGCTGGCGGATTCCGGTCTGCCTATCATTTCTGCTGACACGATGGAAGAAGCAGCTCAGAAGGTTGTTGTCGCTGCTGCTGCTCACGCTTAATTATCGCAAGGAATCACTATGTCCATCCTGATTAATAAAGACACTAAAGTCATTACCCAAGGTATCACTGGTAAAACTGGCCAGTTCCATACACGCATGTGCCGCGATTACGCAAACGGTAAAAACTGCTTCGTTGCCGGTGTAAATCCAAAGAAAGCCGGTGAAGATTTCGAAGGCATTCCAATTTTTGCTAACGTAACCGAAGCCAAAGCAGCCACTGGTGCAACCGTTTCTGTTATCTACGTTCCACCAGCAGGTGCAGCTGCTGCGATCTGGGAGGCCGTTGAGGCAGAGTTGGATCTGGCAATTTGTATCACTGAAGGTATTCCTGTCCGTGACATGATGATGTTGAAAGACCGCATGGCAAAAGCCGGTAGTAAAACTAAATTACTCGGCCCTAACTGCCCCGGCCTGATCACTCCTGACGAAATCAAAATCGGCATCATGCCGGGCCATATTCACCGCAAAGGCCGTATCGGCGTAGTTTCTCGTTCCGGTACACTGACTTATGAAGCAGTAGGTCAATTGACCGCGCTGGGTCTGGGTCAGTCTTCTGCTGTTGGTATCGGTGGTGACCCGATCAATGGTTTGAAGCATATCGACATCATGAAGATGTTCAATGATGATCCTGATACCGATGCTGTCATCATGATCGGTGAAATCGGCGGTCCGGACGAAGCGAATGCTGCTTATTGGATCAAAGACAATATGAAAAAACCAGTGGTTGGTTTTATCGCTGGTGTGACTGCACCTCCAGGGAAACGTATGGGTCATGCAGGCGCTTTGATTTCTGGCGGTGCTGACACTGCTCAGGCAAAACTGGACATCATGGAAGCTTGCGGTATCAAAACAACAAAGAATCCATCTGAAATGGCGCGCTTGCTGAAGGCAATGCTGTAATCGTCGCCAAATTCGAATTTGTTGTCAGAAAAAGCCGCGCTTGTCGCGGCTTTTTCATTTCTTCGCTTTGTGTCTGAGTATTTACAGTGCAAACTAAATTTCTTAATGTTAAGCTTGGTTAATGTAGAAAATGAACCACGCTGTGCGTGGTAATGCCGTGTCATATGGTACCCACTTCGATCAAAAATCAGTGAGTGACATGTCGGGACCAGAATCTCAGTTTTTTAGCTGGCCAATTATGAGTTGACTTTATTAGGGCGCAGCAGTGCAAAGTGCATTGGAATGTTTTTCAGAAAAACATTTTATAATTTACATTTATATAATAATTAAAATTCATTATTTAGCAATTTGACAATGTCATATCAGTATGCACTAGAGTTTGCCGCGTTATCTGATCCGGGGAGAATCCGGGATCAAAACGAGGATGCAATTATTGTTTGTGCCGATTACGGATGTGCAGTGTTGGCGGATGGAATGGGAGGCTATAAGGCTGGAGAAGTCGCAAGTGCGATGAGTACCCGTATTATTGCCGAATATTTATGCGCAAAACTTGATTCGGCGTGGCTGTCAAAACTGGGCTTGCAGTTTATTCCATTGTCGCATTGGATGAACGAGGCGATCCAACTTGCCAATCAGAAAGTATTTCAAACATCCCAAACCAACGTGGACTGCTTTGGAATGGGAACAACTGTTATCGTCGCATGTTGCGCCAATGAGCGGCTATTATTGGCGCATGTCGGAGACTCCAGAGCCTACCGTTACCGGGGGGAGACATTAACCAGGTTAACCCGGGATCACTCCGTGTTGCAGGAGCAAATTAATTCCGGACAGATCACGGAAGAGCAAGCCAGATTTTCATCTATCAGAAATCTGATTACACGGGCAGTCGGTACCCAGGAAGAAGTGGAAATCGATGTCGCCACTTATCCTACGGAAGAGGGCGACGTATACATGCTATGCTCAGATGGCTTGACCGACATGCTGACGCATGATGAAATTCAAACTGTATTCATCCAGCATTATTATGACTTGACGGCTTGCTGCAAAATACTGGTCGAGAAGGCAAATGATGCTGGTGGAATTGATAATACATCGGTTGTATTATTTAAAATAAAGAAATCTCCAGATCAGACATGGTTTAAAAAAATATTATCCAGATAGCTTCTTTAATTTCATTGATGAGAGATTATGGCGAAAATTATCGTCACCTTTAATGGACTGATTCAACAGGAAGTCAGCATTAATAAATCGCGTATTACTATTGGCCGGCGCTCGGGAAATGATATCGTGATTGATCATTTAACCGTGAGCGGTCAGCACGCAGCCATTGACACCACATCAAACGGGTCGTTTGTGCTGGATCTGGGAAGTACGAACGGTACTACGGTGAATAATCAGCCAGTCAAAAAGCATTTATTGCAAAATGACGACGTGATTGATATTGGTAAATATAAGTTGCGATATCAGCAAGAAAAAAATACTCAAGGATCTGTCATTTCTGGCAATATTGTTCAAACTGGTTTGCCAGCGGTTGCGACAATCCGCGTGGTTAATGGGGCAAATGCCGGTAAAGAATTGATACTTTCGAAGCCTGTTACCACAATCGGCAACCCTGGTATTCAGGTTGTTGCGATCGCTAAACAGGCCGATCAATATGTGATGAAACATGTTGAGGGTGCTGAAACACCTAAGGTAAACGGAAAGCCAATTTCCGATCCAGCACAGATCCTGCGCCACGGTGACATGATTGATGTCGCGGGCATACACATGCAGATTACATTCAAGTACTGATTTGTTCACTTCATTGAAGTAGCTTGTGACAAAAAATGAATTTTACTGACAAAAAATGTCATTTTTAAACAAAGTTTTCAATTTTTGTCTTTCCCGGTAAGTGGTTGATGACTTCATTGTTCTCTGGCACGCTGTTTGCTGAGTCTGTAGTGGGTCATTTTTAAATTAATTCTCTGGAGTCTTAATATGAAAGTAGCAAAGAAAGTACAACAAGGTTTTACCTTGATCGAATTGATGATCGTGGTGGCAATTATTGGTATTTTGGCATCGGTTGCTTTGCCTGCATATAATGATTACACAACACGCGCTCAGGTTTCTGAAGTAGTGGAGTTGATCGGTGGTTTGAAGGCGCCAGTAGCTGAATATGGTTATCAGAAAAATGCTTGGCCAACTGCATTTGTAGTTTCTACAGCGACACCGGCAGCAACGGAATTGACTGCAACATTGACTGGTAAATATTCTACTGTGACTTCGCCGATGACAGGTACATTCCCTAACGGAACGATCACTGGCACGATGACAGCAGGTCAGGCGAATGCCGGCACTATTACATTCATCACTTCTGACGGCGGCAATACTTGGTCTTGTACAGGTGGTACGATTGCGAACAAATATCGCCCAGTTGCTTGTAAGTAATTGAGTCGATTTAAAGAAAAAGACACTCTTTTGAGTGTCTTTTTTTTATTTTTTTGAAAATATGGTCGATATCGAAACCCGGAAAAATTTCCCATCCGATTTGCCTATGAATCTTGATTTTGCAGGTTACGTAAAGAATTGTCACAAATGATAAATTACGTTTCTTTTTTTCCGTACGGAAAACTTGGAGTCATGTTTGATTAACGCTACTATCCTGATACTGGCAACAGATTTGTGAAACTAAATATTTGGCGGTCTTCAGTATTTATTCAGGGCAATATAATGAGCGTAGCAAAAAAGAAAATACAACAGGGTTTTACACTGATTGAATTGATGATCGTGGTGGCAATTATCGGTATTCTGGCATCGGTTGCTTTGCCAGCATACAATGACTATACAACACGCTCTCAAGTTTCCGAGGTGATTGAACTGATCGGAGGCTTGAAGGCTCCGGTATCGGAGTATGGCTATCAGAAAAATGCATGGCCAACAGCTTTTGTTGTCTCTACTGCGACACCGGCGGCAACAGAGTTGACTGCTACCTTGACAGGTAAGTATTCGACAGTCACTTCACCTATGACTGGCACTTTCCCGAACGGTACTATTACAGGAACGATGACAGCAGGTCAGGCGAATACCGGCACGATCACATTCATCACTTCTGATGGCGGCAATACATGGGATTGCACCGGCGGGACTATTGCCAATAAATATCGTCCAGTTGCCTGCAAGTAATATTCTGGTTTTCATAAAATATTTTTTGTCAGACTATTTTTTGTTGCTTGACAGATAGGTAAGGCAGGCTTGAAATTTGCTACCCCAGAAAGAATATTTTCAATCACTTTCTGGGGGAAATAATGAAATGCCATTTATCTGCAGTTTTGTACCACCGAAATCGAGATTTTCAACAAGGATTCACGCTGATTGAGTTGATGATTGTGGTGGCAATTATCGGCATTCTCGCTTCAATTGCCTTACCTGCTTATAATGATTATGCGACTCGCGCCCAAGTGACAGAGGTTATTGATTTGCTTGGAGGGATGAAGGTAACGGTTTCTGAATATGCTCATCAAAAAAATACCTGGCCAACGGGATTTGTTGCCCCGACATCCAATCCGGCGCCCAGTGAAATTGTTGCAACTCTGCAAGGAAAATATGCAACTGTCAGCTCTACGATGACCGGTACTTTTCCTAATGGAACCTTGACTGGAACACTCACTGACGGGCAGGCAAACGGCTCCAATATTACGTTAGTAACAACAGATGGTGGTGATACCTGGAGTTGCACAGGAGGAACGCTGGCGGCTAAATATCGTCCAGTGGCTTGTAAATAAAATTCAATCATGTAGGCAAGGGAATTGCATTTAAAGTAGACGATAGTTTCCCCATGTCATTTCTTATTTCTTATTTATGTCAGAATTTCAAATTCGCATCAAGGCTGCGCTGATTCATTTACTGGTTTCTGCGCTGGTTGTTTCCTTGGTTGCCGGACTAGTATTGTTGCTCTGGTATCCTTGGCCTTATAGCAGAATGGCTGGTGGTCTTAATTTGTTGATTCTGGTGGCTACAGTTGATCTGTTCCTTGGGCCAATGCTGACGCTGGTCATATTTGATTCCAGAAAATCCCGATCCGTTTTATTCAAAGATATCTTAGTTATTGGCTGTGTCCAATTGGCAGGGTTGCTATACGGCACACATACTGTTTATCTTGCGAGGCCCGTTGCGCTGGTGTTTGAAGGAAGCCGGTTCCGTGTGGTTTCCGCAGCTGGAGTGCAGGAAAAGGATTTGTCCCAGGCGTCACCGGATTTTCGCAGTTTGTCAATGACAGGGCCACGATTAACCGGAACCCGACCGTTCAGGAGTCAGCAGGAAAAAATGGAGGCTGCAGATAAGGCGCTGGCAGGTGTGGATATTGGTTTGCGCCCCATTTTCTGGCAAGACTATAGTTTGTCTGTACCCCAGGTATTGAGTTCGGGAAAGCCTGTGGAACTTCTTTACCAGAAATATCCGGCCGATCAGGAGCTGATTGACGAGCGGATCAAAGCCACTGGGCGTCCCAAGAGCCAGTTAAAATTTATACCTTTGATTGCCAGAGAGGGCGGTGGCGACTGGCTGGTATTGATTGATGCAATCTCTGCACAACCAGTTGGTTTCATTGAAAAAGACGGTTTTTTTTGAGATTTTTCCAGCTGCGTTCAATTAAACTTATTTTAATAACCGCTTTGCGTGACGTTGAATGAAAGCACGACAGCGAAGCCTTGCTGTGTGTTCACTGCTTGTGTAAAGTCGCTACCAGTGCTTCTATCGCCGGAACCAAATTGTGTTAACGGAGAGATGAGCAAACACTTATTTCCGTCCTGTGACTTCCATGTTATTTTCATTTTTTTCCCAAAAAAAACAAGCACAAAACTATGTCTGGGCTTTATTCTGGCTCGGATTTGGGATTGCAGGAGCGTATCTGATTCCGGTTCACCTGCATCCTTTCCGAACCTTTTTTAATGAACTTGCGATTTTTTGGGGAATGACACTTTCACTGTTGTTCAGTGCAGAGCGTCCGAACAGTGTTCAGTCTGTGCACTACCCTAGTCTAGCCTGGGTGTTGCCCACGGCCGTGTTGCTTCCTATTGCGCTTATCCTGGTTATCTGTATGCAATGGATTTTCCAGGCTCGTGATGATGGGTACGATCTGCTCTTCCCCGTGATGTATCTTCTGTATGCGGTACTGGCGTTGATATTGGGCGCTACCTTGGCAAGCAATGTAATAAAACGTGACTCTTTGAGCCAGACTTTGGCAATCGTCTTTATGATTTCTGGCTGGTTGTCGGTTTTGATGCAGATTGTGCAATTACTGGGATTGGATTTCACTCCATTGGTCATGTATATGCCTGCCGGTTCATTTTTGCAAAGGCCATACGCGAATGTGGCGCAGCCGAACCAGCTGGCTTTATTGCTCTGCTTTTCTCTGGCGGCGACAACTTATCTGTTTCAACAAGAGAAGTTACGGATACAGGTGGCAATATGTTCGGTTGTTCTTCTGTTGGCTGGCTTGGTGCTGACACAATCCAGGATTGGCTGGATTATTATCCCTTTATTTATTGCCATCCTCGTCTGGAATGCTCCTGTACGCCAGTCAATCGGTTGGCAAGCGGCAGCATGGTTTGGTTGCATGTATGCAGCCGGTGTTTTTCTGTTGCCTAAAATTGCCGGGCTGGCCGGCGTGCATGGTGGTTCCGCAGCGGATCATGTAGGAGGGCGCTCAGAGAGAATTGGATTATGGCGGCAGGCATGGGACATAGCAGCAAATCATCTCTGGACTGGGGCAGGATGGTTTCGCTTTGGTTCGGAGCAGGTGCATATTGCGGCAGATTTTCCCTCCACGACCTATGCCGAGCATGCACACAATATTGTGCTGAACTTGGCGGCAGAAACGGGATGGTTGTTGACTGGCCTGATGGTAGCAGGTTTGTTCTGGTGGTTTTATCAGGTCTATATCAAGCCTAAAAAAGATTTGCCCATGCAGTTTGCCGGTATGTGCCTGGTCGCAGCCTGTGTGCACAGTCTGGTGGAGTTCCCGTTATGGTACGGGTATGTGCTGTTTCCGGTTCTGATTATGGCAGGAATGCTCCATCAGTACAGATGGCCTGCGGCGGCGACAGTCCGGTTGCGTAAGGACGTTGCGGTCGCGGCTACTGCAATTGCGCTTTTCTGCATGATGGGAATCACCTGGGATTATCAACGCGTGGTACGCGGTTTTAATATCCTGCGCTGGGAACAGACCGGTCATCTGGTCGATCTGAAGCAGCTGGAGCAACCGCGGCTGACATTATTTCCTCAGTTTTTTGCTTATTTTCATCTGATGAAAATCACGCCAGCGGAAGGAATGTCTGCCGAGGATATCGCATTCGTCGAACATTGGACGCCGCGTTTCGGGTTTGTCCATATCCTGAATAAGCTGGCTGAAGTGTCTGCATTGAATGGCAAGCGGGAGCAGGCTGTCCGTGCGATGCAGACTTTGCAGCGTCTGCACCCTGATCTCTATCCTGAGTATTTCGATTACTGGAAAGCGAAAGGTGTATTGGATGCGCGCTATCAGCAGGTTTTCCTCAGCATGCCGCGACGTGATGCACCATAAACCGTATACTGTCTGATTGCGATCAGTCGATCAGACTTACCCAGTCACCGGATTTTCCACCGTGTTTTTCCAGCACGCGGATATCACTCATGACCATGCCCCGGTCGACTGCCTTGCACATGTCGTAAATTGTCAGCAGACCGACCTGAACGGCAGTCAGTGCTTCCATTTCAACCCCTGTCTTGCCGACAGTTTCTACTTGTGCTCTGCATTGCACTGAAGCATCTTCTTCTGTGATGTTAAAATTAACATCAACTCTGGTCAGTGCCAGAGGATGGCAGAGAGGAATCAGATCACTGGTTTTTTTGGCCGCCATGATGGCAGCAATTCTGGCAATACCAAGCACGTCTCCTTTTTTGGCATTGCCTTGTCTGATAATGGACAGCGTTTCAGGGCGCATGCGGATAAGGCCGGTTGCGATGGCAATACGGTGCGTGTCTTGTTTATCAGCGACATCGACCATATGTGCCTGACCAGCCTGATTAAAATGCGTCAGGCCTGCGTGATGGGTTTCAGTAGTCATTTGGATGTACGGAAGGGATAGTTGAATATGTCAGAAGTATTTCCAGTCAGCGGGAATGATAGCACCGCGCAAGGTCGGATCGGGCTGGTGACGAAAAAAGTTCTGCGCGCATCACTGTTGGCGGCGACCTGTTTCGTCGTGCCGGAAATATTGACAGTTAATGCCGCGGCCCAGAATCTGCCGACTCTGGGGGACACTTCCAGAGAGGAATTGTCTCCGCTGATGGAGCGCAGGCTGGGTGAGCAGATCATGAACGCCGTGCGCCGAGACCCAGACTATATGGATGATGGCCCGGTTTCGGAATATCTGAACCGGCTCGGTAATAAAATGCTGGATGCCCGTCCGGATGCCCGGGGTGAGGCAGCCTATGATTTTGAATTTTTTGCTGTGCGTGATCCGGTGTTGAATGCGTTTGCTTTTCCGGGTGGGTTTATCGGGCTGCATTCCGGGCTGATTCTGGCTGCGCAATCGGAATCTGAGCTGGCATCCGTGATCGGGCACGAGATTGGTCATGTGGCGCAACGGCATATTGCGCGGATGCTGACCAGCCAGAAATTTGATTCCCTGATTCCTCTGGCGGCGCTGGCACTGGCGGTGCTGGCGGCCCGTACCAGCCCGGATGCTGCCATTGCATTGGCGACCGGTGGTCAGGGACTGGCGATTCAGCGGCAACTGAATTTCAGCCGTGATGCGGAGCGGGAGGCTGACCGCGTCGGGTTCCAGATTTTGCGTGACAGCGGCTTTGATACTTCCGGCATGGTGAGTTTTTTTGGGCGTCTCCAGGCGTCGATGCGCAACTACACAGACAATGCGCCCGCCTATCTGCGTAGTCATCCACTGACCAGTGAACGGATTGCCGATATTCAGGCCCGTATGCTCGACCAGCGTTACAAACAACATGCCGACAGTCTGGAGTTTTTTTTAACCAAGGCAAGAGTTCGTATACTGCAGGACGCAACCATACAAGGCCTGATGGATGCAAAGGTATTCTTTGAAGGCCAGCTGAAATCGGAAAAAGATGAGGATAAGATTGCCGCAGAATATGGTCTGTCGTTAGTTGCGCTCAAACAGTTTGATTTCGCCGCCGCACATCGATGGCTGGATGCGGCAAAATCAAAAACCGAAAAACTGACTTCACAAAAGAGCGTGCTGACGACCAGCAGCGCTTATGTCAGTGTTGCGATTGATATTCTGATGGCAGAAAAACGAGATGGCGAAGCGGTCGCTGAAGCGGAGAAAGCGATGCAATTGCTACCTTTGTCGCGCGGACTGGTGTACCAGTATGTCGAGGCACTGCTGTCTGCAAAAAAGACGGAAGCCGCAGGCGTATTTCTCCGCGATCAGATCAGCTTATACCGGCAGGATGCCAGGCTGCAGAATTTACTGGCCAAGGTATATGATGCGCAGGGAAAACAAGCTTTGCAGCATATTGCGCTGGCAGAGGCGTATGCAATTCAGAACACCTGGACTCCTGCTTTACAGCAGCTCGATATCGCCCGACGTGAAAAAGATGCGGGATTTTATGAACAGTCCGTCATCGATGCCTTCGAACGGGAATGGAAAGAAAAGCACAAAGAAGAACTGGCGGGAGAGAGAAAACATAAATTAACCATGTAAATGCAGGTATTAATTTTGCTTGTACGTTTGAAATGATATGAAGAACAGGAGGACATGGTGTTCAATTGGTTTGATGCAAAAGATGAAAAATTATTTGGATCTTCCCTCGCAGATTTTTATCTGGAAAGACACAAGACGGAAGTTGTTAATAAGAACAATAAATATGTCGAAAGAAAACAAAAAGAGTTGTTTGTGAAGCTGCTTCAGCAATTGGAAGGTTTTAAAGCAAAACATAAATTAAATTTTTATAAAAAGGCGCAATTAGGTAATGCATTTAAATGGCGTCTGATCGAATCAGGATTATCAGCAGAACAGGTGAATCAATTAACCAGTTGGCTTACTCGTCAACTATAAATTCACTCAAAACATCACCGACAAAGATCAGGTATGACAATATTTAACCGGATTCAAGCCTTATTCAGCGTGACGCAAAAATCCTCAAAGGAAATAACGCAGATCAGTCAAAGCGAGCAGGCTGTGCAATTGATTGATCGCGGTAATCAATTGGAAGAAAACGGTCAGATTAATGAGGCGCTAAAATTGTATGAGAGTGCCATCGAAATGGCTCCAGCTTTAGCTCGTGCTTATCTCAATAAGGGTAATGTTTTATTGCAGATGGAAAAAATTCCGGATGCAGTCACCATGTATCGTAAAGCAGTTGAATTGAATCCTGATTATGCGGCAGCGTATTTTAATTTGGGAAATGTACAAATTATTCAAAACAACCCCGATGCTGCACTTCATTCTTACGATAAGGCAATTCAATTAAAACCTGATTTTGTGGATGCCTACGTGGCCAGAGGTAACGTGCTGGGGGATATGAAGCGTTTTAAGGATGCAATTGACAGTTATCAGCAAGCATTAAAGCTGGCGCCAGGCTATGCACAGGTATATGGTAATCTGGCTGCCACACTGAAAGATTCTGGTGATCTGACGTCAGCGATGGCGCATTATCAAATAGCAATTCAGGCTGATTCTGATTATTTGCACGCATATGGCAATCTTGCTGATGTCTACAGAGAGCTCGGGCGGATTGATGATGCAGTGGAAGTCTGCCGCACCGTATTGCGTAAACAACCTGACCTGGTTCCGGCATATACACAATTATTGTTTTGTCTGAGCCATAGCAACAAGCTCACTGCACAGCAGTTATTCGAGGAGCACAAACGGTTTGGTGATCAGTTTGAATCGCCATTCCGCGCTATGTGGCCAGTACACGATAATGTGAAGGATCCGCAGAAAAAACTCCGGATCGGACTGGTTTCGGCTGATTTACGTGCGCATGCTGTTGCGTTTTTTCTGGAGCCCGTCCTGGCTGTTTTGCAGCATTCCCCATCTCTGTCTTTATTCGTCTATTACAACCATGAAACAGAAGATGAGATCACGCAGCGGATTAAAGAATTTATTCCACGTTGGCAGGTAATTGTTGGATTGAGCGATCATCAGGTTGCACAAAAAATTCTGGCAGATAATATCGACATATTGATTGATCTATCTGGTCACACAGGAAAACATCGCTTATTGACTTTCGCCCGTAAGCCCGCGCCAATACAAGTCAGTTGGGTTGGCTATCCGGGAACTACCGGCTTGCAGGCTATGGATTACTATCTGGCAGGAAGACATTTCCTGCCAGTTTTTGAATTAGATGATCAATTCACTGAGAAAATTGCCCGGTTACCTTTGACAGTTCCTTTCTTGCCCATTTCGGATTCACCCGATGTCAATACTTTGCCAGCATTGCAAAATGGCTATATGACGTTTGGTAGTTTTAACCGGATTGATAAAATCGGCAGGGAAGTCGTTGCGTTATGGGCGCAGTTACTACGGGAAATACCGACAGCGAAAATGCTGATTGCTGGTTTGCCTGCTAATGGTGGATATGAACATTTATGGCACTGGTTTGAGCAGGAGGGCATACCAAAAACGCGGCTTGAATTTCATAATCGCAGTAATATGCATACCTATCTTGCGCTACATCACAAAGTGGATATTTGCCTTGATACATTCCCATATACAGGCGGCACGACAACTAACCATGCGTTATGGATGGGTGTTCCTACTCTGACTTTGACCGGAGCGATTCCTGCTGGGCGGCAGTCCTCCGCAAATTTGTCTGAGGTCAACCTGATTCAGGAATTTGGAGCAAAAGATCATGCTGACTTCGTTGCGCGGGGAAAGCAGGTTGCGTCCGATTTGGAGAGTTTAAGCATCATAAGACAAACATTGCGTAGTCGTTTTTTAAATGCGCCTTTTTCAAAAACAGATGTATTTGCTGCGAATCTTGAACATATGTTTCGTGCGATGTGGGAACGATGGTGTCAAGGATTACCGCCGGCTGCAATAGAAGTAACGACCAATAATCAGGTTATTTTTCCAGTTTCCGGTGATGCTGGTGCTTATGAGTAAAGAAAATATTTTTGTTACTAAACCAACTTTGCCACCACTTAACGACCTGATCCCGTATTTGGAAAAAATATGGGAAACCAGGGTTTTGACGAATGGTGGTGAATTTCATCAGAAATTTGAAGCAGCGTTATGTGNACCCAAGTGCATAGCAAAGGTTTGAAAGTAGTAAAGCCGGCTTCCTGATAGGAAGCTTAGAAAATACGATTTTTTTCTTTTTTAGAAAATAGCGTAATAGGCTTGAGCCGTGTGCGATGAAAGTCGCAAGCACGGTTCTTAGGGGGGAATGGGCTAGCAATAGCCTGTTCCTACCCACCTACGAATGCCACTATCGCATTAGTGACTGCTTTGCAGGCGCTTCGCATTACAGGTGAAGTCATCACAACACCTTATTCTTTTGTTGCGACATCACACGCTTTGCTTTGGAATGGAATTAAACCGGTTTTTGTAGATATTGATCCACACTCATTGAATCTTGATCCTGCGAGGATTGAATCAGCGATTACCCCCCATACGACAGCCATTATGCCGGTCCATTGCTATGGGCATCCTTGTGACGTCAATGGCATTCAGAGAATTGCTGATAATTACAATCTGAAAATTATCTATGATGCGGCTCATGCATTTGGTGTGCAGGATGCTGGTGGCAGTATATTGCGATACGGTGATTTGTCCGTATTGAGTTTTCATGCCACAAAAGTTTTTAATACGTTTGAAGGTGGGGCGATTATCTGTCCTGATGAGAAGACGAAAGTACGGATTGATCAACTGAAAAATTTTGGCCATGTGGGCGAGACCACGGTTGTTGCACCGGGGATCAATGGGAAAATGAGTGAATTCAATGCAGCACTTGGCCTGCTGCAGTTACAGCATATTGACTCCGCTTTAGCATGTCGTCAAAAAATTGATGAAGCCTATCGCCTGAAATTAGCAGGTATTCCGGGTATTTCTTGTATTCAGGGCTCCGGGGAGTGTGTGGCTAACTATGCTTATTTTCCGATATTGGTACATGAGGACTATTTTTTGACACGAGATACCCTTTATAACTTAATGAAAGAAAAGGGCATTCATCCGCGCCGCTATTTCTATCCGTTGATCTCGCAATTTCCTATGTATCGGGGACTATCGTCTGCTCATCCGGACAATTTGCCTGTGGCGCTTGATATTTCTCAGAAAATTTTATGCCTGCCAATTTATCCTGACCTTGAAATGTCAGTTGTGGATGTGATTTGCCAGCTGATTGCCAATCCCTGTTGAGACTCCTAATACATTCTGATAAGAGCGAGTAAGTGATAGTCTCCATCATGCAGCCGTATTTTTTACCATACATCGGTTATTTTCAACTGATTGAGGCGGCCGACATATTTGTCATTTATGATCACATCAAATACACCAAGAAAGGCTGGATTAACCGCAATCGACTGCTGCTCAATGGACATGATGCATTTTTTTCTCTTCCTTTGAAAAAATCTTCGGACACGCTGGATGTTGTCGAGAAAGAATTGGCAAGTGACTATGAGCCTGAGAAATTACTTCGGCAATTTGCCGGGGCTTATGCGCGAGCTCCGTTTTTTGATGAAATCTTCCCGTTATTAACTGAAATACTGATGTGTCAGGATCGGAATTTATTTCATTACATTTACCACTCTGTGCAGTTAGTTTGCCGGTATTTAGACATCCAGACTGAAATCCGTTTCTCATCGGAATTATCGTTTAATCAGGAGCTCAAAGGACAAGATAAGGTGATTGCCATCTGTCAGGCGCTGAATGCGGATAGATACATGAATGCCATTGGCGGCACCTTTTTGTATGATAGACAGATTTTCAGGGAAAATCAGTTAGAGCTTCAGTTTTTACAGCCTTCTCCTTTTGAATACCCACAGTTTTCAGCACCGTTTGTGCCTTGGCTTTCTATTATTGATGTTTTGATGTTTAACCCTGTTGTCCGTGTTAAACAGTGGATTTCTGATTACTACACAATCATTTAAGTTATGTTTCATTGGAAAAAATTAGGACAAATATTTGTACCCCAAGAGATACATGGTCCTGAATGGATGGCTGAATTTGCGCAGGCACCGGCAACGTTGATCATGGATGATGTGGTACGGGTTTATTTTTCATGTCGTCCCAGACCCGATGACGATGGAAATTATGTCAGTTATTCGGCTTATGTCGATTTGGATCGGAAAGATCTGTTTAAGATCAGGTCTGTTGCGACGAAGCCAATTCTGAGTTTGGGAGGGTTAGGGGAATTTGATGAGTTCGGCACATATCCCGTATCCGTGATTCGCCATGATCAAAAGGTTCGTGCCTATTATGCCGGTTGGACGCGTTGTGAATCTGTGCCATTTAATGTTGCGATTGGTGTTGCAGAAAGCGATGACGATGGGAGAGCGTTTGTAAAATTAGGACAAGGGCCCGTATTGTCCTGTTCTCCCTCAGAACCTTTTATTTTGAGCGGGCCGAAAATACGCTATTTCAATGGAACCTGGTATTTATTTTATATTGCCGGTTTTAAATGGAAGATTGTCGATGGGCGCCCGGAGCCAGTTTATAAAATCAGAATGGCAGAATCCTCTGATGGTATTTCGTGGGTGAAGTTAAATAAAAATCTGATCATTGACCGTATCGAAGAAGATGAGGCTCAGGCTAGTCCTGATGTATTTTATGCGAATGGTCTCTATCACATGTTTTTTTGCTACCGGTACAGTGAGGGATACCGGAGTAGCCAGAAAGGCTATCGTATCGGCTACGCGTATAGCCACAATTTGAAAGACTGGACACGAGATGACAGCCGTGCCGGTATCGATGTCTCCGCATCAGGCTGGGATGCTGAAATGATCAGCTATCCGCATGTATTTGAATTAGATGGGCTGACCTATCTTTTGTATCTTGGAAATCAGGTCGGACGATTTGGCTTTGGAATGGCTGTACTGGATGGGAAATTGGAATAAATCATGCGATGGCGTAAATTAGGAAATATTTTTGATCCCTTCGATTTCCCTGGACAGCGTTTGCAATTTGCACAATCGCCGCAAACATTGTTATTTGACGACTTTATCCGTATCTATTTTTCTACCAGATCAACTGACACGAATGGAAAGTTCCGAAGTCATATCGCATTCGTTGATATGACCAGAAATTTACAGCAGATACTTCGTATTTCAGAACATACGGTCATGCCATTGGGAGCATTGGGATGTTTTGATGAACATGGAATTTTTCCTATCAATGTACTTCGCCATAATGGGCTGATATACGGCTACACGTGTGGCTGGAGCCGTCGTGTTTCTGTATCTGTTGAAACAGCTATCGGACTGGCGATGAGCCGGGATGAAGGAGATACATTTGAGCGAATCGGTGATGGCCCCATTCTTTCCGCATCACTGCACGAACCCTGTCTGGTTGGCGATGGCTTTGTGAAGGTGATCGATGATCGTTTTCACATGTGGTATATCTTTGGAACAGGTTGGAAAAAGTACTCTCCTGACGCTGCGCCAGACAGAATCTATAAAATAGGTCATGCTGTTTCCGATAATGGTATTGACTGGATCAAAGAGGAAGGGTGCCAGATTATTCCTGACCGATTAGGACGAGATGAAAGTCAGGCGCTGCCATCGGTGATTCAAATTGGAGATCGTTACCATATGTTTTTTTGTTACCGGGAGTCGTTTGATTTCCGACGTAATACGACGCGTGGTTACCGGATTGGTCATGCCTGGTCAGATGATCTCTGTAACTGGCACCGGGATGATACCAATCCTGAACTGATCGGCACTCCCGGGACATGGGACAGCGACATGCAGTGTTATCCACATGTATTCGAAAGTGATGGAAATATTTATCTGCTTTATAACGGTAATGAGTTTGGCCGTTTCGGATTTGGTTTAGCAGTATTAGAATGACTGCGCATCAATTTATCTTCAAACAAAATACGGCAACACAGCAGGATGTGCTGCGGCACTTTACGCAATGCGACCGGAAATTTTTTACGCAATTGCAACAACGTGTTGATATCGGATCGTATATAGAAAAAATTCTTTCTGCTGCTGAGCGGTTTGAAATCTGGGATGGTTCTGAATTAAAAGGATTGCTGGCGGCATATTGCAATTGTGAGCAAGGCCAGAACGTATTTATTACGAATCTCAGCGTTACGCTGGACTCGCAGAGAAAGGGGCTGGCGTCGCAACTGCTACGTCGTTGTATTCTCCATGCGGAGAAAGAAGCTTACGCAGGAATTGAATTACAGGTCAATGTGACGAATGATGCCGCATACCAGTGTTATATGCTGCATGGTTTCCGGGAAACACATATCAGCGAGCATGACCGAACGATGTATTTATCTTTGGGAGTTCCTATTGTCTAGTATTGAACGTAATTACGATGTCGAAATAAAGGATGTGGCAGACCATCGATATGCTTACAATTTTGATTTTGATGTGATCCATCCCTATATGATTCAGTCATTTCGTCCATTTCTGCAGGCCGGACGTACACTGGAGCTAGGCAGCTTTAAAGGTGATTTGACAAAGCGATTGATGGCATATTGTGACAACATGACCTGTGTTGAGGCATCGGCAGAAGCGATTGGCGTAGCACAGTCAAAATTACCTCAACAGATTGAATTTATCCATACTACTTTTGAGCATGCACAATTGCTTCAGAAATATGAAAATATCTTCATGACGCATGTATTGGAACATCTGGATGATCCCGTGCATATATTGAGACGGATCAATGATGAATGGTTGAGCGAACATGGACGTTTTTTTTTAGTGTGTCCGAATGCCAATGCTCCATCACGGCAGATTGCGGTAAAGATGGGATTGATCTCACATAATACGGCAGTGACATCTGCCGAGTTGGCGCATGGACATCGCCGTACTTATACCTTAGACACTCTGGAGCGCGATGCTGCGGCAGCTGGACTCAGAGTGATTCATCGCTCGGGTATTTTTTTTAAAGCGATGGCCAATTTTCAATGGGATCGCTTACTCAAGACGGACATTATTTCCAGGGAATATCTGGATGGATGTTATGCTCTTGGGCAGCAATATCCTGATTTATGTTCCAGTATTTTCCTGTTATGCGAACGCGGAGCTCGCATCATCAGATAACACCCTGAACTGAGCCGTCTCATCCGCAGCGGTTTTCCGATTTGCCGGGGCGTCGAATATATCCTGCTTGTTGCATCAGTTCGTTCAGTTGGTTTTTATTCAGTGTCAGGCGGGATGAATTGGAGGCAAAAGGAAATTCAATTTGTAATTCAATTGAATCATGTTCCCCAGCTAGCCACGCTTCCAGCAGATCATCGGCAGGGAGCGTATCTTGCAGCCTGAGCCAGGTAAGACATTCTGTTAAATCGCGATCATCCACCCGCGCAACAACTTGTCCTTCAACAAAATACAAAATACCTGCATTATCCATATATGCTGCAGTTGGTGCCCACATTGGTTTGCCGGTATGCAGCACAAGTCCCTGATGATCTGTCCGTGCGATATATGGTGTTGCTTCCAGATCGACGTATACTCGCTGGGGGCCATTCTGAAAATACCATTGGCCGTCCTGATCGTGCTGGTAATTACGGTGAATGAAATCCAGTAAGATCGGGTGGCGGATGATGTCGCCCTGCAGGTTCAGTGCCTGGCAGCGTTCGTCGCGCATGCGCCAGTTGCCGCGCGCATCCAGCGCCAGCCAGCCGTAGCAATGCGGGACATTGGGCCATTTGGCAATGGCGGCTCTGACGATGTCATCCATGTTTATCTTTCGTTAAAAAAATGCAGGATTTTCCGTGGCAGCCAGTCCAGCTGGCCTGGCAGGTGACCGGTAGTAAAACCGACATGACCGCCGTGTTCCGGGTAATCGAGCTGCACGCAGGATGCTGCGGTTTGCGGTAAATACCGGCCAGGGAGAAAGGGGTCGTTCCTGGCATTCAGAATCAGCGTGGGAACGGTAATGTCATGCAGCACATGTCTGGCGCTGGCACGGTGCCAGTAGTCATCGGTGTCCAGATAGCCGTGCAGCGGCGCGGTCACGACATTATCGAATTCATACAAATTGCGCGCTTCCAGCAACCGGTTTTTATCGAATAAGCCGGGAAACTGATTCAGTTTTTGCAAGCACTTGGGTTTCAGGGTTTTCAGGAACATGCGGGTGTACAGCATGTTTAACCCGCGCGATAGTGAAGCACCGCCTTGAGTCAGATCGAGCGGTGCCGAAACTGCGCAGGCTGCTGTGACAAATTCGGCTGCATGCTGCGATTCCCCCAGCCAGCGCAGCAGCGCATTACCACCCAGTGACACGCCTGCCGCAAAGAATGCTCCGGCGGCTGAGCGGGAGGTATGCTGTGCATGCAGACGCCGCAGTATCCAGTTAATTTCCCCGGCATCACCGGAATGATAAAAACGTGGTGCGCGATTCAGTTCGCCGGAGCATCCGCGGAAATGCGGAATGGCGCCAGACCAGCCGCGTTGCCGGAGCGCATCCATCAGCGCCCGCGAATAATGGCTGTCGCTGGAACCTTCGAGTCCATGAAACAGCGTCAGAAACGGTTGTCCGGGTTCGCCATCGATGAAATCAATATCGACAAAATCTCCGTCCGGCGCATCCCAGCGTTCGCGGCGGAAAGCGACGTCGGGTTTCTTGATCCAGAGTGCCGGATAAATGGTTTGCAGATGTCCGCCGGGAAGCCAGGCTGGTGATTGGTAATTCATTCAGGCATGTCTGATCAGTGCAGCACACTGGCTTTGAACAGATCCAGCGGCGCTTTGCCGGCGGCCACCGAAGCATGGTGCATGGTAATGCGCCAGCCGTGCGGCGTTTTCACATACACATTTGTCGCCAGAATGTGCACGTCCGGTATGGCGTCACTCTGACGTGGAATCTGCTCAATCACGCTATGTACCGCAGTCAGCATATTGTGCGTGGCATGTAATTGCGAGGCGGCAATCTGTACGCTGCCGCGCTCAAAGATCACTTCAAACGAAGCTCGTATTGCTGCATGGCCGATCAGGCGCGATCCGCCGGGATGAATGCAGACGATTTCCTCGTCGTCGGCCCACAAATGCATCAGGCCATCCAGATCCGCGCGACTGATGGCGTCATAGAAGGCGGATTCCACCTCATCCGCGCTGCCGTTGAGCTGTTTTTTCGCAGACATGATGGTACGGGAATCAGTGGCCTTTGATGACCGTACCCGGCGCCAGCTGATATTGCGTGCCACAGTAAGAGCAGGTTGCGGTGCCGCCATGCGACAGGTCAAGGAAAACACGGGGATGAGATGACCAGAGCGGCATTGCCGGATTCGGGCAATGTGCCGGTAAGTCTTTGGCTTGCAATTCAACCACTTGTTTGGCAGCGTTAGTTGTGCTCATGATGATTCCGTTCAAGTCTGTAAAACAAATGGCGATTTTAACGGATTCCGGCAGCTAGCTGTCAGGACTCAGCGGCCTTTTTGATTTGCCGGTAAAATAATTAACTTTTCCTCAGAGAAACTTTTATGTCTTTTGAGTCGGATCAGGCTGCCAGAAAAGGAGCGCTGAAAGATGGCGCGCCAACCTGGTTTGGCGTCGGAGCCTGGGGGCTGGTGGTGGGCGTCGCCATGATCAAGGCTGGTCTCAGCATTCCGCAATCGCTGGGTATGACTTTCCTGGTGTATGCCGGTTCCGCACAACTGGCATCGCTGCCCCTGATCGCCGTACATGCTCCGCTATGGGTGATTTTTGCGACTGCAGTGGTGGTGAATCTGCGGTTCGTGATTTTTTCAGCCATTCTGGCCCCGCATTTTCTGCACCTGCCATGGCGCAGCCGCTTATGGCTGGGCTATCTGACAGGGGATATTTCAGTTGGTTTGTTTCTGCAGCGCTTACCTGATTTCCAGCATGCCAGCGGCAAGCTGGCTTATCTGAAAGCGGTAATTTATCCGAATTGGGCTGCATGGCAGGCCGGATCGGTCATTGGTATTTTGCTTGGAAGTCAGATCCCGGCCAGCTGGGGTCTGGGATTTGCCGGTACGCTGGCGATTTTGTGCGTTATGCTGCCGCTGATGCTCAACCGCGCTGCGGTGGCGGGCGTCGTGGTTGCCAGTATTGTGGCGTTGCTGGCATTGAATTTTCCGTACAAGCTGGGTTTGTTGCTGGCAGTGGCTGCCGGAATGAGCGCGGCAATGGCATTTGAAGAGTGGCTGGAACCGTGGCTGTCGCGGAACAGGAGTAACGATGAGTGATCTTGAAGTCTGGGGCGTGATAATGCTGCTGGCGCTGGCTACCATGATTGCCCGTAGCGGATTCTGGCTTGCCGGTAACCGCATCAACCTGCCGCCAAGGGTGCAGGAAGCGCTGCGCTACGCACCTGCCTGCGCGCTGGCTGCGATCATTGTGCCGGATTTGCTGCTGTATCAGTCCCAGATAAATTTCACCATCAACAATCCCCGGCTGGTGGCGGGCGTGATGGCGACGATTTTTTTCTTGCTAAGACGAGATATGCTGCAAACGATTTTTTTCGGTATGGCGGTCTTTACCGTTGTCCGTCTGGTAGCCTGAATCTTCCTGCGTCTTGCAGGAAACTTTTCTGCACTGAGGAAAATCTTCCTCGATTTTAACGTTGTAAAGTCTGTCCGGATCCAGGTGGTCTGGTAATAAATCCTGTGTAAAACGCTGTGGTGCGGGCGGCGGCTTTGGTAAAATAACGGTTTGACTCCGATGAATGACGAAACAGATCATCCGTTCATGGTGATCGGTATAGCTGCCGGAGTGATACCGCACCTCTCTTTTAACCTTGCCAATTTTATATCACGATGCAATTCAACCGACTCAGTGACCTGATCGCAGGTAAGCAGCTCCAGGGAAAACGTGTTTTTATCCGTGCCGATCTGAATGTTCCTCAGGACGACGCCGGAAACATTACCGAAGATACCCGCATCCGTGCCTCGGTACCGGCGATACAACAGGCCCTGCAGGCCGGCGCTGCGGTCATGGTGACCTCACATCTTGGCCGGCCAACGGAAGGCGAATTCAAGCCGGAAGATACCTTGGCTCCGGTAGCTGTGCGCCTGTCGGAATTACTCGGTGTTCCGGTGACATTAAAGCAGAACTGGGTTGATGGCGTGGACGTTGCGCCTGGACAGGTCGTGTTGCTGGAAAACTGTCGCGTCAATAAGGGAGAAAAGAAAAACGATGATGCACTGGCGCAGAAAATGGCTGTTTTGTGCGACGTGTATGTCAATGATGCATTCGGCACCGCGCATCGTGCTGAGGCGACGACGCATGGTATCGCCAAATTCGCAGCCATCGCTTGCGCCGGACCCTTGTTGTCCGCCGAGCTGGATGCGCTCGGTAAAGCGCTGGGGCAGCCTGCACGTCCATTGGTGGCGATTGTGGCTGGTTCCAAAGTGTCCAGCAAGCTTACTATTCTGAAGTCGCTGGCCGATAAAGTCGATAACCTGATCGTCGGCGGCGGCATTGCGAACACCTTTATGCTGGCTTCTGGTCTCAAGATTGGTAAATCGTTGGCAGAAGCCGATCTGGTGGATGAAGCGAAAGCGATTATTGACCTTATGGCGCAGCGCGGCGCATCGGTACCGATTCCGGTTGACGTGGTGTGTGCAAAAGAATTTTCTGCCACAGCTGCCGCCACGGTGAAGTCTGTTACCGATGTGGCTGATGACGACATGATTCTCGATATCGGTCCGGTCACGGCGGCGAAACTGGCGGAACAGATCAAACAGTCGGGCACCATCGTCTGGAACGGCCCGGTCGGCGTGTTTGAATTTGACCAGTTCGGCAATGGCACCAAAGTACTGGCACAGGCGATTGCCGATTCTTCCGGTTTTTCGATTGCCGGTGGCGGTGATACGCTGGCGGCGATTGCTAAATACCATATCGGTGATCAGGTTGGTTATATCTCGACCGGCGGCGGCGCCTTCCTTGAATTCCTGGAAGGAAAAGTATTGCCTGCAGTCGATATTCTGTTACAGCGTGCAGCCCGCTGAGAACAGCAGGAAAAACTGTTTTGCCGGATGCAGGGTAGTCTGCATCCCACAGTCCCACAGATGTAAATAAAAAAACAGCCAGGAGATCCGATGTTACGTGCTACCAAGATTGTTGCAACGATAGGTCCCGCATCCAATGATGTGGAAACGCTCAAGCGCATGCTGAATGCGGGCGTGAATGTGGTCCGGCTGAATTTTTCGCATGGCAAGGCACAAGACCATATCGACCGTGCAGCGATGGTACGTCAGGCTGCGGCAGAATGCGGCCGCGAAGTGGCGATTATGGCTGATTTACAAGGGCCGAAAATCCGTATCGGAAAATTTGAAAACACGCGGATTCAGATTGCAAACGGCGACAAATTTATTCTCGATGCGGATTGTACGCTGGGGAATCAGGAACGGGTCGGGCTGGATTACAAGGCATTGCCACGCGATGTGAAACCGGACGACGTGTTGCTCCTGAATGACGGGCTGATCGTGCTGGTCGTAGAAAAAATCTCAGGCAATGAAATTCATACCGTCGTGAAAATTGGCGGTGAATTGTCGAATAACAAGGGCATTAACCGACAGGGCGGCGGTCTGACAGCACCGGCGCTGACCGCCAAAGATATGGAAGATATCAAGACTGCGATGTCGTTTCAGGCGGATTATATCGCTGTTTCTTTCCCCAAAAATGCGACCGATATGGAAATGGCGCGTCAGTTGTCCAATATTGCCGGCGAGCCGTATAATCACAAGCCGATGATGATCGCCAAGATCGAGCGCGCAGAAGCGATTCCGGTGCTACAGGAAATTCTCGATGCGTCGGATGGCATCATGGTGGCGCGTGGTGATCTGGCTGTGGAAGTGGGTAATGCCGCCGTGCCTGCGCTGCAGAAACGCATGATCAAAATGGCGCGTGCCTCAAACAAGCTCGCGATCACCGCAACCCAGATGATGGAGTCGATGATTGTCAATGCGGTGCCGACCCGTGCCGAAGTCTCCGATGTCGCCAATGCGGTGCTCGACGGCACGGATGCCGTGATGGCTTCAGCCGAAACTGCATCCGGCAAATATCCGGTGGAAACCGTGGAAGCCATGTCGGCGATTTGTCTGGAAGCTGAAAAATTCCAGGAATATAAACTGGATGCCGATTTTCTGAATCTGGCGTTTACCCGGATCGATCAGTCGATTGCTTACGGCGCCTTGTTCACGGCGCATCACCTTGGCGTCAAGGCGATTGTGGCGCTGACTGAATCCGGTTCGACAGCCTTGTGGATGAGCCGTCACAGTATCAATGTGCCGTTGTTTGCGCTGACGCCGAGTGTCGCAACCCAGCGTAAGGCTGCGTTGTACCGCAATGTCCGCACCTTCACTCTGCCGTATTCGCCGGACCGCGACACGGTGCTGAAATCGGCAGAAAGTGTGCTGCTCGATAACGGTGTGGTGAATCATGGCGACATGATTGTTGTGACCTGGGGTGAACCGATGGGACAAGTCGGCGGCACCAATGCACTGAAGATTGTGAAAGTTGGCGACAATTGCTGACGCAAGCCAGCTCGCCGGATTGAAGCGGTTCATTGTGAACCAGCGTGGCAAACCATCGCGCATCAACCATTTTTTATTGTACTTCTGGAGTTAATTATGCCTCTCGTATCCATGCGCCAATTGCTGGACCATGCCGCTGAAAATGGCTATGGTTTGCCGGCTTTCAACGTCAATAATCTCGAACAGGTGACTGCGATTATGCAGGCTGCTGACGAAGTCGGCGCGCCGGTCATCATGCAGGCTTCTGCCGGCGCCCGCAAATACGCCGGTGAAGCTTTCCTGCGTCATCTTATCGAAGCTGCAGTCGAAGCTTATCCGCATATTCCGGTCGTCATGCATCAGGATCACGGTCAGTCGCCGGCAGTCTGCATGGCAGCGATCAAATCCGGCTTCACCTCGGTGATGATGGACGGTTCGCTGATGGAAGACGGCAAATCAGTCGCCAGTTATGAATATAACGTTGAAGTCTCGCGCGAAGTGGTGAAATTTTCGCACTCCATCGGCGTGACGGTCGAGGCCGAACTCGGCGTGCTCGGTTCACTGGAAACCATGATGGGCGACAAGGAAGACGGCCACGGCGCTGACGGAAAAATGACCCGCGAACAGTTGCTGACTGATGTGCAGCAGGCAGCGGATTTCGTCAAGCAAACCCAGTGCGACGCGCTGGCGATTGCGATCGGCACTTCCCACGGCGCCTACAAATTCTCGCGCAAGCCAACCGGCGATATCCTGGCGATTGACCGTATCAAGGAAATTCACGCACGCATTCCGAATACCCATCTGGTGATGCACGGTTCGTCTTCCGTTCCGCAGGAATTGCTGGAAGAAATCCGTCAGTTCGGCGGCGACATGAAAGAAACCTATGGCGTGCCGGTGGAAGAAATCGTGATCGGTATCCAGAACGGTGTGCGTAAGATCAATATCGACACTGACATCCGTCTGGCGATGACGGGGGCGATTCGTCGTTACATGTTTGAAAATCCGGGTAAATTCGATCCGCGCGATTACCTGAAGCCGGCGCGCGAAGCGGCGAAACTTGTCTGCAAGGCACGTTATCTGGCGTTCGGCTGCGAAGGTCAGGCTGCGAAAATCAAACCGATGGCGCTGGAAAAAGTCGCCGAGCAGTACAAAAAAGGCGCGCTGGCGCAAATCGTGAACTAAGCTGGTGTCAGCAACAGGGCGCAGACAATGCGCCCTGCGCATTTATGCTGTGCCGGACTGCTGTATCAAAAAGTATTGAAAAACCATGACTACCCAAATTCATTCCACTCTTCATTCTCTGCCGCTGCTGGGCCGTGGCAAAGTCCGTGACAACTACGCGGTCGGTGACGATAAATTGCTGATCGTGACCAGTGACCGTTTATCCGCGTTCGACGTCATCATGGGCGAACCGATTCCCGAAAAAGGCCGTGTACTGAACCAGATGGCCAATTTCTGGTTTGAAAAGCTCGGTCATATCGTACCGAATCATCTGACTGGTATTGCGCCGGAAAGTGTCGTCGCTGCCGATGAGGTAGAGCAGGTACGTGGCCGCTCGGTGGTCGCAAAACGCTTAAAGCCGATCATGGTGGAGGCCGTAGTGCGGGGTTATATCATCGGTTCCGGCTGGAAGGATTATCAGGATACCGGCGCCATCTGCGGGATCACTTTGCCTGCAGGTCTGCCGCAGGCGGCGAAATTGCCGGTACCGATTTTCACTCCGGCAGCGAAAGCCGAAATGGGCGAACATGATGAAAACATCAGCTTTGCCGAAATGGAAAAACGGATTGGCGCTGAACTGGCTGCGCAAATCCGCGACATCAGCATTCGCCTGTACAGTGAAGCATCGGAATATGCGGCGACGCGCGGCATCATCATTGCCGATACCAAGTTCGAGTTCGGTCTGGATGACAACGGCGTGCTGCATCTGATGGATGAAGTGCTGACGGCCGATTCTTCGCGTTTCTGGCCCGCGGACTCCTATGCGACCGGTATTTCGCCACCGTCGTTCGACAAGCAATTCGTGCGTGACTATCTGGAAACCATTACCAGCTGGAACAAGACCGCACCGGCCCCGGCATTGCCAGCCGAAGTTGTGCAAAAAACCTCGGCCAAATATCAGGAAGCGCTGGAGCGTCTGACTGGCGAAAAACTGAAGGCATGATCATGACTCAGCAAAATCAGATACTGGTTGGCGTGGTCATGGGCTCATCGTCTGACTGGGACGTGATGCAGAATGCGGTTGCAATTCTCAAGGAGTTCGGCATCGGCTTTGAGGCGCAGGTCGTGTCAGCGCATCGTATGCCGGATGAAATGTTCAGCTATGCAGAAACCGCCAGGGCACGCGGTATCCGCGCCATCATCGCCGGTGCTGGCGGTGCAGCGCATCTGCCTGGCATGATTGCAGCAAAAACCATCGTGCCGGTGTTCGGTGTGCCGGTACCGTCCCGCTATTTGCGTGGCGAAGATTCTTTGCTGTCGATTGTGCAGATGCCGAAAGGCATTCCCGTGGCAACGTTTGCGATCGGTGAAGCTGGTGCCGCGAATGCGGCGCTGGCCGCCGTGGCGATGCTGGCGACGACCGATGAAGCGCTGGCGCAGAAATTGATCGAGTTCCGTGTACGCCAGACTCAGGCAGCACGCGACATGGTTTTGCCGGTCACAGCAGCTTAACGCCGGAATCCACCGGCATGCCGGTGACTGACGGCGTTGTGCGCGATCAGCCTGAGATGGCATAGTTGTCGTGCAAACGATGCCGTTGTGCTGCGGCAATCAGAGCTGTGTGCCGGTCATGTTGTATGTAAAGCGCTTATGTGCTGGCTGCCCCCATACATACTCCCTGGAGTATGTATGGGGAGCCTTGATTTACCTGGAGAATAGGGTATTTTCTTCGATATGAGGGGGAGTATCTGCTTTTTCTCTCATCTGCTTATTCTTGCAATCTTCCTGCGATATGCCAGTCTGCGACAGACGAACCGAGCCGGGAGTTGTTTTCATTTGGTTTGACATCATGAATATCGACAAACAAACACATCCGCGTCAGCCTTTACAGCCAAACACGCCGCAGAGTTGCCTCGGCATCATGGGTGGCGGCCAGCTTGGACGCATGTTTGCCCATGCCGCCCAGTCTCTGGGATATCGGGTCGCCGTACTGGAGCCGGAGGCAGGCTGTCCGGCAGCGCAAGTGGCCGAGCATCATGTTGGTACCGGTTATGAAGATCCGGATGGGCTGGCAGCCCTGTCGGCACTGAGCCGGCATGTCACGACAGAGTTTGAAAATGTTCCCGCCGACAGCCTGAAAGCGCTGGCCATGCGCGGTTTCGTTGCGCCGGCGGGCGACTGCGTATCGATCGCGCAGGACAGGCTGGTGGAAAAGCATTTCTTCACCCGTTGCGGCGCCCAAACCGGCGTGTATCCTGCGCCGCACTGGGGAATTGCCGATCAGAAGGATGTGGCGAGCGCCAGTGAGACATTGTTTCCCGGAATTCTGAAAACAGTGCGCATGGGATATGACGGTAAAGGTCAGGTGCGCGTGCGTGACCGTGAGGAACTGGCCGCTGCATTCGCTGCGATGCGAGGGCAGGTCTGCGTGCTGGAAAAAATGTTGCCGCTGGCTTATGAAGTATCCGTTCTGACGGCGCGCGGTGTCGATGGGGCGGCCGAGGTGTACCCGATTGCGGAAAACGTGCACCGCGACGGCATTCTGTTCACAACGCTGGTGCCGAGTCCGCATGTTTCACCGGATGTCGCAGAAAAAGCGCAGAAGGCCGCGCTCGATATCATTGGCGAATTAGGCTACGTCGGCGTGTTGTGCATTGAATTTTTTGTGCTGCAAGACGGCAGCCTGGTCGTCAATGAAATGGCACCGCGTCCGCATAACAGCGGTCATTACACCATCGACGCCTGCGTCACCAGCCAGTTTGAGCAACAGGTCAGGACACTGGCGCAGTTGCCGCTGGGCGATGTGCGTCAGCATTCACCGGCAGCGATGCTCAATCTGCTGGGGGATGTCTGGTTCGAGCCGGACAGCGAAATCGCACGCGAACCTGCGTGGGACAAGGTGTTGGCCTTGCCGGGTGCGAATCTGCACCTGTATGGCAAAGCAGAAGCAAGGCGGGCGCGCAAAATGGGACATATCACGTTTGTCGCCGCGACGCTCGCTGAAGCGCAGCTTGCACTGGCACAGGCATGCGACATACTGGGCATTGTTGCGCCGGAGTTGGCATGAAGGCGCAGGCCTGCACCCCCTGCGCTGTGGCAGAGGCCGCTGAAGCGCTGGAAGCCGGCCGGCTGGTGGCATTTCCCACGGAAACCGTTTACGGGCTGGGAGCCGATGCCGAAAATCCGGATGCAGTGGCAAAAATTTATGCTGCCAAGGGCCGTCCGCAAAACCATCCGGTGATCGTGCATGTGGCGCCAGAAGCAGACATCCGGCACTGGGTCAGCGCAGTACCGCCTGAAGCGGAGCGTCTGATCGCTGCATTCTGGCCAGGGCCGCTGACGCTGATCCTGAAACGCGCCGTGCATATTCCTGATGCGGTGTCCGGCGGCCAGGACACCATCGGCATCCGTTGCCCGTCGCATCCGGTGGCGCAGGATTTACTGCGGGCTTTTAAAGGCGGCAAGGGCGGCGTTGCCGCACCGTCAGCCAATAAATTTGGCCATGTAAGTCCGACCATGGCGGAACATGTGCTGGAAGAATTTGAGCAGGAAACTCGTCCCGGCGGGCTGATTGCCGCCGTACTGGACGGCGGGCAGAGCGAGGTCGGTATCGAATCCACGATTCTCGACCTCAGCAGGCTGACGACGCATGGTCCGGTTTTGCTGCGTCCCGGCCATATCAGTGCTACCCAGATCGAAGCCGTGCTGGGTGTGTTGCCCGCCAGTCCGGATGCGGCTGCACCGCGCGCTTCCGGCACACTGGACGCACATTATGCCCCCAGCACCCCCGTGGTTCAGGTGCCTTCCGAAATACTGGATCAGGTGGTGATCCGCCTGCAGCAAAAAGGTAAAAAACTGGCGCTGATGAGCTATCAGGCGCATCCGGCGATTCATGCCAGCGACTGGCGTCATTTACCGGCAGAACCGGCCGGATATGCCCACGACCTGTATGCCGGTTTGCGCGAACTGGATCATGCCCATGCCGATGCGATTCTGGTCGAAGCATTACCGCAGGAAAAAGACTGGCAGGGGGTGAATGACCGCCTGCGCCGCGCTGCATTTGATTCGCACGGTGTGTTAGAACAATTGTTGAAAGACGACTGAGGCAGTTCTGATGCGATGATATCCGCAGATGGTGGATTCGTTACTTATAAATCAGCTTCATGCCGAGTATGAACAGTGCCAGCAACATGGTGATGAAGTTGGCAATGATGACGGGCCAGGCTTGCAGCAGGATGCCGTAAGTTAGCCACATGGAAATACCGGTGACCATCAGCACATACATCCCCAGCGAGACGCCCTCGGCACGCTTGCGACGCCAGGTCATCCAGGCCTGGGGAATGAAGGCGCCGGTCGTCAGGCAGGCGGCAATGTAGCCGATCAGGTCGGTGGTCTGCAGCATGGTGTGAAAAGTTATTTGGACAGGGAGTGAAGGAAGCGACCCGAATGATATACCAGCGGCGCTTGCGGATTGATTTCGCAGTGTTCGACCTCGCCGACAAAAATGACATGATCGCCTTCCGGATAGCGGCTGCGGTTATGGCATTCAAACCAGGCAGCGGCGCCGCTGATGACCGGCAGGCCGGTACGCGACAAGGTGTAGTCCACGCCTTCAAAGCGATCCGTGCGGCGACTGGCAAACTGCTCCGCCAGCCAATCCTGACCGGCGGCCAGCACGTTTACCACATAATGCGAGTTGCCGCTGAAAACGGGCAGGCTGTTGGCTGCGTTACCGAGACTCCACAGGATCAGCGGCGGCTCCAGCGAAACAGAGTTAAACGAACTGGCAGTCAGCCCGAGAAACTGCCCGCCGGCAAGTCTGGTGGTGATGACCGTCACGCCGGTCGCAAACTGCGACAGCGCCTGACGGAACTCGGATTGATCAAATTCGCGTGTTTCTGCACGCGGAGAAAGGGTGTGCATCGGGGAATCCATGATTTTGTGCCAGCATTATCCCAGATTTTCCGGTTTCAGTTCGTCGCGCCCGGTCAGGCATGATGCGACTGGTGGTCTGTGTTAAACTTGCACCCTTGACGAAAAATAGTTTAGTAGTTTAAGTAATTGATTTATCTGGATTTTTTATTTCATGGATGAGGTCTGAGATGCGCCTGACACGACTGGTTTGCCAACGCCTGATGGGATTGCTGGTCATGCTGGCCCTGACGTATCCGGTTCTGGCGCAGGTCGCCCCGGAACTGCGTCAGTTTCCGCCGAATACCTTGCGCGGCGTGCTGGATATGTCTGCGTATCCGGATGTCAAAATGGACGGCAAGCTGCGTTATCTTGCTCCATCCAGCCGGATCTACGGTACCGATAATCTGATTGTGCTGCCCAGCACATTGAACGACAGCCAGATTCAGGTCAATTACACAGAAAACCCGTTTGGGGATATCGACAAAATCTGGATACTCACCCGGACCGAAATCGGGCAGACGCTGCCTGTGCCGGAAGTGTGGAAACCGATTCCGTTCAAGAATCCTGAAATTAAGTAATGCTTGAAAAGGATGGCGGAGCCTGATAGTCCACCATCCTGTCATAGTGAATAGAGAACTGCCAGACAGAAAAAAGATGCAAAAAAAAGTATTTATCAAAACCTTCGGATGCCAGATGAATGAGTATGATTCCGACAAAATGGCGGATGTGCTCAATGTTGCCGAAGGCTTGGTCAAAACCGATAAACCCGAAGATGCCGACGTGATCCTGCTCAATACCTGCAGTGTGCGCGAAAAGGCGTCGGAAAAAGTGTTTTCTGATCTCGGGCGCCTGCGTGAACTGAAACGCCATAAGCCGGATCTGCTGATCGGTGTCGGCGGCTGCGTCGCTTCCCAGGAAGGGGAGGCGATCATCAAGCGCGCACCTTATGTGGACGTGGTGTTCGGCCCGCAGACTTTGCACCGCTTGCCACAACTGATCGATGCGCGTCGTCATTCCGGCCGTTCCCAGGTCGATATCAGTTTCCCTGAAATTGAGAAATTTGATCACCTGCCGCCCGCAAAAATCGAAGGTGCGACAGCCTATGTGTCGATCATGGAAGGCTGCAGCAAATATTGCAGTTACTGCGTGGTGCCCTATACCCGTGGTGAGGAAGTGTCGCGGCGGTTTGAGGACGTACTGGCAGAAGTGGCTGGACTGGCTGAACAAGGTGTGAAAGAAATTACTTTGCTTGGGCAAAACGTGAATGCCTATCGCGGCACGATGGAAGATGGCGAGATTGCCGATTTCGCCTTGCTGATTGAATACATTGCAGAGTTCCCGCAGATTGAACGCATCCGTTTCGTGACCAGTCACCCCAAGGAATTCACCCAGCGCCTGATCGACTGCTACGCCAAAGTGCCGAAGCTGGTGAACCACCTGTATCTGCCGGCGCAGCATGGTTCGGACCGGATCTTGTCTGCCATGAAGCGCGGCTATACGGCGCTGGAATACAAGTCGGTGCTGCGGCGATTGAAGCAGGTCCGACCAGACATCGCTGTATCGTCGGACTTTATTGTCGGTTTTCCCGGCGAGACCGATGAAGATTTCAATGCGTTGATGAAGTTGATTGACGATGTCGGTTTCGATAACAGTTTCAGCTTTATTTTCAGCCCGCGCCCCGGCACGCCAGCCGCGAATCTGGCGGACGATACGCCGCAGGAGCTGAAGTTGCGTCGCCTTCAGCATTTGCAGGCGGTGATTGATGCCAACACCAAAAAATACAGCAATGCCATGATCGGTACGGTACAGCGTATTCTGGTGGATGGTCCGTCTGTAAAAAATCCTGCCGAACTGCAGGGCCGGACGGAGAATAACCGGGTAGTGAATTTTGCCGGATCAAAAGAGCTGATCGGGACGCTGGTGGATACCCGCATCACCGAATCCTACAATTACTCCTTACGTGGCGAACTGATCGCAGAAACAGTGACCGCATAATGGCAAAAATACCTGTGCCCGTCTCACATTTCGTACCGCAGCCGCTGGACAACACCCGTCTGGCGCATTTGTGCGGACCGTTGGATGAGAATCTGCGCCAGATTTCCTCCGCACTGGATGTGACGATTTTCCGGCGCGGAGAGAAATTCATCATCAGCGGTCATAACGCAGAGCGCGCACTGGAATTACTGGAGCATTTCTACGCTCTGGCCAAAAAAGTGATTTCGATTGATGAGGTGCAGCTGGCGCTGGTGGAGCAGCGCGCCAACCAGAGCCTGACAACGCCGGCGGTGTTGCCAGTTGCAGCCAATGAAGCCACCGCCATGCCGGATGCCGACACAGCTGTGCTGGAGGATGTGGAGAGCCCGGTGCTGAAAACACGACGCCACGACTTGCGCGGCCGCACCCCCCATCAGAATCAGTATCTGCAGGCGATTGTCGGGCATGACATCACATTCGGCATTGGTCCGGCAGGCACCGGAAAAACTTACCTTGCGGTGGCCTGTGCGGTGGACGCGCTGGAGCGCGATGCCGTCAAGCGCATTATCCTGACCCGTCCTGCTGTCGAAGCGGGCGAGCGGCTGGGTTTTTTACCGGGGGATCTGGCACAGAAAGTCGATCCCTATCTGCGTCCCTTATATGACGCGTTGTATGATTTGCTGGGGTTTGACCGTACCCAGAAAATGTTTGAAAAGCAGGTGATTGAAATTGCTCCGCTGGCTTACATGCGTGGCAGAACCCTGAATCATGCATTCATTATTCTGGATGAAGCCCAGAATACGACACCAGAGCAAATGAAAATGTTTTTGACCCGTATCGGCTTTGGCAGCAAGGCGGTTGTGACGGGAGATGCCACGCAGGTTGATCTGCCACGTGGACACAAAAGCGGGCTGATCGATGCCTGTCAGGTGCTCAGAGATATCCGGGGCATTGCCTTTACCCAGTTTACCAGCGCCGATGTGGTGCGTCACCCGCTGGTTGGCCGGATTGTGGATGCCTACGAAGCCGCTCACGCCAATGCCAGTGCGCATCATGCCGCCATTGGTCTGCTTAAAAATACCCATCCTCTCAGTTCAGCACATCATGGCAGAAAAAAATAATTCCAGACCAAAACTGAATTTGTCGGTCCAATATGCCGATACCCGCCTGCAGGAGCTGCTACCGCGTCCGTTACTACGCAAAACAGTACAGGCTGCCTTGTTCTTTCCGGCTGAACTGACACTGCGTTTAGTGAACGCGGAAGAAGGGCAGGGTCTGAATCGTGACTACCGCGGCAAAGACTATGCAACCAATGTGCTGACATTTGCCTATACCGAAGACGCTGACGCGGAAGTAACGCAGGCGGATATTATTTTGTGTACCGATGTATTGTTGAAAGAGGCTGCAGAGCAGAATAAAACCGTGGTAGAGCACGCACAGCATCTGATCGTGCATGGCGTGCTGCATGCACAGGGATATGATCACGAAAACGATGAGGAAGCTGAGGAAATGGAGACGCTGGAGATCGAAATCCTCGCCGGACTGGGGCTTCCCAATCCTTATCAGGATGTTTCCCAATAAGCTGCTGTGATCGGTCATCATGACTGCCGGATCAGACTAACGATGAATTTCCCATATTTCCAGAAACACCGGGGACGCCGCATCAATATTGGCGGCCGGGATATCGTTGCGCTTGGTCTTGAGCAGCATGTCTGGCAGGATATTTACTACTATTGCATGACATCGAGCTGGCCGATGTTTTTCGGCGGTGCAGCCCTTATTTTCCTGCTGTTCAATACGCTGTTTGCTGCCCTGTACATGTTAGACGCCAGTCCGATTGCGAATCTGGCGCCGGACAATTTTCTCGGTGCTTTTTTCTTCAGCGTGGAAACGCTGGCAACGGTCGGTTATGGCGACATGCATCCGCAGACTGTTTATGCGCACTGCATTGCGACTGCCGAGATTTTTGTCGGCATGGCCAGTGTTGCGCTGACCACCGGAGTGATGTTTGCACGCTTTTCCCGTCCACGGTCGCAAATTTTGTTTGCAAAGCATCCGGTCTGCCATATGGCGGATGGACGCCGGATACTGGTGATCCGGCTGGCGAATGCCCGTATGAACATCATCAGCGAAGCTTCGGCCAGGTTGCGTCTGTTGAAGAATGAACTGACCCCGACGATGGGAAATTTCCGTAAAATCTCCGATATGAAACTGGAACGCGATCAGCATCCGGTATTCAGTCTGGGGTGGAGCATTATTCATGTGATCGACGAGTCCAGCCCTCTGTTTGGCTGTACCGAAGAGCAGCTCAAAATGTCCAATGCCGCACTGATGCTGAGCATTGAAGGTATCGATGAAACGACCAATCAGACACAGCGGGCACGTCATTATTATCCATGTTCGGCCATCCGCTGGAATCACCGCTACAAGGATATTTTGTCTTATCAGGGTGAGATCCCGCATCTGCATTACGTGAAATTTCACGAATCCGAGCCGCTAGATGACTTTAGTGGCTGAGGACACCACGCGGGATATCATTCTGGCTGGCCTGATTGTGACGGGCGTATGACCAGTACGGTTTCGGGATGAAACACAACGCAGGCTTCCCGCAACATTTTGGAAACGGTCTGATTTGTTGTATCCTGTAGGATTGAAACAACGGCGTCATGCCCCTTATGCAAGAGCACTCTAGTAAGGTCAGATCATCTGACCTTAAACCCCACCGGTCATTATTTGAACGTTTGACCGCCCTCATTTCTCCTGAACCTGAAAATCGCACAGAATTACTTGACGTGCTGACAGATGCGCAAGAGCGTCATCTGATTGACGCTGATGCACTGGCGATGATTGAAGGTGTTTTTCAGGTTTCCGATCTGGCTGCCCGTGACATCATGGTGCCGCGTACCCAGATGGATATTGTCGATATTTCCCGCCCGATTGAAGAATGGATACCGGAAGTGCTGCGCGCAGCACATTCCCGCTTTCCCGTCATTGATGACGACCCGGATAAGGTGGTCGGGATTTTGCTGGCGAAAGATTTGCTCCGCTACTACGCGGAAGAAACCTTCGACGTACGTGAGATGCTGCGCCCGGTAATTTATATTCCTGAATCGAAGCGCTTGAACGTCTTGCTGCGTGATTTTCGTGCCAACCGTAATCACATGGCGATGGTTGTCGACGAGTATGGTGGCGTGGCGGGATTGATCACGATTGAGGATGTGCTTGAGCAGATCGTCGGTGATATTGACGACGAATATGATTTCGATGAGGAAGAGGATAACATCCTCGCGCTTGAGAACAAGGGAAATGGAAAGCGCTGGCGCATCAAAGGTATTACCGAACTCGAGCAGCTCAATGCCGTATTGGGAGTAAATCTGCCAGGCAACGAGGGGCAGACGATCGGTGAACTGGTCTCGCATCATCTGGGTGAAGTGCCGCATAAAGGGGATGAATTCCAGATCGATACACTGCATTTTGAAGTCTTGCGTGCGGATGCGCGGGAAGTCCAGATTCTTCAGGTAGAACAAAGGCCCACCGCCCTTGCTCATGAGTAAGTTCAGCCTGTCCGCATATACCGGCTCTCTGGGCTTTTCCAGCTTGCTGATGCTGGCAGCGGGCGGCCTGACAGTTTTTTCGTTTGCCCCATTCCATCTCTGGTTGTTACAGATCGCAACACCGGCACTGCTATTTATCCTGTTGCTGCGGCATGACGTGGCGCGCCTGACCAGCGGACGGGCGTTTCTGCTTGGATGGGCATATGGTTTTGCTGCTCTGTATGCGGCCACGCACTGGCTGTTGATTGCGATGCACCGGTTTGGCGGCATGTCTCAGCTCTTGGCGGTGATTGCCCTGGCTTTCCTGGCGGCTTATCTGGCACTATTTTATGGACTGTTTGCCGCCAGCGTCTGCTGGATCTGCCGGCGCTGGCATCCTCCACGCTGGATCGCTGCGGTCTTATTTTTCCCGGCATTATGGGTGGCTAATGAATGGCTGCGTGGATTTCTGTTCACGGGTTTTCCGTGGGCGATTTCTGGTTATGCGCATACCGCCAGTCCTTTGGCCGGCTTCGCTCCGGTTTTGGGTGTGCTGGGCCTGGGCTGGCTGAATGCGGTTCTGGCAGGTATGGCGGCATTACTGTTTCTGAATACTGATCGTGTGATCAGAATTGCCGTTCCGCTGGCTGTTACCGGGGTATTGGTGGCTGGCAACTGGCTGCAGTCGGTCAGCTGGACCAGTCCAGCCGGGCAGCCATTGAAAATCAGCCTGTTGCAGGGAAATATAACTCAGGATCAGAAATTCGATCCTGATCACCTCGAGGCGACATTGCGGCTGTATCACGACATGATACTGCAGGAGGATGCCGATCTGATCGTGACACCGGAAACCGCCTTGCCGGTATTGTCATCGCAATTGCCGCCGGATTATCTGCCGACGCTGAATGCGTTTGCCCAGCAGCAGCGCCATGCGGTGCTGATCGGTCTGGCGGCGCATGACGGCGAAGCTCGCTATGCCAACAGCGTCGTCGGTTTTTCACCCGATTATGCACAGCGTGCCTATCGCTACGATAAACATCATCTGGTGCCTTTCGGCGAATTCATTCCTTACGGTTTTCGCTGGTTTGTGAATCTGATGCATATCCCGCTGGGAGACTTTACTGCCGGGGCGCCGCTACAGGCGGCAATGCATGTCCGGGATCAGGCGGTGTTACCGAATATCTGCTACGAAGACCTGTTCGGAGAGGAAATCGCTGCACAACTGGCGGCACAGGCTGATCGTGCCGGTGCAGCAACGATCTTGCTGAATGTGTCAAATATGGCATGGTATGGTGATTCAGTGGCGATGCCGCAGCACTTGCAGTTTTCCATCATGCGGGTGCTGGAAACCGGACGGCCTATGCTGCGCTCAACCAATACCGGCGCTACAGCCGCGATTGATGCGGGTGGCAGACAGATTGCCTTGTTGCCTTATCTGGAGCGCGGTATTTTGTCCGCCACAGTTCAGGGGCGGCAGGGAATCACACCTTATATCCGCTGGGGAAATCAGCTGATCGCCGGACTGGCGTTGTTGAGTTTGTTGGCGGGCTTTGCGCTGACAAACAGGCGACGTTCCGCTCGCTGATTTCAAGCGCATATTCAGGCTGAAAGCGGTCTGACAACTTCAACCCTGCGTACTGAGCGCAACGCACAGCATGCCAGTTACCTGCCCGGGCGGCAGACAGCAGATCAGATATTGGCGTCAATATCTGCCAGACTTTCCTGCCCGCGCTGACTGATGCTGATACGACCAGAAGCCGTATCCGTCGTTACATGCCCCTTTTTCTGTAAAAACACCATCACCGGCCCTGGTAATAAGGCATCCGAATTCGCCGCAATTGCTCTTAATCCATCAATACACTGTTTGATGAATAAGGTCTCCCGTCCGCTTTCGGTGAGTTCAAGACCGCCGTCACGGCGAAAGGCAATCAGCTTGATGCCGGATAAGCGTTTTGCATTCCGGTTAACGCAAGCGTTGGGTTTGGCGCCTTTCGGCATGTTGCTGATGAGCGTCAGCGCATCGTATTCATCAATGCTGAGTTTGTGATTCATGTCGGTTCCAATTGCAGGCGCCGTAAACCCATGCGTTTACATATTGCCGCTGAAGTCATAAAGAAGTGTGAATGCGGCGAGACTATAGCACAGACGGCAGTTCTTACTTGTCACCAGGGACGCGCGCGCAGTTGGTATCCTCACTCTTGACATAAGTTAAAAATGCAAACGATTGTATTTTTGAAATTCTGAGTAACCTGAAAAGCATTTAATGGCGAAGTAGTTAAATTACATTTAGTAGCTGAACTACATGAAATTTCATTAACGGTGTGGAGTAAATGCAACGTATTCGTGCAAATGATGCGTTAAATCCCCTATGGAGTGCATTTTATTTTGTAGTTTCTTGTAGTCTTTGTTTGACAGTGGATCTAGTTTTAGTACAAAATTATTTTCAGAACGATCGGTTCTGAATGTCTTACAAAAAACAAAGTGGTAGTGCTCCAAGGGTGCGGGTTCAATAGGAAATGAGGGGACAAGAAATGAAACAAGCGTCATATATGCGCGATCAGAGTCAGAGTCTGAAGCGCACCAGTTTTAAATTAAATCCAGTTGCGGCGGGATGTGCTGTATTGGTGATGGGTCTTTCCAGTATCGCTTACGCGCAGGAAGTGGCGACAGAAAATACCGTCGTCGTGACCGGTATCCGTAAAGGGATTGAAGAGGCGATTTCGGTCAAGAAAAATGCCAGCTCCATCGTAGAGGCAGTATCTGCAGAAGATATCGGTAAACTGCCGGATACCAGTATTGCTGAGTCGATTGCCCGTTTGCCGGGTGTGACCGCGCAGCGGACCAATGGCCGAGCGCAGGCGATCAGCGTTCGCGGTATGTCGCCGGATTTTTCTTCTGCGTTGCTCAATGGCCGCGAGCAGACCAGCACCGGTGACAGTCGCAGCGTGTACTTCGATCAGTTCCCATCCGAACTGCTGAGTGGTGTGGTGATTTACAAAACTCCGGATGCTTCGCTGGTAGGGCAAGGTTTGTCTGGCACGATTGATATGCAGACAGTGCGCCCGCTTGATTTTTCCAAGCGCACCATCGCCGCCAACTATCGTAAAGAACGCCTTGGCGCCGGCCTGGATAATCCGGGTTCCGGCAGCCGTGCCAGCTTTTCTTATATTGACCAGTTTGCAGATCGCAAGATCGGTATCGCTTTAGGCTTTGCGCGTCTGGATGATACTTCCGGCACCAATACCAAATTTGAATCCTGGGGCAGTGGCACCACGACTTATAACGGTCAGACAGTAAATGTACCGTTTAACGGTTTTAATGCGGAAAGTAATAAGACTGTACAGACCCGCGATGGTGCGATGGCAGTGATTCAGTTCAAGCCGAATAAAGAATTTTCCAGCACGCTGGACGTGTTCTATTCCAAGTTTGACAGCACTACCACCAAAAATATTCTGCAGGTGCCGCTGAACGATTCCTGGAATTCGCCGACCGGACAATATGATCATCCTGGCGTGCTGATCAATGCAATTCTGAGCGGCAATAATGTCGTCAGCGGTACATTCAACAATGTCCGTCCGGTTGTTCGTAATGAACCTGTGATCGACAATGAAACCATGACCTCCATCGGCTGGAATAACTCACTCCAGATGGGAGGTTGGAGAACCACACTGGACCTGAATCATTCAACAGCAAAACGTGTTGAGCGCGATCAGGAAGTGTATGCCGGCATTCCGGGTGATGCGAGCAAGAGCAATAACATGTTCAGCAACTTCACATTCGATACCAGCAATGGCCGTAAATTTTCCACTAACTTTAATTATGCTGATCCGAACATCATCAAAATCACTGACGGTCAGGGTTGGGGTGGCGGTCCGGGTACACCGCAGGCTGGTTACAGCAAAGGCCCGACAGTCAACGACAAGATTGATTCCCTGCGCCTGAGCGGCAAGCATGATCTGCCGGAGGGCACCTGGTTCACCGATGTGGAAATCGGCACCAATTACTCCAAGCGCTCAAAAGTACGCGAAGTCAACGAATATCTGCTGCAGGTGGCGAACGGCGCATTCGCCGGCCTCGATATCACCGGCGGTTACACAGCTTTCGCTGGCGATACCGGTATTCCTATTCTTGGTTTTGATGCTTCCGGCAATATTCCTGGCCTGAATTTCGTGACTAAGCAACATCCGGATATCTGGAATAAAGACTGGCGTGTCGATGAGAAAGTCTGGACTACGCTGGCAAAAGCGAATATGGAAACACAGATCGGTCGTTTCCCTGTCACCGGTAATGTTGGTCTGCAATTTATCCGTACTGACCAGAGCTCGTCTGCTTACTCAGTAAATAAAGATGGCGGCACCAGCGATGCCAATCGCCCGGTCGCCCCTTACACCGCAGGCAAGACATTAACGATGTGCTTGCCTAGCCTGAATCTGTCGGCGGACATGGGCAATCAGACCTATCTGCGTTTTGCACTGGCGAAAATCATGGCGCGTCCGAAGATGGATGATATGCGTGCCAGCAACGGTTTCAGCCTGGATACGACCAAAGGCATTTATGTCGGCGGCGGCGGTAATCCTACGCTGAATCCGTTCCGGGCTACCGGCGTGGATATCTCGGTCGAAAAATATTTCGACAAAAAGGGATACGTCAGTGCAGCAGTGTTTTATAAAAATCTGGATTCCTACATCATCAACCTGACGAATCCGAATTTTGACTTTACACCGCTGTTGCAGCCAACCACGCTGAAGGCATCCACCAATATCGGTCAGTTCACATTGCCAACCAATGGCAGTGGCGGCTCTATCAAAGGTTTCGAGCTGGCTGGTTCCCTGCCTTTCAGTATGTTGCATAAAGCGCTGGATGGTTTCGGTGCCGTAGCGAACTTCTCGAATACCGAAAGCTCCCTGACACCACCAAACACGACAGATGGCAACGGCGGTGGCAACATGGAACTGCCAGGTTTGTCGAAGAAAGTGGCCAGCCTGACGCTGTACTACGAAAAGCATGGCTTCTCTTTCCGCGTGGCTGAACGCTATCGTTCTGACTTCGTCGGTGAGATCATCGGTTTCGGCGGCGACCGCACCCTGACGTATATCAAGGGTGAGAAGATTGTCGATCTGCAGCTGGGCTATGAATTTGATAAAGGCTGGGCAAAAGGATTGTCTCTGCTGTTGCAGGTCAACAATCTGGGTAACACACCATTCATCCGCTACAAGCAGCATCCTGACGGTTCCAAAGAAGAGATTGAGAATACCAAATACGGTAAGACAATCCTGTTTGGTCTGAACTACAAGCTGTAATTCACAGCGTAGTCGTACGCCTCTTGTTGGTTTCCCCATGCCAGCAAGAGGCTTTTTTCGATATTGGTTGGTACCTTTCAGGCATGGCAGCTCATGTCAGTGCTGTATGCAGTCCGGAGTGAGGATGGCGATGGATAATCCGATGGTGAAAGAGCTGGTAATCGTTGGTGGCGGAACGGCTGGCTGGATGACGGCCGCGGCTCTGGTGACGGTTTTACGCGGCCAGGTCAGCATCCGCGTGGTGGAGTCGGACGAGATCGGTATCGTCGGTGTGGGCGAAGCCACGATTCCGATGATACAGCGCTTCAACCGGGTATTAGGTATCGATGAAAACGAATTTCTGAGACAGACCCAGGGTACCTTCAAACTGGGGATTGAATTTGTCAACTGGGGGAAAACCGGCGATCGTTACATGCACGGATTTGGCAAGATCGGTCAGGATTTATGGACAGTGAATTTTGACCAATACTGGCAAAAAATGCGTCGTTCAGGTAAGGCCGATGAGTTAGCGGCTTATTCCATTACCCGTATGGCGGCAAAGTCGAACAAATTTATGCCAGCCAGACAGGATGTGGAAAATTCTCCGGTCAACGACATCGCTCACGCTTATCATTTTGACGCCAGCCTGTACGCCCGATATCTGCGCGGCATTGCTGAAAGCCGCGGTGTGCGCCGTACCGAAGGCAAAGTTGTACGTTGCGTCACCAGCCAGGAAGATGGCAGTGTGACGCATCTGGTGATGGAAAACGGCGAACAGATCAACGCTGAATTATTCATCGATTGTTCAGGTTTTCGCGGGTTGCTGATCGAACAGTGCCTGCAAACGGGTTATGAAGACTGGAGTCACTGGTTGCCTTGCGACAGGGCGCTTGCCGTACCCTGTGCGTCAGCTCCGGCATTGCTGCCTTATACCCGCTCTACTGCGCACCGTGCGGGATGGCAATGGCGGATTCCGCTGCAACACAGAATCGGTAATGGATACGTGTACTGCAGCCAGTATGTCAGCGATGATGAGGCGGTGGCAACGCTGCTCGCTAATCTGGATGGCGAAGCGCTGGCCGAGCCGCGCATGCTGCGCTTCCAGACCGGAATGCGCAAGCTGGCCTGGAACAAAAATGTGGTTGCGATCGGGTTGTCCGGAGGATTTTTAGAGCCGCTGGAGTCGACCAGCATTCATCTGATTCAGTCTGCGATTGCGCGTCTGATTACTTTTTTCCCGCGCCGGCAGATGAATCAGACTGATGTCGCTGAATATAACCGCCAATCCCGTTTTGAGTATGAACGGATCAGGGATTTTGTAATCCTGCATTACAAAGTGAACCAGCGTACAGATGCCGACTTCTGGAAAATGTGCAGCGATATGCGTGTGCCTGAGAGTCTTGAACACAAAATTGCGCTATACCGGAACAATGGCCGCCTGCTTCGTATTGATAACGAATTGTTTGCCGAAGAAGCCTGGTTGCAGGTGATGGAGGGGCAAAATCTGCGGCCTGCCATCTATCATCCGTTAGCCGATTTATTGCCGGATTCGGAAACAGAACAATATCTGCAGAGCGTGAAGCAGGTGATCGCCAATTGTGTCGCTGCCATGCCTGATCACGCTGCATATATTCAGCAGTATTGTGCTGCAGCGCGCTCCTGAAAACCATCTCACTGAGCAAGAGCCATGAGTCAGAACGAAATTTTCCTGTTGGCGATGCTGCTGGTATTTGTATTGCCATATCTGATATGGAGGATAGGCCGCACCGATGATTTCGCGCCACTGGTCGTGGTGCAGATATTGTGCGGTATTGTGCTGGGGCCGGGTGTCGCCGGACAGTATTTTCCGGAGTTTTACCAGACTATTTTCCAGCCGTCCGTGATGCGTGCTCTGGATGGTATTGCGATCTGGGCTGTGATGTTGTTTGTCATGCTCGCCGGGATCGAGCTGAATTTATCCGGAGTCTGGGCGCATCGCAGGGAAAGTTGTATTACGGCAGGACTGGCTTTGGGTATGCCGCTGTTGACCGGAGCGTTGGCCGGACTGCTGCTGTTGAGTATGCCCGGCTGGCGTGGCGCATATGCCCGCGACTGGCAGTTTGTCGTGGGTATCGGCATGGCATGTGCGGTCACGGCATTACCGATCTTGATTTTGCTGATGGAAAAACTGGGTATTCTGCGGCTTGAATTTGGTCAGCGTATCCTGCGCTATGCCAGTCTGGATGATGTATTGATCTGGGGAGTACTGGCTGTGATTCTGATGGACTGGAACCGCATCGGCCGGCAGGCAATTTTCCTGCTCGGCTTTGCGCTGGCTGCCAGAATGTATCGCAGTCTGATTGTCCGCCTGAATGAAAAAGACCGTTATGCCACCATACTGATCTGGCTATTGCTGTGCAGCTTTGGTGCTGACTGGTCAGGGCTGCATTTCATGGTGGGCGCATTTTTGTCGGGCACAGTGCTGGAAGCGGAATGGTTTTCGCGTAGTAAGCTTGATTTGTTCCGCGAGCATGTGCTGATGGTATTGATGCCGGTTTTTTTCCTCAATACCGGGCTCAAGACCTCCTGGGCGATTGGCGGCGGGCTGGTGTTCGTCGCTGCAGGAATTCTGTTGCTGGCAGCAATGAGTGGCAAATTTGCCGGTGTTTCGCTGGCCGGAAAAATTCTGGGATGGCGTCCCGGAGAGACATCGGCGATTGCATGGCTGTTGCAGACGAAGGCGCTGATTATGATTATCTTTTCCAATGTGTTGCTGGAAAAAGGCATCATCAGCAGCGCAACGTTTACAGCCTTACTGCTGATGGCGATTGCCAGTACGATGCTGACGGTCCCCGCTGTCCGTCCGCTTTTATCCCGCCTGCGAATTTTGCCGCCGCAGACGCCGGCGCAGTTGGGGATGTTTCCGCAAGCAGGGCATGACATACCATCAGAAGGTCGGAAAAGACAGGTTGAGGAATATTGAAAAATCTAAAAAATCAAATCAGACAGATGAGTAATACAAGAAATATAAAAAATATGAAAACGGAGACAGCAGACTATGTATGAAAAAATGAAGAAGCCATCACTGTCATTCTGGCAGTTGTGGAATATGAGTTTCGGCTTTTTTGGCATTCAGTTCGGATTCGCTTTGCAGAATGCGAATACCAGCCGGATTTTTTCCACGCTGGGTGCCAGCCCGGATGATTTACCTTTGTTCTGGCTGGCAGCGCCAGTGACCGGACTCTTGGTGCAGCCGGTGATCGGTTATCTCAGCGACCATACCTGGCATCCCAAATGGGGGCGTCGCCGTCCATTTTTTTTCATCGGTGCCCTGCTGGCTTCGCTGGCGCTGTTCATGATGCCGAATTCTACAGCGCTATGGATGGCGGTCATGGTACTGTGGCTGATGGATGCCGCGATCAATGTTTCGATGGAGCCTTTCCGTGCCTTTGTCGGCGATAAGCTGAACGCCTCCCAGCAGACGGCAGGCTTTGCGATGCAGACGTTTTTTATCGGTTGTGGCGCGGTCATCGCTTCTTTGTTGCCGAGTTTTTTCTCCGATGTTTGTGGCCTCAATAATGTGCCGGTGAATGGCGCTATTCCTGAGACGGTCCGTTATTCATTTTATGCTGGCGCCGTGATTTATTTTCTCGCCGTGTTATGGACGGTATTGAGCAGCGATGAATTGCCACCGGAGGATCTGGAACAGTTCCGTGCACAGAAATCCGCAACAGGCGGTATGGGACGTGCTTTCCGCGAAATACTGGCAGGATTTGGCCAGATGCCGGTCACGATGGTGCAGCTGGCAGTTGTCCAGTTCTTTACCTGGATTGCCTTGTTTGCGATGTGGATTTATACGACATCGGCGATTGCCGACACCGTATTCGGTACGCAGGACGCACAGTCAGCCGCTTTTCAGGAGGCGGGCAACTGGGTGGGTACGATGTTTGCCGTGTATAACGGCGCTTCTGCGCTGGCGGCTTTTCTGCTGCCTGTGCTGGCTCGCCGGTTCAATAAAAAAATGGTGCATCTGCTTTGCCTGGTCATCGGGGGTCTCAGCCTGATCAGTATTTTCTTCATCAGCCAGAAAGTGTGGCTGTTGCTGCCGATGCTGGGTGTGGGCATTGCCTGGGCCAGCATCCTGACGATGCCTTATGCCTTGCTGGCGGCGGCCTTGCCTGCCGAAAAAATGGGGTACTACATGGGGGTGTTCAATTTCTTTATCGTGATTCCCCAGATTGTCAGCGGCTTGCTGCTCGGCTTTATCACCAAACAATTTTTCGCGGGTCATACGGTGCAGACGCTGATGACTGGCGGCGCTTGTATGGTATTGGCAGGCTTGCTGACGCTGTTGGTCAGAGAGTCATCCACCGAGGCTCAGTAACTATGGCCATGATTCCGGGTGCTGTTGCAGCATCCGGGGTCCCGGTTATCAATATCAATTCTGATGTACTGATCAGACTGTATTCTGTAATGAGACAGTGTTCAGTATGAGGTGACGATGAAAAAAAATGCTTTCTTATCCAGCTCCGTGTTGTCCGGCGTATTGCTATCGGCTGTATTTTCCAGTCTGACTGCCTGTGCCGGAAATAGTCAGGAGCAATCCGCATTACCGCCAGTTGCCGTTCCAGTCCCGACCCCAGTCGCAGCAGGCACGCTGCCTTTTTCCTGGGATAACGCAACGGTCTATTTTTTGCTGACCGACCGGTTTAACAATGTTGATCCACGCAATGACCTGGCTTATGGACGCAAGGCCGATGCCGCCGAATTGCGGGGTTATATGGGCGGCGATCTGGCGGGCATTACGGCAAAAATCAGGGAAGGATATTTTGATCAGCTTGGTGTGGATGCAATCTGGCTGACGCCGCCGGTAGAGCAGATTCACGGCTCCACCGATGAAGGCAGCGGCGTATCGTATGCTTTTCATGGTTACTGGGCGCGCGATTTCACCAGTGTCGATGCCAATCTGGGAACGGCGCAGGACATGCAGGAGCTGGTCGATACCGCGCATGCGCATGGCATTCACATTCTGCTCGATATCGTCATGAATCATGTCGGCCCCGTCACATCGCAGGACTCTCCGTGGCCGGCCAGCTGGGTGCGCGATGAGCCGGTCTGCACCTACAAGGATATTCCAAGTACGGTAACTTGTGCATTGGTAAAGGGGTTGCCGGATATCCGCACAGAGAGTGATGCGCAGGTCGCTCTGCCTGGATTTCTGGTCGATAAATGGAAAACTGAAGGCCGTTACGAAAAGGAGGTGGCTGAGCTCGATGCATTTTTTGCCCGTACCGGATTTCCAAGGGCTCCTCGTTATTACCTGATGAAGTGGCAGACCGACTGGGTCCGGAAATATGGCGTTGATGGATTCCGCGCCGATACTACAAAACATGTGGAGCCTCAGGTCTGGAAGGAGCTGAAACAGCTGGCCAGTCAGGCATATGAAGACTGGAAAGTAGCAAATCCCGCAAAGAAAACCGGTGACCAGGCGTTTTTCATGACCGGTGAGGTCGGATCATATGGCATCGGAGCCGGCCAATATTTTACGATGGACGGTGGAACGAAGATTAATTTTTATAATTATGGGTTCGACAGCCTGATTAACTTCGGATTTAAATATGATGCCACCCAGACTTATGAAAACCTGTTCAGCAGTTATTCCGGAAAGCTGCATGGTGAATTAAGTGGCTATTCGGTTCTGAACTATATCAGCTCACATGACGATGACCGGCCGTTTGATCTGCATCGTCAGAAACCGCTGGAAGCCGGCACCCGGCTGCTGCTGAGTCCGGGGTCGGCGCAGATTTATTATGGCGATGAAACGGCGAGAAATATTGACGTTACTACTGCAAACGGTGATGCTAGACTGCGCTCGTTCATGAACTGGGATGCGATTGCAGCCAACTCCATGCAGGGTAGTGTTCACGTTGCTGACATTCTGACGCACTGGCGAAAGCTCGGTTTATTCCGTCACGCGCATCCTGCTGTCGGTGCAGGAGTGCATCAGATGATGGCAACCCAGCCTTATACATTCAAACGGACGCTGAACCGGCAGGGTGTGCTCGATCAGGTCGTGGTGGCGCTGGATTTACCCGCAGATCGTGATTCTGTGATTACGGTTCAGGGGGCATTTAATGATGGCGTCTCAGTGCGCGATGCTTACTCCGGAAAAACGGCAACAGTCGTGAAGGGAACCGTCCGATTTGATAGCCGCCTTCCTGTTGCTTTGATTGAGCTGAATAAATAATGAAGAAAAAAAATCACCTGCAGTATCTGGGCGGCATCGCCTGTTTTCTGGTATTCGTCAGTACGTCCGTGCTGGCACAGAATGCCGGCCGGATCGTACAAACGATACAGCAGCAGCCTGATTCGCTGCGCGTGGTGACGAACGATGGCGAATATCAATTCCGTCCGTATAGTGCGCAGATAGTGGAAACCAGTTTCATTCCGCGCGGTCAGCAGATGTCGGTTCCGGTATCGCATGCGGTCGTGCTGCAGCCGGAAAAAATTCCGGCATTGCTGAAGAAGATGGCCGACGGGGTGGATTATCAGGCAGGCGATATGACCGTCCATATTCAGGAACATCCATTCCAGATCAGCTACCGCTACAAAAACAGATTGCTATTTTCGGAAAAGCAGGGTTACAGCAAGATTGCCACAGGAGAGCGGCTGGATTTTAATCTGACCAGCGATGAAGTGTTGTATGGCGCTGGCGCCCGGGCGCTGGGAATGAACCGGCGTGGTTATCGCTTGCCGTTGTATAACAAGGCGCATTACGGTTACGAGGAACATTCCGAGCAGATGAATTTTTCCATACCTCTGGTGTTGTCATCCCGGATGTACGGAATTCACTTTGATAATGCAGCGATTGGCTTTCTTGATCTCGACAGCCAGAAAGACAATACGCTGGCTTACGAAACGATTGGTGGCAGAAAAGTTTATCAGGTGATTGCTGGAGACAGTTGGGAGCAACTGAGTGCCGGCTACGTGAACCTTACAGGACATCAGCCTTTACCACCGCGCTGGGCATTCGGGAATTTTGCCAGCCGCTTTGGTTATCATTCGGAAGCCGAGGCGCGTGCAGTGATCGCACGGTTTCAGGCTGAGCAGATACCGGTCGATGCGATTATTTTTGATCTGTACTGGTTTGGAAAAGAGATCAAGGGAACCCTGGGAAATCTCACCTTTGATCCGGATAATTTTCCGCAACCGGAAAAAATGATCTCAGATTTCCGGCAGCAGGGAATCAAGACGATTCTGATTACCGAGCCATTTATTCTGACCACTTCCGGACGATGGAAGGAAGCGGTTGACGAAAAAATTCTCGCCACAGATCAGCAGGGAAAGCCGTTCACTTACGATTTTTATTTTGGCCATACCGGTCTGATTGACCTGCTCGATCCACATGCGCGCGACTGGTTCTGGAATGTGTACAAGACATTGAAAGCTAAGGGTGTGACGGGATGGTGGGGTGATCTGGGTGAGCCGGAAGTGCATCCTGCCGCGTTACAACATAAAAATGGCAGTGCAGATGAAGTGCATAATATTTACGGGCATGAATGGGCCAAACTGATTGCCGAAGGATATGCGCGAGATTTTCCTCAGGAGCGGCCATTCATCCTGATGCGCGCAGGCTATTCCGGCTCGCAACGCTACGGTATGATTCCTTGGTCTGGCGATGTCAACCGCAGTTGGGGTGGCTTGCGCTCGCAACCGGAAATTGCGCTGCAGATGGGGATGCAGGGCATGGCTTACATGCATTCTGATTTGGGCGGTTTTGCCGGCCCTAATCTGGATGATGAATTGTATGCACGCTGGCTGCAGTATGGCGTATTCCAGCCGGTATTCCGTCCGCATGCACAGGAAGAAGTCGCCTCCGAACCGGTATTCCGCGCAGACAGCGTCAAAGCGCTGGCGAAAGCCGCGATTGAACTGCGTTATCGCCTGCTGCCCTACAACTACACGCTGGCATTTGACAACCACGAGACGGGATTGCCGCTGATGCGCCCCTTGTTTTTTGCGGAACCAGGCAATTCCGCATTAAGCACCGTGGCGGACAGTTATCTGTGGGGCAGTGAGTTTCTGGTGCATCCTGTGCTGCAGGCAGGTCAGCAACAGGCTGAAATCTATTTCCCGGGAGACCGTAACTGGTTCGATTTTTACAGCGGTGAGGTACATGCTGCAGGCAGTTCAGCCAAGGTGAAGATCGTGGCTGACCATATTCCGGTATTTGTCCGCGCCGGTGCGTTTATTCCGATGGCAAAGCCGATACAGAATACCCGTCAGTATTCGGGCAGCGAATTTGATCTGCATTATTTTCATGATGCCAGTGTCGCGCATGCTTCGGGCAAGCTGTTTGACGATGATGGTGAAACAGCCGATTCGGTTGCGCAGCAAAAATATGCCGTGATCTATTTTCAGAGCGAATTTGCCCGCGGGACATTACATCTGCAATTGAGCTGCACCACCGGTAAAAATTATCCATCCCGTGACAGAAAAACCGCGATCACGATTCACCGTATCCATACCCGGCCTGTTCAGGTAATCGCAGGAAATACGCCACTGGCATTTGACTGGAACGCCAGTACCGGGGAGCTGAAAATCATGCTGGCATGGAAAGATCAGGAGCGGCCGGAAATTTCCGTGAAATTATCTGATTGATATGCATTGAAAATGGTATCAGTGGTCCGTGCTGTGGTAAATTGCAAAGCTTTTGTGCGCCTGTTATCCCAGGTGCGTGAAACCGGATGTCATTGTTCCGGGTCTTATCGGAAAGTATCTACAAAGAACTATGACTGAACAAGCATTAGCAGAACATGGCGGTGCCGGATTTTCCGGCGGCCCGCGCTTACTCGCAGATATTGGCGCCACGCATGCACGCTTCACGCTGGAGACGGCAACCGGCGTATTTTCCGCCGTGCGGATTTTGAAATGCGACGAATATGCCGGCATCGTACCTTTGTTGCGCGCCTATCTCGATGCACATCAGGGAAACCGCATCCACCATGCTGCTTTTGCGATTGCCAATCCGGTCGATGGCGACGATGTGCGGATGACCAACCGCGACTGGACGTTTTCGATTGAAGCGGTCCGGCGCGAATTCGGCTTGTATACGCTGCTGATCGTCAATGATTTTACGGCGCTTGCCATGTCCTTGCCGGGGTTGCAGGCCAGTGATCTGATGCAGGTTGGCGGTGGCTCTCCGGTAGCGAAATCGGTGATTGGCGTGCTGGGGCCGGGAACTGGCCTCGGTGTGTCCGGTCTGATCCCGACGTCCGACGGTTTCGTGACACTTGGCTCGGAAGGCGGGCACGTCAATTTTGCGCCATGCGATGAACGGGAATACGCGATCCTGCAGTTTGCCTGGAAAGAATGGTCGCATGTTTCGACCGAGCGTTTAATTTCCGGGCCGGGGCTGGAGCTGATTTACCGTGCTCTGGCATACCGCAGCCAGTCTGCTACCGGCGCGCTGCCGGCACAGGATATCATGCAGCGTGGCCTGAGCGGCGCTGAGCCGCTATGCGCGGAAGCACTGGAGTGTTTCTGCGGCATGTTGGGCAGTTTCAGCGCTAATCTTGCCGTGACGCTGGGTGCATTTGGCGGCATCTATATCGGCGGCGGTATTGTGCCCCTGATGGGCGAACAGTTTAAGCAATCTTCTTTCCGTGCGCGGTTTGAGGCCAAAGGACGTTTTACCTCCTACCTGGCGCAGATTCCGACTTACGTCATCACGACGCCGAACCCTGCGTTTTACGGCGTTTCTGCAATTTTGTCCGAACATTTACGGGGACGTAGCGGCGACAGTGCCCTGATGGAGCGTATACAGCAAATTCAGCGGGAACTGACGCCGGCTGAACGCAGGGTCGCAACGCTGGTACTGGAAAATCCACGGACTGTGCTGAATGAAGCGATTGCAGAAATTGCCCGTCTGGCGGATGTCAGCCAGCCGACAGTCATCCGTTTCTGTCGTTCGCTGGGTTTTACCGGGCTGGCGGATTTTAAACTCAAATTTGCCAGCAGTCTGACAGGAACGATTCCGGTCAGACATAGTCAGGTCAGACGAAGCGACAGCACGCATGATCTGAGCGCCAAGGTGATTGATAATACCGTTTCAGCGATTCTGAATTTCCGTGATCAGCTGGAAGTGCATGCAATCGATCAGGCAATTGCTTTGCTGCGCAAAGCAAAGAAAGTTGAATTCTATGCGATGGGTAATGCACGTGCCGTAGCGCTGGATGGGCAGCATAAATTTTTCCGTTTCCGGATTCCCACGGCCAGCTACGGGGACGCACATTTATTTTCGATGGCCGCAGAATTGCTCAATCCCGGGGATGTTGTGATCGTGGTCTCTAATTCAGGTAAATTGACAGAATTGTTGCATGCCGTGGATATCGCACTCAATGCTGGCGCAGATGTGATTGCCATCACTCCGCATCAGTCGCCACTGGCCAAAAAAGCCAGCGTTTGCCTGGCGGTAAATCATACGGAAGATAATTCCACTTTCCTGTCAATGATTTCGCGCATCCTGCAACTGCTGCTGATCGATATTCTTGCCGTCGGATTGTCGGTGGATGCACCCGGCAGTGATGATCTCCGACAGCAGGAGGCATCGCGCCTGAGTCATCTGCTGATTTCTCATCTGGACAGCTGATTCACCACTGATTGTGACCTGCCTGTGGGCAGCGAAATGACCGCAGGCGACATTTCCGGTGGAACCACAAAAAAAGTACAATGCCGGATTTGATCCTTGTTTCTGGATAACTGCAGTGGCGGTCTTAGTCCTGTCAGAAATTTCTTTATCTTCCTTATGTCAATTTTTGAGCGGCTAAAAAATAAATTTACCCCGGCATCGCGTGATCAGTCGCTGTTCAGGCTGCCAGTAAAAAGTGATCCGGCTTTACTGATAGCCATGATGGCGGCATTGCGCACAGCGGGAATGCCCTTTGAATCAGCGGAACAGAATCTGCACGTAAGTTTACCGGGCGGCCTGATATTTTCCACCGAAGCCGTGGAACGGTTGACGCTCGGCGATGGCAGGGTAAGAATCTGCATCAAAATCTCCGCATGGCATGCAGATTACTTCCCGCAAGGAATTGCTGAGTACCAGCATGCGCTGGGTTCTTCTGAACAAAACGCCATTCAGGAAGCCTTCAAAAACTGGGTCAATATGGATCTTCCTGTCCTGCAGGATGCCGTCAGCCTGACGCCCTCGGCATGTTCCGTGATTCAGCTTCAGGTACCTGCTGCATCGGAAATCATAGCCACTTCCCGGCAAGTGATTCTGGGACCGGTTGCGCATCTTGTCAGCAGACCGCCTCAAAGAGCAGAAGAACATCCGTTTTGCCCTTGCTGTCTGTTTACTGAATGCATGGCGGTATTTCACGATTTATTGCAGACCAGTACGGTTTTCGGTATACGTTTGTTTGTATCACGAGATCAGTTTGGGAAGCTGGCAGTGGATTGTCGTGTGAATGGCGAGGATTTCCCGGCAGCGACTGAACCACTGACCGCTTATGCTGCCAAATGGCAGGATCGTGGATTAGAATTCAGGAAACAGTATCTGATGATCCGGTCTACACGTCAAATTCCTGCTGTGACGGTCAAAGATTAAAGCAAAAAACAGTGGGAATGAGTGAACGGAAAAGAGATCTGCTGGCTGGATTAATGAATGACTCATCTTGTCTGCACATGGCCTTGGTAAGGCAGTTCATATCTGGCCTTTCCGGAAACAGAAAGAGAGGTAGTGTATGCAAATATGCTTACGTTTTACTGCAATATTGATTGCAGCCGGCATGGCCTGGTTTGTGGTCGTATTCCCTTCTTTGATTGTCCAATATCTGGTACCGGTCGCTGATACATGGTTCCATCAATTGAATATACATCAGCAGGAATGGGTATTGATTGTCGTTCGCTGGGTCTTGCCGGCGATTACCGGTGTATGCAGTCTGATTTTGATGATCTCCAATATCCTGACCATGTGGCGGCAAAGGGAAGAGAAAACTTCCCATCTGAATAGCTTGTCATAAGTCAATTCAATATGCGTGCTGTTGACGAAAAACGACGCAACGGGATATGAAAAAAGCAGGGATTAACCCTGCTTTTTGTTGGAGATGATGCCGGATGAGCGCATCACTGATGGCAGAGACTACTTCACTTCAAGAACTGCTCATTACCCACCA
>NZ_JABXYJ010000005.1 GCF_013377855.1 Cognatundibacterium oligocarboniphilum | reverse complement strand
TACATTTTTGGGGGATGGGCAAACTTAACCATGTTGTGAGTGTAATTTCTTCCGGTAATGCAGTATCGCCCTGACGGCCATAAAAGGCGTTATAGCCATCCCAAAGAGGGCGCCAACCTTCATAATCAGTTGGCTGTACAGTTCGGATTGTCAGTAAATTATTCATAAAATGAAGCAAGATGGAATTAAGATAAACCCAGGATTCAGAGAGAAGTTTCCCTGCCCTGTATCTGATTTACAGAAACACCCAGGAAATAAGAGCGCCTTCTGTTTCTGCCGTGAATTTACATTTCTGCGTGCAGACGCAGTCCATAAAATGTAATGGGACCACGATCTTTGTTATACGCCGGATTTACGGCATGCTGATAATCCAGTGATAACTTCCAGTTTTTGTTTAACTGAAAGGAGTAAAACCATTCCAGTATCGACTCTGCGCCATAGTTCATTTTCCCATCGCCTATCAAAATGCCCATACCTCCGGCGGCAAAATAAGCTTTTGCATCTGATGACAGCATGTTGTGCGCAAAACCAATTCCCATTTTATCGTCGCTACGCCCCCAACGATTGCCCTGCACCAAGACGCCCCCCGAAATACTTCTGCTCATATCAGTAAATTCGTAGGCTTCTGTATGACCACTGTTGCTGCTGCCCCGGAGGAAAATACCTGCATCAGCAAATAATTCCTGCTCAAAATTAAGTGCAATCCCTTTATTGGTATCCATTTTACGTACCAGTGCCGTATCCGGTGCTGCGCTTGTTTGCTGCCCCAGTGCCACCGCATCCTGATAAGAGCCCATCATCGCCCGGTTAACAAAAGCCAATAATTTGAATTTTCCGGGATGCCCGTTCAATACGTAGCGTTTTTCAATTTCAGAAACCATGCTTCTGTGCTGCAAATGCAGACCGGTCACTTTGGCATTGGGCACTTCCGACATCTGAAATAATCCACCGCGCCATGTCCAGCTGCCTTGATTCCATTCAATCGCCATGCCATTGGTAAAACCCCACGCATCTGCCGCATAGTCAAAACTGCCAGCATCGATAATTGACCAGTTCAGAAAATCAGAACGAGGGTCGTGTGCATAAGTATTATTGTCAAAAATATCGGTCACTGAAAAATGGCCGGCTGTGAAAATCAGATTATTCGCCATCCTGGACGAGGATAATTGATTAACGGCTGCCTCGACCTGCTCGTTTTCACCATTTAAATTTACAGTCTGGCGGAAAAATGCTCGCGGTAACCGGGGGTACGGCCTGTTTTGTCCGATTTTATAAGCCTCTCCACTCGGAAAGCCCGCCATTCCCAAGGTATTACTGAGTCCGAATCCCTGATCGATTTCAGGATTCAGCCAGATTTCCCCCTGGCGTCCAATACGGCGGCCGATCATTAATGTAATGTCTGCTGTCTGATTGTTTCTGCTGGCTGCATCCATACTGTTATCGGCAGCATAAGGTGCCCGGAAACTGTTGTGCCATTGATTCACATAAGTGAGTTGGGTATAGATTCCCCAATCCTTTGCCGTGTTCATTGCATTCGTTCCGCTTTCCTCCGCCCGAGGGATTTCTTCCGCGCCGGCAGGCAGATTTATTCCTGCACAGAATGCAAATAACAAAACAATCGGAAATTTTTTTCTTACTAGCATATTAATTCCTTTAATAACTTATTTTTCCAGATACTCACTGGAAAACAGAAATAATTCGGCAAAAATATATCCACCCGACATTCCGTTTTACACAGCAAATGTGTCGTCAAAATGAACGTAAGGTTTCCGTTTCGAATGAAAATATTGATGTTGGAACGACAATTGCAACGAACAATATCAATGATGCTGCGAAAGAGGTCATACATTTATTGACAGCCAAAGCAATCGAGCCGTTATTGCAGGTCAGAAAATATCCACAATCTCGTCAATACGCAGATTCAATACCTGCCTCAGCGAACAGCCGAACACAGCAGCCATGCAGCAAGCCCGGCATTGCGTTATCTTTATTGATAAATTTAGAACGGTCAGATTCTGGCCGCAGATTTTAATCCAGAGCGGATCACGTCCAGATAAAGTCAGAAAATTATTTTGACTTTTATAGACATCGCTCAAATCAGCGAATTCGGATATCTATACAAAACAATGACAAATCTCTGAGATATCTTCTTATTTTTCATTTATCAAAATGGTAAACTGACTATGTATCAAACTAATGGTCACCCAGTATTTTTAGTGTTGAACAATACTCGCTACTTGAGATAACAATCCATCATCGTATCCACTATTCCCTGATTTTTTATGCCACTGTCCAGCAGCACCCCGCTCGATTTCGATCAACTTCCCATTTTACATGGCTCCAATCGTCCGGATCTGATTCGCCACGAAACCCTGGCAGATATTCTCGAACATACCGCACTTCAGTTCCCAGAAAAAATTGCTCTGATTTTCCAGGAGCAGAAACTGACTTATGCAGAACTTGAAGCACAGGCCAGCCATGCGGCGTCGGTGTTGATACACGCCGGAGTGCGCCCTGGGCATATTATTGGCTTATGGCTGCCACGCGGCTCTGAACTGCTGGTCATGCAGGCAGCCATTGTAAAATCCGGCGCAGCCTGGTTGCCATTTGATGCAGATACACCAATTGATCGTATTCATGTCTGCTTGCACGACGCCAAGGCATTTGGTCTGCTGAGTAGCGAATCCATGATGGCTGGACGGACGGTGATGGACGTCGCTATCTGGACCATTGAGGATATTCAGTCGCAGCAAAATCTGCCTTCAGTATCACGCGCCACAACCGCACCAACGGATCCCGCCTACGTGATTTACACCTCTGGTTCCACTGGTAAACCGAAAGGTATTCTGGTTAGCCAGGGAAGTATTTGTCATTTTCTGCGGAGCGAAAATGACATACTGGGGATATGTTCTTCGGACAAAGTTTACCAAGGATTTTCTGTTGCTTTTGATATGTCTTTCGAGGAAATCTGGATTAGCTATCTGGTTGGCGCCACATTATGGATCGCGCCAAAAGAAATTACTGCCGATCCGGATGCATTGCCATTGGCACTGGCAAAAAATCAGATCACGGTATTGCATGCTGTACCGACTTTACTTGCTTTGTTCTCACAAGAAATTGACAGCCTGCGCCTGATTAATCTGGGTGGGGAAATGTGCCCTGAATCTCTTGTGACACGATGGAGCCGTGCCGGACGACAAATATTCAACACCTACGGCCCGACTGAAGGAACAGTGTCGGCAAGTCTTGCCCTCCTACTTCCGGGGCAAACCGTTACGATCGGCAAACCTTTACCCAATTACGCATTAATGGTGATCGCTACGGATGTCGACAATGGCTTACGTCTCTTGCCGCAAGGGGAAACCGGGGAGTTATGTATTACGGGGCCCGGTGTTGCGATCGGTTATCTGGGGAGGCCTGACCTGACAAGTGAGAAATTTTTACCTAATCCCTGGTCAGATAAAAAGGAAGAACAGCGCCTGTACAGAACCGGTGATCTGGCCTGCATTGAGCCGGATGGAACAATTCAGTGCCTTGGCCGGGCCGATGATCAGATCAAAATACGTGGTTTTCGCGTTGAGTTGGGTGAAATTGAATCGGTTTTGGCACAACAACCGGGCTTAAGAACCGTGGCTGTCGTATTGCGTAAAGATCAGGATATCGACCAGATCGTTGCGTTTATCGTACGTGATACTCAGTACGTTTTGAGCGCAGCGGAGTTTATCACCGGGTTAAGAACACAACTGAGCAGTTGTTTACCTCCCTATATGTTGCCCGCCAGGTTTGAATTGATCAACGAAATGCCTCGTCTAACCTCTGGAAAAATAGACCGGAACGTACTGAAACGGCTTGATCTGAGTACAACCACCATTGCCGGAGAATCAGATACCCCGGAATCAGAAGCTGAAACATATTTATTTCGGGCGCTTCAAACGCTTTTTCCGGGACAAGCGATTCGAAGGGAATCAGATTTCTTTGCTGATCTTGGCGGGCATTCGTTAATGGCAGCGCGGCTAGTTTCCACTCTGAGGCAGGATGCGCGCTTTGCTTATTTTAAAATCGCAGATATTTATACGCAGCGGAGCATTGGGCAAATTGCTGCAACATTGGAAGTTGCCGCCGATATTCATGCAACCAAGACGAGAAACGATTCGCAAACATGGCTGCCGGCACCGTACTGGAAACGCTGGTTATGCGGTACTGCACAGGCAGTTGTTATTCCCTGGCTGGTGGCAATGCGCATGGTTCAATGGCTGGCACCATTTTTTGCTTACCATTATTTTACCGGCGATCCCGGAGACTCTATTCCTCGCGCCATTATGCTGTCCGTCGGGGTCTTTTTAATGCTGACACTGATCGAATTCGGAGTTGCAATTGCCGGGAAATGGCTGATCGCAGGACGCCTGAAACCAGGACGCTATCCGTTATGGGGAATGACTTATTTTCGCTGGTGGCTGTCAGACCGTATGGTAGAGGCCGCACCCGCTTATATGCTGAGCGGATCTTCCCTGTATTCATGGTGGCTGCGCGCATTAGGGGCGCATATCGGCAAAGATGTGATGATCGGATCGATTTCACTCCGTGCACCTGATTTATTGAGAATTGGTGATGGCTGCAGCATTGGCAATGCTGCCAATTTTGAGAATGCGAGAGTACAGCATAACGAATTATGGTTAGGAACCATTGAACTTGGCAACGAAGCGTATGTCGGTTCATACTCAGTTTTAGAGGGTGGCGTTAAACTGGAAAATGCAGCACATCTCGAGGGACAATCAGCGCTGGCAGAAGGACAAATCATCCCGCCCGGGAGAGTCTGGAAGGGCTCTCCCGCCAAAGATTGCGGAGCGTTTGATCCTTCTGCTTCCCCTGCCCGGCCGCCACTCAGTCAATGGCGTTCAATGTGGGAACTGTGTTTTTTTACGGCAGGCTCATTATTTATCAACGCCCTCTTTTTCATGCCTGTCTTTCCCAGTTTTGTAACGATTGACTGGTTTGATAATCCAGATAATTTTCCGTGGATGCAAACAAATAACGTACCAATGCAGTTAGGTAAATATTTTTTACTGGCGTTCCCAGCAACAGCCGTACTGATTGTTTGCACCGCATTGCTGTCAGCAGCAATCCGCTGGAGTATTCTGCCCAGACTAAAACCGGGACTCTATGCAGTACATGGGAAAATCTATTATGGAAAATGGCTTGTGAACCAAATTCAGGAAGCCAGTCTGAATGTTCTTCACGGAGTCTATGCAACCGTCTACGCGCCATTCTGGTATCGGATACTCGGAGCAAAAGTTGGCAAGGGTGCCGAAATTTCAACGGCGCTGGGTGTGGTTCCTGACATGCTGACATTAGGTGACGAGACATTCATCGCGGATGCTGTTTTACTGGGGGACGAACAGATTGACCGGGGCTGGATGACCATGCATCCGACGATCATTTCGCGGCGCAGTTTTATTGGCAATGGCGCTTACATTCCCGATGGAACGATCTTGCCTGAAAACGTGCTGATCGGTGTACATACCTGTGCGCCGGACAATGTGCAAATTCGCTCAGGTGATACCTGGCTGGGGTCGCCCCCCATGCACTTACCTGCAAGGGAGGAAGTCAAAGGCTTTCCGGAAAACCTGACATTTACACCATCCGTGATCCGCAGAATTGGGCGTACCCTTGTTGAAACTTTCCGTATTATTGCGCCACACGCCATGGTGATCGCTGTTGGTTATACCATCGTGCTGGATCTGATGCCGCTCGCAGGTGATGATCGCTGGACCGAGGTACTGTACTACCTGTCTGTAGCCGGATTACTTTATGGAATTGGAAGTTTCACCTTTGTCCTGATACTCAAGTGGCTGCTGATTTTTCGTTACCAGAAGGTCAGTGCGCCGATGTGGACTCCTTTTGTCTGGTTTTCCGAAGGAATTACCAATCTCTACGAAGGAATTGCTGTTCCTAATTTTATGCGTTATCTGCGCGGGACACCTTGGTTACCGGTTGCATTTAATTTACTGGGATGTCGTATAGGACGCGGGGTTTATATGGACACAACCGATATTACCGAGTTTGATTGCGTCAGTATCGGCGATTACAGTGAAATTAATGCTTTAGCCTGTCCTCAGACGCACCTCTTTGAAGACAGGGTCATGAAAATTGACCGTGTCAATATTGGCTCAAGAGTGTACATGGGAGCGCGCAGTTCTGTGCTCTACGGCGCAGTGGTTGGTGACAATGCATCGCTGGGGGCATTAACATTGGTCATGAAGGGAGAATATATTCCTGCAGGCTCCAACTGGCGCGGCTGTCCCGCAGCAATGATGGTAGATGCACAGTCCCTGACCTGATTTGAACAAACTCTCTGTATCTTGATGGAATCAGGAAAACTCCCATATTTGCCTGCGATGTCGTGGCCAGCCATGAAAGAGCAGGTCATTCAACATTTTTTGTTGCAAAAATGGGCGATCATATATCTTCATTTACCACCGACATTGGGAAGGGATATGGCGCGACAGGAGTTACGTCTTGCCGTTACCGAGTTGTTGTCGCGCGCATTGAACTCCCCACCTTCACAAATTCGCCTGATTTTGCGAACAGGTAAACGAGCGCTAATTCAGATGGCGCAAAAAGAATTCGCCGTGTCATTCAGTCATGAATCGGGTTTATCTGCTGCAGCTATCCATCTTCACAAAAATATAGCTATCGATGTTGCCTGTTTTCCGCAAAACACCTTATTCAGCCAATGGGTAGAGACATCCAGACTTTATCTTGGGCAAATCAAGACAGACATGATTCTGGAGAGGCCAGGCAATTTGCAGATGCCGTTATTTTTCAGGGAATGGACAATACTGGAAGCGAGTTGTAAATATGCTGGCATACCGTTGCAAGAGTATAGTAAAGATTTTTCGGATAAATTACTGTTCGAGAACAGGCAGGCAAACCAGTATGCGATTCACTTGCCACCCCCTTATATCGGATCAATTATTACCTCACATTCAGAAGGTTCATGAGAACACCAGCCAATACGTTGCACTCATTGATCAGATAGGGTTTTCTTTTTTATTGACGAAAATTTTCTTTGCAATTTAAGCTCGTAATCATCTTTCGTCTTCAACGCATTACAATGACACGATTTCCCCGCCCTATTTGATTTCCGGTATGAAAATCCTCATAGTCGAAGATGAGCCTAAAACCGCTGCCGCCTTGGCGCGCGCCCTGCGGGAAGAAGGATTTTCTGCAGATATGGCAGAAAACGGTATTGACGGCCTGCATCTGGCGCTGACTGAAAACTACGCACTGGTGATACTGGACGTGATGCTGCCCAAATGTGACGGCTGGTCGGTACTGCATGCGCTGAAAGCGGAACGGAGCGCCCTGCCCGTCATACTGCTCACGGCGCTGGATGCGGTATCCGATCGTGTTAAAGGGCTCAATGCGGGAGCGGATGATTACCTCGTCAAACCGTTTGCCTTCTCCGAATTGCTTGCCCGTATCCGCAATGTTTTACGACGCGCACCGGCTCAGCAATCGGAGCTGATGCGCGTGGCGGACCTTGAAATGGACAGGATCAGACACCGTGTTTCCCGCGCCGGACAGATGCTCGATCTGGCGCAGCAAGAATATCGGGTGCTGGATTATCTGATGCGCCATTCCGGCGAAGTTCTGACCCGCACCCATCTTGCGGAGCAGGTATGGGACATGAACTTCGACGGCGACAGCAATGTGATCGACGCAGCCATCCGCCGCCTGCGTAAAAAAATTGACGACCCCTTCGAATGCAAGCTGATACACACCTTGCGCGGTGTCGGCTACGTGCTGGAAGTGCGAAGCTGAGCGACGATGAAATTACATTCCATGTCCCTCCGGCTTACAGTCTGGTATGCATTGCTGAGCACGGCGCTGATTGCATCGGTGGGTTATGTGATGTACTGGATGCTGGCTGATCGCCTGCTGCGAGAAGATGATACATTTTTATTCAGCAAAGTCTCGGAAGCGCGCGCCGTTATCGCCCTGCATCCTGGAAATTACGCCGCCCTGCAAGAAGAATTACAGCACGAGGGTGAAACCTTTCCCGATATTCGCGTCAGAGTCTTCGACGAGGGCAATGCTGTCGTTGCCGATACCCATAATGCAGAAGCCCAGGGCATTCCGTCGGAAACATTCGATGCCATGCCCTGGGTGGCAGAAAAGGCAGACTGGTACGACCGCCAGCAAATACGTTACCGCCTGATGAAGCAGCACAGCGACAAGCTGACCATACACGCCGCCATGCGCCTCGCCAAGGAACAGCGCTTGCTGGCGTTCTATCGCGATATGCTGCTTACCGGCGTGATTACCGTATTGCTTATCGCCATAGCCGCCGGCTATGCCATTGCACGCTATGGACTGGCTCCCTTGCATCGCCTTGCCGTTCTGGTCGAAGGACTGGGTATCCGGCAATTGGATCAGCGCGTGGATGAGACCGACTGGCCGGAAGAATTGCGTATACTGGCAGATAATTTCAACCGGCTGCTGATACGTCTTGATGACGCGTTCTCCCGTATGTCGCGTTTTTCAGCGGACATTGCGCACGAATTACGTACTCCTTTGCAGATTTTGCGTAGTGAAGCAGAAACCACTTTATCCCGCGAACGCTCTCCAGTCGAATACCGGCAATGTCTGGAATCCGGGTTGGACGAGTATGCCAAACTTGCACGTATGGTCGATGCCTTGCTGTTCCTCGCGCGAGCTGAGCAAGCCGATACTGCCCTCGATTGCAAGCATCTGGATCTGCACGCCGAATTGCAATCTGTCTGCCATTTTTTTCAGGCCATGGCCGACGAACAGGATATGACGCTGAATGTGCAGGCAAGCGGCCGGCTATGGGCGGATCAGGGGCTCTTGCGACGCGCTCTGGCTAATCTGGTTGACAATGCGCTGAGGAATACCGGCAAGGGCGGCTCGGTGACGCTGAGCGCCGTCGTCCAGCAATCGGGCAGCGTGGAAGTTCAGGTCAGCGATTCCGGTTGCGGTATCGCAACGGAAGATCTGCCCTATATTACCGAGCGCTTTTATACGGCAGATCGCTCCAGACAGCGCCGCGGCCAGGGCAGCGGCCTGGGCCTTGCCATCGTACAGTCCATCATGCGCCTCCACGGTGGAACGATTGCGATTGCCAGCATCCCCGATCAGGGTACCGAAGTGCTTCTGTATTTCCCTGCAAGCGATACGTCCGGACACCATGCTTCCGTCTGAAAATTTCCGTCAGACTGTCTGTCGCGGCGATACACAACGCTTATCCGGTCACCGCTCACTTTCACTGAGTGTCACTGACCACCACAGATTATCTCCTGCTCATTGCAGGCAGCCGCCAATCTGACGAAACGGTCAGATAAGCGTCATCGTGGCATCAGTTGCGACAGGTATTCTTGGCGCTCCGATTCCGAATAAGCGCCAAGTCCACCCCATGTCTTCCGTTTCTCCACTGGTTTCCTGCAGAGCGATTCGCAAAACCTACAATCATGGTGAGGCGCAGACCCCTGCCCTGCGCGGTGCCGACCTCGATATTCATGGCGGTGAATTACTGATACTGGCCGGGCCTTCCGGTTGTGGCAAAACCAGCCTGATATCCATCATCGGCGGCATGTTGGATGCCGACAGCGGTGACTGCAAGGTACTCGACAAGAACATACGAACCATGTCTGCGCAGCAGCGTGCGCGTTTCCGTGGGCAGCACATCGGTTTTGTTTTTCAGAGCTTCAATTTATTGCCGGCGTTGACAGCCGTCGAAAATATCTCTGTACCGCTTTTGCTGCAGGGCGTGCCGCGCAAAGCCGCAGAATCGCAGGCCAGAATTGTGCTGGAGTCTCTTGGGCTGGCCAGTCGCGCTGACCATTCACCCGGACGCATGAGCGGTGGTCAGCAACAACGCGTTGCCATTGCACGTGCGCTAGTACACGAACCGCGGCTGATTATCTGCGACGAACCGACCTCCAGCCTTGATCACGACGCCGGGCAAACTGTTATGGAAACCTTGCGCAAGGTTGCAAGAACTGCTGGTCGCGCGCTGCTCGTCGTGACACACGATCCGCGTATTTTTTGTTTTGCCGACCGCATCGCCCGCATGGACGACGGCCGGGTGATCTCCATCGAAACACATTCCCCCAAAAATTTCCTGTCATGAATCGTCATTACTTATTGGCCGTGCTCGCCATATCCGGTCTCGCGCTGACTGTATTTTCCGTTGTTCGCGACGATCAGGTCGCCATACCGGATAAAGCATCCGGTACAGAAATACGTTCACCATTTGCCAACCAGATTGCAGGCACCGGAATAACGGAAGCCTACGGTGGCAATATCGCCATCGGTACGCCAGTTGCCGCCATTATCAAAAGCATCCCCGTGCGTTGGGGCAGTACCGTCAGCGCCGGCACGCCGCTGGTTTATCTGGACGACAGCGATTTGCAAGCCCGGCTGCCGCTTGCTAACGCCCGCATGAAGGAAGCGCAGGCCAGGCTGGCAATGTCGCGTCATGCGAGCGAACGCGCAGAACGGATATCGGACAAACGCGCCATCAGTGCTGAAGAAGTGGATAACCGGCGCTTCTCCGTCAAAACGGATGAGATGCTCGTCGCCACCGCGCAAGCCGCCGTCGATGAAATCAAAATGGAAATGCAGCGGCGTATCGTTCGTGCGCCGGCATCGGGCCAGATATTGCAGATTCGGCTGCACAACGGCGAATATGCCGACAACAGCGCTCCCCTGATACTGATGGGCGACTCAGGTCGTCGCCAGGTACGGGTAGATATTGATGAAAACGATGCCCGCTACGTCCGGTCGGATGCAGCCGCTTTCGCTTATTCGCGCAACGATGCAGAGCATCCGGTCACCTTGCATTTTGAACGGATAGAACCGTATTTGCGTCCGAAATCTACGCTGATCGGTACAAGCGCTGAACGGGTTGATACCCGCGTGCTGCAGGTCATCTACAGTTTCGATACGAAAGATATGCCGCTCTATATCGGGCAAATGCTGGATGTATTCATTGATGCCGGACCGAAACCACATACCGCTTCCAGCCGCAGATCCACCGCTGCCGGGGCAGTACAACCATGAAACCCAAGCTCCCCGCCTGCGCCGCGATCTGCCTGATACTGTCGGCATGCTCCACGCCTCTCGCCTATCAGCCACCCGTCATTCCAATGCCCGAAAGATGGCAAGCCATGCCTCAGCATACGTCTGCCTTACCGGAAAATTCACCGTGGTGGCAAGCCTTCGCAGATCCGGAACTGAGCCTGTTGATGGATGAAGCGGAGCGCCTTAACATGGACATAGAACGCGCCCGCATCTTGCTGCGTAAATCCCGTGCCGAATATCAGGGAATCAGTGCGATACGCAACCCGGTCGTCCAGGGAAACGCACTGTCCAAACGCGAACACGAAAGTGCCAACGTCGATAGCAGCGCGTTCAGCCAGCCCGGCGAAACCGGCAGCCTGTTTCAGGCCGGATTTGATGCGAGCTGGGAGGCGGATTTTTTTGGGGCCCGCCGCCAGTTTTCAGAGGCCGCATCGGCTGAACTGGGTGCAACACAAGCCGGGCTCAGCGCCATGCGTATAACGATATTGGCAGAAGTCGCCCGCAATTACATCGAACTGAGAAAAACGGAAGCACTGACGGCATTGGCGCAGGAAGACACAGAAACGGCACAGGATATGCTGAAACTGGTGCGCAGCAGAAGCGCGTCCGGGTTTGCCAACGGCACCGATCTGATAAGCGCCGAAGCCGGGCTGATATCTGCGCAAATGGCGTCGGCACCACTCAGCGCGACGCGCAATGCCGCACTGAACCGCTTGAGCGTCTTGCTGGGCCGCTACCCTGGCGAACTGCAGATTAAAATTCTTAACCGCTTGCCAGCAACGCCTCACGCCCTACCTTCTGCGCTGCCATCCGAATTGCTGCGGCAACGCCCCGATATTCTGGTGGCAGAAAGGCATCTGGCGGCCGCATCCGCCAGACTGGGGGCCGCGCAGGCCGACTGGTATCCGCGCTTCTCGCTGATCGGACAAATCGGTCTTGCCAGTTCTGCTTTCGGCACCCTGGCAGAAGGCGCAAGCCGCATCTGGCGTATCGCCCCCTCCCTATCATGGCCCATACTGCGTAGCGGGAAAATCACAGCAACCATACAGGTACGCGACGCGGAACAGCAGCAGGCGCTGATCGCTTATCGCCAGACTATCCTGCAAGCGGTGGAAGATGTGGAAAACAGTCTGACCATCTATACGCAGGAACAAAACCTGCAAGTTCAACACTTAACAAACGTCGCGCTCGCTAAAAACCGCCTCGGTCTGGCCGAATCGCATTATGCCGCGGGTCTCAGCGATTACCGTGCGGTTCTGACTGCGAAACATGGATGGACAGCCGCCCGGCAAGAGCAAATACGTAGCGCCGCCGCTCTGGCCGTCAACTGGATAGCGATTAACAAAGCATTTGCCGGCGACTTTTACCATGCGGAGGCAAAAGCGCACGATAGCTATGCCGGCGCCTGCCTCCAGAAACACTCATCGGACAATTCATCATGTACCACATTGCATTGAAAATGCTGGGCGGTGACCGGACAAAATTCACCACGCTGATACTAGGCGTTACCTTTACCGCTTTTCTGGTGAGCTTTGCCGTTTCTTATTTCTGTGGCTTCATGACGCGCGGGTTTGCGCTCATCAGTGAAACGCCCGGCGATATCTGGGTCATGGATCCGGCAGTCAGCTCCGTAGAGCAGACGACCAATTTATCCGAATCGGCAATATTACGTGTCCGTTCAGTACCTGGCGTTTCCAGCGCCATGCCACTGCTGCTCGGTTCTGCCGAAGTCCGATTCCCGAACGGTTCCTTTCAGTCATTTCAGATTATCGGCGCAGACAACAGCAGTCTCGCCGGTCTGCCACGCACTGAAGGGCTGAACTATCCGGCACTGCGTCAGCCGGGCCAGGTCATGGTCGATGACGGCGGAACGGAAAACAAACTGCTGACGCCGCTGCACGCCGCCGATATCTGGCCGCGCGATGGTCGCTCCCGCACCGGAGTCGCCATGCGCCGGCTGGCCAACGGCGATCAGCTGGAACTCAATGATCATCGGATAAGCATTGCCGGCGTATCGAATACGCACCCTCGTTACCCGGCCAAACCGCTGATGTATATGACACTCGCCAATGCACACCGTATTTTGCCTGCCGAGCGAAGGCAAATCAGCTTCCTGCTGGTCAGCGCTGCACCGGACATCAATCCGCAGACGCTTGCTGCCCGCATCGAACAGCAAACCGGCCTGAAAGCACGAACCGCATCCGACTTCAAAACGGATACGGTGCATTGGTATCTGCTTAATTCCGAAGATGTCGGCGACGTGATGTCCATGCTGATCCTGGCCATTGCCGTGGGATTCGGCGTTACCGGCGTCATGCTTTACATGTTCACCAGCGAAAGCCTGAAGCAATATGCTGTACTGAGCGCCCTGGGTACACTCCCCTCGCAATTGCTGAAAATGGTGTTCTTACAGGCTGGGGTATGCGGACTGTCAGGTGCGGGAATTGGCACCGGTCTGTGCGCCGTAGCTGATTTGTTTCTGCATGAAAGCGATTACCCTTTCCGCATGATGTGGTTCGCCCCACTCGCCGGCGGCGGTATGGTCATACTGACCGGCATTATTGCTGCTGTATTCAGCGCCCGTCCGGTACTCAGACTGGAGCCGGCGACGGTGTTTGCGGGAAGATAAGGCATCATCGGTCAGAAAACCTGGGCTGATGATGATTAACTATCACGTTTTTCCCCACTCATTGAAGTGTTGGCATAAATCTGTTTTCTTATAGTGCAATGGCAAGCTCTCACCGACGTATGCTTATTGGAATTCTTTAACTAGCTTCTTTATCCCATTTCCGCAGGAGAGCAAGCTTTTCAGCAATCTTGATCTCTAACCCTCTCGGTACCGGCTGGTACCAACCAGGTTCTTCTATGCCTTCAGGTAGGTAAGTCTCACCAGCAGCGTAGGCATTCGGTTCGTCATGAGCATAACGGTATTCATGCCCGTAGCCGAGTTCCTTCATGAGCTTCGTTGGTGCATTGCGGAGATGAACAGGAACCTCACGGCTCTTGTCCTGCTTCACAAAAGCTCTTGCCTGGTTATAGGCGTTGTAACCCGCATTGCTCTTAGCAGCTACAGCGAGATAGATCACTGCCTGCCCCAAGGCCAACTCACCTTCAGGACTTCCCAGCCGCTCATAAGTCAATGCTGCATCGTTGGCAATCTGCATGGCTCTCGGATCAGCAAGACCAATGTCTTCCCATGCCATCCGAACGATGCGCCGAGCAAGATAGCGAGCATCAGCACCACCGTCCAGCATGCGTGTTAGCCAGTAAAGAGCCGCATCAGGATGGGAGCCACGCACCGACTTGTGCAAAGCTGAAATCTGGTCATAGAAGTTGTCCCCGCCCTTGTCAAAACGCCGACTGTTCAAGGTCAAGGCATTCTGCAAAAAGTCCGCAGTTACCTCATTGATACCTGAAGCACCAGCAGCCGTTTTACATTGTTCAAGCAGGTTTAAAAATCTTCTTGCATCACCGTCTGCATAGCCAGCAATCGTATCAACAGCCAGGTCTTCAAACTCAAGATCACCAAGGGAACCTTCATCTTTGGCCCTCTTGAGCAAAAGCTTCAATTCTTCATCGGTCAGCGACTTCAGGACATAGACTTGAGCACGAGACAGAAGAGCCGAATTGACCTCAAAAGAAGGGTTCTCAGTAGTCGCACCTATAAAGGTGAACAATCCCGATTCAACATGAGGCAACAGGGCATCTTGTTGAGACTTATTAAACCTGTGAATTTCGTCTACAAACAAGATGGTGTTCTTGCCTTGCGTAAGGTACTGCCTTGCCTGTTCCATTGCCTCTCTGATGTCTTTCACACCAGACAAGACCGCAGACAGGGCAATGAACTCGCACTTGAAGGCTGTGGCAGTCAGTCTTGCAAGGGTGGTCTTCCCAACACCAGGTGGCCCCCAGAAGATCATTGAGTGCGGTTTCCCAGACAGGAACGCCAACCTCAGAGGTTTCCCCTCACCCAGCAAGTGCGACTGCCCAATGACCTCGTCCAAGGTCTTGGGACGGAGGGCTTCAGCCAGTGGTGTGTTCTGGAAATCGGGCTCTTGTGCGAACAGATCAGGCATGCCTTCCCACCTCTGAACAATGGGGAAGCCCAATTATTTGCACAATGACTCTTCTAAGCCATTGATTTATATATGACTTGACTGCTTTGTTGAAGCGGTGAACCTCATCGACAAACAGGATGGGCTTGTGCTGAAATATGGAGCGTAATAACTGTGGGCGTTCGACAGTATCATGAATGTTCCTGGTGCCCGACAAAACCGCTGACAAGACAATAAATTCGCAGTGAAATACATCGGCCATCAGCCGTGCCAGCCTTGTTTTACCTAAGCCCGGCGCCCCCCATAAAATCATCGAATGCGGCGGACCGGACTCGAAGGCAAGCTGTAAAGATTTTCCTTCACCCAAAATATCCTGTTGTCCGATAACATCCGTCAGCGTGGCTGAATGCATGCCTTCAGCCAATGGAACGAGCGACTTGTCTGAATAATTCATCTCGCTCATTTACTGCCGGAATATATCTGCGCCGGCAGGTATGACAAACTTGAACTGATCGGCCTTGAGAGTAGGATTTTTTTCCAGATTCTTCAGTGTCAGCACCGACACCTGGCCGAAATGATCCCGTAATTCCAGTGCGACGGGCACCCCGCCTTTCATTCCGATGCCGATATGATCAAATTGACTGTCTTTGCTCTTGGCAGTCGCTTCCAGCCATTCCATCTCCTGCTTCGCACCGACATCGCGCAATCCAAAATTTTTCTCCAGATCGGCGGTGCCTGCACTGCCAAATAAGATCGCTGCCGGGCTGGCGCCGAGCGCGTCCCCCAGTTCCTTCACCGTTACCTGATTCAGGTCTTTATCGTAAATAAATAATTTTTCCCCATCTGCCTGCAATGTCTGCTCGTAGGGTTTTTGATATATCCAGATAAACTTTCCCGGTCGTGCAAAGATGAAAGTGCCGTGAAAAGTTTTTCCAATTTTCGCAGTGCCATCTGTCATCTTGACCTGTTGCTGAACAAATTCGCCTCTGGCACTTTTGGTATTGTTAACAAAAGATTTAAACTGCTCGACGGCTGAAGCCTGTGCCAAAACCGGCGCAAGCAGTATGGCCGCAGCTGTCATCAGCCCACGCAGCATTTTAATTTTGCTTTTCACTTGATTTCCTAATTCACTATTCTGCATTTCCGGTTGGCACCAGTATCTCCCGGTTGCCATTGGACTGCATTGATGATACGACGCCGCTTTGCTCCATTTGTTCCAATAGCCGGGCGGCACGATTATAACCAATCCGCAAGTGGCGCTGAACGAGCGATATCGAAGCCCGGCGGTTCTTGAGAACAATCGCCACAGCCTGATCGTACAGAGCGTCGGCCTCACCACCAGCACCCGCCTCTCCGGCACTGCCGCCCTCTGCGCCCTCATCCAGCACGCCTCCTTCCAGAATACCTTCAATGTAGTTCGGTTCGCCTTGCGCTTTCAGATGCTCGACAACCCGGTGTACCTCGTCATCGGAGACAAACGCCCCGTGGACGCGGATAGGCAAACCTGTTCCCGGTGGCATGTACAACATATCCCCCATACCAAGCAAAGTTTCCGCACCCATCTGATCCAGAATGGTCCGCGAATCAATTTTGCTGCTGACCTGGAATGCAATCCTGGTCGGGATGTTCGCCTTAATCAAACCGGTAATCACATCCACCGACGGGCGCTGCGTCGCCAGGATCAGGTGAATGCCGGCGGCTCGCGCTTTTTGTGCAATACGGGCAATCAATTCTTCCACCTTCTTACCGACCACCATCATCAGATCGGCCAGCTCGTCGATGATGATCACGATTGTTGGCAACTTTTCCAGCGGTTCCGGCGCGTCTGGCGTCAGGCTGAAAGGGTTGGGAATATGCTGCTCTTTCCTGGTCGCTTCGGCAATTTTGGCATTGTAGCCAGCCAGGTTACGGACACCGAGTTTGGACATCAGTTTATATCTGCGCTCCATCTCGGTCACAGCCCAGTTCAGTGCATGCCCGGCCTGGCGCATATCTGTCACAACCGGAGCCAGCAAGTGAGGAATGCCTTCGTAGACTGACATTTCCAGCATCTTGGGGTCAATCAGAATCATGCGGACGTCATTGGGATCGGACTTATACAACAAGGACAAGATCGTGGCATTGATACCGACAGATTTTCCGGAGCCAGTAGTACCTGCTACCAGCAGGTGAGGCATTTTTGCGAGGTCGGCAACCACAGGATGACCGGCAATGTCTTTACCTAAAGCGACTGTCAGGCTTGATGTGCTGTCATTATAAATTTTTGATCCCAGTATCTCTGTCAGTCGCACAATCTGCCGTTTAGGGTTGGGCAACTCCAGTCCCATATAATTCTTCCCAGGGATTGTTTCGACGACACGAATCGAAGTCAGCGACAAAGACCGCGCCAGATCCCGGGCAAGGTTGACGATCTGACTGCCTTTCACACCTGTCGCCGGCTCAATCTCATACCGTGTAATGACCGGTCCGGGATAAGCCGCCACGACTTTGGCTTCGACGCCAAAATCGGACAGCTTCTTTTCTATCAGGCGGCTGGTGAATTCCAGGGTCTGGACGCTGACGGTTTCCTGAGCTGGTGGAGGCTCATCCAGTAAGGACAACGGCGGTAAATTTGTATCTGGCAATTCATTAAACAAAGAAACCTGTTTTTCTTTTTCCACCCGCTCGGAGCGCTGCACAGCCACTACTTGCGGTTCGATACGGATTGGCGCAGCTTCAACAATCTTTGCCCGCTCCTGAACGACCGCCTCTTCCCGTTTGACAGCGGCACTCTGCCCGACACGACGATCTTCAGCTGCCGCGTGTTTGTGCTGCACAAACACAAAGATTGCCTCAATCGCAGTACCAATTTTTTCTGCGATCGTCAGCCATGACACCTGAAAATACAGACTGATACCCAGAGCCATACCCAGCAGCAACAATAAAGTCGAGCCGGTAAAACCCAATGCCGTCAATGCAGAACGGCCGATCAGCTCCCCTAATACACCTCCTGGCGCCAATGGCAACGGAAGTTTCAGAGAATACATTCTCAGGTATTCAATTCCCATGCTGCTGGCGATCAATAATCCAAAACCAGCTTTCTGTATCAGTAATACAGACTGATGCACCTGTTCTTCTGGTGCAGGCTGGACGGCAAAACGGTTGGCCAGCAGGCGATATGTTTTCCAGACCTGCTTCAATGAGGCGACACACCACCACCAGGCAGATATGCCAAACACATAAAGCAGCACGTCCGCCAACCATGCACCAAATTTGCCACCCAGATTGTGAACGCGTGGAACCATACTCGATTGCGACCACCCCGGGTCTGCCTTTGAATACGTTGCCAGCACCAGTATCAGACAAATACTGAGAGCAGCAAACAGAATCCAGCGTGCCTCCATCAGTAACACCAGCATCTTTCCCGGCAAAGGCGGGGGCGGTGTACTTTTATGATTGCGGGTATAAGCTTCGTTATTACTTGTAGTCATAAATCAGGAATATATTCATCCAGACAAGCGAAACTGACAAGATAGCATGCCCTGAGTGATGCGCAAAACCCAGATGCCTGTCACGGTGGATAAGAGGATAGACTATAATCACGGCTAATGCGGGATACAGCTCCAAAATAATGTAAGCATTTGTATTCTGTAACCGCATCTCCATCTCCTGACAATTCAGATGGCATTCACCGCTCCACGTTTAACTTTCTTTTTGCAGGTCTTCCATGTCTACATCTAAACACGCTCGAGTATTGATTCTTGGTTCCGGTCCGGCTGGCTATTCCGCCGCTATTTATGCTGCGCGCGCCAATCTGAATCCTGTTCTGATTACCGGTGTTGAACAAGGCGGTCAGCTGATGACAACGACCGATGTGGAAAACTGGCCAGCCGACCCGATGGGCGTACAAGGACCAGAACTGATGCAGCGTTTCCTGCAACATGCGGAACGGTTTAATACTGAAATTATTTTTGACTACATTCACACTGCAAAGCTCGACGAAAAACCGATTCGCCTGATAGGCGATCAGGCTGAATATACTTGCGACTCCCTCATTATCGCTACCGGCGCCTCAGCACAATATCTTGGTCTGCCTTCAGAGCAGGCATTCATGGGAAAAGGCGTATCTGCCTGTGCGACTTGCGATGGCTTCTTTTACCGTGGCAAAGAAGTGGCTGTCATCGGTGGCGGCAACACTGCGGTCGAGGAAGCCCTGTATCTGTCAAATATTGCCAGCAAAGTGACGGTGATTCATCGTCGCGACAAATTCCGTGCAGAAGCCATTCTGATTGACCGCCTGATGGCTAAAGTTGCTGAAGGAAAAGTTGAAATTAAATGGAATCACACACTTGATGAGGTGACTGGCGATGACAGCGGCGTCACCGGCATCCGGATCAAATCGGCTGAAGGTACGGTCAGCGCCATCTCGTTGCACGGCCTGTTTGTCGCTATTGGTCACAAACCGAATACGGGCATCTTTGAAGGGCAACTTGATATGCACAACGGTTATATCAAGACCCGGACAGGTACCGAAGGCATGGCTACGGCAACAAATGTTCCGGGAGTATTTGCCGCAGGCGACGTTCAGGATCACGTCTATCGTCAGGCGATCACCAGTGCAGGAACCGGCTGTATGGCCGCACTGGACGCCCAGCGTTATCTGGAAGAGTAAGTAAAGATTCAGAGGTGGCAGATGAAGAATTTTGCTGATCTGAAATCCCTGGGGCAACAACTCAGACAGCAGCAAGAAGCAAAGCAGCGCGCTGAGGCGGAACAACTGAAACAGGAAAAAAAAGCAGCGGCTGAAGCGAATATTTTCCGCAACAGCATTGGCCATGTAGCCCCCATCAAGACCGCTGCAAAGCATCAGGTGGAACCACAACGTCCAGCTCCGATTCCATTTCAGCATTTAGCGGATGAAAAGGCAGCTTTACAAGAATCTCTCTCTGATGAATTCGATGCCGACTCACTGCTTGAAACCGATGAAAATCTCAGTTACACCAGACCGGGCGTCGGTGTTGATGTAGTTCGCAAATTACGCAAAGGTCATTGGGTCATTCAGGCGCAGCTTGATTTACATGGTTATCGCAGAGATCAGGCCAGAGACAGTCTGGGAGATTTTTTGAGAAAATGCGGGCGCAGTGGCATCCGTTGCGTTCGCATCATTCACGGAAAAGGATTGGGTTCCGTCAACAAAGAACCCATCCTGAAGCATAAGGTCAGAAACTGGCTGATACAAAAAGATGAAGTGCTTGCATTCAGTCAGGCAACTGCTGCCGACGGCGGTTCCGGTGCATTGATTGTTTTACTGAAAGCCTGATTCCCTGATCTGCACATTTTCATAAGATGTAGAAAACAAGCTTCACACTGGATTTTTCAGCTAGTTTTTGAAGCGTCCGTCTTTCCCGATTATGGTCATGTCGACATAGCGGGAACCATTATGATTCGATGGCGAAAAATTGATATCAAATCCGCCCGCATCATAATTTTTGACATTGATCGACTCCAGAGCGGCAATCAGTTTTTCACGTGTCAGGTTTTGCCCTGCTCTGCGTAACCCCTCAACGAATACTTTAGCAGCAATAAATCCCTCCAGACTGGAAAAATTAAGATCTTTGATACCCGCCTTATTCATGATCTTGGTATATTCGCCGACAACCATCGCATTGGCGATTGACCACGGAAATGGCACTACCTGGGAAATTACCACTCCCGGACCATCTTTTCCAAGCGTATCAGCCAGCGCCTGACTACCGACAAAAGACACGTTGTAAAACTGACCGGTATATTCTAATTTGCGCATTTCTTTAATAAAAGCAGCACAGGATGAATAGGCACTGATCTGAATGATGACGTCAGGGCGTTTTGCAATCAGTTTTTCCACTGCCTTTGACACATCCAGACTATTGCGTTCGACAGTCGCAGTATCAATGATCGGTAATTCTTTCTTTTTAAGTGCCCGCTCAACACCCGCCAAACCAGCCTTACCATATGCATCATTTTGATAAAACACAGCGATATTTTTCAATCCCGTATTCACCAGCCTGTCCACCAGATGCTCCGTTTCATCAAAATAACTGGCGCGGATGTTAAATATTTGCCGGTTAAATGGCTCACGTAAGGATTGTGCCCCGGTAAAAGGTGCAAAAAATGGAACTTTTGCCTGGGTAAATAAAGGTAAAGCGGCATTACTGGTCGGCGTACCTACATAGGCAAACAAGGCAAAAACGTCATCATTCTCGATAAAAGCCTTGGTATTAACGGCGGCAATTTCCGCTTCGTATTTGTCATCCCGTCGGAGTAACTCAATCTTCCGGCCAAATACTCCGCCTGTTAAGTTAATGTAATCAAAATAGGCCTTCGCACCAGCGTGTAATTGAATCCCCAATTGTGCAGCAGGACCAGAAAAAGCAGCGGACTGACCAAGAATAATCTTATGTTCCGTGACACCGCTTTCCGCCAATGCACTGGCTGCTGGTAAGCATGCGACAGCCAGTGCCAGCAAGATTGAGCTGAAAGCTGTTTTTCTTCGTAATGAAGAGAAATTCTTCATCTGCATCAGACGGCATCCGGGCCCGTCTCTCCTGTTCTGATGCGAATAACCTGCTCTACATTCTGCACAAAGATTTTTCCGTCTCCGATTTTTCCAGTGTGTGCAGCCTTGATGATCGCATCTACGACATGATCGCAAATCTTGTCATCGATCACGACTTCCACCTTAATTTTTGGCAGAAAATCAACCACGTATTCTGCACCACGATATAGTTCGGTGTGCCCCTTTTGCCGTCCGAATCCTTTGACTTCAGTGACAGTCAGCCCCGTCACACCGACTTCTGCCAATGCTTCGCGCACTTCGTCGAGCTTGAAAGGTTTAATTACAGCGGTTACTTGTTTCATATTATTTTCCTTTATTAATCTCTGAATTTTGAAGTGATAGGATAACGCCAGTCGCGCCCAAACGCTCTTGGTGTAATCTTAATTCCGACAGGTGCCTGGCGACGCTTATATTCATTGATTTTAATCAATTTCGTAATCCGCTCCACGTCTTCAACACGATAACCAGCAGAAACAATCTCCTCACGCGACTGATTCTGCTCCATGTATCTCTGCACGATTCCATCGAGTATGTCGTATGGCGGTAAGGAATCCTGATCCTTCTGATCCGGACGCAACTCAGCCGAGGGGGCTCGCGTGAGAATCCGTTCAGGAATAATGTCTTCAATACGGTTTCTGTATTCACACAAACGATACACCAGTGTCTTGGGAATATCCTTAATCACTGCAAAGCCGCCCGCCATATCACCATATAAAGTGCAGTAACCCACCGCCATTTCGCTCTTATTCCCGGTAGTTACAACGATAGAACCATATTTATTCGACATGGCCATCAACAAAGTACCGCGTATCCTCGCCTGAATATTTTCTTCTGTCGCATCTTCTTTTAATCCGGCAAACTCATGACTCAACACTGATTTAAAAGCATCAAAACATGGGGCGATTGAAATCTCATCATAGCGAACACCAAGTCGCCGGACCATTTCACGTGAATCCACCAAAGAAATATCTGCCGTATACGGAGATGGCATCATCACCGCCCTCACCTTATCCACTCCTAGCGCATCCACGGCAATTGCCAGCGTCAGCGCCGAGTCAACGCCACCGGATAAACCAAGCAGCACACCGGGGAAACCATTCTTATTCACATAATCACGCAAACCCAATACCAGCGCCTGATAAATCTGTGCTTCGGCACTGCCATTTTCAACTAATTCTGCCGACTGCGGCTGCGCGCCTTCAAATTCGATCACATGCAGACCAGTTTCACAGTGTCTGAGCTGCGCGCACACATTTCCAGCCTGATCCAGCACAAAAGAATTACCATCAAAAATCAATTCATCCTGCCCACCAATCAGATTGGCATAAACCAGTGCAAGACCTGCAGAAGTGACATTGGCACGCATGACTTGTTGACGTCTGTGCAGCTTGTCCATATGAAATGGAGATGCATTAGGTACCAGCAAAACCTGCGCACCGGCATTTTGAGCTGCCATTGGTGCATCTGCAAACCAGGTATCCTCGCAGATATTAATCCCAAAACAAATACCCTTTACCGTAAACACGAAGACATCAGATGCAGGACTGAAATATCTGCGCTCATCAAAAACAGCGTCATTTGGTAAATGACGTTTGCGGTAAGTTCCGACAATCTGGCCATTCATCAGAACAGACACTGCATTGAACAGCATGCCGTCCTGCGCCAACGGATACCCCACCAGTACAGACAGATCAGGAAATTCACGTAGCTGATCAGCAAGCGCCTGTAAGACATTCTGCGATTGCAGACAGAATCCTGGGCGCAGCAGCAAATCTTCTGGCGGGTACCCGGTCAGCGACAGCTCTGGCGTCACAACAATATCGGCATTTCCAGCAGCTGCCCGACGAACATAGTCTACAATCTGTGCAGCATTTCCGGCCAAATCTCCGACCGTGCAATTCATCTGAGCTATAGCAACTTTAATCGTCATAATCGTGCAATCTTATTCCATTTAATAATGAAATTAATTTCTGAAAACCAGCATTATCGCACGTGCATCGCCAGTTCCTTATCAGATGTAGGACAGCTGCCATGGGAAAATCTACTTCGAGCGACCGGAAACAAAAATCCGTTTCTTTCATTTTCATTTTTACATGCATTGCATGAATCGGGCAGCGCATGCACCCAGACTGGCTGGCAACCCCATTTTGTGACCATCTGGGATCGGGAGATTTTGGTAGGTGCCTGCCCGCTATACAAAAAATCTCATTCTTACGGTGAATATGTCTTCGACTGGAGTTGGGCCGAGGCTTATCAGCATCACGGTCTGCCATATTATCCCAAATTACTGGCAGCGATTCCCTTCACCCCCGTAACGGGGAGCAGGCTTATCAGCGCCGTGCCGCAAGTTAGACAATTTCTGATCGATGCATTGAGAGAAATCCTTACAAAAGAACAATTATCGTCCATCCATCTGCTGTTTCTGGACTTACCCGAAATTTCAGTACTACAAGAAGCCGGTTTTCTGATCAGGACTGGCATTCAATTTCATTGGCACAATCATCAATATCTGACTTTTGACGATTTTCTTGATACGCTAGATCATAAAAAACGAAAAAATATTCGTGCAGAAAGAAGGAAAATCACCGAACAAAAAATTAGTTTCAAGCATATCCCTGGAGAACATATCACCAGGGAGAAATGGGAATTTTTTAAACACTGTTACGACCTGACCTATCTGAATCATCATTCTCGCCCCTATCTGAACCTGGATTTTTTCCTGCAGATAGGAGCTACTATGCAGAAGCAGGTTCACATGATCCTGGCAGTCAAAGATCACCAAAACATTGCTGCCACACTGCTTTTTCACGATGAGCAACACGTCTACGGTCGCTACTGGGGTTGCGTGCAATATTATCCTTGCCTGCATTTTGAAGCCGCTTACTATCAGGGAATCGAATTTTGTATTCGCGAAAAATTCCTTACTTTTGAAGGCGGCGCACAAGGTGAACACAAAATGGCACGCGGCTTTTTGCCGGAAAAAACATACTCTGCCCATTTTTTAAGTCGCAAGGAATTCAATCATGCTGTAGCCGCCTTCCTGCGCCGGGAAAGTCATGACGTTCAACTTTACGCGGATATGCTGAACGAGCACAATCCTTACAAAAAATTGCCGCAAAACAAAATAATTACATCAAGCTCACTTGATATTTAATGTTGTACAAGGCATTCTGCTGACATGGAAAACAAGCCAAACCCAACTCCCCCTTCTTCTCCGCCTTCAGCCATGCACAAACGCGTTGGCAGATTTTATCTGACAGAACAATTAGGTAGCGGCGCGAACGGTTCCGTGTTCCGGGGACATGATCCTGTGATCGATCGTGGTGTCGCCATCAAGTTATTGAATACCAATATCGGTACAGCTGATAAAAAATCGCGTGAACAACAGTTCATTAACGAAGCGAGGGCGGCAGGCCGCTTATCACATCCGAACATCGTGACCATCTTCGATGCCTCTACAGAAGGAGGCATTACATTTATCGCCATGGAACTATTGCCTGGTGAGGATTTAAAGACCATGCTTGCGAATGGAAAAAATTTTGATATCGTAGAAACGGCATCGATTATTCAAAAGATTGCAGATGCTCTGTCTTACGCCCATGCACATGGTGTGATTCACCGCGACATTAAACCAGGTAATATCTTCATCCTATCCAATAATCAGCCTAAAGTAGTCGATTTCGGAATTGCACGCGCACCAAACCGTTTAATTGATGAAAACAAGCCTGCCGATGTGACCCTGTTTAACAACAATATTCTGGGAACACCGAACTATATGTCTCCTGAGCAGGCTTTGGGAAAACCAGTCAATGCACAAACGGACATTTACTCCCTCGGAGCGGTGATGTATGAAATGCTGACGATGCAAAAGCCTTTCCAAAGCAATGACATCAATAAGCTATTGCAGCAAATCGCACATAAAACACTTAAATCACCGACTGAAATTAATCCACGCATTCCAAATTCACTGTCCAAAATCGTCATGAAAGCGATGGAAAAAGATTTGAATGCGCGTTATTCCACTGCCGAAGCATTATCGACAGCACTGAATAATTTTATAGAACGGGATAAAAGACTCAAGCGCAAACGTAAGTACGCTCAGCGCGCTCCTGCAGCAATCAATCAGCGGAGAGATAAGATCAGCTCCTTAACATGGATCAGCCTGATTGCCGTTCTGGTTGGACTGGTCATTGCTACGACTATGTATTTTCCTCATTAAAACCCGTCCAGCAACAGACTTTTCGGTAATACACGCATCAACAATAAATAATAAACAACGAAACTTCGTCATTACAACAAAAAACGCGGCAAATATGCCGCGTTTTTTGTTAACCACAGATAAACGGAGATTTATTTTCCTGCGTTTTTAAAATTTTCAACGCCAGCCAGAATTTCTCTCTTCGCGGCTTCAGGACCATCCCAACCCTCGACCTTCACCCATTTGCCCTTTTCCAGGTCTTTGTAGTGTTCAAAAAAATGCTGAATTTGTTTGAGGCGCAATTCGTTCATATCTTCAGGTTTTTGCCAGTGGGTATAAATTGGCAAAATTTTGTCGACAGGCACGGCCAGAACCTTCGCATCATTTCCAGCCTCATCCGTCATATTCAGAACACCAATCGGGCGGCAACGAACTACAACACCTGGAATTAAAGGGAAAGGTGTAATGACCAGCACATCGACAGGGTCGCCATCATCAGCGATTGTTTGTGGCACATAGCCGTAATTGCACGGATAGTGCATGGCCGTGCCCATAAAGCGATCGACAAAAATTGCTCCGGTATCTTTATCTACTTCATATTTGATCGGATCAGCATTCATCGGAATTTCGATAATGACATTAAAGTCATTTGGTAAATCACGACCTGCAGGTACATTATTCAAGCTCATGTCAGTCTTTCTTTTCAATATCAGGGAAGTCTCAATCACTACTCGGGATTATATCGGCTTTCAGGTTGAATTGGTGCAATGCACACAGCGCAAAATCATCACAGCGTGGTCGCAATTGCACATTGCCGGTAGTGATAGGCTGCCTCGTCATCCTGACCAAGTGCCTCATGTAATTGCGCGAGCTTCAGATTCGACTCTCTGACTGTCCGCCCGGAAACAGCATCAGATAATGCCTGTTCCATATGACGTTGTGCCTTACCCCATAGTTTCTGACGCAAACATAAAACGCCAAGCGTCAGAGCTAATTCGGGGTCAGTCGGATGCTCGACTGACCATTTTTCACAATTCTCGATTTGCGACAACAAGGCGGCCGAACCTTCCGGGGCTGCCGCATCGCGGTAATCTCTCAGCAAACGCTCATCCCACTCTTCCAGCAAGGCTTTTTCGACAATCGTCCGCGCTTCATCAAACAATCCTCTGGCGTTAAATGCCAAGGCTGCCTGATGTGCTACGAAAGCAGATTTACGGTCGCTTGCGGGAATGTCATACCAGGTTCGCCGTACCGATTCTGCATCATTTGCGCTATCTTTAAGCAGGTCTTCATACGATAACTCTTTTAAACGGCTAGATAATGCGGGGTGCAAGGCATGGTGCTTATCCAGCGTGCGTACCAGCTTCAAGACTTCCTGCCATTTTCTCGCCTGTTGATTTGCTTTCAGGGCCCACCGCAATACCTGGATATGCCGACTGCCATTTGCCTGAAGTTCACGAACGGATTCCAGCGCCTTTTCTGACTGATGCTGATCAACTAATAATTCTGTCATACTGACCAGACGAGCCACTTTATGTGAATTATCCGTCTTGATTCCGTTCATCCACCCATCCCGGCGCTCAAACTGCCCCATGTGATGCGCAGCGCGCGCACCAATTAATGCGGCAATACTGGCGTTTTCGGGCAATTCCGCTGCACGGATTGCAGCTTTTTCTGCGTAACCGAAACGTCCCTCAAACAGAGTGCGGATTGCTTCGCGCAATGCTTTATTACTTTCACGTTCTTTTTTACTATAACGGTATGCAGCGACTTTTTTCGGCATTTTTCGTGCGCTGTTAATGGCGCCAAGCACCAGATAACAAACGACGAATAACACCAGTAATAAAAACAGAAACAGATTCAGCGACAAATCCAGACGATAAGGCGGGAAGAACAATACAACATTACCGGGATTAAAACGCGCGCCGATCGCCAGCCCTACTGCCAGAGAGAAAAGAATCAGAAGCCGGATGAAAATTTGCATATCAGGGCTTCACTTTATAGTTACGCACTGCATTGAGGCTTTCCGACAAAGTCGGCATTTCAATAGACAAATTACTGCCCTGCACCTGGCGCAGCAATGCCTGTACCGTCTGAGTCTGTTTGGCACGAGTGTCAAAATATTTGCTGATTGCATCCTGCGCTGTAACCAGATCATTACGGAAAATACCTTCATTTCTGGAAAGCAGGGCCAAGCGCGCATTCAGCAGCCGCAATTTCAGATTTTCACGCGCAAAATAGGCCTGGTTCGGAGCAAGTAACAACGCATCAGGCGTCTCGACATTCCGGATACGGATCAATTGCCGGACCTCGCCCCACATTTCACTTGAAAAACTTTGCCATACATCCTGTGCTCGCACAGACCAGCTGACATCGTCAGTTTCAGCAACCGCTTTTTTGTTATCCTGCTTGGTACTGGCCGCTGATTTGGGCAATACCCGCAATGGCGCTTTCGGCGCAACTGCGGTGACTACCGACTTTTCATCAGACCATAAAGGAATGTGATCAACCTGAGCAATGACGCTATCCAGACGCAAGGCCAGCCCCGGCAAATCCAGCGCAGGCAAAGACTTCAAACGCTCAATATCTTTTGCAATAGCGCGTCTGATATGAATAAATTGCGGTTTCTCAGACTTAGCTAAGCGATTATCCGCATTTTGCAAGGCAATCAATGCCCCCTGTACATTGCCTGCCAATTGTAATTGCTGGCTGGCAGTTGATAAAACCTGCTCGACCTCCGCCAACGCCCATTCGTCACGATTCTTGGACAAATCCTGATACAACTGTTCCAGCGCTAATTGCTGACTCTGCGCTTCTGATTGTTTGCCCTCAAGCAAAATGACTTTTGTCTGAATTTCCTTCGTTGTGTCCTGAATATTTTTGGCCAGTATTTTCGTTTCGCTGCTGTTGGTATCGGCGCTCAGCAAACGGCGGGCGACCTCTTCTCTTAAAGCACTGATTTGATTTTGCGAAGACCACCAGTTTGCCGCCAACAAAACTGCCAGCACGCCAGATATCAGGTATCCTGGCTGAGTCCAGTTAGGGTTCGCGCCGGAAACGGCTGGTGCAGGAGTCACCGCTGGTACGGTGATTGGTTCGGTTTGTTGAGACAAGGAATCGCTCCCTGAATTGATTGGCTGTTCGTTCATACGCATGATTGTAACGCGACAAGCACATTTTCGTCGCCGGTACCCGTTAAAGTAATGTTGCGAAAACCAAGCGCCGTCGCAGTTTCAGCAATGCGAGCATGAGAAACGATCAGATTCTGATGTTGCATTTTTAATACATATTTTCCACAATCTAGTTTCTCTGTCCATCGCATCAAAGTTCGCACGGCTTCCGAACTGGTTATTACCCAGTCGCTATCCATACTCAGCAAATGTCGTAACTGATCTTCACATTCGACGGAGAATTCGGGCTCTGAGCTGGAATATGCCACCAACTGAACCACATCGGCCCCGTACTTGCGGAACGCATCAGCCAGGAATTCGCGTCCCCGGCTCCCACGAACCACGAGCACTTTCTGTCCAGCCAGAGAAACTGTGTCCATTTCTGCCATCAGGGTTTCAGAGTCTGTCCGGTCTGAGTTGCCCGGCTTGCGGATGTCAGCATTTTGATGATTCAGACCATGCTTTTCCAACGCTCTGCGACTCCCCTCTCCCACAACAGCAATCGGAAGCGCAGCAGGCCATGCAGCAACATGTGGAAAGAAACAGTCAATAGCATTCGGACTGACGAAAGCAACCAGGTCGAACTTCGTCAACAAGCCCACAGTTCGTATGATTTCCGACTGATCGGTTAGTGGACGGATATCGAGTAATGGAAAGACTACCGCCTGCCTTTGCAGGCGTTTCAGCTTTTCCGCAAATTCAAATGCCTGAATCCGGGGACGGGTAATAATCACTGGCCGGCGAGACATCCCTGGCCAGTCACTCTGTGATTTGCGCTTTACAAACTGCAAGAATACCGGCAGCGTCCTGCGCAGATAAAGCATCTGCCAACTGGGCACCCAGCGCTTCAAATTGGTCCGCCACACCATGCACTTCAGCCTGCGCAATCCGACTGCCATCCGGTGTCGCAACCATTCCACGCAAATGCATCTGCGATCCACTGACGGTCGCATAGGCAGCAAGTGGAATCTGGCAACTACCGCCAAACGTCCGGGAAACACTACGCTCAGCATTAACTGCTTGGGAAGTTGACAGATGATTCAATGGTGCCAGCCATGACATCAAATCTGCACGATGGGCAGATATTTCAATCGCCATTGCCCCCTGTCCTGCAGCAGGCAGACTTTGTTCAGGTGACAAAAAGCCCCGTATACGCTCTGATAAACCCAGACGTTTCAGGCCTGCCGCGGCTAGAATGATTGCCGCATAGTCACCATCGTCCAGCTTGCGCAACCGGGTATCCAGATTGCCGCGTAATGGGCGAATCTGCAAATGCGGAAACCGTGCGGAAATTAAAGCTTGCCGGCGCAAGCTACTGGTACCGACTACGGCTCCGGCGGGCAACTCATCCAAGGAAGAAAATTGGTTTGACACAAAAGCATCGCGCGGATCTTCGCGTTCAAGTATAGCTGCCAAAGCAAATCCTTCCGGCAGATCCATCGGTACATCTTTCAGGGAATGGACGGCGAGATCAGCCTGTCCTTCAAGCATAGCGACTTCCAGCTCCTTCACAAACAAACCCTTACCACCCACTTTGGACAAAGCACGATCCAGTATCTGATCGCCACGCGTCGTCATACCAAGGATTTGAATATCGCAGGCCGGATAGAGGGCCGCCAGTTTATCGCGCACATATTCAGCCTGCCACATCGCCAGACGGCTTTCGCGGGAAGCGATAATTAATTTTTCAGGAGTAGTCACTATCAGATTACCTGTTACTTGATCGGAGGCCGGCATACAGGCCGACCAGAATAATTGCTGCGAATTTTACCACCCAACCTTTATTCCATTGCCAACGAAACCAGGGAAACTGATCGTATTTTGATGCACATCCACAAACTTGACACATAATCTGCTCTGGCGGCATCATACTGTCCTGACAAGAAGCAATTTTTCCAAAATGCCGCCATCAATGAGCGGCTTTTTTTACGCACCGAGAACGGATTTCCTATGCAAGCAAGCACGAATGACCATAAAAATCATCTTATCCTGACGGGCGACCGTCCTACCGGTCCGCTGCATCTCGGACATTTCGTCGGAAGCCTGCGTAATCGTGTCAAATATCAGCATCAATACGAGCAATACATCATGCTGGCAGATGCCCAGGCTCTGACAGACAACATGGATGATCCGGCCAAAGTACATAACAATGTCCTGGAAGTCGCACTCGATTACCTTGCTGTCGGAATTGATCCTGCAAAATCCACTATTTTTATCCAATCGCAGATTCCCGAATTAACCGAACTGACGTTTTACTATCTGAATCTGGTTTCTGTCGCACGACTGGAGCGCAATCCAACGATCAAACAGGAGATTATCCTGCGTAATTTTGAACGTGATATTCCAGCCGGATTCCTGACTTATCCGGTCAGCCAAGCAGCGGACATTACCGCATTCAAAGCCACGCTGGTTCCTGTTGGCGAAGACCAGATTCCAATGATTGAGCAAACAAATGAAATCGTCCGGCGCTTTAATCGTTTAGTCAATAAAGATATTCTGGTGGAATGTCAGGCACTGGTGCCGGAAATCGGCCGGCTACCCGGTATTGATGGTAAAGCCAAGATGAGCAAATCTCTGGGTAACACCATTAATCTGGGTGCTTCACCAGCAGAAATCAAAGCAGCTGTGCGCAATGTTTATACCGATCCGTTGCACCTGCGCGTGAATGATCCAGGCCATCTGGAAGGTAATGTCGCGTTTATTTATCTGGATGCTTTTGATGAGGACAAAACCGGTCTGCAGGCGATGAAAGACCATTATGTCCGCGGCGGTCTCGGGGACAGTGTTGTAAAAGCGCGCCTCGAAGGTATTCTGCAGGATTTGCTGGCGCCGATTCGGGAGCGCCGTGAAGAGTATGCGAAAGACCGTGGACAAGTATTGCAAATGCTCAAAGAAGGAACGCACAAGGCAAGGGAAATCGCCGCTCAGACCACGGACGAAGTCAAGGCGGCGATTGGTCTGAAACATTTCTGAGTACGACAACAAAACAATGCGGCACAGTACCATCCCTCCCAACAAGGGTCATCGCATCCAGTTTATTTAAGGAAAACGCCTGCACTCATGTCCAGCTCATACCAGATCAGCCTTGACTCTGCCAGAGCACTGCACCTGAGTGCTCAGGGCTTACTGAAGAACCCGCGTCGCCAGCCAGTGAAGGAAGACGTACTGCAATGCATACGCCGCATGTCTGCGCTTCAGATTGATACCATCAGCGTAGTCGCCAGAAGTCCTTATCTGGTTCTGTGGAGCAGACTCGGCGCTTATCCCGCAGCCTGGCTCGATGAACTGCTGGCGGAAAAAAAACTCTTTGAATACTGGTCACACGAAGCCTGTTTTCTGCCGATTGAAGACTATGGCTTGTACCGACATCAGATGATTTCTCCTGATGGAATGGGCTGGAAATTCAATCACCGGTGGCAGCAGGAGCATCAGCAGGAAATTATTCGTCTGCGCGACTTCATTAGCCAAAATGGCCCTGTGCGCTCTGTTGATTTTGAACGACAGGACGGAAAAGCCGGTGGCTGGTGGGAATGGAAACCCGAAAAACGTTCATTGGAAGTGCTGTTTACCACGGGGCAGCTCATGGTTGCCCAGCGGCGCGGCTTTCAACGTGTCTATGATTTGCGTGAGCGTGTGCATCCGGCATGGGACGACGAAATTCACCTGCCAACCCGGCACGATGCCGAAAAAAGCAAAATCCTGTTGTCGGTCAAGGCACTCGGCGTGGCGAAAGCAAGCTGGGTCAAAGACTATTTCCGGCTGAAAAACATCAGTCCTGAAAATCACCCCGATCAACTTTGCAAACAAGGTCTGCTGATCAAAATTAAGGTAGGGCAATGGGAGCAGCCTGCATACGTACACACAGATCATCTCGAACAACTGGAACTCGCCGCAGATAAAGCTCTAAAGGCAAGCAGCACAAGAGTTTTATCGCCTTTTGATCCGGTGGTATGGGACAGAAAACGCGCAGCGGATTTATTCGGTTTTGAATACCGGCTGGAATGTTACACTCCCGCAGCTAAACGGCAATATGGCTATTTTTGCCTACCTATCCTGCGCAATGGCAAACTGGTTGCAAGAATCGATGCCAAAGCACACCGCAAACAACAGATCATGGAAATCAAATCCCTGTTTCTGGAAGCCGATGTCCGTATCAGTGACACATTGGCGGCTGATCTCATGAAAGTCATCCGTGAATTCGCTGTCTGGCATACATGCACAGACGTTCACTTCAGTCCTGCGGATATTACCCCTTTCATCAGACGGATGCTGGCGTTCTGATACTACTCCTTATTTTCCGATAACCATACCGCGATACCATCCTTGCAAAACGGATATTTCGCCATAAACTTGTTCAGCATCAAGCTCTGTCTGCATCGAAGATACAAGATAGAATCTGTTTAACACCCCTCAGATCTGGAGAGAAAATGTACAGCAAAATTTTGATGCCAACAGATGGCTCCGAACTGGCCAACGCCAGTGTTCAGGCAGGAATCGATTTCGCCAAACAGCTTAATGCAAAAGTGGTCGCCTTATTTGTAGCGAGTAGTTATCAATATCCGATCTACATCGACATCATCCCTCCCAATACGCCAACCGAAGAAGAATACCAATCGGCCATGCGTACGCTTGCCGAATCCTATCTGCAACCAGCCCGCGATGCGGCAAAACAAGCAGGTGTGGAATTTGAGAGCGTGATTCAGTTCAATGATTCTCCGGCCAAGGAAATTGTTCATACAGCGCAGCAATATGGCTGTGATCTGATTTTCATCGGCTCGCATGGCCGTAGTGGCGTCGGCCAGCTTTTGCTCGGCAGCACAACCACCAAGGTTTTGTCGCTTTGCAACATTCCCGTCTTAGTCCACAGGAACAAGGCACACTGACAATTGCAGACTCTCCATCTTGCAGTGCCACATCAGGATAGCATTACAGTACAATAGGAAGGAAACTGCCCCCATGTGCCAATTTTCACCTGAATGTATTGAATGATCCGAATTCTGATTGCAGACGACCACACAATTATGCGCGAGGGACTCAAGCGCATTCTGGACGGTATTGAAGATGTGCAGGTCGTCGGGGAAGCAGTGGATGGATTTGACACATTGGAAAAAGTACGCACCATGGAATTCGACGTACTGCTCATGGATCTGTCGATGCCAGGCAGAAGCGGGGTTGATCTGATCCGGCAAATCAAGGACGAATCGCCCAAGCTTCCGATCCTGATACTGACCATGCACGAAGAGGAGCAGTACGCCGTCAGAGCCATCAGGGCTGGCGCCAGGGGTTATCTGACCAAAGAAAGCGCAGGCACCCAGCTGCTGACTGCCTTGCGTAAAGTAGCTTCCGGCCGGCCCTATATCAGCATTGAAGTGGCAGAACAATTGGCGATGAATGTCATGCCCGCAGATGACAACCTGCCGCATACTGCACTTTCAGACCGTGAGTTTGAGGTTTTCAGTCATCTGGTCAAGGGGAAGTCGATTACAGAAATCGGCGACTTTTTACATTTAAGCGTTAAAACTGTCAGTACCCATAAAATGCGGATTCTTCAGAAAATGAATATGACAAATCTGTCAGACCTGGTGCAATACGCAGTGGCGCATCACTTGCTAAACAACGGTTCCTGAAATCTTCCATCTCCCCGCATTTCACCTGCTCGCCTGAAAGCTTGTAGGAATATTCCTAGCCATCCCTCCACAAATCCGACAGGGCAAATCAGCATCGCCTGATATAAATCAAAGCGCTAATCCGCAATAATGGACTCAAGCAAACAAAGCATTGTCCTACATCAAGCGCATTATGAATTTATATATTGTCGAAGATTCTGTCCTGATTCAGAACCGCCTCATCCGTTTCGTGGAAGAAATCCCGGGGATGTATGTCGTCGGTGTATCCGGAGATGTCGACAGCGCTTACAACGGGGTCATTAACAGCGAGACCGACGCGATCATTCTTGATCTGCAACTGGGAACGGGAAATGGCCTGCAGTTATTAAAAGAAATCAAGCAACACAAACCTGAAATCAAAATCGTGATTCTGACCAATCACTCGACCGAAGACAACCGCCTTCACGCACTTCGCGCAGGTGCCGATGATTTTCTGGATAAATCCACCGACTTTGAGCAGATTCAGAATATTTTGCACAGCTGGCAGCAACCGCTTGCCCCTCACAGAATTAATTAATCTTCCCTCCCCAGGAGACTTCTATGACTACCGCCCTTCACACATCCCGCCATACGAACCCACATGTTATGGTAAAAAATTTACCTGCCACAGTTTCCAATGAAGCTGGATGGCGTTGCCACGGCAACTTGTGGTCAAATTTGCGTGAGATCTGTGAACTGCTGCACATACCTGCCCCGGCATGTTCAGGCGAAGAAGAGGTACTGTTTCAGCATGTCCGCTTCAAAGCTGGTCAACGCGTTCATACTATCGGCCAGGATTTCGACTCACTTTATATTGTGAATTCCGGCTTTTTGAAAACAGTGTTGATTGACGAATATGGTAATGAGCAAGTGCTGAGCTTCCCGATGAAGGGCGACTTACTCGGCATCGACGGCATACATAATCAGCACCACGCCTCAGAAGCGGTGGCCTTATCCGACTGCGACATCATTTTGCTGCCCTACAAAACATTTGCAACGCTGGGACGCACCTACTCCGAATTGGAAAATGCGATGTACAGCGTCATGAGCCGGGAACTGGTGCGCGAACAATCCATGATCGGCATGCTGAGCGCACTGAGCGCAGAAGCCAAGGTTGCCCGCTTCCTGACCAGTCTGGGTGAGCGTTTCAGCCAACTCGGCTATTCAGGTAAATGTTTTAATCTGCGTATGACGCGTCATGAAATAGGCAGCTACCTCGGTCTGACACTGGAAACCGTCAGCCGCACCCTGTCCGCATTTAATGAAATGGGATTCATCAGCGTCGATCAGCGTGAAATCTGCTTACTGGATACGAATGCGTTAAAAACATTGCGTCGCCTGCCTCCCGCTAAGGCAAGAAGCAAGGTCACAGAAAAAGTTACTGAAAAGGTATCCGTTCTGGTGGGGAAAAAATTATTGCCTCAATGGAGCAATGAAACTGTTGTCGCGGCATGAGAAAATTAAGCTAAACTCGCTGCTGGAATTTCTCAACAAGAAATAATAAGAGCAATTTCAGGGAAATACGCATTTTTCGTTTAGCAAAATAAGTTGTTTTCGTAGAGAAAAACTCAACAGGAGCAATGACATGGCATACAAAACCGTACTGGTACACGTAGATGAATCTGCGCGTTCAGAACTCAGAGTTCAAATCGCCGCAGATATAGCAAAAGCAGAGAGCGCACACCTGATCGGAACTGCTGTGACCGGTGTATCCCGCTTCATTTACCAGGACGGCAACATCAGTGCCAGCGATCCGAATCTGACGATTCACCTGAATTTTCTGAAAGAACGTGCAGAAAAAGCCGTTGCGCAATTTAATGCAAGTGCCGAAAAAATCGGTGTCAGTTCTTATGAAAGTATGATCGCAAACGATGAGGCTGGTGGCGGGATTGGCCTGCAGGCGAGATACAGTGACCTCGTTGTGATTGGTCAGACCAATCGCGAAGAACCTTCGCCATCTGTCCTGCCCGATTTTCCTGAATACATCGTTATGAATTCGGGCCGCCCGGTTCTGATCATCCCTTACGCGGGTGAGTTCAAGACGGTTGGCAAACGTCCCCTGATTTCCTGGGATGCCAGTCGCGAGGCGACGCGTGCATTAACAGATGCCCTGCCCTTGCTAAAACGGGCAGACCTGGTTCAGATCGCCATTTTCAACCCTAAATCCATTCCGGATGCACATGGTGAACAACCCGGAGCAGATATCGCACTTTATCTGGCAAGACATGGAATCAAGGTGGAAGTATCTGTTCACAAAACATCTACAGATATTGGCAATGCGCTCCTTTCCCTCGCACATGATCTCGACAGTGATTTGTTGATAATGGGAGGGTATGGCCATTCACGCTTCAGAGAAATGATTATGGGCGGCGTGACCAGAACCATCCTGGAGAGTATGACCATTCCGGTATTCATGTCTCACTAACGCCATATTTTCAATACCGGAAACAATCGAATGGCATCCGCAAGGATGCCGTTTTGTTTAAGCGTCGTACAACCATTCTCTTTTTAACTAAGCCTTCGGAGGCATCCTGACCTGCTCCTGGCATTAGCCAAAACCAAATAGAGTTCCCAGTTAAAAATTTCTGTCATTTGATTCAACACCACACTCAGCAGGTCAGAAGAATCAAAGCCCCTGCGAGAAACTTATTTACTCTTCGCTGGCTTCCGGTAATTTGAGTCGTCCGGTATGGTAATCGTATTCATAGACTTCGCCATAACGCCCCCACTCAATTGCAACCTCAAGCACACGCTTGGCTTCATCCGCTTTCAAAAACTCTTCCAGCATTTCAAGCAGTGGTTGCTCTGACAGGCTGCCATTATCTTCGATTTCCAGGTTATTTCGGATATGCGATGCCAGTGGTACATGAATCAACAACTGTTGCCCGAATAACTCCTGCTTCTCAGCCTGTTCCGCTTCGTAATATTTTTTCCCCAACGGAGACAGAATGATGTCACCTTTTTCAAGTACCGCAAATCCAAGCAAGCTCAATGCCTCATAAGTCGGAAACAATTCTTCATCCGATAATTCGGCCTCTTCTGCCAGTTGCGGCAAATCAGCACGTCCATTGAACGGCGCTTCGGCAATCATGTCCAGCACCGCCTCAATACGACTGACGTCGGTATCAGGCAGGCGATAGCCAATATGCCGCGTATTCGGTGCATCCGAAGCCGCTTCATGTGTATGCCGCATCGTCATCAGACCGTAAATTTCATCCATTAATGCACGGACTTCAACAGCCTCAACATGGCGTGGGCGCGGCAAATCAATCTTGACTTCACACCGGACGGTTCCAGGATCGCTAGAAAGAATAATGATCCGGTCAGCCATCATGACCGCTTCTTCAATATTATGCGAAACGATCAGAATTCCCTTGGTCGAAATCTTTTTCTCTTCCCATAAATCGAGCATATCATTTCGCAGCGTTTCGCCGGTCAGCACATCCAGCGCGGAAAAGGCTTCGTCCATCAGTAAAATGTCCGGATTTGTCACCAGAGCGCGGGCGATACCGACACGCTGCTTCATACCTCCGGATAACTCCCTCGGCAACGCGCCGCCAAAACCTGCCAGACCAATCAGCTCTAACACGGCATCTGCCCGTTGCTCGCGTTCGTCAGCAGGCACACCCTGCGCCTCCAGTCCAAGCTCCACATTCTGCTGGACAGTCAGCCACGGAAATAAGGCAAAAGACTGAAACACCATGGCCACGCCAGCCACCGGCCCATAGATATGCTGATCACGATAAGCAACCCGCCCCTTATCGGCAGGAATCAATCCAGCCATGATGCGCAGCAATGTCGACTTACCTGAGCCAGATTTGCCAAGTAGCGCAACAATTTCACCTTCTTTCAGCTGAAAATCCACTTTGTCCAGAATCAGGCGGGATTTGCCATCAGCGGCTTTGAAAGATTTGGCAACATGATTCAGGTCAATCAGTAAATTCTGTGTCATCGGTATTCTCCAGACTGACTCTGCCGGCTTCGGCCATCGTCAGTCTCATTATTTTGATAATATAATCAGCGTCTATCTGCAGAATGACATGCCAGTCAGCGAATATGATCCTCTGCCAGCAAATACAGTTTGCGCCAGAAAAAACGATTCAATAAAGTCACAAAAATACACATGATCCCAATACCCAGTGCAATGCGGTGAAAGTCTCCGGCCTCGGTCATCTGTTTGATATAACTTCCAAGCCCATCAGCCACCAGCGTCGTTTTGCCCCAGGTGACATATTCTGCAACGATACTGGCGTTCCACGAACCACCGCTCGCTGTGATGGCGCCCGTAATAAAACTGGGGAAAATCGCCGGTAGATAAACACGTTTCCATTTCAGCCATCCACTCAGCCCCAGATTATCTGCAGCCAGACGAAGCTCATTCGGAATCGTCGATGCCCCGGCAACCACATTAAACAAGATATACCACTGGGTACCAAAAACCATTAACGGACTAAGCCAGATGTTCGGTGAAAGATTCAGTGCCAGCATCACAAACACTACCAGCGGAAACATGAGATTGACCGGAAAGGCAGCCAAAAACTGCGCAACCGCCTGCACCTTTTGAGAATACTGAGGGCGCAAACCGATCCACACCGCAATCGGCACCCAGACAAGCGATGCGAGTCCGATCAGCAACATCACCCGCAACAATGTAATGAATCCGAGCCCAACAACGTGCACGGCTTCATGCCAGCCAACATCGCTGTGAATGAAACTCATCAAGCGGTAAATAGCCAGCAGCGTTATCAGAATCAAGCCCACATCCCATAAACGGGACCAGACAGGACTGACCAGTTTCTTCCGCATTTTTTCAGAAGTACCATCATGATGGACGCTAAACCAGCCGAGCACACGTCCTAAACGCCCCCAGAATTTTTCTGTCCATCCGCGTACCCAGCGACTATTGCGCATCCAGTCCAGCAACCAGGATTGCTGTGCTGTTTCCCCCTGAGATTCCTCGAAGCGGAATTTATCTGCCCAGGCCAGCAATGGGCGGAAAAACAGTTGGTCATACAACAGAATTCCAGTCAGCATTGCGGCGATTGCCCAAGCAATTGCCGGTCCGTTTTTCGCTTCAATGGCAACGGCAATATAAGAACCAATCCCTGGTAACTTGATGTCTTGACCAGCGACGGAAATTGCCTCTGCGGCAACCAGAAAAAACCATCCTCCGGACATGGACATCATCATGTTCCACAACAATCCGGGCATCGCAAAGGGCAACTCAAGACGCCAAAACCGCTGCCACCCCGACAACCGGAAAATATGTGCCGCTTCCGCTAATTCAGAAGGTACATTCCGCATCGACTGGTACAAGCTGAAAGCCATATTCCAGGCTTGAGAAGTGAATATCGCAAAAATAGCTGCACACTCCACACCCAGTAAATTTCCTGGAAACAGCGCAATAAATGGCGCAATTGCAATAGCCTGAAAACCGAGAATTGGTACGGACTGCAAAATATCCAGCGCCGGAATCATGACCTTTTCAGCTGCCGCATATTTCACAGCCACAGCAGCAAAAATCAAACTGAACAGTAAAGAAAATCCCAGCGCGGTAAACATCCGGAGAATGGTGCGCAAAAGATAATAAGGCAAATAAAACGGATCCAACGACACTTGCAACGCTTCCCCGACCAGAAAAGGCCGGCTCATCTGCATTGCTGCAAAAGCAAATACACTCAGCAACGCAAGAATCAAAGGTAATAATGCCCAGTCCCAACGGTTAGGACCTGTGTCTTCCCGTGGCTCTTCTCCTGTCTGAAGTTTAAATAATTCAAACATTGACGATCCCCCAGATAGCGACTGATCCGGAAATAAATAAAATAATACTCAACAAACGACCTCCCCTGCTGTTGATGCCCGTCAGGCGAAACAATTGCATACGTCTGCTCACACTCAATGCTACAGTTGCTATCTGCATTGAATCTGAAAAGTGATTGGATAAGTAGGAAGTCAGCGAATGCTGTTAGAACTACTCCCCGCCGTCTGGCAAGGTAGTAGCAGAGTTTCTGCTTTACATTGCCATGTTGTGATTAGAAGATAATCTACAACTATAACTGTCCACAGAATGAACTCCGAAATGATGAAGTCCGCACTCTAACACAGGGAGCTATCTGCTCACAATATGCTGCGTCGCGGAATTTATAAAAAATTTCAGAATGACTGCGTCGGGGTAAAACATCATGCATTAATTACTGGAAGAACGCGTTTTTCTTGCGTTCAAAATATCAATCAGATCACGCCTCTCTAGTTCAATTGCAAAATCCAGTGCTGTCATACCTTTGTCATTTTTCAGATCTGGGTCAGCACCTTCATCCAGTAACAGCTGGAAGGCGGCAGCCCGACCGTAGCGCGCTGCCATCATCAAAGGCGTGGTTTTATTCGGTGACTCAGCATCAATGTAGGCATAATGTTCCAGCAAAATAGCAACCACTTCCGCGTTGCCACTGGCCGCAGCATAATGCAATGCAGTCCACCCCGGCTGATTCACTTCCGCACCTGCATCAATGAGTTGTGAAACTGCCGTCGCATTCCCCAAAAAACTGGCAATCATTAATGCGGTATCGCCATTTTTTGCTCTCGCTGCCACCCTGATATCCGGTGAGTGCAGCAGTACATCAACCACACGCATTGCCTTTTCTCGCAATGCGATCATCAATATTGTTTCGCCACGCTCGCCTTCCACAGAGTTAACATCAATTCCCTGCTGTAAAAAATTTTTAACAGTTTCTGCATCATTAAAACGGATCGCAAACAAAAAATCTGCATAAGAATCCGCATACGAATCTGTCGGACAAGCCAGCAATAAACAAAAGGTCACCAATACGCAAGCGATACGGGATAGCATCACAATCCTCGTTGAGCGAATTGAAACAAATCAAAAAAATTCTGCGTTGTCACGGTTTGCACCTGATGCGCCGGAATACCTTTAAGATCAGCGAGAAATTCACCGACATGACGCACAAACCCGGGTTCATTCATTTTCCCGCGATGCGGTGCAGGTGCCAGGTAAGGCGAATCAGTTTCAATCAGGATTCTGTTCAAAGGCAAAGCTTTAGCCACTGCCTGTAAATCTTTCGCACTCTTAAAAGTCAGTATGCCGGAAAAAGAAATGTAAAACCCCATCTCCACTGCGGCAAGCGCAACCTCCAGAGACTCTGTGAAACAATGCATGACACCTGCCACACCACCATGATCCGTTCCCGCTCCCTCTTCCTGCATGATGCGGATCGTATCTTCTGCAGCAGAACGGGTATGGATGATCAGTGGTTTCCGACTCAAGCGGGAAGCACGGATATGCTGACGAAAACGTGCCCGCTGCCACTCCAGATCACCCTTCAGGCGAAAATAATCCAGGCCGGTTTCTCCGATTGCGATGATTTTAGGATGCCGGGCCAATTCGACAAGCTGCTCCGCAGTCGGTTCAGGCGTATCTTCATAATCAGGATGTACGCCGACGGAAGCATAGATGTGAGGATAGCGCTCTGCCAGTTCAAGTACTTGTGGAAAATCGGGCAAATCAACCGATACACACAAAGCATGACTGACACCATTATCCTGCATTTTCTGCAAAATTTCCGGCATACGGATGGCAAGCTCAGGGAAATTAATGTGGCAATGAGAATCAACGTACATAACGGGTCATTCAGTGTGTTCAAAAATTCGGATGTGCGTGTTCTGACCGACGATGAGTTGACGGACAAAAGTCCGGAGAGATGACGATCAACGTTGACCGATGACGTCCAGCACAGCTTGCGCAGAAATGCCGGCAGTATCTCTCAGCAAAGTATGGTGCATAGCTGTAAATCTGTCCTTCAGATTATTTTGCAAGACATCATCATTTAACTGCGTCCAGATTGCCTCTGCCATCGCTTCCGGCGTGGCGGCTGACTGTAAAAATTCAGGAACAACAAATTCACCTTCCAGAATATTTGGCAGCCCGACCCATGGCTGATATCCCATATGCTTGAGAATCTGCCATGATGCTTCCATCATCTTATACGCAATGACCATTGGCTTTTTAAATAAAGCCACTTCCAGAGATGCCGTACCAGAAGCCACCAACACTGTATCTGCTGCGGCAATCGCCGTATGAGAGCGACCATCAATCAACAGTACCGGAACACCTTCCAGTTTCGCTGCCACTACTAGCTGAATGTAATAGCTGCGCTGCGCATTGCCAGCCATCGGTACAACGATCTGTAAGTTGGGTTCACGATCTGTGAGGATTTTTGCTGTACGGATAAAAGCTTCCGTATTGTATTTAATCTCCGACATCCGGCTACCCGGAAGTATCGTCACCACTTTGAACCGTGGATCCAGGCCAAGCTCCTCACGTGCTGCAGCCGTATCTATTTCCAGAGGAATCACCTGAGCGAGCGGATGGCCGACATAAGTGACGGGAATACCTGCATTTCGGTAAATTTGTTCTTCAAATGGGAAAACAACCAGCATGTGCGATACTGCTCTGGCGATCTTTTTAATTCGCCCGCCACGCCAGGCCCAGATAGACGGGCTAATATAATGCATGGTAGGAATACCAGCCTGACGCAAATCAATTTCCAGATCAAGATTAAAATCCGGCGCATCGACACCGATAAATACATCGGGTTTCTCATTGAAAAGCTGCTCACGCAGCTGCCTGCGTATACCGCTGATTTCCCGATAGTGACGAAGCACTTCAAATAATCCCCGGACAGACAGTTTTTCCATTGGCCAGTCATTAATAAAACTGTGCTCGGCCATGCGCGGCCCGCCAATGCCGTGTATGCGCGCATCAGGTATACGCGGACGCAGCCCGGATAGCATCCGGGCTGCCAGCATATCACCGGATGTTTCGCCGGCGACCATCGCAATGACTGGTTTCTCTGTAAGGGACATGTGATGACTGGCTGCCGTCAGATAATTAACGAACAATGCCGCGTGTTGATTCGTTCAGGAATTCACGCATCAACGAGACCTGAGATGCGGCTGCCGGATCCAGCGTTTCTTCATAGCTGTGCAACGCGACTTTGGCTTCTTCCAGCGTCAGTCCTGATTTATAGGTCAGCTTGTAAGCATGACGAATTGCATTCAGCTGGGCACGGTCAAAACCTCTGCGTTTCAGACCTTCCAGATTCACGCCATGCGCCTGCGCCGGATTTCCCGACAACAGGACAAAAGGCGGCACATCCTGCGTCAGGCTGGTATTCATCCCGACAAACGCATGGGCTCCGATCTTGCAGAATTGATGGACAGCAGAAAATCCGCTCATGATCACCCAGTCACCAATCTGAACATGCCCTGCCAGTGCCGCATTATTGGAGAAGATCGTGTGGTTACCGACTGTGCAATCATGGGCAATATGCACATAAGCCAGGAACCAGTTATCGTTTCCGATTTTGGTGATACCTTTGTCCTGAGTGGTACCGCAGTTAAACGTACAGAATTCACGAATTAAATTCCGGTCACCGATTTCAAGATAAGTGATTTCACCGCCATATTTTTTATCCTGGGGGGGGCCGCCTATCGAAGAAAAAGGATGAAAGTGATTATCCCGCCCAATCGTCGTATGCCCATCAATGACGACATGTGAACCAATCTTTGTCCCAGCCGCAATGCGTACATGCGGACCGATAATGGCATAAGGTCCAACCTCAACGGAGCTGTCCAGCTGAGCCTGGGGATCAACCAACGCTGTTGAATGAATTGGCATTATTTCTCCGCGGCATCGTCTGTTGTGCGCATGGTGCACATCAACTCGCCTTCGAGGGCAAGCTGTCCATCCACCGTACCTTTTGCTTTATATTTCCAGATGCCACGGGCCACCTTCAGAATTTCAACTTCCATTTTCAACTGATCGCCGGGTTCAACCGGTCGTTTAAATCGCGCACCGTCAATTCCAAGGAAATAAACGATCGTTTTGTCGTCCGGTTTTTGTCCCATAGTCAGGAAAGACAGAATAGCGGCTGTCTGCGCCAATGCCTCGATCATTAATACGCCCGGCATTACGGGTTTATTGGGAAAATGCCCATTAAAGAACTCTTCATTCGCCGTTACATTTTTGATTGCAGTGATGGTTTTTCCACTTTCCCAGTTCAATACCCGGTCTACCAACAGCATCGGATAACGATGTGGCAAATATTCTTTAATTTCGTTAATGCAAAGTGTATTCATGATGTCTTTTCAGTCAATGTTTTGATTGTCTTTTCCAGTTGGCGAATTTTTTCGCGCATACCGGATAAATTACGAACGATAGCAGCAGTTTTTTCCCAATCCGCATTTTTTGCCAGAGGATAAAAACCCGTATATTGCCCAGGCTCGAGAATGGATCTCGAGACCATGCTGCCAGAAGAAATGTGAACATGATCAACGATAGTCAGATGCCCCAGAACCATTGCTGCGCCCCCAAACGTACAGTGTTTGCCAATTTTTGCGCTACCGGCAACACCAACACAGCCAGCCATTGCAGTATGCTCGCCAATATGGCAGTTATGGCCTATCTGAATCTGGTTATCAAGTTTGACGCCATTTTCAATAATCGTATCTGCGAGGGCACCACGGTCAATGCTGGTGTTGGCGCCAACCTCAACGTCATCACCAATCATGACACGCCCAGTTTGCGGGATCTTGATCCAGGAACCGCGTTCATTAGCAAAACCAAAGCCATCAGCACCGATCACTGCACCGGAATGAATAATGCAACGTTGACCAAGCTCGCAATAGTCGTAAATACTCGCATTGGCATGAATGATCGTTCCGCTCCCGATGCGGACACCACGGCCAACAGACGTGCCCGCATGAATCACCACATTGCCTTCAATCACCGCCTCTGCCTCAATGCTGACGTGAGGGCCAATGCTCGCATCAGGTGCAATTACTGCGTGCGGACTCACCCAGGCGTCCGGGTGAATGCCTGGAACAGGAACAATTGCAGCCAGAGATGCAAAGTATTGGGCGGAACGGGCAAAATAAACGTAAGGATTTGAGGTCAGAATACATGCCCCAGGATACTGGGATGATATCTGCGCGTGATCTGTCTCCGTGAGTATCAACGCAGCGGCATGGGTTGACGCTGCCTGCTGACGGAGTTTTGAATTTGAAAGGAAGGTTATATGAGATTGGCCGGCATCACTCAAAGGAGCAATACCGGTTACTGTCAGGTCTGGTGAACCAATTAATTGACCACCGAAGCGATCGACCAATTCTCCCAGCCGAGTGCTTGTCGTGGTCATGGCTTATTTGGCGAGTGCTTTAAGAACCTTGTCGGTAATATCAACGCGAGGATTAAAATAAACAGCATCCTGCAAAACAATGTCGTATTTTTCTGTTTCTGCAATTTGCTTCACAACTTTATATGCTCTATCGACCAGTGCAGCGATTTCTTCATTTTTCCGCTGATTCAGATCTTCATTAAAAATCCGCTGTTTGCGTTTGAAGTCCTGATCCAGATCAGCCAGCTCACGCTGTCGCTTGATTCTTTCCGACTCAGACAGAACAGGAGAATCTTTGTCCAGTTTTTCGGCCATCGCTTTGATCCGGGTTGCAAGATCCTGCAACTCTTTACCACGCTTGGAAAATTCCTGTTCAATCTTTGCCTCTGCGGCTTTTGCCGGGGCAGATTCGCGGATAACACGCTGAGAATCAAAAATCGCGATTCTCGAATCCTGTGCTTGCGCCTGAGATAAACCCACAAAGCAGGCCGCACAAATCACCAGACGCTGCAACAATTTGGACGGGGTAATATGCTGACTCAAAATAATCTCCGTAACCTCTATGGCAAAACTAATTAAAAACCTGTACCCATCTGGAACTGGAAGGCTTGCTTCTTATCATCCGGTTTTGCGTTCAGCGCACGACCAAAACTGAGCTTCAGCGGCCCTACAGGAGATATCCAGCTGATACCGATACCGGCGCCAAAACGCAGGTCGCTCCAACGCATTTTCTGTCCTTCATCAAACACCTGACCACCATCCAGGAAAGTGAACCAACGCAAAGATTTATCTGCGCCAGGGAAAGGAATCTGTAATTCTACATTACCCAGAACCCGGCTGGCACCACCGGTCGCATTGCCATAAGGGTCTTTTGTACCCAGCGATGAAGGCTCATAGCCACGCACGGAGCCGATACCACCAGCATAGAAGTTCTTGAAAATCGGGTATGGCTTACTACCAATTCCATGACCATAATCAAATTCACCGTTTAAAGCCAATGTGACCGAACGATAAATAGGCTTGAAATACTGAGCATTGTAAATAGCGCGGTAGTATTTGAAATTACCAATCGCCGCCAATTCCAGATTGGCGCGCTGATAACGACCGATCGTCGGCGTCAGAACACTGTCTCGGCTATCGCGCTGCCAAGCAACCGTCATCGGGAACGAATTCGTTGTCGCTGTTCCCACGCCATAGTAAGGGTCAGTAGGATCTTTTACCCCATTACCATAGGCAGCAACATAGCGCAAATAAGCCTGCGGACTACCTGTAATATAGGTTTCTACTTTTGTCCGCTCAAAACCCTGTCCAAAGAATACGGTATCCACCTCTGAGAATGGGACGCCGAAACGCAGGTTAGCGCCGGTCGTCTGTACGCGGTAATCACCGATACTGCCAATAATCGGACGTGTCGTTCTCAGATAAGCCTCTACGCTACGACTAATGCCGTCATCCGTAAAATAAGGGTCAGTATGCGCCAAAGCAACCGTGCGGTACTGACGGCTGGTATTGATTTCAAGACCAATGGTATCGCCGCTGCCAAAAGCATTAGCCTGCTGAATGGCACCTGTCAGCGTCAACCGTTCCGCACTGGAGTAGCCCGCACCAAAAGTCAGATTGCCAGTCGGTTTTTCTGTGACCGACAAATTCACGTCCACCTGATCCGTACTGGTAGCCACTTCCGGCGTCTCAAGTTTTACATCACCAAAATAACCAAGGCGTTCCACACGGTCTCTGGACGCCTTGATTTTCTCACCATCATACCAAGAGCTCTCAAACTGACGGAATTCCCGGCGGATCACTTCATCCCGCGTACGGGTATTACCGGCCAGATTGATGCGCCGGACATAAACCCGTTTTCCACCATCAACGAAAACGGTAAACGCCACTTCTTTCTTTTCTTTATCCAGAATCGGATTAGCATTCACATTCGCAAAGGCATAACCAAAATTCCCCATGCGTTCAGAAATTCGTTTAGTGCTCTCGGTCAGCCGGGCAGCGTTGTAAATATCCCCCTTCTTTAACAACATTAACGATTTCAACTCATCTTCACGCCCATACATGTCGCCCTCAAGCTTGATGTCGGAAATCGTGTATTTATCACCCTCGGTCAGATTAATGGTGATGTATATATCTTTTTTATCCGGAGTGATCGAGATCTGGGTAGACAGAATCTGCATTTCCAGATAACCACGATTCTGATAAAACGAACGTAGCGTTTCAATATCGCCGGATAATTTTTGCTTGGAATATTGGTCAGCTTTGGTGTACCAGGAAAACCAGGTTGGCGTATTCAATGCCATCAGGTCACGCAGCTCGCTATCTGAAAAAGCCTTGTTGCCGATAATATTAATCTGTGCAATACGGGCAATCTCGCCCTCGTTCACCGCAAAAGTCACTTTAACGCGATTACGTTCAATCGGCGTGATTGTTGTGGTGATCTGCATCCCGTACAAACCTTTTGACAGGTACTGCCGCTTCAGCTCCTGCTCAGCGCGGTCAACAGTCGCCTTATCGAAAATTCTGGATTCACCGATACCAATATCTTTCAGAGCCTTAACCAACGCGTCTTTTTCGAATTCTTTAGTACCGGTGAATTCAACACCTGCAATCGTTGGGCGCTCATCCAGTAATACAACCAGAACTCCGTTCTGCTCTTCAATTTGGATATCCTTGAAAAAACCTGTTGCGTACAAGGACTTGATGGCCGCCGTACTTTTTGCGTCATCAAAAACCTCACCCACTTTCACGGGCAGATAGCTGAATACAGTGCCGGCTTCCGTCCTTTGCAAACCTTCGACACGAATATCCTTGACTGTAAATGGCTGAATGGCAAAGGCACTGCCCGAGCAGACTGCGAATGCAGCCAATGCGATGGAACGAAGGGGAAAATTTGGCAAAGTGGATCGCTCAATATGTAATTTCATTGGGTGTACAGTTCTCTCAATACTCTCAATTATGCTATCTGAAATGCGTCTTTATCATTAAACCGGCTATTATGACATCAGTCTTGCGATGTCATTAAAAAAAGCGATAGCCATGATCGCCATTAATAACGCAACACCTGCCCGTTGCGCCATTGCATTAAAACGTTCAGATACTGGTTTGCCAGTCAAAACTTCCAGCGAATAATACAACAAATGGCCGCCATCTAACACCGGAACGGGGAGCAAATTCATGACACCCAGACTGATACTGATCAATGCCAGAAAACTGAGAAAACTGATCAACCCTGAGCGAGATGTCTGACCGGCATAGTCTGCAATGGTCAGGGGCCCTGTGATATTTTTTAAGGACGCCTCGCCAGCCACCATTTTTCCCAGCATTTTGAAGCTCAAAATGCTGGCATCAAACGTCTTTTGCGCACTTTGAGCAATAGCTTCACCCAACGTACTGCGCACGGTCAGCATTTCTGGCGTCAGCGTAAGCTGCACTTTCAGACGCCCGATTGCTTTACCATTTACCGTATCGGCAACCGGAGTCGCCTCAATATCCAACTCCTGAGCCTGCCGCAATACATGCAATTTTAATTTTATCCCGGCCGAGGCATTGATTACTTCCGTCAAAGCGAGACCATCAAGCACCGGGCGATTATTGATCTGCGATATGACGTCCCCCTGCTTCAGACCGGCCGCCTGTGCCGGACCATCAGGCAGGATCTGTCCCAATACCGCCGGTGGCCGCTGAACGGAAAAACCTAACTGGTTCAGAAAATCACCTTCCAGATCATGATTACTCAGATGATTAAGTGGCAGAGTGACTATTCGTTCAGCAGAAATACTGTGATTATCATCGACGGCCTGTCGGCTGACCGCAATTTCAGCATCCTTTTTTTCGAGCCCGCGTTGCATCAGAATCCAGTGAACATCATTCCAGCTGCGCACAGACCGTCCATTAATACGCTGAATCAGATCACCCTGCCGCAAACCTGCATGATAGGCAACCGAATCGACAGATGGGACACGTATTTTGGCAACAGGTTCAGGAACGCCATGTACGAATAAAATCGTATAGAGAAAAATTGCCAGCAGAAAATTGGCGACCGGACCGGCAGCCACGATGATGATGCGTCTCCATACAGATTGACTACAAAATTCCCGCGCCATCTCGTCGGGAGCAATCGGCATATCACCTTGCTCCCGGACATCCAGCATTTTTACATAGCCGCCGAGAGGGAGCATAGAAATCGCCCATTCGGTCTGATCTTTACCCAGCTTTCTCGAATAAATAATTCTTCCTATTCCGACGGAAAACCGCAATACTTTGACACCGCATAATCGAGCTGCCAGGTAATGACCAAGCTCATGAATGGTGACCAGGGTGCCGATTGCCACCAGGAAGGCAACGATAGTCCGTATCAGTGTCATGATGTGATGAGTGCACTGGCTACAAGTCGGGTACGGGCATCGGCAGCCAGAATACTTTCGAGATCATGTGCCGAATCGATTCCAATCTGATTCAGGCATCGCTCAATAATCTGATCAATCATACGAAAACCAATTTTCCCATCCAAAAACGCTTGGACAGCAACTTCATTACTTGCGTTCAATATCGTTGGTGCAGAGCGACCGGCCCCGAGTGCCTGATAAGCAAGACTCAAACACGGGAAACGCTGAAAATCAGGTGCCTCAAAATTCAGCCGCCCCACTTTAATCAGGTCAAGCGGACTGACGCCGGAATCAATCCGCTCAGGATAGGCCAGACCATAAGCGATTGGTGTGCGCATGTCCGGATTTCCCAGTTGCGCCAGAACCGAGCCATCCGCATAAGACACCATAGAATGAATCACGCTTTGCGGATGAATCACTACCTCAATCGATTCTGCCGGGGCAGAAAATAACCAGTACGCCTCAATAACTTCCAGACCTTTGTTCATCATCGTGGCAGAGTCAATCGATATTTTTTTACCCATCACCCAGTTAGGATGTGCGATTGCCTCTTCAGGTGTCACCTTGTCCAGACTGGCAATATCCCGTTTCAGGAAAGGACCTCCGGATGCAGTCAGTAAAATTTTACGTACCCCACGCTGCGCCATTTGACCATCGTAATTCGCTGGGAGACATTGAAAAATCGCATTATGTTCGCTGTCGATAGGCAACAATACAGCACCGCTGGCTTTTATCGCATCCATGAACAGCGCACCTGACATCACGAGTGCTTCTTTATTTGCTAGCAAAACCTTTTTACCTGCCCTGGCGGCCGCTAAAGATGCAGGCAAACCTGCAGCACCAACAATCGCTGCCATGACTGTATCGCATCCTGATGCAGATGCCACCTCACACAATGCATCGGAACCATGCATAATCTGTACATGACCAGCATCAGTTCCAGCCAACAGTTTATGCAGCGCATCGGCCGCCTCAGCAGTTCCCACCACAATCACCTCAGGACGATGCAACCGGCATTGCTGCGCCAGCTTCTCCACCTGCGTATGCGCAGTCAGTGCATAAATGCGATAACGATCCGGATGCTGGCCAATGACATCCAGAGTGGAAACACCGATCGACCCGGTCGACCCTAAAATACAAACACGCTGCATCATCTCTTTACTCATTTTATTATTCTTACGATCAGTACCACATTTCCAGCAATACTGCGAGGGGCAATACCGGTATCAGAGCGTCAATCCTGTCCAACACCCCACCGTGACCAGGCAAAAGCCGACTACTGTCTTTCATTCCGACCCGGCGCTTCAAAAGAGATTCAAACAAGTCACCAATGACACTTGCGGCACACAGCAAAGTCATCACGACTGCAAGTATGATCCAGCCTTTGCGCAACCATATCTGACTGGCGAATGTATCCTGTAATTGTGGAATTTGTGTCGAAATCGCAGACAGGACAAGAACTGCACACCAGCCGCCAATTGCACCCTCCCAGGATTTCCCGGGGGAAATAGAAGGTGCCAATTTGCGTTTCCCGAAAGCTTTACCGGCAAAATAGGCGCCAATATCAGCAATCCAGACGATACACATCACCGACAGCAGATACAACGGAGACATCCGGAACAATACAGCCATTGCGATGAAGCATCCGAATATGCTGATGGCATACAGCGTGCTCAATATGCCATTTGAAAAACCAAAATCCGGCAAGCCCTTAAATAATAACGGGGTAAGACGCAACGCCCAAAATGCCACACATAGGGAAAATAGCAACTGGGTCGAAAAACTTTCCAGATGAAATAATAAAAAACCAAAGAAGCCAGTCCACAACATCGACATAACAACAGGCGCAGGTTTTTTAAATAAACGCTGACACTCCCAGATTGCTGCTCCAAAAAACAAAACAACAACAAACGAGAAAGCAATATAGTTGGCGGAATACAATACCGGAAACAAGATGCCAAGCAGTACCAATGCGGTAATGACACGGGTTTTTAACATCAGCGACTTTCAAAAAATTATTTTCCGGGACAGGGTAGAAAACCCGACTCCCGGCATTCCGGGATTAAAAATCAACAATCCACCAATATGATGACACTAAAAAATAAGCTTAAATCCCTGTGACCAGCCAGCCGACAAAAAATCACCGTTCGTACCCGCCATGCTGAAAACATGTGCGGACAGGAACGGTTGTTTTTTATTTCTGATTGCCTGACTCATGAAGCGATACGGTATCAAAGGGCTTATACCGTCAATACTTCTTTTTCTTTCTCAGCCAGCAATTTATCAACTTCGGCAACAAATTTGTCGGTCAATTTCTGGATATCATCCTGCGCGCGGCGCTCATCATCTTCAGAACACTCTTTATCCTTCAACATTTTCTTCAGCGACTCATTGGCATCGCGACGAATATTACGGATAGCAATCTTGGCGCCCTCGCCCTCGGTCTTGACCAGCTTCACCATTTCTTTACGGCGCTCCTCAGTCAGCGGCGGCGTAGGAACACGAATCATATCTCCCTGACTGGACGGATTGAGACCAAGATCGGAATCACGGATCGCTTTCTCAATGACGTTCAACATCTTTTTTTCCCAAGGCTGCACGCCGATGGTGCGTGCATCAATCAAAGTCAGGTTTGCCACCTGACTCAGATTGGTTGGTGAACCGTAATAATCCACCATGACATGATCCAGAATTCCGGTGTGCGCGCGGCCTGTCCGGACTTTTGCCAGATCAGCCTTCAGAGTCTCAATTGACTTCTGCATACGCTGATCACTGTTTTTTTTAATTTCTGCTACGGTCATACTGTCCTCCTATACATCATTTCGGGCATTCTATGCGCAAAAAAATCTTATCAAAATCAACTCATCCAATCAGAGAGGCTGCATTATACGTGGACTAAGGTTCCTTCGTCTGCCCCCATGATGACATTCTTCAGCGCACCCGGCTTCACGATTGAGAATACTTTGATTGGCAGCTTCTGATCCCTGCACAAGGCAAACGCAGTTGCATCCATTACCTGTAAGTGACGGGAAATAGCCTCATCAAAAGAGATTGTGCTAAAGCGGGTCGCATTCGGATCTTTTTTCGGATCTGCCGTATAGACCCCATCCACCTTAGTCGCTTTGAGCACAATTTCAGCGCCGATTTCAGAGCCGCGCAATGCAGCTGCCGTATCAGTCGTAAAGAAAGGATTTCCCGTTCCTGCAGCAAACACAACCACCTTCCCCTCTTCCAAATATTGCAGCGCCTTAGGGCGAACATACGGTTCAACAACCTGCTCAATGCCGATTGCCGACATCACACGGGCAGTGATGCCAACCTGGCGCATGGCGTCCGCCAGAGCCAGCGAATTCATGACGGTTGCCAACATTCCCATATAATCTGCAGTTGCGCGATCCATGCCCTGAGCTCCGGGAGCAACGCCGCGGAATATATTACCGCCACCGATCACAATGGCCAACTCAACACCCAGGCGGGATATCTCAGCCACATCCGCAACCATACGCTCAATCGTGGCACGGTTAATACCAAATGGATCATCGCCCATCAAGGCTTCGCCAGAGAGCTTCAAGAGCACACGCTTGTAAGCAGGTTTTGTCATGACAGGACTCCTTCTGGAAAATTAAAATTAGTAAAACAAAAAATCATTTGATCTGTGTAATCGCACCAATTACACAAATCGAATAAAACTTCATTCCCGGCTGTCTGGCAAACACCTTAAAAAAACGGGCCTTTCGGCCCGTTTTCTGTTACGCCTGATTACGCTTGTTTTGCTGCAGCCACCTGAGCTGCCACTTCTGCTGCGAAATCATCCACTTTCTTTTCGATGCCTTCGCCAACAACAAACATCGTGAACGCCTTAACAGATGTATTGCATGCTTTCAGCATCTGCTCAACAGTCTGTTTATCGTTTTTCACGAAAGGTTGATTCAGTAAGGAAACTTCCTTCAGGAATTTTTGCACAGAACCTTCAACCATCTTCGCTGCGATATCAGCTGGCTTACCAGATTCAGCTGCTTTCTGCTCAGCAACAGAGCGCTCTTTTTCGATCAGTTCTGCAGGAACCTGTTCTGTAGACAGGGAAACTGGCTTCATCGCTGCGATATGCATTGCCACATCTTTACCGACCTGCTCATCGGCACCATCAAACTCCACGATCACGCCAATACGTGTGCCGTGCAGATAAGATGTCAGTTTTGCCGGTGTTTCGAAACGGGCAAAACGGCGGAAAGACATATTTTCACCAATCTTGCCGACCAGTGCGGAACGCACTTCTTCAACCGTCTTACCTTCGAGTGGCAATGCACCCAAAGCAGCGACATCAGTCGGATTGTGTTCAGCAACCAGCTTTGCACAGGCGTTAGCCAAAGCGATGAAATCATCGTTCTTGGTCACAAAATCGGTTTCGCAATTAACCTCGATCAGCGCGCCAACATTACCAGCTATATGAGAAGCAACCACGCCTTCTGCAGTAATACGGGAAGAAGCTTTAGATGCCTTGCTACCCAGTTTCACACGCAGAATCTCTTCCGCACGGTCCATATCACCATCCGCTTCCGTCAAAGCTTTTTTGCACTCCATCATTGGCGCATCCGTCTTTGCGCGCAACGCGCCAACCATTGCTGCTGTAATCGCTGCCATGTCATTCTCCTAATTCAGTAGTGCCTCAGGCACCGATCATCAAATTTAGTTTAAAAAAAAGGGCGACCACAGTTGCCCCATTTTTCATTCCCGGCTCACGTCAGCAAGCCGGGTGAGTTACTTCAACAAGATTACGCTTGCTCAACTTCCACAAATTCGTCAGAGCCAGGCTTTACCGCTTCCAGAACTTCATTGACCGCATTTGCGCGACCTTCCAGAATCGCATCTGCAACACCGCGTGCATACAGAGCAATCGCTTTGGAAGAGTCATCGTTACCAGGGATAACATAAGTGACGCCTTCCGGGGAGTGGTTAGTATCAACCACGCCGATTACGGGAATACCCAGTTTGGCAGCTTCAGTGATCGCACCTTTGTGATAGCCAACGTCAACCACGAAGATTGCATCAGGAATACCACCCATATCCTTGATGCCGCCGATGGATTTTTGCAGCTTGATCATTTCACGTTGGAACATCAACGCTTCTTTTTTGGACAATTTTTCAACGGAACCGTCTTCGATTGCCACCTCCATCTCTTTCAGACGCTTGATCGATGTTTTGACTGTTTTGAAGTTGGTCAGCATGCCGCCCAACCAGCGCTGATCAACGAATGGCATGCCAGCGCGTTGCGCTTCAGCAGCGATGATATCGCGAGACTGACGCTTAGTGCCAACCAGCAGAACTGTGCCACGATTAGCAGACAGCTGACGAATATACTTCATCGCCTCCTGGTACATAGACAATGTCTTTTCCAGGTTAACGATATGAATCTTGTTGCGGTGACCGAAAATGAACGGTGCCATTTTTGGATTCCAAAAACGGGTTTGGTGACCAAAGTGCACACCAGCTTCCAGCATTTCACGCATTGTTACAGACATAATAACTCCAGGGTTAGGTCTTGAATCCAGCCAGTGATCTTCCTGATTAATTTCAGTCAGACACCCTTTTCGACCGGATTCGATTAATAAAAAATAAATTAACTTGAGCAAATTAAGCATCAACCACAAGCTAACCATCTATTCTACTATAAATTCCGATATTTTCTCAAGTCGGAAGTAGGACGCCACAGGCAAGAGTACGGTTCCTCGACTATAATTCCAGCTTTATGTGCCTCAGCTCGAGTAGCCCGCACCAACATCTGCGGGCACGCAGCCCATTCTATAGCCCAAATAGTTAAAATAAAAGAAACAAAAATGGAATCCATCTCAATCAAAACCGCAGAAGATATTGCAGGAATGCGTATTGCCGGCCGCCTGGCCTCCGAAGTCCTCGACTACATCACTCCATTTGTACAAGTCGGCGTAACGACTGGCGAACTCGATCGCCTGTGTCATGAATACATGGTCAATGTGCAGGGCAGTATCCCTGCTCCACTGAATTATTGCCCACCTGGCTACACCCCTTACCCGAAAGCCATCTGCACATCCGTGAATGACGTCATTTGTCACGGCATTCCTGGCGACAGAGTGCTGAAAAGCGGCGATTCGGTGAATCTGGATATTACAATTATCAAGAATGGTTATCACGGTGACACCAGCAGAATGTTTCTGCTCGGCGAACCATCCATTATGACCAAGCGTCTGAGTGAAATTACCTATGAATGTATGTGGCTGGGTATATCCAAAATCAAGCCGGGCGCTCATCTCGGCGATATCGGCTATGTCATTCAACAACACGCAGAAAAAGCAGGCTATAGCGTCGTGCGCGAATTTTGCGGCCATGGAATCGGTAAAATTTTCCACGAAGCACCACAAGTCATGCACTATGGAAAACCCGGTACGATGGAAAAACTGGAAGCTGGCATGATTTTCACTGTTGAACCGATGATCAACGCCGGACGTCGTGAAATCCGCGAAATGGGTGACGGCTGGACGATCCGTACCAAAGACCGCAGCCTGTCAGCCCAATGGGAACATACCGTACTGGTCACCGAAACCGGTTTTGAAGTGCTGACATTATCAGCAGGCTATCCACCAATCCCTGATTTCATCAAGCTCGCATAAGGCAAAGAATAATGCTGTCACCGGCGCTAGCTTTCAAAGAAGACATAAAAAAAGCACAGACTGCTGTGATTGATAATTACCGCGACAGTCGCAAAGCAGAAAAACTGTTGCATGACCTGTGTCGTAATGTCGATCACACGCTGGATAAAATCTGGAAGCATTTTCAGATGCCTAAAGACTGCTCTCTGATTGCTGTCGGCGGTTATGGCCGGGGAGAATTATTTCCGCATTCGGATGTCGATGTTCTGATACTGCTCAGTCAGACTCCGGATACAGATCTGAGGGACAAGCTGGAAAATCTGGTGCAGCTATTCTGGGATATCGGTCTTGATATCGGGCACAGCATCCGTACGGTAGATGAATGCCTGCAAGAATCAGCAGCAGATATCACCGTGCAGACCAGCCTGCTGGAAGCCCGGCTAATCACCGGTAGCCGGAAATTATTCTGGGAACTGCAGCAGCGCTATGCGGAAGCAATGAATCCGCAAAAATTTTTCCAGGAAAAGCTGCTCGAATTACAGCAGCGCCATGTCAAATACGAAGATACCCCTTACAGCCTGGAGCCTAACTGCAAGGAAAGCCCCGGTGGTTTGCGCGATCTGCAGGTTATTTTGTGGGTGGCAAAAGCAGCCAATCTGGGAAATTCCTGGGCTGAACTGGCTGGCCGCGGATTGATTACAGATACCGAGGCACGTCAGTTAAAGCGTAACGAACGGGCTTTCAAAGATATCCGCATCCGCCTGCATGCCCATGCCGGCCGGCGTGAAGACCGCCTAATTTTTGATGTGCAGACTCCGATTGCCGAGTCATACGGTTTCAAAACTACCGATTCGCGCCGCGCCAGCGAATATCTGATGCAGCGTTATTACTGGGCAGCCAAAGCGGTCACCCAACTGAACCAGATTTTGTTGCAAAATATTGAAGCGGTCTTGTTTCCGCAGCCATCCGTGCCGCGGCCAATCAACGAACATTTCAATGAAGTGAATGGCTTTATTGACATTGCGCGCGACGACACATTCGAGTCTGCGCCCTCAGCCTTGCTGGAGGTATTTCTGGTACTTGCCAAGCATAGCGAATTGAAAGGTATGACAGCGCGAACCCTGCGCGCCATGTGGCATGCCCGCCTGCTGATGGATGCAGAATTCCGGCACGATATTTTTAACCGTGCCCTGTTTTTACAAATACTGCAGTCGCCGCAAGGGATTACCCATGCGCTGCGTCGAATGAACCAGATGAGCATTCTGGGAAGATATCTTCCTAATTTCCGCCGCATTATCGGGCAAATGCAGCACGATCTGTTTCATGCCTACACGGTTGATCAACACATCCTGATGGTTGTGCGCAACCTGCGCCGCTTCACAATGGCAGAGCATGCGCACGAATACCCGTTTTGCAGCCAACTGATGGCAAACTTCAACCAGCCCTGGGTGTTGTATATTGCGGCATTATTTCATGATATCGCCAAAGGGCGCGGCGGCGATCATTCAGTACTCGGTATGACCGACGCCAAAAAATTCTGCTATGACCACGGCTTGACGAAAGCGAATACCGAACTAGTGGTATTTCTCGTTAAAAATCATCTGACCATGTCGCATGTGGCACAAAAACAGGATTTATCCGACCCGGATGTTGTCAGAAATTTCGCCGCACTGGTGAAAGATGAACGCCACCTGACTGCCTTGTATCTGCTGACAGTTTCCGATATTCGCGGCACGAGCCCAAAAGTCTGGAATGCGTGGAAAGGCAAGTTGCTCGAAGACTTATACCGCATGACGCTCAGAGTGCTTGGCGGTGAAGCGCCCTCCAAAGACCGGGAACTGAAAAATCGCCAGGAAGAAGCGTTAAAAGCATTGCGGCTGGCCGGCATCAGCCCCGATGCCCATGAACGCCTGTGGGAACAACTGGATGTCTCTTACTTCCTGCGTCACGATGCCTCGGACATCGCCTGGCAAACAAGAGTCCTGCATGACAAGATCAGCCATCCGACACCGGTCGTCAAATGTCGTCTTGCACCGATTGGTGAGGGTCTGCAAGTTACGGTCTACGTGAAAGACCAGCCGGATCTGTTTGCACGCATCTGTAACTATTTTGATGGCAAGAATTTCGGCATTCTGGATGCCAAAATTTACACCACCAAAAATGGCTATGCGCTTGATACATTCATGGTGACCGAGCCGACATTCGCCAATCAGTACCGGGACATCATCAATCTGATTGAACATGAGCTGAGCGAGGTTCTGGCGCAACAGACACCACTATCACCTCCAAACTGCGGACGCCTGTCGCGCATGTCGCGCAGCTTCCCAATCGTGCCGACGGTGGATTTGCGCCCCGATGAAAGAGGTCAGTATTATCTGCTCTCGATCTCTGCCAACGACAGAAACGGCTTGCTGTATGCGATTGCGATGGTACTGGCCAAATATAAAATCAATCTGCATACCGCCAAAGTGATGACCCTTGGTGAACGTGTGGAGGATGTTTTCATCGTTGATGGTGCAGCCCTGCAAGGTGCAAGAACCCAAATCCAGTTTGAAACCGAATTACTGGAAGCTTTGCGCGTGGGGTAAACAACGCATCATTTCAACTTTATCGTCACCCCGGCGCCGCTTTCCGGCGCTGATGCTTTTATTTTCTTATGACTGAACTAGTACGACTTTCAAAACGCATGTCCGAACTCGGATTATGCTCCCGCCGTGAGGCAGATGAGTGGATTGCCCGTGGCTGGGTACGTGTGGATGGAAAAATTGTTGCCGAACTGGGTAGCAAGGTGCTTCCACATCAGCGCGTCAGCGTCGAGCGCCAGGCTGCGGCCGAGCAGTCAAAGCGTGTGACCATATTGATCAACAAGCCGGTCGGCTATGTCAGTGGTCAGGCGGAAGATGGCTATACGCCAGCCATAGCACTCGTAAAACCGGAAAACCGCTGGCCGGAAGACAAGGTGCAGACGGTATTTCACCCGACCCAATTGCGCAGCCTGGTGCCGGCCGGTCGTCTGGATATCGACTCGGTGGGCCTGTTGGTATTGACGCAGGATGGACGTATCGCAAAACACCTGATAGGCGAAACAACTTCGGTCGAGAAGGAATATCTGGTACGGGTTGCCTACAGCAAACCAGGGCGCCTGCCGGATGCCGACCTGCGTCGCTTAAATCACGGACTGAGCCTGGACGGCAAAAAACTGCTGCCGGCCAAAGTGACCTGGCAAAACGAAGATCAGCTCAACTTCATTCTGCGGGAAGGAAAAAAACGCCAGATCCGCCGCATGTGCGAACTGGTAGGATTGAGAGTCATCGGACTCAAACGCGTCCGCATCGGCAAAGTCAAACTGGGTAAATTACCTGAAGGACAATGGCGTTATCTGCGGGATGATGAGGAATTTTAATTTTACACATACTCCCCCTGATTTCAGAAAAACCGCCCTGTCTTCCTCATTAAATAAAGTCTTTAAAACATACTCCCAGGGGGTATGTTTTAAAGGTTAATGACAACTGAGTAAGCTCATACATATCGAACAGCAAAGCATTGCAAGAGCAATCGGCATCAGATGCTCAGTCGTCCATGGCAGGATCTAATTCGGGAAACAGGATTTCAGTAAATCCGAACTGAGTCAGATCCCGGATGCGGCGCGGGTACAAAATGCCATCCAGATGATCGCATTCATGCTGCACGACCCGGGCGTGAAAGCCATCCACTTCGCGACTCAAGTGATTGCCGAACTGATCCATGCCCGCATAATGCAGAGCAGACCAGCGCGGCACCAGTCCCCGCATACCCGGCACGGACAAACAGCCTTCCCACGCATCATCCGTGGCATCCGAAAGTGGTGTCAGTACCGGATTGATCAATACCGTTTCCGGCACCACCGGCGCATCCGGATAACGGGAGTTGGATTGAAAACCAAAAATCACCAGCCGCAGATTGACCCCGATTTGCGGCGCCGCCAGCCCTGCACCATTGGCTGCCCGCATCGTGTCAAACATATCGCTGATCAGCTCATGCAAGGCCGGGGTATTGAACTCGGTGACCGGTTCTGCAATCCGCAGCAAGCGCGGATCACCCATTTTTAAAATTGGATGAATCATTTACCTCACCTTTTCTGGCACGACAATCAGATAACTCAACACCATCAGCATACACTGCACAACCTGATAATACGTAAAAAAACGGCCCGAAAACTCAGGCCGTCAGTGCATTTTTAAAAGCAGGCAGATCCCAATTCCGGATAAAACCTTATTTAATATTCTTCAGAAATTCAGCGAATTCAACGCTGGTTTCCTTGTGCTTCAGGCCCAGAGCCACACTGGCCTTCAGATACCCGAGCTTGGAACCGCAATCATAACGGGTCGCAGATGGGCGATAAGCATAAACCGGAAAATCTTTCAGCATGGCAGCAATACCATCGGTCAGTTGAATTTCCCCTCCGGAACCTTTGCCCAGATTTTCGAGATAGGAAAAAATCCGGCCGGATAAAATATAGCGTCCGACCACCGCCAGCGTGGACGGCGCCACATCCGGCATCGGTTTTTCGACAATACCCTGCATACGTTCCAGACGGTCCTTGTAAGGCGCGCCGCTGACGATGCCGTACTGGCGGGTAAATTCACGCGGTACATCCTGCACGGCGATAATACTGCCGCCCTCCTGTTCGTATTGCTGCGCCATTTGTGCCATCACGGATGGTTGTCCCGGGTCGGCGTCCATCAGATCGTCCGCCAGCAGGACCGCAAAAGGATCATCGCCAATCACAGGCCGGGCGCACAACACCGCGTGCCCCAGCCCCAGAGCCGCAGGCTGTCGGATATAAATGCAGTTAATGTTTTTAGGGATCACGTTCCGCACCAGATCCAGCAGAGCTTCCTTGCCCGCTGCTTCCAGCTCGCTTTCCAGTTCATAGGCTTTATCAAAATGATCTTCGATCGCGCGTTTATTACGACCGGTGATAAAAACCATCTCGGTGATGCCAGCCTCGACAGCTTCTTCCACTGCATACTGAATCAATGGCTTGTCCACGATCGGCAGCATTTCTTTTGGCTGCGCTTTCGTGGCAGGCAAGAACCGACTCCCCAGACCCGCGACCGGAAAAACGGCTTTTTTAATCTTTCTCATTTCAGCTCCTGGAACATAAGTGAAGCAAGTCTGCTTCGGTCAATATAGAAATACCCAACTCTTGTGCTTTAACCAATTTGCTGCCCGCTTCATCGCCCGCGACAACATAGCTGGTTTTTCCAGATACCGATCCAGTGACTTTGCCACCAGCTTTTTCGATCAATGCGGTTGCCTGATCCCGGCTCAGGGTTGGCAATGTCCCGGTGAGGACAAATGTTTTTCCTGCCAGTACACCTGCTGCAGAAACATCGTCCGTTTCAGGTAGCAGCGATTCCAGCAAGCGACTGCGCCATTGATCCAACTCCAGCAGACGACTCCGGTGTTCAGGAGCAGCCAGCCATTGCTGCAATGCCTGCGTCAGATCTGACGGAAATCCAGTCACCACAAATCCATCTGCAGGCATCTCTGCCAATGCCCTCAGCGACAAACCACGTTCCTGTAATTGCTGGCAGCGCTTCAAAGTCAGCTTCGGAATATCCACCTCTGCCAGCAGCACAGCAGGCTCCAGACGCTGGCGCAATTGGGCCGCAGGTGCGTGCTCTCCTGAGGGCACCACGCCAGCCTCCAGTAACTGGCTGATCGCCTGCTGATTTTTCGGTTCGGAAAAAAAATCGGCAATCGATTCCGCCACCGCAGCACCGATATCCGGCAGGATACGAAATAATGTCACCGGCGCATGGCGAATCAACGCCAGTTGTCCCAGCCAGTCTGCCAGTGTTTTTGCCGTTGATTCGCCGACATGACGAATACCCAGCGCAAACAACAGGCGCTCCAGTGGCGGCTGTTTACTGGCCGCAATCGCAGCAATCAGGTTTTCTGCCCACTTGGTGGCAATCTTTCCTTGCTGGACCGTTTCCGGCACCACACCGTCGCGCTCATCCGCACGTTGCTTCATGTTCAGTAAATCTGACAGCGTGAGCTGATACAGATCGGCAATTCCATGCACATAGCCCAGATCTACCAGATGATCAATATATCGTTCGCCGAGTCCGTCAATATCCATCATCCGGCGACCAGCGAAATGCCGCAGAGCTTCTTTGCGTTGCGCAGTACAGAATAAACCGCCAGAACAACGCGCAACCGCCTCCCCTGCTTCACGCACCACGTGGGAGCCGCAAACCGGACAGTGTTTCACCATTTCAAATGGCGCGTTCATACTGTCGCTTCTTTTTTCCATGACGACAGAAGCGATTTCCGGAATCACGTCGCCGGCACGCCGGACGATCACGGTGTCGCCGATCCGCACATCCTTGCGCCTGACCTCATCCTCATTGTGTAACGTGGCATTGGTAATCGTCACTCCGCCGACGAAAACTGGCGCCAGGCGCGCCACCGGCGTCAGTGCACCAGTACGTCCAACCTGAATGTCGATACTTTGCACCACGGTAGTCGCCTCTTCGGCCGGAAACTTGTGCGCGATCGCAAAGCGCGGTGCCCGCGAGACAAAGCCGAGCTGCTGCTGCGCCGCTGTATCATTGACTTTGTAGACAACACCATCAATTTCATAGCCCAGCGTATTACGGCGGCTCTGAATATTCCGGTAAAAATCCAGCAAACCCTCTGCCCCGCTGACCAAGGCGCTTTCTCCGTTCACCGGAACGCCCAGCTTCTGATACCAATCCAGCAAAGCACGATGTGAAGCGGGTAATTCCCCCCCTTCCAGAGACCCAATGCCGTAGGCAAAAAAACGCAGATGTCGCTGAGCAGTGATTTTTGAATCGAGTTGCCGCAAACTTCCTGCTGCCGCATTGCGCGGATTCATGAATTCCTTCCCGCCAGCTTCACGTTGCCGCCGGTTCAGCAAATCAAAATCCTTTTTGAACATCAGGACTTCGCCACGAACATCCAGCACAGCCGGTGGCTGCTCTGTATTCAAACGTAAAGGAATACTGCGGATCGTGCGGATATTTTCGGTGACATCCTCACCAGTGAAACCGTCACCGCGCGTCGCGGCCTGTGTCAGGATGCCGTCCACATAACGCAGATTAATCGCGAGCCCGTCAAATTTCAGGTCAATCGCATATTCCACTTTCTGCGTAGCTTCCAGCCCCTCTCTGACGCGGCGGTCAAATGCAAAAATGTCCTCATCTTCAAAGCCGTTGTTTAAAGACAGCATGGGAATCGCGTGCTGTACCTGCCCGAATTCAGGCAAAGCCTGGCCACCAACCCTCAAGGTCGGAGAATCTGAAGTTTTGAGTAAAGGGAAATCCTGTTCCAGCTGTTCCAATTCACGAAACAGCTGATCGTACTCGGCATCCGGAATCGTGGGCTGATCAAGTACATAATAAGCATGGCTGTGACGTTCAATCTCTGCACGCAACACCGCGGCACGCGCGGCAGCCTGCTGAAACGCGGAATCCCCCGCGTCATGAAACAGGTTATTTTGCATAATTCAGACAGACAATCAGCTGAACAGGCGCTGAGCGCGCATAGAACCGGCAGGAATCCGGGCTTCTGCCATTGCAGTGTAAAACTCATTGACCTGCCCGGCAATTTCATCAATCGCCGCCTTGGAAATCAGCTGATTGCCGTCATCCACAATCGCGCCGTTCAGACGGGTTGCCAGCGACTTTGCGCACGCCGCCATCGCACCGAAACCATCACGGGATGGTGCAACACAGGGAACGTCAAGCAACAGGGTCAGGCGCGACGTCACTGTTTCACTGACGCCGACATTGGTTGATAAGGTGAACAAACTGCCGCCGTCACCATCAGGCATCATCAGGCGGCCGTCCGGACGCTGATCGAAGCCGAGTTTTTCCAATGCCGGCAACAGGGTATGCAATGCCCAGGTGGTGCCGTTGGCAGCAATGCTGAGGCTCAACTGGGCATCATGCTCGGCAACGAACTGGTGTAGTTCGCGCGCATTGCTGATCACGCTGTTCATATCCGGAATATCAGGGTGCGCATTCAGATTATCGGCAATCGCACGTAATTTCATGATGAATTCGGAATACTCCAGTTCCGTCAGCGGACCGCTGCGGCTGACCATTTGAATACCGGCAAACAAGGTAGTATAAGCGCCGCCGGTAGCAATCACATCGCGCTCACCGGTATGACTCTGCCCGATGAAATGGACAGGTTTTTTGCCGACATATTTCAATTCTGAAATTTCAGCCAGAATCTTTTCGCCACGTACCGGCACATCAAATTCCAGCGGAATCACACAATCAATCAGTTCGTCCACCGGCAATTCTTTTTCTGACTGCGGCATCACACCATTTACCGTCTCAGCCGCTGCCGGCAGCACGCTATCCTCGTGAGGCAGCGCCGCCTCTTCAGACTCGATGCTGATGATCTCATCACTGGAAAACACTGGCTCCTGGCGTTGCAAAGAAAGTGCATCATCCGGTTGCGCCGGATTCAGCAGGACATCATCATGTCCGTCACCAAAGGCATTTTCAACGGTCTTCTTTGCTTTATATTCCTGCCATTTATTGAAAATAAATACGCCGACAACCAAAGTACCACTGACTGCCAATAAACTTAATTGTAGATCTGTCATGCTGCTTGAACCTCAGTAGCAAAATTGACGGCAGATTCCATATCCACCGCCACAATACGGGAAACTCCCTGCTCTTGCATGGTCACGCCGATCAGTTGCTGCGCCATTTCCATTGCAATCTTGTTATGGGAGATAAATAAAAATTGTGTGTTGGATGACATCCGTTTCACCATATTACAGAAACGTTCGGTGTTTGAGTCATCCAGAGGAGCGTCCACCTCATCAAGCAGACAGAACGGCGCCGGATTCAGCTGGAACATAGAAAATACCAGTGCCGTTGCTGTCAGCGCTTTTTCTCCACCGGACAACAAATGAATCGTCGCATTCTTCTTTCCTGGCGGCTGCGCCATGACCTGTACACCGGAATCCAGAATTTCGTCACCAGTCATGATCAGTTTTGCCTGTCCTCCGCCGAACAACACCGGGAATAATTCAGCAAAATGATGATTTACCTTATCAAAGGTATCCTGTAACAATTCCCGGGTTTCCATGTCGATTTTCTGAATGGCATCCTGCAAAGTAGTGATTGCTTCAGTCAGATCGGCATGTTGCGCATCGAGGAAATTTTTCCGTTCTTTTGCTTGCGCCAATTCTTCCAGCGCGGCCATATTCACAGCGCCCAGAGCGGCAATCGCATTCGATAGCCGGGTGACTTCCCCCTGTAGATACGCAGGTTTCAGATCCGGATGTAACTTGTCGGATAAACTCTGTTCATCCACTTCAAAATTACGCAGCTGCTCATCATATTGCTCCTGCGCCAGACGGGCTGCCTGCTCTTTCAGTTGCAATTCAACGATACGGTCACGTTGCGGCTGCAGGCTGCGTTCGGTCTGGGTTTTATGGTCTTCCGCCTGACGCAATTGCTGCGACAACTGATCCAATTCATGGCGCGCATCCGCCAGAGCCCGTTCCTGCGCAGTCCGCCTGTCGAGCAGATCCTGCAAGCCTGCCTGGGCAGTCTGATCATCCATCGACTCCAGTTCCAGCTGCCCCTGCTCCATGCTGGCAAATAACTGCGCCGACTGCTCGAGTGCTGTGGCGATATTACGCCGTAACTCGTCCATTTTATGACGATGCGATTTTTCGGCAAATGCAGCTTCCTGTGCTGCCAGCTCCAGATCTCGCAGCCGCTGTCGTGCCTGATTCAACTGCTGCTCTTTTTCCAGATAAACTGTTTGCCCCTGCTCGTGCGTCTCCTGCAATTCAGCCAGTTCAATATCCAGGGTTTCAAACTTCTGCTCAGAAGCTGCACGTGCCTGTTGCTGCTCACTTTCCTGAGCAATGATTTCTGCCAGATCCGCATCGATCTGCGTACTGCGCTGGTTGAAGCGTTCCTGAATTTCAGCCAGCTTCATGTATTCAATCTGCAATGTATGCGTGGCCTGCGTGAACGCGCCAGCGCGTTGGCGCAATTCCTGCAACTGCATGGACGCCTGGCTGTATCCGGCATCAGCCCGAATGGCGCGATGTTTGGCTTCATCAGCCAGCAATTGTCTGGTGCGACACTGCTTGCTGATATTTTCAATTTCCTGCTGCCGGCCAAGCACACCATCCTGCTCAGAATCGGCAGCATAAAAACGGACGCTGGAACGGGAAATCATGTGTCCTTGACGTGTGACGAACATCGCACCGGCTGGCAACTGATGCCGACCGGCAAAAGCTGTCGTCACATCCTCTGCGATATAAATCTGGTGCAACCAGTCCTGCATCAGACCGCGAATACCGGGTTCATTCAGTTGCAACAGACCGAGGAAAGGTTTAAATCCATTGAGCGATGAAACCGGCTCTGCATTCACCAGCGGACTGTATAAGGCCAGTTTGGCAGGCGGCGGATCACTAAAAAAAGCCTTTGCCCAATCCAGACTGGACATTTCGAGCGATGTGGTTCGCTCGCGCAATACAGCTTCCAGCGCTGTTTCCCAACCAGTTTCGATATGTAATTTTTGCCAGAGTTTAGGCAAATTGCCCAGTTCGTGTTTTTCCAGCCAGGGCTGCACTTTCCCCTGAGACTGTACCTTCTCCTGCAACTGTTTCAGTGCAAGCAGTCTTGCTTCCAGCTGCGCCAGCTCGGCAGCGTCCTGATTGACCTGCTGTTGCGCCTGCTTCCTCTCATCATCCAGCAAAGGCAGCCGTTCCTGCGCTTCATCGAGCTGCATATTCAGCTCTTCCAGCATTTGTTTTTTTTCTTCGAGTTGAATGGACAGATGATCCAGATGAACCGAATCGGGCATCACCAAACCTTGCCGCTCCTGCTGCAACCTTTCTTTACGGGCAGCGAGACTATTCAGGATGTTTGATGCATTACGCTGTTGCGCAGATTCCAGTTCAATCTGCTGCTGCATCTGCATAATCTGGCCACGCGATTCAGTGGTTTTCAGCTGACACTCTCGCCATTGCTGCTCCAGCTCCGGCAAGAGATCCTGCTGCGATTGCGCAGTCTCGCTGGCCTGCTCAGCCCGCATCGCCAGTTCTTCGACCTGGATTTCGGCTTCGGATAAGTCATCCTGTAACTGATGACTTTGCCGTTGCCACTGATCCCGCTGTGCTGTCAGTGAATGCAACTGGGATTGCAGTCTGCTGCGCGATTCGATAACAAATTTAATTTGTGCTTCCAAGCTGCCAATTTCAGCATTGGTCTGGTACAAATGCCCCTGCGCCTGGTGCAGGCGATCGCCAACGGCGTAGTGCGCCTGCCGCATTTGTTCCAACTCCAGTTCGACATGACGCAACCTGGCTGTCTGCTCTTCCAGATCCAATTGCGTCTTTTCTATCTCGGAAAAATGTTTTTTCTGCTCACCGGCCGCTTCATTTCTACGCAACAGCCAGAGTAATTTTTGCTTTTCTTCCTGATCGGCCTGCAAAGTATGAAATTTATTTGCAATCACTGCCTGCGCTTCCAGTTTTTCCAGATTCGCATTCAGTTCCCGCAAAATATCTTCGACCCTGACCAGATTTTCATGGGTATCGTGAATCCGGTTTTCTGTTTCGCGGCGGCGTTCTTTATAGCGGGAAACACCGGCAGCCTCTTCCAGGAAAATTCGCAACTCTTCCGGTCTGGCTTCAATAATACGGGAAATCATACCCTGACCAATAATCGCATAAGCACGCGGCCCAAGTCCGGTCCCGAGGAAGATGTCCTGAATATCCCGCCGCCTTACGGGCTGGCCATTGATGTAATAGGTCGACGTGCCATCGCGTGTGAGCGTACGTTTGACGGCTATTTCAGCATACTGACTCCACTGTCCGGCCGCTTTGCCCAGACTGTTATCAAAAACCAACTCTACTGAAGAACGCCCAGCCGGCTTTCTGTGCGTGGAGCCATTGAAAATAACGTCCTGCATCGACTCACCGCGCAATTCGGATGCCTTGGACTCCCCCAGCACCCAGCGTACTGCATCGATGATATTGGACTTACCACAACCATTGGGACCAACAACGCCGACCAGTTGTCCCGGAACCTGAAAATGGGTGGGATCTACAAATGATTTGAATCCCGACAGTTTAATAGACGTTAATCGCACTTGATGAAATTTTATTATCGTTGACAGTCAGACCCAGGGTACCCGCTTACGGCGGGAAAAAGTGCAGCATCCTCTATAGGAATAGCCTTGCATCATACCATTTGAAACAACGAAAATTCACATGCAGAGATTGAAAAATGAATAAGCTGGATCATTTCTCCGAAAAAAGAAACCTATGCAGTGTTGAATTTTCTTCAAAGCCTTTCTTTGAAGAATACGTCGAGCAGCTATAATACGGCAAAGCAGGCCATCATCAGAATTATCGTCAGCCCACTGCCCTGACGGCAGACAAAACTGATACAAGCAAAAGGCAGGCACCAGATTGTCCGGCATGTCTCTTTAATTAAAAAATGACCTTTCACCCTCACCTCAGCAAGTTACAGCCGTATCCCTTTGAGAAACTCAAGCGTCTGTTTGCAGGCGTCCAGCCCAATCCAGCGTATTCGCCCATCAGTCTGGGGATCGGAGAACCGAAACATCCGACACCGGAATTTATCCGGGATGCGCTGATCAGGAATATGGATGGTTTAGCCAGCTATCCGGCAACAGCTGGCTCCGAAGCTTTACACAACGCAATCGCCAACTGGCTGGCGCGACGCTATAACATTCAGGCACTCAATCCGGCAACACAGATTTTGCCGGTCAATGGCTCCAGGGAAGCCTTATTCGCACTGGCGCAGACGATCATTAATCCTTCAGTATGTCAGGATGGGCCGCCACTGGTGCTGTGCCCTAATCCGTTTTACCAGATTTACGAAGGTGCAGCCTATCTGAGCGGTGCCGAGCCTTATTTTGCCAATGCAGACCCGCAGCGCAATTTTGCACCTGACTATCAAAGGATTCCTGAGGCTGTCTGGCAGCGGGTACAGCTTTTGTATATCTGCTCGCCGGGTAATCCTACCGGAGCCGTGCTGACATTGAATGACTGGAAAGAATTATTTGATTTATCAGACCGCTATGGCTTCGTGATTGCTGCCGATGAATGCTATTCGGAAATTTACTTCAAACGGGAAGCGCCACTCGGCAGCCTGCAGGCAGCCCATTTACTGGGTCGGGACTATCGACGCCTGATCACGCTGTCGAGTTTGTCGAAACGCTCCAACGTTCCGGGTCTGCGCTCAGGTTTCGTCGCCGGTGATGCAGAGATCATGCAGAAATTTTTGCTCTACCGTACCTACCACGGCAGTGCCATGAGTCCGATGATTCAGGCCGCATCTGTTGATGCATGGAATGATGAAACGCATGTCGAAGAAAACCGGACAAAATATATCCGGAAATTCGAGCAGATCACCCCCCTATTGGCGGAGGTGCTGGATGTGCAACTGCCGGACGCCGCATTCTATCTGTGGGCCAGGGTGAATGATCTGAATGGCATCAGTGACACTGAATTCGCCCGCCAGCTGTATGAGCAATATAATGTCACCGTATTACCCGGCAGTTATCTCGCCCGCGAAGCGCATGGCATCAACCCGGGCGAAAACCGTATTCGCATGGCGCTGGTCGCCGAAGTGGAAGAATGCCTTGAAGCGGCACAGCGTATCGTGGCCTTCTGCAAAACACTGAATGACCGCTGACGCGCAATCTGAACAGCGATGGACTGTTCAGGACAATTTATCCTCTCTGTTAATTTATTGGAAGAAGTGACTATGACACAGCAATTGCAGCAAATCATCGATCAGGCCTGGGAAAACCGCACTGAGATTTCCCCTAAATCCGCGCCGGCAGAAGTGCGTGAAGCAGTGGCGCATGTATTGGGCGAGCTTGACGCAGGCAGCCTGCGCGTTGCCGAAAAAGCAGAAGGTCAGTGGCACGTCAATCAATGGATTAAGAAAGCGGTTCTGCTGTCTTTCAGGCTCGAAGACAACGTCTGTATGCCATCTGGTGATCACATGCAGTTTTTTGATAAGGTTCCGACCAAATTTGCCAATTACACCGCAGAAGATTTTGCCAAAGGCGGATTCCGCGTGGTTCCTCCTGCAGTCGCACGTCGCGGTAGCTTTATCGCAAAAAATGTGATCCTGATGCCTTCTTACGTCAATATCGGCGCTTATGTTGATGAAGGTGCCATGGTCGACACCTGGGCCACAGTCGGTTCCTGCGCGCAGATTGGGAAAAATGTGCATTTATCTGGCGGCGTCGGCATTGGCGGCGTACTGGAACCAATGCAGGCGAATCCAACCATCATTGAGGACAACTGCTTTATCGGTGCGCGTTCTGAAATTGTGGAAGGTGTGATCGTCGAAGAAAATTCCGTCATTTCTATGGGAGTGTATATCGGCCAGTCCACCAAGATTTACGATCGCGCAACCGGCGAAGTGACTTATGGACGTGTTCCGGCTGGCTCTGTGGTCGTGTCCGGCAACCTCCCTTCCGCAGATGGCAAATACAGTCTGTACTGCGCCGTGATCGTCAAGCGTGTTGATGCGCAGACCCGCTCCAAAACCAGTATCAATGAGCTGTTGCGCGGAGCCTGACTCTATCTCCTGATAAGACCCTACCAATCAATCATCAGGCCGGCAATGACCGGCCTGAACTGAATCACAGCAAAGAGGATACATCATGGGAGCAATGGAACGATTATTTCAGCTCATGAAGGAAAAACATGCCTCCGACATGTTTTTTGCGATGAACTCGCCGGTTCATTTGAAAATTAATGGCAACCTGCTGCCAATTAATCAGCAAAAAATGGATCAGGGAAATATTTTGTCGCTTTTGTCTGAGGTGGTATCTCCCGAGCATCTGGAAGTGCTGGAGCGCGAAAACGAACTCAATATCGGTATCGGTGCACCTGGTATTGGGCGCTTCCGTCTGTCGGCCTTCCGTCAGCGCGGCTCCATTTCTGCTGTTTTCCGTTATGTCCCCGGTGATATTCCGAAAATCGACACACTGAATCTGCCACCGGTTCTGTCTGACCTGATCATGGAAAAACGTGGTCTGATTCTGGTGGTTGGTTCGACCGGTTCAGGAAAATCCACCACTATCGCTTCCATGCTGGATCATCGCAACGGCGTTAAAACAGGCCATATCCTGACACTCGAAGATCCAATTGAATATTTATTCCGCAGTAAAAAATCGATTGTGAATCAGCGCGAAATCGGCAGTGATTCAGAAAGCCTGAAAACAGCACTGAAAAATTCCCTGCGCCAGGCGCCAGACTGCATTCTGATCGGTGAAATCCGTGACCTCGATACCATGATGTCTGCCATTGCCTACGCCCAGTCGGGCCATCTTGTACTGGCAACGCTGCACGCCAATAACAGCTATCAGGCGCTGAACCGTATCATCAGCTTTTTTCCCATGGAAAACCGTACAGCCCTGCTACTGGATCTGGCCTCCTCGATCAAAGCCATTATTTCTCAGCGTCTGATCAAAGCGGTCAATGGCGGTCGCTGTCCGGCAGTCGAAATTATGCTCAATACCCGCTACGTTTCGGAATTGATTGAGCAAGGCGATATTTTTCAGATCAAGGAAGCAATTGAAAAAAGCCTTTCCCCTGGCTCGCAAACCTTTGAACGGGCGCTGTTCACCCTGATTAAAGAAGGCCTTGTCAGCAAAGAAGAAGGTCTTGCGAATGCAGACTCTGCCAATAATTTGTTGTGGTTGCTGAATAATGAAATTGCCGCCACCACAGCCGCCGCCCCTGAACCGGAACCAGAAACCAAAGAAGAAGCCTCGTTTACCGAATTTACCCTGAATGTCTGATAGCAAAACTCCTCATGATCAGCCGTACTATTCACATCACTGCCTACGGTATCCCCAATTGTGATACCGTCAAAAAAGCCCGCGTCTGGTTGCAAGCGCATCACCCGGATTTCGTCTTTCATGACTTTAAAAAACAGGGACTGGATCAGGTTCTGATTGAAAACTGGCTCGAACACATCGGGTCTGACCAATTGATCAATCGTAAAGGAACAAGCTGGAAAGCTCTGAGCGATACTCAAAAACAATCCGCCGACACACGGACGGGTGCGATAGCGCTGATGCTGAACAATCCCTCCCTGATCAAACGCCCTGTCCTGCAGATTTCAGATGAAGATGGCATACACCACGTTTCAGTCGGCTTCTCTGACAGCCAGTTCAGCAATATCTTTTCTCAATTCTGATCATGATGAGCAAAACCTTAGCACTGACTGAACAACTCATTGCCCTTGATTCGGTCACCCCGGAAGATAAGGGCTGCCAGCGCACCTTGATCTCCCTGCTGGAGCCGCTGGGATTCCAGTGCGAAACCATCCAGTCCGGTGATGTGACCAATTTATGGGCGCGTCGCGGTACGCAGCAGCCTTTGCTGGTCTTTGCTGGCCATACAGATGTTGTGCCGACAGGGCCTGTCGCGCAATGGCAGTCCGCACCTTTTACACCGACTCAGCGGGATGGCAAGCTGTATGGGCGCGGTGCTGCCGACATGAAAACTTCCATCGCAGCTTTTGTCGTCGCCACTGAGGAATTTATTACCGCCCATCCTGACCATCGCGGCTCCATCGGTTTTCTGATTACCAGTGATGAAGAAGGTCCGGCTACCGATGGTACGGTAGTCGTCTGCAACCAACTGAAGGCGCGTGGAGAGCAGCTTGATTACTGCATCGTCGGCGAACCCACTTCTACCGACAAACTGGGAGACACCATTAAAAATGGTCGCCGCGGCACGATGTCCGGTAAACTGACAATCAAAGGTGTGCAAGGACATATCGCTTATCCGCATCTGGCGAAAAATCCCATTCATCTGTTCGCACCAGCCATGTCGGAACTGGTGGCGGAAATCTGGGATGCAGGCAACGAATACTATTTGCCGACATCCTGGCAAATATCGAATATCCATGCGGGCACCGGTGCCTCGAATGTGATTCCCGGCGAAGCTGTGATTGATTTTAATTTCCGTTTCTCGACAGCCAGCACAGCAGAAGGTCTGCAGCAACGGGTGCATACCATACTCGATAAACACAGTCTCAATTATGACCTCAAATGGACTGTCGGCGGACATCCTTTTCTGACTCCGAAAGGTGACCTCAGCAACGCGCTGGCCGATGCAATCCGTACAGAAACAGGATTGGAAACCGAATTATCGACAACCGGCGGCACCTCCGATGGACGATTCATTGCCAAGATTTGCCCGCAAGTGGTAGAGTTCGGCCCGCCGAATGCCAGCATTCATAAAATCGACGAGCATATTGCGCTGGTCGATATTGATCCATTAAAGAATATTTACCGCAAGACCTTAGAAAATTTACTGACCTGATATTTTCAGGCCTGCTTCACGGTACGCTATCATCAGACTGAAATTATGCCCACACCAGCCACAACCTTTAAAACACTGCGTGACCTGTTACGCTATGCCGTCAGCCGCTTCAATCAGGAAAAACTGTTCTTCGGCCACGGTAGTGCCAATGCGCTGGATGAGGCTGCTTACCTGCTGCTGCATTCTCTGCATTTACCCTTGGATAAAATCGATCCTTTCATGGACGCAAATTTACTGCCCCATGAAATTGATGCCGCATTGCGCATCATTGAACGCCGGGCAACTGATCGCGTGCCGGCGTCTTACATAACTCATGAAGCCTGGCTGGGCACCTATAATTTCTACGTCGATGAACGCGTCATCGTACCGCGCTCGTTCATTGCAGAATTAATTCCCGAGCATTTTTCACCTTGGGTCAATGATCCGGATAGCATCAGCAATATCCTTGAACTTTGCACAGGATCAGGCTGCCTGCCGATCATGCTGGCCGACATGTTCCAGAATGCCCACGTCGATGCGGTTGATATCTCGCAAGATGCGCTGGCTGTCGCGCAGATCAATGTCAACACATACGAACTGCAAGACCGCATCACGCTGATTGAATCCGATGTATATAACCGGGTTCCTGATAAAAAATACGACCTGATCATCAGCAATCCGCCTTATGTAAATTCTGGTTCGATGGCAAAATTGCCAAAGGAATATCTGCACGAACCGCAGATTGCATTGGCTGGCGGCAATGACGGAATGGATCTGGTGCGAAAAATCATTGCCGGCGCGACTCAACGACTGACCGAAGATGGCATTCTGATGGTAGAGATCGGGAATGAGCGCGCTTTTGCAGAGGCTGCATTTCCAGAACTGAACCTGACCTGGGTTTCAACCAGTGCGGGTGACGACATGGTATTCCTGATTGAAGCCCGGGACTTGATCAATTTTCAGGTCTGAAAACATCTTTCGGTAACATAACGGGCAACTCTGCGTTTGCCCGTTTTTTTATTGACTCCAACAAACGAACGACCTTCAGGGTCAGATAACGAATCCACGCTGAATTGCTTGACTGCTACGGCAGACTGCTTACAGCTTTCCCCCAAATTGAATTCCCTATGATACGTTTGCAGCAAGTTATCCTCGCCCGTGGCACCAAACCATTATTCGACAGCGTCGATGTCACGTTGAATCCCGGTGACAAAATCGGTCTGATCGGCTCAAATGGAGCAGGCAAATCCAGCCTGTTTGCCATGCTGCGCGGTGAATTGCATCCGGATCAGGGCAGCATAGAATTTCCGGCTAAATGGCAATTGGCTCATGTTGCTCAGGAAACGCCACCACTGGAGCGTAGTGCGATTGACTATGCCATCGACGGTGACGTTGCCCTGCGCAAACTGGAGGCTGAACTGGCCGATCTGGAGGCGCAACCGGAAAGTCATGACAATGGCATTGCAATCGGCAATCTGTATGCTGCGCTTTCTGATGCAGATGCCTATACGGTTCGCTCGCGTGCGGAGCAATTACTGATTGGCCTGGGTTTTAAGCTGGAACAACTAGATCAACCTATTGCCAGTTTTTCCGGCGGCTGGCGTATGCGTCTCAATCTTGCTCAGGCACTGATGTGTAAATCTGATCTGTTGCTGCTGGACGAGCCGACCAACCATCTGGATCTCGATGCCATCATCTGGCTGGAGGACTGGCTGAAGCGTTATGCAGGAACACTGATCATCATCTCGCATGACCGGGATTTTCTGGATGGCGTAGTCAATGTGATTGTCCATATTGACGACAGAAAGCTCAAACGCTACTCCGGAAATTATTCTGCCTTTGAACGTCAGCGCGCAGCACAGTTGGAACTGGCCCAGGGCATGATAGAAAAGCAGAACCGCAAGCGTGCACACCTCCAGTCATTCATCGATCGCTTCAAAGCCAAGGCAACTAAAGCCAAGCAGGCGCAAAGCCGTATCAAGGCCTTAGCGCGCATGGAAGAATTGGCGCCGTTGCGGGCTGCTGCAGAATTCTCGTTCGAATTCCGTGAACCATTGAGCGCACCAAATCCGATGCTGGTTATGGAAGATGTCGATTGCGGCTACCGCACAGAATCCAAAACAGATCACAGTTTTACTGAAAAGAAAATCGTTGGCGGAGTCAATTTTTCTTTGCAGATTGGCCAGCGCATTGGTTTGCTCGGGGTGAACGGCGCAGGTAAGTCAACGCTGATTAAAACCATCGTGGGTGATATTCCTCCGCTGGCAGGTACGATGCAGACAGGTAAAGGGCTGTCGATCGGTTACTTTGCTCAACATCAGGTAGAAATGCTGCGGCATGATGAGTCGCCTTTATGGCATCTGGCGCATATCGCGCCGGATGTGAGGGAGCAGGAGCTGCGCAATTTTCTCGGTGGTTTCAATTTTCCTGGCACCATGGTCACGAGCCCGATCAAACCGTTTTCCGGCGGCGAAAAAGCCCGGCTCGCACTGGCGATGATTGTCTGGCAGCGCCCCAATCTTTTATTACTGGATGAACCGACCAATCATCTGGATCTGGAAACCCGCGAAGCGCTGACGGAGGCATTGGCGCAATTTGAAGGCACACTGGTCGTCGTATCCCATGACCGTCACTTGTTACGTGCCACAACAGATCAGTTCATTATCGTGGCAGACGGTAAACTGATGCCTTTCGATGGTGATCTAGATGACTACAAAGACTGGCTATTTAAAAACAAACTGGAAAATGCGGCCAGCCCGGCTTTGCCAGAAAAAAACAAAGAGAAAAACAATCTGCCGCAAGTCAGTCCTGTCACTGTCAAAATCGATGATAAAGAACAGCGAAAGCGTGATGCAGAAGAAAGACAACGCTTGTCGGCACTACGCAAACCAATAGAAAGCCGCATTAAACGGCTTGAAGAACAAATGGCGAAGCTGAATCTGAAAAAAACCGCATTGGATCAGCTACTGGCAGACAGCGACATTTACAGTGATCAGAATAAAGAAAAGCTGAAAACTTTGTTGCTGGATCAGGCTTACCTGCTTAAAGAGGTGGAACAGATGGAAAGCGACTGGCTTGAACAACAAGAACTCCTGGAAGCAGCGAAATAAATCATGTTGAGATTTTATCTGATGATGAACCCAGTATTGCGAATCGGCGCTGTAATCACATTCTTGTGGGCTTTGATGCCTGCTTCTATCCATGCGGAAAACCAGTCATTACCGGACACAGGTCACTCATTAAAAGAGGAAACCACAAAAATAAAAAAGCACCGTATGAAAAAGTTGGAAGAGCGGGTCACAGTGGATGAAACTACGTTAAAAGAGCATTGCCGCTTTATTTCTGAAATTGCTGCTGTACCACCGGCTGGGGAAGTAGTGCTGACTTTTGATGATGGTCCTGAACCTGGTCAGACAGAATTGATCTTAGCGTTACTGAAAAAATACCAGATTCCTGCCACCTTTTTTATGATTGGCCAAAAGGCCGAGGCCTATCCTGAACTGGTCAGGCAAGTGACCGATACCGGGAACACCCTGATCGCAAGCCACTCCTGGAGTCATCCAAATTTTCACGATATCCCGGTCAGTGAACAGCAAGAAGAAATCAATAAAGGACTTGCTACCGTAAGCAAGGACAATGAATACAAACTGTTTCGCTACCCTTATGGGAACTCCAGTTGCGAATCCAATCAGCTACTCAAATCCCTTGAATATCGCATCGTCGGCTGGCATGTTGATTCCTGTGACTGGGCATTTGATCATCATGGTGAAGTGGATGCGAAAGAAGCACTAAGCTGCGGCGTACTTGCCCGAAATCGCAAAGATTATAAAGAGCACGTTTTATCCTCAATCCGTGCGCATAATGGCGGAATTATTCTGATGCATGAAATTCATCCCAACACGTTGAAGCAGCTGGATGGCATCATCGCCCGTTTGCTGAATGAAGGATATCGTTTTAAAAATCTCAATGATCCTGTATTCCAGAAAGCATTACAATGAACAAAATCAAGCATTGATTGAAAAGGGATACGCGTCAATGTATCCCTTTTTTTAGATGCCGATACGGTATCTACTTTGTGCTTTCTGGATTCAAATCCCGAAATGACTAAGTATCAATTACTGAATTTCGGAAATAAACTGACTTGCAGGACGGCGTACTTTTTTCAGATTCACCAGCCAATCCTTATCCTCTTCACGATAGCCTAACGGCAAGATGACGACACTGCGCAGGCCTTTTGCGCGCAACCCAAGAATTTCGTCGAGTGCTGCAGGATCAAATCCTTCCATAGGTGTGCAATCGACCTGTTCTTCCGCAGCAGCAATCAGCGCCGTTCCTAAGCCGATATATGCCTGACGGGCCGCGTGTTGGAAATTCACTTCGGCATCACGCTGAGGATAATTAGCCAGCAGCATATTCCGATAATTCTCCCAACCCTCATTTTTAAAACCGCGCTCGTCATTGGTCAGATCAAACATCATGTTGATGCGCTCAGGCGTGTAGTTATCCCATGCGGCAAATACCAACAAATGAGACCCCTCTGTAATCTGGGCCTGCTTCCATCCGATTGCCTTGATTTTTTCACGTATCTCGGGATTGGTGATGACCAATACCTCATATGGTTGCAATCCGCTGGATGTGGCCGTCAATCGTATGGCTTCCAGGATATGGTTAACTTTTTCCTGTGGAACTGCTTTCGCAGGGTTCATTTTTTTGGTGGCATAACGCCACTGCAATGTATTGATTAAATTTGTCATTATTAAGTTTCGGTTAATGTTTAAATCGGTTTCTGCCCTGCTGTTCGTACGGGAGATCTTCACATATCTACAAATGCGTAGAGTGGCTACTCCATATCAGGACAAACTCATCTATTCACAAGAGCTGACACCCCCGAATAATCTGGACAAGTCATTCAAATATTTTGGATCCCAGATATTGACCTCTGTCGTACGATCCGGATAAGCGTGATGATCGTCAGGGAAGGAAGCAGCATTCATTATTTTGACTTATGATGCCGGGTAAGATTTTTTTAATCAAAGAAAGATAAACCAGATGAGCACGCTGTTTTCTCCCATTAATCTTGGTTCATTGCACCTTAAAAATCGCATTATTATCGCTCCCATGTGCCAGTATTCAGCACAGGACGGCCTTGTCAGTGACTGGCATACCATCCATCTCGGCAACCTGGCATTATCCGGTGCGGGTATGCTGATTATCGAAGCAACGGCGGTCGAGGCGATCGGGCGAATTTCTCCTTATGACGTCGGCCTGTGGTCCGACGCTACAGAGTCCGGTTAAAAAAACACCCTGAGTGCGGTCAGAAAATACTCTTCCATGCCGATCGCCGTTCAGTTGGCACATGCTGGGCGCAAAGCATCCAGCCAACGGCCATGGGAAGGTGGGCAGCTGATTCCTGTGGCCGAAGGTGGTTGGCATACCGTAGCGCCTTCAGCTATTCCTCATGGGTCCAATGAACCGGCTCCGGCAGCATTGGATCTCGCAGGTATGCAGAGAATCAAACAGGCTTTTGCCGATGCCGCGATTCGCGCCTATCGTCTCGGAATAGATGCCATCGAGATTCATAGCGCACATGGTTATTTGTTGCATCAGTTCTTGTCACCGTTGTCGAATCAGCGCACTGACCAATATGGTGGAAACCTGGAAAATCGGATGCGATTTCCGTTGGAAGTGATCGATGCGGTAAAAGAAGTGTTGCCAGCAGATTACCCGCTTGGGGTCAGAATTTCCGCCAGCGATTGGGTTGAGGGCGGTTGGGATATCCTGCAAAGCATTACCTACACTCAGGCACTGGAGCAAAAACATTGCGCGTTCATCCATGTGTCCAGCGGGGGCTTATCAACACAACAGAAAATTCCACTGGAATCTGGCTATCAAGTTCATTTTGCCGAAACGATCAAAAAAATTACTTCTATGCCAGTGATCGCCGTCGGTTTAATCACTGAAGCGGAACATGCCGAACGCATCTTAAATGATGGTCAGGCAGACCTGATCGGCATTGCACGCGGCATTCTTTATGACCCACATTGGCCTTGGCACGCTGCAGCAAAACTGGGGGGGACGGTGGATGCTCCGCCACAGTACTGGCGCTCGCAACCAAGAGAATTGAAAAATCTGTTTGGAGAAATCAGACAAGGCGGTCGCTGAAAACGCCTCACGCTCCTCCGAAACTGCGCTGCGGATGTTGCACCTGAAGCGCAGTTTCGGACTCTATGCCAATATTGGCAGAGGGTGCAAGTTATGGAGTTGGCTTCTGCGATTTCACGACCTGCATCGCAGTCGCAATCAGACCACTCATGTCGCCCAGATTGGCCGGAACAATAATCGAATTATTGGTCTTTGCGAGATTTCCGAATGCGCCGACATATTGTTCTGCCACCTTGAGATTCACGGCATCCTGTCCACCTGGCTCCTGAATAGCGGATGCTGTTTTCCGTATCGCTTCAGCACTGGCCTGTGCAATTGCCAGAATCGCGGCAGCCTGGCCTTCTGCACGATTAATCGATGCCTGTTTCTCACCTTCTGATTTTGCAATAGCCGCTTCCCGCTCACCATTTGCAATATTAATCTGTTCTTGCTTCCGACCTTCTGATGCGGCGATCAATGCTCTTTTTTCACGCTCCGCCGTAATCTGTGCCTGCATTGCATGCAAAATTTCTTTTGGTGGCGTCAGGTCCTTGATTTCATAACGAAGTACTTTTACGCCCCAGTTGGCTGCCGACTCATCAATCGCACTGACAATCGTTGTGTTGATATGATCACGCTCTTCAAAGGTCTTATCAAGTTCCATTTTACCGATGACAGAACGCAGCGTGGTCTGGGCTAATTGGGTAATTGCAGCAATATAATTGGACGACCCGTATGAGGCACGCATCGCATCCGTAATCTGGAAATACAGAATACCGTCTACCTGCAATTGCGTATTATCTTTGGTAATACAAACCTGAGGCGGCACATCCAGCGGAATTTCCTTCAGCACATGTTTATAGGCAATCCGATCAATAAACGGAACGACGATGTTCAGACCCGGCCCCAGTGTATTGTGATATTTACCGAGACGTTCCACGACCCAGGCGTGCTGTTGGGGAACGACGTTAATTGTTTTAACGACGAAAACAATCGCCAATATAAAAATTACCAGAGCTACGCTACCTATTTCCATACATTCACCTTATTGTGATTGAAAAACTGACCGGCCCGGACTGAACAAAATAATCAAACTTTCCTATACAGGACGGACGATCAGACGACTGCCTTGAATTTCCTGAATAACATACTCTCCGGGATATCCGGACACATGCTGCAACTCAACATCCCACATCGCCCCCCGATACATCGTGCGGGACGTGTATCTGCCCCCGCCCTGCTCCTGCCATTGGCTAACCGTCAACGTCTGTCCGATATCCATATTGACATTCGGATCACGGGCGGCGTCTTTATTACCTTTCCACCCATATTGGCTGTTATGCAAAGCTAATGTCGCAACAGTTCCGACAATGGCTGCAGTAACCAGCTGGACAGAAGTTCCGGCTGACAAAAATGCGGCGACAGCACCCGCCAATAAACCAAATGAAATCATCAGTAAATAAAATGTTCCCGAGAACAACTCCAGAATCACGACTGCCCCCGCTAACGTCGCCCATACCATCCAAGTATTCATAGGCTTTCTCCTTATGTTTTTTGTATTGTGATCTAAATTACTACAAATTGCATCGGTAAAATAAATGTAAATTTACCCATAAAAATATCATCTTACACTTCATTGTAAGCATCAAATCCAATATTTTTCTATCAACTTCCTCTCTATATATACATAAATTTCAAAGTTGAATACATGGATCGTAATGACCATAAAAAAACGGGAGTGCAATAACGCACTCCCGTTTTTTAGACAATCTTATCTGACACGCACTGATTAACTGATCTGAGCGAGTTTTTGCCAGGTATCAATCACAGAATCAGGATTCAACGAAATCGACTCAATACCTTCGCTCATGAGCCAGGCAGCGAAATCCGGATGATCCGAAGGCCCTTGTCCACAAATACCAACATATTTGTCGAGTTTACGACATGCAGCAATCGCACGGGACAACATCGCTTTCACAGCGAGATCACGTTCGTCAAAATCGGCCGCCAGCAATTCCATTCCGGAATCACGGTCCAGACCGAGTGTCAGCTGAGTCAGATCATTCGATCCGATAGAGAAACCATCAAAGTATTGCAAGAACTCTTCCGCCAGAATGGCATTCGACGGAACCTCGCACATCATGATCAGACGCAAGCCGTTCTCTCCACGCTTCAGGCCATTTTTAGCCAGCAAACTCACTACTTTTTCTGCCTGCCCCAAAGTCCGGACGAAAGGCACCATGATCTCTACATTGGTTAAGCCCATGTCGTTCCGAACCCGCTTCATCGCCTGGCATTCCATTTCAAATGATTCAGCAAAGTCTGCGGCGAGATAACGTGCAGCGCCACGGAAGCCAAGCATCGGATTTTCTTCATCCGGCTCGTAACGAGAGCCGCCGATCAGTTTTTTATACTCATTGGATTTGAAGTCGGACAAACGGACAATCACCTTTTTTGGCCAGAAAGCAGCAGCAATCGTCGCCACCCCTTCAGCCAGTTTATCTACATAGAACGCTTTTGGGGATGCGTGTCCGCGCGCCACCGATTCAACCGCTTTTTTCAAGTCGGCATCAATATTCGGATACTCCAGAATAGCCTTTGGATGAACACCAATATTGTTGTTAATGATAAATTCCAGTCGCGCGAGGCCTACCCCTTCGTTCGGCACCGACTGGAAATCGAATGCCAGCTGAGGATTACCGACGTTCAACATAATCTTCAGTGGTAACTTAGGCAATTCGCCGCGCAGTTCTTCCGTGACCTCGGTTTCCAGCAGACCATCATAGATTTTGCCTTCATCACCCTCGGCGCAAGAAACCGTTACCAGTGTGCCATCTTTCAATATATCAGTGGCATCACCGCAGCCCACAACGGCAGGCACGCCCAGCTCACGCGCAATGATCGCAGCGTGACAAGTTCTGCCACCACGGTTCGTCACAATGGCTGACGCACGTTTCATGACCGGCTCCCAGTTAGGATCTGTCATGTCAGCGACCAGTACATCACCTGGCTGCACGCGCTCCATCTCGGATGGATCATGAATTACGCGCACACGACCGGCACCGATTTTCTGGCCAATTGCACGACCAGCCGCCAATACGGTACCGGTACCCTTCAGTTTGAAGCGCTGCTGCGCATCCGTTACCTTTTGCTGGGATTTGACGGTTTCAGGGCGCGCCTGCAAAATGTATAACTTCCCGTCGCGTCCATCTTTGCCCCATTCAATATCCATCGGGCGGCCATAATGCTTTTCAATGATGACGGCATATTTTGCCAGTTCAACGACCTCGTTATCATTCAGAGAGTAACGGTTGCGCATTTCTACCGGCACATCCACGGTTTTGACAGAACGTCCAGCCTTTGCTTCGCCAGTGAATTCCATCTTGATCAGTTTGGAACCGATATTGCGGCGAATAACAGGCAATTTGCCCTGTTCGAGCATCGGTTTATGAACGTAAAACTCATCCGGATTGACCGCCCCCTGTACTACGGTTTCCCCCAGACCATAGCTGGAAGTGATGAAAACCACATCTTTAAAGCCGGATTCGGTGTCGATTGTGAACATGACACCAGCCGCTCCCAGGTCAGAACGTACCATGCGTTGCACACCAGCCGACAATGCCACTTCGGCATGGGTAAATCCTTTATGCACGCGGTAAGAAATTGCCCTGTCGTTATACAAAGAGGCGAATACGTGCTTCATTGCCTCCAGTACATTCTCGATCCCGACAACATTCAGGAAAGTTTCCTGCTGACCGGCGAATGACGCGTCAGGCAAATCCTCTGCCGTTGCTGAAGATCGGACAGCAAAAGAAACTTCACCCACAGAATCAGCAACCAGTTTGCTGTAGAAATCTTCGATCTCTTTTTGCAAACGGGGTTGAAATGGCGTATCAATAATCCATTGACGGATCTCAGCACCGGCTCTTGCCAGTTCTTTCACGTCATCAATATTCAGATCTGCCAGACGATCGGCAATACGCTGCGCCAACGGAGCGCCGCCATTTTCACTATGCGATAAAAAATCGCGGAATGCTTGTGCGGTGGTGGCAAAACCACCAGGCACGCGGACACCGGCAGAAGCCAGCTGGCTGATCATTTCGCCTAAAGATGCATTTTTTCCGCCGACAGATTCAACATCCGTCATTCGTAAATGCTCAAACGAAGCAACATAAGTTGCCCCGGTATTTGCTGCGTTGGACATAACAACCTCTTTTTGATGGTAAGAAATCTTTACTGTCTACTGCCGGATTGCTACGTCAGCCATCATTTTTTGTTATTCTTAGAGACAACTGCGTTTCATAAACTGTTACCGCATTTTACATTGTGTCCTGCAAAATTGTTTCAGGCATCCCATTATATTGCCGACTTTTTTTGTTGTTTCATTGTGTAATAATTTCATCTCTCTTTTTGAAAATTCTGACCATGCCTGACACGCCCTCCCTCCCTAAAGCAAATCGGACTGTTTTTTTTATTTCTGATGGAACAGGCATCACTGCTGAAACTTTTGGTCACTCCGTATTAACGCAGTTCGACCTGAAATTCCGGCAAATCCGGCTGCCATTTATTGATACGGTTGACAAGGCGCACGACGCAGTGAGGCGTATTAATGACGCTTATGCGGCAGAAGGAACCCGTCCGATTGTATTTTCCACGCTGGTCAAAGCAGATTTAGCCAATGTCGTATTTAAATCCAAAGGCCTGCACATGGATTTAATACAAACTTTTGTTTCTCCGCTTGAGCAGGAACTGGGCGTCAAATCGACACACACCATCGGGCGCAGCCACAATATTGCCGATTCAGAGGAATATAAAAACAGGATTGAGGCAATTAATTTCTCACTGGCGCATGATGACGGGCAATCCAATAAAAACTTATCGACCGCAGATGTGATTCTGATTGGCGTCTCCCGCTCCGGAAAAACACCGACGAGTCTATATCTGGCAATGCAATATGGGATCAAAGCGGCCAATTACCCATTGATTCCCGATGATTTTGAACGCGGCAAACTTCCGACAGCCTTGCCAGAATTCAAAAACAAGATTTTTGGACTAAGCATTGCGCCAGAGCGCCTATCTGAAATCAGGAACGAACGCCGTCCCGGCAGTAAGTATGCCTCGATCGAAAACTGCCGTTACGAAATCAATGAAGCGGAAGCAATGATGAAAAGAGAAGGAATTCGCTGGCTTTCATCGACAGCCAAGTCGATTGAAGAAATTTCAACAACCATTCTTCAGGAAATTAAAGCAGATACCCGGGTGTACTGATATCTGCCAAAGGCAGCATTAATTAGATAACAACTAATTGGCCAATTATTTAAACCGACAATTGCTGCCTGACCTGCTCAAATAAACAGATCGCTGCACTCGCAGCGACATTCAACGACTCTATCGCTGCCTGTTGAGGAATTGTCACCGTCTGTGTGGCCATTTTCATTAGCTCCGGCGACACCCCCTGTCCCTCGTGACCAAAAAGCCAGATGACAGCCTGCTTCAGGTTAGCCTGATAAATGGTCGTCTGGGTGTGGGAGCTGGTTGCCAGTACAGGGATCCTGGCGACACTCAAGATGCTTTGCAAGTCGGCCTGCTCGTAAATATTAAGCAAAAAATGTGCTCCCATTCCGGCTCGCATGACTTTAGGAGACCATGCGAAGGCAGTACCGGGAGCGCAAAATACATGCCTCACTCCCGCCGCTGCTGCACTGCGTAGCAAAGAACCCAAATTTCCGGGATCCTGCAAACCATCCAGTGCCACAGAGGTATGTTCAATCATTTCGGGTAATACTGGGACTGGCGTCAGAATGACGAATAAAATTCCGACCCCATTTTCAACCTGGCTGATTGCCTGATATAAATTCTCTGGTAAAGAAATACAAAGCACCTGCTGCGCTTCACATTTCAATAAAATGGCGGCAACTTCGGGATGTGTTTGTGCTGTATCAGCCACCACACATAACTGTGGCATACCAATCTGCTGCAAATAAGCCTCGCACAGATGTACGCCATCCAATAAGGTTTTTCCTGCTTTACGACGAGCCTGGGAGTTGGCCGCCAGATTTTTCAGATCTTTATACAGACCATTTTCGCGAGAAATAATCGGTTTCATTTCAACAAAACTTTCACCGGTGCGTAGGATCTGCGGTGGATTGGCGCAACACCATGCTGACGCAATCGCTCCAGGTGCAATGCGGTCGGATACCCTTTGTGCTGGTCAAGGGCGTATTGCGGATATTCCTGATGCAACTGATATAACAAAGCATCACGCGCAGTCTTGGCCAGAATGGATGCTGCTGAAATTGCATCAACCTTATCATCACCTTTAATAATGGCTTCTGATCTGACAGACATCACCGGGCATCGATTTCCATCAATCAATGCCAGCGTAGGTGTGACAGACAATTTTTCCACTGCACGGCGCATTGCCAGCATGGATGCCTGCAAAATATTGAGCTGATCAATTTCCTCGACTGAACATTCCGCAATCGCCCAAGCCAGTGCATGCGCTTTAATTTCTGTAGCCAACGCATCCCGGCGCACTTCCGTCAGCTTTTTAGAGTCCCGCAAACCATGTATCGGCCGTGCCGGATTCAGAATCACCGCAGCGGCAGTAACCGGGCCGGCGAGAGGCCCGCGTCCGGCTTCATCGACACCGCAGATCACCTCATGTGCATAATCAAACAAATTCAAATTTTCTGGCATGTCAGGCTTTTAAAAAAGCGTCTAATGCTTGCTTATCTAAAAAATAATGGCAAATTTTTTGTACCGGCCCTACATTTTTCTGGCCAATCAAAACCGGAACCAGTTCATCGTATTGCGCCAGCAGTAATGGATCTGTATCAACATCCACAACGGAAATAGCAAATTGCTCCGGATTCGTCAGAGAATGCCGAAGTTGCTCCAGCATGTCATCACAAAGATGGCAGTAACTACGGGAATACAATGTGAATGTAATCATCAGCGGACAATCCTGATCCTTCAATAAAGTGCGACATTATATGTCTTGTGCCCCAAGGATGACGCATATCCATAAAAAAAGCTGCCCTGAATCAGGACAGCTTTTGATAATCCGACCAAACGTCAGGTAGTGAATCAGATTTTCAGTTTCATGGTTTTATCGGAATAAACTGAGAGATGCCTTCCCGACGCACCAGCAGTACTGCCATTTTTTTCTGATCCAATTTGCTGACCATCGCATTAAACTGTTTAGCGTTTTTTACGTCAGCATTATTCAGAGTCAATATCACGTCTCCAGCCTGCAAACCAGCCGCTGCGGCTGCACCGTCAACAGTTTCGATAACCACCCCGCCATCTGGCAACTCTTTTTTCTGCGCATCCGATAAATCGGCAACAACTAATCCCAGGAAATTTGCCTGTTCTTTTTTAGCTTTTTTATCGTTTTTTTGGGCGACCTTATCAGGTTCGGCTTCCGCCACGACAATACTCAAATCACGGGTGCTGCCTTTTCTCCAGACGGTAATCGTTGATTTGGTGCCTGGCTTGGTTGCACCAACTACCCGCAACAAATCATTTCTGTTTTCGATCGTCTGACCGTTGAATTTCAAAATAATATCGCCATCCTGAATGCCCGCTTTTTCAGCAGGCGTGCCTGGTTCTATTCTGACGACCGCAGCACCCTGGGCTTTTGGCAGGCCAATGGATTCCGCAACTTCTTTTGATACCTCTCCGATCTGGACACCAATTCGTCCACGGGTTACTTTACCCGCCCCCTTCAACTGCTCGGCAACCCGCATTGCTTCATCAATCGGAATTGCGAAAGAAATCCCCATGTATCCACCAGAGCGGCTGTAAATCTGCGAGTTGATGCCAACAACTTCACCACGCATATTGATTAACGGGCCACCCGAATTTCCCGGATTAACGGCAACATCGGTCTGGATTAATGGAAGATAATCACCGGTATCCCGCGCCTTGGCAGAGATAATGCCCGCGGTGACGGTATTTTCAAGATCAAACGGGGAACCGATCGCAATGACCCACTCACCAGCACGGATTTTACTGGAGTCGCCAACCGTCACTTTGGGTAATTTGGAGGCTTCAATTTTCAGGACTGCAACATCGGTACGTTTGTCGGTACCAACTACTTTTGCCTTGAACTCCCTCTTATCCGTCAACTTTACATAAACATCAGTCGCTCCGTCAACCACATGAGCGTTGGTTAAGACATAGCCATCCTGGGAAACGATGAAGCCGGAACCAACACCCCGCGGAACTTCTTCCTCTTGTTGCGGTACTTGTTTGCGACCTTTAGGTGCCGGGTTTTGTTTTGGGATAGGCATTCCGAAAAACCGGCGGAAAAATTCCTGCATCTGCTCATCCTCCAGAGCATTTCCTGCCTGGGAATGTTGCAGTTTTTCTGTTGTGCGGATATTGACGACAGCTGGCCCAACTTTATCGACCAGATCCGTAAAATCGGGCAATACGGCAGCAGCGGAAGCAGCTTCAGCGACAGGTAATGCATTGACTGATGCTGGCGCAATAAAACCGACACAAGTACTCATCACCAGAGTAGAAATAATTTTTTTAGCTGGAAAAAAATTTTTTGCTTTCATGATGTTATTTACTCACTTATTCACACGACGTTAAAAACTCAAACACAGATTACTTTGATTTTAATTCTATAGAATTCATGACCTGCTGAATGGTTGACACCGGTACCTCTCCAACCACAGTCAGCCAGTAACTACCGCGACGACGCCCCATAATCGTCAGAGCCCCCTGCTGCAGACTCCCCTCGGTACGGGCCTCATTATCCGGTTCAATAAACACAGAAAATGCTGCAAGACCATCCGAAAAAATCATCTGTATCACCTGATGGGATGCTGACTGTTTGCCTGAGTCGGAGGGAGTAGGAATAACGCGTTTCAATTCCCGGATTTTTTTAAACCCTGCCGGTAAGGACTTAACAATCCAGCCTGAGCTGATATTGGATTGGACGGTCAGATTTTCAATATGCCACTGAGCGACATTCTGAAAACTTGGTTTTAATTTACTTTTATCAATTTCACCCAGTTTTAATTGTGTGAATGCGATCTGCTCAATCACTTCGTTCTTGGTATTGACAGTTTGCGCACGTAATAACAAACCTGAATTTTTTTCAGAACAAAGGCGGTAGCCGTAGCGATAAGCATCGCGAGGTTCCAGCAGATATGTCTGACACTCTACACCAGCGACCCTGTTTAATTCCCCCTTTTTGATCCAGTATAAATCCGGGAGTGATTGCATATTCTGCGTCAACAAAGCAGGAAACACTTCCTGGGTCACGTTCTTTTCTATCTGGATGGTTTTAGTTTCCGGCAAAAAGCAGGATACCTCGTCCCCTTTTCGGATGTATTCACGCGGTTTTCCATCAAGTATTTCGAGCTTTTCCAACTCACCATTTACATCGGCATAATGCGTGATACGTGATGTTCTGATTTGATTCGCCTGTTGATAGACAAAAGTGCCTGCATAATTGAGTTTTTCAGCTGATGACTGTATTTTATGCAATATTTCCAAAGCATTTTTTTGCTCATCTTCCTGATTCAGTGTTCCCGCACTGGCAATACCGGCTGCACAAGACACGCCGAAAATTATTCCCGCACACTTTAAACGACCAAGCGACATAGTCTTTATTTCTCCGGAGTACCCGTTACAGCATTGGCACGGGTCACATATTGTGTGCTACCAATCGATGGAGAGAATCGCTGATGCGCCAACAAATAACTGTCAATACGCGGATCTCTCAGCATTTCAACGCGAACGTCAGGTTTTTCGTTTACAGTCTTCCCTGCAACAATAGCCTCTGCATCATTGCTGGCCATTTGTTGCGGCGACTCATTCACCAGAACTGGCGCAGATGCAAGCTGTATCGGCGTGGCTGTCCCACGACTCTGACCACTTTGCGCAACCTGCACAGAAGTAGCAGACCGATCATTCTGATGCAGTAAGGGTGGAATGACTAACAATGCAAAAATGGCCGCAGCAGTAGCACTCGCCATGCCCATATATGTTCGCAGGTAAGGAAATCCTTTCGATTGTTTATTTTGGCGATGTGTTTCGGGCAACAGAATCACAGGCTCTGACGCAAACCGGGCTGAAAATTTCTTCGCAAAATCAGCACTGACAGGAACAGCCAGATCATCTGATCGCAAAACATCACCAATCTGATGATAAACGTCCCAGGTTTGCTTTTCCTGAGGTGAATTCATCCGTGCTAGTAAGGCAATGATGGTTGCCTCACTCATTTCCCCATCGGTCAACGCAGAAATATCTTCGTGTTTAGAAATATCGTTCATCATATTTTCACCAAATTTTGGCTAATTCAATTTTTCAGAGAAATTACCAGCGCTGATCGAGATTAGTACCTAAAATCGGTCTCAGCCGTTCAGCAATCGCTTCACGGGCCCGGAAAATCCGGCTTCTTACCGTACCAATCGGGCACAGCATCACCTCTGCAATTTCGTCGTAACTGAGCCCCTCAATTTCTCTCAACGTAATCGCATTCCTCAATTCTTCAGGCAACGCAGACATAGCTGCATTGACAGTTTCAGCAATCTGCTTACTGGCCAGCAATGATTCGGGTGTATTAATGTCCCTCAGTCCATCTGCCTCAATAAATGTTTCAGCTTCTTCAACATCGGCCTCGGTTGACGTTGGCGCCCTGCGCCCCTGAGTCACCAGATGATTTTTAGCCGTGTTCACACCAATCCTGTATAGCCACGTATAAAATGCCGACTCACCGCGAAAATTTGGCAATGCCCGGTACGCTTTAATGAACGCTTCCTGAACGACATCTTCAGCTTCGGCCTGATCGTAGACAAGACGAGACACGAGCCGCATCAGTTTCCGCTGATATTTGGAAACCAGAAGCTCAAATGCTTTTTTATCTCCACGCTGGACGCGCTCGACCAGAATCTGATCTATCTCGCGCTCTGTCGTCACTCAGTCATCCCTGTATTTTTATTTATCTGAATCCATAATCTGTTCACGCACTCAACTTTCAATTGCCTATATAACGATAGAGTCAAACCCTCTTTAAAAGTTCCCTGATTCGCCCTCCATCTCATTCTGCATCCGGGAGATGATCCAAAGCAAACTTACCCGCAAACGATGCATCGTTAATCGATCAATAGAATCCTGAAAAATAACGATGGGCGGCAGCGACGAACCGTCAGCCGACGTAAAATACAAAAACATCAATCCATCTCGGACAATACTCCGTTTGCTCAATTGAACAGCAAGTGATTTTTGCGGTGAACCATTTACCGGATCAAGATAATTCAACACAATCTGACCCTGACCAGAAATAATCAGTCGAACGGAATCTTTGCGACGCCCGGTCCAAGCTGCAAAGATGATAAACGCAATAATCAGAAAACTCAGGACCAATCGCGCTGGCAATGCCAAATCACTCCAGCCGGAAAGCAGGAAAAGGGATGCCGCCACCAGAATACCCATGATAGTCAATGCAAATGCCGGCACTTTGGAAGGGCTGATAACTGCTGAAACAGAAATACTCATAAAATAAAAAAAGCACCTTGTTTCAGATGAAAAAGGTGCTTTTCAAAGATTCAAAAGAATTTTTTTATATTTTGGCAAAAATCAAAGTGCCATTCGTGCCGCCAAATCCGAATGAATTCTTCATTGCATAATCGATCTTCAGATCCCGGGCCACATTGGCACAATAATCCAGATCACACTCTGGATCCTGATTAAAGATGTTGATGGTTGGTGGCGACATCTGATGATGCACTGCCAGCACAGTAAAGACTGACTCGATACCACCAGCCCCGCCCAGCAAGTGGCCAGTCATGGATTTAGTGGAATTCACAGTCAACTTATAAGCCTGCTCACCGAATGCCGCCTTGATCGCCTCGGTTTCATTTTTGTCTCCCAGAGGAGTTGATGTCCCATGCGCATTCAGATATTGAATCTGATCGGTATTCAGCCCTGCATTTTTGAGCGCGTTGAACATACTCCTGCGCGGACCATCCATACTAGGAGACGTAATATGATAAGCATCACCACTCATACCGAAGCCAACGACCTCTGCATAAATAGTTGCTCCGCGTGACTTGGCATGCTCATACTCTTCCAGCACCATCACGCCTGCACCTTCACCCAGCACAAATCCATCCCGGTCTTTATCCCAAGGGCGGGATGCTGTGGCAGGATCATCATTACGGGAAGACAGCGCGCGCGCGGAAGCGAAACCACCCAGGCCCAGCGGAGAAATCGTCGATTCCGCGCCGCCTGCAATCATGACATCTGCATCGCCATATTCGATCATGCGGGCGGCAGACCCAATGCAATGCAATCCTGTGGTACAGGCTGTCACGATGGCCAGATTAGGACCTTTCAGACCATATTTGATCGAAAGATGTCCGGAAATCATATTGATAATGGAAGCCGGAACAAAGAATGGACTAATACGACGTGGTCCACGCTCCATTAAAGTCTCTTTGGTTTCTTCAATCAGCGGCAAGCCACCGATGCCAGAACCGACAATTACACCAATGCGGTCTGCATTTTCTTCGGTGACCGACAATCCACTATCCTGAAACGCCTGCATCCCCGCCGCAATGCCGTAATGGATGAAAGTATCCATATTACGAGCCTCTTTCGCCGGAATGTAGTCTTCCACATTGAAGTCTTTGACTTCCCCGGCAAAATGCGTAGAAAAGGCTGAAGCATCAAACTTGGTAATAGTAGCAATACCAGATTTACCAGCTTTCACCGCATCCCAAGCACTGGCAATCGTATTACCGACCGGGGAAATACATCCCAGTCCGGTGACAACGACACGACGTTTATCCGTACGACTCAAGCGTTTCTCCTGGATTTAAAAACGAAAACTGAATTACGCCTTAACGTGTGCTGTCGCGTAATCAATCGCTTGCTGCACAGTAGTGATTTTTTCAGCCTGCTCATCAGGGATTTCCATCTCGAATTCATCTTCGAGTGCCATCACCAATTCAACTGTGTCCAATGAATCTGCACCCAGGTCATCGACGAAAGAGGATTCGTTTTTGATGTCAGCTTCAGCGACGCCCAGTTGTTCTGCGACGATTTTCTTAACGCGTTGTTCGATATCGGACATGTGTATCTCCAGTGAAAAAATCAATAATAAGGGCTTACAGAAAGTGCGCGCATTTTAGCAGGTTTGTGCGCAAAAAAAGCAAGTCCAGAATTTTCAGCAACAATTTAAGTCAATTCCAACGAAATTGCTGCTAATTGCAAATAAAATGAATTATGCCAGATACATCCCACCGTTAACATGCAGTGTCGTACCTGTAATATAACCCGCGTCAGGCGATGCCAGAAACAAGGTTGCCGCTGCGATATCCTCTGGCCGACCCAGTTTTGCCATCGGAATCTGCGACAAAATAGCCGCCTTTTGTTCTTCTGTTAATGCCTTTGTCATATCGGTATCAATAAAACCCGGCGCAATGCAATTAACTGTAATGTTACGGCTTCCGATTTCACGTGCCAGAGCCCGGCTCATCCCCGCTACACCCGCTTTTGCTGCTGCATAATTCATCTGCCCGGGATTTCCGGATGAGCCGACAACGGAGGTAATATTGATGATGCGTCCATGCTTTGCCTTCATCATACCGCGCAATACTGCTCTGGATAAGCGTGCCACAGAATTCAGATTGGTGGAGATAACGTTATCCCACTCCTCCTCTTTCATACGCATGGCCAGCTGATCCTGAGTGATACCTGCATTATTGACGAGGATAGACAAACTTCCGTATAACTTCTGAATCTCGTCAACCAAAGAATTGCAACGTTCCACATCATTGACATTGAATGCGACACCCTTACCCGCCTCCGGTCCAATCTCAGCAAGATAAGCCGAAATTGCGTCTGCTCCCGACTCGGAAGTTGCTGTGCCAATGACTTTGGCGCCAGCTTTCGCCAGCGCAACTGCAATTGCTTTTCCTATACCGCGGGATGCTCCGGTGACCAAAGCAACCTGATTTGCTAATACCAGTGTCATTTTAAAATTTCCAATACTTTATCCAGAGTTGCCTGATCAAAAAACGCATCACCGATCAAATCGCCGTGAATACGTTTCGTTAAGCCGGCAAGCACCTTACCGGGACCACATTCCACGATATGCGTCATCCCGCTCGCATGCATTTTCAATACTGTTTCCACCCAGCGCACCGGACTGGCTGCCTGTCTGACCAACGCATCTTTAATGGCAGCAGGATCACTGACAATAGCGACATCCACATTATTAATCAGGGGAATCAGTGGAACAGAAAAAGAAATACCTGCAAGGTATTCGCGCAATTTGTCCGACGCTGGTTGCAGCAGGGATGAGTGAAATGGCGCTGATACAGGTAAAGGGAGAGCACGTTTAGCGCCCTTTACTTTTGCAATTTCACATGCGCGCTCAACTGCGGCCTTACTGCCTGCAATCACAACCTGGGCTGGAGCATTAAAATTAACCGCCTCAACCACTTCACCCTGTGCAGCCTCAGTGCATAAAGCCCGGACATCTTCGTCTGCCAGCCCCAGGATGGCGGCCATTCCACCTTGCCCCACGGGCACTGCATCCTGCATGGCCTGCGCACGAAAACGCACCAGAGGCACTGCATCTTTAAATGCAACCACGCCTGCTGCCACCAAAGCCGAGTACTCACCGAGACTATGTCCAGCGACTATCGCCGGCACTTTTCCACCCGCAGCAATCCAGGCACGATAACTGGCAACTGCCGCAGTCAGCATGACAGGTTGCGTATTCGTCGTCAGATCCAGCGCCTCTTTCGGGCCCTCTGCAATCAAACGCCCCAAATCAGTTCCCAGCGCATCGGAAGCCTCTTCGATTGTCTGACGGACAACTGGATTATCCGCGAAACCATTCAGCATTCCGATCGATTGCGACCCCTGACCGGGAAATACAAACGCAAATTGATTCATAAGTATTAATATCTCTCTGGTTATTTTGAATACTACATTTGCACAATGGCAGCACCCCAGGTGAAACCGCCACCGACTCCTTCCAACAATACTTTATGTCCTGCTCTCACCCTGCCGTCCCGCACTGCCTGATCCAGCGCCAGAGGGATTGACGCAGCGGAGGTATTTCCGTGCTGATCCACCGTCACCACCAGTTTTTCCATAGGGAGATGCATTTTTTTGGCCGTACTTTGCATAATGCGGATATTCGCCTGATGTGGAATCATCCAGTCAATGTCCGATGCCTGCAACCCCGCCAGTGACAAAGCCTCATTTGCCACTTTTTCCAGCACTGAAACGGCCAGTTTAAACACGGCCTGACCGTCCATATGCAAATAGGCGTTTCCCGCAATTGCCCCATCCTGAATATTCCCGGGAACACACAGAATATCGGCATGACTTCCATCAGCATGCAATTTGGTGGCCAATACGCCCGGAGTTTCAGAGCGGGCCATCACCACAGCACCCGCGCCATCACCAAATAACACACATGTGGTACGGTCTTTGAAATTAAGAATGCGCGAAAAAACCTCAGCGCCAATCACCAGCGCATTTTTGTGCGTGCCGCCTTTAATCATGCTGTCCGCCACAGCCATGGCGTACATGAAGCCGCTGCACACCGCCTGCACATCCATAGCCGCCGCACCATTGGTCATACCCAGTTTATTCTGGACGACACAAGCGGTGCTGGGAAAACCACCGATAAAATCCGGGGTTGATGTTGCAAGAATAATCAGGTCAATATCATTCGCTTGCATTCCGGCTGCCTGCAAAGCCTGCTGCGCAGCCTGAACGCCGAGGTCACTGGAATTCACGCCTGGATCGGCATAATGCCGATGAGAAATACCGCTGCGGCTGACAATCCATTCATCAGATGTTTCAATGCCGTTTGCGGCGAGCTGATCAGCAAGTTCCTGGTTGCTGACTTTTCTGGATGGCAGATAACTGCCTGTACCTATAATTTTGCTGAAAATTGTCATGCAGTTTTTTGCACCGGAAGATCGTTATTATCAGACGAAACCGGGTCTGCCACAGGCATGAGTTTCGCCATCGAAGTTGAAATGCGCGCCAGAACATCATTTTTTGCGGCATCAAATGCACGCTGTATCGCCCATTCATAACTGTATTTGTCTGCGCTGCCGTGGCTTTTAAATACCAGACCGCGCAAACCTAACAGGCTGCCGCCATTATAATTCGACGGGTTCATTGTCCGGGAAATCGATTTCAGGGCGCCGCGCGCAATCACCGCACCGAGAATATTCAAAAAATTACTCTTGAAAGATTCAGTAAGCGTCGTTTTTACAAAACGCCCCAATCCCTCAACAGCCTTCAATGTCACATTACCGACAAAACCGTCACAAACAACAATATCGGTCGTGCCCTTGAAAATATCGTTCCCTTCGACGTTGCCATAGAAGTTCAGCAAACCCCGCTCATGATCCTCACGCAGCAACTGAGCAGTTTTTTTCACGACATCATTACCTTTGATATCTTCTTCCCCGACATTCAGCAAACCAATTGTCGGACGCTCCTTCCCCTCTAGCGCAGACACAAGTGCAGAGCCCATGATTGCAAACTGATGCAGATGCACTGGCTCGCAATCAACGTTTGCCCCCAGATCCAGCATATACGTGGGCAAATTTTTCTGGTTGGGCAACATGCTGCAAATTGCAGGGCGATCCACCCCCTGCATCGTTTTCAGCACATAACGGGAAACCGCCATCAAAGCACCGGTGTTACCTGCTGAAACGCAGGCTTGCGCCATCCCCTCTTTCACCTGAGTCACTGCAACACGCATGGAAGAGTCTTTTTTGCGTCGCAAAGCGACCTCAATCGGGTCGTGCATTTCAATGACTTCGCTGGCATGAATGATCTTCAGACGAGGATGTTGTGTGGCGTGCAGTTTTTTCAGTTCAGACTGGATGTCAGCCTCAAGACCCACCAGAAGAAACTCAACGTCTGGTTCGCGATTTGCAAATGCCACTGCTGCCGCTACGGTAACTGCTGGCCCGTGATCACCGCCCATGCAGTCTATGGAAATTTTTATTGTCATGTAGTGTTGCGAAACTTCAATCCGAAACGGCTAGTGTATCAAACTGAAGCGCCATTTCGACCATTTTCATTTCTGCGGGAAAATAGTGAATCAAAAAAACGAGGAAATTTTGCCTGCCCGGCCATTCTCCGTATGCAATTCAGGAAAACACGCTATCGCTACAGGCGAAAAAAAGCGGCGCCAAGTACGAGACTCGTCACGCCGCTTTTTTAAAATCAGGAACGAATTATTCGTCGTTCTTGGTTTTCAATACTTTACGACCACGGTAAAAGCCATTTGGGCTGATGTGGTGACGCAGATGCGTTTCACCTGTTGTTGGCTCGATACCCAACTGTGGTGCAGTCAGGAAATCGTGGGAACGGTGCATACCACGCTTGGATGGGGACTTTTTATTTTGCTGAACTGCCATGATAACTCCTAATACTTCAAAAAATGTTTCTAAAAATTTACACACCTGGCTAAAGAATGCGCACACCGGAATGCGAACATCGCCAACCAAGAATCCCTAACAATACTTCGACCTGAGTGTTTTTTCAGAATAATGCCACTAGGTACGCCCACTTATTTTCTTCAGCACGGCAAAAGGCGATTCTTTTTTGCCGCTTCCTGCGTCAACCCCTGCAGTAGAATTTGCTGAAGCCAATGATACATCCGGGCATACTGCATGTTTGGGCGATTGGGGTATTGCCAGCAGCACCTCATCCTCAATCAAATCCATGATATTGAATGCTTTGCTGCCTACTACAACATCAATCTCGTCATCTTCAAGCAATGCCTCAATTTCATCGGCATTTTCTTCGCTTCTGGCGAGGATCAATACTGACTCTGAATTCAAATCCAGTGCAAACGGATGCAAACAACGCTGACACATCAGATTGACGGAGCCAGTCACATTCAGCGCCAGTCTGGCGTGTCCTAAACCATCCGTCCCTCCGGATAAAGACCATTCCAACACACTGTTCGTGTCGGCACACTCTCCAGAAAGCCGGGGTGAATCTGCGACAGGTATGCTTCCCGAACGCCGCTCACCGAGCCGGCAAAACGCGAAAGCGTCAATCACAAAAGCTTGCATAGGATATTTGAACCCAGAAAACCTGCGATAATAACAGCAATCACCCTTATTAGTCAAAGGCTTAGCACATTTTTGGCGCAATTCTCACGAGAAACGTGTCAATCAGATACTTCGCCTGTTTTATTTCTGAAGATGACATCTCACAAACAACATGCAACAGCGCCATTAATTCTGGCATCAAGCTCTGCTTATCGCAGGGAATTATTATCCCGTTTGCAACTGCCATTTACCTGCCAGAGTCCGGATATTGATGAGACGGCATTATCAGGAGAAACCCCGGATAGCACGGCTTTACGTCTGGCACACCAGAAGGCTCAGGCCATCGCGAGGCTTTCAGGTCCCGCCCTGATTATCGGCTCCGACCAGGTTGCCACTCTGAATGGGATGCAAATTGGCAAACCGGGAAATCATGAAAATGCGCTAAAGCAGCTACAAATCATGCGTGGACACCAAGTGATTTTTCACACCGCATTATGCCTGCTGGATACCCGGCCTGACAGCAAACACCCTTGCCAGATACAAAATATACCGACCACAGTCACTTTCCGTGACCTGGACGATACGGAGCTGGATGCCTATCTGCGCATTGAGCAGCCCTACGACTGTGCCGGCAGTGCAAAAAATGAAGGGCTGGGTATCAGCATTTTGTCTGCCATCCGCAGCGATGATCCGACTGCGCTGACCGGATTACCGCTGATTGCGCTGACCAGCATGTTGCGCCTGGCAGGCGTCGCCTTCTTTAAATGATGTCAATCAGGGGAGTATTCCTATTTTTGGCTCTGTCCTCTTTTTATTTTAAGGACACTTTAAAAATACTCCCCCCAGTATATTCTTAACCGATTTCAATTCATTTTATGACCGGCACACTATTTCTTATTCCAAACACACTGGGACTCAATCAGGATCAGGCGCCAGACCTGTTGGCCAGCATTATTCCGGAAACGGTGCAGAGCATCTCAGCGCAAATGGGTTTTCTGATTGCCGAAAACGCCAAAACTACGCGGGCTTACCTCAAATTTCTCGGGCAACGACATCCGTTGCGACTGCCAATTCAAGCAATACAGATCAGCGAATTGAACATCAACACGCCAGCGCACGCGCTGGAAGGACTGCTGGCTCCCTTAAAACAAGGGCACGATGCTGGTCTGATTTCCGAAGCAGGCGTACCGGCAGTGGCCGACCCCGGCGCCAATCTGGTGCGTCTGGCGCATCAGCACGGCATTCAGGTGCGCCCGCTGGTAGGCCCATCCTCTCTGCTGCTGGCATTGATGGGCAGCGGCTTAAACGGGCAAAGCTTCGCATTTCATGGCTATCTGCCGACTGATGCAGCCCTGCGCGCCAAGCGCATCAAGGAACTGGAAGAGCGTTCCCGTAAAGAAAAGCAGACCCAGTTGATGATTGAAACTCCTTATCGCAATACCGCCATGCTGGAAGCCCTGGCGAATCATTGCCAGGGAAACAGCCTGATCTGCGTTGCCACTGATCTCACCCTGCATAGCGAATCCATACAGACAATGACTGTAACAGAATGGAAAAAGCGCGTTGCAGCAAACCAATTACCGGACTTTCATAAAAAGCCGACAGTCTTTCTTTTCCTCGCCCAGTAAAAAATCGAACGACCGGTTGATTTTTAGAATTTGCGCTAAGATGCCAGTTCCTCGCCTCACCAAACGGAGACATTCATGCTGAATTTTGATTTTTACAACCCGACCCAGATTCTTTTCGGACAGGGACGCATTGCCGATCTGAATAAAGCAATCCCCGCCAGCGCCAAGGTATTACTACTGTACGGCGGCGGCAGCATCAAAACCAACGGTGTATTTGACGAAGTGATGACAGCCCTGGGAAGCCGCCAGGTAACGGAATTTACAGGCATCGAACCCAATCCAAGTTACGAAACCCTGATGAAAGCCGTCGCACTCATCAAAGAAAGCCAGATTGATTTCCTGCTGGCTGTCGGCGGCGGCTCCGTCATTGACGGCACCAAATTTATTGCCGCAGCCGCCTTATTCGAAGGTGGCGATCCGTGGGCAATTCTGGAGAAGCGCGGCACAAACATTACCCAGGCGCTGCCCTTCGGCACTGTTCTGACCTTGCCGGCCACAGGCTCCGAAATGAATTCCGGCGCGGTGGTAACACGTAAATCCATCAATGCAAAACTGGCGTTTTCCAGCCGTCATTGTTTTCCGAAGTTTTCAGTTCTCGATCCGGCCAAAACCTATACCCTGCCCGTTCGCCAAATCGGAAATGGCGCAGTCGATGCCTTTGTCCACGTCATGGAACAATATCTGACTTATCCGGTAAATTCTCCGGTGCAAGACCGTTTTGCAGAAGGCTTATTAAAAACCCTGATCGAAGAAGGACCAAAAGCGCTTGCCAATCCTCACGATTACGATGTCCGCGCTAATTTGATGTGGTGCGCAACGATGGCCTTAAACGGGCTTATCGCCACCGGAGTACCGCAGGACTGGGCTACACACATGATTGGTCATGAACTGACTGCACTGCACGGCATTGACCATGCCCAGACACTGGCCATCGTATTGCCGAGCATGTTGCGTGTACGAAAGGAAGCCAAACGCGCCAAGCTGCTTCAGTTTGCAGAGCGTGTCTGGGATTTACGCGAAGGTAATGACGATACACGCATCGACACCGCGATCAGCAAAATGCAGGATTATTTCGAACAAATGGGCGTCAAAACCCGCTTGCGTGATTATGGCCTGAACAGCAGCCACATCTCTTCCCTGATCTCCGCACTGGAAACACATCGCATGGTCGCCCTCGGTGAGAAACGGGATGTCACGCCGGCAATCAGCCAACAGGTATTGGAATTGAGTTTGTAAACTTATCACGCCTCGCAACGGGTCGTGCCCATCGGAATCAGTGCTGGATTTGATTTATATGCAGCCTTTTCCGACAAATTTTTCTGGAAATAAAAAAGCCTGACCATATTCACGTCAGGCTTTTTTTATGATGAGGAAAACAGAAATACCTTATCTGGCAGCTTGTTGAATGTGGCAATGCATATTCAGAAAACGCAATGCACCACTGTAATTGGTATCCCAGTCATCGAGCAGATAATTGCCGGCCTCTTCAACAAAATGATGCCAGTCTTCCAGCAGCCCCTCCTGTTTTTCATGCGGCGCTGACGTTTTTATCCATTGAGCGGCAAGCTCATGAGAAAAACCTTCAGCCCGGAATTTTTTCACAATGCTTTTAGCCGTTTTTTCCGGCAAACTTGTTTTGGGCGCGACACCGGCAGCCATACACAGAAACAGCGTCATGAGCGAATCAACATCAGTTTTACCTTTGGTCAGCCGGGTCCATTCCTTGGAAACCAGTGCATCATATTCTGATGTATCCTCAATCTCATGATCTTTCAGGTAATAACGGTCCTTGAGACTGAATACCAGCTTGTCGAGCGATGTGTTTTTATCGTTCAGCAGCGGCAGATCATGGGTCCGGATCTCTTCTGCGATACGTCGTGCAATGGCAGTAAATTGTTCAGGAACAAGCGTCAGATCCAGTGCAGCGACGGCTTTATTTCGCTTCGCAACGCCCATACGGCGCACAGATTCAATCAGCGTGGCAAACTCCAGCTGATTTTCCAGTACGGCACCTTGATCGGCAAACATCATTGTCAGTAAAGCCGTCCGGACGATTGCCGCCGCTTCGACATCTTCCTCTCTTAAATAACTGCGGGATAATCCGAGCATATCGCCAAACCAGAATCCGGCCTCAATCTCCATTACATTGGCCTGCCTGTGCGCCAGCGCATTCCGGTAATCTGCCGGCCTATCCTTCAGTGACCAGGCATCCAGAAAATCCTCTACCCTTCCTTTGACATCCTGCCCCAGCAGCGGGTATTCCGGCATCGCAAACAAGGCTTTCAGCAAACCGGAGCCGCCACGAGATAAAGTCAGAAAGGTGTTGTCGCGGATCAATTTGGCAGCCATCTCCAGATCACCGCCGGATGTTTCCAGCAGATACAGGCTGGCGAGATTCACAATGCGCCGGCGTGCCAGTTCAATCTCGGGACGCAAATATTGACTGCCGAACGCTGCCGCAATCTGCACCATCCCTTTCGGCGCTTCGGTCTCTATCGCGGTGATTTTGCTGCTGGGAATAATAGCCCGCTGTACACCGTAACGCAGCGCCGTTTCAAAGAAAGGGCGATGATCGGTCAGGGCAATATGAAATTGATCGGACATGACGGTTTTCTCTTGTGATTCTCAAACGATTTTCAAACTCTGCAACAATAAAAAATGCAGAACACGTAACCGCAGTCTGCATTTTTCCGGAAAGAATCCGGAGCAGTCCAAAGCACGGCTGCCGGACTCAGATCACAGTATGTTTACAAGGCAGACTCTTCCTCATCATCACCGTCATCGTTATTTTTCGGACGCTCATCCTCTTCCGCTTCGCCTTCGCCTTCGCCGGCGACTTCAGGCTCATCACTTTGCAGAGTGGCCAGATAGGCCTGATAACGTGCCCGCAATTTCATCAGCACTTCACGGAAAATTTCCGGCAATTCATAACGCAGGATATACGTTACCTGCATCCAGTCGTGATCTTCCAGATTGGCCATGTCGAGCGGTGACGCAACGCCTTCATGGTCGTGGTCGAGATGCATCAGGTCGTCTTCACGGGCCCGGGTTTTCTCGCCGTCGCCGTATTCATACAGATCGAAAGTCGCATATTTATAAAAGTGCTCGACCATCTGCGCACGATCAAGTAAATAGTCAACCAGGGCATCGTAACCGCCCTCCACTTCTGCGATTTCATACAAAAATTCAGCAGGATCGGCGCCATCGCGGAAAATGACGGAATTGATCATGCCACGCAGCTGCTCATGGGTCTGGTCACCATAGCGACGTTCCAGCACCACTGCCTGGGCAAACTGCTCCGGCGTCACCACCAGATTCACTAGCGACTCTTTTGAAGCATCGTATTCACGGATCACCGCCAGTAAATCCTTAGCGGGCAAATCATCCAGTGCGGCCACCAGCGCTTTATCGCCGTGGGTTTCGGCGATATTCGCGAGCGCATATTCTGCGCCGGAAATATCACCGGCCAGAATCAGATTCTGCGCCTCAATCACTGCAGGTAAAGTCATTCTTCTTATCCTTACTCTTTACGGTCAAAGCCTTGCTCGGCAAGCCAGTCAGCGCCAGCCTCGCCCAGATCGTAGTCATCACCATCATCACCGTCATCACGACCGTGACGGCCATATTGGCCATCCAGATCACCATTTTCGCGGTCATCGTTTTCCTCGTTCTGCTCATCATCATCCTGATCAGCATCGGCGGCCGCACTGCCTTTACGGCTCTGCACGCCACGATACAGATACTCCAGCGCAGCTGCCGTCACCAGAAAGCGATCTCCGGCAGGCTCTGCCAGCACGGTTTTTGCCAGTGGCTCTGCCCAGAATTCAAGGCGCACGGCGGCAGACAGGCTTTTCCATTCCGGCAAACGCACTTCCTCTTTACCCACCAATGCTTCCAGCACCAGGGGGTTAAGAAAAATAAATCCCTGATGAAATGCCGACGCCAGCATTTCGGGATTACTCGCCATCATCGGTAACAACAAAGGCAACTGGGATGCCTTCTCGCGCAAGCGCGCCTTCAGTATATTGTTACCTTCGGAATCAGATTTTAAATCTTCAATTTCAGCCCTGTAAACTGACATCAGATCTTCAAAAAAACGGGACAGCTTCACTGCAATACTCCTGATAAATAAGCTTTCCAGATTTCAGCGGCGGTCTCAAGCGGCGAATCAAGCAGATTGCGGCGACGGTTTTCATCATAGGCAGCACGCGCCGCATCGTCCGACAATACGTCGTAAGCCTCTTTCACCGCATGAAAATTTTGCGCCGCAAATTCTGAGTCATTCCGGTCAGGATGGAATTCAGCGGCTTTCTGGCGGTAGGCTTTCCTGATTTCCACCATTGACGCATTCGGCGCAATACCAAGAATCAGGTAATGGTCTTTTGTGTGCATTTCTTCATCATTTTCATCAATATGGGGAGTATGCCCACGATATCGGGCTTTACCTCATATTTTCCAACGCTTCCCCAAAATACTCCGGGGGAGTATTTTCAGGTAAAACGAATCCTTCGCGCATTACGAGGTATCAGCCACGGACTACGTGGCATCACCGCAAAATCAATGATGGTGACCGCCCGCGCCATGCACATGACCATGCACCACCTCTTCATCGCTGGCCTCACGGACATCAAGCACTTCGGTATCAAAACGAATTGTCATACCAGCCAGTGGATGATTGCCATCCAGCGTCACTGTGCCGGCATCGATTTTAAGCACGCGGAACTGCATTGTTTCTTCGGTATCCGGATCGCGGGTTTCAAACATCATGCCGACTTCAATGTCAGGCGGGAAAGCACTGATATCTTCTTCCCGCACAAAATCCGGTTCAATATCGCCAAAACCTTGCTCGGGCGCCAGCACCACGCTGACTTTATCTCCGGTCTGCTTTCCCTCTAATGCAGCTTCTACGGCCGGCAGAATATTATCGTAATCGCCATGCAAATAAACGATAGGATCCTGGTTGCGGTCAATCACTTCACCATCCATGTTGTACATGACGTAATTCAGACTGACGACGGTATTGGCTTTGATTTGCATGGTATTTGAGGATATTTGAGGATAAATGACATTGGGAGATGTCCGGGATGCGTGGCAGGACAGAGGAAAACCGCCCTCGAATCGGATGGAGGCCGTATTGTAACAGAATCACCGTGCCTGAATCACAGCACGCCAACCGGATCAGGCGCTGCCCCGCCTCATATTACCGAGACACCTGCCCTGCCATCGCCGTATGCCATAAAGGCCGCCGGTTCAGTGCGCTGGCGATATGCTGGTCACCAAACAGAGCGTCAAAGGTCAGCAAATTCATGCGCTGATCATACGGTGCGCTTTCCAACCCGTGCATGTACTGAACTTTGCCATTCCGGTCTTCCGAATACTCGAAAATCTGGGCAGGCATCAGATGAGACACCCGGTCGATCTGCTGCCAATAGGGTGATGCCGGGATTCCCGCCGATTTCATGATCTGGGGAGCCATGTCATTGATCTGGAAATGCGGCTCAACCCAATGAATATTCTTCTGATTACTGATCATCAGGGCCTGCACTGTATGTAGTTTCTTCTGCTCCTGCGGTGTTACCAGATCATAGTTATCGCTCGAAATCAGCTTTGCATCCACCAGCATGTATAGATGAATGGTTGCTTGTTCCCGGGTGTCAGCATGAGAATCAGCAATGCCAGCACTACTGGCAGCAAAAGCATGAAACGTACTGAAAACAGATATGTATTAGTCAGCGACATCATCCGTCCCAACATCGCAATATCCCACGGCAGCAAAGGTTCTGAGCGGTATTTCAGCTTCAGTGCATTGGCAATGATAAATCCTAAGTACACAATACCGAACAAAACCATGCTGAGCGTAATTCGTCTCGACACAATCAGCATCAGCGACCAGAAAACGCTGAGCACCACCCAGTTCTGGAACAGAATACCCAGATTATGGCTCCAGGTATGGTGGGTAAAAGCCGGAAACGGCGACGCAAGTAATACGTGCCAGTCAAAATCCCCTCCATAAAACACTTACGAAATCGCTTACGAAATGAAACAAAAAAAGCCGGGCAGTTACACTGGCCAGCTTTTTTTAGAAAGGAAAATAACTTACACGCCGATTTTTTCCAACATGGATCCAATTTCACGCAATGCCGGTTCGAGTTTAGGATGCTGTGCCGCAAATTTGGCAGACAATGCCAGCGACCGTTCACTCAGCGCCGAATACACGGGATCATTCAATGACTGATCGGAACTGAGTACATGATGAATATCATGGTTCAATTCAGTTAACAGTGATTTCAATTCATCGTCCATAGCATTGGCCGATGCCAGTTCGGTATGCAACTTCAGCAGTAATTGTTTCAGCTCTTCGTGTTTCATACTCACTCCCGTTTGGGTGACACCAATCAGTCTAGTTGCTCACGCTGGAAATACCAGCACCACGGCCTCGGCGGCAATCCCTTCTTCACGCCCCAGATACCCCAGTTTTTCATTGGTTTTTGCTTTGATATTCACTTGCGAAACGTCTACCCGTAAATCCTCCGCCACATGACGCACCATATCCGGTATATGCGGCGCCATTTTGGGTGCCTGCGCAATAATGGTGGCGTCCAGATTTCCGACCACATAGCCTGCCGCATGCAAACGCTGAACTGCCTCCCTCAGCAATACCCGCGAGTCAACCCCCTTAAAGCGCGGATCCGTATCAGGAAAATGTTTACCGATATCTCCCAGCCCTGCTGCACCGAACAAGGCATCCGTCATAGCATGCAGCAAAACATCTGCGTCCGAATGGCCGGCCAGTCCGGTCTCATGCGGAATTGTCACCCCACCGATAATCAGCTTCCGCCCCGGCACCAGGGCATGACAGTCATAACCTTGCCCTATTCTGAAAGGAAATACTTTATTTTTCATCAAACATTCTCTTTTGTCTTTTTTGTGAGGCCCGGCATTTCGGCTTATCCGGTTTTTACCGTGCCGGCTTGAATGCCCGGATTGTCCATCCGGTCAACGGATCAGTTTTCCGCTGCAAAAATCCCCATGTATCCTGCAACCAGCGCCAGATCCGACGGTAAAGTCACCTTCAGATTCCGGGGACTTCCCTCGATCAGCAAAGGAATATACCCCGCCGACTCGATGGCACTGGATTCATCGGTCACCTGCGCCGCCAGATCGAGCGCATCGCATAGCAGACGATAGCGAAACATTTGCGGCGTTTGCGCCAGCCATAAGCCATCCCGCGAAACAGTCTGAACTCTGCCATCCATCAAACGCTTGACTGTATCCACCACCGGCATCGCCAGCAAACCGCCAACCGGATGCGCGGCAATCTGGTCAATCATTTTTTGCAGCAATTCTTTGGTGAGACCGGGTCTTGCCGCATCGTGCACCAGCACCCAGTCATCTTCTTTCAGCGTCGCCTTCAGATGCGCCAATCCCTGACGAACCGTATCACGCCGTGTTGCGCCTCCGCAGCGCAGCACTGTCACATTGGCGGCTGGCTGCAACATCCCATTGATCATCGTATCCTCTGGACTGACGAGCACGTAAGTATGGCTGATCGCCGGCGAATCGCGGAAGGTATTCACAGTATGTTGCAGAATGCTGTCCGTTCCCAATCGTAAATACTGCTTGGGAATATCCGCCCCCATTCGTGCGCCCACACCGGCAGCGGGAATCAGTCCCACATAACACGTCTCTGATACATTCACGGATTGTTTCAATTGTTCAGACATCATGTCAAAAATCGGGAAATCACGCGCCTTAATGGCAACGTTCCCTTCGTTTATAATTAGGCGCTCATTTTAACCGCGTATTCTGTTCAGCAAACAGGTTTTACGGACTCCACCAGTTCAGCCCGCATGTCATTTGATTTCAGCAAATTCCTAGCAAAACCCGGCCACAGGCTGGCACTCCCTGCCCTGCACGGTTCTTCCGACGCATATGCGCTGGCACAGGCCGCCAGTGCCTTGAAATCTCAGCAAAGAATGTTGACCGTATTTGTTGCCAATGCGGGTGACGCACAGCGCTTGCTGGATGAAATTCCGTGGTTTAACCCGGAATTGCGCTGTCATTTGCTGCCCGACTGGGAAACCCTGCCGTATGACGCATTTTCGCCGCATCAGGATTTGGTCTCTGAACGTCTGGCAACCTTGCATGAAATCCAGAATGGCCGCTGCGATGTCCTGTTAGCACCTGCCAGCACCGCGCTGTTACGCATGGCGCCACCATCTTTCCTTGCCGCCTATACCTTTTTCTTTAAAAAAGGCGACACACTGGATGAGGCCAAACTCAAGACGCAATTGACGCTGGCTGGCTACAACCATGTGAATCAGGTGATGTCACCTGGCGAATATTCGGTACGCGGTGGGTTGATCGACTTATTTCCTATGGGTTCCGCGCTGCCTTACCGGCTGGATTTGTTCGGCGACAGCATAGAAAGCATCAAAACTTTCGATGCGGATACCCAGCGTTCCATCTTCCCGGTACCAGAAGTCCGCTTGCTGCCAGGACGTGAATTCCCGATGGATGAACCGGCGCGCGCCGCATTCCGCAGCCGCTGGCGTGAACAGTTTGAAGGCGATCCGTCACGATCATCCATCTACAAAGACATCGGCAATGGCATCGCATCAGCCGGTATCGAATACTATCTGCCACTGTTTTTTGAAGAAACGGCCACGCTGTTTGACTATCTGCCAGCGAATCCGCATTTCGCTTTATTGGGAGATGTCGACGAAGCGATCAAACGCTTCTGGACCGATACCCGTTCACGCTATCAGTTCCTGAAAGCGGACCGCGAGCGCCCAGTCTTGCCGCCGGAAAGCGTCTTTCTGCGCGACGAAGATTTTTTTACCATCCTCAAACCGCAGGCTCGCTGGGTATTGTCCGCCATTGACAAGACCGCGTCCACCTCAGAGGTCAGCAGCTTCTTACCGGATATCGCTGTCAATCGTCGCGCTGATGATCCTTTGACGAATTTGCGTACATTTTTACTCCAGACTGACAAACGGGTCATGATCTGCGCCGAAAGTGCAGGTCGGCGTGAGACTCTGCAACAATATTTCAATGAATTTGATATCGCACTAACTTTGTGCGATGGCTATACCGATTTTGTCACCGGCAGCGCCCGCCTGATGCTGGGTATCGCCCCGCTGCATGCCGGCTTCGTGCTGGCCGAAGGCATCGCTTTTATTACTGAGGCCGAACTGTACGCCGGTAGTGGGAAACGCATAGGCAGAAAAAAACAGGAAGCAGTGACCCAGGTCGAGCATATGGTGCGCGATCTGTCCGAACTCAAAATCGGCGACCCTGTGGTGCATAGTAACCACGGCATCGGACGCTACATGGGCTTAATCAGCATGGATCTGGGTGAAGGTGAAACTGAATTCCTGCATCTGGAATATGCCAAGGAAACCAAGCTGTACGTGCCGGTCGCGCAATTACATGTGATTTCGCGCTATTCCGGTGCCTCACCGGAAGATGCACCGCTGCATAGTCTGGGTTCGGGGCAGTGGGAAAAAGCCAAACGCAAAGCAGCCCAGCAGATACGTGACACCGCAGCAGAATTACTCAATCTGTATGCACGCAGAGCCACCCGTCAGGGACATGCATTTGAATTCTCAGCCAGAGATTACGAAAGCTTCGCCGAGAGTTTCGGCTTTGAAGAAACGCCGGATCAGGCGGCTGCGATTAATGCAGTGATCTCTGACATGACCTCAGGTAAACCGATGGACAGGCTGATCTGCGGTGATGTGGGCTTCGGTAAAACGGAAGTCGCACTACGCGCTGCCTTCGTTGCCGTGATGGGCGGTAAACAGGTGGCGATTCTGGCACCAACCACCCTGCTGGCGGAACAACATGCGCAGACTTTCGCCGACCGTTTTGCTAACTGGCCAGTCAAAATTGCTGAGTTATCCCGCTTCCGTACCGGCAAAGAAGTCAGTCAGGCAATGAAAGGCATGGGCGATGGTACCGTCGATATCGTGATCGGCACGCATAAACTGCTGTCAGATGATGTCAGATTTTCACGACTGGGATTGGTCATCATCGACGAAGAGCACCGCTTTGGCGTGCGTCAGAAAGAAGCGTTAAAAGCCTTGCGCGCTGAGGTTGACGTGCTCACGCTGACAGCCACACCTATCCCGCGTACGCTGGGGATGGCACTGGAAGGTTTGCGCGACTTTTCGATTATCGCCACTGCACCACAAAAACGGCTGGCGATCAAAACCTTTGTGCGCGGCGAAGATGATTCTGTGATCCGCGAAGCCTGTCTGCGCGAACTCAAGCGCGGCGGACAGGTGTATTTCCTGCATAATGAAGTAGAAACCATCCAAAACCGTAAGGCCATGCTGGAAACCCTGTTGCCGGAAGCGCGCGTCGTCATCGCGCACGGCCAGATGCATGAGCGCGATCTGGAAAAAGTGATGCGTGATTTTGTGGCGCAGCGATTTAACATTCTGCTGTGCACCACCATTATCGAAACCGGTATCGACGTACCAAGTGCAAATACCATCCTCATGCATCGCGCGGACAAATTTGGCCTTGCTCAGTTACATCAGTTGCGCGGACGCGTCGGCCGTTCGCACCATCAAGCCTATGCGTATTTGCTGGTGCATGATGTACAGGGGCTGACCAAGCAGGCCAATCGCAGGTTGGAGGCGATTCAGCAAATGGAAGAGCTCGGCAGCGGCTTCTATCTTGCCATGCATGATCTCGAAATTCGTGGCGCAGGTGAAGTGCTGGGCGATAACCAGTCTGGCGAAATGCATGAAATCGGCTTCCAGATGTATTCCGACATGCTCAATGAAGCCGTACGTTCGCTGAAAAACGGCAAAGAACCCGATCTGGCAGCGCCTTTGCAAAGCACCACCGAGATTAATCTGCATATTCCGGCACTGTTGCCGAATGAATTTTGCGGTGATGTACATGAGCGCTTGTCTATCTACAAGCGCCTGGCTAATTGCAGCAAACATGCTGCCATTGATGACCTGCAAGAAGAATTAATCGACCGTTTCGGCAAATTGCCGGAGCCGGTTAAATCCCTGCTGGAAACCCATCGTTTACGCGTTGCTGCCAAGCCGCTGGGCATCATCAAGATTGATGCACACAGCGAAGCCGCCACTCTGCAATTTGAGCCGCAGCCGCCGATCGACGGCATGCGCATCATCGAACTGGTGCAAAAGAACAAGCACATCCGCTTGAATGGACAGGACAAATTGCGCATCACCGCCAACATGCCTGATCTTGCCAGCCGCGTAACACAGATCAAACAGACAATCAAAGCTCTCCATTAATGCTGCCCATGAAAACACGACAATTAACGCTGCAAGGTCTGCACGCCATCACGACTGAGAATCAGACACTGATTCAGCATATCGCTCAGAAAACGCAGACAAGCAACATCGTCATTCTCAATCCGCGCGCAGTCCGCATCGAGAATGCGCAAGCCAATGACAGCCTGCTGACTGAAATACGCCAGCAATGCGATGCGGCCCATATCGACCTGACGGCACTGGAACAAAACATTCGCCTGAGCGATTTCAAGCTGGTGGCGATGGATATGGATTCGACCCTGATCACGATTGAATGCATCGACGAAATTGCCGACATGCAGGGTCTGAAACCTCAGGTAGCTGAAATCACCGAAGCTGCGATGCGCGGTGAACTGGAATTCCGGGACAGTCTGAAACGGCGCGTCTCTTTGTTGAAAGGACTGGACGCCTCCGCACTGCAAAAAGTCTATGATGAGAGACTGGAGCTCTCCCTTGGTGCAGATCACATGCTCAGTGTCATTCAGGCATCCGGCTTGAAAACATTGCTGGTATCAGGAGGTTTCACTTTTTTTACGGATCGTATGAAAACCCGTCTGAATCTGGATGTCACGCATTCCAATCAGCTCGAAATCATCGACGGTAAACTGACAGGCGAGATCATCGGTACGATTGTCGATGCCGATGAAAAGCGTCATACGGTGGAACGCGTCTGCGCTGAACTCGGCATCAGCACACAACAAGCGATCGTCATGGGTGATGGCGCCAATGATTTGAAGATGATGGGTGTTGCCGGTTTATCCGTTGCATTCCGCGCCAAGCCTGTAGTGCGTGCGCAAGCAGACGTGGCGCTGAATGTCGTGGGGCTGGATGGCGTTCTGAATCTGTTCACCGATATCAGGCTTCCATTGTAGATTTCGCCAAACGTGTACTTCCGACCTGGCTTTCAGAGGATTCTGAAAGCCTTTTTTGTTTTCCGAACTGAATTAGCCATCAGGACGGTGAAACAAGAAAAAATGCATGAATACATTTCAGGTGTGATTTCATACAGCAATCGCGATAAGTCTCTATACTTTTGAAAAGAAAAATAAATAGTACGAACGTTCGATTATTTCAGTTAAAATAATCCGGCACGTCCGGACAAGATCCGGGCACGGATAAAACACACTATTTAAATCGCCGGGAGACATTCATGTTCGAAGAGTTTATGGGCACCATGCCAGTTACTGAACGTCAGAAATTTGATATCGGTGCGCTGGCCGACTACATGCGACAGCACGTCGAAGGATTCGATGTTTCCCTGGCCGATCAACTGACGGTGGAACAGTTCAAAGGCGGTCAGTCCAATCCGACCTTCAAACTGACCGCGGGCAATCAGCGTTACGTGATGCGTGCAAAACCTGGTCCGGTTGCTAAATTACTTCCCTCTGCCCATGCGATCGAACGTGAATTCAAGGTGATGAATGCCCTGAACAAAGCCGGTTTTCCAGCCGCCAAACAATACGCCTTATGCGATGACGAATCCGTGATAGGCCGCGCGTTTTATATCATGGAATTCGTCGACGGTCGCGTATTGTGGGATCAATCCCTGCCAGGCATGACGCCGCAACAACGCGGAGAAATTTATGATGAAATGAACCGCGTGATCGCCCAGTTGCATACTATCGACTACGCAGCTATCGGACTGGCAGATTATGGCAAACCCGGCAATTATTTTGCCCGCCAGATTGACCGCTGGACCAAGCAATACCGCGCTTCCGAAACTGAAAAAATCGAAGCGATGGATAAGCTGATCGACTGGTTGCCCAGTAATATTCCTGAAGGCGACGACACCAGCATCGTGCATGGCGATTACCGGCTCGACAACATGATGTTTCACCCGACAGAACCACGGATTCTGGCGATCCTTGACTGGGAATTATCGACGCTGGGGCACCCGCTGGCGGATTTTTCCTACCATTGCATGAGTTGGCACGTTACCCCGGGACAATTCCGCGGCATTGCCGGTCTTGATCACAAGGGGCTGGGCATTCCCAGCGAGCAGGAATACATCGCCAGATATTGTGAGCGCACAGGCAAAACCATTCGTCAGGAAGACTTTAATTTTTACCTCGCTTATAACCTGTTTCGCATGGCAGGAATTTTACAAGGCATCATGAAACGTTATGTAGATGGTACGGCATCCAGCGCCCAGGCTAAAAAATCCGGAGAAGCAGCCCGTCCTATGGCAGAACTCGGCTGGAGTTATGTAGAAAAAATGGCAGGCTAAACACCCCACAGCATCAGATTTTATTTGGTTCGCAGCAGTTAACTTTTAAAACAACACCGCGGGAGACAACATGGAATTTGAATACTCGGATCGCTGTAAGGAATTGCAGGGGAAACTGTTGCGTTTCATGGATGAACATATCTATCCAAATGAAAAAGCGTACAAGGAAGAGATCGACCGTAACGGCCAGGAGCAGGGAAACCGCTGGATCGCTAGCCGTATTATTGAAGAACTGAAACCGAAAGCCCGCGAACAGGGTTTGTGGAATCTGTTTTTACCGAAATCTGCCCGCGCACCGGAAGGTTTGTCGAATCTCGATTACGCACCGTTATGCGAAATTATGGGTCGCGTGAGCTGGGCACCGGAAGTATTTAACTGCTCTGCGCCGGATACCGGGAACATGGAAACCATTGAACGCTACGGCACCGAAGAGCACAAAAAACAATGGCTGGAACCACTGTTGCGCGGTGAAATCCGCTCTGCTTTTGCGATGACCGAACCTGGCGTTGCCTCGTCGGATGCGACCAATGTAGAAACCCGCATCGAGCGCGATGGTGACCACTATGTGATCAACGGCCATAAATGGTGGATATCCGGTGCCGGTGATCCGCGTTGCGCGGTCTACATCCTGATGGGCAAGACCGATTTCAATGCGGCCCGCCACGCACAGCAATCGATGATTCTGGTCGATGCAAAAACGCCTGGCATTACCGTCAAACGCCCTCTGCCGGTCTTTGGCTATGATGATGCGCCACATGGCCACTGCGAAATCCTGTTTGAGAATGTGCGCGTGCCGGCGTCCAACATCCTGCTGGGTGAAGGCCGTGGCTTTGAAATTGCGCAAGGTCGTCTTGGTCCCGGACGCATTCACCATTGCATGCGGGCCATCGGTGTGGCTGAACGCGCACTGGAGTTAATGTGCAAACGACTGAACAGCCGCGTCGCATTTGGCAAAAAGATCTCTGAACAGAGCATCTGGCGTGAGCGCATTGCGGAATCCCGCATTCAGATCGACACAGCCCGCCTGCTGACGCTGAAAGCTGCTTATATGATGGATACCGTCGGCAACAAGCATGCCCAGGCTGAGATCGCAATGATCAAAGTCCTGGCACCGAATGTCACACAGCAAGTGTTGGATTGGGCGATTCAGGCGCATGGCGCTGGCGGGGTATCAGGCGACTTCCCGCTGGCAGCACAATGGGCGGGCAACCGCACCCTGCGTCTGGCAGATGGTCCGGACGAAGTCCACCGCAATGCGATTGCCAAGCTTGAACTGGCAAAGCACATAGATCTGAAGGAATATCTGGGGCTGCCGATCACCCGCTCCTGATTTACATCCTGAGCAACTCACTCCTACTCAATCCCAACAAAAAAGGCGAAGAATATCTTCGCCTTTTTTGTTGATCAGCAATCCTCCGGAGAATCTTAATGCGCCTTCCCGTGCCAATATGACACAGCCACCGTCGCTGAAATTACAATCGCGCAGCCAATCAGTGCCCGCAGACCCGGCATTTCATGTAACACAAGATAGGCGACACCAATACCGTACACCGGTTCCAACGAAGTCATCAGACTGGCAAAACGGGTAGAAACATGGCGTAGACTATACATGAACAGGCCGTGCGAAATCGCCGTAAACACAACACCCATCAGCACCAGTCCCCACCAGTCACATGCAGAAATCTGACTTAAACCGCCATCAGCCAGCACCAAAGGCAGCAAGGTGAGCGTGGCGACACTGTTTTGCAAAAATGCCAGCCGGAATGGCGCAATGCGACCACCCTGCCAGCGGTTTGCCAATACCAGCAAGGCAAAACTCAATCCTGAAAAAACACCAAGCATGAGTCCGGCTAAGGGAGATGTTGGTGTCGCGCCTGCCCCGCCACCGGTATCACTGACCATGATAATCATCCCAATGACTACTGCCAATGCCGCATACCAGTCCCTGTTATCCCTTTGTTCCTTAAACAGCCAGGGCTCCAGCCAGGTCACGAACAACGGGAAACTGGCAAAACCCATCAACCCATACGCGACAGGAGCCGCCTTCATTGCGGCAAAAAAACTCAGCCAGTGCACTGCCAGCAGTACACCGCACAGAATGACCGTTTTCGGCACCGCACGAAAAGAAAATTCGCGCTGAACCAGCAATAAAGGAATCAGGCTGAGAGTGGCAAACAAGGTTCGCCCGAACACCAGCAATAACGACGAAACCACCAGCATCTTACTTAACACACCCGCACTGCCAAACAAAAATACTGCAAAATGCAACGCCACATAAGGCACAACCGACCTGTCTTTCATGAATTCTCACCATACCGCCAATCACAACGATACAACATGATGCCATTATTCACTGCTTATGGCATAACAATCCGGGCAGACAAAAAATCGGAGTCAGTCTGCATACAGGCCGATGTCTGTTTGCCTGATACATGTCGCTACCATTCGACAAACCCTCACCACCCAACGGGATCTGGCTGGCAATCAACTGATTCAAATGTACATCCGGATCAGCCGCCACCTGCCGAAAAGAACACAAAGCTGGATGAACTGGGTGACAGCGATTATCCAGCCGCATTTCGATCTTTCAACAGAAAAAACGGCTGAATAAACAAATTAAACAGGCAGCTGATACCAATAACACTGCCCGGCATGAGGATTCTGTGCGCGAACTGACAAACCTCTGCATAATAAGCATCGGGGAACGCATCAAATCCATACTCAATCCTTTGTACCGATATTTCACTATGGGAGCTCACGATGATAGACGTTTATTCCTGGCCCACGCCGAATGGTCACAAAATCCACATCATGCTGGAAGAATGCGGCCTGGCATACCGTGCGATTCCGGTGGATATCGGTGCCGGGGACCAGTTTACACCTGAGTTTCTCAGCATTTCCCCGAATAATAAAATCCCCGCCATCGTTGATGCCGATGGCCCTGACGGTAAACCGATTTCACTGTTTGAATCCGGAGCCATCCTGCTCTATCTGGCTGGAAAAACGGGGCAATTCCTCGGCAATACAGTCAGGGAAAAGTACGAAACCCTGCAATGGCTGATGTTTCAGATGGGAGGTTTTGGCCCGATGCTCGGCCAGGCGCATCATTTCCGGATTTATGCGCCGGAACCCATCCCTTATGCGATTGAGCGTTACACTAACGAGGCAAAGCGCTTATACGCCGTGATCGATCACCGGCTGTCCCAATCAGACTACCTGGCTGGCGACACCTACACGATTGCCGACATTGCTGTATTCCCATGGGCCAGATCATTTGCCAATCAGGGCATAGACTGGGCTGATTTCCCACACGCGAAACGCTGGTTTGATGTGATCAGCGCCCGCCCGGCAGTACGACAAGGGCTCTCCGTGCTGGCAGATCTGCGCAAACCATTGGACAACACTCTGGCAAAAGATATTCTGTTTGGTAAAACACAATATGCCAGAAAATGATTGCAATGATTTCTTTCATGTGCGGAATCTGACTACATTCCGCCTGCTGACCGGATTAACTGTATGCGCCGACCTGTAAAACGCCCTCGCCTCAAACTCGCCGCTGAAAGCCAGCGCTTGTCAAACCTTGCTCTCGCAGTGGCACAGTCTTCCAGCCGGCTGGAAGACCTGGCATGGCAGGAAAAACTGGATGCCAGTGTGGCAAAGAATCTGCGTCTGCACCATCAGGATCTGCTCGATGCCGCAGCAGAGCATCTGTTCACCACCCATCCCAATGCTTATGAAGTGTTTGTTGAAACACTCGAAACCTGCAGCACCAGCGCAGAAGTGGATATTCAGGGAAAAAAGTATCAGGCTTTGCTAATTGCTGCACCAGTGCTTGCCTGGACGCGATTTGAAATTGCTTCCGGCATAATCCCTGCAGAACTGACCGACATTCTGAGTATGCAGCTCAAAACCGATTTCCTGACACCTCATGCAAGCCTGCGCTTATTGCCACATCTGTATTCGATCGATCAGTTACCCCGTAACCATTGCGAAACGTATGCCGTGATGGAGAAACATGCACTGAGCCTGCTGAAAGGGTTGCCTTGCGCTATTGACACCGACCGCGCGCAAACTGTGCCGTTTCTGGCTGATATCCGCTATGTGCTCGGGGTTGTCGTTGCTCCGGTACATGAGCCGCTGTTTCTGTGGCAAACCATCGAGGCGCCTTATGACTGCGCTCAGGCAAAAAGTGACGCTCTGCTCGTCTGGGAATCCCACGCCGCCACGAACTTTAAACAGCTGCTTCCCGGATGTGGTACAGAGCTGTTGCTGCCGGAAGCTTTTTATACCGCCTGTCGTGAAGCGGATATCCGGATACGCCCGGTCTCTGTCCGTTCAGCAGTCTTTTATCTGGCACAGACACTGAGTAAGGAGCCCGATCAGTTCAGCGTCATCATTGCCTCCTTCGGCGCACAGGAAACGCCCGGGCAAGTCGATGAATTCCGCCTCAGCTTCTGTCTGAAAGATGCCCCGGAAGTCATCTATGGCGTAGTCTGGCCACTGTATCAGGCAGAAGACCAGGCAAATGCAGTCAGCACAGATGAACACGGCAATCTGACTGGCGATATTCCTGAAATTCTGACCGAATCCGGCATCACCAGCATCAAACAAGCAGAAGAAATCTTTGCGATGGAATTTTGCGACGATTGCGGTATCCCTTTATTTGCCGATCAGGAAGGCGAACTGGTGCACCCCGAAATGCCTGAAAATACTCCTGCTCCAGGTACTGCGCATTTTCACTGACAGTCTGCCAGACGGCGCCAATACCTCTGGCGCCGGCGACAAAACAACATTTTTCAGCGTTCTGTTTTTGTCAGTCACCATTTTTCAAATCCGTTGTACAATACTTTTGAACGATCGTGCTTTTTTTATTGAAAGCACCATGATCAGACTGTTCCGGAAGCGAATCACTGCTCACTCGGTGCAGCGGGTTCGGTCGTGATGCAGGCATCTACAACAGGAGACAATATGGATTTGAATTACTCGGCAGAAGATCTGGCATTTCGTGATCAGGTGCGCAGCTACCTGGAAGCGAATCTGCCATCCGATCTGCAACACAAAGTACTGAACCATAAGCGCATGTCGAAAGAGGATTATGTGCGCTGGCATAAAATTCTGGCCAAACAAGGCTGGGTGGGCACCGGCTGGCCACCCCAGTACGGCGGTACTGGGTGGACACCGGCCCAGCGCCATATTTTTGAAGAAGAATGCGCCCGCATCGGTACCCCTGCTATCCTGCCCTTCGGGGTCAACATGGTGGCGCCGGTCATCATGGCTTTTGGTAATCAGGCGCAGAAAGATTATTACCTGCCCCGCATTCTGAATTGCGACGACTGGTGGTGCCAGGGCTATTCCGAACCTGGCTCCGGATCGGATCTTGCCTCGCTCAAAACCCGCGCAGAACGCGATGGCGATCATTACATCGTGAATGGGCAAAAAACATGGACAACGCTGGCACAACATGCCGACATGATTTTCTGCCTCGTACGAACAGATCCGAATGCGCGCAAACAGGAAGGCATCTCGTTCCTGCTGATCGATATGAAAACCCCGGGCATCACAGTCCGGCCTATCATCATGCTCGACGAAGACCACGAAGTGAATGAAGTCTTTTTTGATAATGTGAAAGTTCCGGTACAAAACCTGATCGGCGAAGAAAACAAAGGCTGGACTTACGCCAAATATCTGTTAGGGCACGAGCGGACCAATATTGCCGCCGTAGGCCGCGCCAAGCGCGAACTGCAATTCCTGAAACGGGTCGCTGCCAATCATCAGAAAAACGGACAGCCGCTGATTCATGATCCGATCTACGCCAGCAAAGTCGCGACACTGGAAATTGAAATCATGGCGCTTGAAATCACCGTCTTGCGAGTGATCTCCCAGGACAGCGGCCGTCCAGGTCCGGAAGCATCCCTGCTGAAAATCAAAGGTACAGAAATCCAGCAACGTCTGACCGAACTGATGGTGGAAGCAGTCGGCCCGTACGCCCAACCCTTCGATCCTGCCTTCCTCGAAGGGGAAACAGAGCACAGCATCATGAGCGATGACGATGCGGCGGCTCTGGCGTCTTACTATTTTAATTTCCGTAAAACCTCCATTTATGGCGGCTCTAACGAGATACAGAAAAATATCATTACCCAAATGATTTTAGGACTTTGAGGAGACCAGCATGGATTTCACATTAACTCAGGAACAAACCCAGTTTGCCGAAGCAATCCGTCGCTGGACAGAAAAAGATTACGGCTTTGAACACCGTAAAAAAATCATCGAATCCCCTGCCGGTGTATCCGCAGAAGCCTGGGCTGCGCTGGCAGAACTGGGAGCGCTGGCGCTGCCGGTGCCTGAAGATCAGGGTGGCTTTAATGGCTCTGCGATTGATCTGATGGTAGTCATGCAGGAACTGGGGCGCGGCCTGGTCATCGAGCCTTACTTTTCAACGGTGTGTGCCGCTGAGTTTTTAAAGCGTGCCAAAGCCCATTTCGATGTACTGGAACAAATCGCCACCGGCGAGATCCGTCTGGCGACCGCGCTGCACGAGCAGCAATCACGCCACGACCTGTCGGATATCTGCATGACAGCAGAAAAAACTACGGATGGTTACCGTTTGAACGGTAAAAAAACCATTGTGTTGCATGGTGCGCAGGCTGACAAGCTGATCGTTTCAGCACGCTGCAGCGGCCAGCAACGGGATAAATCCGGCATATTGCTGTTCCTGGTAGATGCGGATGCAGCTGGCATCACACGCCATGATTACCGTACGATTGATGGACAACGTGCAGCAGATATCGTCTTTGAGCAGGTGAATATCCCTGCCATGGCAATGCTTGGGCGTGAAGACGGCGGCTGGGAACTGCTCGATGCCGTCTCAGATTACGGCGTTTCGCTGCTGTGCTCGGAAGGGATCGGCATCATGGAAACTACCATCGCTGCCACGCTGGAATACCTGAAAACACGCCAGCAATTCGGTGTTCCAATTGGCAAATTCCAAGTGCTACAACATCGGATGGCGGATATGTTCATGGAAATGGAACAAGCCCGCTCCATGGCGACACTGGCAGCGGTAAAAGTCTCATCCGACAGCACGGAAGAGCGTCGCCGCACCTTGTCTGCGGCAAAAGCCCGCGTCGGCCAGGCGGCACGTTATATCGGTCAGCAAGCCGTACAACTACATGGCGGCATGGGCGTCACCAATGAACTGCCTGTCGCCCACATGTTCAAGCGTCTGACCATGATTGAATTGTCACTGGGTGATACAGATCATCATCTGGCACGTTTTGTGGCACAACCGGGCTTTAAGAACGCGGCCTGACGTATAAAAAAATCCCGGCGCTGTTCGGGATTTTTTTTGGCACATCAACCGCATTCCATTCATTCGCCTTACCAATGTTTGACGGATGCTCATCACAATTCATGCCATCCGATAACATTGCCTGATAAAGAAGGAAGTTACTATGGCAGATAAAGCTTTAAACTGGTATTTCGAAGATTTCGTCCCCGGAAATATTATCCAATTGGGGCAGCGTATCGTCAGCGAGGATGAAATTATTGAATTTGCTGAAAAGTTCGACCCACAATCGTTTCATGTCGATAAAGAAGCGGCCAAAAATTCTATTTTTGGCGGAGTAATTGCCAGCGGCTGGCATACCTGCAGCATGATCATGCGCATGGTGGTCGATGGATTTATTGCCGATTCTTCCAGCATGGGTTCACCGGGCGTGGATGAGGTCCGCTGGATTCTGCCTGTACGTCCGGGCGACACACTGACAGTGACAGCAGAAACAGTTGCCAGCACTCCATCTACCTCCAAACCGGATCGCGGCGTCGTACATACGGTCTGGAAAGCGGTGAATCAGGACGGCAAAACAGTCTGTACCATCAAAGGTATGGGTATGTTTGGCCGTCGCCCGACGTCTGTTGAAAGGAATTAAAATGCGCGAAATTCACAGTCTGGAAGAACTTAAAAGCCTGATCGGGCAGCAACTCGCCACATCGGCATGGATCAGCATCGAACAGGAACGCATCAATCAGTTCGCGGAAGCGACCGGCGATCATCAGTGGATTCATCTCGACATAGAACGCGCGAAAAAAGAATCGCCTTTCGGAGGAACGATTGCGCACGGATTTCTCACCTTATCCCTGCTACCGATGCTGATGGGGAATGCAATACGGCTGACCTATGTCAAAATGGGAGTTAACTATGGCTTGAACAAAGTCAGGTTTCCGGCGCCGGTTCCTGCCGGAAGCCGCGTGCGTGGACATATCAAGCTGCTACAGGTTGAGGATATCAAGGATGGCGCCCAGATGATCTGGGAAGTCACGATTGAAAGAGAGGGTTCCGAAAAACCCGTGTGCATCGCCGAGTCGATTTCACGCAGCTATTGAGCTCAGCTTTACTGGAAATCGCCGAACAGGTTCAGCGGGAAACAGGTTCAAACCAGCCATGCCCCGCTTATTCCTGCAAATCCCTTACCACTGAGAAAACGGGTGTTTTAACAGACTGGCATTCGCGTAACGATGATCATGACTGACCTCTGCGCCAAGCCACACCGGCCGGTCGAATAATTGTGATTCGCTTTCCAGCTCCACCTCTGCCACCACCAGTCCGGCGTTATCCCCCAAAAATTCATCAATTTCCCAAATCAGACCATCAATTGGCAAGCGGTAGCGGTATTTTTCGATCAGTGGTTTCTGACATAATTCATCCAGCAACGAACGGGCATCGGTAACGGGAATCGGATACTCCCATTCTGCGCGGCGTATACCCGTTGTCATTCCCTTGATGGTCAGCATTGCTGCATCCCCGTCAATTCTGACACGTACGATACGGCCGGGTTCTGCACTGATATAGCCCTGGCATAGCAAAGAGCGGGTTGCCCCGAGTTTCCACTGTTCTCCCTGTACTAAAAATTTACGCTCAATCTCTACACCCATTGTCTGTCCTTATGCATGATTCCAGAATACCGAATCTGAATTTGAAAAATGGTATTGTGCCCGTTTTATCGCGTTTCTCCGCACAGTCACACCCTGATTCAAATAAAAAAGGACACCGCAGTGTCCTTTTTCCCAATCTTATCTGATGATCAGTAATTGAGCGAAGCGAGGATAGGCTGCAACATCGCCTCTCCCAGCCGCATGCTGCGTGCACCATCCCAGCCAACTAGGACATCCGGCAGATTGTCGTTGTCTTTAAACGGCAATTCCAGGGTAAGCGAAACACATTTGAACGTATGCCCAATGTATTTGGATGCCAGCTTCAGCACATCCGCATTATATTTGGATGCTTCATAGCCGTATTGGGTCTGAAAATCCGGACTGGCCAGACAAAAGCTGTCCACAAAAACCTGCTGCTCCCTGACCTGTTGTTCCGTGAAACCATCAATCATCTCACTACCTGCAACGAACACATAAGGAAGCGCCTCATCACCATGAATATCGAGAAATAAATCACAGCCGGTTTCATGAATTTTATTCCGGACATGGAAGACTTCTGGACTGGTTTCCAGCGACGGCGTCATCCATTCGCGATTCAGATTAGCGCCAGCGGCATTGGTGCGCAGATTACCGCGCGCAGCACCATCCGGATTCATATTCGGCACAATATACAAAACAGCCTGATCCAGTATTTTCCGCGCAATCGGATTTGCCGGATCGAGCAAGGCATTCAGCGTGCCTTCTACCAGCCATTCCGCCATGGTTTCACCAGGGTGCTGACGGGCGATAATCCAGACCTTTTTCGCCGCCGCCGGGTCACCGACCACGACCAGGTTCAGATCACGTCCATCTATGGTGTTTCCCAGATCTTCCACCCGCGCCAGCGGCGACTGTTCAACGCTACCAAGTAATGCCAGATGACGTTCCCAGCTATACGGCTCAAAATAAGCGTAATACACGCTGTCGCATTCCGGGGTATGACGGATAGTCATGACCTGGCCATCAAATTCTGTCTCTACCCGGAACCAGTTCTCCCGGTCGTAGCTGGCAACCGCTTTGTAATTTTCCCATCCTTTTGCATACGTTGACTGGCCTGCATTCAAAATACGCATAACCGCCTGCTGACCACGCGCGCCCTGCAACCGGAAATGAAACCACTGCCAGATATCTGCGTGAGAATCTTTACGTAAATTCAGTTCAATTTCTCCGGCCTGTTCCGCCTTGATAACTTCAATTGCACCTGCATCAAAATATTGGCTGATTTTTATGGACATGATTTTTATCTGTGTTTTTAAATCCCCACCGCCGGTTACACCCAATCAGTTAACCCGGCGACCTGTGTAAACCGCTATTTTCACAGTTTTCAGGAAAATATGAAAATAATTTAGTCAAAGAAACTAGTATATTTTATAAATTTTTTTCAAATTTCAGATAACAATCCGTCAAAAGTACAAATAAATATCATCGGACAGCTTCAGCACAACGCATCCAAGCCGCCAGCCTGCCGCTGGGGTCATCATGCATGTACCGCCTCCGTACATCAAGGGTCACCTCATTGCGTTTTTTCAGACACGGAATGAGCCGGTCTGCTGTACAAATCAATGATGGTACTGATTGCATCACTGCAAACGTCACAGAATTTGTCGCTGCGATCAAACATGATGCATTGTTGCGCCGGGCGGTAGTAACCTGTTGCTTCGTAATTCGCACCTTCAAACGCACCGATTTCATGCTGATGTGGTGCCTTTGAAAACAGTTCATTTGTATATTTCAGGTCTTCTTTGAACAAAGCGCTCATCTCTGGTTCAGGCCGGTTTTCAGCCCGCAGCTTTGCCCTGATTTTCTGATACTCACGTGAACGGACTTCGTACTCCTGCTTTGGCCATGGTGTCGGGATCGGTGTTCCGGATTTGACTTTGCCCTTCCATTTTACATTCGCCGGATCTGCCAATGCCGTCGCATTCGGCTCCCATGGTTCAGGCCTCGCCGCGTTTGGCTGATATGCTACAGGTGAAGTGTAGTACTCATCTGCCAGACCGGCAAAATGATGACCGAATTCATGTACAAACAGATAGTCCGCCCATTCATTACCCGCTGCTGCAGTGCTGAATTGTCCAAAGATACCGCCACCGCCATAAGTCGGATTATTGACCAGAATTTCAATAAATTCGTAAGGTGCGTTTTGCGCAATCTCGCGCAATGCACGGTTATCGGTCGCCAGCACATAGCGCTCACTGCCGAAGATATCATAACGGGTACCTAATACCGAGGCGTGATATTGCCCGGTCGATGGCCGCGATACGCCAGATTCGGCCGTCGGCGCGGCGATCGCCCAAACGTTGAAATCTTTTTGCCTTTCATGAAACGGCGACACAGCAAACAGGTATTTTGACAAACGTCTGGCATCTGCAATAAATTTTGGCATCTCTTTTGCGGTATACCCGTCCCCAACGATCAGCAAATCCACTTTATCAGGAGATGGTCCGCTGACGTGAATTGCGACCGGCTTTAATCCTGACGGCATCTGCTTGCGAATCACATCCTGTCCATCCGTATCCACATCGATACTCCAGATCGTTCTGAACTGATTGTGCTCATCCCGTTTCTGAACATTGATATGCACAGGACGGTCTGGTTTGGGAAAGCGCAAAGATTCCTGAAAACTACGACTCAGCTTCGTTGCTTCATCCGTACTGCTCCACTCTCCGAAAACTGTTGAAAAACCGCGCGAATACAACAGCTCACCAGATTTCGCATCCAGCACCTCGAATCGGTTCACCCCACGATTGGTGTCATCCATATTGCGTGATAAATTTCCCGGCCAAGGCAATGGCTCAATCACCACCCGCTCAATCGCGTAATGCTCTGCTTTCGCGTCACCTGAATGCTGATAATCCAACCTGACCGTTGCCGGTTGTGCAGCATACGCACAGGAAGTCAGCCAACCCAGCAAAACAAGACTATTTTTTATTTTCTTTATACTTATTAATTTTTTCATATTCATGATTTTCTCGAAATCGGAACAAGCCCACAGATAGGTGCAATCCTCGGGTCATAAAGATCAGCACAGCACCAAGCGATATAGTTACCTGAGCGCAACAACACTTACAAAGGCTATTTTGAAAATAAAATGACGGATGCCAAAATTCTACCGCCACCAAAACAAAAAAGACCGCCGTAGCGATCTTTCTGAATCTGCAGAAACCCGCGATGGGGGGAAGTCGAATCATCTCTTGAGAACATTGCCAATAAACGATCTACGAATTTTAAAAACCTAAAATGCCCCTAAAAATGCCCCTTTGTGTTTTTTCTTGCTTATCGTTCGCAAGTGCATTTTATAAAAGGGTTGTCTCTTAATTTTTAATGAAGTACAACGATTATGATATTTAACTATCGAATTTATATATGCGATAGTTTTACTTTTCACTTCTATTATTATTTTAAAAACATGTTGAAAAATAAATAATGCTTTTTGCTTCTACCCTCATGACTTTGCTCGTGACCTACTCATGAAGTCTGAATGTAGTGGCAGTATTTACGATGCTCATATCCAATGCCGTTATTTGGCTCTGAATTACGCCTAGCTGGCTTATGTGAATTAATACGGCACACACTGTAGTACCATCAAAGTGACCACAAGCTAAGCAAACCAAAACCAATCCAGAGCAAAGTTATTAGGTTTCGCCATCATAGATAAGTGGTGTCGGCAGAATTGCACAACCATCGCTACAACAGTCAGGATTGGGGATTTCTGGCATTTCGCTTAAATCTACACATTTACCGTCCAAGGCGGCACAGTTTTCACATCCGTTCTTCGAAGACAGCCTAAACCGCATACCTCCTTTAATGTTACTGAATACGGATATTGTTTCGGTATGTCTCGCATGAATAAACAAAAGCATTCTTGAACGTTCGGAGCTAAAACGACAAATCGAACTAAAACCTTCCATCGCCTTGTCAATCCATTGCCCAGTCCAGCCAAGTTGCCATATAACTGTGGAAACTCTTAGTTGCTCTAGATCAATTTCGCTGTAACCACTTAAAATTTTAGGATTAGAAGAGAGTATAAGTGTAATCAAATTACATTGTTTCTCCTTGGAAATATTAATCCCTAGCGGACTAACGCTTGCTTTTAAATCTGATATTTTTGGATAGCGTTTTTTGAACTCAGCTGTTAAGTCAACGGCTTCCTCTATTTTTCTTACTTTCACTAAAGAGAGAACTTTCTCGAAATAATTTTCCTCAATTAGTGCACGCTCATTTTTCCAGCGATCAATACTATGTTTTGCATTATCCGAACATTGGTATATGTCCAATGAACCCAAGCATTGCAATGCGGCATTATTCGAAACGAGCCGTTGAATTAAGATATCTTTATTCCCAGATATTGGAATCTCATTGTTTTTTAGTATTTTTTTTAAATCGGGAACTCGAAATGAGATATCTATTTGAACTTCAATTGGAGGTTTAACTAACTCTTTGTTACCTATAAGCTGATCTGCGACGAATCGTATTTCTGACGGCAACGATTTTAAAACTTTTTCGTAGGACTTTGCGCTGTAAAACTCATTGAGCACAAGAAACTCCCATTCATTGTCTGAATAGAGTTGTGTTTCTTTTACTGATTCAGAGGAAACATTGGTAATAAATATTTTCTTTAAAAAAGCGAACATTAAATTTCCGATACTAAATTAGTAACAATGCGTTTTGTAAATATATGATTTCAGACAGGCAAGAACTACAAAATTTCGATGATCCGTAACCCTGCTACTGCTACCTGCTACTTTTTCACATACTCCCCCAATGCGTGCAAACCTGCGTACTAACATGCGCGGTAATTAAATGTAAATCGTTCAGAAACAGATATGAAAAAATAATTTTTTACTCTATGAGAAGTACATTTTTGTGCAGTCAAAAACCACCGATAGGCTGCGCACTAAACCGAAAAATTAAATACTTTTTCATTAGCCATTTATTAATTTAGCGATACCTTATTTTAAAGGCTTATACTCAAAATCCGGCCTCATGCACTGGTTATAAACTTGATTTCCGGCAACTTCTCCATTTGCATTTGTAAATGCAGAATTGAAATAGACTAAATTAATTGCTTTCTTTATCCAATCTAAACTCAGTCCATCTTTCGCAAATCTTTTTAAGGGAGGTAAAGCCTCTTGTGGAGACATTCCAGAATTTCGTTCAGCAATTGCAATAGAAATCACGGCGCTTTTATAAATGCATATTTGTTGATTGTCTTTGGCTTGCGTTAAACTTAAATAAGTCAGCATTACTAGCAATAAAGATATTTGTTTGATTTTTTTCATCGTTCACTTTGACATTTAGCTGTCAATTTAATCATAAAGTAGAAATGAGTCAGAGGCTAATTCCAATTGGCTGTGGCAGATTAAATTTAAATCCTACTTATAAATGGTAACTTCTATAAAGCACTACGACAGTCGAATTAGTGGATAGCCCAATTTTCACTTTATAGCTACGACAAGCGTAGCTAATGAGGATTATTTACTTCGGCTACCGTAGCTATGCCGATATTTTGAATACGGTAGTCGTAGTAAGCGCATTACTTTTCTCCGTTTGTATTTCTGGCGCGGAGTGCTCCCAAGCGCCATACGGAAATGCATAAGGCTTTATGTCAAACTTAGGAGACGGATTTATTTTTATCCAAGTTATCCCATATAAACTACAAAGGTTGGGTCTTCGTCCTTTTCTCGTTTCCGCAATAAATCCGGCTGTTAGTAATTCCTTTTTTGCGGAATGTAGTGTTTCTTCAGACTTCCAGCCTCGTGGTTGCATAATTTTCCATGCGGCCGTGAAGTCGCCATTATTTCTGCCGTTAAACTGACTGCCAATATCGACAAGTAACTTTACAGCCTTGGCGGACAGTCCACGATATTTCAGCGAGTTTGAAACTTGATGTGGAATAGGAAAAAATCCACCGCTGATTTTGAGTTTGCTAGAGAGTTTTTCGCGCCCCATTTCATGCCTCTGCTATTCGTCGCAAATAGCAGTAAATACCCCACAACTCAATTAAACTGATCGAGCCAATATCACCATCAATACCTTTGTATGAATATCGAGCAAGCAAACATGCGAGTTCTTCTATCCAGTGATTTTCGTTCATTTAGCCACCTCAAAATCGAGTTCACCTTGAGGACTTTTGATATTGGACTCTTTACGTAATATATAGCGGGCAATACCTTTATGTATTAGGCCATCTGTGCCAACAATCGGCTCTCGCTTTGATAGTATTTGATGGCCGATTGCCTCCAATTCCTGAATGCGGGTCGCAATTCTAAAATAACCGCATCCCTCTCCTTCCTTTGTGTTAATACCCCTTTCACCAAGATACCTTAACACCTTCAATAACGTGGTAGTCTGGTCGTTAGCAGAAGCAGATTTTAGTCCAAGATTATTGGCTTCTAGTTCTTTCCTCAGTTTGCTGATGTGCTTATCCCCGCATCTAAGAAACAGCCCTTTTGATTTCACTCCGCCCACCAGCTTTGTAAAAGAGTCGCCTCTCTTGACGGAGGCAAATTGTTTTTTTGATTCAATCATTTGCGAACCTCTACTTGATAGTTTAAAGGGTCAGCAAAAAATTTATGTAATTCGCGGTTTGGGTAAGCTGTGCAACGCTCAGAAAACTTTACTGGCTGCGGTGCACGCCCAGCTTTGACAAGTTGACGAAATTTCTCACGGCAGAATGGCGAGAATGGAGCAATCTGACTCCAACGACTCATGCCGTCTACTGGAAGAGACTTGTTTGTTACAAGGTTTGATTTATTGTTCATAGTTGCCATTTCTTGGTTATTACCGCCAAAGTTTCACGGTAATGCCATTAGAAAAGGCAGTTGGCATCGAGCCCTGCTAAATGCCGTTTGTTTTTTTTATAGTTCGTATTTTTTTCCGAAATGTCCCAAAAGTGTAAGTCCCTTTATCGTCATTTATTTGAAAGTGATATCTACTATTCTGGCCTTTGCCTGAATCAGTCACTTTGTTGTCAGTCCATTCTTCTAGAGACACTTTAAAATGCGTCCAGATGGTCATTGGTTTTTCACCATTATGATCTCTTACGAGACGCTCAATTAATTCTGTGATAGTTACGTTATCGATTGTTTTTGGCCTTGCTTTGCTTGCCTTTGCTGAATTTGCCACTCTGAATTTCAACCCTGATTCTTCAAGTTTCTTTTTCTCCTCTTTCAGCATCGTGACAAGAGTTTCTTTTCTTTCCAAGTTTATTCTAAAATTTCTCTGGCTCTCGCATTCAATCATCTCGTCAACAAAGAACTTACGTCCATTACTATCCGTGTGCTCAATGAAAATGTACTGATTTAGTCCATTTTCATCATTCTCACGCGATAGTTCCCTAAAGTAAGCTCTTTCATTGATAACTTCTTGAAGCAATAAGTTGAAATTTCTATCAATGTCTAGGGTAGCAACTATAGATGCGGCTGTTATGGGTTTGTCATTCTTCTTCATGAATTTACTCTTTCCATCCTAGTAATTTTTCAAACGGCTTTGGTTCACGTTTAAATTGCTTTCAATTAAGCCATTTTAAATATCACAACATTGGAGTTATTCATCATACCGTCTAAGTAATCCGCCCAATGCTGCATCATCTTTTTACGTTCATCTAAGAACTGAGCGCGATCGTAAGCACTGGCTATTTTGTCTTTCTGGGCATGTGCAAGCTGGCGATCTACGGTTTCGTGTCGATAGCCTAGCTTCTCTTTTAATGTCGTCATTGCCAGTGCGCGGAAGCCGTGTGTAGTCATCTTGCCTTCATAGCCCATGCGATTTAATGCCATTCGTATGGCATCGCCGGACATTGGCTTTTCATGGTCACGCTGATTCGGGAATAGGTATTTACCGCCGCCAGTGTATTTATGTAGCTCGCGCAATAGCTCTTGGCCTTGGCGGGATAAGCACACATGATGATCTGTTTGGTCAGGATTAACGGTTAGCTTCCCGCGCTTCATGCGCTGCCAAGGAATAATCCATTCTCCGGTCTCTAAGTTAATTTCGCTCCACGGGGTAGTCCGTAGCTCACTGCTACGGACGAAAATCAACAGCATCAAGCGAATGGCAAACCGAGTAGGCAGATATAACCTTGCATTGTTCTCTCTAATGGCTGCAACAAAAGCGGGTAACTCCTCTGGTGCAAGTGCTGCAAAGTGGGAGCTTTTAACTGGTTTAAGTACGTCTTTAAGGTCTGCGGCTGGGTTCTTGTTCTCTATGCCGTGTTGGTTTGCAAAGCTGAACACACGGGCGCAAGTCGATTTAAGGCGGTGGGCAATCTCTCCAGCGCCACGCGCTTCTATCTTTCGCAAGGCCGCAATCATCTGGGGATGCGTTATTGAGGCAATAGGCAACTTGCCAATCTCTGGGAAAATATCTTTTTCCAACCTATTAATAGTTTCTTTGGCAGTAGTCGCGCTCCAAGCACTTAGGCGGTTTGCGTGCCATTCACGTGCAATCTTCTCGAAGGTGTTGGCGCTGGCGCTGGCTGATTCTTCTTTGGCTTTACGTCTCGCTTGTCCTGGGTCAATACCTTGCGCGATCAATTTACGGGCTTCTAGTCGCTTCTCTCTGGCTTCTGCTAGTGAAACCTCTGGATATGTCCCAAACGCTAAACGGCTCTCGCTTCCATTGGCTTGTCTAAACTTCATTCGCCATAACTTTGAGCCTGTAGGCGTTACCTCCAAGTACATACCGCCGCCGTCTGCCAGCTTATAGGCTTTTTCTTTGGGCTTAGCATTTTTGACCTGAATGTCAGTAAGCGGGGCGGCTATCTTTGGCATTTTGGGGCATCCTTTCGGTGGGGGCATGATGATGCCCTCAAGAGTGCCCCTAAAGAATATGGGTGTCAATGGGCATACTTTGCCGCAATGGACGTAAAAAAGCCCCTAAGTTATTGATTACTTAGGGGCTTTTTATGCAAACTTTGTAGTAGTTTGCGATGTTCTTGGCGGAGAGGGGGGGATTCGAACCCCCGATAGGTTTTACCCTACGCCTGATTTCGAGTCAGGTACATTCAACCACTCTGCCACCTCTCCGGCTCCGGTTGCTCACTATTAAAAGCGAAGCCTTGGAGTATAGCAAAAAAAAAGTTTCTTTCCTAGCCAGCTGCGCGCAATGATTAAAACAATACTCCTAAAATTTGTTGCCGCACTTCAATAATGACATGCGCCTGTCATATCAGGCCACTATATTCAGAATTATTACTTTTTCTTACCTGCACACCTTCATTTCCAGAAAAATGACCGCAGGCTGCACGAATTCCGAACTCTGTCCCATGAAAAATGCCACGCTCAGCACGCCGATGCAAGGTTCTGCCAAAATTTCACCGCTGAACGAACTATATATCAGTCTGGTACACCCTGTATTGCCCGAAGCCGGGGAGTCATCTATGCATTCACAGCTTTTACGCATTATCGAGCAACGCTCACTGACTGCGCGTTTTCAACCTATCGTGGATATGCAAAATGGCGATATTATCGGCTATGAAGGCTTAATCAGGGGACCATCTGACAGTTCTTTGCATGCCCCTATTAATTTATTCAAGGCGGCGGCCGACCACAATTTGACAGTGACGATTGAACACTTATGCAGAAAAGTCGTGCTGGAACAATTTTCAGCACAAAAATTGCCGGGTAAAATATTTTTAAACGTCAGCCCTGAATCCCTGATTCAGCGCGATACGCGCTACGGAGAAACACTCGATACAGTTCACCAACTCGGCATTTCTCCAGAGCGAGTCATTATTGAACTGACCGAATATCAGCCAACTCATGATTATGGCTTACTATGCGATGCTGTTATGCATTACCGTGAGATGGGCTTTGAAATTGCGATCGATGATCTGGGTGAAGGATTTTCCAGTCTGCGCTTATGGTCTGAATTAAAGCCAGATTACGTCAAAATTGATATGCATTTTATTCAGGGAATTGATCTCGACCCTGTTAAAGCACAGTTTGTCCGCTCCATTCAGAGTATTGCTGAAAAGTCCGGCACAAAGGTCATTGCGGAAGGAATAGAAACGCAGGCTGAGCTGATAGCGGTTCGCGATCTGGGGGTGGCATGTGGCCAAGGTTATCATATTGCACGACCGCATCCAGCTCCGGCAAAGATGATTTCTGCCGAAGTCATTAAGCTGCTGAGTTCGGATCAACAACTGATGTTTAAACGCCATGCAGGAGGTGTTGAGCAAATGACGGCAGTTGAAAAAATACTTAAAACATGCCCCACAGTACCATCAACGATGCTGAATAATCAGGTGGACGATATTTTTCTGCAAAATCCCAGGTTACAAATTTTGCCTGTAGTAGACAATGGCATCCCGGTGGGGATCATTAATCGTTATCACATGATTGATCGTTTTGCCCGTCCTTATCAACGTGAGTTATATGGCAAAAAATCCTGCAAGGTTTTTATGGATGCGCACGCCGTAGTAGTGGATAAAAATACGAGTATGCAGGATGTCAGCCACATTATTGTTGAAGCCAATCCTGAGCATCTGATTAACGGTATTATCATTACCGATCAGGGACAATACATCGGTATCTGCACAGGTCCGGATCTGATGAGGGAAATTACTCAAATGCAGATCACTGCAGCACGATACGCTAATCCATTGACGCAACTGCCAGGCAATGTTCCGATCAATGAACATATTGACCACCTCCTGAGAAAACAACAAAACTTCAGCGCTTGCTACTGCGATCTGGACCATTTCAAACCGTTTAACGATGTGTATGGCTACCGGCGCGGAGATGACATCATTCAAATGACAAGTGAAATACTGAAGCAGCACTGTGATCCACAACTGGATTTTATTGGTCACATTGGCGGCGATGATTTTATTATCCTGTTCCGGAGTGAGGACTGGGAACAGCGTTGCCAGGATATTTTGCAAAATTTTGCTGCCAGTATCGGAGATTTTTACAGCAATGATGACCGTGAACGTGGCGGTTACCTGAGCGAAGACCGACAAGGAAAAAAAGTTTTTTATCCCTTAGTCAGCTTATCGTTGGGCGTAGTGAAATCTCGGGCAAACAAGTTTTACTCTCACCACCAGATATCGATTGCCGCATCAGAAGCTAAAAAGCAGGCAAAAAAAATTCACGGCAACAGCTTGTTTATAGACCGCCGCTCCGAACTGGATTTAATCATCAGCTGACAGCAATAATTGTCGGTTTTACCTGCGACATTACCTGCTGCAATCGCCCATAAAAAAACCGCATCTGAGATGCGGTTTTGGAGATGTTGCTTATGCTGTGGGTACCAGTTTTGTGATACCTCCCATGTACGGCAGCAGCACCTCAGGAATGATGACGGAACCATCCGTCTGCTGGTAATTCTCCAATACAGCCACCAGAGTGCGGCCAACAGCCAAGCCGGAGCCATTTAAGGTATGCACCAGTTCCGGCTTACCCTGCGCATTACGGAATCTCGCCTGCATACGACGAGCCTGAAACGCCTCCATATTGGAAATGGAAGAGATTTCGCGATAGGTATTTTGCGCTGGTAACCAGACTTCCAGGTCAAACGTTTTCATTGCACCAAAACCCATGTCACCAGTGCACAGACTCATCACGCGGTATGGCAATCCCAGTTTTTGCAGGATTGCCTCAGCGTGACTAACCATCTCGTCCAGTGCTTCCATAGATTTTTCCGGATGAACAATCTGCACCATTTCAACTTTATCAAACTGGTGCTGACGTATCATGCCGCGCGTATCTCGACCATAACTACCCGCCTCAGAACGGAAGCATGGCGTATGCGCAGTCAGCTTCACCGGCAGCACATCGGCGGCCAAAATTTCATCACGTACGGTATTGGTCAGAGATACTTCGGAGGTCGGGATCAGATACAGTGTCTCACCCTCACCTTCTTGCCCGCCTTTTTTTACGGCGAATAAATCTTCCTCAAATTTCGGTAATTGACCGGTACCGCGCATCGAGTCGGCATTCACCATATATGGTGTGTACACTTCCGTGTAGCCATGCTCCATTGTTTGCGTATCCAGCATGAACTGCGCCAGTGCGCGGTGCAACCGGGCAATACCTCCACGCATGACGGAAAAACGCGAACCTGTAAGCTTGACTGCCGTGTCAAAATCGAGACCCAGTGCGGAGCCAATATCAACATGGTCTTTGACTTCAAAATCAAAAACTGGTGGCGCACCGACTTTGCGCACTTCCACGTTTGCAGTTTCGTCGTTACCGACAGTCACTGTTTCGTGTGGCAGATTCGGTATCGTTTGCAGAAATGCCGTCATTTGCGTCTGCACTTCAGATAAGCGGACTTCCGATGCCTTCAATTCATCACCGATTCCACCCACTTCAGCCATGACCGCAGAAGCATCTTCACCTTTTCCTTTGAGCATGCCGATCTGCTTGGACAAAGTATTTCGTTTGCCCTGTAATTCTTCAGTGCGGGATTGAATTTGCCTGCGCTCTGCTTCGAGCGCATTAAACGTCGTGACATCCAGCTGGAATTTACGGGTAGCCAGACGGGCCGCCACCGTGGTGATGTCTTTGCGCAGGAGTTGAATATCGATCATGATAATGTTGCTAACAGTAGAAAATAGTCGGGTCTGATATTGTAACAAGGGAAGCTCAAATTCCCTATTTTTCCAATTATTTTCCGACTAAGATTTCGCGCTGCCGCGAGGCTCCGTCAACGTTTGCACCAAACACTCATCTTTGGGGTGTACGAGTTTCTGTGTAAGGCTTGTGTATCGAGGCGGATTTCTCATTACAGGCCGAGTGCGTCATCTGTGCTTTGGATCAAGTCATCGAATGGCGTGGTGCACCGCAGGTGATTCCCAGTGACAATGGCTCAGAATACATCAGCGCAGTCACGGCTGAATGGGTTGCAAAGCGCGGATCAGACTTGAGTTCATTCAGCCGGGTTGCCCGCAGAAAATGCTTACGTCGAACGCTATAACCGAACGGCACGCTACGAATGGCTTGCTCAGTACCTGTTTGATTCAATTGAAGAGGTACAGGAATTCGCCACGAAATTAAAGCGCTACAAAATGGTAGCCGAATGGCACACTGATCAGCCCCAAAAAAATAAAAAGCCATTTAAAATCAATGGCTTATCTATTTATTTTGGCGGAAGCTGTGAGATTCGAACTCACGAAGGCTTTGACACCTCGCCAGTTTTCAAGACTGGTGCATTCAACCGCTCTGCCAAGCTTCCGAGCCACACATTATAATGCATTCTTATCAGTGGGGCAAGTCAGGCTGATTGAAGCTCCGTATTTATTCTTCACATCCGCTTTTGGATAGTTCTTCAGCATTGAAGTGCCATGTTTCGCAACATCAGGATTTCATTCAGAGAAATCTCAGAGAAATATTTGCTGCAAATCATTGAGAAATAATCGCCCCATCGGCGTTGGCATGATTTTTAAATGGTCGCGTTGAATCAATTGCTTTGCTTCTGCCTGCTGTAATTTTTTTTCAATAGAGTTCAGCAACAAGCCCGTACGCTCCTGAAACAAATGCACTGGAAAACCCTGGTTCAGACGCAAAGCATTCAGCATAAATTCAAACGGTAAATCCTGTTTGCTGATTTCTGCCGATTCCTGCGTTGCATTTCCTTTCATCGCCGCATCCATATAGGCTTTGGGCTGTTTGTATTTCATCTGGCGCACAATTCTGTGTGGAAAAGACAGTTTAGAGTGCGCACCGGCGCCAATACCCAGATAGTCACCAAAATTCCAGTAATTCAGATTATGACGCGCCTCTCTTCCGGGTCTGGCATAAGCGGAAACTTCATAATGCGTATAACCGGCATTAGCCATCGTCTGGTGAATCAAGTCCTGCATTTCAGCGCTCAGATCATCGTCGGGAATCGCTGGCGGATATTTGGCAAAATAAGTATTAGGCTCCAGCGTCAGATGATACAGCGACAAATGCGGTGGAGCGAACGACTGCGCGGTCGCAATATCTTGCCTGACTTCTGCCAGCGTTTGTCCCGGCAAGGCAAACATCAGATCCAGATTAAAGTTTTCAAAATGGGTCTGCGCAATATCTATTGCACGTCTGGCCTGATCTCCATCATGGATTCGCCCCAAGGCAGATAAATGTCCCGAATGAAAACTCTGAATACCGATCGATAATCGGTTGATCCCACTGCCCCGGAAAGTGCGGAATTTTTCTGCCTCAAAAGTTCCGGGATTCGCTTCCAGTGTGATTTCAGCAGCATTGTCTAAAGGAAGCAGACTGCGGATATCTGACATCATCTGGTCAATACCTGAGGCTGATAACAGGCTTGGGGTACCGCCGCCAATAAAGATGGTGTAAATTTTTCTTCCCCAGATCAGCGGCAAAGATGCCTCCAGATCTGTGCGCAAGGCATTCAGGTAAGCTTTTTCATCAAAACCACCCTTCACTTCATGCGAATTAAAATCACAATATGGGCATTTTTTGACACACCATGGGAAATGTACATACAGAGACAAGGGTGGCAATGCGTTTAAATGCAGGTCGCCAGGTGTCAGAAACTGGCTGGCAACAAGCTGGGGAATATCGGACAAACTGGTTGCCTGCTGTGTTGACTCCGTTTGTGGCGATATAGGTTTGATCGGAATCATTTTAATTTTTCAAACAGGGCTTTTAACGCTTGCCCGCGATGCGATTTCTGATTTTTTTGCTCTGCTGTCAGTTGTGCGACGGTCATTCCCAATTCCGGAATCAGGAAATACGGATCATAGCCAAATCCGCCATTCCCCCTCGGTTGATCAAGGATTTCGCCTTTCCAGATACCGTCTGCAATCACTGGCTGCGGGTCATTTTCTGAGCGAACCAAAACCAGTACACAGTAGTAATAAGCCGTTTTATCGGCTTCGGATTGCAGTGCTGCAACCAGTTTCTGATTATTCCTTTCGTCTGATTTCGGCTCTCCCGCAAATCTGGCAGACAATACGCCGGGAGCGCCGCGAAGCGCATTCACGCAGATGCCTGAATCATCCGCCAGTGCAGGTAAGCCCGTCAGTTTTGCCGCATGACGCGCTTTAGTTAGCGCATTCTCGATAAACGTGCCATACGGCTCTTCTGCTTCCTGAACCTGAAATTCTGACTGTGCGTGCAACTCTATCCCTAACGGCGAAAGTATTTGATAAAACTCTTTCAGCTTTCCCTGATTATTGGAGGCTAATACAATTCTTCTGCTCATGATGCTGTTCAGTTTCCGAGTAAGCCGAGTACCTGTTTTTGCAAATCGATCAGATCGCTGATGCCATTCTGCGCCAGATCCAGTAACTGATTCATCGTATTCCGATCAAATGCCGCACCTTCCGCTGTGCCCTGCACTTCGATGAAATGACCTGCCTCAGTCATGACCACATTCATGTCGGTATCGCAACCAGAATCCTCAACGTAATTCAGATCCAGTACAGCTTGCCCCTGATATACCCCGACCGATACCGCCGCCACAAAATGCCGCAATGGTACCTGTTCGATAAGCCCGCGCACTTTCAACTGAGAAAAGGCATCGTAAGCTGCAACCATGGCGCCCGTAATCGATGCTGTGCGTGTTCCGCCATCAGCCTGTATCACATCGCAATCCAGATGCAGCGTCCGCTCGCCAAAGGCTTCCAGATCGAAGGCTGCTCTTAAAGAGCGCCCGATCAGGCGCTGGATTTCCTGAGTACGTCCAGACTGCTTCCCTTTCGCGGCTTCACGATCCATGCGCATATGCGTTGAACGCGGCAACATGCCGTATTCCGCAGTCAGCCAGCCCTGCCCTTTGCCTTTCAAAAAACCAGGTACTTTATCTTCGATGCTGGCGGTGCAGATAACCTGCGTGTCACCAAATTCAATCAATACGGAACCTTCAGCGTGTTTCGTGAAATGGCGACTGATCACGATGGGGCGCAAAGCATCCGTTGCGCGTCCATCAGGGCGTTGAGTAATAGACATAAATAGTTAAGTTTTTGAAGTAATACGGGAAGATTTGTGAATGGCATTGCGTATTTCAGCAATGGCTTTTTCAATCTCGGCATCGTTGAACATATCCGGCTCACCATTTTCAACCGGAATATCCGGATCAATCTGAACCTGAATCGTCGTAGTGATAGAACCAATTGGCAAGGTGTTGGTAGAAATAATGGATGAGTCCTCAAGACGGTCATCACCTTCCCACATCATGACAAGCGCTGTCGCATTGTCACTCTGTTTACCGGCAATACTGACGGCAGAACGGATCAGCTCAGGAATTGCACGGACAATCGTGTTTTCGTGCAGTTTTTGCGCCAGCATATAATCTGGCAACATCGACCAAAGGCCATCAGAGCACAATAAAATCAGGTCGCCCGGCTGCAATGCCGCACGGCGGGATAATTCAACAATCGGGGAATTCGGCGCACCGAGACAATTGAACAGCTTATTCCGATCAGGATGCGTATGGCGCTCAGCCGGATCCACTTTGCCCTGCGCAATCAGCGTTTCAAGCCGGGAATGGTCTTTGGTACGCAACAGGATCTGCCCCTGGCGCATCCAGTACAAACGAGAATCACCGCAATGCGCCCAGTATGCGTAACCGTTCTGAATCAGGCAAGCGACAATGGTGGTTCTTGGTGTTTCCGGGAGATTATTCATCGCCCGGTAGCGATGAATTTCCTGATGGGCGGCCAAAAAGCTATCTTCAAGAAAACGTTCCGGACGCGCAATGAATGGCTGCGCCTGCTGCTGGAATAAAGACCCGATCGTCTGCATGGCGATTGCTGCAGCCATTTCCCCCAGAATGTGTCCGCCCATGCCATCTGCCAGCAGCAACAAAATAGCGTCACGGGTAAAGCTGTACCCCATGCGGTCCTGATTCACTTTACGACCGCCGATGTGGCTCTCTTGATAAACGGAAAAACGCATGGATAATCAGACTGAAAACAATGGGGTCAAATTAAAAATTTCAGAGTAAATGGTCTGCACAGTCATCCCATGCACCGGGGAACACCAATTTTATATTCAGTTCAGGGTACTTTCCTGTATGGTTGTATGATCGCCATCCGATCTTTTCTTTTTGTCCCGGCGAAACAATGATGATACAGCGATCCTGGCTTTTTCCAGCATGCCTGGTTCGGGTTGAGGCTGCGCCTTGGTTGCCAGTGCTTTTTGCAGTGCAAAAACGCTTTGCGGGCGCTCTAGCGGATCCATTTTCAGACACCAGCGCACCACTTCAATCAGCTCGGGCGAATACATCCCTTCCAATTTACGATAATGCGCCTCCATTTTATCTTGCGTCTTGCGCTGATCAGATGGTTGCGGTGGAGCGCCTATCATACAAGCAAATATAGAAGCTCCTATACTGTAAATATCTGTCCACGGCCCCAGATTTCCATTTTTTTGATATAGCTCAGGCGCGGCAAAGCCAGGAGTGTACATAGGGTATAGCTTGGGAATGTCCGTTTTCAAAGTCTGGCGCGCAGCACCAAAGTCCAGCAAAATCGGTGTTCCGTCCAGACGCAGATAAATATTCGCAGGTTTCAGATCAAGGTGAAGCAGTTTATTGGTATGCACTTCGCGCAAACCGTTCATCACCTGATTAAACATCCTCCGGACAAAACGCTCTGACACCAGCGGCTTTTCGCCTTTATCGCGCCGGCGCAGGATGTGTTCCTGTAAAGAACGGCCAGACTCATACGCCATGACCATATAAACAGTCTCGTTCGCCCGGAAGAAATTGATAACACTCACAACATTTGGGTGAGAAATACGCGCCAGTGCCCGTCCTTCCTCAAAAAAACATTTCAACCCGATCCGGTAAATCGGCAAGTTTTCATTAGAAATAGCGGGAACCAGTTCCCCTTGCTGGCGCAGCGCGAGCGAACTCGGCAGATATTCCTTGATTGCCACCGCATTGCCATCTTCATCCGTCGCCAGATAAACGATACTAAAGCCACCGGAGGCAATTTTCTTTACAATGCGGTATCCGGCAATCTCCAGCCCATCTGGTAAAGGTGCGTTGTTTTGTGCGGCCATTGCTGTTCCAATCCTTTAGATAAAGGGGATTGTGTTGATAATTGGGATATTTGTAAAGACTATATCTTGTTTTACACAACTGCTTTCAATACCTCCTCACTCTGGTCACTCATAAAATATTACACAAATTTCCAAAGGATACATTTTGAGTATTTACAGTATGACTGGTTATGCTACCAGCACCCAGGAAACCGAAGCGGGAACCATGACGATTGAAATCAAGAGCGTGAATTCCCGCTTCCTTGATCTGCAGTTCCGCATCAACGATGATTTCCGCTCTGTAGAAAATCTGTTCCGGGAAGCGGTCTCGCGGCGTGTTGTCAGGGGAAAAGTTGAATGCCGCTTCAGCTTTGGTAAAAAAAATAATGAAAATAACAATAAAGCTCTCAACCATTCCCTGCTGACACAACTAGCCGCATTCCAGCAAACACTGCAAGGGCAGTTTCCACAGGCAGCGACATTGAGCGTTAATGAACTTCTGCGCTGGCCTGGTGTGATCGAAGAAGCTGAAATCAACACCGAACATTTGCAGCAGGCGATCAGCCAGACCATCCAGCAGACACTTGATCAATTCATCATCAGCCGTGAGCGCGAAGGCGCAGCACTGGGGCAGGTTTTGTTAGGCTGCATCACCTCGATGGAAGCCATCGTCGAAAAAATCCGACCACTGCTACCGCAGGTCTTGCAGCAGTTCCAGCAAAAATCCATTACACGCCTTGAAGAAGCATTAGGATTAGCTGCTCCCGACGGTAACTCAGCCGCCATTTCGCGAGAAGAAGCCATGGACCGGATCCGACAGGAAGTGACGCTATACGGTATCCGCATTGATGTCGCAGAGGAACTGTCACGCTTGTCTGCCCACCTGACGGAAACCCGGCACATCCTGCAAAAAGGCGGACAAGTCGGAAAACGTCTCGATTTCATGATGCAGGAACTTAATCGTGAAGCAAACACGCTGGGCTCCAAGGCCGCGCTGAAAGAACTCGCAGACGCTTCAATGGATTTAAAGCTGTTGATAGAACAAATGCGTGAACAAGTGCAGAATCTTGAATAAGCGCGTACATTTGCTTATACTCCCGCCGATATTTTAACGGCGGGAATATTTCCCAATCCAGAGAAAGCGGACCATCCGGCCATTTTCCGCCGGAAATTATCGTTCCTCAAAGGTTACCTATGCTTCCCATCACTTCCACATCCGGCAGTCTCTTTATTGTCGCTGCACCATCGGGTGCCGGCAAATCGACACTGGTCAATGCATTACTGAGCCAGGAACCGCAAATCAAGCTCTCCATTTCATACACCACACGCCCGCCCCGGCCTGGTGAACAGAATGGCCGCGAATATCATTTCACCACCCCGGAAGACTTCCTGGCCAGAAAAGCGCAGGGAGAATTTCTGGAATCTGCAGAAGTACATGGCAATTATTATGGCACTTCCCGTCTGCAGATTGAAAAGCAGATGCGTGCCGGCACCGATGTGCTGCTAGAAATCGATTGGCAGGGTGCGCAGCAGGTGCGCAAACAGTTTCCGGATGCTGTTGGGATATTTATTCTCCCGCCATCGATTCCCGCACTCGAAGAGCGTCTGAAGAAGCGCGGTCAGGACGAACCTCTCATCATTACACGCCGGATTCTGGCGGCAGGCGGCGAAATGGCGCACTCTCCAGAGTTCGAGTATGTTATTATTAATCAAGATTTTGCCACTGCGCTCTCAGAATTAAACGCGATTGTCAAAGCAACACGATGCCGCTTCACCCAGCAATCGGCCCGTAACAGCGCGCTGTTTGCACAGCTAGGTATACATGCAAACCCCAATTAATCATCCATATCAGTCATTAGGAAACATCATGGCACGTATTACTATTGAAGACTCTCTGAAACAGATCCCTAACCGGTTCCAACTGACTTTGTGCGCGACTTACCGTGCACGCCAGCTGCTGCAAGGCCATACGCCGAAGGTGGAGTCCAAAGACAAGCCAACCGTGATCGCACTGCGTGAAATCGCGCAAGGCAAAGTCGGTATTGAAATGCTCAAGAAAGTCCCTGTTTAATCTGGCTGTAACCGAAGTACTGCATAGTATTACTGGCCGGGAGTCGCATCATGAACGTCGCCGAATCTGCACCGTCGTTGACTGCCACTCCGGCTGTACCGGTGACTACGTCCGCCGACCCGGATGCGGCTGAGGGTAACACCGCCAAGCCTGTCGCCCGTAGCTCCAAAAAATCCGTATCCGTCAGCTCCACCGCTTCATCCCCTTCTCAATCATCCTCTACCATTGTTGGCGTTGCTTCAACCAGTGCGCTCAGCGCCCGGCTGGCAGAATACATGTCGCCGGCTGACCTGAAACTGGTCAAGGAAGCATATCGTTTTTCTGATGAAATGCATCTGGGACAGGTCCGTAAATCCGGTGAACCTTATATCTCGCATCCGATCGCGGTGGCGGAAATCTGTGCTGAATGGAAGCTGGATGTGCAGGCCATCATGGCTGCGCTGCTGCACGATGTGATGGAAGATCAGGATGTCCAGAAGGAAGAACTGATTGAACGCTTCGGCGCGCCCGTCGCCACGCTGGTCGATGGCTTATCGAAACTGGAAAAAATTGAATTCCAGAGCCAGATTGAAGCGCAGGCCGAAAATTTCCGCAAGATGCTGCTGGCGATGGCGCGCGATGTGCGGGTGATTCTGGTCAAGCTGGCCGACCGGCTGCACAATATGCGCACGCTGGCAGTCATGTCGCCGGAAAAAAAACGTCGCATCTCACGGGAAACCATGGATGTGTACGTTCCGATTGCACACCGGCTCGGACTCAATAATATTTACCGGGAACTGCAAGATCTCGCGTTTTCACATCTCTACCCGATGCGCTACCGAACGCTGTCCAAAGCGGTCAAGGCAGCGCGCGGCAACCGGCGTGAAGTCGTCAATAAAATCCTGGAAGCAGTGAAAATTACGCTGAAAGAAGCCGATATCCGCGCAGAAGTCTATGGTCGCGAAAAGACGCTGTACGGCATTTACCGGAAAATGCATGACAAGCACCTGAGTTTTTCCCAGGTATTGGATGTGTATGGCTTTCGCATCGTAGTCGACAATTTCCGGGAAAGCTATTATGCGTTGGGAGCGCTGCATGCGCTGTACAAGCCTATGCCGGGCAAGTTCAAGGATTACATTGCGATTCCGAAAACGAATGGCTACCAATCACTGCACACCACGCTGATCGGTCCTTACGGCACGCCGGTTGAATTTCAGATCCGCACACAGGATATGCATCGCGTCGCCGAATCCGGTGTGGCAGCACACTGGCTGTATAAAGATGACGATGGCAGTCTGACCGATCTGCAGCAGCGCACCCATGCCTGGCTGCAGTCGCTGCTGGATATTCAGAAGCAGACTGGTGACTCAGCCGAATTTCTGGAGCATGTCAAAGTCGATCTGTTTCCCGACTCAGTCTATGTATTCACGCCAAAATCCAAGATTATCGCCCTGCCGCGCGGAGCGACGGCATTGGACTTCGCCTACAGCATCCATACCGATATCGGGGACCAGGCGATCGCTACCCGCATCAATCATGAGCCGGTGCCGCTCCGCTCTGAACTGAAAAACGGTGACATCGTCGAGATCATCACGTCACCCAATTCACGCCCGACACCTAACTGGCTGACCTATGTGCGTACCGGCAAAGCGCGTTCTGCGATTCGCCATTATCTGCGAACCATCAATCTGAGCGAATCCACCGAACTCGGCAAACAATTGTTGGCGCAGGCACTGGTAGCAGTCAACCTGAATCCGGAATTACCATCCACACTGATCGACAAATTGCTGAATGAATCAACGGCCAAATCGATGGATGAAATCTATACCGACATCGGTATTGGCAAACGCATGGCGGCACTGGTGGCGCGCCATATTCTGGATCTGGTCGAGGATGATGCGCCCTTCCCGTTCCAGCAATTCGGAGACAAACACGCGTACAAACGTGATCCGGTCATCATTTACGGTAGCGAAGGTTTGTCGGTGCAACTGGCTCCCTGTTGCCTGCCGATTCCCGGCGACGGCATTGTCGGCCAGCTGAAACGCGATCAGGGACTGGTGGTACACAGCGACGATTGCGAACATGCGAAACGCCTGCACATCAAAGAACCCGATCGCTGGATTGATGTGACCTGGGGCGAGGAACTCAATCGCAGTTTTGACACCCGGATCGAGGTCACCGTCACCAATGAACGTGGCGCGCTGGCACGTATTGCTGCTGAAATCGGCGAATCAGAAGCGAATATCAGTCATGTCAACATGGAAGATGGCGATGCCAACGACATGACCCATATCCACTTCACGATACAAGTTGAAGACCGCGCCCACCTCGCGCGCATCATGCGCAACATCAAGCACTTAAGCGGCGTGTCACGCATTCTGCGTGAACGTGGCTGAAGTCTATTACCTAGCTACGTCAGCCTGCCAGCAATATACTCCCCTCGCTTTTAAGAAAAAATACCCTGATGCCCTGAAAGATAAAGGGTGTTTAAATATACTCCCCAGGAGTATATTTAAATAATTGAGTATCATCTTCTGAGTACCGTAACGCCGACAAGCCTGACAACACTTAATGCAGGCTTTTGTGCATCCTTCTCAAGCCCCACCAGACAGCCAGCGCAATCACAGGAATCAGCAAACCTGTCAACATATCCGGGTTGATATTGACGCCCAGAGCTTTGAGCCCCTTTCCGGCATAGGAAAATAATCCGGCCACATAATAACTGATTGCTGCCACCGACAAGCCCTCTACCGCCTGCTGCAAACGCAGTTGCTGGGCTGCGCGCTGATTCATACTTTGCAGGATTTTCCGGTTCTGCTGTTCCTGCACAATGCCGACGCGGGTGCGCAGCAGGTCATTGGTGTGAGCAATCCTCGCCGCCAGCGCCTCCTGCCTTCGCACGATCGCTTCGCAGGTGTGCATGGCCGGAGCCAACCGCCGCTCCATGAACTCAGCAATCGTCGGAATTCCTTCAATCCGGCTTTCGCGCAACTCATCAATCCGCGCATTCACCAGACTGAAATAAGCTTTCGATGCAGAAAAGCGGTAGCTGTTTTCCAGTACCAGTTTTTCGATCCGGGCCGCCAGATCAATGATTTCCCGCAGCATCTTCTGTTCGGCATCTGTATCACTCAATTCGCCTTGCTGACCGCTCGCAACCGTCATCGCAGCGGTCAGCTGCACCAGCTCGTTCTCAATCGCACTGAGTACAGGTGCCGCGGCCTGCGCCTGTGGCAAACCGAGCAATGCCATCATGCGGTAAGTTTCAATTTCCAGAATACGTTGTATCGTCCGGCCCGGCTGCTGATCCAGAAAATCCTGATCACATACGATGAAACGGCTGAAGCCATCTGCCTGAATCAGGAAATCGGTCCAGACCTCACCACGCTCAATCACCTTGCTGCCGACCAGCACTCCACCTTCAAACACGCCATGCAGCAGATTTGCCGGTCCGGCCCAGAATTTGGTCGCAGAAATCAACGCCACATGCGCCGCCACCATGACTTTTCCTTCCAGAGAAGCCAGCCATTGCTGCGGAACATGGCGCAACGGAACCTGATCGAAAATCCGCTCAACCTGCTTCAATGAAGGCGCCGCTTCGGCGCCGGATTCATCCGGATTATCGAGAAAACTATAGGTGGCAAATTCAGTATGACATTCCCACTTCAGCCGGAAGCGCCCAAAATCATGGAAAAAATATTTGGCACCGGCTGCCGGAGCAGCAACACCGAAATGCGTGCAAAAATCCGTCAGGATCGCCAGTTGCTGCGACAGATTATCAGCACCACTTTCCCCTTCGTCATGCGTGAAAATCGCAAAATGGGTCAGCAATTCGGGAGAACGCAGGCGCAACGATGGACGGGAATGAATCTCCGCTGCCAGTGGTATGCGCAAAGGATGATTGATATGTGTGTAATTCAGCGCCATGATGATCCGTTTCAAAATGAGAAATCAGCCCGGATAACTCACATCCAGTATCGTCAGCTCATCGGTTCCCAGCGGAGTTTTCAGCGTCACCACATCACCGATGCGTGCTTTAGTCAGCGCCCGGGCGACCGGTGAAATCCAGCTGATCTTCCCCTGCAAAGGATCAAATTCATCCACACCGACAATCGTCACACGCATTTCTTCTCCTTGCAGATTTTCATAAACCACGGTCGCCCCGAAGAAAATCTGATCCGATCCATGATGAACGCGAGGATCAACCACCTCCGCGATATCCAGACGCTTGCTCAGGAAGCGAATACGGCGGTCAATCTCACGCAAACGACGTTTTCCATAAATATAGTCACCATTCTCAGAACGATCACCATTCGACGCTGCCCAGGAAACGATATTCACTACTTCAGGTCGCGCCACGTCAATCAGATGCAGAAACTCATCTTTCATACGCTGATGCCCCTCTGGGGTCATGTAATTTTTGGAACCGGCCGGTATGGGAGGTGCACCACCCTCCTCATCCTCATCCACGTCGGTTTCTTTGATAAATGCTTTGCTCATGTTGATATTTTATCGGAGTCCGTCAAATTTATTAGTATCTTCTTACCACCACTATGTCATCCCTTATAAAATAAGCGATAAGGCGGCACCGATCAACGCGTGCGGCAACCGGCATGACCCGATCAGGATTGTTCGCGCACACTTTTGCGTCAAAACACTACTGATCTGAAACAGAAATGGACCAGGCATGAATGAATATGCATCAATAAAAATCATTATTACAGACGACTGCGCCATCGTCAGGGAAGGAATTAAAAGCATTATCGCAACAACCAGCGACATGTCATTAACAGGAGAAGCCAGCTCAGGAAGCGAGGCGATCCGTTTGTCACGCCAAATGGATTACCAGGTTTTATTGCTGGATATTGCGCTGGCGGATAAAAATGGCATTGAAGTACTGAAACAGATTAAAACAGAAAACCCAGCCATTCAGGTTCTCATGTTTTCGCACTATCGTGAAGATCAGTATGCCATACGTTGTTTAAAAGCCGGTGCGTCAGGTTATCTGAATAAAAACTGCGCGATCACCGAATTGCTGACGGCAATCCGGCAGGTGGCCGGCGGACTGAAATATATCGGCCCGCAGCTGGCGCAGGCGCTGGCCAACAACCTGAATCAGGAACACGAAGACGAGCCGCACAAAACCTTGTCAGACCGTGAATTTCAGACCATGACAATGATCGCTTCCGGCAAATCTGTGAGCGACATTGCCAAAGAATTATCTTTATCAGTCAAAACTATCAGCGAATACCGTTCCAGAATTTTGCTGAAGATGAAATTGCGGCACAATGCAGAACTGACGCATTATGCGATTAAAAATCAGCTTGTTGATTAATTCGATTCACGATGAATGGCAGGGCAATCATGTCCAATAAAATCCCACCTTCACAAGCCAAAAGTCCGACCGACATTGCCCGGGAAACCTTCCGCCAGCTCGCTATTCAGCGCATTGCACCGACACCGGATGCCTATCGCAAACTGTATAACGAAATCGCCGGTATCCCGGATGAAAATCCGTTGACGGACACCGATACGGTACAGCATGCAGACAACGGGGAAACAAAAAATCCCGTCTCCGAAGCTGAAAACCTGTTGAACAGCTTTGCGGCCAGCCTGCAAAACTCAAACAGTGATTTGTCCACTTTCGGACATCGCTTCAGCCGTGCCGTCAAAACAGGCAACTGGGAAGATTACGCCAAAGGGCTGGAACTGCTGACTCAGCACATCACCAGCAGTCCGGCAGTTTCCGCCACAACAGCCGCGACTAACGCCCCCCCCTCCGTTTCTCCAGCAAGCTCTAATCTGATGGCTACCGGCATATCGCTGGTTGACGCGCCGGCAGAAGACCCCCGTCAGAAACTGCTGAAAGATTTACTCTACCGGACGCTGACGCTTGCACTCAGCTCTCTGCTGAAGTCCAATCCACCGCTCGCCAGCGAATCCGAAGCATTAGGACTCGCCGTCAGGGATGCCGACACGGAAGCAGCATTAAACCAGGTCGGCCAGCGTCTGAAGCAGCTTTGTTTTCAGATCGAACTGCAAAGCGGCGACAGCGCCGAGCAACATGAATTGCTGTTGCGCCTGTTCGATCTGCTGCTGACAAATATTCACGACTTGCTGGACAACGACAATTGGCTGCGCGGCCAGATAGAAGTCGTGCAAAACCTCATCTCAGGCCCGATTGACCACCGCGCATTGCAGGAAGCAACCCGCAGCCTGAAAGACGTCATTTACAAACAGGGCGTTCTGAAAAACAGCATTTCCGAATCCAAGACCTCCGTCAAAAACATGATGGAAGCCTTTATCGATAGACTCAATACCATGGTAGCCAGCACCGGCGCCTATCAACAAAAAATGGATGCTTATGCCGGCAAAATCAGCGCGGCACGTGATGCAAATGAAGTTACCAGTCTGATCAGTCATATTCTGGCAGAAACCAGAGTCGTTCAGAACGAAACCTTGCGCTCACGCGACATCATCATTGCCGCACAAAAGGAGGTGGCCGAAGCTGAAACCAGGATTAAAGAACTGGAAAATAAACTGGCTCACATGAGTGAACTGGTGCGCGAAGATCAGCTGACCGGTAGCCTGAACCGGCGTGGCATGGAAGACATTTTTGACCGTGAGGCAGATCGTGCCGACCGTCGCAACACACCGCTCTGCGTTGCATTACTGGATCTCGACAATTTTAAAAAACTGAATGATGTTCACGGCCATGCCGTCGGGGACGAAGCATTGGTACATCTGGTCAGGATTGTGAAACAAACCCTGCGCTCGATCGACGTCATTGCCCGTTATGGTGGTGAAGAATTTGTCATTATCATGCCAGAAACCGGACTGGATGAAGCAGCGCAGGCAATGATCCGCGTACAACGGGAGCTGACCAGACATTTCTTTACCGCGAACGATCAGCGCCTGTTCATCACATTCAGCGCCGGAGTTGCCATGCGCGCACCGCGAGAACCACAGGAGATCTTACTGAAACGTGCAGACAAAGCCATGTATGAAGCTAAACAGACGGGTAAAAACCGGGTGGTGAAAGCCATATAAGCATATGGCATAAGCTTACTCCAGCACTGCCCAGGCACAGTAAGGTTGATTGGGGTCTCTTCTTAATCTGAGCTGATTTAAGCCTATTGTTTCCATCAGAGCCAAGGTCTCTCCGGGGAAGCGGGGACAATTCAGCTCATCAAATACCAGCAATGACCCTTTCACCAGTCGCGGCAATATTTGCTGCAAAACATCTTTGGTCGGTTGATAAACATCCATATCAAAAATTGCCATAGAAATCACGGCATGCGGATTCGCTATCAACCAGTTTTTGATGGTCAATGAGGCGTCCCCCTTAATCAGTTCAAATTTTTTAATATGGCTGATCGGCGATAAACTCTCATGCAGGCTAAGAATTTCCTCCAGTTGTTCCGCATAATCGTCCATGCTGGAATAATCTCCTTTTGCTACGGCAACGCCATCCTTTTCATGCGGCGACTCAAAGCCGGTAAAGGTATCAAAACCAATAATCTTCCTCGAATAATTATATGGTTCGATGATAGCGCGCAAATTCGACAACAATGCCAATGATGCGCCCCATTGCACGCCAAATTCGCAAATAACACCTGGCACATCTTTAATCAACGAATACAGTTGATTAAAATATAAAATCCGTGACAGTGAAATCCGCTTAATAAACAAATTGGAGTGCAAATTCCAGTGTGGTCCCATATGAGGGACGATCTTGTCACGTAATGCCTGCAAACGTTCATCCGCATTCGTCTCGAACTCACTACGATTTAAGGATTCACCGAGATTTGTTTTCATATCGCACACTCAAAGGATGGATAAAGCCGGGATAGCTCTGATAAAAAATATTTTTCTTGTCCCCTGTCGGACACCCCGCTTCGAGAAATCCGGGGTAAGCCAAATCAGAAATTCTGATCTGCGCAGTCCACCTGACTCTCCCTGACATATTTGGCAAACTACGATGCAGCATCATTTGTTTGAACAAAATGAGATCACCAGGGTCAGCCTCCACAGTGACAGGGGTCGATGTGACATCCTCATCAAGGGATAAATCCCGTTGTAAAAACTGACGCTGCTCTTCGATTAACTTATCAGATATTTTTTTGTAAGGATGGATCCCAGTCTGATGACTGCGAGGTATTAATTGCACAGTTCCATGATGCTCATCAACTCTGCTGAACGGTATCCAGGCTGTCACAGCATTAACGGAGCCAAGCAAATAGAGCGTATCCTGGTGCCAATCAAACAAATGTTTGATATCGTGTGGGCGGTCATAGCGCATATTGCAACACCCCATCAGTACGGGTAATGTCAGACCCAGTTCCCGACATGCTGTAAGTAAATCGAGATTCCCTGACAATCGACTCAGGCAAGGTAAATAATGCAGACGGTCGTAGAGTTGCGACTGTTTTTCCGGAGTCATTATCTCTGGCTGATAGGTGTCAAAATCAAATTCTTTCCCAATAATGAATTGACCGATTTGATTAATTTCTTGCCTGACTTCATGGAATAACCCGACATTAAAAAATTGAGGTAAAACAATATAGCCATTTTCTTCAAAGAATTCTTTTTGTGAAATATCCATGTTTTACCCTTCTATTTCGTCCCGGTATTGCATTGAGGAATAAAGCACCATCAATCTATCCGATGCAATTAACCAATCCGCTTTAAAAAACCATCTGGTGCGACGGTAATCTGCAATTTATATTGCATTGCCCGATCAATCATCCATTCAGGATGAGACTGCAGATAGGCGTGAACGGCTGATTTAGGACTATTGCCCGGATGCCACGGGCGATCATCAAACACATCTGCCGGCACATCTTCGACAAACGTATCAAATACCACGCAATAGCTGTCCTTCGTTACCAGCGGGGCATAAGCATTCAGTTCTGCCAGTACATGTTCATGGGTGTGATTCGAGTCGAGAAACACCATGATTTTCTGCTTGCCTTCAGCCATTTTCTTTACCTGAGCAACGACATCTTCGGCAACACTGGAACCTTGCAACATCGTGATGCGTCGTGACATCGGATGCTGCAAAATCGCCTGCCGGTTATGGTCGCGAATATCGATATCGATGCCGATCACTTTTGCATCAGGATTACCGCCGCAAGCAGCGATCAGCTCCAGCATAGAAGCAGAAAAAATGATGGAGCCGCCATGTGCAATGCCAGTTTCAATGACCAGATCCGGCTGCACCTGCCACAACAATTCCTGCATCGCGATCATATCAATCGGATTCTGGATAATCGGGCGGCCCATCCAGGAAAAGTTATACACGTACTGCCGGCGCATGCTCTGCTCAAGCCAGTCGCGTGACTGCGCCTGAAACGCCTGATCCTGTCCAAGTTTCTCGATACGCTGCGCTCTTTCGAGTTCGAATTGTTGCGTCGGATTATTTGGATTCATGATTCCTCGTGATAGAAAGAAAAAAGAGCCGGTAAGTCTTTCTCCAGCCCGTGTTGAGCAGCACCGAATTCGGCGAATAATTTGCAGGTATCAATAACCGGGAAAGTCAGCTCAGGAGCATCAGCAGCAAATTCGCACCCGATACCCTGCGCCTCAAGAAACCTGGCGATACTGGCGTGCGTCGTATTGCTGCCACTCGCCAGATTGTAAATGGACTGCCTGCCATTCAAGGCAATTAACGGTAAATAACGCACCACATCCTGCACGGAAATATAGTCCTTTTGCGATTGCCGGGCGCTGCGGAACAACACTCTTCCGGTTTTAGCTGATTCACGCAATATTTCCGCCAGAAAATTTTGTGCGGGCATCTGTGTGCCATAGACGTTCGACAAACGGACAATGCGCACGGGACGCTGACTCGCAAGGCACAGGCTTTCCCCCATTAATTTAGAAAGGTTGTACAGGTCACCCGGTACATCAGAGCGCACATGCAGGGTTGCGTTTTCACTGGTACTTTCCGCTCCGGAATAAACGCGGGTGCTCGACAGGTAAGTCAGGCTGGTAAATGTGCAATGCTGTAATACCTGCGACAGCAGGTTGACATGCGCCTCCACCGTTGCAAATGGATGCTGGCGAAAATTGGCAGTCAAGCCTGCACAATAAAACACATGACCAAGCTCTTCTTGTTGCGGAACAGGATCATTTTTCCCGCTGACCCGATATTGCCATCCGGCCTGAGTCAGTGCCGTCTGCAAATGTCTGCCGACAAAGCCATGGCCGCCGATCAGCGTTGCCTGCATTGATGCGCTCATTGCCGCATTCCGATCTGACGCAATGGATTCCCGGCATGGACTGTGTATGCCGCAATCTCGCCACGGACAATTGCACCGGCCCCGATAACGCATCCCTGCCGCAAAATAGCGCCATCAAGAATGACGCAATTTGCGCCGATCCACACATCATCCTCAATCACGATGCCGCCTTTACCCGGCAAAAAGCCTTGCTGGTTAATGCGACGACTTTTATCCTGATAAGCATGGTTCACGGGAGCAAAAGTGCAGTTGGCAGCAATCGCGACGTCGTTACCGATACGAATGCCATTACCAGTGTATAAAACACAGCCGGAATTGATCACGGTACGCTCACCGATCAGGACATCGCCACTGCCGCCGGCAGGTTTAAACTTAACGAAGCTATCAACCGCCGAACCAGCACCGATCAGTATCCGGGTTCCCCGGACCGAATCTTCGATATCCGCCAAAGGAGATATTTTTGCTTCAGGATGAATTTCTATCATGCCATCGACCTTAACATCCACACATTTATAACAACCGCATTTCCGGTATGGCCACCCCAAAGCGCCCGCCCCAGCTGCTGATCTCTTGCAAGTCATGCCGGATTTCAGCTTCCAGATTCCACGGCAGGATCAGCACCACATCTGGCTGTTCACGTATCAGATGTGCCAGGCTGACGATAGGAATCCTGCTGCCGGGCATATACTTACCCTGTTTATGCGGGTTGATATCCACCACATAAGGAAGCAGGTCTGGCCGGATACCCGCAAAATTCAGAAAGGTATTGCCTTTCGCCGCGGCACCGTAGGCGGCGACTTTACGTCCCTCGCGCCGGCATTGAAGCAAAAACTCCAGCAAGGCGAATTTAGCCTGCTCGGCCGCCGCCTGCGCCCTGATATAAAACGCTGTAGTAGTGACTCCGGCATCCTGTTCACGGATCAGCATCCGGGCGACAGCTTCTGTGACGGGGTGATTTCCGGTATCACTGCGTTGCGCCAGCACCCGCAGACTGCCGCCATGTGTTGGCCATTCCTCGACATCAAACACCTGCAGCCCCTGCCCTGCAAAAATATGCCGAACGGCATGCAGCGACAGATACGAATAATGCTCGTGATAGGCTGTATCAAACTGGTTTTGCTGAACCATATTCAGTAAATGCGGAAATTCAAAACTGGCAACGCCGTGGGGCTTCAGAATAGTCCGGAATCCCGATACAAAATCATTAATATCCGGCACATGCGCCAGCACATTGTTGGCAACCGTCAGATCAGCTGTCAGGCCTTGCCCTGCCAGAGTCTGCGCCAGAGTTTGCCCAAAAAATTCCTCATGAATCGTGAGCCCAATGTCTCGTGCAGCTGCTGCGGTGCTGGCGGTCGGTTCAACGCCGTAACAGGGAATACCAGCCTGCTGCACATATTGCAGCAGATAACCATCATTGGCAGCAACTTCCAATACCCTGCTTCCGGAATTCAGATGGAATCTTGTCTGCATGTCCTGCACAAAGCGCCGGGCATGGGTCAGCCAGCTGGATGAGCAGGAACTGAAATACGCATAATCGGCGTCAAATAAATTTTCCCTGCCTGTAAAATCCAGCGTCTGTACCAGCCAGCAATGCTGGCAAACCATCAATTTCAACGGCAGCCAGATTTCTGCCTGCTGCAATGCTTCAGGACGCAAATAGGCATTCGATGGCGGTGCGCTGCCCAGATCAAGAAAACCGGTCGTTAATGGCTGCTGACAATGGCGACACTTCATACACTGACTCCTGCAAAATCATCCGGCAACCATGCCGTTGCGGCATCTTTTTCCGACTGGACGGTAAACGGCAGCGGCCAGGTGATCGCCAGACGCGGATCGAGGACATGTATTCCGAATTCACTCTGAGACACATAAGGCTGGCTGTGGCAGTACAGCATTTCCACATCGTCTGTCAGACTTTGAAATCCATGTGCGAAACCAGCCGGAATCAGATACGAACAGGCCTGCTCTGCGATCAGATGCACAGCATGCCACTGCAAAAATGTCGGCGACCCTGCCCGCATGTCAACTGCCACATCCCAGACTTCACCACGCAGACAGGTAATCAGCTTATCCTCGGCATGAGGCGCCCTCTGCATGTGCAAACCGCGGACACTGCCCCGTTCACGGGTCAGTGTATGGTTGATCTGGGCGACAGGCTGATTCCAGCCAAATATCTGCAGATCTTCCGCACAAAACAGGCGTTGCAAAAAGCCGCGGCTGTCCCCGAGCAGCTGACGCTGTATCAGGTGCAGCCCTTTCATCGGTGTTTCAATCAGTTCAAAGCGTTCTGTCATCATCCTCTCTCGCCCTGACACTTGGAAAAAAATATCCGTTGAAATCAGATACTCCCCCCGCAGAACAGGATAATTTCTCTATCGACCAGATAAATCAAGAGCTAAAAAATATACTCTCCCGGAGTATTCTTTGGCATCAATTTGCCTCATAGGCTTCCAGATCACGTGCACATAGTACGGCAGCGGGGATACCCTGCTCAAAATCACGATACCAGCGCATGCTCCGGGCTATCGATTCCTGCAAACTCCAGCGTTCGTAAATCTGCAATTCTTCCCTGGCCTTACGAACATCCAGCGCCAGCAGGCCTGATTCATGTGGTCCTTCTTCCCGGGTGGCAAATTCGGTACGCCCACGGCCATACGCCTGTGTGGCGAACTGAATCACCTCGCGCACAGTGGCAGCACCATCCGGTCCAAAATTCCAGGCGCAGGCATAACCAGGGTTTTGCGGAAGCAATTCCGCCAGGCACAAATACGCCGACAGCGGCTCCAACACATGCTGCCACGGACGCACCGCATCCGGCCGGCGGATATGCAGCAATCTATCCTGCTGCCAGGCACGCACCGCATCCGGCAACAGCCGGTCGCATGACCAGTCCCCACCGCCAATCACGTTTCCGGCACGCGCAACCGCCAGCGCAATGCCCTGTTCGCGTAAAAATGCGTCGCGGTAACTCGCAATCACCATTTCAGAAGCAGCTTTGCTGGCGCTGTAAGGATCATAGCCCCCCAGTTCTGCCGTTTCCGGGTAAGGTGCCATGTGCTCCAGATTTTTATACACTTTATCAGTGGTAATCAGCACAGCCGCACGTATCGACGCCACACCGCGCATCGCTTCCAGTAAATTCGCGGTACCCATCACATTCGTCGCAAAAGTCTCCAGCGGATGCGCATATCCCGGACGCACCAAGGCCTGTGCCGCCAGATGAAATACCACTTCCGGCTGAATCCGCTGCAACTCCTGTTTCAATAGTCCGGCATTCCGGATATCCAGATACCGGCTGTCAATCTGCGTCGCCAGCCCCAAAGCTTCCGACAAATTAGGTTGCCCCTCTGGCGGCAACGCAATTCCGGAGACGTGTGTCCCCATTTTTTGCAACCAATAGGCAAGCCATGCACCTTTGAAGCCGGTATGTCCGGTCAGCAGCACCCGCCGTCCCCGCCAGTGAGCCGGGTCTGGTCGACGCGGTACAGACCTCACCATTTTTTCCATGGTGCTTTTCCGCTCTGCCATAAATCTTCCAGCAGATTTTTTTCACGCAGAGTATCCATCGGCTGCCAGAATCCGCTGTGTTCATACGCCATCAGCTGCCCTTGTCCGGCAAGAGCATTGAGTGGTTCAGCCTCCCAGCTGATGCTGTCATTTTCAATGCGGTTCAGTACTTTCGGTGACAAAACAAAATAGCCGCCATTAATCCAGCCGCCGTCACCGCGCGGTTTCTCAATAAATCCGGCAACCTGGTTTCCGTCACGTTCGAGCGCACCATAGCGGCCTGGCGGCAAGACGGCAGTCACCGTAGCGTCCTTGCCATGCTGACGATGAAAGGCAATAGAGGCGGCGATATCCACATCAGACACACCATCGCCATAGGTGAAACAAAAGGCGTCGTCATTTTCAATATAGCGGGATACGCGCTTCAGGCGACCGCCCGTCATGGTGTCCTCGCCGGTATCGACCAGTGTGACCTTCCACGGCTCTGCGTGGCGCTCATGCACTTCCATGCGGTTATGCTGCATATCGAACGTCACATCCGACATGTGCAGAAAATAGTTGGCGAAATACTCCTTGATCATATAGCCCTTATAACCGCAGCAGATCACAAATTCATTCACGCCATGTGCAGAATAAGACTTCATGATGTGCCACAGAATCGGGTGCCCGCCGATTTCTATCATTGGTTTGGGGCGCAAATGGGTTTCTTCAGAAATGCGCGTTCCCAGACCGCCAGCCAGAATCACTGCCTTCATGCCTGCTGTCCTTTGCAATAGATTTCCCACATCTGGCGATAGGCAGCCTCGACCGAACGTGCGAAAGCAGGTTCATTCATCACCTGAGATTGCTCCAGTTCCTGCCTGAGGTTTTGGCGGATATGTTTCAAGCCGGGCAGGTCATGCGCCAGAATAACGCATTTCTGCGCGTATTCTTCCTCACTGTCAGCGATCCATTCCGGATGGCCAGCACCAGTCAGAATGGATGCCCCCAGTCTGCCGACAGAAGGTCTTCCTGCTAACGTAATAAAAGGAACGCCCATGTAGAGAGACTCAATCAGCGTCATGCCTGAGTTATGTGGAAAACAGTCCAGACTGATGTCAATATTACGCAGCACATCCCATGGCGGAGTATGAAAACCAATATCAAGCCTCTCCCTCTGAATCCCATATGCTGCAAAGCGAGCCGCCATTTCCTCGCAGATCTGAGGATCTTTAAAGTCACCGCTGTCAATAATCAGTCTGGCAGTTGGCATCGCATCCAGAATTGCAGCCCAAATCCGGATCACCTTATGGTTAATCCGGATCGACCGGGATAAGCACCCAAAGGTCACATACCCGTTACGCTCAGCCGGCAACTGACCAGCATCCCCCATAGAATGGACCCCAAAAGGGCGATATACAAAAAATGGCCCATCTAAAGGCCACAGCTTTTCGGAAAATAAATGTGCACAATCCTCCGTTATTCCAGCATGGTCAGTCAGATAGTAGTCAATGGCAGTCAAGCCTGTGGTGTACCCGAAATCAAGCCAATGCAGAGAAACCGGCGCAGGCTTACGAGCCATAACGGGCAACCGGTTGTCACTCGTATGCCCGGCAACATCGATCAAAACATCGATACCATCAGCCCGTATCCGCTCAGCCATCTCATCATCACTCATGGCATTTGTGACAACCCAGTGATCCACCGCGTTTCGGTACAAGCCAGTGTACTCATCCTCCCTGACTGAATTCGAATAGGCATAAATTTCTACATTGTCATGATTGTGACTTTCTATGAGTGGCAATAGAAAATGCTTACACACATGATTATAAAAAGACTGGCTGACGTAACCGACTTTCAGTTTTCTGGTCAAAGATGGATCGTTCAAAAAAGGACGCCAATGATCCTTGTAAGGCAGTCCATTTTTGACGTTGTAGTCCTGATACACGCTATAAATCAGCTCTGCACTCAGATCAGGCTGGTAATTCAGACAAAACAACAGACTTGTGTAAACAGCTGAATTAAACGACGTATTTCTCAGATTCTGGTAAGACAAAGCACGGATGTATGCCTGAATGGCTTCATCGATACGACTGGCATCTCTCAGGGCGTTACCATATACCAGCCAGACCTCCTGAATATCGGGATGCTGATTCAATGTATTTTCACATGCGGCAATTGCATCCTGTAACTGTCCCAACAAACGAAACGCCTCTGCCCGGTTTGCATAAACCGGCAGCAATTGCGGGTTTAAATTCAATGCACGGTCATAACAGTCAATCGCATCCCGATATCGTTGCACCTGCGAATAAGCCACGCCCAGATTGGCAATTAATTCTGCATAATCAGGTGCGATTTTTAAGGCATGTTCATAAATTTTAATGGCATCCGACGCACGCCCTACATATCGGTAAGCATTCCCAAGGTTATTACATGCCGGCACCAGATCAGGCTGAATCTTCAGCGCCCGCTCAAGATAATCAATTGCCGCACCATAGCAGGACATGGAAATCAGGACATTACCAAGATTAGACATCACATGCTTATTATTAGGCATCATTGCCAATGCCCGCTCCAGTGCCTGCCGCGCCTCGTCAAACCTGCCCAACTCAATATAGCTAATCCCCAGCAGATTCCACGCTTGCCCATCCGCCGAACGACTTTGCGTCAACCAGGAAGCGGCTTCTGACATCACCTGGAATTGGCGCTGCTGATGCAAATAATTGATCGTTTCATGATAGGCCGTTTTGAATTCATTCTGATATGGTGCAAGCTTTAACATTCTCTGACCATAATCAATGGCATCCTGCGCATTTCCTTGCAAGAGAGCTATTTTTTGCATGACAAAAAATAAATCGGGCTTATTTTGTGAATGCAACAAGCGCTCCCCCAAAGACTTTGCAGCATCCAGATTTCCGGCATTCAGCAGCGCCAGAACATCTTTCACACCCTTGATTTGCCCTGCATTCATCTTTGCCATCATGCATCCCTTGCAAAAAAATATTCACTCAGCCTCATTCTAATAGGCAATAAGTAAAGTCAAGCATTAAAAAAAGCCATAAAAATGCCCTAAATCACCCCTCAAGTTTTTAAAAAACACGCCGATGAGCGGAATAGCATTCAAAACTTGAGGAAAATATTTAATATTTATTTGCGGCAATTTCCTAAAAGTTTTTCCGAGACGTCCGTTACCCAAAACAACGGCGGTGCAACAGTCATCAAGACAGACCAAAGTTTGAGGCTCAAACGCCGAATTGAATAACTCTGAAGGAGAATTAACATGGCTTCATATATTAATACCAATATTTCATCCCTGAATGCTCAGCGCAATCTGAACATGTCTCAGGCTTCTTTGCAGACTTCGATGCAGCGCTTGTCCTCCGGTCTGCGTATCAACAGTGCAAAAGACGATTCCGCAGGTCTGGCAATTTCTCAACGTATGACTTCGCAGATCGGTGGTCTGGATCAGGCAGTCCGTAATGCCAACGACGGTATCTCGCTGGCGCAGACAGCTGAAGGTGCATTGTCTCAGGTCACTACCAACTTGCAACGTATCCGCACCCTGGCCGTGCAATCCGCCAACGCCAGTAACAGCGCCTCTGATCGTGCCGCGCTGAACAACGAAGCCAATCAGCTGGTTTCTGAAATTAACCGTGTCGCCAGCTCCACTAACTTTAACGGCGTGAATCTGCTGGATGGTTCCTTTACTGCCCAGGCATTCCAGGTTGGCGCAAACAGCACCTCCAACGACAGCATTTCCATCAGCAGCATTGCCAGCGCCAAAGCGAGTTCTCTGGGTGTTGGTTCCAGCTCAAGCTATTCCACCACCATTAATGGCGCAACGATTACCAGTGGTGCAGCACTGACAGCCGGTGGCCTGACCATCAATGGCTTCAGCGTCGGCGCATCTGCTGGTCTCGATGGCGTATCCAACACCAGTGCGGACGGTAGCGCGATCGCCAAAGCTGCTGCGATCAATGCAATTAGTGGCTCTACTGGCGTGACAGCCAGCGTCAATGCCTCCACGCTGACTAATACTGCAGGTTCGACTGCAGGTTCTACCACATTCACGCTGAATGGCGTTTCCATCACAACAACAGTAACCGGCAACTCCGCGGTTGCTGCGACGGAACTGTCTGCAGCAATCAACGCCGTCAGTAGTCAGACTGGCGTGACAGCCACAGCGAATGCCTCCACAGGCACTTACTCCCTGACAGCAGCTGACGGTCGCAATATCACTCTGGGCGCAGCAAGCGGCGCCGCCTCATCAACAACAGGTATTACAGCAGCGACAACATTCGGTTCGATCAGTCTGAGTTCGACCAGTACCAATGGCATCACCCTCGGTGGTACTCAGGCAACAGCGGCCATCATTGGTGCAGCAGCAGGCTATACTTCAGCAACAGCAACTGTCGGCGCAGGGGTATCCTCCCTGAACCTGAGTACGGCGGCAGGTGCCCAGGCGGCGCTTTCAACGATTGATGCGGCGATCCAGCAGATCTCCACATCACGTGCATCTCTGGGTGCGTATCAGAACCGTTTCTCTTCTGCAGTCGTCAGCCTGCAAACTACCTCTGAAAACCTGACTGCTTCCCGCAGCCGTATTCAGGATGCAGACTTCGCGGCAGAAACAGCAAACATGACCCGTTCACAGGTCTTGCAACAGGCTGGTACAGCAATTCTGGCGCAGGCTAACTCGGCACCAAACGGCGTTCTGGCGCTGTTGCGTTAATCACTGGGCATTTAACCCAATGATGTAAAAATCCCCCGGTCATGTTGACCGGGGGCTATTCATTCAAGGGTATAGATCATGGATATCCGACAAATTGGAAGCGCACCTTCTGCGCAGCCATTCTCAGACAGAATCAGTCACACTGATACTGTCCCCTCTGAAAATCTGACAACACCCCAAAGCAGTGGACTAATCACGCCAGTTACTTCTGCCAGCAAAACAACAGATACAAATGCCGTCGATAAGGCTGTGGCGGATATCAATAAAGTGATTCAGTCTTTATCGCAAAATTTACAATTCAGCGTCGACAAAGATAGCAAGCGCGTAGTTGTAAAAGTGATTGATCAGCAAACCAATCAGGTGTTACGGCAAATTCCGAGTGAAGAAGCGCTTGAAATATCAAAATCTCTGGATAAATTACAAGGATTACTGATCAGACAGCAAGTCTGATCAGTTCAGATTTTTTATAAATAGCCTATAAAAACCCTTCTGATAGCCGAATTAAAATCAACTTTGGTTTGCTACAGTAACGGTTATGAAAGGAGAATGTAGTGGCTACCATACAATCAGCCGGTATCGGTTCTGGCTTGGATGTGAATAGTATTGTCAGCAAGCTCATGGCAATTGAAAGTCAGCCATTGCTGGACATTGCAAAAAAACAAGCCAGTTACCAGGCGAATCTGACTGCATTTGGCAGCCTGTCCGGTGCGTTGAGCGCATTACAGACCTCCCTTTCGGGACTCAACAGTCTTTCGACCTACAAAACACTGAATGCAACTTCGTCTGATACGACCGTCGCTACAGCGACTGGCAGCAGCATTGCAACGGCAGGCGCATACAGCCTGAATGTCACTCAGATCGCACAGGCACAAACCATTTCAAGCACTGGTCAGACCACTACGACCAATACAATTGGCACCGGTGCTGCAACCACCTTGAGCTTTCAGTTCGGAACGATTACAGGCACGGCAACCAATGGCACATATACGGGAGCAACGTTCCAGCAGGATGCGACTCAGGCCATAGGTACAGTCACCATTAATAGTTCTAATAATTCATTGCAAGGCATTCGTGATGCTATCAACAATGCAAATATTGGCGTTCAGGCATCGATCGTTGGCGATGGAAGTGCGACACCTTATCATCTGGTGCTGAACTCTGCCAAAACTGGCGTGACCTCCAGCATGAAAATCTCGGTGACAGGAGATGCCACGTTACAAAATTTATTGGGCTATGACCCGGCAGGTGTACAAAATCTAAAAGAAATCAAAATCGGGCAAAATGCCAACTTAACTTTGAATGGTCTGGCAGTGACCAGTACCAGCAATACGGTTTCAAATGCAATTCAGGGCGTTACCGTTAATTTATCTAAAATTGGTACTGCCAATATTACACTGGCAGCCAATACTGCTGCCGTACAAAGCGGAATTAATGGCTTCGTTACAGCATACAATAGCCTTAACACCACATTGTCAACTCTGACCGCATACAATCCGACAACGAAAGTTGGTGGACCGTTATTAGGTGACTCAACGACCCAGGGTATACAAAACCAGATCCGCAATGCCCTCTCCGGCGCAGTCAACGGTCTTGGCGGAGGGTTGATCAATCTTGAGCAAGTTGGCGTCACCTTCCAAAAAGACGGTACATTAAGCGTTGATTCCACTAAGCTGCAAAACGCATTGAATACTAATTTCGGAGATGTTGCCGGTCTTTTTGCAGCAGCAGGAAAGGCCACCGACAGTTTAGTCAGTTTTGTAGGCTCATCAACCAAAACAACCGCCGGAAACTATGCCGTCAACATTAGCCAGGTTGCAACCCACGGCTTACTAACCGGGAATCAGAATCTGAATGCTGCACCGGTAACAATCGCAGCAGGAACCAGTATCAACGTTACGCTGGATGGGACTACTGCCGCAGTTAACCTGACGGCCGGCACTTATACAGCATCCGCGTTGGCATCGTTAATTCAGTCATCCATCAACGGTAACACGACACTCTCCGGATTAGGTCTTTCTGTCACTGCATCGATTGATGCGAGCGGTTTTCTGAATTTGCAATCAGCGAGTTATGGTAGCAATTCAAGCGTCAGCATTGCAAATAATACCGGTACAACGGTGTCCAACTTTACAGGAACCGTGACCAGCGGGGTGAATGGCAAGAATGTCGCGGGAACGATCAACGGAGTCGGTGCCACAGGCAGTGGTCAGATTCTGACAGGTGCAACTGGCACCAGTGTTGAAGGTCTGCAAATTCTGGTAAATGGTGGTGCAGCAGGTGCAAGGGGAACCATCAATTTCTCCCAGGGCTATGCGTACAAACTGAACACGGCAATCACCGGTTTTTTGAGTACAACTGGCGCAATCAACAACGCGACTAATGGCATCAACAGCACTCTCAAAGATTTACAAAATCAAACAACGGTGATCAATCAACGTTTAGCAACAAAACAAGCTTTATATCAAAGGCAATTCTCTGCACTGGATACAGTGATTTCCAACCTGAACAGTACACAAAGTTTCCTCACACAACAAATCAATGTTCTCAATGGTCTGTCTAATAAATAAGAGAAAATAAAGGAATCGTTATGTTTGGCTCATCGCAATCCGGCGTCAATGCTTATCAGAAAATTGGGGTTGAAACCGGCGTCCTTGCAGCATCTCCGCATAAACTGATCGTGATGCTGTTTGAGGGTGCAATTGTCGCAATTGTAAATGCCCGTCAACAAATGGAAAATGGTGATATCCCCAACAAAGGACGTTCTATTTCAAAAGCCATTTCCATTATCGAAAACGGCTTGCGTGCCAGTCTGAACAAACAGGTCGGTGGTGAAATCGCCATCAATCTTGATAATCTTTATGAGTATATGAGTCGGCAACTTTTATTGGCCAACCTGAATAATGATGAAAATACTCTGGCAGATGTTCAAAAACTGTTGGCAGATTTAAAAGATGCTTGGGAAACTATCGCCCCACCACCTGTGATTGCACAAGAACCTCAAAAAACAGGTTACGACCAATTGCAACCACGACCAACTCACGCATTTGAGGCATGATCCATGATGGAAAATTTGGAAATTATTCACTTATATGAAAATGTCGCCGTCATTACAGATCAGATGTTGCAGGCAGCGCGTGAGCGGGACTGGGAATTGTTAACACAACTGGAAACCAGTTGTACGACAACCGTTCAAAAAATTCGTGATAGCGAACAGCCTGTGCCATTAACTGCGGAGCTGAAAGAACGTAAAATCAGCGTGATTAAAAAAATATTGGCCGATGACCGAGAAATCCGGGATATTACAGAGCCCTGGATGGCAGAACTCGCCGAGTTGATGAAAAATTCAAGCGTGACACAAAAGTTGAATCGTACTTACGGGGCCAGTCCGGCCTGAGATATATGCCCTACCGCCTCGATAATGCACTCAGGCCCAGTATCAATATCGAGGCACCGGCCGCTATACAGGGACTAGCTCCTATTAAACAGGAAGTTGCCTCAAAACTGGCGCAACTCGTGGTAGGACAACAATTGACCGGGAAAATTCTGTCTCAGGCGTCCCCAGGGACGTTCAATGTCAATCTTGATGGCGCTAATATTCAGCTAGCGCTTCCCGACGGACTCAAAGAAGGCGATCTGGTTCAATTACGGGTTCTCAGTAGTCAGCCGCAGCTGACGTTTTCTCTGGAGAGTCAAACCTTCCCATCGCCCCGACTGCCGATACCTGTAACGCTAAATACAGCGGAGAATGCATCCATACCAGACAAGCTGGACTCACCAATAAACATTCAGCCGGACAAGTCTCATCCATCCATCTTACCTACCGCTCAATTTGTGGCAGGCAGCAGCGTGATCACCCTCAGCGACATCAGCAAACTCATCAATCTGATTGATCAACAAAAAAATCCACTACTACAGCAAAATGGAATTATTGCAAAAACACCCGTATTAAATTCCCCGGATGATTTAAAGTCAGTCAGTAAAACAGCACATCTTTTGCAGCAGCAGATCACACATAGCGGTTTATTCTATGAATCCCACCTCAATGAATGGGTTGATGGGAAACGGAGTCTGAATGATCTCCAACTCGAGCCACAGTCCCAACTCAGCACTTTATCCGCAGAGCAAGCCAGTAATACCAATACGATCAGCAGCAATAAAGAATTGACGCAACTGATACAACAACAGCTGCACACATTGGAAAATCAGTCTGTTCAATGGCACGGGGAAATTTTTCCCGGACAAGTCATGGATTGGATTATAAAAAAAGACAATCAACATCCATCTCAATATGGGCACCAAGAACAGTCCATCCCTCAATGGAGCAGCGTCGTTCAGTTTAATCTGCCGACACTGGGAACAGTATCTGCAACGATTACACTCCGCGGGCAGCACATCAATTTTGCATTACAGGCAGAAAATCCTGAAACTGCACTTTTACTCACCCAGCAAACTAACAACCTGGCATCATCAATGAGCGTCGCAGGCGCCGTTGTTGATGGTATTCAGGTAAAACGATCATGAATACCCAACCCGATAAAAATGCCGTTGCGATTGCATATCAAAGTGGCGATAACGCACCCCGCGTCATTGCCAAGGGGAAAGGTTTGATCGCAGACGAAATCATCACACGGGCCAAAGAGCATGGCATTCATGTGCACGAATCCAGAGAACTCGTCTCTTTGTTGATGAAAGTTGATCTGGATACCCATATTCCACCCGCACTCTATCTCGCAGTTGCAGAACTACTCGCTTGGCTTTACCATATAGAAAATGAAAAGTCTGCAACAGATCGTAACCATTACCCTGCGCGTCAGACCTCATCCATGGGATATACCGGTAAATAAAAGTCAATTATTAACATGCAAGCAACTCCTACACTCGGTACAGAAAATCAAAGCCCATTTCAGGTTGACTCGCGCCGGGAAATTATCTCGTTGTTACGTGGATTAAAAGATCACAATCAGTTAATCAGTATGCTGATTCACGAAGGATCTGAAGTATTTATCACATCCATTCTGGAAGTGGATGAAGTCAATAATCTGGTCATTGTAGACAGTGCTCCCGGTTCACAGGCAAACCAGAAAATTATTGATGCACAGCGTGTATCTTTTGAAGGACTGCTGGACAAAATCGGTATTCAGTTCTCAACAACAGGAATTGAGCGTACCGATTTCGAAAACAGACCAGCTCTTCGGTTCCATATTCCTCCCAGCCTGATCCGTTTGCAACGCAGAGAATACTATCGCATCAATACCCCACTCTCGATACCAATTAAAGTAAGTTTTCCGGTCGATATCGATGCTGGCACAGAAACATTAAAACTAACGCTGGTAGACATCAGTTGCGGTGGCATCGCGGTACTGGACGAAAAAAAAATTCTCGACTGCAGTGTAGGAAAAACCTATGATCACTGCAAAGTAGACTTGCCGACCATTGGTCTGGTCGACGTTTCCTTGCAAATCAGAAATTTTCAGGAACTAGTTCTATTAAATGGTAAGGCCAACCGACGGGTAGGATGTCAATTTATTAATTTATCAAACTCAGTACTCGCAAGCATCCAGCGCTATATTATGAAACTGGAGCGTGAACGAAATTCGAAAATGACAGGAATACGATAGAAGCAGTAATAGCGCTACCTCGCTGCTCATATCTGCATATTCATAATATCGTGATAAGCAGACACCAGTTTATTCCTAACCTGAACCGCTGTCTGAAAAGAGATGTTCGCCTTTTGCATGGATATCATCACATCCGACAGGCTTACCTTGTCATCCCCCATCGCAAATTGCTGTCCTAACTGCTGTGAACTGATCTGCACCTGGTTCACCTGATCCAACGATGCTTTAAGAGCATCTGCAAAATCGATTTTTGATGGTGCCGCCGAGCCTATCTGTTCCGCCCCATCCGACACGCGTTTCAGTCCCGATCCTGTTTCCATCCTGGCAGCAGCGGCACTTAATTGCGCGACCATCGCGTCAATTCTGCTGCGATCTATTCCGTTAATCATTGATACTCCTTCGCCATGATTCATGTCATCACAATAGCACTACAGCAAACAGGCATTTCTCCGAGCAAAAGGGGAAAACTGTATTTACTCTCTGAATTGAATTTGCCAATAAAGTACAAAATAAGCATTAAGGAAAAAACCAACTCCATTCAGAAATAACACTATGCACTCATTTTATTTAGCAGTGACCTCAAACAGGGTGATTTATGGCAACAGCTGAAAACGTCATCACCGGAACGGAAGGTGCAGAGATTCCCAAACTGTTTGGCCTGCCACAAACACCTGGCATGCGGACAGCCATGCTCTCCGCTGGTGCGGCACTGATCGTTGCCATCATGGTAGGGATCTGGCTCTGGAGCCAGCAACCGGATTACAAAGTCCTGTTCTCTAATTTCAATGACCGTGATGGCGGTGCCATCGTTGCATCACTGCAGCAGATGAATGTACCTTACAAATATTCGGATACCGGCAATGCAATTCTGGTTCCGGCAAATCAGGTTCACGATGCGAGATTAAAGCTGGCAGCACAAGGATTACCTAAAGGCGGAAATGTCGGTTTTGAATTAATGGAAAACCAGAAATTGGGGATTTCTCAATTTCTTGAGCAGGTCAACTTTCAACGTGCGCTGGAAGGTGAACTGGCGCGCTCTATTCAGGCAGTTTCTGCAGTCCAGTCTGCCCGCGTACATCTGGCCATTCCTAAATCCTCCGTATTCATCCGGGAGCAGCAAAAACCGACTGCCTCAGTTTTATTGAATTTATATCCAGGCCGCATACTCGATACACAACAGGTCAACGCGATCCTGCATCTGGTTGCCAGCAGCGTTCCTGAACTGACCACAAAGAATGTCTCTATCGTTGACCAAAACGGCAATCTCTTATCAGAAACCAGCAAACAGGCTGGCAGCAATAATCTTGACCCATCGCAGTTGAAATACGTGCAGGATTTTCAGCAGAATATCGTCAAGCGCATTGAGTCGATTATTTCACCGATTGTCGGCTCCAATAATGTCCGGGCAGAAGCAACTGCCGATATTGATTTTTCCAGAAGTGAGCAGGCAGCAGAAAGCTATCGCCCCAATTCACCACCGGAAGCCTCGACGATACGCAGTCAGCAATCAAGCGAGAGCTACAATAAAAACAATGCCCAGTCCGGCATCCCCGGCTCACTGACGAATCAGCCCCCAGTTCCGGTAACTGCACCAATTGTTGCCAGCGGCGGTGCCACTTCCGCATCCGCAACGAATACCGGTCTGGTTCAAAAAGATTCCACCATCAACTATGAAGTGGACAAGACTATTCGTTATACCCAGCAAAATATGGGAGGTGTCAAACGTCTTTCTGTCGCCGTTGTTGTGAATTACAAAACTGAAACCGATAAATCCGGCAAAGTCACTACCCGTCCTCTGACGGATATTGAAAAAAATCAGATTGCCGATCTTGCCCGTGAGGCAATGGGATTCAACAAGGATCGCGGCGATACCCTGAACGTCGTCAACAGCCCCTTTGCTGGCCCGGAAAAAGAAACTATAGTGGAATTACCACTGTGGAAACAGCCGGAAACCATACAGCTGGCAAAAGAAATCGGTAAATATTTATTGGTTGCAGCAATTCTCGGATATCTGTTTTTTGGCTACCTTAAGCCCCTGTTATACAAAATCATGGGTAAAGATGCAGAGGCCGAAAAAGCGAAAGCTGAAGAAGCAGAAAAACTGGCCGCAGCAGAACGCGCGATGGAAGAGAAAGATGATGATGCCGCCATTGTGGAACTCTCCGGTGAGCATGAACCGCATGTCAGAAACGGTACCAGCTATGAAATGAATCTCGAAATGGCCAGAGATCTGGCAAAAGAAGATCCGAGAATCGTTGCGAACGTAATCAAAAAATGGATAAACAATGAGTGACGAAGGCATACAAAAGGCGGCGACCTTTATGTTGACGCTGGGAGAAGATGGCGCAGCTGAAGTCATGAAATTTCTCGGCCCGCGAGAGGTACAGAAAATCGGCGCAGCCATGGCAACGATCGGTGCCATTCCCCATGAAAAAATTGCGAAAGTACTGGAAGAATTTAAAGCTGAAGCCGATATCAATTCGTCGGTCGGACTCGACTCAGACGAATACATCCGCAACGTGTTGACTAAAGCTTTGGGTGACGATAAAGCATCCTCATTGTTGAATCGCATACTTGGCGGCAAGGATGCCAGTGGCATTGAAAGCCTCAAGTGGATGGACTCCCCTTCCGTTGCCGATTTGATTAAAAATGAACATCCACAGATTATTGCCACGATTCTGGTGCATCTTGAAAGCGATCAGGCATGCGAAATATTGAATAATTTCTCCGAACGTCTGCGCAACGATGTTGTTTTGCGTATAGCAACGCTGGATGGGATACAGCCGACGGCGCTCAGGGAATTAAACGACGTCCTGACAAAACTGCTGACCGGCAATGAAAGCCTGAAGAAAAAATCCATCGGCGGCGTCCGGGCTGCTGCTGAAATTCTGAACTTCATGAGCGGTGAAAACGAAGCGTCCGTCATGGATAATCTGCGTAAATATGATGGCGACATGGCAGAAAAAATCATGGATGAAATGTTCGTATTCGACAACATCATGGAAATTGACGACAAGGGCATTCAACTCTTACTACGGGAAGTACAGTCAGATTCACTGATTATTGCGCTTAAAGGTGCCAATCAGGACATGCGTGAAAAAATCTTCAAAAATATGTCGCAACGTGCTGCAGAGATGATGCGCGAAGATCTTGACTCCAAAGGCCCTGTCCGGCTATCGGAAGTGGAAGCGCAACAGAAACAGATTTTGATGATTGTGCGTCGCCTTGCCGATGAAGGACAAATCATGCTCGGCGCCAAAGGTGAAGATTCTTATGTCTGACGCCCTCCAGAAACGCGATGTATCCGCTTATCAGCGTTGGGAAATGGCCTCGTTTGGAGAAACACGTCCGAGTCGCCTCAAAGAAATGACACCACCGCCACCTGCACCAATTGTGGTACCCGTCATATCAGAAGCAGAAGCGCGCCAGATCAGGGAAAATGCACATCAGGAAGGATATGCCCAAGGTTATCAGGAAGCCTATGAGCGTGGCTTGCGGGAAGGCCAGGAGGCCGGTCTGACCGAAGTCCGGGAAAACATGCATCCGGACATTCAGAGTCTGCGTGAGCTCGCAGTCAATTTTTCCGCTGAAGTTCAGCATGCGGGAAAAAATACCGGCAAAGAATTGCTGGCCCTGGCGATCAATCTGGCAGAAAATATCATCAAGATAAAGATTGAAAATGATGAGTCTGTGATTCTCCCCATCGTGGAAGACGCTATCTCCCAGCTGACAACTGTTAGCTTGCCGGCGCAGATATTTTTACATCCGGCAGATGCCGCGATCATCAGAAACGCCATCGGAGAATCTCTGCAGGCGAATGGCTGGCGCATCACCGAAGATACCCAGTTGAAGCGCGGTGACTGCCGTTTAGAAACGGCTCAAAATATCATCGATGCCAGCGTAGAAACCCGTTGGTCCAAACTGATCTCCGCCATGCGGACAAGGACACTCTGAGAATGGGTATGGAATCAACACTCACGGAATCCTGGAAAACGCTGCTGACGGAAAGTAAAGAGCGCAGTCAGCATGCCGAGAGCGTGTCTACTGCTGGCCGTGTCACCAAGGTCACAGGTCTTGTCATGGAGGCCGTTGGTCTGCGCCTGCCAGTTGGCAGTGCCTGCTCGATTCATTTACAGAGCGGCGGAAAAATTGATGCAGAAGTGGTCGGTTTTGACGGAGAGCGCTTATTTCTGATGCCACACAGTGATCTGGAAGGCGTCACTCCGGGGGCTCCGGTATATCCTGCGGAAATGCCAATGCAAACTCCGTTACCAGGACAGCACCGCCGCCTGGCAGATCGCAGCCGCCGCCTGCCTGTCGGTTATCAGTTGCTGGGGCGTGTTTTAGACGGTAACGGCCGACCACTCGATACGTTGGGTGCCTTGCACACCGACGAATCTGCTTCGCTGGGTGCCCGCATCTACAATCCGCTCGAACGAGCACCAATCGTTGACACCCTGGATGTCGGCGTCCGGGCCATCAATAGCATGCTGAGTGTGGGTAGAGGACAACGTCTGGGACTATTTGCCGGCTCCGGCGTCGGTAAGAGCGTCCTGCTTGGAATGATGGCCAGATACACCACAGCAGAGATCATCGTTGTTGGTCTGATTGGCGAACGGGGCCGCGAGGTAAAAGAATTCATCGAGCAGATACTTGGACAGGTAGGGCTGGCCCGTTCTGTGGTGGTGGCAGCTCCTGCGGATTCCCCGCCACTGATGCGTTTGCAAGGGGCAGCCTACGCTACGACGATTGCAGAATATTTCCGGGATAAGGGACACAACGTACTGCTGATTATGGATTCGCTGACACGTTATGCGATGGCACAACGTGAAATTGCACTCGCAATCGGTGAGCCCCCGGCAACCAAAGGATATCCACCATCCGTATTTGCCAAATTACCCATTCTGGTCGAGCGTGCCGGTAACGGCAAAGAAGGTGGCGGCTCCATTACAGCCTTTTACACAGTATTAACAGAAGGCGACGACCAGCAGGATCCGATTGCGGATTCTGCCCGTGCTATTCTGGACGGTCACATCGTACTGAGCCGGGCGCTGGCAGAAAGCGGTCACTACCCGGCAATTGATATTGAGCAATCGATCAGCCGTGCAATGCACAGCATTACCACCCCGGAACATCAGCAACTCGCCAGAAAACTGAAACAACTTTATTCACGCTATGAACGCAGCCGTGACCTGATCAGTGTTGGTGCGTATGCTCCTGGCAGCGATCCTTTACTGGATGAGGCAATCCGCCTGCACCCTCAGATAATTTCATTTTTGCAACAAGATATTCTGCAAAAATGCACCATATCCGAGAGCTTGGCCGGACTTCGGGCTCTATTCCAGGTTTAGAAATGATCTGTCCCGACTATACTTGCTATAAATGGCTAAACATTCTGCAATCAGCACGCTCATCGAAATAGCGGAACGGGAAACCGACGATGCGGCAAAACGCCTAGGGAAAGCAATTAAGCATCATGAAGAAACCATCAGCAAATTAAATTTATTAATCCAGTACCGGGATGATTACGACGCAAAATTTCAGCAAGCGGCAAGAGCAGGAATCAGCGCAAGCCAGTACGCAAACTTTCTCGGTTTTTTAACCAAGCTGGATCACGCAGTCGATGGTCAGAAACAAGTCATCCGGGATGCGGAGCATAGAGTCAATGCAGCAAAAGCAGACTGGCAGGCATACGAGAAAAAGCGGCTTTCCTATAATACGCTCGATGAGCGGGCAAAAATTGCACAACAGCGCAAAGAGTTGAAATACGATCAAAAACAGACTGATGATTTTGCGGCACGCAACCATTTTTATAAATCACAGACATAGCATCTGATCACAGGATAAACGGAATAATCGGGATACTTTATGCAATCAGTTAATATCGTCAATGTGTCTTCATCCGTGAACAATCCAGGTCAGACAACAAAAAATAGTTCCGGCAATAATACTGACGGTGCATTTAACGTTTTGCTACAAAAAGAAATCTCCGGCAATCAGCCGGCGAACAACCTCCCTACACCGCCTGCAGCAAATCAGCCTGCAAAGAATACGTCGACAGAAGAAAAGAACGACTCCCTCCAGAAAGCCGATGCACCAGCTTCTCCGGTGACCAACTCGATCTCTGAAACCAATCAGGCTCAGGTAAAGAAAAAAACAAAAACGGATCAGGATGATGACAACAGTGCTGGCGGCGTTCAAAAAGATAGCAAGCCAGATCAGTTAATCCAGTTTTTCGGAGCACTATCTGCACTGCCAAAAGCAGATAATGCAAAAACCGTGACTGACAAAAAGCAAGTCAGTAACAACGTCGACGCCGCCGCCACCGGATCGATCGCCCCTCATTCCTTACCTCCGTCATCAGATGCAGGCGCACTCCAGGTTGCATCCCTTTTGCATTCTGATGCAATTACAACTGACCTGAAAAAAACATCCACAACCGATCATTTACCCCGTGAATTCGTGACTTCTGAGTCTGGTATTGAGAACATCAGGGAAAAAAAGGATATTGGTAAAAAAGACTTTGCAATTCAATCTGATGTCTCGCAATCCACTGTAACGACAGCTGATCCAAAACTTCAAAAAACCGAAACCAAGGGGGAACCGGCAATAGCCATCTCGCTCACCAAAGATAATGTCAATCTGAAGTCTGGCGACAGTGCTGTCAGTTTCGCAGACCACCTGACGCTCAAGCAGACTGAGGAAAAATCCAATACCGCAATCACCGCCCCCCTCTATCTGCAACAGACCAATGCCATTCAGACCGCAACTATGACAGGGATCGTTGGCAGTAACCAGATCACACCGAATCTGAATTCCCCATTGTGGGATAAAGCAGTTGGACAAAAAGTCATCTGGATGGTCGGCGAAAGCATGCAGTCGGCAGAGCTGACACTGAATCCACCTGACCTTGGACCACTCCAAATCGTCCTGAACGTAACCAATGACCAGGCAAATGCCACCTTCATTTCAGCACATCCTGATGTCAGAGATGCACTTGAGGCATCTCTGCCAAAATTGCAACAGATGATGAATGATGCCGGGGTGCAGCTTTCTAATTTTTCAGTCCAGTCCGGAGCCGCCAATCAGGATCAAACGGGCAGAGAATACCGGTCTCAGTCATCCCATCAGTCCAATGGGGCAGAACACAGGAATACGTCCGCAACTGACAATGAGACAATTCAAACCACTGCCATCAGAATGGTCACCCGCCTCGGCGAGGTTGACACTTTTGCTTAAAGTTTCAGACACTGGAAAAATCACTGTTCAAACAGGTAAAATGAGCGCAAGGCTAAATTTGCATGCGCTTGCAAATCAGTAGGTGTTTGAAGATAACGGCAACACAATTGAAAAGGTGAACCTGATTTCCCTCTCTTTTCCTCAGTTATCAATCGCTTGTTTCATGGATAATGTAGAAAATCGTGGCTGAACTAGCCCCTGGAGAAAAGATATGGCGAAAAAACCTGCCAAAGCAGCCCCTGACAGTGCTGAAGCAGCACCTACTGGAAAATCAAAGAAAAAATTAATCATTATTGTCACTGCGGTAGTCGTTTTGCTGGCAGCAGCAGGTGGTGGCGCTGCATTTTTCCTGTCCAAAAAGAATTCGACATCAAAAGACAAAGAACATAAATCAGAACCAGCAAAAGCGCCGGTTTTTCTGTCGATGGAACCTTTCACGGTAAACTTGCAGTCAGATGGTGGAGATAAATACTTGCAGGTGACGATGACTTTGCAAGTCGAGAGCGATGAGCAATCCACCATCATCAAGGCAAACATGCCGCAGGTCAGAAGTCGTTTGCTGCTGCTGCTTTCCAGTAAGGAAGCAGGTGAAATCATCTCCACAGAAGGTAAAGACAAGCTGGTAGAAGAAATTATTGAAAAAATCAATCAACCTTTTTCTCCGAAAGGTGAGCCGCAAAAGGTCACTGGCGTTTTCTTTACATCTTTTGTCGTTCAATAAACCATGTCCGATAATTTTCTCTCCCAGGAAGAAGTCGATGCGCTGTTAAAAGGCGTTACGGGAGATCAGGATGACTCACAATCCCAGGAAGATACTTCCGGGGTTCGTCCTTATAATCTCGCTACTCAGGAGCGGATTGTACGTGGGCGCATGCCTACCCTGGAAATTATCAACGAACGATTTGCCCGTTTGTTACGGATCGGGCTTTTCAATTTTTTACGACGCAGTGCTGAAGTCTCCGTCGGAACGGTCAGAGTCTCGAAATACAGCGAATTTATCCGCAATCTGGTGGTCCCAACCAATCTGAATCTGGTTCACATGAAACCGCTGCGCGGCACATCATTGATTGTTCTGGATCCCGGACTGGTATTTTTATTGGTTGATAATCTGTTTGGTGGTGACGGCAGATTTCATACCCGTGTTGAGGGGCGCGATTTCACGCAAACTGAGCAGCGTATTATTCAACGTATTCTGGAAATCGTTTTTGAAACTTATTCCAAGTCCTGGGAACCGGTTTACCCGATTGAATTCGAATACATCCGATCGGAAATGAATACGCAATTTGCAAATATCGCAACACCAAATGAGGTCGTCGTATCCACCACATTCACCATTGAATTAGGCCCTGTCAGTGGCGAAATGCATATTTGTATGCCCTACTCCACCATTGAACCAATCAGGGATATTCTCACCAGCAGCCTGCAAGGTGAAACCCTGGAAGTCGACCGCCGCTGGGTGCGTCTGATGACGCAACAAATTCAGATCGCCGAAATCGAAATCGTTGCTGATCTGGGTACAACCCGAGTCACACTGGGTGATATATTGAATATGAAAGTTGGTGATATTGTCCCGATCACTATTCCTGAAATTATTTCAGCGAAAGTAGATGGTACGCCTGTTATGGAATGCAAATATGGTGTGTTTAATGGTCAATATTCATTACGCGTGGAAAAACTGATCAGTTCCAGCGTACAGGAAGTCGCACAGGGAGAAAACAATGGATGAAAATTCAGAAGTGCCAATCAGCGAGGATGATTGGGGGGCAGCGATTGCCGAGCAGGAAAAAGCAGAAGCTGCCGCTGCTGCTACAAATAATGCCAAAACCGAACCTGCAGCAAGTCCTGCCATTTTTAAAGAATTCAGTGGACGGGGAAGTACAACCGAAACACATAACGATATCGATTTCATTCTGGATATTCCGGTTCAACTGACGGTTGAGCTGGGCAGAACGAAAATTGCAATTAAGAACCTACTCCAACTTGCGCAAGGTTCTGTCGTGGAGCTGGATGGTCTTGCGGGTGAACCTATGGATGTGCTTGTAAATGGCTGCCTGATTGCTCAAGGTGAAGTGGTGGTCGTGAACGATAAATTCGGTATTCGCCTGACCGATATTGTGACTCCGGCAGAACGTATTCGTAAGCTGAACAAATGACTAGGTTTTCCGGATATTCCCTTCTCTTTATCCTGGTAACGGCTGGCAGCAATGCTGCTGCTGAAACACCGGGAGTCACGCCTGCAACGGGATTTTTACAGATATTATTGGCGCTGTTCTTTATTCTGGCACTGATTTTCAGCGGAGTCTGGCTATTAAAACGCTTTAACCCTGCAATCGCCGCAAACAGAATTCCACTCAAAGTATTGGGAAATCTGAGTGTTGGCAATAAAGAGCGCATCATGATTATCGAAGCCGGTGACCAGTGGCTGATTGTCGGCGTCACCGCGAACAATATTCAAACCCTGGGTACTTTACCCAAACAGGAAAGCCTTTTGTCAGCAGGAACTGCTGACTCCTCTACTTTTCAGGACTGGCTCAGACACACACTTGAAAAGAAAAAATCTGCAACTGCGGATCATTAACCCAGCATTCTCCCGCATGAAATCTTTCCGAATTCCATTGCTGATTATTTTTCAGTTACTGCTCCTGATCTACAATCTGTTTCCCGAAACAGCATTCGCTCAGTCTCAGGGCGGATTACAGGCAATTACAAGCACTCCAGCATCCGGTGGTGGACAAAACTATTCTCTGAGCGTGCAGACCCTGTTATTCCTGACCGCACTGGGATTCATTCCTGCCGCGCTACTCATGATGACCAGCTTTACCCGAATCATCATAGTACTATCATTATTGCGACAGGCGCTGGGTACTCAATCGGCGCCACCCAATCAGGTACTGGTCGGTCTGGCGTTGTTTCTGACCTTATTTGTCATGGGGCCTGTTTTCGATAAAATTTATGCTGATGCTTATACTCCCTTTGCGGCAAACAAGATTTCGATGACAGAAGCAATGGATAAAGGTGCGGTGCCGCTGAAGCAATTCATGATGAAACAAACCCGGCAGGCGGATCTGGCTCTGTATGTCAAAATCTCCAATACGCCTGAATTGCAAGGCCCGGAAGAAGTGCCGCTACGCATCCTGATTCCAGCCTTTATTACCAGCGAATTAAAGACTGCATTTCAGATCAGCTTTGCGATTTTTATTCCCTTCCTCATCATCGATATGGTGGTTGCAAGCGTTCTCATGTCCATGGGTATGATGATGGTATCTCCATCCATTGTTTCGCTGCCGTTTAAACTGATGTTATTTGTTCTGGTGGATGGCTGGCAGCTGCTGATTGGTTCACTGGCACAGAGTTTTTACTAAGGAAAAACCATGACTCCTGATAGTGTGATGACCCTCGGCAGGCAGGCAATTGAAGTAACGCTGATGGTCTCTGCGCCACTGCTGCTGGTCGCTCTGGTGATTGGTTTGCTGGTCAGTATTTTTCAGGCAGCAACGCAGATCAATGAAACTACGCTGTCTTTCATTCCAAAACTGATTGGAATTTTCCTCACACTGATCATCGCAGGTCCATGGATGCTCAGCGTATTACTGGACTATATGCGACAGACTTTTACCAGCATCGCAACCATGGCAGGCTAACCGTTTGCTGACTGACCATGATTACCATTGCCAGTAGTCAGATAATCAGCCTGATCAGCGCTTTTATCTGGCCATTAACCCGGATTTTAGGATTAATTTCTATTGCGCCTCCGTTCGGCAATAATACCGTCCCGGTTCAGATCAAAATTGTTCTGGGTGTCATGATCGCCTTCATTGTCGCCCCAACCATTCCGGTACATCCTGCGAGTGACCCGGTTTCACTGACCGGCATCATGATCCTGGCTCAAGAATTGGTGATTGGATTAGGTATGGGTTTTGTAATGCGGATTGTTTTTGCCGCTATAGAAATGGCCGGCGAAGTATCCGGCCTGACAATGGGATTAGGGTTTGCAAGCTTTTTTGATCCCCAGACTCAAGGACGATCTTCCGCGATATCACAATTTCTGGTGCTGACTGCCACGCTGTTTTTTCTGACTTCAAATGGACATCTGGCATTGCTGAGTGCATTGATAGACAGTTTTCAATCGATCCCCATCTCTCCAACGCTGGAAAGCGGCTTTAATTTGCAACGCCTTGTGGTCTGGGGGGAACAGATCTTTATCACAGGCCTCAGACTTTCTTTACCCATCGTGGCTGCCTTGTTAATCACAAACGTTGCGCTTGGCATCCTCACACGGGCAGCGCCGCAGTTGAATCTGTTTGGTATCGGCTTTCCGATCACGATCGGTGTCGGTTTCCTGATGCTCGGATTAATACTACCTTACCTCAGCGTACCTTTTGATCAGCTCTTCAGACAGGGCTTTGAAACTATTCAGTCATTGCATCGTCCTCTTGCTCCGTCCTCCATACTACCTGCACGCTGACCATCCATGACAACCCACATATCCCCAGAGAGTCGCTCGCTTCTCTTTTGCTCACAGATCCGCGAACTGGAAAGTTTTGGGAAAACGCAACAAACAGAATACTCCCTGATGCAAAAAGCAGGAATAGCCGCAGCGAGGCTGGCAGCGGGAATCCTGCAGGAGAAACACTTACCGGTTTTGATCATTGCTGGTCCGGGTAATAATGGCGGTGATGCCTGCGAGACAGCTGCACGGCTCGCTATGATGGGCTGGCACTGCACATTGCTGATGTATGGCGAACCCGGAAAATATTCTGAGGATACCAAAAAAAGCTACACATTTGCCTCGGAACTGCCTCTTACGCTACAAGGATATCAAGATCTTTCGGACATTTTATCTACCCGGTGGGCACTGATTATCGATGGTCTATTCGGTATCGGGCTTACCAGGGATATGGATGAGCATTACGCTGAATTAATTAATGGCATCAATAAGCTGACTGTACGTAGCGATACTGCGGTATTGGCACTTGATCTGCCAAGCGGCATCAATCCGGATACAGGGGATTTCACTAACACCCAAATGTTGGCAATCCGGGCAGATTACACTCTGACTTTCATTGCCAACAAACCCGGACTCCATACTGCATACGGAAAAGATTTTGCAGGTAAAGTATTCGTCGATGATCTCGGCATTCAGGTAAGCAAAATTCCCGAAAGCAGATGCTTGCTTATCGAAGTCGATATTGAAGCCGATATGCTGGCACTATCAAGCCTGCGGCGATTACCCAATACACATAAGGGACATTACGGCCATGTACTGATCATCGGTGGAGTACAAGGTATGAGCGGAGCCTGCCTTCTGGCAGGCAGGTCTGCATTATTGGCTGGTGCCGGCAAAGTGAGCATTGGTTTTCTGGATGCAGCAGCCAGTTTTGACGCATTACACCCCGAGATAATGTGTAAAAACATTCGTGACTTCACAGTTACTAATGAAGTTCTGGTTGCCGGCCCCGGTATGGGCACCAGTCATGAGGCGAAAAAAATTCTGCAAGATATGCTGCGAAAAAACACCCCCATCGTCATCGATGCGGACGCGCTGAACCTGATTGCGGCTGAACCTGAACTGCAGGTCGTATTGAGACAAAAAACAAGCCCTGTCATCCTAACGCCGCATCCATTAGAAGCCGCACGCCTTCTGGGGAAATCAATCACTCAAATACAACATGATCGCCTGAGCGCCGCAAAACAGCTCGCAACAACATTCAACGCTATTGTGATCTTAAAAGGTGCCGGAAGCATTGTCAGCAACCCGAATGGCGATATCCTCATCAACACAACCGGTAACCCAGGCTTGTCCACCGGCGGGACTGGTGATGTATTGGCTGGCCTTTGCGGTGCATTGCTGGCGCAGGGTATGCCAACTATTGAAGCAGCTAAATTCGCCACCTGGATTCATGGCAAAGCAGCTGATGAACTGGTTGATTCTGGTATCGGCCCCATTGGATTATGTGCCGGAGAATTACCACAAGCAATCCGGAACATCCTGAACAGACTCGTCCGACAATCGGACTTTCCCTCACAAAGACAACGACCAGTTTAACTACTCAACGAGGCTGTTGATCTGTTCCGGATTGATTTTATCCTGCGCTTTCGTTTGCTCGCACGCGATCCCCGCACAAGAAATAGCTGCGGTCAGTTTTTCAATCTGCTCTTGCTGCGCAGCGGCGTGATCAATCAGCTTATGTAAAACCTTGGATACCGGATCATCATTGTTTTGGGTAACTCCATATGCTGAAAACAGATTCGCCTGCGGACTATCAGTAACATCATCTCTTCTGATCAGATGTGCAGGGTTACCGACAGCTGTCGCACCGGCAGGTACGGCTTTCAAAACAACTGAATTAGAGCCGATTTTTGCTCCCGTACCGACCGTAAAACTACCCAACACTTTAGCTCCTGCGCCCACAATAACGCCCGCCTCAAGAGTCGGATGTCTTTTAGCTCCGCGTGATAAGGACGTCCCCCCTAAAGTGACACCTTGATATATCGTGCAGTCATCACCAATCACCGCAGTCTCACCGATAACCACGCCAAATCCATGATCAATAAAAACCCGGCGTCCTAAAGTTGATCCCGGATGAATTTCAATTCCGGTCAAAACCCGTGCCACATGAGATATAAATCGTCCAAGCCATTTCAATCCATGACTCCAGCACCAGTTTGCCCAGCGATGCATCACGATTGCCTGAAATCCCGGATAACAGGTAATGACTTCCCATGCGTTGCGGGCAGCAGGATCTTTTTCAATAATACTGGCGATATCTTCGCGGAGACGACTCAACATGACAGGTAAGCAAATAGAAAAACGAGTTACATACTAACGTATCTGTAAAAAGTGCGCCGAAGCGCACTGATATTACCAAACACTACCAAACGAAATATTCAGAAATTTCGATCAGACAGACCGCTGGCGCCTGGCTTCATAGAGACAAACACCCGATGCAACGGACACGTTCAGGCTTTCTACGGTTCCCAGCATTGGAATACTGACCAGCTGATCACATGTTTCCCGCGTCAACCGACGCATCCCCTCACCTTCGGAACCCATCACTACTGCGCAACCAGATGTAAAATCGACATCGTAGATGGTCTTATCTGCCTCGTCAGAAGTCCCGACCAGTAAAATATCACGCTCCTTCAGCTCGCGCAGAGTTCGTGCCAGATTGGTCACTGTAATGTATGGCACGGTCTCAGCTGCACCACTTGCTACTTTAGCTGCCGTCGCATTTAATCCTACTGCGCGATCTTTCGGCGCAATGACGGCATGCGCGCCCACTCCATCTGCAACACGCAGGCAAGCCCCCAGATTATGCGGATCGGTAATGCCATCAAGAATCAGCAGTAATGGTGGGCCTTCAATCGCATCCAGCAATTCATCCAGATTTCTGGCCAAAGACAGCTCACCAGCCTTGGCAACAACACCCTGATGGCGGCGGGTACCCACAATGTTTGAAAGTCGCTGATCATCTGCCTGAATAATGCGGATGCCTGCTGCTTTTGCGGTATGCAGTAACTCTTGCATGCGACGGTCACTACGTTCGGCATCCACATAAATTTCATCTACGGATGAGGCTTCATGACGAATCCTTGATGTGACTGCATGAAACCCAAAAATCATTTTACTTTTCATATAACTTTTCTTTATTTAACTTAGCGTCTTCTTTTGACCGGTTTTGATGGTTTTGTACCGGTGCTTTTCTTCCTGGCGGAGGATGTTTCTCTCTCTTTAACGCTGCTTGCACTGACAGTATTTGACCGTTCCCGTTTTTTGGGCTGTCGCTCATTTCCGGCATTTCGAATATGAGCATCCGCTTGGAGAATCTGCCGTGCAGAAGAAGATGCTTTCTTTGCCTTCTCAGGCGCAGAAGCCCCTTTTTGATAAGCAGGAGTGGCAATATTAGGCTGAACAATACTCAGATCAATCTTGCGCGCATCCAAATCCACCCGACTGACCTGAACTCTGACCTTGTCTGTCAACTGATAACGTTTTCCGGTTCGCTCTCCACGCAACTCGTGTCGAGCCTCATCAAACTGGAAGTAATCGGCCCCCAATTCTGTGATATGAACCAAACCTTCAATGTAAATATCATCTAACTGCACAAAAATACCGAACTGGGTTACTCCGGAAATTGTTCCGACAAATTCCTCTCCGAGTTTATTTTTCATGTAGTAGCACTTCAGCCACGCTTCTACATCGCGTGAAGCCTCATCGGCACGACGCTCATTGGCGGAGCAATGTGTTCCCAACAAATCCCAGACCGTCTGATCTTTTTCAACAGCTTTTTTTCCGGCTGCTTTATCGGCGACCAATTGTTTGCGGGCAGCATTGGAAATTGTCGTATTCAAAATACTAAAATCAATTCCCTTTGGTTCATAAATCTTACCTTGCAATACCGCTTTAATTGCACGATGCGTTAACAGATCGGGATAACGTCGTATCGGGCTGGTGAAGTGCGCATATGCGTCATAAGACAGTCCGAAGTGACCAATATTGTCCGGACTGTAGACCGCCTGCTGCATTGAGCGCAATAGCATTGTCTGTAATAGCGAGGCATCGGGGCGACCTTTTATTCTCTCCATTAACGCCGCGTAATCCGATGCTGACGGAGAATCCCCCCCCCCCAGGAACAATCCGGTCTGTTTCAGGAAGTTACGGACCTGGACTAATTTCTCTTTAGTCGGCCCGGCGTGCACACGGAATGTTCCTGGATGTTTATATGTCTCCAGTAAATTTGCTGCACAGACATTTGCCGCCAGCATGCATTCTTCAATCAGCTTATGTGCATCATTTCGGGTACGAGGAATGATTTTCTCAATTTTCCCGGCATTATTACAAACGATGTAAGTCTCAGTCGTCTCAAAATCTATTGCACCACGGGCATGTCGCGCTTTCAGCAGTGCCTGAAAAACCTCGTATAAGTGCAATAAATGGGGCACCAATGTGAGACGCTTTGCTGCCTCAGGTCCTTTGGTATTTCCCAGAATTGCAGCGACTTCGGTGTATGTGAAACGTGCTGCGGAATGAATCACTGCGGGATAAAACTGATACGCCTTTACTTCACCTTGTGCTGTGATCACCATGTCGCACACTAAGGTCAGGCGATCCACATCCGGATTCAGTGAGCACAAGCCATTTGACAGCTTCTCCGGCAACATAGGAATAACGCGACGAGGAAAATAAACCGAGGTGCTGCGTAATAAAGCATCTGCGTCAAGCGCATCATTCGGCATAACATAATGACTGACGTCTGCAATAGCCACGATCAAACGGTAGCCCTTTACCCTGCCAATTTTCACCGGCTCGCAATACACTGCATCATCAAAATCGCGTGCATCCTCACCATCAATGGTCACTAGAGGAATATCGCGCAAATCAACTCTGTCGTTCAGATCTTTAGGCTGCACTTCCGCGGGCAGTTTTGCAGCCGCTTTTTTTGCGGGTTCCGAAAATTCATGGGGAACCCCAAATTTTCGGACAGCAATTTCAATCTCCATTCCGGGATCATCGACTTCTCCCAGAATCTCCACAATTTTGCCTGATGCCTGAGAGTAACGCGTAGGTTGCTCAGTCAACTCAACACTCACAACCTGGCCAGCTCTGGCCTTACCCGGAGACCCTGCCAATAAAATATCCTGACTGAATCGTTTATCTTCCGGGGCAATAATCCACACGCCATTTTCGTTGAGTAACCGGCCAATGACATGTGTATTAGCGCGCTCCAGAATTTCAACGATACTTCCTTCCAGACGACCGCGGCGATCGGTGCCGGTAACACGGGCAAGAACCCGGTCTCCATGCAATACTTTCTGCATTTCCCGTTCGGGTAAAAACAAATCTTCAGTATTATCGTCAGGGATCAGGAACCCGTAACCATCTCTATGGCTACTGACTTTTCCAGAGATAAAATTTTCATGGTTTGAAAGCTGATAATGACCAGATTGACTGATCTTCAGTTGGCCATCCCGCTCCATTGCACTTAATCGACGTGTCATGCCTTCAAGCTCCTCGGTTTTTGTGCCTAACTTGTCTGCGATCTCTGTAACTGTCAGATTAACTTTAGCCGTGCGAAGGACGCCTAAAATTTCTTCCCTGCTGGGAATTGGATATAAATGTTTATTCAAATGGTATCTATTTCTTTTAAATGTAAAACATGCCCCATGTTTAATATGGAAACACGGCTATAGTTTACCGGAGCAACGACTAATCACCTAACGTTATTCAAGTATCACCCAGTAAAAATCTTGACATTCTCCAACAATAATCTATAATTGCGGTCTTCCGTNCTATTTCTTTTAAATGTAAAACATGCCCCATGTTTAATATGGAAACACGGCTATAGTTTACCGGAGCAACGACTAATCACCTAACGTTATTCAAGTATCACCCAGTAAAAATCTTGACATTCTCCAACAATAATCTATAATTGCGGTCTTCCGTAGCCCACGTGGCGGAATTGGTAGACGCGCATGGTTCAGGTCCATGTGCCGCAAGGTGTGGGGGTTCGAGTCCCTCCGTGGGCACCAAGCTTAAAGGAAAGCCCGTTGATTAATTTCAACGGGCTTTTTCCGTTAACGCAAGCAAAAAAATATACCGAAACATTGCATAAAAAATTCATCATCTCAACACAGGCCCACTTACTTCCTATATAATAATCTCTTATGCAGCCCACGGGGCGGAATTGGTAGACGCGCATGGTTCAGGTCCATGTGCCGCAAGGTGTGGGGGTGCGAGTCCCTCCGTGGGCACCAAGCTTAAAGGAAAGCCCGATGATTAATTTCAACGGGCTTTTTCCGTTAACGCATGCAAAAAAATTTACCGAAACATTGCATAAAAAATTCATCATATCAACACAGGCCCACTTACTTCCTATATAATAATCTCTTATGCAGCCCACGTGGCGGAATTGGTAGACGCGCATGGTTCAGGTCCATGTGCCGCGAGGTGTGGGGGTTCGAGTCCCTCCGTGGGCACCAAAAATACAGAAAGCCCGTTGATTAATTTCAACGGGCTTTTTCGTTTTATCACCCTGAAATCAATCACTAAATCTACCTTCATTTCTTTTTTTGATGATTACGCATAATAAAAAAGGAGCAAAAAGCTCCTTTTTTATTATGTAACTTCACCTTTTTTCAACCAGGCATTTAATTGATGCGGTCTGATGCTGTCATATTCTTCAAATGGCTGATGAATCCATGGATTAGTTTGCAGATAGTCCAGATAATAATCAGGTTTCACGGAAGAACAGGCCTTATACCAGATGACCGCAGATTTCACCTCACTGACCGATGGAAAATGCTCTCGCAAATGTTGCAACACCCGCTCCAGAGTTATTCCCGAGTCCACCAAATCATCCACAACGAGCACTCTGCCCTGCAAACTCCCCTTGGTCATGGAGATATATTTACCAATATCCAGGGATCCCTGTACAGTGCCAGCTTCTTCCCGATAAGAACTGGTTGATAAGATAGCTAATGGGACGTCAAAAATCCGGGAAAAAATATCGCCCGGACGCAAGCCACCACGAGCAAGACACAGCACCTGATCAAATTTCCAGCCGGACTCATGCACCTTCAGTGCCAACTGCTCAATTGATCGGTGATAAGCCTCCCAGGAAACCCACAAATCTTTATCTGTCGATACTGGTGTATTCATATTCAACTAAATTCCTTCTTCAAACAAACGGATGACGCAATACAATAGTTTCCTCCCTGTCTGGCCCCGTGGAAACCATATCAATGGGAACGCCGACCAGCTCTTCAATACGTTTGATGTAATTGCGCGCATTTACCGGCAGTGCATCCATGCTCTTCGCACCCACCGTCGATTCAGCCCATCCTGGCATTTCTTCATAAACTGCTTCACACAAAGAAGCCTCTTCCGCTCCCACCGGGAAAATATCTACGGCAACGCCATTCACCTTATAGCCAGTACATAATTTCAGCTTATCCAGTCCATCCAAAACATCCAGTTTTGTCAGACACATTCCCGAAACACCATTGATTTGTACAGAACGTTTCAACAATGCCGCATCAAACCAGCCGCAGCGGCGCGCGCGGCCCGTGACCGTTCCAAACTCATGCCCAACGCTTGCCAGATGCTGGCCAACACCCTGATCGGTTGGCAGTTCCGATGGAAATGGGCCGGAACCAACCCTTGTCGTATAGGCCTTGGTAATGCCCAAAATATAATGCAGCATGTTCGGTCCGACACCTGCGCCGGCTGCAGCATTTCCAGCCACACAGTTACTGGACGTCACGAAAGGATAGGTGCCATGATCGACATCCAGCAAACTGCCTTGCGCACCCTCGAATAACAAACTTGCCCCCGCTTTATGCGCCGCATACAAGGCCGTAGAGACATCGGCAACCATCGGCCGGATACGTGGCACCAAGGCCAACGCATCATCCAGAGTCTTTTGGTAGTCGACTGCCGGTGCCTTCAGATAGTTGGTGAGCACGAAATTGTGGTACTCCAGATTCTCTTTCAACTTTTCGGCAAAACGTTCCGCATTCAATAGATCCGCAACTCGAATCGCACGACGCGCAACTTTATCCTCATAGGCAGGGCCGATTCCCTTCCCTGTCGTACCAATTTTTGCAGCTCCGCGTGCGGCTTCGCGTGCGGCATCCAGTGCGGTGTGATATGGCAGAATCACCGGACACGCTTCTGAAATTTTCAGCCGGGAAACGACCTCAACACCATTGGCCTGCAACTTATCAATCTCACGCAATAAATCAGGAACTGATAACACAACACCATTGCCGATATAGCAAGCAGTTCCTGCGCGCATGATCCCGGATGGAATCAGTTGCAACGCGGTTTTCTGACCACCGATCACCAATGTATGTCCGGCATTGTGCCCCCCCTGGAAACGGACAACACCTTGTGCGTGATCAGTCAGCCAGTCGACGATTTTTCCCTTGCCCTCATCACCCCATTGCGTACCGATAACGACGACATTTTTTGCAGTTTTATTGTTTGACATCACACTTAACCTACATTTTGAAGAATCCATTGTTGACCATCGAAAACCACTGTACGGCTACAGTCGAATTCGTCTTGTTCATTTTCGTGACCAGGGAAATTTTGAATCACAATTTCCCCCTCACTGCGCCATTGGGCAATTTTTAATAATAATTCTGGATCACGACTCCACGGTGCACGTATGGCACCCTTTCTCTCAGCAACAGGCATCAATCGAGCCAGTTCACGCAAATCCAGAGAAAAACCCGTTGCAGGCCGTGCGCGACCAAATGCTTCGCCAACATGATCATAGCGGCCACCACGAGCTACCGCGTTAGGTAATCCCGGTACAAATGCACTGAACATGACACCACTATGGTAGTGATACCCTCGCAGATCAGCCAGATCAATGGTGACCTGCGCAGTGCCCACCAGAGTCGTCAGAGACTGGAGCTCATGCAACGCATCCCGCACACCCGGAATATCCGGCAACTGCTGCTGCGCCCTCACTAACACGGAGGCATCACCATACAAAGTCGGCAAAGCCGTTAATGCCTGTCTCACCGGAGCAGAAAAATCACGACTTATCTGATCAATTGCGGGTATATCCTTCGCTTCAAGCAAAGAAAACAAAACATCCTCATGTTTTTTTGCAGTGTCATCAAGGTCGAGAATCGCCTTTAAGACGCCGACATGGCAAAGATCGAGGCGAACTTCGCCAATACCGGCCAGACTCAGACAGCCTAAAACAATTTGCTGAATTTCAGCGTCCGCCTCCAAACCATTATGTCCGTAAATTTCCGCACCAATCTGAATTGGCTCCCTGGTTGCGTGCAAACCAGAAGGCCTCGTATGCAGGACATGTCCTGCATAGCAAAGCCGGGTGACGGATTGGCGGTTTAGCAAATGCGCATCTATCCGCGCTACCTGAGTCGTCATATCTGCACGAATACCCATCGTGCGACCAGACATCTGATCTACCAGCTTGAATGTACGCAAATCCATATCCTGCCCGGCACCGGTCAGCAAAGATTCTATGTACTCCAGCAATGGCGGCATGACCAGTTCATAGCCATATAATCTGAAATGGTCCAGAAAAACACGACGCAAGTCTTCTATCTTGCGTGCCTCGGAAGGCAGCACATCGGCAATATTTTCAGGGAGAAGCCAATTAGGCATTGGTGCGCAATCAAAATATAAATTAAAAAAAACCACAAAAACGGCTTATATCCGGTCAACAGCGACCTGAACCATCATTGATTCAGATCGCTGTTGAAGAACAACCAGAAAGTAAATTACTTATTCCGTGATGAGGAATTATTACCTGATGTACCGGGTGCTTTGAAATACTTAAAAAATTCTGAATTCGGATCAACGACAACAATATCGCTTTTGTTTTTAAAGCTGGCTCGGTAAGCCTCCAGGCTACGATAGAATTTATAAAACTCCGGATTCTGTCCAAACGCCTGCGCATAAATCTGAGATGCCTCTGCATCACCCGCGCCGCGTATTTGCTCTGCTTCGCGATAAGCCTCTGCCAGAATAACGATTCTTTGCCGGTCCGCATCAGCCCTGATTTTTTCAGACTCGGCCGCTCCCGTGGAACGCAATTCATTGGCTACCCGCAAACGCTCTGCCTTCATGCGATCATAAACAGAGTTATTTATCTGCTCGACATAATCAACGCGCTTTAATCTCACGTCGACGATCTCAACACCAATCTGCTTTGCTTCCTCTGCGACTTTACTCTTGATGGCTTCCATGACCTTGCCACGCTCGCCGGAAATTACCTCCCGAACGGTGCGCTTCGTAATTTCATCATTCAACGCGGCTTTAACGATTTGAGACAGACGGTCTTTGGCACGACGCTCATCCCCGCTAAAACTGACGTAATACAACTTCGGCTCGGAAATTTGCCATTTCACATAAGAATCAACCAGGATATTTTTCTTTTCGGCCGTGATAAACCTGTCAGCATCGGCAGAATCAATGGTCAGAATACGCTTATCCAAAAACAAGACATTCTGAAACGGTGGCGGCAATTTAAAGTGCAAGCCTGGTTCACTAATAACAGACTTCACCTCGCCAAATGCAAAGACAATGGCATGGGACTTCTGATCAACTACAAAAATTGTCGAATAAACGACCAACAAGCCAGCCGCAATTGCCAGAAAAAGGGAGAGTATTTTATTCATTATCTCGTCTCCCGATCGCGAGAATCGCGCACATCTCTGCTTCGGCTATCTTTTCCATAGCGCATTTCAACTGTGGGAATTTGTTCGCCCTGAACTTGGGCAGAATTAGGCGCAACAGCAGCAGTTGCCGGTTTATTTGCGACAGATTCACCCTGAGAAATCATTTTCTCCAGAGGTAAATAGATCATGTTGCCCGTTTGCTTGGTATCCATCAGTACTTTACTGGTGCTGGCAAATATCTGCTGCATAGTTTCAAGATACATCCTGTCGCGCGTCACTGCCGGAGCTTTCTGATACTCACTCAATACCTGCTTGAATCTGGACGCGTTGCCTTCTGCGTTCGCCACGATGCGGGAGCGATACCCTTCCGCCTCCTGCAAAGTCCGCGATGCTTCACCACGGGCTTTAGGAATGATCTCATTGGCGTAAGCTTGCCCTTCATTTTTTTGACGCTCTTTATCCTGACCGGCCTTCACGGCATCATCAAAAGCTGCCTGAACCTGCTCTGGTGGTTGGACACCCTGCATGGTGACATTCGTGATCTGCACACCTGCCTTATAGCGCGTCAGAATCTGCTGCATCAAACTTCCCACATCCAGCGCAACTTTCTCGCGGCCTTCGTACAAAACAAAGTCCATCTTGCTTTTACCAACAATTTCACGAACCGCTGTTTCAGCAACCTGACGGATCATCTCTTCCTGATCCCGATTACTGTATAACCATTCAGAGGCATTTTTTAATTTGTACTGAACAGCGAACTGAATATCAACGATATTTTCATCGTCAGTCAACATCAGGGACTCATTTGCCTGTTTATTTTTAACACTGGAGCGATAACCGACTTCGACCGTGCGCACCTGAGAAACATTCACAATTTCATGCCCCTGAATCGGATATGGCCACCGCCAGTTCATACCAGCCCCTGTGACGTGACTGTATTTACCAAAGGTTGTGATAACAGCTGTCTGACCTTCCTGGACGATAAAAACACCACTGACCAGCCAGACAAATATAAAAATCAGGATCAGTGCCCCAATCCCCATTCTGGCGCCAGCAGAGTCGGGATTAAAGTTACCTTTATCTCCACCACCCTGCTGCCCCAAAAAGCGTGCAATACGCTGATTCAGATCTTTCCAGACCTGTTCCAGATCAGGTGGTGTGTCAGGTGTTTTTTTTCCGTCATTATCACCTTTAGACCCCCGACCCCACTGAGGATCATTTAAAGACAAAATAGCGCCTGCCCTCTTGAGAAGTGAACCTATCATTTCTTTTGATATCCGATCAATAGTACGCTGCATTAATGCGCATGAAAACGCAAATCATCAACACTGATGTCCGATTTTTCGTTTGATATACTGACTGCTTTAGATATGGCGTATTCAGCGACGACATCGCGCAAAATGCTCAGTCCGGCCCCAGTTTTGGCGCTCAGAAAAATCCGGTCAATTTTACCATATTCATTTTTGCCACTTGCCGGCTCCATACCGGCCAAATCAATTTTATTCAATACAATAATCTGTGGAATATGATCTGCACCAATTTCCTTTAACACGCTGTTGACCTGCTGAATCTGCTCCATACGCACTGGACTGCTGGCATCGACCACATGCAGCAACAAATCCGCATGGATTGTCTCCTCCAGAGTCGCCCGGAATGCTGCCACCAACTGGTGCGGCAAATCCTGAATGAATCCGACCGTATCTGAAATCACCACGCTCCCGGCATCACCTAAATACAGGCGTCTGGAAGTTGTATCAAGTGTCGCAAATAACTGATTAGCAGCATACGCACCAGCTTTAGTCAGTGCATTGAACAGTGTGGATTTACCGGCATTCGTATATCCAACCAAAGATACTGAAAAAGTTTTACTTCTGTCACGGGAACGACGCTGAGTTTCCCTTTGCCGCTGCAACTTCTCCAGCTTCCCTTTCAACATCTTGACGCGCTCTCCAAGCAATCGCCGGTCAGTTTCAAGCTGAGTTTCGCCTGGCCCACGCAGGCCAATGCCCCCTTTTTGACGCTCAAGGTGAGTCCAGCCCCTGATCAGTCTGGTTGCCAGATGTTGCAACTGAGCCAACTCAACCTGAACTTTACCCTCATGGCTTTTTGCTCTTTGCGCAAAAATGTCAAGAATCAGGCTGGTACGGTCAATCACCCGAACTTTCAGGTGGCGCTCCAGGTTACGCTGCTGTGCGGGAGATAATGCATGATTAAAAATAACAAGATCAAGATGCCCGTCGGAAACTGCGGTCAATACTTCATCCGCTTTACCAGCGCCTATAAACAAGGCGGCATCAGGACTGGATCTTTTGCAACTGATGGTTGTGACTGGCTGAGCCCCTGCAGACTGCGCAAGAAGTGAAAGCTCTTCCAGGCTAACGGCAAAATCGTCTTTACCAAAGTCAACACCGACTAATGCGGCGCGCATACTTAAAGACATTTTTCCAATTGAGAAAGAATCAAAATTTACTCTGCTGCTTCGGTATCGGAATTAATACTGACAGCACGTGCAGGAACGACCGTAGAAATAGCGTGCTTATAGACCATTTGAGTAACTGTATTTCTCAGCAACACGACATACTGATCAAAAGATTCAATATGACCTTGCAACTTTATTCCATTAACCAGATAAATAGATACTGGGATATGTTCTTTGCGCAAAGCGTTTAAAAACGGGTCTTGTAGTAATTGCCCTTTATTACTCATAACAGCTCCATGGTGTTGTTGTGATCAGGAGTTGGGGATTGTTTGATTATTTTCAAGCAACCCTGCTCTTTAAAAAACTGACTTGCTCTAAAATAAAATTTGAAAAAAACTTTCAAAACTCTATTCTGAATACTTATTTTGATTTATCAAAAGGATTTTTACCGGATCGCATTTCAATTCTCAGCGGAGTTCCCACCAATGAAAAGGTTTCTCTGAAATGTTTTTCAAGATAACGCTTATACACATCACCCACAGCATCCAGCGCATTTCCATGAATCACAATAATTGGCGGATTTTGTCCGCCTTGATGAGCATATCTTAATTTAGGTCGGATAGAGCCTTTTCGCTTCGGTTGCTGATGCTCAACAGCCTCAATTAAAGCCCTGGTCAATTTTGGCGTTGACAAATTAACCATGGCAGCAGCATAAGCGGCATCGATCGACTTCAATAAAGGACCAATTCCAGTCGATTTTAATGCAGAAATGAAATGAAATTTTGCAAAAGTGAGGAAATTTAATTTCCGCTCAATATCTATTTTAATTTCATCCCGTCGGTCACTCTGCAATCCATCCCATTTATTGACGCCAACAACCAAGGCCCGCCCGGATTCCAATATAAAACCAGCAATGTGGGCATCCTGTTCCGAAATATCCTGTTGTGCATCTAGCAAAAGCAAGACGACATTTGCCTCGGAAATAGACTGCAGTGTTTTGACAACTGAGAACTTTTCAATCGCCTCAAACACCTTACCTCTGCGGCGAATACCTGCAGTATCAATAAGAGAATAATGCTTACCATCCCGCTCGAAAGGAATTTCAATAGAGTCGCGGGTCGTCCCTGGCATGTCAAATGCGATGACCCGGTCCTCTCCCAGCAAAGTGTTGACCAGTGTTGACTTACCCACATTAGGACGGCCAACAATGGCAATTTTTATTCCTTTGACGACATTTTCAGGTTCATCAATTTCAGGCGGTCTCTGAGCAAAAGCAATATCAAGAGACTCTTGTACAAGATCAGCAACACCATCACCATGAGCCGCAGAAATCACGTAGGGGTCACCAAGTCCCAACTCATAAAAATCAGCTGTTACCGAAGTGTATTTCATCCCTTCAGCCTTATTGACCACCAACATAACAGAACGACCGGATTTTCGTAAAAAATCCGTAATCGTTTTATCATGCGGCGTCAGGCCCTGACGCCCGTCAACCATGAAAACAACGACATCAGCCTCTGCGACCGCCTGCTTAGTCTGCTTTGCCATTTCATGCAGAATACCTTCCTTGGCTACAGGCTCAAACCCCCCTGTATCTATCACCAAAAAAGGTCTTTCGCCAATGCGCCCTTCACCATAATGACGATCCCGGGTCAACCCCGGTAAGTCTGCTACAAGGGCATCGCGTGAACGTGTAAGCCGATTGAACAGCGTGGATTTGCCGACATTAGGTCGGCCGATAAGTGCAATAACCGGCTTCATTGAATATTACTCGGTTGCCAATGCAACCACTAACCCTGATTTTGTTTGAACAATTAAATTGGAACCGGCAACAACGGGGGCTGCCAGTATCTGACTACCGTCAGTAGCGATTCGCCCTATGAAAGAACCGTCTTCTCTCGATAAAAAGTGGACATAGCCAGCCAGATCACCGACTGCCACAGCCCTGCCAAAAGAAACGGGAGCAGAAAGTTTACGATAAGATAATTTATCGTTTTTCCAGGCACTGCCGCCACCATTTCTGGAATAGGCATTGATTCCACCGCTCACGTCGGCGGCGAAAATAAAGCGCTCATCGCCACCGACACCGACTTCGCTGGATAATTTTTTGGCCCACCTAGCGGCACCGGTCTGAAGATCAAAACAGCCAACTCGTCCCTGATAGGAACTCGCGCAAACATCATTACCGACTACGACTGGCAAACCAGACACATCAGCAACCCGTTCGAGTTCAGTTGAACCTTTAGGTTCACCGACTGCGGCTTCCCATCTCAGACTGCCGTTCGTCATCGACAAAGCCGACATCCGTCCGCCTGGTAATGCAACAATAACCTGATCGCCAGCCACCACCATTCCTGGTACAGCACGTAATGTCAGCGGTGGCAGCGGGCGCTCGGCAGACCACTTACGCACACCTGACGCTACAGCATATGCACTGATTTTATTGTCAATACTGCGGACAATTACCTGATCATCAGCGACTACAGGGGCGGACAAAATTTCTGTTGTATCCTGAATTTTCCAACGCAACTGACCATCTCCGGAAAAGGATAATAAATGCCCTTTCTCACCGGCCACAAATATCTGCTCCGAACCCACACCAACACCGCCAGTCAGACGCATGCCAGCATTGATCCGCCACTCCGTACGTCCACTTAAAGCATCTATCTTCATTAAAGTACCATCAGCTGCAGCGACATAGATTTTTGTCCCGGAAACCGCCGGAGAAAACACGTAATTCGCTGCGCTGCCGACTTGAACCGCCCATGTCTGTTTTACACTGAGAGACGACTTGAAATCAGTAAGTGCTGCAGGCGCATTTTTCACCTCACTTTTCGATGAAAATGGATTCCAGGATGAACAACCAGCTAAAACCGATGCAACCAGAACTGCGGATAATTTGGTGGATAAACGCATAAACACACTCCTGTTATTTACTTGCAGATTCAATGCCACCACCAATTGCATCAAGCTTTAACTGAACCAGTTGTTTGATCGGATCCTTATCGGTCATTTTACCTATCGCCGCCTGATATGATTTTCTCGCTTCTGTCACTTTTCCAAGAGCGACATAAACATCACCCTTCCTGTCTTCTACCTGCACCTGCAATTCTGCAGGAAACTCACCAGTAAGCTGTTTTAATGCATCATCATAAGATTTATCGTCCAGCAAAAGCCCTGCCAAACGCAGCTTTGCCAAGACCTTATATTCTTCAGACTTACCCGAATCAATAATCCATTGCAGTTGAGACTTCGCACTTTTTAAGTCGCCAGAATCAAAAAAAGCCTTCGCTGTGACGAATGCCCCCATCGAAGCATAAGCGGTCGATGGAAATTTTTCCTTCAGGTCAGTCGCCGTCCTGAGTATTTTTGGTGCATCTTTATCGGTTACTGATTTCAACAGCTCTTCATACAACTGAGAGGCCTGACCAGCCTGATTGTTCTGATAATTATTCCACTGAGACCATGCCACATAACCAGCAAGTGCAATGATCACGATCCAGGTGATCAGGTTGCCGTATTGTTTCCATGCCGCTTTTAAAGTTGCCAGTTGCTCTTGTTCTTCTAAATCGTAAGCCATATTTTGATAAATTAATGATTGATATGAACATGATGAGGATCATCACAGCAATGCGCATCATCCGTTGCGCCCGTGATTTGATCTACCAGATAGTCGACTGCGGCATTGAATGGCACATTGGTCTGGTGACCATCTTCGGAGCGCATCGCTTTAATTGTTACTGATTCATTGGCAAGCTCATCTTCACCAAGAATAACACTATAAGCACAGCCGCTCGCATCTGCTTTTTTCATCTGGGATTTAAAATTCCCTATGCCGTTTGCAGTTGCGCAATGTAACACAACATCCAGGCCAGCATCACGCAATCTCTCACCCAGAACAATCGCCTGCATCTGCGCCTCATCCGACTGGTGCACAAGATAAACATCACACAAAGCCGGCTGATGAATCTCACCAGCAACTTTCATCAGTTCAATAAGGCGCTCAATTCCCATCGCAAAACCGCAGGCGGGCGTCGGTTTTCCACCAAACGTAGAAAACAGCGAGTCGTATCGACCACCAGCGCAAACAGTACCTTGCGCGCCCAATTCATCGGTAACCCACTCAAAAACAGTCCGGTTGTAATAGTCCATACCACGTACCAAGCGTGGATTAATGGAAAACGGAATGCTGTTGTGCCGCAGGATTTTCTGAACACCTTCAAAGTGTGCCAGCGATTCAGTGCCGAGATAATCGAGTAATTTAGGGGCAGCATTCACCATATCCTGCATAGCCGGATTTTTGGTATCAAGTATACGCAATGGATTTGAATACAGTCGTCGCTTTGCTTCAGCATCCAGAATATTTTCATGCTTTTCAAAATAAGCAATCAATGCTTCCCTATGCTGGTTGCGTTCATCTACATCGCCAATCGAGTTAAGCTCGAGCCGGACATTCTGCAAGCCAAGATCATCCCAAAGACGCTGGCATAACATAATTAATTCTGCATCCACGTCAGGACCACTGAATCCAAGCGCCTCTGCCCCTACCTGATGAAACTGGCGATAACGACCGCGCTGAGGCTTTTCGTGACGAAACATCGGACCGCTGTACCACAATCTTTTAGGTCCGTCGTATACGAGGTTATGCTCAATGGCAGACCGCACCACACCCGCAGTACCTTCCGGGCGCAGCGTCAGTTTGTCGCCATTCATTGAGTCCTCGAAAGAATACATCTCTTTCTCAACAATATCCGTGACCGCACCAAGTCCACGCGCAAATAAAGGCGTTGGCTCAACGATGGGCGTTCTGATTTGTTGAAAACCGTAACTTTTCAGAACTGAATGAACCGTATTTTCAAACAACTCCCACAATGAGGAATCATTCGGCAAAAGATCATTCATTCCTTTAACGCCAACTATTTTTTCTATTTTTTTATTTTCTGACATAAAACAACCTAATAAAACCTATCAAGCTTCAACTGAGGACAGTGCGTAGTTCTTTTTGACATACTCCAGAACAATCGCCTGAAACTCTTCTGCAATATGGTCGCCGCGGAGCGTGACGGCTTTAGCGCCATCGATAAATACCGGCGCTGCCGGCGACTCCCCTGTACCAGGCAAGCTGATGCCAATGTTGGCATGCTTAGATTCCCCGGGTCCATTAACAATGCAGCCCATCACAGCAACATTCATGTTTTCAACACCCGGATATTCAGCCTTCCAGAGCGGCATCTGATCACGCAAAAAGGTCTGGATACGATCAGCCAGTTCCTGAAACACGGTAGAAGTCGTCCGTCCGCATCCCGGACAGGCAATCACCATAGGAGTGAATTTTCGCAAGCCCATGGTCTGCAGAATTTCCTGGCCAACGATTACTTCACGACAGCGATCTCCACCAGGCTCTGGCGTCAATGAAATCCTGATGGTATCGCCAATCCCTTCCTGCATCAGAACAGACAGCGCAGCCGTTGATGCAACAATTCCCTTACTGCCCATTCCCGCTTCTGTCAGCCCGAGATGCAAAGGATAATCACAACGTCGTGCAAGCTCACGATACACGGCGATCAAATCCTGAACTCCGGAAACTTTGCACGACAAAATGATTTTGTCGCCTGCCAGACCAAGCTCCTCAGCACGCTGGGCATTTTCGATCGCCGAAGTGATCAATGCCTCATACATGACAGCCTGCGCGCTCCAGGGTGCAGACCTTCCTGCATTTTCATCCATAATTCGGGCAAGCAACGCCTGATCAAGGCTCCCCCAATTGACCCCGATACGCACCGGCTTATCGTAGCGACATGCCTGCTCAATCATCTGGGCGAATTGAGAATCGCGCTTGGCGCCCTGACCAACATTACCCGGATTAATCCGGTATTTGGATAGCGCTTGCGCGCACTCAGGAAAATCCCGCAGCAGCAAATGACCGTTATAATGAAAGTCGCCGACCAGCGGAACTTCCACCCCCATCTTATCCAATTGTTCGCGGATAGCAGGCACAGCCGCAGCAGCTTCGGGATTATTAACAGTAATACGAACCAGCTCCGACCCGGCACGTGCTAATTCTTTAATTTGAATTGCAGTACCAATCACATCCGCTGTATCCGTATTCGTCATCGACTGCACCACAACCGGTGCCTGACCGCCGATCAGAATAGTGGAATTGCGATAACTGATTTTAGCCTGGCGCCTAATCTGACGGCCCGAAGGGCCTGAAAAAATTTCTGATGTCCCGGAATTCATGCTTACTTCACACTGAGATTAACTACATTTGAATCTTTTGGTAGAACAATTTCCATACTATTGCCACGCACCCATGCACTCACCCCTCTGGCATTGCCGAGACGAGCCTGTAGTGGACCATCTTTCAAGTCAAAAAACTCCTCGGTACCCGCTTTAGCCAAATGTGAAGTCAGCACTACTCCGGATTCTTTCTTCACCTGAACCCAGGAGTCCTGGTGAAATACCAGCTTCAACTGGTTACCAGCACCACTGACTGAAGTTTGCAACACAGATGTATTGTTGTCTGTACCTGATGATATCTCTGGTGACGTTTTGCTGATCACTGCTGACTCAGGGATTACCGGCTCAACCTGAGGAGTGGTAGGCAAAGCTGACTGTACCTGCGACAGTGGCAATGCAGAAGCGACCTTCTCCACCACAGGCAAAGAGGAAGATGTCGTCGCTGCATCAAGCACAGGATTGCGAACGTCATTGGCAGAATCAGCAGTTACCGTTTGAGTTTGAGTCTGGGAAGTTTGTGTCAGATATTTCAGATACCCGGCCTGTTCAATGCGCTGTATGACAACAAACAGCACAGCTGCTAATGCCAGGCACGCCGACGCAATCAGGTATTTCCTATTATTATTTTCACTACGTCCTAAAAATGAAGTTCTGGACTCCTGAAATGGCGTTGCCAGTGTCGGGCGAAGCCCGTCATCAAGCGCCTGAACATTATTTTCAGCAGGCAGACTGGCAATCACCGAAGACGGATCCAGTTTCAACAACTTGGCGTAAGAACGAACGAAACCACGGACAATCACCAATTTTGGCAAACGCTCAAATTCATTATTTTCCAATGCCGCGATTTGCCTGACGGAGAGCTTCAGATGCTCCGCAACCTGCTCAACAGACATTCCTGCCTGCACCCGTGCCGCCGCCAATTGCGCACCGGCGGTCTGCACTACACTCAAAACCGGCTTATTACCAGATTCATCAGAGACTGCATCCGATGATTGCTTTAATCCTGCATCACTCATCGAAAGCACCCCGCTGTAACAAACCAAACTCCCGGGAGTCCGGATAACGGCGGCGCAGCTGAGTAGAATAATTGCTCACCGCAGCAGGATCGCCACGGCGCCTCTCAATCTTTATGGCAAGCCACAAAACATCAGCAGTCATAACATCAAGCTTAATGACTCTGGAGATATAAAAATTGGCCTTATCATAGTCACCACGGTCATACCAGATTTTCGCCAGATTACCGTTTATTCCCGGATTACCCGGATCTTCCCGAAATCCCTGCATGAAATATTTTTCAGCACCACTCACATCCTTCAGACGCAAACTGCACAATCCGGCATTGTTATAAGCCTTACCAGGCGTGGCATATGTCGGGTCTTTAATGACGCGGTCAAGATAGGTCAACCCCTGACGCTCCCTGCCGTTCTGACACAGAAACCAGCCATAATTATTGGCGACATCAACATTATTGGGGGACAATTTCATCGCCTGAAGAAAATTATCTTCAGCCAATTGACGTTCTCCCATCTCCATAAAAATAACGGCCCGGACAGCATAGGCATCCACCAGATCAGGATAAATAATCAATGCCTGACGGATTTCTTCCAGCGCGACCTTATACTGCCCCTGCTGATAATAACCAATCGCTAACTGCATTCGGATTGATGCGCGCTTTTGCAACTCCTGCTTATCCGATGAGACGACTGACTCGCCAGATCGTTCATCAAGATATTTTGCAGAACAAGCCGAGAGTAATAAAACAAAAGAGAGGGCGATTGCCCCCCTGAAGCGCCATTCAATTCCAAGAATTTTCACTGGGTAATCTCCACAATTTTGCCGAAATTTTCGCCAAACTTCTTCTGATACTCCGCCATTTTTTGCATGCGCTCCTGCACACGCGTCCTGTCTTTGACCTCTCCAGCGAGCTGACCACATGCGGCATCAATATCATCACCACGCGTTTTACGGATTGTCGTGACAATACCCTGATTCATCAGTATCTGGGCAAAAGCTTTAATTCTCGGATTTTGGGAACGCTTCAAACCCGATTCGGGAAAAGGATTAAATGGAATTAAATTAAACTTACAAGGGACATCCCGCACCAGCCTAATCAGTTCACGTGCATGTTCATCGGAATCGTTCACGCCGTCCAGCATGCAATACTCAAACGTAATGAAATCTCTTGGGGCAAACTCGAGATAACGCTGGCAAGCTGCCATCAATTCAGCAAGGGGGTATTTTTTATTCAAGGGAACCAGACCATCCCGCAGCGAATCGTTAGAGGCATGCAAAGATACCGCCAATGCTACCGGACACTCCTGAGACAACTTATCCATCATTGGCACAACACCACTGGTCGAGACCGTCACACGCCTGCGCGATAGACCATAGGCATTATCATCAAGCATCAGACGCAAAGCGGTTACCGTAGGCTCAAAATTCAGCAACGGCTCCCCCATCCCCATCATCACAACGTTCGTAATTTGACGTTCACCTTTCGGGCCAGGAGCCACGCCTTTGGTTTTACGCAACTCAAATTCCGCCATCCACAACTGACCGATGATCTCGGAAACACTTAAATTACGATTAAATCCTTGTTTACCGGTAGAGCAGAAGCGACAATTGACCGCACAGCCGGCCTGAGTGGAAATACATAAAGTTCCACGATTTTCTTCGGGAATAAACACTGTCTCAACAGCATTACCCTGACCAACGTCCACCAGCCATTTACGGGTACCGTCTGAAGAAGTATGGTCACTGATGACTGCCGGAGCAGCAATCACAGCTCTGGTGGCTAATTTTTCGCGCAGAGATTTGGCAAGATCGGTCATCTCTTCAAAGCTGCTCGCGCCAAATTGATGTATCCAGCGCTGCAATTGCTTTGCACGAAACGGCTTCTCACCCAGCTCGCCACAATACGCAACCAGCTGTGCAGGATCTAAATCCAGTAAATTAATGAGTACCGTCATGCATTTCTCTTTCGCACCCCGTCGCGCATCAGCAGAACGGGGCTTCATTTCTTCAATTACGCTTCAAATAATACCGATTAACGTGAATATACGTTCAGTGCCGGGAAGAAGTAAGCGATTTCAACTGCAGCAGTTTCCGCCGCATCAGAGCCATGCACCGCATTGGCATCGATAGACTCAGCAAAATCAGCACGGATAGTGCCTTTTTCTGCCTTCTTCGGATCGGTTGCACCCATCAGATCACGGTTTTTCAGAATCGCACCTTCGCCTTCCAGAACTTGTACGAACACAGGACCGGAGATCATGAAATCAACCAGATCTTTGAAGAAAGGACGTGCGGCGTGTACAGCGTAGAAGCCTTCCGCCTCAGCGCGAGACAATTGTGTCAGACGAGCAGCCACAACTTTCAGACCAGCGTTTTCAAAACGGCTGACAATTTGACCAATCACATTTTTTGCAACTGCATCAGGTTTAATAATAGACAATGTACGTTCGATAGCCATCTAAAAACTCCAATAAAAAGAAAGGGTTAAGACAAAAACTCAAGAATTCATCTAACCTTTGATTTTAGCATGAAACATGAGGGGCAACATGTCTTTAAAGTAAGTCACTGCAAATTCCCGCAGAATCAAGAAACCAGATCAAATACCGCCATCGATTCCACATGAGAAGTATGCGGAAACATATTCACCACACCGGCATAACTGAGTCGATAGCCTGCGCCATTCACCAGCATTCCTGCGTCGCGAGCCAGCGTCGAAGGACTGCAGGACACATACACAATCCGCTTGGGCTTCATTTCGGGAGAGCGATCCGTCAGATCAATCAGCGCCTGACACAACGCCATCGCCCCATCGCGTGGCGGATCAACCAGGAAACGGTCAAATCGACCCAGCTTTATCAGATCATTCGCAGTAATCTCAAACAAATTCCTGGTGCCGAATGCAGTCTTTCGGTCCAATCCGTTAATCCTGGCATTATTCAGTGCTCTTTCAGTCAACACCTCACTTCCCTCGATGCCAACAACCTCCCTGGCCACGGTGGCAATTGGCAAAGTGAAGTTACCCAATCCACAAAACAGATCCGCAATCCGCTCATCATCTTGTGCATCCAGCAATCTGAGCGCCTTTGCCACCAACACACGGTTGATATGGTGATTTACCTGCGTAAAATCTGTCGGCTTGAACGGCATCCGGATACCAAACTCAGGCAATCTGTAGAATAGATCACATTCAGCAGGATAATAGGGCTCTGCCGTTTCCGGCCCTTTCGTCTGCAACCACCAGTGAACATGGTACTGGTCTGCGAAGGCTTTAAGTTTTACCTCATCCTCCGCGCTTAATGGCGCCATAATCCGCAGCACCATCGCCGTCACTCCCTCTCCGATCGCAAGCTCAATCTGCGGCAGAGCCTCAACCACGGACAAAGAAGCAATCAGCGACCGCAGGGGCATCAGCATTGCCGAGACATGTGGAGGCAGAATCTGACAGGTTTCCATGTTCGCGACATAGCGCGATTTTTTTTCATGAAAACCAACCAGCACAGCCCCTTTTTTAATCACATGACGGACCGACAAGCGAGCGCGATAGCGATATCCCCAGGTAGGTCCATAAATCGGACGCATCATTGTCTGCGGGCGCACTTTGCCGATATGCCACAAGTTATCTTCCAGCACGCGCTGCTTCATTGCAACCTGCGCATCCGATTCAAGGTGCTGCATCGAACAGCCCCCGCACGTCCCGTAAAAATCACATTTAGGCTTAATCCGCTGTGATGAAGTACGGTGAACCTCGGTCAACGTGGCAAGCTCCCAACTACTCTTTTTCTTATAAGAGCTAAAACTGACCAGTTCTCCGGGCAGCGCACCTTCTACAAAAATCACTTTACCCTGAGTACCGTCTTCGTTCTGCAAGTGACCGACACCGCGCGCATCCATGTCAAAGGAGCGTATTTCAATTTTATTCATTGGAAATATGATGGCGCGCACTGAAGTCGCGCCAGATAAGGATTAAAGATCGGAATTAATTCAAAGACGGAATTATAAAAGAACCGGGAACAGCAGCGCCTGTTTTTATCGGCGAAGCATCAGGATCAGATCAGGGAATCCCGACCAAGTCCGCGTGAAATCAGCGACCGCTTCAGCTTAATCAAAGCCTCCTGCTGAATCTGTCGCACTCGTTCGCGGGTAATGCCCATCTCATCCGCCAACGTTTCAAGCGTAGCAGGATCATCATTATCCAGCCCGAAACGGCGCATGACCACCAGACGCTGCTTGTCGGGCAGACGCGCCAGCCAGTCCCTGACCAGCAAGGTCATTTCATGGTGCTCGGCACGCACATCCGGCGCATCCTCGCCATCACCCGGCAACATATCCATCAAGCTGGATTGCGGATCATTATCGAGCGGGGTATCCAGTGACGTGGCGTGTTCAGATAAAGCCAGAATATCCTGAACTTCATCTACAGGCCTGTCGACCAACATCGCAATATCTTCAAGATTGGCATCCCTGCCATCCCGCTGCTGGGATTCAAGATGGTATTTAGCACGCAGAATCTGGTTAAGCTCCCGGACCATATGGACTGGCAACCTGATAGTGCGCGCCTGATTCATGATGGCACGCTCAATACTCTGACGTATCCACCATGTTGCATAGGTTGAAAAACGAAAACCTCGCTCCGGCTCAAATTTATCAATCGCATGCATCAACCCCAGATTACCCTCTTCAATCATATCGAGCAAAGCAACGCCACGGTTGATGTAATGCTTGGCAATAGATACCACCAGCCTGAGATTATGTTCAATCATCTTCTGGCGGGCATCGAAATTCCCCTGTTTGGCCAGGGTTGCGTAATGCAACTCCTCGGCCGAATCAAATAAAGGTCGAGTACCAATCTGATTCAGATAATACTGCGTAGTATCCGTAGATAACTCTGCCGCAAGAACGGTCTTTAACTCATCAATAGGCGCGACGACCAGAGATACCGGATCGCTGTTCCTGTCTTCAGTTGTATCTGCATCTTCAAACTGATCAGGATCCTGCACCTCGCCTGTAGCCAGATCCTGTTCCTCGCCGGATGCCACCTGAGCATCTTCGCAAGCAGGCGCTTTCAGAGTTTGGCTAATCACGCTTTTTGGCATAGTGGATCGCGAGAAAGGTTAACGGAGACAACAGGGATGTTTCGTAGCACGCAAACTGATCACTGATTCATACGGGAGAACATCGTCACACTGCTTAAAAGCTACCTACCGGACAGGCAGGTATCGAGCCGGATCCACGGGTTTTCCCTGCAAGCGTATCTCAAAATGCAGTTTCACGCTGTCACTGTCAGAATTTCCCATTTCGGCAATTTTCTGCCCTTTGGTGACAGACTGCCCCTCCTTGACCAGTATCGTCTTCGTGTGTGCATAGGCAGACAAGAGACTGTTATTGTGCTTCACAATGACCAGATTCCCATATCCACGAATGCCACTGCCCGCATACATCACTTTACCGGCACCGGCGGAAAAAATATCCTGCCCCATACGTCCTGCAATATCCAGTCCCTTATTTTTCGACTCATCAAAACCAGCCAGTAACTTACCGTCGACAGGCCACATCCAGTCGACCGTATCCCCATCCGTTACCGGTGAGTCAGCCGCTTTCTCTGCAACCTTGGCAGGAGCAGCGACTTCGGTGCGACTGACCGGTACGCTGGCCGCAGATGAAACATCTTGCTTCTGAAGCTCGGCCAGGTTTGCCTCTGAATACGATTTCTTGTCACCCTTCGGAGAGTTTTTATTCCCCAAAGAATTTGATGCCGGTAACGGCAAAGGCTTTACTTCCAATGCTCCCGCAGCCACCGGGACTGACTGCACGCCGTTCAGATCAGGAGGAGCCACCCGCAATACCTGATCGACTTTAATGTCATTAGGATTTTTCAGACTATTCCACGTCACCAGATCACTGTAACTTTGCCCGTGATCCAGAGCAATGCGGTACAGCGTATCGCCGCGCTTCACAACATAAGTACCTTTCGACGCATCCGGCTTGGCAGCAGGCTTCGCCACCGGCACGACCACCGTTTCGGTCGCAGGTGCAGGAGCAGCACCCCGCTCTATCACCGGTGCCTTATTCGGCATGGAACCGCAAGCCGTCATCAACACAACAATGCTGACAGCCAGAAATTTTTCCAGATTTTTTATTTTCATTCTCATTAAAAATTTGACAGAATCATTCGATCCTGAATCACACGATTCAGACCACACCTGAACGCAAAGGAACAAAGTGACAGTGCTCAATTACTGTCCGGCGCCATTCGGAATGCGAGACCCGCTCAATCAATTCCAGCACCTGACGACGATCTCCCACCGGGGCAATCAAACGCCCGCCCACCTTTAACTGCGTCAGCAAAGCCTGCGGTATTTCAAGGCCTGCTGCAGCCAATATAATACCGTCAAATGGTGCCACCTGCGGCAATCCGAGCATCCCATCGCCATAATGCAGGCGGATATTGGCAATCCGCATCGGACGCAGGTTTTGCTTTGCCAATTCATGCAAAGCTTTAATCCGCTCAATTGAATAGACTTCTTTTGCAATCAGAGACAATACGGCTGCCTGATAGCCACAGCCGGTACCAATCTCCAGTACCGAATCAAGCGCAGCACCATGACGCAAAATCTCCAGCATGCGCCCAACGATATAAGGCTGCGAAATAGTCTGGTGATGACCGATGGGTAGTGAGGCATCCACATAAGCCTGACTGGCAAGGCCGGACTCCAAAAACAGATGTCTCGGCACCGCCTCAAGGGCAGCCAGCACGGTTTCATCCTTGACGCCCTGCTGGGCGACTCGCGCCACCATTGCTTTGCGCACGGCATCTGATACCAGTACTGCCCTTGAAACATCTGCAGAAATCGTCCCTCCTGATTGCGATGCCTGACCCGTTGCTGACATTGTCGTTTTTGCTGCAGACCCCGGCCAATAAGCCGCATGTTTAATATTTCGCATCGCCGTCTGAGTGGATGCACTGCTCTGAAAACGGGAAGCATTCCCCTCCCGCTGCTGAACAACAGAAGATAAAGATAATGGAAAGCGCTTGCCTTTCGACGTCATATCATCTTCATCCCGAGCATCTCCAACTGGGATGTATTCGTCAAGTCCACCTGCAGCGGAGTCACCGAGATATAACGATTGGCCACAGCGTCAAAGTCAGTCCCGGCACCACCATCCCGCACAGCACCTGGCGGGCCAATCCAGAAAATATCGCGGCCATGAGGATCCTTCATCTGAATGACCGGCTCAGAACTGTGCCGCTTGCCAAGCCGGGTTTTCCTGATGCCTTCAATACTGGCGACGGGTAAATTAGGAATATTCACGTTCAGCAAATATGGTCTGGGTAACTCATGAAATCCATGTCTGACCAGCTCGGCGGCTTTCTCCGCTGCCGCATCCAGATGCACCCAGGCTTTGTCCACCTGGGAAAAAGCAATCGACGGAATTCCGAACAAATAGCCCTCCGTTGCAGCAGCAACCGTACCGGAATACAGAGTATCATCGCCCATGTTCTGCCCCTGATTGATGCCCGAAACAACCAGATCAGGCTTTTCCCGCATAATCGCCGTTAAAGCAATATGAACGCAGTCCGATGGCGTGCCATTGACGAAATAAAACCCATTGGCGGCCCGCTGCACCGACAGCGGTCTGTCGAGCGTCAATGCGTTTGAAGCGCCGGAGCGGTTACTGTCCGGCGCCACCACAGTGATATCTGCAAACCTACCCAGTGCATCCGCCAGCGCGACAATGCCCGGAGCCAGATAACCATCATCATTGCTAATCAGGATTTTCATAATTGACATTCTAACCGATGCAGAAAAACAAATTTCTACTGTCATGCGATTTTTCCGGCATAATTAAAAAATTAAACGGTCGTACTATTTTATAAAACGGAGGCATCAATGAAGGCTGTTGTTTGTAAAAACTGGGGCTTGCCCGACACGTTGGAAATCACGGAAATTCCAGATCTGATCCCCGGGCCTGGCGAGGTGGCAATCCAGGTGAAAGCGGCTGGTGTCAATTTTCCTGATGTACTGATTATTCAAAATAAATACCAGTTCAAGCCAGAACTCCCGTTCACGCCCGGAAGCGAATTGTCCGGTATCGTTTATGCGACAGGCGAAGGCGTATCCCATGTCAAAACCGGCGACAAAGTCATTGCCTTCATTGGTCAGGGCGCGTTTGCCCAGCAGGTTGTTGCGTCAGCCAGTGCCGTTATTCCGATGCCACCCGGCATGGACTTCGATACTGCTGCTGCGATCACGCTGACTTATGGCACGTCGCATCATGCGGTAGTGGATCGCGCCCAGCTCAAAGCCGGTGAAACCATGCTGGTACTGGGTGCGGCTGGCGGCGTAGGGCTAGCTGCGATTGAAATCGGCAAAGCGCTCGGAGCAAGGGTCATTGCAGCAGCATCGACCGATGAAAAACTGGAAATTTGCAAACAGCATGGTGCTGACATCACCATCAATTACAGCACCAGCGATTTACGGGAAGCGATCAAAAATGCGACCGATGGCAAAGGTCCGGACGTCATCTACGACCCGGTAGGTGGCATTTACGCTGAACCGGCATTCCGCTCAATTGCCTGGCGTGGACGTTATCTGGTGGTTGGTTTTGCAAATGGTGAAATACCGAAGTTACCGCTGAACCTGACTTTATTGAAAGGAGCTTCATTGGTTGGCGTTTTCTGGGGCGAATTCGCAAGACGGGAACCGAAAGCCAATATGGCGGCGATGCGCGAAATGATGGGATGGCTGGCGGAAGGAAAAATTCGCCCTCATATCTCCGCCCGTTATGCTCTGCATGAAACACCCCAGGCACTCAATGATATCGCAGCACGGAAGGTGACAGGTAAAGTTATCATTCAACCAGAAAGGTAATATCCGGACTGGCAAAAAGACGCATCAATCTGGGAAAAAGCGGCCTGCACCGGTCAGGCCGCAATCAGAATACTGCACAGCATGAAATACTTATGCAGTCTCTCCGAGCCAATAGCGATTAATATCTTTCAATCCCCATTTTTCTGCATCCTCCCTGGTAGCAATCTTATCTTGTAAGCCCGCTCCGGCCAGATCAAGCAGTTCCGGTGCGATATAGCTCATGGATTTTATGGAGAAAAATACCCGCACCTTAGGAGTAAGCAGAGATTTCCCCGCCTGCTGTTCGACCACGACACCAAGACGTCCCGACTCAAGCCTGACCAGCGTCCCGACCGGATAGATACCGATACTTTTAACAAATGCCTGGAAAACCTTTTCGTCGAAATGCCCCTTGCTCCACTCCGCCATTTTGCGCAGGGATTCCGCCGGACACCAACCCTGCTTGTATGGCCGGTTGGAAGTAATCGCATCATAGACATCGCAAACGGCACCCATACGGGCAAACAGGCTGATCTCGTCTCCCTTCAAGCGATGCGGGTAGCCAGTTCCATCCATTTTTTCATGATGGTGCAAACATACGTCCAACACGACCTGGCTGACATCCCTCGATTCCATCAGCATTTTGTAACCTGCGGCGGGATGTTCTTTCACCGAGACAAATTCGGCATCTGTCAGTTTTCCGGGCTTATTCAGAATATCTGCATCAACCATCATTTTACCGATATCGTGCAACAGACCGGCGAGTCCCGCTTCACGCGTCTGTTCATCGCTGAGCCCCAATTGTTTGGCCAACGCAATCATCAGTGCGCAAACAGCGACCGAGTGCATGTAAGTGTAATCGTCTTTGGTTTTCAGGCGAACCAGACCGATCAGCGCACCGGGATTACGCATGACGGAATCGGCAATCTCGGTCACCATTTCCTGCGCATTTCCGACATCCACTGCCTTTCCCATCCGAGCTTCAGTGAACATGGAAAAAATAGCCTCTTTAGATTTACTCACAATTCTTGAGGCGCGCCCCAGTTCGTCCGACATTGAGACTGGGGCAGTCTGACGAACCACTGGCGTTTTCGGCTCTTTCAGCTCCGGTGCCGCAACTTCCCGGGGGAGCGGCGCAACATCCTCCAGAACATCCAGGCCTTTGCTGGTATCGATCCAGGCTTCGCGTATTTTTGCTTTCTGAATCTCCTGAAGCTCGTTGTTTTCAGAAAGCAAAAATGACTTTTTCCAGAACGGCGTGTCTAACCACGAACTGCAAAGCTCGTGCACATACATGCCGGTTCTCAGTTTTGAAATTTCAATTTTTTTTAGCATAAGTAGTTAGACAGCAAGCGATCTGACAAAGCAGGTCTTCTGATGACATCATCAGATATAGATCACCAGATTATTCTACAACTGCATCAACTAAGCTATCTGGAGGAAAACATTTCTAACAAAAACCTGATGTCACCTTTTATGACCGATGTCTGCTCAACAAATGCATAGGATAAAATAACGCTTGCATTGTCTCGTTTCTGATAAAACTAAGGTTATAAGGATGCTCGGCAATGATATGAGGAAAATCAGCAACAACCGGAATCTGCCTCAATTGTTCTGCAATTTTCCCCCACAAGATCAGCGACGGCAATTCGGTACCTGATCGTGCTGCATGTTCCGCTATGGCGCTCAGCACTTCCTGTAAAAATGGTTGCCAGGCTTTCCCATCTTTTGCCGGTGCCACTTCAGATCGGAATACCAGCGAAGCATTCAACAACAAAAATCCCTGCTCGTGCAGATGCTGCTGCAATTCTGCCAGTTGCTGTATCCACGGCGAATACGCTTCAATCGCTGACGATGAAACTTTCTGCAACGCAGAGCCACTGGTATGAGCGGGATCCAGTGCGCCAGCGGCCACCAGCAGCATTTTGATGAAATTCCGTAAAGAAGTTGCCCGATTCACTTTTTTAGACAACCCACTGCCATCCTCCGCCCATAAGCGACTCACAGCGCCATCCATGAAACAGACGCCTGTGGCGCTCTCCTCGCGGGGATAAGGCCCTTCGCCAATCAGAATGTAACGCACTTTGGACATGGGTTGTCTGAATGCAGCAAACAGGCGCGACCGTGCAGGCAAAAACGCACTCTGTATCAGCGTATTGAAATAATTCCCATCACGCTGATGCATTGCCAGCAAACCTGCTGCAATAGCAGAATGCCATGAAGGATCCGCCATTGAATACGCATTATGAATCTGCTCAGGCAGCCACGGCTCACGTCCGGTCATTGATTTGCTCCTCCGGGCATAACAGCAGGCAGCGACGCGACGGGAAAACCCGGCGTGACCATTGGCGCCGCCGGCACGTGATGAGCAGCAGATTCAGTGTGGGGAGGAAATGCCGGCGGCGCAATGACAGCTGTACTGGAAAGATCGCCTGGAGTGCTGATGGCAATCAGCCCATTGCTGCTTTTACTCTGCGGTAATTCAATCCTTTTAGGAATACCGTTATCAATAATGACGATTGCGGTTTCGCTGATTTCCTTTAACTGCACGCCCGGCGTGATGTCCTGCCCTGCAGCCAGCGGAATGCCAGGTTTGCCATTGGCACTGATAATCGCCAGGCTATGCGCTGCATGTTTCGCCAGAATAATGCCCTTTAATTGATAATTGCTGGCAATCGGCTGCTGACTCTGACTGAGCCCGAACAAACTGCCCCATTGCCCTGAGGCCGGTTCCAACGCATTGGACTGGACAGGTAACGCGACGCTGCGGGAATGCGGGGTCAACCACTGCAACCCCCAATAACTCAGAGAAATACATAACAGGGAAAATGCAAACAGGCTGGAGATGAGGGGTAAATGCTTCATGTCTTTCCTTATCAGCGTACCAGCTGATTAATTTCAATGATAGGCATCAGTACCGCCAATACAATCAGCAGTACGACCACGCCCATGGTCAGGATCAGCACAGGTTCCAGCAGACCGGCCATCGTCAGGGCACGACGTTCCAGGTCCTGCTCCTGTGCATTGGAAGCCCTCTGCAGCATCGCGGGTAACTCTCCGGTAACTTCTCCGGCGCGGATCATATGAATCAGCATCGGCGGAAAATGTTTATTGACGGACAGCGCTCTGGCCAGACTGACCCCCTCACGCACGCTGGCAGTTGCCGCTTCAACCTGGGCGCGCATGGCGACATTCGACAAGGTTTCGCGGCTGGTTTGCAAAGCACGCAAAATGGGGACGCCGGAACCGGTAGTAATCGCCAGCGTGCTGGCAAAACGGGAGGTATTGAGACTACGTTCGAACTTGCCATACAAGGGGGCAGTCAGCAGCCAGCGATGCCAGCGCATCCGAATCTCCGGATTTTTCAGCGCCATACGCCATAGCAATAAGCCGGAGACCAGCAGGATCGCGAGCAGCCAGCCATAAGCCCGGATAAAATCGGAAACAGCCAGCATCATCACCGTCAGGAAAGGCAATTTCTGCTTCGTATTCGCAAAGACTGACACGATCTGCGGCACGACGTACGTCAACAGGAATATCACGATTGCAAATGCCACCACAGTCACGATGGCGGGATAGGTAAAGGCGAGCTGCACCTTTTGCACCAGGGCGTTGCGGCGCTCAATGTAATCGGCCAGTCTGGATAAAACCTGAGACAGATGCCCGATCTGCTCTCCGGAAGCAACCAGTGCGCAATAGATATCGGCAAAGCTATCAGGATGCTGTTTCAATGCATCCGACAGTGCGGCGCCGGCCATCACTTCTGAACGGATTGAAGCGATCAGATCACGCAAAAAAGTACGTTCTGCCTGCTCCAGCAGCGCGGTTAATGATTGTTCCAATGGCAGACCAGCCTCCAGCAAACTGGCGAGCTGCCGGGTAAATAATGCCAGCTCCACCGTGGAAAGCCGTTCACGGAAAAGCGATATTCCTTTTGATGCGCCCGCCTCACCCTGCTGATCGATGATTTCCACCTGCACCGGCACCAGTCCCTGGGTTCTCAATTCCCCACGCGCAGCCCTCGCACTGTCGGCATTCAGTACGCCCGACACACTGTGACCGACGCTGTCTATCGCTTCATATCGGAATGCTGGCACGGTTATTCCTTCGTCACGCGCAACAATTCTTCCGACGTCGTCACGCCGCTATTAAGCCAGCGCTCGCCGTCTTCACGCATTGTTTTCATGCCGTTGCGCTGGGCCACAGCACGGATTTCCGCTTCAGACGCCTGCTGATGAATCTGGGCACGGATCTCATCAGTGGTCGGCAACAGTTCATAGATCCCGACACGTCCCTGATAACCAGTATGCCCGCAATACTCACAGCCTGCCGCATGCCACTGACCACCTTCCTCGCGGCGGCAATGCACGCACAGCTTACGCACCAGACGCTGCGCCACCACCCCCAGCAAAGAAGAAGACAGCAGGAAGGGTTCAATGCCCATATCCAGCAAACGTGTTACTGCTGCTGCGGAATCATTGGTATGCAGCGTCGCCAGAACCAGGTGACCGGTCAGCGAAGCCTGCACTGCAATCTGTGCGGTTTCCAGATCACGGATTTCGCCAATCATGATGACATCCGGATCCTGTCGCAAAATTGCCCGCAACGCTTTGGCGAAGGTCATGTCGATACGTGCGTTTACCTGCGTCTGCCCGACACCGGCCAGCTCATATTCGATCGGATCTTCAACAGTAAGAATATTGGTGGTGCCGGCATTCACACGGGATAATGCAGCATACAGAGTCGTCGTTTTTCCTGAACCAGTTGGCCCGGTCACCAGCACAATGCCGTGCGGTTGCCGGATCAGTGCATCAAACTGCTGCAACACACCGGCATCCATACCGAGACTCGCGAGATCAAGACGACCCGCTTCCTTGTCCAGTAAACGCAATACCGCGCGCTCGCCATGCCCGGTCGGCAAGGTCGAAACCCGCACATCCACTGGTTTACCGCCAATACGCAGCGTGATTCGGCCATCCTGCGGTAGGCGTTTTTCAGCAATATCCAGTTGCGCCATAATTTTGATCCGCGAAATCAGCGAGGCATGAATTGCTTTGCGTGGCCGGACAATATCGCGCAGCGCACCATCCACCCGGAAACGGACAATGGAAATCTGCTCAAACGGCTCGATATGGATATCGGATGCTCCATCCCGCAAAGCCTGGGTCAACAAAGCGTTGATCATCCGGATCACCGGCGCGTCATCTGCCGACTCCAGCAGATCTTCCACTGCCGGCATATCGGACATCAGCTTGGCCAGATCGAGATCGGATTCAACCTCCCCCACGACATCTGCGGCATCACCGCCTGCACCGGCATACGCACTGGCGATCAGCGCATTCAGGCTGTCATGAGTCAGTACCTGTAATTTGATTTTACCGAATTTACGCCCGACCTCTGCAATCGCGGCAGGCGATGTTTTATCGGAGACAGATAACTCGACCGGCGCATCCAGCTGTGACAAATCCCTGCTGGCCAGCACGGCAAAATCACGTGCAAATCCGAACGGTAATAAGCGGTTTTCCAGCATGGCTTATTGGCCTTCTTTCTTACCTGCTTTAGTCGTATCAAACAGATCAGGCGTTGGCGCAGCGATCAGTTTTCCTTTTTCCATTTGCGGCATGATAGCTGCAGCATCGGCGCCATTCCTGGCTGGCGCCATCTGTGTCCGCATATAATCATAACGATCAATCGACACACTGCTGCTGTGCTCGGCACTGCGCACCACGACCGGACGTAAAAATACCATCAGGTTGGTTTTACCACGCTTCACAGTCTGGTACTTGAACAGATTACCGATCACAGGCAGATCACCCAATCCCGGCACTTTCTCTACCGTGTCGGAATTACTGTCTTCGATCAGGCCGCCCAGCGCCAGAATCTGGCCGTCTTCCACCAGCACATTAGTCAGGATAGAGCGTAATTTAGTGATCAACCCAGACGTGGTGGTGGTCGCTGAGTCATCGACACTGGAACTTTCCTGATAGATGGACAGCTTCACTGTTCCACCTTCAGAAATCTGAGGCTTGACCGCGAGTTTCAGACCGATTTCCTTGCGTTCTATGGTCTGAAACGGATTCACTCCGGCAGAGCCTGTCGATGCGGAAGTAGTGAACTGACCGGTGACAAATGGTACGTTTTTACCGACCACGATTTTGGCTTCTTCGTTATCGAGCGTCAGCAGGGTCGGCATGGACAGAATATTGGCATTGCCACCACTTTCCAGCGCATGCGCCAGAGCGCCGAGCCCTAATTTTCCATTGATCTGCTTAAAAATACCGATCGACAGACCATTTCCCGGACTCGGCGTGCTGCTGGTTGCCAGACTCAGGATATTGTTTCCTGAACTCGTAAAGGCAGTTCCGCCGCCGACACGGTAGTCACTATTTTTATCCCCGGACAAACCCATCCACTGCACGCCAAATTCATTGGCTTTATCGGCATTCACCTCCACAATCAGCGCTTCGACATATACCTGAGCGCGACGTGCATCGAGTTGGTCAATCACAGTCCGCAGGTTTTTATAAACGGCCTCACTAGCCGTGATAATCAGTGTGTTGGTGGCGGCATCGGCCTGAATGAATCCTGCCGTACCAGAGCCAGAACCTGTGCTGCCGCTGGTCGCGTTGGATGATTGCGGCAAACTGAGGCTACTCGCGGTGGTACTGCTTCCCGTACCTGTGGGCGAACCCGAGGCAACCGGGCTGTTGGTACCATTCGTGCTGCTGCCAATGTTCGACAATCCGGTTGCTGACGGCTGTGCACTGGTGTCTCCGGAAATGATAGAGCGCAGTGTCTGCGCCAGTTTCACTGCCTCGGCATTTTTCAGATAGACCACGTGCACATTACCCGGCAAGGCCGTCGGCTGATCCAGCTTGGCGATCAGCGATTTCACCAGATTGGCACGCGCCTGTGAGGGTGCGCGCAGCAAAACCGAATTAGTGCGGGGGTCAGCCATCAGCGCTACCCGCCCGCCCTCGGCCGCTGCATTGCTATCGCTCAGCTTGGTCACCAGTGTTGCAATATCGGTAGCCATGGCATATTTAACCGGAATCACATCCATATCGACATTGGCCGGTACATCAAGCGCGGCGATGATCTTGTTCATGCGCTTCAGATTGTCGGCGTAGTCAGTAATGACGACAGAGTTATTGCCCGGATTGGCATTGATGGTATTGTTTGGCGAAATCAGCGGCCGCAGTATCGTCACCACATTTGCCGCTGATTCATAATTCAGGCGATAAACTTGTGTGGCGACCTGATCGCCTTTGACAGATTCACTTTTCTCGGCCTGAATGGTCTGAGTCGGCCCTGGTTGCAGCTTGGCATCGGCTTCCGGCACTACTTTGTAATAGCCGTCGGCATATACCACCGCATATCCCTGCAGACGCAATGTTGAGGTCAGCAGTTTAAATGCCTGATCCTTGGTCAGCGGTTTTTCTGACACCAGATTCACCTGCCCTTTTACCCGAGGATCAATGATGAACGTCGCACCGGTGTAATGTCCGATCGCTTTCACGACCGAATCAATATCGGCACCGACAAAATTCAGGTCTGCCGTATTTTGCGCCGCACTCTGCGCCAGTGCAGAAGCATTGAATAAGCAACCGGCGGCGGTCAGCACCGCAACACCGGTCATGCTGGACCAGTGGCGCAGTGGTTTGCGTAAGAAATTGCGGGTCATAGCTGCCTTGTTTTGTGATGGATATGTTTTCATTTAAACTCTAACGCAATGATGTCCTGATCGCCGTCCTTGCGGCGCTGCCCTAGCAAATTCAACAGATTTGCCAATTTTGCTTCCTGCCCTTGCTGTGCCCAGGCTTTACCGGAAAACTGAAAATGTCCATTGGTGATGTCACCGCTGCCGCTCAGCATCATAGGGCCTTTTTCGGTCATCAGATTCAAGCTGGCATTTGCTCCCTGAAGATCGAAATTCATAACGTAGCTGCCTAAGGGCCGGATTGGTGACAGGCGCGAAGCCATCTCCGTCAAGTGCAATTGTAATTGCCCGGCGGCCTGCAGCATGCGGTTATCACGGCTAAAGTGCAGATGATTCCAGCTCAAAGACAGCTTACCTGTCGGGCCGATTGTATTGAGCGGCGCACCCAGCCCCTCAAGCCGTTCGGTGGGCAAAGCCAGTTGCGCCGGGCTCACCTGCCATTCCGAGAGACTACCCTGAACATGCACAGGAGCTGACAGCGATTCGCTGTTACTCAACTGCGCATCAAGCTGCCCTAAAAAAATCAGCGGGGAAATCTGCCAGGAAAAACGACCTGCAAATAAAGGCGTCACCGGTTTTTCCGCACCGGACGCCACACCGACAAATGCCGAGCCATGCCAGAACGATCCCTGCACATCTCCTAAGCTTAAACGGCCTTGCGTCTGTTTTTCGAGAACAGCGCCCAGCCAGCTCGCCGGCAGAAAAAAAAGCACTGACAGCACAATACTGCCAATGGCAATCAGCAGCCAGGTCAGACGCGAAGACCACAAACCCGATCCCATGCGCTCAGTTCCCGCCCCGTTGCTGCTTCAGCGTCAGGCTGACGTTCACTTGCCCTGTTTCAGGCAAAGCTGTAAATCTGGCTTCCTCGACTGTCAGACGCGATGATTTTTGTGCTTCAACCAGCCATTCCATCATATTTGCATAAGAAACCGCCTGTATCTGCAAACGTACAATGTCATCCGACATATTCAGGGTTTGCGCCTTGATACCACGGGTAGCCAGCGATGCTTCGACAATTTCCCGGCTGACAGGCTCACTGAACTGCGCAACGCTGGCAGCCAGTTGCGTGTACTGTGACTGCAATGCCGCAATTTCAGCGACCTGTTGCCGCAAGACGGGAATCTGTTTCTGCAGACGGCTTCTGCCACTCCATGCCGGCTCAAAACAAATCAGATAAATCAAAGCCAGCAGTACAACTGCCGCACCGCCAGTCAGCAAACGGCGCTCGCGCTGATCGCGTTGCTGCCAGAAGCGTGCATATTCTTGTAAAAACTGTTGCAGCATCAGTGCTTTCCTCCCAGGCTGATATGCAATACACCATCCGGTGTTGCTTCAAGCCGCATCGATTTTTCTTCCAATGCAGCCCTTAGTTGATCGAGCGGAATCTGCCCCGGCGATTTCACTTTCACATGCAAGGCCCGCTCTCTGTATTCAACACTGCTGACGGCCGCGGATTTACCCGCCATCACACGCTCCCATATCTGAGTGAACTGCCCGGTCATGACGGCAAAATCATTGGGGGCAAACTGCCCCGACTGGCGTTGTACCATGCTGACTTTTTGTCGCATCTGTTCCAGCGGATCAGGGATCGTGGTTTCTTTCGGAAAACTGTTCTGATAGGTATGCAGCAGTACATCGCTGAGTCCGCGCGCTTCACGCTTGAGCCTATACCAGTCCAGATTCAGCGCAGTCACATTCACCAGCAAGGCTGCCAGCACCAGTCGCAATGGCCAGCGCCACGCTGTCCAGTCGATGGCAGGCCGGTGAATGGCGTTGATTTCCGACAGTAAATCCGGCGTATCGGCATTCAGCCCTGCAGTCCGCACGACCCAGCTAATGGCTTTCAAGGGATATTGGCTGGCGATAACCTCACCCAGCGCATGCAGTTTTTGCTGCCAGGCATCCAACGTCACTGCATCCACATACAACGGGATTTCCGCTGCCGGTGCCACTAATTGCAGCATTGCCGCCACCTGAGAGGCATCCGCATCCGCCAGCAACATCCCCACGCTCTGCTCCTGCTGACGCAGCAACAAGGTCAGGGATCTACCCACGTCGTCCAGTACGGCAACGCCGGATTGTCCTTCTGCCGGTTGCTGTACCGCCAGCTGCGCCGGAAAGGCAGCAATTTTTTTCACCGGCCAGTCTTTGACCTGTTCAGCGACAAGATCCAGCCAACGTCTGTCAGTGACTGCGACGCTGACTTTCCCCTCCCGCACCGGAGTCGCTGCCAATACGACCTCCGCAGGATCGCTGACGATCTGCTCTTCGAGCATATTCGGCAGAGCGCTCTTTAATTTCATGCCGGACATCGGCGGCACCTTGATCTGCTGCAGGCTCACATCAGATCCCGCCAGCAACAGACTGACCTGTCGCACATCACGGCTCAGGGAGCGCAATTCGGCAAAGGTTTTCCGGCCCTGTTGCAGCACATGCCCTTCGGCAGACATCAGCGCGAATGGCAAGGCGCCAGTCAGCAGCCCCGGCTGATTCTGCGCGCTCATCCTGGCGGGCAAAGCAATATAAAGTGTACTTGCCATATTCAAATTTAATTATCCCTGACCCATAATACGGTCGTTGCCCCATCATCGGCGCGCTCAATCAATGCACTGACATCCATCAGCGAGCGATTCATTTTCACTTTGCCGTTCACCACAAAAAACTGGGTCCAGACCTGGATATCCTTATCCGTCGTCGTTTTACCCTTATCCAGAAAACGTTGATGGAAATCCGCCAAATCACGGAAATACGCACGATCACGGCTGGCGACCATCAGCGCGGCATCCGCCATGCTGACGCCTTCGATCCTGGCTGCCAGCACTTCTGCCGGCGCCGTATTCAGATTCACCGCGGTAGTGGCTGTTTTACGCGGTAATACCATGACATAAGAACGGAGTTTTTCTACAATTTCCGGCGTATAACCGGAAACCGCAAGCAGATCTTCCACCTGTACCAGGCGCAAGAATTGTACTTCAGTACGATCGTTCACAGAGTCAGTTTTTGCATTTACCACACTACTTACAGTACTGGTGGCGCTCGCAGGAGAACTGTCCGGCGCGCCGGCCGGTGTTTTGATCTGAGACTGGCTGGCTGCGATCATGTCAGCGGCTGCTTGCGCCAGATCGGGCGACAGTCGGAGATTCACCAGCAACCGGGAAAATGCCGCAAGTTCACGCGGATCAATCACGCCGTTAGTCGCCAGATTATTCAGATTGTATGACGCCTGAGCATCAACGATCTGGCCTGACAGGGTGGCATCACTCTCCTCTGTCTCTGCACGGCCATTTTCCACATACTGATCAAGACGGGTATCAGCCAGCTTCACGGCCCACGGCTCCCCCAGATAGTCCACCTTGGCGGACTGGCGCGCATCTTCACGCAGGATCAGCCGCGCCCAGTCAATCGCACCGCGCAATATCCATTTTTTCTGCAACTGCATGCGCTGGTTTTCGATCGAACGTACCTGAACCTGCTGCTGCCAGAACAGACTGGCGACGATGGTGATGGCCAGCGTGGTCAGCAACAGTGCCGTCACCACGGCAACACCTCGCTGCCTGCGCATTGGTCTTGAGAGCCTCATCAGCCAGCTCCCAGCAAAAATACTTTGATCATCGGCGCACTCTGCCCCTGCACCAGCAAAGAGACTTCCAGTCCGGTCAGTTTTGCAGTTTTATTCAGGGAATCTGCCGCAATGCCGTTTTTAATCTTGTTTTCATCGGTCATATTCTGCACATCGCTGCCACCGACCCGCCAGCCGGTTTCCCCCAGCTTCCAGGTCCGCATCGCAATCTGCGCTACATCTTTTTGCAACAAGATACGACCCCAGCTGTCGCTATCATCGGCGGCACTCTGCCAATCCTGCTTCAATACTGCCAGCTCCCGCGTCGGCAACGATTCGCGCCGCGCCAGCTGGCTGTCATTCACGCTGTACACCACAATCTGATAGCGGGTCGGCTGGTTTTCTTCAGACACACTACGGATCAGCATCAGTTTGTTGCCGGCGGTATTGAGCACACTGCGTCCCGGCATCAGACCAGCGTCGATGAGATGAGCGCCGTCATTTTCGATCTGCGCAAAAGCCAGCTGAATGCCGCGCGTCTGTTCCATGCTGGCATTCAATGCAATCCTGGCACGCACAATACTGTCAAGACCGCGCCACCCCAAAACTGCCACAATCGCCAGGATAGTGATGGCAACCAGCAGCTCAATCAGCGTGAAGCCGCGACTGACCTTGATTTGAGACTGTACAGGAATCCGGTCACAAGGCATTCGGTACCACCTGCGTCAGCTTGATAATGTGGCGCTCTGGCCTGGCCGTCTCATAGACAAACACTTCCACCCGGCGAAAAGAGGGATTCGGTGTGGCGATGACATGCTCTTCGCAGGTTAATTGCAGATCAGCCTGCGGACAATCAAAGCTGCGCTCGCCAAATGCCGGCCATTCTCTTGCCAACCGTATCTGCGCCAGACGGTTTTCTGCAGACCAGGTTGCCATCAGCGATGCCCTGAGGTCACTGCTGTTTTGCGTCAGGCTGCCGACTGCCCGCAGGCTGGCGCCCAGTGCAGTGCCGACAATCACCAGCGCCACCAACACTTCGAGCAGAGTAAATCCGCGGGAACGGACAGAAGAAGAAATATCCGGGTTCATTTTATTCCACCAAAAAATGCCCGATGCCATCAGCCCGGATCCGTACACTGCTGTCACCCGACTGTAAGGTCAGGATAAACGGCTTATCGACCGGCTCCCTGCCAAACACCACGCGCATGGGCATAGTCTGAAACGGGACGGGTTCCATTTGCAGCTTCACGGGAGATAATTCGAAATTGCGTTCGCGCAGTAAGTCATCTTTCAGCGGAAGCCAGATCCGGTCTTCTCGGATCTGGAAACGGTAACCGGACTGATCGGCCTCAAACGCAACCGGCAGATTGCGCAGAATCGCCTCATCGCGTGCCAGTTGCATCAGCAAAGCAATCCGTCGCGCGTCAATTTCCAGCCGCTGGCGCTGGTCTGGCATGGCGTTAAAACTCACAACGCCCAGCATGATGCCGACGATGACGAGAACCACCAGTAATTCCAGCAGCGTGAACCCCTGCTGCCTGCGCACAGACTTCATGTATCTGCTTTACATGTCCCAGGAGCCGATATCGGCATCCTTATCGATACCGCCGGGCTGACCATCAGCACCGTAGGAAAATACATCAACTTCACCCTTGATACCCGGGGACAGATACTGATAGGGATTCCCCCACGGGTCTTTCGGCAATTTTTCAATATAACCGCCGGTTTTCCAGCCATTCGCGGCAGGACCGGTCGTCGGTTTCACGATCAACGCCTGCAGGCCTTGCTCCGTGGTCGGATAACGCTGGTTGTCCAGGCGGTACAGTTTCAGCGCCTGCATCAGGGTGGCGATATCCTGCCGTGCGGCAGAAATACGGGCATCATCAGTACGGCCCATGAGTTTGGGCACCACCAGCGCCGCCAGGATTCCCATGATGACCACCACCACCATGATTTCGATAAGCGTAAATCCACGTGCGCGGCGCTTTGCCGGAGGAACGGACATAGTCTGAAAATTCAACATAAACACTTCGGTCAAAAAAAAGTTCAACATGAAAGAACAAGCACAGCTTGCGGCGCATCGCAGTATAAAACGGGAATACAACAGGATGATTAACTGTTACTCAAAAATAACAAAAAAATCATCAAATCAGATACTCCCCCATCATTTCTTCAAAAACAGCCCAGCATCCTTGTCAAACAAGGGGAATTTTATATACTCCCCATAGTATATTCGACCATATTTCAGCTCAGCTTCAGAGGCAGGCTGCGCAAGCGCTGACCGGTCAGTATGAACACGGCGTTGGCGACCGCCGGTGCAACTGGCGGCACACCAGGCTCACCAATCCCTTCCGGCGGCTCTGCACTTGGCACGATCACCACCTCCACATGTGGTGCTTCGTTCATACGCAACACGGCATAATCATGGAAATTGGTTTGCTGAACCTGGCCGTCTTTGATCGTCACTTCACCGTATAACGCAGCACTCAGGCCAAATATCACGGCGGACTCCATCTGCTGCATGATGATGTTGGGGTTAACAGCAATCCCGCAATCGACCGCGCACACCACACGATGTACACGAATCTGCCGATCATGCACAGACACCTCCGCCACCTGGGCCACGATGGTGCCAAAAGATCGGTGCAACGCAATGCCATGCGCTCTGCCTTCAGGAGCGGCACCCGCTTTATTCAGCGCGGCATCCAGCACCGTCAGGTGACGTCGCTGATTGCTCAGCAATTCACGCCGGAATGCTGCCGGCTGCTTACCGGCAGCATGCGCCAGCTCGTCAATGAAGCTCTCTTTGAAAAATGCGTTATGCGAATGCCCTACCGAGCGCCAGTAACCCAGCGGCACCGGGGTCGGCACGATCACATGTGCAATCTTCTGGTGGGGGAATTGATATGCTGTATCGAACTCCCCTTCCGCAGTGGTTTTATCCGGCCCGGCACCCATCAGGCCAAACGTGCGCTTGAGCACCTGATGAGTGATTGATCCGGAAGCTGATTTATTATCATAAGCAATGACGCGCCCCTGCGCATCCAGTGCTGCGCTGAAGCGTGCCAGCGCAGCAGGGCGGTAGACATCATGCGTGATATCCTCTTCCCTGCTCCAGATCAGCTTCACAGGCACCCCCCCGGTTTTACGGGCGACCGCCACAGCCTGCAGCACCATGTCGACTTCCAGCCGGCGTCCAAAACCACCGCCAAGAAAACTCATATGCAAGTTCACCTGCTCTGCCGGAATGCCGGCTGCCCTGGCCGCAACGTCGACCACAATGCTCGGCACCTGCGTTGATACCCACAGATCGAGCCTGCCTTCTTTCAGCTGCGCAGTGCAGTTAATAGGCTCCATGGCGGCATGCGCCAAAAACGGTGCGCGGTATTCCGCCTGCACTTTTTTCACTGCGTCGGCGCTGTTCAGCATGGCAGGAGCATCACCCTGCCGGTAATAGGTGAAACCGGATTCGCTGTCGATTTTTTCCGCCAGTTCCTGAAACACTTTCTCAGTCGTCAAACCCGCATGCGGGCCAGGGTTCCACTCCACCGGCAGTGCAGCCAGCGCCTTTTTGGCATACCAGTAGCTGTCTGCCACTACCGCAACACCCGCTACGCCGGCCGGTCCTGCTTCTGCGGAAAAATCGACCACATAACGCACACCCGGCAAGCCCTGAACAGCCTGTTCATCAACATGTCTAACAGTACCGCCAATTACAGGACTCATCTTTAGTGCGGCATACAGCAAACCCTCAGGCCGCGCATCCATTCCATATTGTGCGGAACCATCAGTTTTGCTGCGGGTATCAGTACGCGCCTGGGGATGGCCGATTAAGGTGAATGCCTTCGGATCTTTCAGCGTGAATGACTCTGGCCGCGCATTCACTGCCTTTGCTGCCAGCACGCCATAAGCCAGCTGTTTTCCTGCCGCATTTTTGACCAAGCCATTTTCAGTGCGACACTGGTTCGCAGAGACCTGCCACTCCTGCGCAGCGGCAGCCACCAGCATAGCGCGCGCGGTGGCGCCCGCTTCACGCAAGGGCATCCAGGCATCTTTTACGCTGGAAGAGCCACCAGTTACCTGCAGACCAAGTTCACGCGCGGTTTTCAGTGTCATCCATTGCGCAAACCGCTTCACCGTTCCCTGATCATCCGGATGAAATGGCAAGCCATCTGCCAGCATCGCCATGTTGCCGTAGATTTTATCGACCGGCGCATGCATCGTTCTGATCATGTGTATCGGCACATCCAGCTCTTCCGCTACCAGCATCTGCAACGCAGTATGAATGCCCTGCCCCATTTCACTGCGGTGCATGGCAACCGTGACGATGCCATCAGCAGCAATCTTGATCCAGCCATTGAGCGCCACCTCACCCTGCACGACCGGCAAAGGATGTGCGCCATTCAACCGCTGGCGCGGCGGCATGACTCCCCAGCCCACCACCAGCGCACCGGCAGCCCCCAGGCCTCCCAGGATAAAACGCCGGCGGCTCTTTTTAATTTGCGTCATCTTTGTCTCCGTTTTTGTTTTACTGCCACAGGATTTGTGCTGCGGCCCAATCCCGCTCATGTTACGAATTACGACGAGGATAACCTTGCGCGGTAATCCTCTGCCAAATGACTTCTTTCTGCGCTGCATCCATAAAAACCCATTCCGCCACTTCCGCAACCGTGCGGCCACATCCCCGGCATACCTCATCAAAGGTTGTGGAGCACACCGCCACGCAAGGAGTATCCGGTCTTTCTTTTGTTTCACTCATGATTCATCATCCGCACAGTCGGCTCATGTCCTGCAGCCGGTCTGTCAAACCGGTTGTAATCCGGCATTTTAAAGACACAATAGTAACGCAAACCCCGGCAGAATCCCGCCGGGGCGATTTGGTGACTCCTTCTATTTCCTGCACAAATGCCTTTCCCGGACAATCCCGGATTGACAGCCCCCCATGATCGGCAGGAAAATTGCGCCTCAGCGAGGGATTTCCGGCACTGGCATAATGCAAGCTCCCTTCTGCAATTTCCGGTCAGATACCGACTCAGGCCGGCTCTCCGATATTTTACAAACTTCCTGACACCGACAGCCTCTTCCGTTTTACCCCGGAATGGCTTGAGAGATACCCTATTCATGGCACAAGATTTTTTCCAGACACTGATTCTTTTGATTATCGTGACTGATCCGTTCGGCAATGTCCCGATTTTCGTCAGTGCGCTCTCTCATGTTTCTCCCGAGCGGCGCTGGCGCGTCATCGTGCGCGAATGCGCGATCGCTTTTGTCCTGCTGTTGCTGTTTATGTTTTTCGGGAAAAATTTTCTGACCGCGCTGCAACTATCCGAAGTCTCAATCCGTATCGGCGGCGGCGTCATTCTGTTCCTGATTGCTTTGCGCATGGTGTTTCCGCAGGAAGGGGGTATTTTCGGAGATACGGAAGAAAATCACGAGCCATTTATCGTCCCGCTGGCCATTCCTGCGCTGGCGGGGCCGTCTGCGCTGGCGACTGTGCTGCTATTTTCTTCCGATAACAGCCAGGAAATGCTGGTTCATCTTGGCGCCCTGACCGCCGTTGCGGTTGTCTGGCTGGTGGTGCTGCTCAGCGCCGAACGCATGCAGCAGGTGCTCGGGTCGCGGGTCATGACCGCATTCGAACGCTTGATGGGGCTGATACTGGCTGCCATGTCGATTGAAATGCTGCTGACCGGTATCCGGGAATACATCAAGACGCTGTAATCATGTGCCCTGCAAGGATAAGCCGGCACACTTGTCAGCAATCGACCTGGCTGGTCTGCACTGCGACTGGCTGCGGCAACTCTGCCGCAAACAGCTTGCTGTTAAAAGTGAAATAGCCCAGCAAAAACAGGACCAGTGCAATGACAAACTGTTTCCAGAACTGGCGATTCATCTGACGTCTCCCTGCGTATTTTTAAAAATAATTTCTCTGCCGCGCTGATGCACATTATTCCGGCGAAGCGCGACAGCAGATACCGGCAGTTAACATGACATCCCACACGACAAAGAGCGATTGCGCCAGCCGGATAATTGGATGTCAGCCCCGGATTTCTGCTAAATAATTTTTTCAGCTTCAAAGCGTGCAATATCCGTCTCGCTATATCCCAGTGCCTGCAAGACCGCATGGTTATGCTCCCCGAGAGGCGGCCCCAGCCATTGAGTCTGCCCCGGCGTTTCAGACATTTTCGGCGTAATCGCTGGTAGTTTCACTGCGCTGCCATCAGCGAACTGATGCTGCTCAAACATATTGCGTGCCAGGAACTGTGGATCCTGCATCATATCCCGCACTGAATAAATCTTCCCCACCGGAACATCCGCCGCTCTCAGTGTCTGCAAAGCGGTTTCAATTTGCTGCGTATCACACCAGCCCTGGATGGCGGCATCGATTTCGGCGGTACGCGGCACCCGGCCATCATTGCGAACCAGCGCCGGATCGTGCGCCAGATCATCGCGCCGGATCGCCTTCATCAGACGATGGAAAATCGCATCGCCATTACCCGCAATCACGATATTTTCACCATCGGCAGTGGTGTAGGTGTTCGACGGAACGATACCGGGCAAGGCGCCTCCGGTGCGCTCCCGCACCACACCTGCCACGTCGAATTCCGGTACCAGTGATTCCATCAGGTTAAAGACGGACTCGTACAATGCTACATCCACCATTTGCCCCTGCCCCGCCTGACAAGCATCACCTGTTTTTCCGTTCCAGCGACCGCCGGTCACATCACGATGGCGTAGTGCCATCATCGCCCCGATCACCCCGTGTAAGGCTGCAACAGAATCACCGATCGAAATGCCAACCCTGACCGGCGGACGATCAGGATGACCCGACACATACCGCAAACCGCCCATGGATTCGCCAATTGCACCAAAGCCAGGTAAATCACTCATGGGACCGCTCTGGCCGTATCCGGAAAGCCGCACCATGATGGTGGCCGGATTGATCGCTTTTAGCTGTTCATAACCAAGCTGCCATTTCTCCAGCACGCCAGGACGGTAATTTTCGATAATGATGTCGGCATCCAGCGCCAGACGCCGTGCGATGGTCTGCCCCTCTGCACTTTTCATATTCAGAGTGACGCTTTTTTTATTCCGCGCCTGCACACTCCACCACAAAGAGGTTCCATCTTTCAATACCCGCCACTGCCGTAGCGGATCACCGCCATCCGGCGATTCGATCTTGATGACTTCGGCACCGAACTCTGCCAGCATGCGCGAGCAAAATGGACCTGCTATCAGTGTGCCAAGTTCCAGCACCCGGATACCTGATAGCGGCCCGGTATTTTTTTGGGTCATGATATGGATTTCATGTTTGGTTGGATCATCGCTGCATTCCTGGCAGACTCGCTCCGCCAGATGCCACGGCAAGATTCAGGCACTGCGCCTGTCCAGCATGGCGCGGGCAATTGTGCCGGCATCAACATATTCCAGCTCCCCCCCGACAGGAACACCGCGCGCCAGCCGGCTGACTTTCAATCCGCGGGCCTTGAGCATCTCACCGATATAATGCGCGGTCGCCTCACCTTCATTCGTGAAATTGGTAGCCAGCACGACTTCCTGCACGATACCGTCGGTCGCACGGGCAATCAGCCGTTCCAGATAAATATCCCTGGGCCCGATTCCATCCAGCGGTGACAGACGCCCCATCAGTACAAAATACAGCCCCTTGTAGGTCAGGGTCTGTTCAATCATCATCTGATCGGAAGGCGTCTCGACAACGCACAGCAGCGTACCGTCACGCTGCGCATCCTGACAGGTTTCGCAAATTTCGATTTCGGTGAAGGTATTGCAGGAGGAGCAGTGATGAATACGGTCCATCGCGTTCAACAAGGCATGACCCAGCGTTGACGCGGCTTCCCGGTCATGTTGCAACAAATGGTAAGCCATGCGCTGCGCCGATTTTGGCCCGACTCCGGGCAGACGGCGCAATGCCTCAGCCAGTGCTTCGAGACTGCCGGTTTTCTTCACGATCAGAACGGCATTTTGAAACCGGGTGGCAATGGCATACCGGCCGTCAGCCCGGACATTTTTTCCTGTGTGGTCGCCTCTGCCTTGCGTACGGCATCGTTAAACGCGGCCGCCACCAGGTCTTCCAGCATATCCTTGTCGTCAGCCAGTAATGACGGATCGATCGTGACGCGCTTCACATCATTTTTACAGGTCATCACCACCTTCACGAGCCCGGCACCAGCCTGACCTTCCACCTCGATCAGCGCCAGCTGATCCTGGGCTTTTTTCATATTGTCCTGCATCGCCTGCGCCTGCTTCATCAGACCTGCGAGTTGATTTTTCATCATGGATACTTCTCCTGAAAATGGAATAATTTAAAAAACAGAGAAAGAAATCAGACCGGGCGCACGCTGCCAGTCACGATGACGGCACCGAATTCACGCATCAGAGTCTGGACAAAATGGTCTTTCCGGATGGATTGTTCGGCCTGCTTCTGACGCAATTCCCGTTCGGCAATCGCCTCTGCGTTGGCAGTCAGCTCCACTGCGCCGATCTTATGCTCGACGCGGACGGTTCTGGAGAATCGCTCGGAAAGTGCTGTCGCCAGTTTGTCGCTGCTGCCGGCCGACAGCAAAGTCGGAAGCGGCACGCGTAATTCAAAGACCCAGACATTACCCTCCTGCCGGCAATCAGCCAGTTCGCTTTGCTGCGCCAGCTGCTGCGTCACTCCGCGTACTGGCAGGTTAGCGGCAAGGGTCGGCCAGCGCCCATCCCAGTCCAGTGCTGCAACAGGCGCCTGCCACAATTGGCGGTCAAGCACGGCAGGTTCAGGTGCAGATATTGCGCCGGACTGATGTGCAGCAGGCACGTCATCCTCATTCCGCATATGCGAAACACCAGTTGGTAAGTTCTGGCTTGCCCCTGCTGTATTTTTCGCCACCGATACCTGCAGTATGTCGTCATCCCATGGCGGCGGCATATCATCCATCGTCAGAGTCTGTGCTTCCATCGACACCGGCATATCAGATTCCGCCGGTGACGAATCCGGTGCGGTAATGTTGTCCGTACGCTGCGTGTCAGCCAAATTTTCCGGTGTCATGCGTGATGATGACTGAGACGGCATGTCCGTTACTGCTTTTTTTTCCGGTAATGGAACTGCAGCAGGCGCCGCTGCCGCAGATTGAACTACTGGCATGACTGGTGAAGCCGGTTGCGTAGCGCCTCCCCCTGCGCCTTTGACACCAGCACTGGCGGCCCGTGCAGCGGCTAAAGCAGCCATCGCAGGACTCATGGGCTTTTGTGCGGGGGGTGCAGCCGCAGGCGTGATATCTGCCGTTACAGAATTCCGCACCTGTGTCACCACCGGCGGAAAAACCGGATTCACATTGCTGGCTGGCACCGCAGATCTGGCTGGTGAGGAAATGGACAACGCCGCTGAAGATTGCGCACTCTGTGCCGCCGTTGCCTTGACGCCGGAATGAGTGGACTGCGGCGACATTGACAGCGGCAAGACACCTCTTGCCGCGCCACCACCGGAATAAGCCGCCCCGGGATCTGTCGCTTCGCCGCCTTCTGCCGGACGAAAGGCCAGCATACGCAGTAAAGTCATACTGAAACCGGCATATTCATCGGGAGCCAGCGCCAGCTCATGACGGCCATGCACTGCGATCTGATAATAAAGTTGAATCTCTTCCTTGGTAAAAACAGATGCCAGGCGCACTACCTGCTCTCTTTCCGGCAAATCCTCCGCCACAGCAGCAGGCACCAGTTGCGCTATTGCAATCTGATGCAATAGCGTGCCGAGATCCTGCAAAGCCGCCTTATACGACAGGCTGCGCGCGGCCATTTCATCGGCAACATCCAGCAAAGCCTTGCCGTCATTGGCTGCCAGCGCATCAAGCAGACGGATCAGATATGACTGATCCAGTGCCCCCAGCATACCCTGCACCGATTCCAGACTCACCTGGCCGGCCGCATAAGCAATCGCCTGATCGGTCAGGGACAGCGCATCACGCATGGAACCCTGTGCGCCCTGCGCCAACAAACGCAGTGCAGGAACCTCAAAACCAATCTGCTCCTGCGTCAGGATATTTTCCAGATGACCGATGATATGACCCGGCGGCATCTGTTTCAGATTGAATTGCAGGCAGCGGGACAAGACCGTCACGGGAATTTTCTGCGGGTCTGTCGTCGCCAGAATGAATTTCACATGCTCCGGCGGCTCTTCGAGCGTCTTGAGCATCGCATTAAACGCATGATTGGTCAGCATGTGCACTTCGTCAATCATGTAGACTTTAAAGCGTGCATTCGACGGTGCATAAATGGCCTGCTCCAGCAGCGACGCCATTTCATCCACGCCACGATTGGATGCAGCATCCATCTCGATGTAATCGACAAAACGCCCGGCATCAATCGCCGTGCAGGCTTCGCAAACACCACAAGGATTAGCGGTAATGCCCTGCTCGCAATTAAAAGACTTGGCGAGAATCCGCGACAGCGTCGTTTTACCGACACCGCGGGTGCCGGTGAATAGATAGGCATGGTGCAGCCGCTGCTGCTCCAGCGCATGCGTTAAGGCACGAACCACGTGCTCCTGACCTACCAGAGTCTGAAAACTTCTGGGGCGGTATTTTCGGGCGAGAACTTGATATGACATGCAGAGATTTTACCCTATTCATTCATCATACAGACTGCCCGGAAACCGGAAATTGCAAATACCCGGCCACCAGCGCCTGCATCTCGGTTGAAAATGCTGCCTCGGTCAATCTTTGCGGAGACAGCATCAGCGTTTGATACAGCAATCCATACACAACTGCATGCAGAACTGCAGGATTTTTGTCCTGCATCCGCGCCGCATCAGCACAGGCAAGCAAAGCCTGTGTCCAGATATCGGCAATATACTGATACAACTGGGCATAAGCATCGAGTTCGGATAGCTGACGCTCCAGAAAAATCAGTGCCGACCATTCCTCCGCCCTTTCAGCATGCAAAACAATCAGCCGCTCAATCAGGGACGGAATCAGCCGGGCAGCAGGTTCGCCCCTCAAGCCATCCAGCCATTCCAGCATCTGCTGTCCGACGCCTTTGAAGCGGCCGTGGATGCAATGTGCTGCAATCGATTTCTTACCCGGAAAATACTCGTACAGCGTTCCCAGTCCGACACCGGCAACCAGCGCAATATCGCGCATGGTCAGCCGCGCATAACCTTTTTCAAGTAAAAGCCGAACAAAGGCATCCAGAATCGCTCCCTGCGTCAGCCTGGAACGTTGCTGCACCGGCTTACGCCTTGATTTTAAATGGTCCGTCGAAGCATTCATCAGATACAGAAAAAAAATCAAATACGAACATACTGCAGCAGGATGCCCGCTACACTGACACTCCAAATAACATCACCCGCGCAGCGCAAATACAGAACAAATACATCAGATATATTCCAGACAGGAGACAGGCATGCAATGGCAAACGCACGAAATCAGCAATCAGGTTCCCGAACTGCAGCACTACAACCTGTTTCACAGCGACTCCCTCCTGCAGAATGCTTTGCAACATTATAAAGCCGACTGGCACACGGCCTCGCTGGAAAACTTTGGCGCAGAACTGGGTAAACCGGAAACATTGCTGCTGGGCGAACAGGCTAACCGCTACCGGCCAGAACTGCGCACCCACGACAGAACCGGAAAACGGATTGACGTTGTAGACTTTCATCCCAGCTGGCATCAATTACTGGGAATGCTGCGCAGTCAGGGTCTGCAGGCACTACCCTGGTCTCACCCGCGCACCGGCGCTCAGGTGGCAAGGGCGGCCGGCTATTACATGCAGGCGCAGATCGAGTCAGGCTCGCTCTGTCCGACCACTATGACCTTTGCCGCCATACCGGTACTGCAAAAAGAAGCTGCACTATTCGCTCAGCTCAGGGAAAAACTGTACGCCACACGGCATGATCCGCGGGATCTGCCGATTCAGGACAAACACGCCATCATGATCGGAATGGGGATGACCGAGAAACAAGGCGGCTCGGATGTCCGGACCAATACGACGCTGGCCCGCCCTTGTGATGCATCAGGCCGCGGTGAAGCCTATTTACTGACCGGGCATAAATGGTTTTTTTCTGCCCCCATGTGCGATGCACATCTGGTGCTGGCACGCACCGAAGCGGGATTGTCGTGTTTTTTCGTTCCCCGCTGGAAACCTGATGGCAGCAAAAACTCCGTTCAGATTCAGCGATTGAAAGACAAACTGGGAAATCAGTCTAACTCCAGCAGTGAAGTCGAATTTCAGGATGCATATGGCATCCTGATCGGTACTGAAGGTCGCGGCATTCCGACCATTATCGAAATGGCGAGCCTGACCCGGCTCGACTGCGTAATCGGTAGTGCAGCACTGATGCGCCAGGCACTCATACAAGCCATTCATCATGCCCGTCACCGCAGTGCGTTCGGGCGGCTGCTGGCAGAGCAACCGCTGATGGCACACACACTGGCTGATTTGGCTCTGGAAAGTGAGGCAGTTGGCTGGCTGATGCTGCAGTTGGCGTCTGTCGTAGAAGGCGAAGAGTCTCCCCTGAATCAGGCATGGCGACGCATCATGACACCAGCTGCCAAATTCTGGGTATGCAAACGCGCCATTGAATTTACCGGTGAATGCATGGAAGTCATGGGAGGCAACGGCTACGTCGAAACTTCCATCATGGCGAGACTTTACCGGGAGGCGCCGGTCAATTCGATCTGGGAAGGTTCAGGGAATGTGATGTGCCTGGATGTCCTGCGGGCGATAGGTCGCGATCCGGAGGGCACACAACTATTGCTGGCGGATTTTGCAGCGTGCGGTCATCCAGCCGTCAGACAACTGGTTCTGGAATTGCAGGTTGAACTCCTGGCACCGGCAGAAACCCGTGAGTTGCAGGCGCGCAGGCTGGTTCAAAAACTGGTGCTGGCCGCACAGTCCGTCTTACTTATCCGGCACGCACCGCAGGATTTTGCCGAAACATTTATCAGCAGCCGCCTGAATACAGACAGCGGGCGCATATATGGCAGCTCCATCATCAATGATATGAGCACATGTCAGAAAATTCTGCAAAGAGCATTTCCCGCATGAGGCCAATTCTGGCATTCTGAACAAACGGCGGCGGCAGATGATGATGGCGATTCCCCTCGCCGTTTTAATGCGGTTACGGTGGAATTAATGCTGTTTTTCCTGCAAAGACCGGACTTTATGCTCCAGTTCCGCCAGGAACTTGTCCCGCCGGCGTAACTCATCCCGCAAAGCACCGATTTCGCGGTTAAGCAGACGGATATCCGCATGCAGCTCCCGCTCGAATATTTTTTCCTCTTCTCCCACAAACAGCGCCGCAATATTCGCTGTGACAATCGAAAACATTGCATAACCCAGCAGTACGATAAACACCGCAAAGATTTTAGATGATGGGGTGGATGGCACGATATCACCGTATCCGACTGTTGCCACCGTGGTAAATGCCAGCCAGACGCCATCGGCGTAATTTTTCACGTTCGGCTCAAGCCAGTAGAATCCCGCGCCGGCAGAACTCAGCATCAGCAAAGCCAGTGTAATGATCTGCACCAGATGACCAGGTTTCATATGCTGCAATACCAGCATGGCGATACGCAGCAAAATCGCAGCACACAAACCCAGCCGCAATAACCACTCAACCGGACTCCAGACCACAGAAAACTGGATAGCACTGATCAGACAGCCAAGTGTGATGCCCATATCCAGCACCATCTTTCCGCTGTGCCGGTTTGACTGGCGGCGGTTGCCTTTCCATTTCCAGTAAGTATCCAGAGCAATCAGACCTGCTGCAACAAGGTATAAAGTATGCCCAGTCTGCACCAGATGCTGATTATCCGTTGCCAGCAAAAGATAAAATGCCGGTATCGATAACAACAGACCAGCAAATAGCACCGGACGGGAAAACCATGCCAGAAACCGTTGCGTAATGGGGTAGAGACTTTGATTCATAAGGATTAATTGTATTCGGATTCGGTCTGCGTATGTCTGTATATGCCGGCTGGTGAAAGCGAAATCTTCCTGTTTACCTGAAATATCAAAAATTGATATTTTATTTTCACAGATAAAAAAACCTGCCACTATCCGGCAGGTTCATGCTGGGCAATCAATGTTGCCTTACTTGTAGGCACCGCACCCGACGAAATAATTATCCAACTTTTCTATATAGGTGGATTTGGTTTCCAGGACTTTGGTGACAGGATTCGGCCATTGATAATCTATCCATCCCTTGCCCTTACTATTCGCCATCGCAATCATTTCCTTGACGACGAATTTATCTCCGACCTTCAGATCAATCAGATTTTTACCGTTCATCTTCGGATTATTACCGTGACTGAGGTTAACCCCATTCAGATCGTATGCAAATAAATATAAATCCCTGTCGTGGAAGTCTTTATTCGACATATTGGAAAACTCGGCAAAAGCTTTTTCCTTGCCATGTTCTTTAATATAAGCGATCCCTTTTTTCACCATTGCCTGTGCCTGCTCGGTGGTTCCACGATCTTCAGCAGCGATGGCAGGCGCTACCAAGCCAGCACATAATCCTAAAATCAGCAGGGTTCTGCGGGTCAGTTTCATTCCAGTCTCCTCAGTCAGTATTTAAATTATTATCCGCAATAAACGGTGTGTTTTTGCGCACAAACAGCTTAACGCAAAATTATTCAAAGACAAGAAAAACAGAGTAGTAGTGTGACTTTTGACCATATTGCCGCACAACGATATCAGCGGTGCTGGTGAAGCGGAGGAAATGAAACGGGGAAGGAAAGAGAAGTTGGCGAGCCTGGTCTGCGGCACTTGCGGGAAATGACTGTGGCTGCTTCGTTCCCGACCTGACCAGATTGGCCATGCCGCAATGCGCAGGGGCCCGCCAGCGCGTAGTATAACGCATCCTTCACCATTTCGCCCAACAATTCTGCGCAATATGATGGCAAACGGAAGAACTGCCCTGCTGGCACGCTAACTGCCAACTAATCTTCCCCGGGCACATGATCCGGATAGCCCCCTCGCCATCCGGCACCAATGAAAACATCGCAACCGGTCTGGAGGGGATGGCCAATCTACAATCCCAACTCCTGCCAGATCTGATCAACCTTCTGACGCACCTCTGCCGTCATTTGTATCGTTGTTCCCCATTCGCGACTGGTTTCACCAGGCCATTTATTGGTCGCATCAATACCCATTTTGCTGCCAAGACCGCTGACCGGGGAGGCAAAATCCAGATAGTCAATCGGCGTGTTGTCCACCAGCGTGGTATCTCTCAACGGATCAACCCGGGTAGTGATTGCCCAGATCACCTCTTTCCAGTCGCGGATATTCACATCTTCATCGACCACCACAATGAATTTGGTATACATGAACTGACGCAGAAAGCTCCAGACGCCAAACATGACACGCTTTGCATGTCCGGCATAGGATTTCTTCATCTGGACGACTGCCATGCGATAACTGCAACCTTCGGGCGGCAAATAAAAATCCGTAATTTCGCTGAACTGTTTTTGCAGCAAGGGAATAAATACTTCATTCAGTGCGACACCCAGTACAGCCGGCTCATCCGGTGGTTTACCAGTATAGGTCGAGTGATAAATCGGATCACGCCGCATCGTGATCCTGTCTATCGTGAACACAGGGAACCAATCCTGCTCATTGTAGTAACCGGTATGATCGCCATAAGGCCCTTCCAGCGCATGCTCATAGCCACTGGGATGAGATTCGTCCGGATAAATATGCCCCTCCAGCACAATCTCTGCGGAAGCCGGTACCCGCAATTCACTGCCAAGCGCTTTTACCAGCTCAGTGCGACTGCCTCTGAGCAAACCTGCAAACTGATATTCGGACAAACTGTCAGGCACCGGTGTCACCGCCCCCAGTATCGTCGCCGGATCAGCTCCCAGTGCCACTGCGACCGGATAAGGCTGGCCTTTATTGACAATCCCGTGCTCACGGAAATCAAGCGCGCCTCCCCGATGAGCCAGCCAGCGCATGATAACTTTGTTGCAGGCCAATACCTGCTGACGGTAAATTCCCAGATTCTGGCGCTTCTTATTTGGCCCTTTGGTGATGACCAGCCCCCAGGTAATCAGTGGTGCAACGTCGCCCGGCCAGCAATGCTGAATCGGTAATCTGGCCAAATCCACATCATTCCCTTCCCAGACGATTTCCTGACATTTCGCCCCACGGACTTCTTTCGGCGCCATATCCCAGACAGCTTTTACCAGAGAGCCCATACCCAGAATATCTTTCAGACCTTTCGGCGGCTCAGGCTCTTTTAACGCAGATAATACGTGGCCAATCTGCCTCAGCTCGCTGACATCGGAAGCGCCCATTCCCAGCGCGACCCGGCGCGGCGTACCAAACAGATTTCCTAGTACTGGCATCTGGTGTCCCGAGGGCTTATTGAATAACAAAGCTGGTCCCGCAGCGCGCAAAGTCCGGTCACAGATTTCAGTCATCTCCAAATGCGGGGAAACTTCGATATCAATCTGTTTTAATTCGCCATTTTGTTTCAATTGAGAAATAAAATCTCTCAAATCAGAATATTTCATCATTTTTCGCTTTTTTGAATGTCTGAACTAGTTAGTCCAGCTTGTTATTCTAAGTGCTTGATTTTATTGTTTTTTGCTGCATTGCAGCAGATTCCATTATACCGATAAGTTATAAAAATTAAATTTGATAGTATTGACTCGATATAAAACCGCCCCTACAATTCGCCCAACTTGATGAAGAGGTAAAGACTTCCGCAACTTTCAACACCCAGAAGGTTTCGCCATATCGGTAACATCATTCACGGGGATCGGGCCCCATATAACATTGTAAGGATTGTTTTCAAAAGGCGTCTGCCTTCACCCGAAAAAAGTTGTTTATCACTGGATACTCCAGTAGCGGTTCAACGAACCGGATGATAAACAGCTCCGGCGTCTTCTGATCGCAACTTGCGGGGAAGACGATGTTTCTGATTCGTGGAAGTTCATGTGCGACAGGTTCGAAGCTGAGCCGGAAGCGCCACGAAGATTCAGGAGGTAACATGTTTCAACGTTTTATATTAGCAGTACAACAAAGCAGCTTGACTGCAGAACAAAAGCGCCAGGCATTGAATGCCGTCGCGCGTGATACAACCAGTGGTTTTCTGAGCGCAATGCGTAAGCTGCTCATGTTTTCCGGCGTTGCCGCCATGATTTTTCTGGGACTAATGTTCATCAAACCAGAACTGGCTGACAAATTCAAGGATTTATCTCCTTTTGCAGAGGCAGAGGAAGTCGCATCCGAAGCAACTCCGGCACCTGACCTTGCCGCGCTGATGCAGACACCGTCAAAAAATACATCTGACACGCCGCATGTTGCGGACGATGATGCAAAAATGCTGGGCAACCAGCGACAGCAGCAATGGGTAACCAACTGGCTGTCTAAGCGCTACCGCGTCGCCACTGACGCTACCAATATGCTGGTATCTGCAGCCTATCTGACAGCAAAGGAAATCAAACTTGATCCCTTGCTGATCTTGTCGGTCATGGCGATTGAATCAGGTCTGAATCCTTTTGCCGAAAGTCCGGTTGGCGCTCAGGGGCTGATGCAGGTCATGTCGAAGGTGCATCAGGAAAAATTTGAGGAAATGGGTGGTGTCAAGGCTGCGCTGAATCCGGTTGCCAATATCAAGGTCGGGGCACTGATTCTGAAAGACTACGTTTCCCGCACAGGCTCAGTGGAAGCCGGATTGAAAATGTATGTCGGTGCCAGCGCCTTTGAAAACGACTCAGGCTATGGCAGCCGTGTGCTCACTGAATACAAGCGCCTGAAAGACGTTTCGGCAGGTAAAAATGTACCGACCACATTCTCCGCAGCCCCGGCACCTGTTGCCCGTCCTGCAGAATCAACACCTGCCGGCAAAACAGATCCGGTTGAAGCCAAGGCGAAAACCAGCGTTCCAAAGGATCAGGTCGCCGCGTTATAAAATCGGCATGATTCAGCGTATCAAAAGAAAAGCCACCTGATGGTGGCTTTTCTTTTTCAGCAAGCTGCAGTGCCGGATTTATAACTAAATATGTATGGTCGCCCCTGTTTTATTAGCCCTGATCATGTAAAAACTGCTTTAGCCGCACCACTGCTTCCTGCAAATTTTCCAGTGAATTTGCATACGACAGACGCACGTAACTCTGTGCAGTTGCCGGACCAAAATCCTGACCAGGAACAATCACCACTCCCGCTTCCCTCAAAACCTGTTTGGCAAAGGCATCAGCATCTTTTGTCAGATGCGAACAATCGGCATAAACGTAAAATGCGCCATCCGGCGTTACCGGAATATTGAACCCCAGTTCACGCAAGGCAGGAACAATATAATCACGCCGACGCTGAAATGCTGCCTTCCGTGCCTCGTAAATTGCCAGTGTTTCCGGCGCAAAGCAGGCCAGGGCCGCATGCTGGGCAATGGCAGAAGGACAGATGAACAGATTTTGCGCCAATTTCTCAACGGCAGGCACGATGCGCTCCGGCACAACCAGCCAGCCGAGCCGCCAGCCTGTCATATTGAAATATTTACTGAAGCTGTTAATCACAACGACATCATCATCGAGCGACAATGCCGTCGACGGCTTCCCGTCATAGGTCAACCCCTGATAAATTTCATCGACAATCGTAAAGCCCTGCCGTTCGCGTACGCTGGCAATAATTTTTGCCAGTTCTGACTGCGCAATCGAAGTGCCGGTCGGATTAGAAGGAGAAGCCAGCAACACGCCACCAGTATGCGCCCCCCAATGTTCGCGCACCATATCATCGGATAGCTGGAAACGGTGCTCCGGTCCACTGGCGATGAGTTTCGGTTTACCTTCAAAGGCGACGACAAAATGACGATTACATGGGTAACAGGGATCAGGCATCAACACCTCTTTTCCCACATCCACCAGCGCAGCACATGCCAGCAATAATGCTGCGGACGCACCAGCCGTTACAATGATGCGGGAAGCCGGAACAGTCACGCCAAACTGTTGCGCATAATGATCGGAAATCGCTGCCCGCAATGCCGGTAAACCGAGTGCCGAGGTATATTGCAAGCGCCCATCGGTCAGCGCTTTGGCTGCCGCCTCCAGCACCGGAGGCGGCGCAGTAAAATCCGGTTCGCCAATGCCCATGTGGATCAGATGGCGTCCGTCAGTCTCCAGCTCTGCCGCCATTTTCATGAGTTCCATGACATGAAAAGGTGCAATATGATTCAATCTTGCCGCGAGGTGTTGTTCCATGTTGATAGTCCGAAAAAAACCGCCTGATTTCTGACGAGAAAAAAGGCGGTCTGGTGATTTATACCTGATTAAATGTTGGATATCCGTTACTATGCCTGCTTTGCAGCGACTTCAGCCGGGCGCAGTCTGGCAGCCAGCTTGTCCAGAACTCCATTCACATATTTGTGCCCGTCGAGGCCGCCGAAAGATTTTGCCAGCTCGACAGCCTCGTTGATCACAACCCGATAAGGGATTTCAATGTGATTTTTCAACTCGTAGGCACCAATCAGCAATACTGCGTGCTCAATCGGGGAAAGCTCCGCAATGCCACGATCAATTAAGGGAGCGAAATCTTCACGCAAAGCGACGGAATGATTGATTGCACCATGCAGCAAGGCATCGAAGTGCTCACGATCAGCCTTATCGAATCCGTGCGCTTCACGGATATGGGCATCGATTACACCGGAATCTTCATTATTCAGCAGCCATTCATACAGACCCTGCAATGCAAACTCACGGGCGCGATGGCGCGGTGAGCGGTTCTTGCTGGGATTCGCATGTTGGGTTTTATTGTTCATATTATTCTCTTACTATCTTACCGGACCTGACAAAGTCAGGATTCATACATTCTGTTAACACTGTGCAAATACGAATCGTCTGCCAGACCAATCAGGCATCGTAATCAATGTCTTCCGTCGCTTCTGCCAGCTCTTCCAGCGCCAGCGCCAGATTTGCCATTTCGACGGCCACACGGGCCGCATCAGCACCTTTTTCCTGCATACGGACTTCCGCCTGCTGATCATTCTCAGTCGTCAGAATCGCATTGGCGATGGGAATACCGGCATCGAGGCCGACACGTGTGATACCGGCACCGGATTCATTCGAAACCAGTTCAAAATGATATGTTTCGCCACGGATAACGGCACCCAGCGCAATCAGCGCATCAAACTGATTGGTGGCTGCCATCTTTTGCAGCGCCAGCGGCACTTCCAGCGCACCAGGCACGGTAACATGCAAAATATCCTCGTTCATAACCCCGAGGCGGGCCAGTTCTGCCAGGCAGGAACTCAGCAAGCCGTTGCCCACGGTGGCATTAAAGCGGGCCTGAACGATACCGACCCGTACTCCGGCGCCATCCAGATTAGATTCATAGTGTCCTACTGTCATGATATTCTCTCTTGCGCTCTGCGCTTTGTGTCACTGACTCGCTGACGCATGGAACCAGTGACTTATTGGTCAGCGTCTGTTCAATATAGCTTACGCCTGCACAGATTCTGCACAGGGTTTAGCCAGATATCCCGTTACTTCCAGGTTAAAACCTGCCATCGACGGCATTTTACGTGGGTTCGCCAACAATTTCATTTTACCGACCCCGACATCTTTCAAAATCTGCGCACCGATACCGTAATTACGCAGATCCATCCTGGCAGCGCGTCCTTGCGGACGGGTTTCCGGCGTATTCAGCGCCTTGAACTGGTCAAACATCTGTTCAGCTGTTTCTTCGCAATTCAACAAAACAATCACGCCTGCGTCTGCCGCCTGTACTGCCTGCATCGCAGCGGCAATATTCCAGGAATGTGTAGTCGCCTTGCTTTCCAGCAGATCAAGGATCGATACCGGCTGATGCACCCGTACCAGTACTTCCTGATCAGCAGTTGGCTGACCATGAACCAGTGCCAGATGGGCGGAGCCGCTGGGTTTATCGCGATATACCACAGCCTTGAAATTACCGTGCACGGTTTCCATTTCACGTTCGGCAATGCGATCCACGATGCTTTCGGTCTGACTGCGATAATGAATCAGGTCAGCGATGGTGCCGATCTTGATCTGGTGCTCCTTCGCAAACTCCATCAGGTCGGGCAGACGCGCCATGGTGCCATCGTCCTTCATGATTTCGCAGATCACCGATGCCGGAGTCAGCCCCGCCATTTCGGTCAGGTCGCAACCTGCTTCGGTGTGACCGGCGCGCATCAGCACGCCACCTTTTTGCGCCTTCAGCGGAAAAATATGGCCGGGCTGAACAATGTCGCTGGCAGTAGTATGTTTGCCAACCGCAACCTGCACCGTGCGGGCACGGTCAGCGGCGGAAATGCCGGTCGTGACGCCTTCGGCAGCTTCAATCGAGACAGTGAAATTTGTTCCGAACGACGTGCCGTTGCGACTGGTCATCATTGCCAGATTCAGAAGTTCGCAGCGTTCTTCGGTCAGTGTCAGGCAAATCAGGCCACGGCCATACCTGGCCATAAAATTGATTGCTTCCGGAGTAACGAATTCCGCAGCCATCACCAGATCACCTTCGTTTTCACGATCTTCTTCATCAACCAGAATCACCATCCGGCCCGCACGCAATTCGGCGACAATTTCGAGGGTAGTTGCAATGCTCATAGGGGAAAATCCTGAAGTGGTCTGCTCCGGCATTCTGCGGGGCACCAGCTGTTTTTGAAAGAATCCGTTATTTTAAAGGATTTCGCCGCACTCTTCCCGTGCTTTCTGTTGATTAGACGGTTTTTCCTTCGATACGAAAGTGGCCGCGGGCAATTTCGATCACCTTGCCGCCCACCCGGATCTGCTGATCAGCACCGATTTCCAGGTATAAGCAACTAGGGCGGCTCATCTGCTCGCCTTGCCAGATCCACAACCGGGCCGGTATAGAACGCTGTTGCGCCAGCCACCAGCCGCCAAGATTGGCGCAGGCGGAACCGGTGGCAGGATCTTCCCCGACGCTGCCATCAGGACGAGCAAAAAAGTAACGCGCGGTTACCTGCCCGGCAGGCTGATCCTCTGTTTCAGGTGCAAACACATAGGCAGTTCGACGCCCCAGACTGCTGACCGGCCAGTTTCCGAGTAATGCCGCATCCAGTCTGGCGCGCCGGACAGCATCGACAGACTGCACGGCGACCAGCAACTGGTCGGAGCCGGTATTCACCCACAACGGCTGTGCCAGCAGATCGGCAGAAGTCAATCCCAGCATACGCGCAATCTCTGTGGCCGGAACCGGGCAATCACGGATGATCGGCAGCTGCGGCGCGGTCAGGTTCCAAATATCATTCTGATATGACAGTGGCACGATGCCAGCCTTGCACTCCAGCGTCAGATTCACCGCACCGCCATTCAGCTCACTGACGACTTGTCCGGCTCCAAGGCTGGGATGTCCTGCAAACGCCATCTCCATGCCGGGAGTAAATATCCGGATTCTGGCGCTTGCTATCGATGAGGGCAAAATAAACACCGTCTCTGACAAATTCTGCTGCAAGGCCAGCGCCTGCATTTCCGCATCCGACAAACCTTGTCCATCTTCGATCACGCACAAGGGATTGCCACCAAAAGTCGATTCCGCAAACACATTCAGTATCCGGTAAGCATATTCACGCATAACGATCCAATCCGGCCTCCAGCCGCCGCAATTAACAAAAATTCAGGGGAGTATATCGATAATCAGCCTGACCGTCCTGAAAAGATAAAGCCTTTAAAATATACTCCCACCGAGTATATTGCTTTAATATTTCCCCGGATAATCACGGCGAAGAAGCCGCGCTGCCGGTATCGCGGATGTTTCGCAATCACCCCGAAGTACAATCATGTGTTATAACTTATCTGCTTTCCGACATTTTCAGGGGCCAGGCAAAATCATCCTGAATAAGCTGGGTGCCGCCAGCAGCACAAGCCATAGGGTAAGGCGCGGCAACAACGCCAGAATAGTTTTGCGTTATTTTTTACACCAGAGCCATTATTGCCATGCTAGAACTCCGTCCTTGCTGCGAACATTGTGCTGCCGACCTGCCCGCCGACTCGACCGAAGCACGCATCTGCAGCTTTGAATGTACCTTTTGCGCCGCATGCGTTGATGATCTGCTGCAAAATGTCTGCCCGAACTGTGGCGGCGGTTTTTCACCCCGTCCGGTTCGCCCTGCACATCATGGAAAAAACGGTAATGACACCCGACACTATCCGCCATCATCAGTGCGCAAACACCGACCGGTTGACCTGACCGCACATCGGGAATTACTGGAAAAATTACGGCATCTGGCGCCTGAAAACCGCTGAATTCCGCCTGCTGCCGCACATGATCGCTTGCTATCCCAATTTCCCGATTTCAGACTGCCCTTTATGTCAAATACACTGACTCCACGCCATTTACTGACTGCCCTGATCGTTGTCAGTTTGTGGGGAATGAATTTTGTCGTCATCAAAATCGGGTTACGCGGGATTCCGCCATTTCTGATGGGAGCGCTGCGCTTCATATTGGTCGCATTTCCGGCAATCCTGTTTTTGCCACGCCCCAAAGTCCCGGCCAAACTGTTGATTGCCTACGCACTGACCATCAGTCTGGGTCAGTTTGCTTTTTTGTTTTCAGCAATGGCGGTCGGCATGCCGGCCGGCCTTTCTTCTCTGGTGTTGCAGGCACAGGCTTTTTTTACCGTCGGCATCTCGGCTCTGGTTTTTGGCGACAAACTGCGGGCAAGCAATCTTGCCGGCATGGTGATTGCCAGTATCGGCCTGATTCTGCTTGGCAGCGCCAGTATCGCCAGCTCTGCCGGACAAGTTACATTGATGGGCTTTATGCTGACGATTTGCGCGGCATTTTCCTGGGCCTGCGGCAATGTCATCAATAAAAAAATCGGGCCGACTGCCGTGCTCAGCCTAGTGTCGTGGAGCGCACTGGTACCGATCGTGCCATTTATTCTGCTGTCGCTCTGGTTTGAAGGCAGCGCATTGATTTTGTCCAGCCTGCGCAATATGAGCCTGCCGTCGGCATTGACGATCGTCTATCTGGCACTGGCCGCTACGCTGATTGGCTATACTTTATGGGGGCGCCTGCTTTCAAGCCTGGCGACACATCTGGTGGCGCCACTGACGCTGATGGTACCGGTTATCGGACTGACTGCTGCCTGGATATTGCTAGGGGAAGCGCTGAAACCATTGCAGATCACCGGAGCCGCCATTGTCATGGCTGGATTGCTGGTCAATGTGTTCGTAACCCGGCTTTGGTCGGCACTACGGCGGTGTTTCGACTGATGTGCAAAACGGCGCAATCAAAACCGCCGTTTTGCGATACATCCTGATTCCAATGAAAAGCTGCACCGACGTGCCGCCGGCTTCTCTTTACAGCCCGGTATTGCTGGCGATATAGGCCTTCATCTGGTCTACATTCGCCGGCATCACTACGAAGCGCTGTGGCAGTGCCTCGATGTTTTCAAACCCTGCAGGACGCTGTGCATCCCGCTCCAGTGCTTCACGGATGGTTTCATTGAATTTGGCAGGCAACGCGGTTTCCAGCACGATCATCGGCACACCGGCTTCCAGATGCTCCAGCGCGACCTTAATTCCGTCTGCGGTATGGGTGTCAATTGTGATGCCATACTTCTGCTCCGCATGGCGGATGGTTTGCAGGCGGTCGGTATGCACTGATTTACCCGATTCAAAACCAAAACGTGCAACCTTCGCAAACTCATCGCCATCGCTACCCGGCTTGCCGGACAAGTCAAAACCACCTTCGGTTTCCACCTTACGGAACAGCGCGGCCACGCGCGCGCTGTCACCGCCCAGCAAATCAAATATGAAACGTTCGAAATTCGACGCTTTGGAAATATCCATCGATGGACTGGTGGTGTGCCAGGTTTCGGCCGACTTGCGAACACGGTAAACACCTGTGCGGAAAAACTCGTCCAGCACATCATTTTCATTGGTAGCCACGACCAACTTGTGAATCGGCACCCCCATCATACGGGCGATATGCCCGGCGCAGATATTGCCGAAATTTCCGGAAGGAACAGTGAACGACACCTTCTGGTCATTACTGGTGGTCGCGCTCAGATAGCCGCGGATGTAATAGACCACCTGCGCCACGACCCGCGCCCAGTTAATCGAATTGACGGTACCAATTTTTTGGCGTTGCTTAAATTCCAGATCATTGGATACCGCCTTCACCATGTCCTGGCAATCGTCAAATACGCCTTCGACCGCGATATTAAAAATATTCGGGTCTTGCAGACTGAACATCTGGGCAGTCTGGAACGCGCTCATTTTGCGGTGTGGCGACAGCATGAAGACACGGATGCCTTTTTTGCCGCGCATCGCATATTCGGCGGCGCTGCCCGTATCACCGGAAGTCGCGCCAAAAATATTCAGTTCGGCATGTTGCCTGGCCAGTGTGTATTCAAACAGATTACCCAGCAACTGCATTGCCATGTCTTTAAATGCAAGTGTCGGGCCATTCGACAGCGCCTGCAATATCAGCTTACCGCCATGATCTTCCTGCAATACCCGCAATGGCGTAATCTGCGCTGCCTCTTCATCTTTTCTGACATTGCAATAGACATCTGCGGTGTAAGTACGTTCAACGATCGATTTCAGATCAGCCTCAGGAATATCCGTCGCAAATTTTTTCAGCACTTCAAATGCCAGTTGCGCATACGACAGACCACGCCAGATATTGAGTTCATCTGCGCTGATCTGAGGATAACTGACCGGCAGGTAGAGGCCTCCGTCCGGTGCCAGTCCTCCCAGCAGGATTTCAGAAAAATTTTGTGATGCGGTATGCCCGCGTGTTGAAGCGTATTGCATAGGGTGACAAAAATACGTTGAGATGTTGGACGAAAATTTCTTCTATTATATCGCCCTTCATCTCTCAGACCCACGCAAATTTGGCGACAGCGCCTTCAATTCGCATTTCATTCGGCCAGAATTCGTTCTGGATGGGCATGAACCGCAAAACCAGTTTTCCTGGCAAAACCAATCAGGCAAATACCAATCAGGCAAATACCAATCTGTGCCGCACTGTCGAGACAGGCGTGGTTTGCCCCAAATGAGTTCAGACAACATTTTTTCTGTCAGCTGCACCCGGATTTGACCCAGGCTGCGCAATCGCCTCAGCGTCCATACCATCCATCTATCATGCCCCCCTGTATCCAGAATCTGTTGCGCCACGCTTTTCAAAGCGCCCCATCCACCAACAGGCTCCTTGTACAGCTGTCTTTTTTTATCGCTCGTGTCTAGACTGTCTCCGCAATCTCTGTTTACGACATATTGATCTGTCAACGGTGGATCACCACCAGCAATGCCTTTGCTTCGGTTTTTCCGATGTTGCGGATAGCGTGATTCTTGTCAGCATCATAACGCGCCGTGGCACCGGTTTTAACTTTTTTACGTATGCCGTCCACTTCAACCTCGATACTGCCCTGCAATGCTGTCAGATGTTCCGATGCGCCGGGATCATGCGAGTTGGACACCAATGCCCCACCCGGAGCCAGTGTCAGCTCATACCATTCATACTTGCCCGCCAGCTCCATCGGTCCCAGTATCCGCAAAACATAACCAGCATGCTCTCCCGGCAAAGTCGGGGTTTCATGCGCCTCCAGTATCCGGATAGCATCCTGCACCGGCGCTTCCGATGACAGCAGCTCTGCCATGGTTACTCCCAGCGCATTCGCCAGCCGCCAGGCCACCGCAATGGTCGGATTCGCTTTCTCCCGCTCAATCTGTGACAGCATGGATTTAGAAACTCCGGCAGTTCTCGATAAATCTTCTAAAGTGAGACCACGCTCCAGACGCATTTTTTGCAGCGTCGCCCCGACTTCGGGCGGCGTATTGGATAGAATTTTTTTCATAAAACTATTGCGCCATCAAAAAAGTATGATTAATATTCGATATATTGAACTTAAGTTCTAAATATCGAATTATCCTAATATTTAAAAACTTATTGCTTATAGTGTAACAGCAGAAAACTGTACGCCACAGTGATTACGGAGACAATGATGACTCAGACCACATCCAGACAACAATTTATCGGTAAATTAAGCGCCAGCCTGCATCAGTTACGGGAAGACGGACTTTATAAGCCTGAGCGTGTTCTATCTTCCAGACAAGGCGCCGTGGTGACCTGTGACGATGGCAGACAATTAATCAATCTCTGCGCCAACAATTATCTGGGGCTTTCAGGCGATGATTCCATGGTACAAGCCTCGATCGATGCCACCAGAGAATTCGGTTACGGATTATCCTCAGTCCGCTTCATCTGCGGCACCCAGACGGTTCACAAGCAGCTGGAAAAGGCGATTGCCGGATTTGTCGGCACGGAAGACTGCATTCTGTACGCAGCAGCATTTGATGCCAATGGTGGTGTTTTTGAGCCGCTGTTTGACGAAAACGATGCCATCATTTCCGACGCACTGAACCATGCCTCGATCATTGATGGCATCCGTCTGTGCAAGGCAACCCGTTATCGTTACGCACATAACGATATGGCCGATCTGGAAACCCAGTTAAAGGCTGCTGCGGACAAGCGTCACCGCATCATCGTAACCGACGGTGTGTTTTCAATGGATGGCACCATTGCCCAGCTCGACCGCATCTGCGATCTGGCAGATCAGTATGATGCACTGGTCATGATTGATGAATGTCATGCATCCGGTTTTATGGGCGCCACCGGCCGCGGAACGCATGAATATCACAACGTCATGGGCCGGATCGATATCATCACCGGCACACTGGGCAAAGCGCTGGGCGGCGCGATGGGCGGTTTTACCGCTGCACGCAAGGAAGTGATTGACACCCTGCGCCAGAAATCCCGCCCCTATCTGTTTTCGAATACGCTCGCACCTTCGATCACAGGCGCCTCGCTATCCGTACTGCAACGGCTTTCCGCATCCACAGAGCTGCGTGACCGGCTACATGCCAATACAGCGCATTTCCGCCGTGAAATTGCAGCTCTGGGTTTCACGATCAAACCAGGAACGCATCCGGTCGTTCCTGTTATGTTGTTTGATGCGCCAGTCGCCCAGAAGTTTGCCGCACGCTTGTACGAACTGGGTGTTCTTGTCACCGGCTTTTTTTATCCGGTGGTACCTATGGGGCAGGCGCGCGTCCGGGTTCAGCTTTCCGCTGCCCACAGCATTGAACAATTAAATACCGCGTTGGCAGCTTTCGCGCAGGCTGGCCGCGAACTCAGTCTGATTAAACAAATATAAGGAACAGAGATGGAAAAAATATTAGTCATTGGCGCTAACGGTCAGATTGGCAGCGAACTGGTGGAAGCGCTGGCATTGCAGCACGGCGCAGATCATGTGATTGCCGCAGACATCGCGCCGGCAAGTCTGTACGGTGCGAAAAATTATGTCGTCATCGATGTGCTCAACGCAGCCCGTCTGGCGGAAATCGTGCATCAATACCAGATTACCCAGGTCTACCAGCTCGCAGCCCTGCTGTCTGCGACCGGAGAACAGGCTCCCCTGAAAGCCTGGGATCTGAATATGAATGGTCTGCTGAACATACTGGAGCTGGCACGCACCCGGGGCGAAGCCGGTCATCCACTGAAGGTATTCTGGCCGTCGTCGATTGCTGCCTTTGGCCCGAATACCCCACCAGTCAACACTCCCCAGTACACCATTATGGATCCGTCCACCATCTACGGCATCAGCAAGCTGGCTGGTGAACGGCTGTGTGAATACTATGTCGAAAAATACGGTGTCGATGTGCGCAGCATCCGCTATCCGGGCATCATTAGCTACAAATCACCACCGGGCGGCGGCACCACCGACTACGCGATTGCCATATTCCATGCCGCTTTACGGGGAGAAACTTACGATTGCTTCCTCGCCCCGGACACCACGCTGCCTATGATTTACATGCCAGACGCCATCCGCGCCACGATTTCACTGATGGATGCACCTGTCAGCCAGCTGACCGTACGTTCATCGTACAACGTCGCAGGCATCAGCTTTAATCCACGGGAATTAGCGCTGTCAATCAAACAAAATTTGCCCGCTTTTACCATACACTACACGCCTGACAGCCGCCAGGCGATTGCCGCTACCTGGCCTCAGAGCCTGGATGACAGCCAGGCCAAAGCAGACTGGGGCTGGCAGGCAAAAATCACACTGGAAATGATGGTCAAAGACATGCTGAAAAACGTGCGTGTCGGCCAGACTGATGCTCCGGTCATGGCGGCATAACGACAATTACATCCGAGACAAAGAGGAAAAACGATGGACATGCGTGTATTCGATTTATTCAAAATAGGCATTGGTCCATCCAGTTCCCACACCGTCGGCCCCATGCTGGCAGCCCGCCGTTTCCTGCTGGAAGCGGGCAATCTGCATCAGGTCAGCAAGGTTCAGGTCGCCTTGTATGGATCGCTGGCGCTGACCGGCCAGGGACATGCGACCGATCGTGCCGTGCTGCTCGGTTTAATGGGTGAAACCCCGCAGGATGTGGCTCCGGAAAGCGTGGAGCAAAAACTGGCGCAGCTTGAGCAAACGCATCAGCTACGCCTGCTGGGCGAATACGCCGTTCCCTTTCACCCTGCCGAAGATATCTTGTGGTTTAAACAGGAAGTCTTGCCCGGGCACCCCAACGGCATGACATTCATCCTGACCCGCAATGACGGGCAGACGGAGCGTCAGACTTTTTACTCTACCGGTGGCGGTTTTATTTATTCTGAAGATGAACTGGCTCACCCGGGAAAACGAGATACAGATCAGCAGAAACCGGTTCCATTTCCGTTTTCCACCATGGCGGATTTGCTGGCACACGGACAACGTACCGGACTTTCAGTCACTACCATGCTGCGCGCCAATGAAACCGTCCATTGCAGCAACGACGAACTGAATGCAGGGCTGGATAAAATCTGGTCGGTCATGAAAGCCTGCATCTCACGCGGCCTGCAACAAAATGGCGAACTGCCCGGCGGATTGCACGTAAAACGCCGCGCAGCGGCTCTGTGGCGCACTGCCAATGAAACTGCGGACGTGCTGCCGCATGATGGCATGCACCGGGTCAGTCTGTATGCCATGGCAGTGAATGAAGAAAATGCGGCCGGCGGCAGAGTTGTCACTGCGCCGACCAATGGTGCGGCAGGCATCATTCCTGCTGTACTCCGTTACTATGCAGAAGACTGCAAGCCCTCCAATCCAGAACAAGGTATTCGGAATTTCCTGCTGGCTGCATCGGCAATTGGCATGCTTTGCAAAAAGAATGCGTCGATTTCCGGTGCCGAAATCGGTTGCCAGGGAGAAGTCGGCGTCGCATGTGCGATGGCGGCAGCCGGGCTGACTGCGGCACTCGGCGGCTCAAATGAGCAGATCGAAGCAGCCGCCGAGATCGGCATCGAACATCATTTGGGCATGACCTGCGATCCGATCGGCGGTCTGGTACAGATTCCCTGCATAGAACGCAATGGGATGGGCGCGGTCAAAGCCATTACTGCAGCATCACTGTCCTTACGCAGCGACGGCACGCACAAAGTCACGCTGGATGACGCGATCGAAACCATGCGTCAGACTGGTGCCGACATGCAGGCGAAGTACAAGGAAACCTCTCTGGGTGGCCTGGCGGTTCATGTGGTCAGCGTGAATTACGCGGCCTGCTAGTACAAAATTTATTTGAGGCTGATTGCCGGTTATTTCGGCTGCTTCCCGCCCGGCTTTCCGGCTTGCAGAGAAAAATTTCGCTCCCCTGCCCGCCACAGCAAAAAAGCCCAGCCACTGACCATATCTGTCGTCGGGTCAGCCACATCGGCAGACTCCGGGGCCGTCCGCAGTAAAACAGGATGACTTTTGTCTGTATTCAACAGCTGCAGGGCAGCCGCCATTTTGGCTGACATCCACACAGGCGCCTGCCCCACTTCGCCTGTGGCGGAAAACAGCATTGCCGGATAAGCCACTCCCGATCGCAGTTGCTCATAAGGAGAATCCGTCAGAGCTGCTGCATTGCCCGCCGGTTTCTGCGTGTTCCGCAAAGCTCCGTGATTTTCCGCTTTCTGCACTACCGTTACAGATTCTGCCTGACTAAGGCAATTTCTGACATGCATTGCAGCAAACAAGTCGGGACGGCGCAATGCTGCAAGCAAAACGGCATTACGTCCACTGATCAACTCCTGAGCCAGTAATGTTCCCGGTTGCACCAGATGCTCTTTCTGCAGTAGCTCGATTAGCCGGATCACATCCGCCGCCGGATCATCCCTGACAGCCGGAGCAGCTCTGCTCATTGCCACAGCCGGAAACCACCGAAATACAATTAGCGTTCCATAGCGCCTGACCCACTCAAGGCGCGATGCCTCGTATGCCAGATCAGACGAATCTGCGCTATCGTACTCCAGCTGCAACAACGTCGGGCCATGCGGTAGTTTGTCATCTGAGGGTAATGGATTACGGCTAATCAGGGTTGCCCACAAAAGTCGTCCGTCCGCCGCCTTCACGGATAAGCGTTTTTCTGTGAATGGCAAGGACATGGATGTTTTCTGCGCAGCAAACGGCAGAATTTCCCCCTGCTCAGAAACCCGGTAAGCAGACGGCGCAACCGATGCCGATTCAAGTACAAAGCTGGCTCCGCTTTTTGATGTCCCCGCCTGCAGCCGGCTTAATTTACCTTGAAACGGCAGCGTCACTTCTTTGATATTTTTTCCGTTCAATGTGGACTGCATGAGTTTATCCGTCCCCCCAATACGAGCATGCCAATACAAGCCATTCGCAGCGACTGCCAGCTCCACTACCTGACTCTGATCAGTTTCAACAGCCAGTTTTGCCCTGCTCAACTGCGGCACTTTCGGCTCTATCTTTAAAATACTGCCTTGCGGATTTTTCTTAACAGACAATATGTACCAACCATCCGCTGTCAGCACCACCTGCCGGACACGATCGCTGGTTGTCGCCAATGATTTCCATCGTGTGTTGAGTCCATTGATGTCGCTGTTTCTGGCATAAAAATAACTGCGCTCAGCTAACCCCGGTTGCTGCAATTCCAGCAAGACAAGCGCCGCATCAGGAGAAAATTGCAAACGGTAGCTGCTACCCGGGACTGATTTGAGTTTATTTTTTCCGGGGAAAATGCTCTGGTCTCGCGTCACTGTCTGTCCAAGCAAATGTTGCCGGACTTCGGTTTTCACTGTGCTGCCAGTCTGATTCCAGCGTGCATAAATAACTCCCTGACCGTCAGAACGCCAGATCACTGCGGGCAACACGCCGTCCACATCGTTCAGCATATCCTTCATCAGTCCACCGCCATCGATCTGGATAAACCGCAGTTTGCTGGTGAGCGTATTTTTGCTATCCGTCAGTAAAAACGCCAGTTTATTTTTATCAGCAGAAACGAAGAATTTGCCGATACGCTCCCCTTGACTGGTCACATACCATACCTTTTCGGTTCCAAATGTTTTATCACGCTGCAGAATGCGTGTATTGCCATCACTTCCCGTCATGGTGTACACCTGCAGAGTCTTCAAGTCCAGCCAGACAGCATCCGGCTCTGGTGGAGTATCCTCCTCACGCATGACAACTGGTGAAGAAATCGGTTCAGGCTTCGCAATCAGACCTATTATGTTTTTGGTGATTGCGTTTTGCCTTGACAACCATGACCGGATCACAGGGTCAGACGTATTTTCCAGCAGACGTAAAGGATCTGTCGCGTCATAGCCAGTCCCGGTCTTACCATCTTCAGTATCACGTGGCACTGGCGGGTAATTGCCCCATGCCTGTATCTGAGCATGCACAGGAACAGTCCAAAGCAAGAAAAGCAAAAGATAGGTTATTCCTGCCGCACAGATTGCCCAGTTGACGCTGTGGTTCGCAAGACAAAAAAAATGATCATTTTTGTTATTTTGCATTCACCCGTCCAGTCTCTGTTTCCTGAATTTCATCCTCCGCATTCTGCATTTCGTCGCAATCCGGTGGCAGTAATACGCAAGCTTATCTACAGTGCAAGCATCGAAACCGCCAATGAGGAGAATCATCATGAAATCACTCAATCGTTCTGACAAAAGTATCTTAACCATCGCTATATTTGCTGCTACCATAGTAGTCGGAGCAGCTTTTCAGCACCAGACTGAAACCGCTCTGACTATCCCTACCGTTACCATAGCAGCCCAGCGAATGACGGAGCAAGAAAAAATCGCTTACGACTTCGCGCAATCAGACGCAACAGTGCAAACCGTGCTGATTCAGGGAAAACGATTGAATTCAGAAGAAAAAATTGCATTCGATCAACAAGATCGGCAAATCCGGCATGCAAAAGCAAGAGTGCAGAAAAAAGCAGCGTTGCTCGTATAACAAGCACCATCAGGACAAAGATGGTGATATATTTACCAAAGATTGAGTTTTATCGTCCGGAATCAAAGAAAGTTTGTCTCACATTTTTCATAGCAGGCAATCATGTTAAAAAAATCCCTACTTCCCGGTTTGCTTTTCATCACGACATTAGCTGGTGTTAGCGTTTGCAATGCAGGGCTGGCGATGACTTCTGCATCGCTGCCACAGACTCAGCAAGACCGGAGCACGGTTGATACTGCTGTTGAAACTGTATCGGCCAGTGCCAACGCACAAATCCAGACACAACTGGATCGTAGCGGTGTTGATCGCGCTTCCGTTCATTTACAGCTGTTGCAACAATCAAATTCGCATTTCTCGGAAATAGTTTCCCCTAAAAAGCCGGGTGTCTATGACAAGAAAGCGCAGATCAAAGCCCCAAGCAACTCCTGAGCAGGTCATATGCCAAAATCGGTCGATGCCTGCCTGAATTGTTGCACCGGCTACAAGGCAGCCCGGTCAATCCGCTTGCTCAGAATCACTGAAGTGGAAGTCTGGCGCACACCATCCATCGCGCCGATATGATCCAGCAACCGGTCCAGCGTATCGGTCGTATCACAGCGCAATGTCAGCATATAGTCAATCGCACCGCTCACCGCACATAAAGTTTCTGTTTCCGGCAAATGCTGCAGATATCTGATCAAAGCTGCCGCATAACGTGCCTCGATCGACAACCCCACATACGCCCGCACTGCCGGCTGAATCACTTTCTGATTCAGCTTGACACCGTAACCAGCGATTACGCCACGTTTTTCTAAAGCGGCAATCCTTGCAATCACCGTTGTGCGTGCAACACCGACCTGCTTTGCAATTGTCGTTACGGGTAACCTGGCGTCATCCATCAGCAATGCCAGCACCTTATTATCAATTTCATCAAGCTCTGGTTTCATATATCATTTCATATTCATATATCGTCATATTGTATTAAATAATGGCATATTGACGATAATTTAGAGACTATTATCTGACAAAATTTGCATCTAGACTTTCTCCAGCGACTTTTAATCCACAAAAATTACCTGGAGATAATCATGACAACCAAACTCATCCTGCTGGGTGCCGGAAAAATCGGCGATGCCATTCTGAACCTGCTCTCCCATACCGGTGATTACGACATCACAGTCGCCGATCGCGATCCGGAGCGCCTGAAGTATGTGGCACAAGCCAACTTCCCGAATACCCGTATCGTGCAGGCAGATCTCGGCGATCAGGCAGCCGTGACCTGCTTAATTCAGGGGCATCAGGTCACACTGTCTGCCTGCCCATATTTCCTGACCCCGGTGATTGCCGGCGCAGCCAGGGCAGCGCACTCGCATTACTTCGATCTGACCGAAGACGTTGAAAGCACCCGCATCGTCAAACAACTGGCGGAAGGTGCTGATTGCGCCTTCGTTCCTCAATGCGGACTTGCGCCCGGCTTCATCTCCATCGTTGCGAACGATGTTGCCAGCCGCTTTGACTCCTTACGCGACGTCAGCATGCGCGTCGGCGCGTTGCCGACTTTCCCGAATAACGCCCTGAAATACAACCTGACCTGGAGTACAGACGGCCTGATTAATGAATATTGCAATCCGTGTGAAGCTATTGTCGACGGGGAATTGCGCGAAACAGCAGCGCTTGAAGAAATTGAGCACTTCTCTCTGGATGGCATTGATTACGAAGCGTTCAATACCTCCGGCGGTCTGGGGACACTGTGTGAAAGTCTCAAAGGTAAGGTGCAAAACCTGAATTACAAAACTGTCCGCTATCCGGGGCACCGTGATATCGTCAAAATGCTGATACGCGATCTCGAACTGGGCAAACTCGAGCGCCGCCCGATTTTGAAAGATGTTCTGGAAACTTCCATTCCAATGACCAAGCAGGATGTCGTGCTGGTCTTTGTCAGCGTCGTCGGAACCCGTAATGGCAGACTGGAGCAAGAATCTTATGCCAAAAAAATCTATGCGCAGCATGTGAACGGGCAATTGCTGTCGGCGATTCAACTCACAACGGCATCTGGTATCTGCACGATGGTGGATCTGGTTGTCACCGGCAAATTACCGCAGCATGGTCTGGTCAGACAAGAGCAGACCCGCCTGACTGACTTCCTGAGCAACCGCTTCGGCAAATACTATGCTGTCTGACAGTACTGATGCAGAATCTGTCGCGCCACTGGTTTTTCAGGGGCGCCATCTGCATCCGGATTGACAACACTTGCTGCAATCCTTGCAATATCGTACCTGATCGTCATAACCCTATACCGGATTTTGTTTTTCTGCTTAGCAGGCAAAAACTTCCGGCACAAACAGAGCGAGATTTACCATGACAATTTCTTCGATTGACAGCCTACTCGGCAAACTTGGCGTAACACTTGATGGTTACGCAGGAAGCGATATACACAGCATCTCCCCGATTGATGGAAAATTACTCGCCAGTCTGAAGGCCGACAGCACCAGCATTATTGAACGTCGCATCCAAGAAGCTCACCAGGCTTATCTGGCATGGCGGACTGTTCCAGCCCCACGGCGCGGGGAGCTTATCCGGCTGTTCGGCGAAGAATTGCGCACATACAAACATGAACTGGGGCAACTGGTCACTCTGGAAGCCGGAAAAATTCTACAGGAAGGTCTCGGCGAAGTTCAGGAGATGATCGATATTTGCGATTTTGCTGTGGGCCTGTCGCGCCAGCTTTATGGCCTGACCATTGCATCCGAACGCCCCGGACACCGGATGATGGAACAATGGCATCCTGCCGGTGCCGTCGGAATCATTTCAGCATTCAATTTTCCTGTTGCAGTCTGGGCATGGAATGCGGCACTGGCCATTGTCTGCGGAGATAGCGTGATCTGGAAACCTTCAGAAAAAACACCGTTGACTGCCATCGCAACCCAGACACTATTCATAAAAGCTGCACAGCGCTTCGGGAGTGACGCGCCGGCTGCTCTTACGCAATTGATTATTGGAGGACGCGACAGCGGCGCACAAATGGTGGCAGATCACAGAGTTGCACTGGTCAGCGCCACTGGAAGTACGCGCATGGGCAAACAGGTCGCCGAGGTCTGCGCCAAACGTCTGGCGCGCAGCATTCTTGAGCTGGGCGGCAATAACGCGATGATCGTGGCGCCAAGTGCCGATCTGGAAATGGCGGTACGTGCCATTATCTTCTCTGCAGTAGGCACTGCCGGTCAGCGCTGCACCACCCTGCGCCGCCTGTTTGTTCATCAAAGCATTTACGACACACTGGTGCCACGTCTGAAGAAAATCTACGAAGGTCTGCCAATTGGCAATCCGCTGACGTCCGGCACGCTGGTTGGCCCGCTGATTGATGAAATGGCCTATAACAACCTGCAAAAAACGATAGATCAGGCGATCGGTCAGGGTGCGAAAATCAGCGGTGGCCATCGTATTGATGTAGCCGGTTACGAAAAAGGTTTTTACGTCCGTCCGGCAATTGCCGAACTCAGCGCACCGGCCGACATCATGCAACACGAAACCTTTGCGCCGCTGATGTATATCGTTCCTTACAACGACCTCCAGCAAGCTATCGATTGGAATAACAATGTGCCGCAAGGTTTGTCTTCTTCGATCTTCACCACCGACATGCGCGAAGCCGAGCTGTTCGTTTCTGCTGCCGGCAGCGACTGTGGTATTGCCAACGTCAACATCGGCCCATCCGGTGCGGAAATCGGCGGTGCATTTGGCGGAGAAAAAGAAACCGGCGGTGGACGTGAATCCGGCTCCGATGCGTGGAAAGCGTATATGCGCAGAACGACCAACACCTTCAACTACAGCCACGCTTTGCCGCTGGCGCAAGGAATCAGTTTCGATATCTGAGTCCACGCATAAGTGCATTGATTTATCTCCCCTTCCTTCACCGGAAGGGTTTTTATTTCCCCAAAGCATAAAAAATTTAACAACTGTTGACATAAGGATTACCACAAGACCATCTTTCTCTCAAGCACAAGACTTATAATTACAGTGCAATCTGCCTTCCCCAAAGAATTCAATCAGACGGCATAAAAAATCAGAATAACGACCATATTCCTATTTCAGCCAGATCATCTGATCAGGTTTCGATCATGATCCCTTCTGTACTTTTCCGTTTATTGTCGTTGTATTTACTATGTGCTCCGCTTATGCTCAGCGCACAAGAAGCACAATTTGTCCGATACCCCAGACAGTCAATGGATGCCGACCCCAACGGCAAGTACATTATGCGATTGCTGTCAGATGCTCTTGCGTTGGATAACCAGCATTACGAGTTAATTCCGAGCAAAGATCCTATGCAGCAGGCGCGCGCCATCTATGAGATGACCTCAGGAATGGGCTCCATTGATGTGATGTGGACGGTCACTACCGATGAGCGCGAAAAACAATTGATCCCGATCCGGATTCCGATCGATAAAGGTCTTTTCGGCTGGCGACTGGCGCTTGTTGTTAACCCTAAGCTGTTGCATCAGGTTAAATCTCTTGATGACCTCAGAAAATTTTCTGCTGGTCAGGGCTTTGACTGGCCGGATGTCGGTATTCTGCGCCAGAATGACCTGACAGTGATGACTGCCACCGCTTATGAGCCGCTGTTTTTCATGCTGCGCGCCGGGCGTTTCGACTACTTCCCGCGATCAATGCTGGAAATTCAGAAGGAACTGGATACTTACCGATCTATCGGTCTGCATATCGATGATGCGATTGCATTACATTACCCCACCGCTCTGTATTTTTTTGTTTCCCCCAGAAAACCGGATGTCGCCAAAGCACTGCAGCAAGGGCTGGAGAAAATGCTGAAAAATGGCCAGTTTGAAAAATTGTTCCAGCAATATCTCGGCTCAACCATTCAAAGAGCCAGGATACGCAATCGAACCGTCATTGAACTCAACAACCCTCTGCTGAAAGCAGAATCTTTACCATTAGACCGGAACGAACTCTGATACCACCCCTGACCCTCAGCCCATACATGGGCATTACCTGACAAAATTGCTCAAGTTTGCTATACTTGATAAAAATGCTCAACAACTCAGGGTATTCAGTTTATTGCACCTCCCCCGACATACCGGAGCTTATTGTATGCGCCTTACGACCAAAGGACGTTTTGCCGTCACCGCCATGATTGATCTGGCCCTCCGCCAGGATCAGGGACCTGTCACGCTCGCCGGTATCAGTCAGCGTCAGGATATTTCCCTGTCTTATCTTGAGCAGCTGTTTGGCAAACTGCGCCGTCATGAAATTGTCGAGTCTGTGCGCGGTCCCGGAGGCGGCTATAATCTGGCCCGCAAAGCACAGTATGTCACCGTCGCAGACATCATCATTGCGGTCGATGAACCGCTGGATGCCACACAATGCGGCGGCAAAGGCAACTGTCACGGCAGCGATCATGCCAACGGTCTGCACTGCATGACCCATGATTTATGGGCGACGCTGAACGCCAAAATGGTCGATTATCTGGACTCTGTTTCTCTACAGGATCTGGTCAATCAGCAAAAACAGAAAAACCCGGAAAACCACGTTGTGGTCGTGCATAACAATCATGCCAACCACACTGCCTCTTGAATATTGGAGTCCCGAATGAATGCACCACTGGAACAAAGCCTGCTGGACACACTGAAGTCACCGCATTTTCCGATTTACATGGATTACTCGGCCACAACACCGGTTGATCCACGCGTCGCCGACAAGATGATTCCGTTTTTGCGGGCTCAGTTTGGCAACCCTGCGTCTCGCAGTCACATGTATGGATGGGACGCTGAAGCAGCTGTGGAAGAAGCGCGGGCCAATGTTGCGACACTGGTCAATGCCGATCCCCGTGAAATTATCTGGACGTCGGGCGCAACAGAAAGCAACAACCTGGCGTTAAAAGGGGCTGCAAATTTCTACAAAGCCAAAGGCAAGCACATCATTACAGTCAAAACCGAACACAAGGCTGTGCTCGATACCGTGCGCGAACTGGAACGCCAAGGCTTTGAGGCAACCTATCTGCAACCACAAGACAACGGGCTGATTACACTGCAACAATTGAAAGATGCGATTCGTCCGGATACGATTCTGGTATCAGTCATGTGGGTCAACAATGAAATCGGTGTAGTGCAACCCATCGCTGAAATCGGTGAGTTGTGCCGGGAAAAAGGAATCGTGTTTCACTCAGACGCTGCGCAGGCGACTGGCAAAGTCGAGATTGATCTCGAAAAAGTCAAAGTTGACCTGGTTTCTTTTTCTGCGCACAAGAGCTATGGTCCGAAAGGCATTGGCGCGCTCTACATCCGCCGCAAGCCACGGGTTCGCCTGGAAGCGCAGATGCATGGCGGTGGCCATGAACGGGGATTCCGCTCCGGTACGCTGGCACCGCATCAATGCGTCGGTATGGGTGAGGCATTCCGGCTCGCAAAAGAAGAAATGACCAGCGAATTGACGCATATCCGCGCAATGCGTGACCGTCTCGCCAAAGGCTTGCAGGAAATCGAGGAAACCTATGTCAACGGCGACATGGAACACCGCGTGCCGCACAACCTCAACGTGAGCTTTAATTACGTTGAAGGCGAATCGCTGATCATGGCAGTCAAGGATATTGCTGTTTCATCCGGTTCAGCCTGCACCTCTGCAAGCCTTGAACCATCGTATGTGTTGCGCGCACTGGGACGCAGCGACGAATTGGCTCACAGCTCAATCCGCTTTACTATCGGTCGCTTCACCACTGAAGAAGACATTGATTTCGCAATCAATCTACTGAAATCAAAGGTAGGAAAATTGCGTGAATTATCTCCACTGTGGGATATGTATAAAGACGGTATCGATATCTCGACAATACAGTGGGCAGCCCACTAAACAACGGGCATCAGCCGCAATGAATGCGGCTTAACGAACAGAGGGAGGAATATCATGGCTTACTCAGATAAAGTTTTAGATCACTACGAAAACCCGCGTAACGTAGGCGCTTTTGAAAAAGGCGACGATAGTGTCGGAACCGGTATGGTCGGGGCACCAGCCTGCGGCGACGTCATGAAACTGCAGATCAAAGTTGGCGCTGACGGCTTGATTGAAGATGCCAAATTCAAAACCTATGGTTGCGGCTCAGCTATTGCCTCATCCTCACTAGTCACAGAATGGGTGAAAGGCAAAACCCTGGATCAGGCACTCGAAATCAAAAACACGGCAATTGCAGAAGAACTGGCATTGCCGCCAGTAAAGATTCACTGCTCGATTCTGGCTGAAGATGCGATCAAAGCTGCCGTGCTGGACTACAAAAACAAGCACAATGCAGGCTAAGAGCGACAGAGGGACTGATTAAGGCAGCAAAGGCAGACACATCATGGCAATCACACTCACAGAAAAAGCAGCAAAACACGTTACCCGTTACATGGAACGCCGTGGCAAAGGTATCGGACTCCGGTTCGGTGTGCGCACGACTGGCTGCTCAGGCATGGCGTACAAGCTGGAATATGTGGATGAAATCGGCAGTGATGATCAGGTATTTGAATCGCATGGCGTTAAAGTGTTTGTGGATCCGAAAAGCCTTCCTTATATTGACGGCACAGAACTTGATTTTGCACGTGAAGGTCTGAACGAAGGCTTTAAATTCTACAATCCAAATGTCAAGGATGAATGCGGTTGCGGTGAAAGTTTCCGTATTTAATCCTGCGAAAATCAGCAATGCAAAATCACTTTGAATTATTCCAGTTGCCGGTACAGTTCACGCTTGACACGGATCGACTCAACGCGGCCTATCGCGAAGTGCAGAATCAGGTTCATCCAGATAAGTTTGTTCAGGCTACCGATGCAGAAAAGCGGATTGCCATGCAATGGGCCACCCGCGCCAATGAAGCCTATCAGACACTGAAAAAGCCAATTAAACGCGCGACCTATCTGTGTGAATTGCATGGCGTGAATTTGCAAAGCGAATCCAATACCAGCATGCCCGCAGAGTTTCTGATGCAGCAAATGGAATGGCGCGAGGCTTTTGAAGAAGCGCGCCACCTGAACGATATACATGCATTGATGGAGCTGGAAACCACATTGCACGATGCGCTCAAAACACAATTGCAGCAAGTCGCTAATACGCTGAACAATCAGGACTTCGCTATGGCATCGCAGCACATCCGTTCCTGCATGTTTCTGGAAAAATTCATCGCCGATATTGCTGCTTTAGAAGAATAGTATCGACGCCCGTTAAATTCGCACATTTTGTGTGCTAACCGGATGGATCAACCATCCCCGACAACATCATCATGGCATTACTGCAGATTTCCGAACCCGGCATGTCCACTGCCCCTCACCAGCACAGACTGGCAGTCGGCATCGATCTCGGCACCACCAATTCGCTGGTTGCCACCGTTCGCAATAGCATTCCCGAAGTATTAAATGACGAAGAAGGCCGCCCGCTGCTGCCATCGGTCGTGCGCTATTTGCCAAACGGTCATGCACATATCGGTTTCAAAGCACAGGTCGAACAGAGCAATGATCCCAAAAATACGATTGTGTCGGTCAAGCGCTTTATGGGACGCGGCCTGAAAGATATTGCTTACGCTGAAAATCTTCCCTACGACTTTCACGACGAGCCAGGCATGGTGAAACTGAAAACCATAGCAGGAATCAAAAGCCCGGTCGAAGTATCCGCGCAGATTCTGGCAAGCTTACGCCAGCAGGCAGAAGATGCTCTGGGAGATGATCTGGTAGGCGCCGTCATCACAGTGCCCGCCTATTTCGATGATGCACAGCGTCAGGCCACCAAAGATGCGGCCAAACTGGCAGGGATTAACGTGTTACGATTGCTGAATGAACCAACCGCTGCCGCAATTGCCTACGGCCTCGACAATGCGTCAGAAGGCACTTACGCCGTATACGACCTGGGTGGCGGCACTTTTGACATCTCCATTCTGCGCATGAGTAAAGGCGTGTTTGAGGTTCTCTCTACCGGTGGCGACTCGGCACTCGGTGGCGACGATTTTGATCATCGTCTGTTTTGCTGGATTTTGCAGGAAGCAAAGCTGGCGCCCCTGTCCGACGAGGACACCAGCCTGCTGATGGTGAAAGCGCGCGAAGCCAAAGAAACTCTCTCCAGTAAGCCACATACCTACATTGATGCCAAACTGAACTCTGGCGAGAGCGTTCATCTTCAGATTCATGCCGCGCAGTTTGCCGAGATGACGCAGAATCTGGTTTTAAAAACCATCACCCCATGCCGCAAAGCCTTGCGCGATGCCAGTCTGTCAGCAGACGATATCGACGGAGTAGTGCTGGTTGGCGGCGCAACCCGCATGCCGCACGTGCGTAAGGCTGTCGGCGAATTCTTCCAGACCACGCCGTTTGCCAATATCGATCCGGACAAAGTCGTAGCACTTGGCGCGGCCATTCAGGCAAATCTGTTAGCAGGAAACCGGGCGCCGGGAGATGACTGGCTGCTGCTCGACGTCATTCCACTGTCTCTGGGAGTGGAAACCATGGGTGGACTGGCTGAAAAAGTCATCCCGCGCAATTCCACGATTCCGTGTGCCCGGGCGCAGGAATTCACGACCTTCAAAGACGGCCAGACTGCAATGGCAATTCACGTTGTACAGGGAGAGCGCGAACTGGTCAGCGATTGCCGGTCTCTGGCGCGTTTTGAATTACGCGGCATCCCACCAATGGCGGCAGGTGCGGCGCGTATTCGCATTACTTATCAGGTCGATGCGGATGGTTTGCTCTCTGTTTCCGCCCGTGAATTACGTTCCGGCATAGAAGCTGCGGTGACAGTGAAACCATCATATGGACTGGCAGACGAAGATATCACCCGCATGCTACAAGACTCATTCTCGTCAGCAGACAGCGACATGCAGCAAAGGGCATTACGCGAAGAACTTGTGGAAGCAGAAAGAATTCTGCTCGCTACCCAGTCTGCGCTGGATGCGGACCGGCATCTGATCAACGATGCCGAAAATACCGTGATTCAGACACTAATGCATCGGGTCAGGGAGTTAATGCAGCAACAAGATCATCAGGCTCTGCACCATGCCATCGACACGCTGGCGCAAGGAACGGAAGAGTTTGCAGCTCGACGCATGGACCAGAGTGTACGCCACGCTCTGACTGGAAAAAAACTGGATGAAATCGCCTGAACGGCATACTATTTTTGAATCGAGGCCTACTATGCCACAAGTTATCGTTTTACCGCATGCACAACTTTGTCCAGAGGGAACTGTGCTTGAGGTTCCGGAAGGTAAGTCTCTGTGTGAGGCACTGGTTGAAAATGATGTGGAGATTGAACACGCCTGCGAAATGTCCTGCGCCTGTACCACCTGCCACGTCATCATCCGCGAAGGCTTTCAATCATTAAATTCTTCCAGCGATGATGAAGAAGATTTGTTGGATGCGGCATGGGGACTGGAATCCACTTCCCGCCTGTCGTGCCAGGTAAAACTGGGGAAGCAGGATATTACGATTGAAATCCCCAAATACACGATCAATCACGCACGGGAAAATCACTGACCAGCCACGTCTTTCCAATCAGCCACTGAAGGGGGAAATTATGAAATGGACAGATACACATCAAATTGCCGGGGCACTGTACGACAAATTTCCCGGGATTGATCCTTTAACCGTCCGTTTTACCGACCTGCATAACTGGATCGTCGATCTGGAAGGTTTCAATGATGATCATCTGCGCGGCGGAGAGAAAATACTTGAGGCAATTCAAGCAGCATGGATTGAAGAAGCACGTTAAATAAATTGTTGTGTTGCCACCAGTAACACATTTGATTTCTTGCTGAAACATAAAAAAACTCTTACTATTTCTTGATTGTCTACAATATTGCGACGTCGCCAATATGCTAGACGTGTCTTGCTTCGTGCAGACGGGGGGTTACCGCACCTGCCCCTGCATCCCACAGAACAGTGACAAATTAGGATATGGCAATGTGGTTTCAACATGTACTTTCCTCTATCCGCAGCCGGATCACGCTTCGTCTGGCCATTATTGCCGCTGTCATATTCGGACTGATGGTGCCGTCCGCGATTTTAGTGCCTTACCATCTGCATACAATCGAACAGGCAGCACGGGTTCGCAACAAAGAAGACCATAACCGTCTGGTTGAAATTTTATCTGTTATCCTGAGTGAGCCTCTATGGCAAATCACTCCTGAAATTGCCAATATTTCGAGCGAGGTGGTTTACTCCGATCCTCGTGTTGCCACCATTGAAGTTACTACCTTGCCGGATCGTAAAGAATTCATTAAAAATGATACCCGGCGCGCAACGCAAAAGGGCCCATTCACCAGCATGACGCGTGAAATACGGCATGGTGGACAAATCATCGGCGAAGTAAAACTGACATTAGCCGAAGATCTGTTGCAAGATAGTCTACGCTCCGACTTCCGGCGTTATGTGACGACAGCTGTATTGTCGCTGCTGCTGGCCGTTATTTTTATTTTGCTGGTGCTGCAATGGCGACTGGTCAGACCGGTCAAATTACTGATGGATGAATCGGACAGACTTGCCAACGGCGAATTAAATGACCCGATCGCTTTAAACCGGGAAGATGAACTCGGACATCTGGCAAACAGTCTGGAAGCCACGCGGCAGGCACTGAAACGGTCATTTGGCGAGCTCGAAATTAAAAATCAGCAATTACTGGAATATTCCAGCACGCTGGAATCCAAAGTACGCCAGAGAACTCAGGAACTGGAATCAGTCAACCATAATCTGGAAGCAGCACTGCATAATGTGAATACAGCACAGGCTGAGCTAGCCAGGGTTGAACGCATGGCAGCACTGGGTTCCATGGTAGCAGGTGTTGCTCACGAACTGAATACGCCGCTTGGTAATTGCTTACTGGTTGCCAGCACCCTCGAAGAGGAAACACGTCGTCTGCTGGAGATGGTGGAAGGTGGTCAGATTCGACGTTCGGATCTGACCCGTTATGCAACAACAGCTGTCGACTCTACCAAATTATTGTTGCGCGGATTACAACAATCTGCCCATCTGGTAGGCGACTTCAAACAAGTCGCCGTTGATCAGTCCAGCGCCCAGCGGCGCACCTTTGATTTACTGATCACACTTCAGGAACTGACTGCCCTGCTGCATTCCAGTCTGCGCAAAACCCCGTTCATACTGGAACTGGATATTCCCCCCGACATCCAGCTGAATAGTTACCCCGGGCTGCTGGGACAGGTATTTACGAACCTGGTCAATAACGCAGTCATTCATGGCCTGGAAGGACGCAGTTCTGGTCACATGCGCTGTACGGCAAAAAAACAAGGCGCTTTTGTACTCATGATTTTCACCGATGACGGTAAAGGAATTTCACAAGAAATTATTAACCGGATTTTTGAACCCTTCTTCACCACAAAGTTTGGTCAGGGCGGTAGCGGCCTGGGGCTTAGCATTACGTTTAATATCGTCACCAATGTACTCGGCGGAACCATCCACGTATCCAGCGTACCTGATCAAGGTACACGTTTCGAAATTCGTCTTCCCCTGATTGCTCCCGGTGACAAGGATGAGAAAGATCCGCTGTTCAAAGATCAGTAAGCATATATTCCCGACAAAATCGTTCAACAGAAAATTCAATATTCCGAAATTCCTGAATTGTTTTTTGGATTAAAAGCAAAAAAACAAATGATAGCCCGGATTTGAAAAATTTACTCTCAAACAACTCCTAATCCGAAAATGCCGGCGCAGCTTGCTGGTATACTACGCACCACTACTTCTCACATCTTCATTTATGCGCCAATACCTCGACTTCATGCGGCATGTGCGGGATCACGGCACAATAAAGACCGACCGGACAGGAACCGGCACTATTTCGGTATTCGGTTATCAGATGCGCTTCGATCTGCAGCAAGGTTTTCCGCTGATCACCACTAAAAAACTACATTTGAAATCGATTATCCATGAATTGATCTGGTTTCTGGCTGGCTCGACCAATATTCAATACCTGAAAGATAACGGCGTTTCAATCTGGGATGAGTGGGCTGATGAAAACGGTAACCTGGGGCCAGTTTATGGCTCACAGTGGCGTAACTGGCCAACACCGGATGGTCAGCATATTGATCAGATCGCACAGCTGATCGACCAGATCCGCAACAACCCGGATTCAAGACGCATGATCGTTTCAGCATGGAACGTAGCCGATATTCCACAGATGAAACTGCCGCCATGTCATGCCCTTTTTCAATTTTATGTCGCAGATGGAAAATTATCCTGTCAGCTTTATCAGCGCAGTGCTGATATTTTCCTTGGTGTTCCGTTTAATATTGCTTCATATGCCTTGCTGACCCATATGATTGCTCAGCAAACCGGGCTGGATGTGGGAGAGTTCATCTGGACAGGCGGAGACTGCCACTTGTACTCCAATCACTTGCAACAGGTCGAAGAACAACTATCGCGCACACCGCTGCCTTTGCCGCAGTTACGGATTCTCCGCCATCCCGGATCTGTATTTGATTACCGCTTTGAAGATTTTGAGTTCATTAATTATGAATTTCATCCACATATCAAAGCGCCAGTCGCCGTATAGGAAATGTCATCAACATGTCTTCTTTGACTATTATCGTTGCGACGGATAAACGCGCTGGCATCGGTATCAACAATACCCTGCCCTGGCACTTACCAGAAGATCTGGCACATTTTAAAAAAATGACCAGCGGTCATCCGATCATTATGGGAAGAAAAACTTTTGAGTCCATTGGCCGTCCGCTTCCAAACCGGCGCAATATCATCATCAGCCGCAACGCAACATGGCAACATGAAGGTACCGAAGTATTTCCTTCGCTCGAAGCTGCACAAAAAGCGCTGGCAGCACAATCCGCTTTTGTTATTGGCGGCGCCCAAATATACGCTCAGGCGATGCCACTGGCTAATCAATTGATCGTCACAGAAATACAACAGGAATTCCCCTGTGATGCATTCTTCCCTTATATTGAACCAACACAATGGAAAGAAATCAGTAGAGAATCTCATTATTCCGAACCTCGGCAACTACATTACGATTTTGTTACTTACGAAAAAATTTAAGGATTGCTTATGTCATCTGAAGGCTTTCACGTGCATGGCCCACACGATCATGAACTTGAACATGTGGCAGAACATGGCGGCGATGAGTTCGCCAGCCGCATCGCGGTGATGACCGCCATCATGGCAACAGTCGGCGCGCTGTTTGGCTACGAAGGCGGCGCGACCCAAAATAATGCGGCTATGTATAAAAATGAGGCCTCCATCAAAAAGACCGCGGCAGCGAACCAATGGAATTTTTATCAATCAAAGTCGAATAAGCAGAATCTGGCAGAGCTGGCGCTGATTCTGCCCGGGGCAGATGAGGAAAAATACAAAGCCAAGATCGCCCGTTACGAAAGTGAAAAAGAGCAAATCAAGCAGGATGCCGAAAAGCTCGAGGCCGAATCCAGAGAGTGGGATCACAAGTCCGAAGAAGCCATGCATCAGCATCATCGCTGGGCACAGGCGATGACGGCGGTACAAATTGCCATTTCTCTCGCGGCCATTACTTTATTAACAAAAAAGAAATGGTTGCAATATGCTTCATATGGCGTGGCCGGTATTGGCGTTATACTGGCCGGGCTCGCCTGGCTACACATCTGATTTGAGAGATTAATATGAAACGACTTCTCGGTATCCTGCTGCTCGCAGGTGCAGTGACGGCGCAAGCTCAGACAGCCGATTTTGTGCAAATTGTTCCAGAATACTATCTGCCAAAAGACGTAAATTTTTCCTTAGGTGCAGCAGCACTCTATCTGCCCAAGTACAAAGGCTCGGACGAGCATCGTGTTACTGCTTATCCATTATTTGATGGGCAATGGAAAAACGGTGCTTTTTTCAGTGCGGTTAATGGTTTAGGTTATAACTTTTCCAAAATCCAAGGGCTGCAGTATGGTCTGCGCATGTCGCTTGAGGCTGCGCGCGACGAATCACGTTCGACTAAATTACACGGGTTAGGCGATGTGAATACCGCACTGGAACCCGGTGCTTTCCTGAATTACTCGTTTACACCGAATTATTCCCTGTTGTCATCCTTACGGTATGGATCAGGGATCGACCATAACGGACTGCAGATCAGCCTTGGCGGCCGCATTTCCACCGCGCTCAACAGTCAGCACAGGCTCTCTGCCACGATTGGTGCAAACTGGGCTAACAGCGCATATCAGCAATCGTATTTCGGTGTCACACCACAGCAATCCCTTGCCAGTGGATATGCGCAATACACACCAACAGCAGGACTGACCGACATTCGTCTGCATGCCAGCTGGCATTGGAATATCGATACCAACTGGTCTCTCACGACCGGTGCATCCATTAGTCGACTGTCAGGGGACGCCGCCAAGAGTCCGTTTGTATTTGACAGGACTCCGGTCACCGTCTATTCGGCTGCCAGCTACCGGTTCTGATCCGACGCGACTGACCAGATCAGTAACCAGCAACAAAAGGGCACAGTGCAAACTATGCCCTTTTTTGCATGTCACCTCAAATATTCCGCATTACCAGAAATTCAATCTGACACATTCCCCCGCCCCGCCACTTTTCATCTTCACCTGGCACTTCATGACCATCCGATGAAATATGCAGGAAATCCTGAAAATTCACTCTTTTTTTCTACATTATCCCTCACATATCTGAGAGAATTCGCTCTTTGAATTTTTCGGCGCGCAAGCGGTTACCAAACTTGCCCAGGCGTCTCCCTTGTACGACGTTTTTTGGAGACTTCCATGAAATTCCGCTTCCCCATTGTCATCATTGACGAAGATTTCCGTTCCGAAAATACCTCCGGCCTGGGGATCCGTGCGCTCGCAGACGCTATCGAATCAGAAGGCATGGAAGTCCTCGGCGTGACCAGCTACGGCGACCTGTCTCAGTTCGCTCAACAACAATCGCGTGCATCAGCATTTATTCTGTCGATTGATGACGAAGAATTCGGTGATGGCAGCGATGAAGAGACTGATTACGCACTGAAATCATTACGCGCTTTTGTAGAGGAAATCCGGTATAAAAATGCAGATATCCCGATTTATCTGTATGGTGAAACACGGACCTCACGCCACATTCCGAATGATATCCTGCGTGAACTGCATGGCTTCATTCACATGTTTGAAGACACTCCTGAATTCGTTGCACGTCATATCATCCGGGAAGCAAAATCCTATCTCGACAGTCTGGCACCGCCATTTTTCCGCGCGCTGGTGCACTATGCCAACGATGGCTCTTACTCCTGGCATTGCCCTGGGCACTCCGGCGGCGTGGCTTTTCTGAAGTCACCGATCGGTCAGATGTTTCACCAGTTTTTTGGTGAGAACATGTTACGTGCCGACGTCTGTAACGCGGTAGAAGAACTCGGACAGTTACTTGACCATACCGGTCCGGTAGCCGCCTCAGAACGTAACGCGGCACGTATTTTTAATGCAGATCACTGCTACTTCGTCACTAACGGCACATCGACTTCGAATAAGATGGTCTGGCATTCCACCGTAGCGCCAGGCGACATCGTCGTGGTCGACCGCAACTGCCATAAATCCATACTGCACTCCATCATCATGTGCGGCGCAATTCCGGTATTTTTAATGCCTACCCGGAATCATCTTGGCATCATCGGCCCTATTCCGCTGGAAGAATTCAGTATGGAAAGCATTCGCAAAAAAATCGAAGCTAATCCATTTGCGCGCGAAGCAAAAAACAAAAAACCCCGAATTCTGACGATTACACAATCGACCTATGATGGCGTGCTGTACAACGTTGAAGTATTAAAAAACATGCTGGATGGCGAAATTGACACCCTGCACTTTGACGAAGCATGGTTGCCACATGCCACCTTCCACCCCTTCTATCAGGATATGCATGCCATTGGCAAAGACCGGCCAAGAGCAAAAAAATCCATGATTTTCTCAACCCAATCCACGCACAAACTGCTGGCTGGTATTTCCCAGGCGTCCCAGATCCTGGTGCGCGAATCGGAAACTGTGAAGCTGGATAAAGACAGCTTCAATGAAGCCTACCTGATGCATACGTCTACTTCTCCGCAATATTCGATCATTGCATCATGCGACGTCGCTGCAGCCATGATGGAAGCGCCTGGTGGGGAAGCTCTGGTCGAAGAGTCGATTCTGGAAGCGCTGGACTTCCGCCGTGCCATGCGCAAGGTCGATCAGGAATGGGGTCAGGACTGGTGGTTTCAGGTCTGGGGACCGGAAGAATTCGCCGCAGACGGCGTTGGCTCCAGAGAAGATTGGGTCATCCGTGCCGAAGACGACTGGCACGGTTTTGGCAAACTGGCCTCTGGCTTCAACATGCTGGATCCGATCAAGGCAACCATCGTTACTCCCGGCCTGTCTCTCGAAGGTAAGTTCGGTGAAACAGGCATCCCGGCATCAATTGTGACCAAGTATCTGGCTGAGCATGGCGTGATTGTAGAAAAATGCGGTCTGTATTCCTTCTTCATCATGTTTACGATCGGCATTACCAAAGGCCGTTGGAATACATTGCTAACCGCTTTGCAGCAATTCAAGGACGATTACGATAAAAATCAGCCGATGTGGCGTATTTTGCCCGAATTTGCAGCCGCCAATCCACGTTACGAAGGTGTTGGTCTGAAAGATCTGTGCCAGGGCATCCATGAAGCCTATAAAGGACACGACGTTGCTCGACTAACAACTGAAATGTATTTGTCCGACATGCAGCCCGCCATGAAACCATCTGACGCATTCGCCATGATGGCGCATCGAGAAATTGAACGTGTATCGATTGATGAGCTGGAAGGCCGGGTCACTGCAATTCTGCTGACGCCCTACCCACCAGGTATTCCTCTGTTAATTCCGGGGGAACGTTTTAACCGGACGATCGTCGATTACCTGCGTTTCGTGCGGGATTTTAACGAAAAATTTCCGGGCTTTGAAACAGATTGCCATGGCTTGGTCAAAGCTGAGCTAGATGGGAAACGTGGATATTTTGTCGATTGCGTCAAACAGGCTGCAGAAGCGGGAAAATAAAAACTCCGATCGCGAAGTCCTCATCTAAAAAATCCCTGAAGACAACCGTCTGTCAGGGATTTTTTAATTATTGTAAACATTTTGTCTGAAATCAGCTGAGCACTTGCTGCTTGCAGCAAAAAAGCAGTAACATCAGGCGAATACATGATCAGAATACCATTTCCTGAACAAGGTAGTTGCCGGATATTTATACGGAAAATACATGAGTGAAGTGCAAGGTCTAATGCCGCTGAGAAAAACGGAAATCAGCGTCGGAGAAACTATCAACTGGCCGATTTATAGTCAGGATGGCTGCCTGTTGCTTAATGCAGGGCTGAAAATTAAAGACCAACAGCAACTGGAACATCTGATGGAAGTCGGGTACTGCAATGCGAACCATCTCTGGGACAGTATCCCTTCAAAGCTGTCTGCCTCAGAAACACTCTCAAAATCATCCACAGAAGAATCTGCGCCTCCGACTGACCTGAACAAAGAAAGCATCGTTGAGCTCGATAGCGTGCGCTGGACAGTCGGAGAGGTTTTTTACCTGCAGACTCACGATCAGTCCGCAGCACGCTATACCGTTCGTCTAATTGGTTTTATTAAAAATAAAACACTGCTGGTGACGGCTCCGGTGATTAACGGTAAAGCAGAATTAATTCGTGAAGGGCAGGCATTTATCATTCGTGCTTTTCCCGGGAAAAAAGCTTATGCCTTTGCTGCCACGCTCGTTAAATATATCTACTCACCGCATGCCTACCTGCATCTGAGTTACCCGAAACAGGTGCGCTCCACCACAATTCGCCAGGGAGCAAGAGCTGCCGTTAAAATCATTGCGTCTGTTTCCATGAAAAACTCAGATATCACTGCTGCTGCCACACTTGGCGACCTGAGTATGGGTGGAGCTTCGGGTATTCTGAAAAAGCAGATTGGCAATAAAGGGGATGTCGGAGTCATCAAATTTAAAGTTCACGCCGCCGGAAACGACGAATACTTGGTACTGGATACGATTTTACGATCCGTAGCAGAAACCGAGAATGGCGAAGAATTCCGGCATGGTTTTGAATTTGTTAATCTGACACCGCAATCCCGTTTAGTGCTCTCCGCTTTCGTGCATCAAACCTTAGCAGAAAAAGACTGAAATAGCATAAACAAAGTCCATAATGCATGACCATCTGCGACGTCTTATTGCTTCAATAAAAAAGCAGATTCAGTGAATCTGCTTTTTTTTACGCTGTGGCTTTGGATTATGTTCAGGTTTTTGGCAGAGTCACACCGTGCTGTCCCTGATATTTACCACCACGGTCTTTGTAAGACGTTTCGCACACTTCATCACTCTCAAAAAATAACACTTGCGCACAACCTTCGCCGGCATAAATCTTGGCCGGCAGCGGTGTCGTATTTGAGAATTCCAGCGTGACGTATCCTTCCCACTCGGGTTCAAACGGCGTCACATTCACAATAATGCCGCAACGGGCGTAAGTTGACTTGCCGAGACAGATCGTCAGCACACTGCGCGGTATCCGGAAATACTCCATCGTCCTGGCCAGAGCGAATGAATTCGGCGGAATGATGCAGACATCCCCTTTGAAATCGACAAATGACTTTTCGTCGAAATTTTTAGGGTCAACAATCGTGCTGTTGATATTGGTGAAAATCTTGAATTCATCAGCACAGCGGATATCGTAACCATAAGACGATGTGCCATAACTGACAATGCGCTGGCCATCGCGGGTACGCACTTGTCCCGGCTCAAACGGCGAAATCATACCGTGCTGTTCCGCCATGCGGCGTATCCATTTATCCGATTTGATGCTCATGCAATTCTCCTGCCAGAAATAGTGGGGAGAATTTTACGCGAAAACAAACACTGTAATGAGCAAATTGCACAAACATCCACGCAAAAGCGGTCTCTGCTTGTTGCAACGATCTGCCGGCGTCCGGAAATGACAACACCCTTTTCAGATATAACTGATGCAAATCAAAATCAACGTTGCTTTAGCAGATCAGCGGCAGCTGTCTTGATCGCTTCGCGGATACGCTGATAAGTGCCACAGCGACAGATATTGCCGCTCATGGCGTTGTCGATATCCGTATCAGTCGGCGAAGAATTTGATGCCAGTAAAGCTGCGGCGCTCATTAACTGACCAGACTGGCAATATCCGCACTGCGGTACGTCATGAATCATCCATGCCCGCTGCAGAGCCTTGCCGTAAGCGCTCTCCAGATGCTCAATCGTCGTGATTTTTTTATCTGCGACAGAAGCGACCGGCGTCTGGCATGAGCGCACAGGCACGCCATCCACATGGACGGTGCAAGCGCCACATAAGGCAGCACCACAACCGAATTTAGTTCCGGTAAGCCCAAGTTCATCGCGCAAGACCCACAGTAATGGGGTATCAGACTCAGAGCGACAACTGACTGTCTGATCATTAATCCGCAAATTGGTTGTCATCAGATCTCTTCATCACCGGGCGCATATCCCGACGAGCAATAGTTAAATTATTTTTTATAGGAGGGGAAAAATAACTGCTGCCCATCCACTTTAAATTCTGCAATTTTTTTCTGCCCTTCCGGCGAAGTCATCCATTCGATCAGGCTATTCGCTCCACGGATATTAATGTCTTTATATTTAGCCGGATTCACGGCGATGATGCCATACGGATTAAACATTTTGGGATCACCCTCGACCTCAATTGCCAGACCGGTTTTGGCCTTATACGCGCCGTAAGTAGCGCGGTCAGTCAGGGTGTACGCCTGCATCTGCGCCGCCATCGTCAGCACCTCGCCCATACCGAGACCTGCGGAGATATATGATGCGCCAGCTGGCTTCACACCAGCCTCTTTCCAGTATGCTTGCTCCATCTGGTCGGTACCGGAATTATCGCCGCGGGAGATGAACTTGACCTGTGCCCCTGCCAGTTTGCGCAAGGCCGCGATCACATCCTTACTGCCTTTCAGACCTGCCGGATCGGATACCGGTCCGACGATGATGAAGTCGTTGTACATCACATCGCGGCGGTTAATGCCGTGACCTTCTGCCACAAATTTATCTTCTGCCGCACGTGCATGCACCAGAGTCACATCCACATCGCCATTCTTTGCCAACTCGAGCGCCTTGCCGGTACCGACAGAAATCACATGCACCTTGACATGCGTTTTTGCCTCAAATTCCGGCAAAATGGCTTTCAGCAATCCAGAATTATCAGTACTGGTCGTTGTGGATAAACGCAACACTTCCTCAGCATGGATAAGCGGATGCACGCAAAAGATCAATACCGCGACAGCAGCTATTAGTTTTTTCATTGTTCCTCCTGGAATAAGTGCCACGCTATTCTCGCATGAAAGCAGGTCGTTACACCGCCCGCAATCCGCGGCCACTGCAACGGAATCACTTCCGTGCACCGACCGATTTGTCAAATATGCACCCAAAAAAATGTATAGCATACACCCAGCAGAATTTCATTTTTTGGGGGAAATCATTAAAAATAAGCCTATACTCTTCATCAAAAAAGGGATTAGATCACATACTCCCCCCAGTATGTTGAATTAGAATTTACGGATAAGTCATCCCTGGTTCAGACGGTCAACGGCGTAAACCGCTGCACCTGCTTCCCGTCAATCTCCAGCATCTCAAAAAACACACTCTTGGGCCTAGTCCAGATACTTCCGTTCTGGGCGCGATAAACGATCACCGGACTCAGATCAGCCTCCTGAGTCGCCTCGCAGACCAACTCGTAAATCCCGCCTTTGTAATGCCTGAAACGCTGCGAATGTCCGATACTGACTGCAGGCGACGCAGCCGTCACGACAGCGTGTTCCGGAGGTGAAAAATACTTTTGTAAAAATCCAGAAACTTTGGCGGCAGCCAGCCGGTTCACCTGCACCAGCAATTGCGGATTAATTGGTGCCTGTGTAGTGTAGCGTTGCTGCAATTGCGTCGCCAGATACAACATCAGCGCTGCCGTGACCTGCGCATCCGCTTCTGCCCGATGCGCGCGCCCTTCAAAACGGATTTTCAGTGCAGCGGCCAGCGGACCAAGTGAATAGCTGGGTAAACCGGGACAAATCCTGCGTGCCAGCTTGACGGAACAGATCACGCCCTGATGTGATGGTTGCAGCCCCAGACGCTGACTTTCGGACCACAAGAACTTTTCGTCAAAACTCGCATTGTGCGCCACCAGCGCAGAATCGCCGATAAATGCCAGCAAAGAGGGAAATACCTCCTCCGCCGGCGGTGCAGCATCGACCATGGCCTGCGTAATACCGGTCAATTCAGTAATAAAATACGGAATCCGCACGCGACTATTGACCAGCGAGACAAAACGCTCCGTGACCGCGCCGCCCACTATCCGTAACGCGGCGACTTCCGTCACACGCCCACCCTGCTCCGGGCTCATGCCGGAAGTTTCAAAATCGATGACAACCACTGCCTGTTCAAACATACGCTTTCAATCATTCATCACATTATCTGACTCGTACCAAATCATCCGCGCCACTTGCACCTGCTTGCCTGAGGCCGGTAATTTTGCGTCAGCCCGTCCGTTATTGGGCTGCAACGCAAAAACCCCGCCAATCTATCACGTTTAAATCACGATGCACTTCTCCTACCTCCGGTAATCAGCAAAAGAACGATACATCGCCGGAAAAGAAGGCACCCGGTGATTGCTCAGAAAGGAAAAAAAGCGTGATAATGCGCGATTAGTAAATTGATCATCTGCGGCGACAAAGATCATCAAGTCCGGGCGGACCCGGTCAGCACAACTGGCAGAGTCCATCATGCATAACAAAAAAAGGGTCACCAATGCAAAAAGAAACCACTTCCGCATTTAAGCCGTACATACCCGCTGCAGCACAGTTACCGGAAATGACTGCCCGCGCCCTGATCATGGGGGTGGTGCTCGGTATGATTTTTGGCGCTTCATCACTCTATCTGGTGTTAAAAGTCGGCCTGACCGTCAGCGCCTCGATTCCGGTAGCCGTGATTGCCATCACACTGTTCCGCCTGTTTAACAAGGCGGGTGGTAAAGATTCCACGATTCTGGAAAACAGTATTACCCAGACTGCCGGCTCGGCGGGTGAATCGCTCGCATTCGGCCTGGGCGTCACCATGCCTGCTATCCTGATCCTGGGTTTTGATCTGGAAATCTACCGCGTGATGCTCGTCGGCTGCCTTGGTGGTTTGCTTGGCATCCTGATGATGATCCCGATGCGACGTACCATGATTGTGGAAAAACACGGTGAACTGAAATACCCGGAAGGGACTGCCTGTGCCGAGGTATTAAAAGCAGCTGCCACTGATACCTCGCGTGAGGCCGCTGGTGAAACCAGCAATCCGCATGCTCAGGATGATGCGAACCGCCGCGCAGCCATTATCTTCGGCGGATTCGGAATCGGTCTGTTATATAAAATTGCCAATGTCGCGTTCAAAGGATGGAAAGACACCCCCGAAGTTGTTTTTGGCACTCCACTAAAAGCCGGCTCGATCGGCGCAGAAGTATCTCCGGAATTACTCGGCGTTGGCTACATCATCGGCCCCCGTATTGCTGCTGTAATGGCTGCAGGCGGCGTCATGTCTTACCTGTTGTTGATCCCGATGATCAAATTTTTTGGCGATGCGCTGACCGTCCCGCTGACACCCGGAACCAAGCTGATCAGCGCCATGAGCCCTCACGAAATCCGCAGCGCCTATGTACTGTACATCGGCGCAGGCGCTGTCGCTGCTGGCGGACTGGTCAGCCTGATGCGTGCCATGCCTACCATCTGGCGCAGTCTGTCGGCCGGATTATCGGGCATGCGGAACGGCAAAGAACAAGTCCGCGCCGTATTACGCACTGATCAGGATATTCCGATGAAATGGGTAATCATCGGTGCGCTGGCAATCATTGCCATCATCACAATGGCAACACCATTGCACATGAATTTACTCGGTGCATTGCTGATACTGGTATTCGGATTTTTGTTCTCCACCGTGTCTTCCCGCCTCACTGGTGAAATTGGTTCGTCTTCCAACCCGATTTCCGGCATGACTGTAGCGACGCTGTTATTCACCTGCCTGATTTTTCTGTTGATGGGCTGGACCGGTGGTCAATATTATGTGACGGCACTCTCTGTCGGTGCGATCGTCTGTATTGCGTCCAGCAATGCAGGCACCACTTCCCAGGATTTAAAAACCGGTTATCTGGTAGGGTCCACGCCACGCCTGCAACAGTACGCTATTCTCGCCGGCGCTCTGTCATCAGCGTTGATTCTGGGCCCAATCCTGTTGAAGCTGAACGATGCAGGCACAGTCTACGTACCGGCAGCACAGGTTACCGCAGGTCTCAGCACTGATGCCGCCAAACTGACTGAAACCGCGCAATTGCAAGGTCCACAGGCCGAACAGGATAAGACCACCTATAAAGTCTGGCACAAGAATGACAGCAATGGCGGCCCTGCCGGCAAGTATCTGGTGAACGATGCAGGACAAGTGGTCTACCTGGTTGATCCGGGCATCAATGGCGCCTACAACAAGCGCCCTGACGGAACTGAGGTAAAAAAATACGATGCCCCCAAAGCTGTGCTGATGTCGTACATCATCAAAGGGATTCTGGATCGTCAGTTACCTTGGACGCTGGTATTATTTGGCGTGATGATTGCGCTGGTGCTGGAAATGTCCGGCATCCCATCGCTGGCATTTGCAGTCGGTGTTTATTTGCCGCTATCATCGTCAGCCCCCCTGTTTGTCGGCGGCATGATACGCTGGCTGGTCGATCGCAGGAACAGCAAGCTCGATCAGTATAAGAACCTGAATGCAGAAGAAATGCAGGCTGCCGGCGATCGCAGTGCGGGTGTGCTGTTATCCTCTGGCTATATTGCCGGCGGAGCGCTGGCAGGGATTGTGATCGCCTTCACTGCAGGTATTCTGACCGGTTTTGATCAGGCCATCGGCAACTGGGCGACTGTACATAATCCTTTCTTTGAAGGACCCAATGCTAATGCCCTGACGATGCTGCCTTACGCCGTGATCGTTTTGTTGCTGTACTGGATTGGCAGAGAAAAAAATACCCCATCTGATCGTTAAGCAGCGACAGCACCCGATTAGATATTTTTTATCAAAGAGACCGGTATTGCTAACGATTCAGGGCTTGAATTCCTGTGAATTCGAGCCCTTTTTATTCCCGTCTGTCCACACAGATCTACTTGTACCAAGGAAAAGAAGATGATTTCCTCACCCATTTACGATTGTAAAAATCAAGCTGTTGTGATTGGCGATATCGTTCGCATCGTTACACTGAACCCGCAGTTCATAAAGAGTTTTCCGGAGGATGAACGAATTCTGATCGAATCAATGATCGGACAGTTTTTTAAAATCATCGCACTCGATGAAGATGGCTATCCTTGTGTTGTCAGGGAATGGCATGATGAACGCGGACAGCTGCAAACGCACGTCATCGGACTGGATTCCGAAGAGATGGAAAAAGTCTGAGTCATCGTTCTGCATTTTTGCTCAATGCCTGGTACCACAACTACCAGTATGAAAAAAATACCACCGTATGAGTGACATTTTTTTGGAGAGGAATGCATTAAAGTCGGATGAAATTAAAGAATCCCAATGAAGCGGTAATCAGGTGATATAGCTGAACAGCGATAAGTTGGCCGTTTTAACGAATGATTGCTGTGCTGCCTGCAAAATCGTCTGCTGCTGACTCAGAGATGTAATCGCTTTCGCATAATCCAGATCCTGAATCTGCGACAACGACTGCTTATAATAGACACCGTTTGCTGAACCAACACTGTCAAGATCATCGATTTCTTTCAGACTGGAACCAATCTGGGCGCGTTGCGTCAACACATTACTCAGCGACGCATCCAAATTTGAACCACCTTGACTCAAAGCTGCCGTCAAATCTTTTTTCGCCGGCGCGGAGGAAGTTGGCGTCTTCAAGGCATTAATCACATCCGTGACGGTTTCAAAAATGTTCTGATTGCCCGGCTGAATAGAAAAATGATCTCCCGGTGCTGGCGCACCAGGGGTATTCGTCAAAGTAATCTTCATCCCATCTACAGTGACCGTGGCAGGGCTTGTATATGCTGTGCTTGGGACAACCACGGCACCCGTAGTTTTGTTGGTGACCGTAAAATTTGCAGCCAGTGCATCAAATGCCACATCATAATTATTACCTGTCAGACTAGATGCTGTCGCAGGATTAATACTGACGGTAGCAACCGCTTGCCCGGTATTGGAAGGATTTGGAACAACATTAAATTGCCCGGTTGAAGTGCGGATGTTTTCAAAAATCATCGTTCCGGGTGTACTCAGCGGCAATTGGCGTGTGGTATCGACCTGGAGATAACGCTGCCCCTGATCACCATTGTACTTTGCACCGCCAGCTGTCTTGGTATAGGGGGCTGTTGTGGTTGAAAATCCTGAAAACAAATACGCACCGGTACCATCGGTCGTGTTAGCCAGCCCCATCAGCTGATCCAGATTACTCTGCATTTCAGTGGCAATAGCAGTACGGTCATTATCATTTAATGCACCGTTGCCAGCATTGACCATCAAAACTTTCAGATTTTGCAAAGTGGTAGTGACGCTGCCCAGCACTGAGTCAGACATTGACAGATTTGCTTTAGCATTTTGCCGGTTAACAGCATACTGATCATTAATGGAATCCGCCTGTGTAATTACCAACGCACGCGCAGAACCAATGGGATCATCGGCAGGTGTCAGAATCTGGCGGCCAGATGCGATCTGCTGCTGGGTTTTATTCAGCGAGGACTGCAGATCGCTGATACGGGAACCACCGCCCTCATAAATCATCCGAGTACTGATACGCATATAAGTTCCTACCTTCCGATTGCCAGCAAAGTTTCAAACAGCTGGCTGGCGATTTGCATCAGTTTTCCGGCAGCCTGATATGCCTGCTGATACTTCAATAAATTGGCAGCCTCTTCGTCCAGATTAACGCCCGATACAGATTGCTGTATATCTGTTGCATTTTTCAACGTAGTTGTTTCAGAAGCACTCGTCACCTGCAATTCATGCGTCTTGTTGCCAACCTGGCTGACAAATTGCGCATAGGCTCCCTGGATTGTCGTGGTGCCGCCAATCAGATTATTCTGCGTCTGTATTCCAGCAAGCAACAAAGAGTTTCGGTTATCACCAGTTCCGGCGACATTCGGAGAGATATTAAACACGTCACCATTGGCTGGCGTACCTGAAATGGTATAGCTGGTTCCGGAAAAGCTATAAGTTGCCCCACTGACGTAAGGAATTGCCGTACCTGCCGGATAAGTTGTACCGGTTGTGCTGTTGGGATTGGTCACGGTGACATTGGCATTCGGAGGAAATCCAGTCACGGTATTAGCCGGAGCATTAAAAGTCAGCTTAGATGTGGCCACCGGGATAGATGGACTTAAGGTAAAGGTATCCCCGTTAGCAGGAGCACCGGTTCCGTTGGCAATAACAAAATTCATACCGCTAAAACTGATCGTAGCACCACTGGTATAAGGGATGCTCGCCGGAGGTGCATAGTTTGTGGTCACCCCGCCTGTCTTCACCGTCACGGTGGCATTCGACGGAAATCCAGACAAGGTACCTGGTGCCGTAAAAGTCAGCGTGACCGCTGCTGTCAGCGGTGAACCGGAGTACGTATTGTCTGTTGATACCGGGCTAATCGTAGCACCGGCAGAGGTCGATGCTGCTGCAACAGGGGAGTCCAGCGTACCTGCAGAGATTTTGCTATTGCCAGTATTGGTTGTCGGTGCAGAACTGGTCATTGGCGCAGAAGCAGCAACTTTAGACGGATCATTAATATAAACCCCAAATCCCCCTGCGACCGCTGATGTTGGCCGGATCATATATTCATCACCGGCAGCAGGCTGTGCCGCCGGTGGCTGAGGAAACTGCATACTGACCCCATCAACACTGATAGGCTGCGAAGTTGCGGTTGTAACCTGTCCATCAGAAACACGAATCACGCGATAATTACCCGGACTAGTCACCTGTAACCGATAATCACTGGTTGTCAATGCACCCACATTAGTGATGCTTGCTGTGGGTAATGCGTTAGAAGTATTAGAAGTCGATGGCGTGGTGACAGGCTGCGGTATGGTAAAAAATTTACCCCCGACTTGCCCATTCAGATCCAAGCCCAGAGCATGCTGATCGTTAAAATTAGAAGCAATACCAAGTGCTACCCGTCCAATCGCATTCTGCGCCGGGTCTAATGTACTTGAACGGAAATCAAACAAGCCGCCGAGAATACCGCCAGGCAATCCATTTTCAGCAACCTGGATAGCGGTACCGTTAGTAGTATAAGAAACTTCAGTTCTCGATGGATCTGTCGTCGATTTGCTGGTCTGCAATTGATTCACCACGCCACCTATAACAATAGGTTGGCCGTTCCCGATAAAGACATTGTATTTACTATCTTGCGGTATGACTGTGACCTTGGTGTACTTGGACAACTCAGTCACCAGCTGATCCCGTTGATCCAGCAAATCGTTCGGCGGCGAACCTGTCGTACTTTGAGACCTGGCAATTGTTTCGTTCAGGGCTGATAACTGTGTCGCATACGTATTGATCGCACTGACAGCCGACTCAATCTGACCATTGATACCTGTCCGGATCTGGTCCAGACGGGTTTGCAGGCTATTGAAGCGCCCTCCCAGGGCCTGGGCACTGGAGAGTATTGCCTGGCGCGCTGCTGCCCCTGCAGTACCATTTGGGGACGAAGACAAATTCTGGACTGATTTAAAGAAATCTTGCAAAGCGGGAGTCACGCCTGCTGTTGAATCGGCAACCAGATTATTAATCTGCTGTATTTGAGACAAATAAGAGTCGGCCTGATTTTTGGATGTCTGCGCAGCATTCACCTGTTGGCCAATAAACGTATCATATTGTCGCTGAATCTGGCTGACAGATACACCTTGCCCGACATATGACCCGCCCAGTATCTGGGGCGCATTCGCAGTCTGAAGAATGACTTGACGGTTGTATCCTGGAGTTGAAGCATTGGCAATATTATGTCCGACGGTACTAATACCCGTTTGCGCAGCAGCCAGAGCACTCTGCCCGATATTAAGAATATTTGTACCCATAATTTATTTGCTACCCATTAAAACCATCTGATGCCACTGGGAATGTTTTCGGTAGGAAACCTGAAAACTTTAATACCGCAAAGCAAATCACACATTCATTATTCATTAATGTATGTTGATAATTCAGGTTGACAATGTCTGCCTGATAATCCGCGTCAGTTTATTCGCGTACTGAGGATCAGTTGCATAACCGGCACGTTGCAGCCCCTGAGCAAAGGAAGTGGCATCCTTGGCATTAGCAATCACTTGTTCGTAACGTGGATTATTTGTCAGCACTTTCGCATAATCCTTAAAAGCATCCGCATAAGAGTCATAAGCCTTAAATTTTTCGAGTTTGCGGTGCGCTACGCCATTGATATACTCCGTGGTCACGGCATTCACGGTTCTGCCCTTCCATTTACTGGTCGCCTTTACACCAAAGATATTATGGCTGGCAGAGCCATCTGCTGTTTTAATTTCCTTGCGTCCCCACCCACTCTCCAGTGCAGCCTGCCCCAGCATGAATTTGGCTGGAATACCGGTCTGTTTACTGGCTTCTTCGGCATGTGCCGCTAATTTTTCCTGAAATTCCCGCACATGACTGGGTCCGGAAAAACCACTTTTCGCAGAAGGTACCGGTTGTGGCTCAAATTTCAGATTATCCAGATAAGAGTCAATTGCGCGTCCGTTTCCAACCGCATTACCACTACTGTCCCCGGAAAGAACCTGATTGACGGCGTTATTACTTAATTGCCGCACCAGTGCGTCGGCCAGACCAATACCGCGATTAGCCATAGTCTGGGATAATTGCTGATCCAACATGGAAGTGTAGGTTTTCGTTTGTTCATTATCAAACACCCCATCCTGCCCACCGGCCTGCCGCATGGATTTCAGCATCATATTCATGAATAATGCTTCAAATTGCTTGGCTGCTGCCTTGACGGATTCCGGAGAATTATCTTTGGCAGACTGTTTCAGGCCATCCAGACTTTTACTATCAAAAGCCAGTTTACTATCCATGGCATCGGCACGGCTGATCATCTCAGATCCTTAAATAATTTCGAGCTCAGCGCGCAATGCGCCCGAAGCTTTGATTGCCTGCAAAATCGCCAGTAAATCCTGTGGGGTGGCGCCAATCGCGTTGAGCGCCTTAACAACATCCGCCAGTGACGCACCCGCCTTGAGCATCATTAACTGTCCGGCATCTTTAGTGATCGTGATGCCTGAATTCGCGATGGCAGCAGTCTGTCCGCCCGCTAACGCATTCGGCTGACTGATTGCATTGTCAGTATTAATCACCACCGACAAATTACCATGCGCCACGGCGCAGGCATCCAGTGTCACGGCCTGATTCATCACGATTGACCCGGTGCGTGCATTCAGAATCACTTTCGCCACCGTTTGCGCCGGCGTCACATCAAGACTCTCTAATGCACCCAGAAATGCCACCCGCTGATCACTGCTGACTGGCGCCCGGACCTGAATCGTGCGTCCGTCCATCGCGGCTGCCGTATCAGCACCGAAACGACGGTTAATTGCCTCAACCACACGGCTTGCAGTCGAAAAGTCGGAGGTATTGAGTTCGAGTTGCACTGTTTCCCCCTGCCCGACCGAACTAGGAACAGCACGCTCCACCGTCGCACCACCTGAAATTCTGCCAACGCTGAGATGATTCACCTGCGCTTTACTACCGTTCGCAGCGGCCCCTGCGCCACCGACCAGCACATTGCCTTGCGCCATAGCGTAAATCTGATTATCCGCACCTTTGAGTGGCGTCATCAGTAAGGTTCCGCCACGCAGACTTTTCGCATTTCCCATTGATGAAACAGTAATATCCAGCGTCTGGCCTGGCTGTGCAAACGGAGGCAGCGAAGCGGTCACCATCACGGCAGCCACATTTTTTAACTGCAAACTGGTTCCTGGCGGCAGGCTCACTCCGAGCTGCTGCAACATGCTGACAATACTTTGCACGGTAAACGGTGTCTGTGTAGTCTGATCGCCACTGCCATCAAGCCCCACCACCAGACCATAACCCAGCAATTGGTTTTGGCGTACGCCCTGAATACCGGCGAGGTCTTTCAAACGTTCAGCCTGGCAAACGCCCGAAAACAATCCCAGAATCAGTCCACATGACAAAATGCTGATGCGCGTTAATACAAACCATTTCATATGATTTCCCCCTGCTTACATAGGTAAAAAACTGAGGAAAAAACGTGTCAGCATCGAATTGATCTCCGCCTTATCAACCCGGGTGGTTGAACGATATTCAAAACGGGCATCAGCAACCTGCGTTGAAGGAACAACGTTGCCCGTTGCAATCGTCTGTGGACTCACAACACCGGAAAAACGGACAAATTCGGCACCTTTATCAAAGGCCAGCTGCTTTTCCCCGCTGACCAGCAAATTACCATTCGGAAGCACGTCAATCACAGTCACGGCAATCGTGCCGGTAAAACTGTTGCTGGCTGTTTCCGCCCCTTTTTCATCAAATTTTGAAGAGCCGCTGGCATTTAAACTACCCGCCCCTGTACCAGTTGAAGGTAATCCTAAAAATTTTGGTCCTGTTAAAGACAGTGAAGATGACTTGCTGGCGGAAGCAGCACTGCCTTTGGCAGCAGAAGTTTTTTCGCTGATCGAGATAGTCAGCACATCTCCCACCATGCGCGGCTTGTTATCCTCGTACAAAGGACGATAACTGGCTGATTGAAAAATTGCGCCATTGATTTCTTTATGCGGCTTGGCTGTCTGTGCAGGCAAAGAAGTCGGCTGATGCACAATCGGCGGTGGCGTAACCGCACATCCAGTCAATGCAAGGGTGGCAACACAATACAATAAAGCTGCAATTTTCATGATTTACCCGCTGGCCTTAGAGCTGCGTCAATTTCTGCAACATCTGATCCGATGTCGTGATTGCCTTACTGTTGATTTCGTAAGCGCGTTGCGTCTGAATCATGTTGACTAATTCCTCTGCCACATTCACGTTGGAAGTTTCCACAAAATTCTGTGTCAGCAGACCAGCGCCATTGGTTCCCGGAACATTCGTGCTCGGGCTGCCGGAAGCGGCTGTTTCGACATACAAATTTTCCCCCATCGACAGCAGTCCGGTCGGATTAATAAAGGTTGTCAACTGCAAAGAGCCGACCTGCACCGGCGTGTTTGAACCCGGCTGAGTCACAGAAACGGTGCCGTCGCGGCCAACCGTGATGGTCTGTGCATTTGCCGGAATCGTGATGGCTGGCTGAATCACGAAACCACTGGAAGTGACCAACTGTCCCTGGCTGTCCATCTGGAATGAACCGTCCCTGGTGTATGCTGTTGTGCCATCCGGCATCAGTACAGAAAAAAATCCCTGCCCCTGAATCGCCACATCTTTTGCATTACCGGTTTGTTGCAGATTACCCTGAGTGAAAATTCTCTCCGTTGCCACTGGACGCACACCTGTACCCAGTTGCAAACCAGATGGCAACTGGGTTTGCTGGGAGCTTTGCGCGCCCGGCTGACGCAGAGTCTGGTACAGCAAATCCTCAAACACAGCACGTGAGCGCTTAAAGCCCGTCGTACTGACGTTTGCCAGGTTATTGGTGATCACATCCATTTGCGTCTGCTGTGCATCCAGCCCAGTCTTGGCAATCCAGAGTGAACGTATCATTTGAATTCTCCATCGCCACCAGGTGGCATCATTAAATCTGTCGCTATTGTGCGCCTTGGCGTATCAGCTCAAAGCGATAATCTGAGTGGCTTTTGTCTCGTTATTCTCAGCGTTTTGCAACAACCGCATCTGCATTTCAAACTGGCGCCCCAGATTAATCATGGTCACCATCGAATCGACAACATTCACATTACTGCCTTCAAGTGTGCCACCAGCAACCGTTACGGCAGCATCCGCATCCGGCACACTGTTATCCTTGGTCTTAAACAGCCCATCATCGCCACGCACCAGATTTTCTTCCGGAGGATTCACCAGCTTCAGGCGTCCAATCACCTGCACTGAATTCAGATTGCCGGTGACAGGAACGGTTGAAATGGTGCCATCTTTGGCAATCGTGACAGAGACATCCGGCGGCACTGTGATTGGTCCGCCATCACCCACAATGTTCAGGCCACTCAAGGTTTGCAAAACACCGTTTTCACTCAGTTTCAGACTGCCGGCACGGGTATAAGCTTCCGAACCGTCAGGTTTTTCAACTGCCAGCCACCCTTTACCCTGAATCGCCACATCCAGTTCACGCCCTGTCATCTGCATACTACCAACCGAAAAATCGGTACCGACCGTCGCATCAACAACAAATGCACGCGTCGGTATATCCGCCCCCACAACAGGAACCGCACGGAAAGAATCAAGCTGCGCCCGGAAACCGGTTGTGGTGGCATTCGCCAGGTTATGCGAATTAGTTGCCTGCTGCTCCAGGATATGCTTGGCGCCGGTCATCGCGGTATAAACTAGACGGTCCATAACGTCTCCTTAAAATACTGCAGCAGAAAAAAATATAGTGGCATACCCGACAATCATTAACGCAGATTAACGATGGTCTGCAAAATCTGATCCTGTGTTTTAATCGTTTGTGCATTGGCCTGATAAACGCGCTGTGCCGTAATCATGCTGACCAATTCACCCGTCAGGTCAGTATTGGAATCCTCAGTCGCTGACGAGGTCAGCACACCGATATTTCCCGAACCCGGAGGGCCAATCAACGATTGACCGGAATCGGATGTCTCAGCCCATTGATTATCACCCAGAGATTGCAAGCCATTTGGATCAGTAAATGAAGCCAGCACGACTTGCCCAAGCACCTTGGTTTGTCCGTTGGTGTAACTACCTATAATTGTTCCGTCTTTCGCCGTGTTAAATTTCGACAATTTACCGGACGTAAAACCGTCCTGTTTCATGCTGCTGACACTGAAATCCGAACCAAACTGGGTTGAATTGGTGTAGTCAAATTTAATATTGGCAGTCGTATTAATTGGTGTGACCGCACCTGACGAAACAGGAACAATCATGTTTAATGCACGCGGATCCGTAGCGGCATACGCCGGGATGGCCCCCGTTAATTTACCCAGATTATTAAAGGCCAGCTTACCTATGGGGGATGCGGCCGTTCCTGTTGGCGTCAACGCACCGGTTGCATCAAAGCGATTACCATCGATCGTGGCAAAAACATTCCATTCAATGGTTCCGGCAGTCGCCGGTGGTGTGGTGACAGGATTAATCCGCACATAATAAGTTTGTAAAACATGCGAGTTTCCGAGGCTATCAAAAACCGTCACTGACGTTGACTTATTATAAGAGGTCGGATCAGTTGGAGAAAATGCAATCGGAGTAACGACAGGGGGAACCGTCACAGGAATCTGTGTTCCCGGTACATTCTCGCGAGAATCCAGATTCATCACACCGCTGATTTTGGAAGTCTGCGCCGGCGCGATATCTGCCGTGTTAATCGTGATCGGTGACGCAGAACCGGTTGATAATACGCCATTCACATCCGCCAGATACCCGGTCAGATTTTGCCCCGATGCATTCACGATGGCACCGCTCTTATCAAGCTGAAACTGACCATTTCGCGTATAGGTAATGGCCCCATTTTTACTCATCCGGAAAAAACCATTACCGTTAATCGCAATATCAAGCGGATTATTCGTGGAACTGATATTTCCCTGCGTAAACTGCTGTGCGATGGTCGACACCTTAACACCAATTCCAACGGTATTCGATGATGCTCCACCGCTCAGGGAATTTGCATAGACATCAGCAAACTGGACCTGAGCCTGTTTAAAGCCAACCGTATTGGCATTTGAAATGTTGTTGCCAATAACGTCCAGTGATTTGGAGGCTGCGTTCAAGCCACTTAAACCTTGCTGAAAACCCATGATATTTTCCCTTCAACGTTGATACTGCAAATGTTCTGCTGCTATAAGCGGCTTAATAAATCTGGTGAATATCGCTCATTCCGATCTGGCCAATCCCACTGACATTTAATTTCATTCCCTGCGTACCGGAACTGACACTGGTCACCATGCCAAAAGCAAGCTGGGTCGCATCAATCTGCTTGCCCTGCGCACTGGCGGTCAGGGTGTAGGTGTAATTACCGTTGGCGGCAGTCGCTCCTGAATCCGTCTTGCCATCCCAGGTCAGATTATTGGTTCCAGAAGACAAGGCGCCCAAATCCATGGTCCGCACGACTAATCCATTAGCATCCTTGATCACGACACTGGCTTTATCTGCCGCCTGCGGCAAATCAACGGCGTACACCGATTTTCCATCCGACAGTGTCAGTGCCTGCCCCGGGGTGAGTACCCCATGTCCGATCATCCCTGCCGCTTGTAGATTCTGGCTGGCCAGGAAATTCGCATTCAGCGCATTGACGGAGGCATTCAGTTTGTCAATACCCGTTACTGTTGATAATTGCGCCATCTGACTGGTGACCTGGGCGTTGTCCATCGGATTCAGTGGATCCTGATTTTTCATTTGCGTCACCAGCAAGGTCATGAAACGATCCTGCGCATCCTGCACGCTGGATTTGCCGGAGCTGGCGCCATTCATCGTCGTCAATAATGATGGGTCAACGGTGTTTGTCTGTATGCTTGTCATTTCTATTCCTTTACATCAAAGATCACTGGCCGAGCGTCAAGGTCTTCAGCAACATGGATTTAGCCGCATTCATGGTTTCCACGTTCGTCTGATAAGAGCGGGAAGCTGAGATCATATTCACCATTTCCTCAACAACATTGACATTAGGCATGGCAACGTAACCCTTTTCATCGGCCAGCGGATGCTTGGGGTCATACATCAGTTTCGGCGGAGCCGCATCTTCCACGACCTCTGAAACTTTGACCGCAGTAGAGGCGGTACCATTGACGGGGACAGCGCTGAATACCACCTGCTTCGCCTTGTACGGCGAACCATCTGAACTGGTGACACTGTCCGCATTGGCCAGATTGCTCGATACCACATTCAGACGCTGGGATTGCGCACTCATTGCTGAGCCCGCAACATTAAAAACATTAAAAAGTGACATGATTATTGCCCCTGTATGGCAGCCAGCATATTGCGGATCTGCATATTAATAATGGTCAGACTGGCCTCATAGCGTATCGAATTGTCTGTAAACTGATTTCGCTCCACATCCATATCAACAGTATTGCCATCTAGATTTCCTTGTCCGTTTGGACGATATTGCGGCACAACACCCGCCAGATCCGTCGCAGAGGCCAGATGCTGAGGGTCTGTCTTATTCAGATTACCAGCAGGCTGCTTGCCATCCGTATGGAGCGCATTACTCAATACGGAAGAGAAATCAATGTCTCTCGCTTTATAATTAGGCGTATCAGCATTGGCGATATTCGATGCCAGCAATTGCTGGCGCATTCCGCGAACAGACAGTGCTGTTTCATGAAAGCGCATAAAGTCATCCAGCTTACTCATCAACCTCTCCCAACGGACTCATCAGAACCATACGGTTTCCCATGCGTCTCATATTACTTCGCCACCACCTGCTTCAATCGTGCAAGAAAAGGCCAATTTCCCCTCTTATTCCCTACTTTGGCTAAATCAGACCGATCTACAATGAAGTCATATCAATGCGGGAACTGGTCATCATTCATGAAACACCTATTTGCATACGGATGCCTGATTGCCGGTTTGTCCGGTCAAGTGCTGGCGGCTGGAAACGTCAGCGACGGACTCAGACAGGATCATGAGATTCTGAGAAAAATGGCAACCGACTTCCTGACCCAGTTGTCAGCAACGCAACCGGGGGATGCGCATATCACCGTGGGGCAAATTGATAATCGCCTGAATCTGGCGGCATGTGATGCGCCAACCCCATTCTTGCCACCAGGCAGCAAAACCAGTGGGAAAATCAGTGTGGGCGTACGCTGCAGCGCCCCGGTCAACTGGGTTGTCTATATTCAGGCAAATGTTCAGGTCACCGGGGAATACTACGTGGCAGCACGGCCACTCAGTCAGGGGCAGGTCATCGGGAATATTGATCTGAATAAAATCAAGGGAGAAATCTCGAATCTGCCACCCGGCATTATTCACAACCCAGAGCAGGCTATTGGTAAAGCGCTACAGTTGTCTATTGCTGCCGGCACTCCTGTAAGACTCGATAATCTCAAAAGCCCTGCGGTAATCCAGCAAGGTCAGTCCGTGCGGATCATCAGCAACGGCCCCGGGTTTCAGGTCGCCACAGATGCGCAGTCACTCAGCAACGCATCAGAGGGACAGATTGCAAGAGCCAAGACAAGCAACGGGCAAACTGTCAGCGGAATTGCCAAAGCGGGAGGCGTGATCGAAATAAATTACTAAAAATACATTTTTAATAATTGTGCTTTCAGTCATCTTTTTCAGGGCAAGATTAAAGTTTAAAAATACCTGGCCGATAACCGGATTGTAGATGTAGATTATTCCCATTATCGAGGGTATCGCTGTGAAAATTGATGACACATTAAATAAAACTGCCGGGCTGACGAATACCGCCAGCCCCCAGCAGGTGCGCACAGACAAGGCACCGGACAGAGCGATCTCGACTCCGACACCTTCCAGTAACGTGCAGATTTCGACTCTTTCAACGCAATTGCAGGCTATGCAAAGCACGCAGGCAAGCAATGCGGTGTTTGAAACCAAAAAGGTTGAAGAAATCAAATTAGCAATTTCCGAAGGTCGCTTTCAGGTCAATTCAGAAAAAGTTGCTGATGGACTTCTGGAAACCGTAAAAGATTTACTTAACGCCAGAAAACGATAACGATGAACAATTCAAGCGCATCTGTCACATCTATTGCTCAATGCCTGCAAAATGAAAAAATTGCCATGCATCAGCTGACTACATTGTTGAAAGATGAAGAGACTGCTCTTGTAAATAATGATATCGAATCGCTGACCCAGACTATTTCTGCTAAAAATGATCTGGTTCGCAACATGTCCGATCTGGAGCGGCAGCGCAATCTTCTCTTCCAAAATCTGGGTTATAGTGATCCTGCGACCAATCTGCCAGATTATCTGCGCAGCGGGGTTGCGGATGATGCAATCAAAGAATTATGGGATAGCATATTGGCGTTATCAGCACAGGCAAAAGAAAACAACCGGACTAACGGATTATTAATTTCACGCAAACTGTCCCAAAACCAGGCCGCATTAAGCATATTCCAGCAAGGTAATCCTACCGCTTCTTTATATGGCCCGAATGGTCAATCCAGTATACAGACATCCCCAATTAAGGGACTCATTGTGCGCTGAAATAATTCTGTTGCTGCATCAATAAAAATGCCCCTTTGCAAGGGGATTTTTTATTGATTGAACCTGAAGTCAGTCAGAGATGCGGGGTGCTGCCGGAAGCAACCGGAATATTCACTACCGGCTCAGGCAATACTGCCAACACCGTAATACTCACCCGACGGTTTCTTGCCCGACCATCCGGTTGCTCATTCGATGCCACAGGAAACTTTGCACCCTGTCCAACCGCTGTGACGCGGGTTTCATCAACGCCATTTTCAGTCAGCAACCGGGCAACCGTACTGGCACGGACGGCAGATAATTCCCAGTTAGACGGGAATGCGGAATTCCTGATGGGCAAATTATCGGTATGCCCCTCGACCTGTATTGAATGTTTATCCAGGCGCAGTACCGAAGCAATGGCGGTCAGCGCCTGCTCAGAATCAGGACTAAGTTTTGCCTCTCCCGTAGGAAACAGTAGACTTGCATTGATCTCAATCGTAATCCCCTTGCTCGTCTGACTGACTCTGACCTTGCCTTCCCTGACCAGAGGCTCCAGCACAGCCAGAATGTCTTTTGCCATGCTGGTCATCTGCTCGCGCTCCTTGCGCAGATTTTCGTTTCCCCTCGGCTTGATCAAAGGTAAGGGTTCCAGCTTGACCATATTTTCTTTTATACCCATACCGTCCCTGATCGGAGACGGAGGAGCATTCGTGAATGCACCGTTTAAGGAATTGGACAGGACACGGTACTTACCTTCATTTAAAGAAGAAACTGCATACATCACGACAAAGAAAGCAAACAGTAAGGTAATAAAATCTGCATAAGAAACCAGCCAGCGGTCATGATTATCAGCCTCCTCTTTGTACTTTTTCCTCGCCATCAACTGCTCCCTGTTGTGCGTTGATGGTCAACCCGTTCCTCCAAAATACGTGGACTATCTCCCATTGCAATGCTGTAAAAAATGTCCGATAGCATTTCACGCCTGGTTACTTCACGGGCAATAATTTCTTTTAATTTATTACTGACTGGTAAAAACAATAAATTTGCGAGTCCGACGCCATAAATAGTGGCAACAAAGGCAACTGCAATCCCTCCGCCCAGTTTAGCGGGATCAGTCAGATTTTCCATGACGTGAATCAGACCAAGCACAGCACCCAGAATACCAACAGTCGGAGAATAACCTCCTGCAGATTCCCAGACTTTAGCAGCCTGACGTTGCTCCATCTCATAAAGAGAAATATCCACATCCAGAATATCTTTCAGCCGCCCGGGGTCCACACCATCAATCACCAGGCGTAATCCCTTGCCGATAAAGGGATCTGTTGATGCTGTCATATAGCCCTCCAGACTGAGAAATCCTTCCCGCCTCGCAACCACACTCCAGACCAATGCATCCTGAATATTTTTACGACTGTTATCAACCGGCTCGGAAACAATCCACTGAAACATATTCACCCCACGGCGGAAAGTGCTCATGCGACTCTGAATCAGCACAGCACCCAATGTCCCAATAACAACAATGACGAATGCAGTCGGTTGCACTAAAGAGGAAAGCTGCCCGCCCTCCATGACCTGGCCAACGGAGATGCCGACAACCACCAATATAAAGCCAATTATGCTAGCCCAGTCCACGCCTTCTCCCTCAGATATGCACGCAGTCTGGCGACTGCCTGGCTATGCAATTGCGACACGCGCGACTCAGAAACTCCCATCACAGCACCGATTTCCTTCAGATTCAATTCCTGTTCGTAGTAAAGGCCCATCAACAGTTTTTCCCGTTCAGGCAGGTTGTCAATAGCACCAATGACAGCATCCCGGAAATCGCCGTTCAGCAAATCCTGCAGAGGATCCCCGGAACTGTCCGAGCAATAATGATCGAGAAAATGTTCTTTGGTGTCCGAATCGTGAAAGTCTTCGTAATACACCAACTGATGACCGCCACTATCAGTCAGCATGTCCTGATATTCACCCAAAGATAATTTGAGCGATTTGGCGACCTCTGTTTCAGTTGGTGGACGCCCCAGCTTCTGCTGGAGTACATTCATAGCGCTTTCCACCTTGCGCATGTTCTGCCGCACGCCGCGCGGTAACCAGTCTGTATTACGCAATTCATCCAGCATTGCGCCACGTATACGCTGCACGGCATAGGTCTCAAACTGAGCGCCATGGGTATCTTCGTAGCGGTTTACTGCATCCAGCAGGCCAATCATGCCAGCCTGAACCAGATCATCCACCTCCACGCTGGGCGGCAGACGCGCCTTCAACTGGTAAGCCAGACGCTTGACCAGTGGCGCATGCTCCCGAAGGAGAAAATTTTTATCTGATTTTCCGCTAGCGGTGTACATAAAATAAATTAAATTCCAAGGTCAACACCCTGACCAGAAAAACTTTCCGGACACAATGCCGACCGCGCAGTGGCAGCAAACTGACCTGCCAGTCTGGAGAATGCCATCGAAGCACGTGCTTCAGGAAAAGCATCAATGACCGATCGCCCCTCATGCGCCGCTTTTCTTACACAATCATCATCAGGCACATAGCCGGCAAAATGCAACGGTACTGCAAGATAGCGCTGACATGTCTGTGTCATATTTGCATAAATCAAATTTGCTTCTTTTTCTGAAGCACCAGATACCAGAATCGTAAAAGAACGCCGTCCCAATCTGCTGCTCATCCGCTTGATCAAACCATAGGCTGCCTTGATTGCTGCCGGATCAGGAGATACCTGAACAACCAGTTCCCCATCGTCCAGAGAGGCCAGCGGAAATGTATTGTTAGCATCCATGTCTCCATCCACAATCACCAGATCCGAACGATGCACTACAAGATCAAATGTCCGCGACAACAAGCGCGCGCTTTCTTTTGGCAAATGGGACGACAATCCAGTTTGTCCGGACAACATAGTGACGGACAAACCTGGTACGATGTTTTTGACAGCCTCTTGCATTGTACGCTGTTGTCGGGCCACATCCAATAAGGTACGGTCTTTTCTGGCGCTAAACCAAGAGCCAATACTTCCGCTGGTTGCCTGTGCATCCACCATCAGAATCTGATGCCCCTGTCGTGCCAGCGTCACCCCCAGATTCACCAGCATTCCGCTTTTTTCATCGTCCTTCAAAACGGACAAAAACGTCAACACCCGTGGACGCGGTGCAGCCAGCAAACGCCGCAAACCCTCTGCCTGATCGATATTAGCCAAAAGACACCTCCCGGGAGGTCTGGTTTTTACGGGAAACCGCTGATGCTCCCGCCATCAATAAGGGCAACTCTTCATCGAGGTAACGGAAAGGTGCGGTTTCACGCTTGAGTTTAAAAGCGCGGTCGATCAGATATTGCTTGTTCACAACGTGCAAATCTTCCGGCACACGCTGTCCGCTCGCCACATAGTACAGATTGAGTTTCTGACGAATGGAAATATCCAGCGCACCGCCTATCGTTGCGGCTTCATCAAGCTTGGTCAGGATACATCCGGCCAGACCATTTCCTTGATAGGCGCGCACCACTTCACTGAGCGTCTCGCCAGTCGATGTCGCGTTCAGGCACAGCAGGCGCTTCACACCGTGCTCTGCACCAGACAGCATTGCGACTTGCTCTGTCACCATTTTGTCTCTCTGGCTGACACCCACAGTATCAATCAGGACTGTATGTTTGTTTTTCAATTCGGACAAAGCGATCCGCAAATCGCTTTCGTCCTTCACGGCATGTACCATCACGCCCAGAATTTTTCCATAAATACGAAGCTGTTCATAACCACCGATACGGTAACCATCCGTGGTAATCAAAGCCAGCTGGGATGGCCCATGACGCATCACACAACGCGCTGCCAGCTTGGCGGTGGTGGTGGTCTTGCCGACACCTGTTGGCCCTACCAGTGCATAAACACCGCCTTTTTCAAGAATTTCATTTTCATTGTCAATCGTTGACAGATTTCTGGCGAGAACCGCCTTGATCCATTCGATACCACTCTCCAGCGTTTCACCTTCCGGTAATTTTGTCATCATAAAACGGGACAAGCTGGCACTGAGTCCAGCAGCCAGCATTTCTTTCAATACTCCTGCCTTGACCGGCTCACGCTTCTGGATCGCTGTCCATGACAGCTCTGCCAGCTGGGATTCGAGCATACTGCGCATAGAACGGATTTCACTCATCATGTCCTGCAACTCGGAAGATCCCGGAAAAATCTGCTCATGACCACCCTGACGTGGCGTAAATAAACGCTGCTCCGATTGAAACCCCGAAATGTCAGGAGATTCGGAAGCATAAGCAGACGCCGTATGGGATTCGGGTGCAATGGAGTGTATCGTTTCATCCGCCATTGCCATAATCTCCACCTTACCATTGACATTACGGTTTGATAAAATCACCGCATCCGCCCCAAGTGCCTCCCGAAGCATACGCAATGCTTCGCGCGAAGTGTTAGCAGTAAATTTTCTCACGTTCATGATTGCCCTCCGACCAGACTAGTGACTCTGATAGTTTTTGTTTCAGGTAATTCGGCATGCGACAGTACTTTCAGCTGAGGCAAAGCTCTGCGCAAAAATCTTGACAGCAAAGCCCGTAAAGGTGCGGGAACCAGCAGTACTGGTGTCAGGCCCATCTGCTCCTGCTGCCGCGCTGCGTTCTCAGTTTGGGATGTCAATGTATCGGCCAGGCCCGGCTCCAGCGCAGCAACCTCGGCTCCACCAGTATTCATCGCCTGCATCAGCAAACGCTCCAGCCGGCTATCGAGCGTCATGACGCTTAATTCATTGGTGCCCGGGAATATCTGCTGCACGATGGCACGTCCTAGTGCCACTCGCACCTGAGCAGTCAGTTCGCTGGCATCCTGTGTATGCATTGCCTGCTCTGCCAGCGTTTCAATAATGGTGCGCATATCACGAATATGCACGCCTTCTGTCAGCAAATTCTGCAGTACCTTTTGCAAGGTCGACAAAGGTAACAGTTTCGGTACCAGATCTTCCACCATCTTCGGCATTTCCTTGGCGAGATGATCAAGCAGTTGCTGCACTTCCTGACGTCCCAGTAATTCTGCCGCATGTGTGGTGATCAGGTGGTTCAGATGCGTCGCAATCACTGTCCCTGCATCCACGACCGTATATCCCATAGACTGCGCCTGCTCACGCAAGCTGGCATCGACCCAGACCGCTGGCAAACCAAAAGCCGGATCGGTCGTTTCCACCCCAGGCAACGATCCGGAAACCATACCCGGATTAATCGCCAGATACTGGCCATTCACCGCTTCGCCTGCGCCGACTTCAACGCCTTTTAAGGCGATCCGGTAAGCAGATGGCTTGAGTTCCAGATTGTCACGGATATGTACCGGCGGAGACAGGAAACCGACTTCCTGAGCGAATTTTTTACGTATTCCTTTTATCCTGCGCAACAGCTCCCCGCCCTGGGTTTTATCTACCAGCGGAATCAGTCGATATCCCACCTCCAGGCCAAGTGTGTCAACTGGTAAGATATCCTGCCAGGTTGCTTCTTCCAATTCCGGTGCAGCAGTTGCCTGCGCCTCCGGCTGTGCATCTGCTGCCGCAGTGCTGCCCTGCTCTGCTTTTTTACGGACCAGATAACCGGCACCGGCCAATAATGCTGCCAATAACACAAAAGCAATATGCGGCATGCCGGGAATAATTCCCATGCCCCCGATAATGCCAGCGGTAATAAACATTACCTGAGGTTTGGCAAACAGCTGTCCGATCAGCTGTCCACTGATGTCCTGTTCACTAGCTACCCGTGATACGACAACACCCGCAGCAGTAGAAATAATCAGAGATGGAATCTGCGCTACCAGACCATCACCAATCGCCAACAAGGTGTAATTTTTAATCGCAGAAGAAAAATCCAGATCATGCTGCACCATGCCGACAATCAGACCGCCGACAATATTAATCACCGTGACCATAATCCCAGCTACGGCGTCACCACGCACATACTTTGACGCACCATCCATCGCGCCGTAAAACTCGGCCTCTTGCGCTACTTCCGTCCGGCGACGACGTGCCTCCTGCTCTGCAATCAGGCCAGCATTCAGATCCGCGTCAATCGCCATCTGTTTACCAGGCATCGCATCCAGAGCGAAACGGGCGCCAACTTCCGCAATACGGCCCGCACCTTTGGTCACCACGGTAAAGTTAATAATCGTCAGAATAATGAACACGACAATACCGACCGCGTAATTACCACCGATCAGGAAGTGTCCGAATGCCTCAATCACTTTGCCCGCGGCATCCGGGCCGGTGTGCCCTTCAGTCAGCACCACACGGGTTGATGCCACATTCAGGGAAAGACGTAACATGGTACTAACCAGCAGCACCGTCGGGAACACCATGAAATCCAGTGGCTTCACTGTGTACAGGCTGGTTAGCAAAACGATCACGGCAATCGCAATATTGAAGCTGAAAAACACATCCAGAACAAATGCCGGCAAAGGCAAGATCATCATCGCCAGCATCAGCACAATCAGCAACGGCGCAGCCAGCGCCCGGCCATTAATTCCGCTCATCCACAGCGGTAACTTCAGGCTATTCATACCAGCACTCCTGCTTGATTATTCGGGTCCATCTCAGCCGGAACATTCAACTGAACAGGCTCCTCAGGACGCACCCCGCCACGCTCACGGTATACCCGCAACTGGAATACGTACGCCAACACTTCCGCCACTGCTGCATATAAACCTTCCGGAATTTCATCGCCCAGTTCGGTATGCTTAAACAAGGCTCGTGCCAGTGGCGGCGCTTCCAGCAACGGTACCTGATGCTCTTTCGCCAGTTCACGGATTTTTGCTGCGACCTCATCCGCGCCTTTTGCCACCACCTTTGGCGCGCGCATGCCACCTTCGGTATATTTCAACGCCACAGCAAAGTGCGTCGGGTTCGTGACCACCACATCGGCTTTAGGAATTTCCGCCATCATGCGACGGCGCGCCATCTCGCGCTGTTGCTGGCGGATTTTGGCTTTGATCTGCGGATTACCATTGGCTTCTTTTGATTCCTGCACCACTTCCTGATGCGTCATTTTCAGTTTGTTTGCGTAATGCCACATCTGATAAGGCGCATCAATCGCAGCGATCAGAATCAGTGCCGCCACGATCGACATAAAACTGACTGCCATCATGTACCCGACGTGACTCATACCCAGTTTCACGCTCTCCAGCGGCAGCGCAAAAATCGCCTCTTTCTGCCCCATGATGACTACCCAGGCCACACTGCCAACCAACACTGTTTTCAGAATAGCTTTCAGCAACTCGACTCCGGCGCGGGCAGATATCATATTGCCCAGACCGGAAGCAGGATTGAGCCTGCCAAAATTTGGCTGCAATGCTTTTGCGCTGAACAACCATCCGCCAATCAGTAAAGGTGACCCTAAAGCAACCAGCATCAGCAATACGGCAACCGGAGAAAACGCCAGCATCACATCCAGCAGCCCAGAACCAATCTTGCTGATCAAAAGATTAAAGTCGAACGCCACTTCACGTTCCAGCGTCAAACCGTCAATCAGATTCTGATTTAAATGACTGACCAGCGTGCCACCCATTGCCCACAACGCACCACCGGCAGCCAGCAGAATTGTTGCTGTGGATAATTCACGCGATCGTGGAACATCGCCTTCTTCCCGAGCCTGCTCAAGGCGCTTAGGCGAGGCCGGTTCTGTTCTTTCGAGATCGCTTTCTTCGGCCATTGCCGACTCCTGTTATGTTTCTGCACCAACCATGATGCGTTGACACTCATTCACAGATGCCATTATTGGCGAATCAATGGCAGCGGTATGCGATGAACAACATGGTAAACACCCGTTTATTTCCAATTAAACAGACCATTTCACATACCTGGAAATGTTTCACTTACTTTAAAAGTTATTTTTAAAACAAAATTACACGTACCTCCTAAAACGATTTGCAGTAGAGAACGCATGAGTTGCATCTTTCATGCGACAAACTGCATTCATCCAGAGAAAAAAGCGACCAGTAAATTTTCGTTGCTGAATTCCTATAAGGTAAAATAGATTTTTATCAAAAAACAAACATCCTTCATGAAGCCTTCCTCACTCAAATATCCAACTATTACAAGTGTTCTAATGATTGCTTTTTCTGGTTTATTTGCCGGATCAGCTATCGCAACAGAACCGGATCAAAACACCACATCCTTAGAGAAAGAAACCGCTTCACTGCACTTTGGTCTGGAAAAAATCAAACTTCCCGGCAACGAACGCATGGGGATGATTAATACCAGTTATCTGATCCAGATTGCACCTGAACTGTATTTCGGACCATCGGTATACGGCTCGGTCAGCGGCAAACGCGGCGGCTTCTATACCATAGGCGGCGAACTGACATGGCGCCATCCGCTGGTATCGAAACTGACATTCGACACTGGGATGTATGTCGGCGGCGGCGGCGGCGGAACTTCGCTGGTTGGCGGCGGACTGATGCTGCGTCCCCATGCTGATCTGATGTGGGATTTCGGCGGATACAGAGCGGGTATCTCCGCTTCTCAGGTACGCTTCCCAAACGGACATATCAACAGCAATCAGATTGGCCTGATGGTTGATTTCGATACCGACTTTTTACATACCAGTGCATCTGCCGGAGATCATAATTGGCCTTCCACCATCCGTACCGGCGTCGGCTTTGATCGTGCCATGGCGGTGTTCGGTCGTTACCAGCCGCGCAGCAATTCGCAATTCATCAGTGGAGCCCCTCTGCAACAGTCTATCGGCTATGTCGGCACACGGATGGAACGCTTCCTGACTCCGGGCGTATTCGTTGGTCTGGAGGCCAATGGTGCGGGTAGCGGCGGCGTTGCGGGCTATGCGGAATACCTGGCGACCGCCGGTGCCGAAATGCCGATATTCAGCGACAACTTTAAAGTTGGCACACGCTTCGATTTAGGTATGGGTGGCGGCGGCGCCGTGTCGGTCGGTGGCGGCATCATGCTGAAAGCGGGTGTTTATGCGAGCGCGAATCTGAGTAAAAATTTCCACATCAATGTGGAAGGCGGCATGGTCGATTCACCTAACGGAAATTTCCGCGCGACCTACGGATCGGTGGCACTGCAATGGGATCTCGATCATCCATTCAGCCAATCCAGCAGCTCTACGGTGATCGCTAATGAATGGATAGGTGGCACCCAGCACTATTTCAGCGCTGCCCGCAAAGACGGCAGCAAGCGTGATATGGACAACGTGACGCTGCAACTGAACCGCTATCTGACCGACACGATTTATCTGACCGGTCAGGCGCACAGCGCATATAGCGGCAACGCCGGTGGCTACTCGGTAGGTCTGGTCGGTCTGGGTTACCACAGCCCGAAAACCAGCTCAGGATTATATACCGGCACTGAAATACTGGCGGGTGCAGCCGGCGGCGGCGGTGTCGACACCAATAGCGGTTTTTTGATTCAGCCTTCGGTATATTTAGGTATCCAAATCAATAAAAATCTGTCGGCTCAGTTAAATGCAGGTCGTGTAAAATCACTCAAGGGCAATCTGAACAGCACCCTGCTCGGTCTCGGGCTTTGCTATTCATTCGGCACAGTTGAACGTCATTAATTATCAGCTCAAAAAATTTCTCTCTCGCAAGTAATTTCATTGAAATTTTGATTTAAGAGACTCATGCACTTATGGTTACGATCCCTCAAAGGAACCGTAACCATGGAGGCACTGATTTGCTTAAAACGATAGTCATTTAAACTCATCCGACTTTTCATTACCCTATGTAGTTCATTACATAAAATTTATTTACATTTTCTTTATAAATTTTCTTTAATTGGTCAGCACAACTCATAAAAATGGGCAGGTCGTACAAAAACGATCTGCCCATCGCTTCAAGACCATTCACCCGCAGTCAGATTTTAGCCAACCCACTTCCTGGCATTACGGAACATCCGCATCCATGGTGAATCTTCTTTCCAGTCATCCGGATGCCATGACTGCGTCACCGAGCGGAATACGCGCTCCGCATGTGGCATCATTACGGTAAAACGGCCGTCCTGATTAGTAACAGACGTGATACCTTGGGGTGATCCGTTCGGATTAAAAGGATAAGCTTCAGACGCAACACCTCGATTATCGACAAAACGCATTGCTGTGATTGCTTCCGACAAATTCCCGGTAGTTGAGAAGTCCGCGTAGCCCTCCCCATGCGCCACAGCAATCGCCGTACGCGTACCAACCATTCCGTCAAAGAAAATCGAAGGTGATGGCATAATTTCCACCATAGCAAACCGTGCCTCAAACTGCTCGGATTTGTTTTTCGTAAACTTCGGCCATGCCTCTGCACCAGGAATGATCGATTTCAGATTGCTCATCATCTGGCAGCCATTACAAATACCCAGACCGAACGTATCCTGACGATGGAAAAACGCCGCGAACTGATCTGCCATCATGGCATTGAACAGGATCGTCTTGGCCCACCCCTCACCCGCTCCCAGCACGTCACCGTAAGAGAAACCACCTACCGCGATGAGCCCTTTGAACTCCTGAAGACTGACTCGACCAGCAATCAGATCACTCATGTGAACGTCCACCGCTTCGAAACCGGACTTATGCATCACGTAAGCAGTTTCAATGTGAGAATTCACGCCCTGTTCACGTAAAATCGCAACCCGGGGTTGAACGCCGGTGGAAATATAAGGAGCTGCCACATCTTCATTGATATCAAACGTCAGCACCGGTTGAATACCGGGGTCCTTCAGATCCAGCAAGCGGGCGTATTCTGCGTCGGCACATGCCGGATTGTCCCGCATTCTGGCGATCTGCCAGCTGGTCTTACTCCAGATCTGATGCAAGGATGAGCGGCTCTGGCTGAATATCTGTCTGGCATCCCGCATGAATTCGATCACATCGCGCGTATCCGGTTTGCCGATGATATGGCTGCATGCACCCAGATTAAATGAACGCAATACATCCATGACTTCTGTACGCTGCGCTGTCCTGATCTGAATCACTGCGCCGAGCTCTTCATTGAATAACGCGCGCAGAGTCTGATCATTGCGTCGTTCTGCAATCTGACCAGCCCAGTTTTTAGCATCACCCTGATCAGCAGCATGTTCTGCATCCATCGTCAGGATATCCAGATTCACGGATAAACCCGCGCGTCCGGCAAATGCCATCTCGCACAAAGCAGCAAATAAGCCGCCATCAGAACGATCATGGTAAGCCAGTAATTTCCCTTCGCTGTTGAGCTGCTGGATCGCAGAGAAGAATGCTTTCAAATCATCTGCGCTATCCACATCCGGCGTCTGGTCTCCGACTTTCTGCATAACTTGAGTAAAGCAGGAGGCGCCCAGGCGGTTTTTACCACGGCCCAGGTCAATCAAAATCAGGGATGTATCCCCCTGATCAAGGCGAATTTGCGGTGTCAGTGTTTTACGCACATCGTATACCGGTGCAAAGCCGGAAACGATCAGCGAGACGGGAGATGTGACCGATTTATCACCCTGCTCATCTTTCCAGGTAGTACGCATGGAAAGAGAGTCCTTACCGACAGGAATACTGATACCTAAAGCCGGGCACAAATCCAGTCCAACCGCCTTCACTGTATCAAATAAAGCCGCATCCTGCCCCGGTTGTCCGCATGCGGCCATCCAGTTGGCAGACAACTTGATATCCGAAATTTTGCTGATCGGCGCTGCGGCAATATTGGTGATTGCTTCACCCACAGCCATGCGTCCGGAAGCCGGGGCATTGATAACAGCCAGAGGAGTACGCTCCCCCATAGACATAGCCTCACCCAGATACCCTTCAAAACTCATGGTCGTGACGGCACAATCTGCAACCGGAACCTGCCACGGCCCCACCATCTGATCCCTGACGGTGGTCGCGCCAACACTGCGATCGCCAATCGTAATCAAAAATGATTTATCGGCCACTGTTGGCAGACTCAATACGCGCTGAACCGCTTCATTCAGCTCGATGCCGGTCAGATCCAGCGGGGAAAACTGTTTACTGACTCGTTCCACCTTGCGATGCATTTTGGGTGGTTTACCCAACAAGACATTCATTGGCATATCGACCGGCGCATTATTATGCTCAGGATCAATCACCTTTAACTGGCGCTCTTCCGTTGCAGTACCGACGACGGCAAACGGACAGCGTTCGCGTTCGCAGAATGCCTGAAAAACAGCCAGTGACTCTGGCGCAATCGCCAGCACATAGCGTTCCTGTGACTCATTACTCCAGATTTCTTTCGGTGCCAGACCGCTCTCTTCCAGCGGGACTTTACGCAAGTCAAACAATGCGCCGCGCCGGGCATCATTGGTAATTTCGGGAAACGCATTCGACAATCCACCGGCGCCGACATCGTGAATCGACAAAATCGGATTCTGTTCACCCAATTGCCAACAGGAGTTAATGACTTCCTGAGCCCGGCGCTCCATTTCCGGATTACCGCGCTGAACGGAGTCGAAATCCAGATCAGCTGTATTGGTACCGGTTGCCATCGAAGATGCCGCACTCCCCCCCATACCAATACGCATACCAGGACCACCCAGCTGAATCAGCAAGCTACCAACCGGCAAATCATTTTTCTTGGTATGACGAGCAGAAATGTTACCCATGCCACCGGCAATCATGATCGGCTTATGATAACCATACACTGTGCCGCCAACATTCTGCTCGTAGGTACGGAAATAACCTGTCAGATTGGGGCGACCAAATTCGTTATTGAATGCTGCGCCGCCAATCGGTCCTTCCACCATGATCTGCAACGCGGAAGCAATGCGGTCTGGCTTGCCATATACAGCATCAGTTGATGTACCGCCATCACAGTCAGTCGCATTTTCCCAGGCCTGCACATGGCCAGGCAGCATCAGATTCGAGACAGTGAAACCTGTCAGACCCGCTTTCGGTTTGGCGCCACGCCCAGTCGCACCTTCGTCGCGAATCTCACCACCGGCACCGGTCGAGGCACCTGGAAACGGAGAAATCGCTGTCGGATGGTTATGTGTTTCAACTTTCATCAGGATATGCGTCTCTTCCACAGATCGCTGATACGTATTGCCAGCTGCTACCTGAGGATAAAACCGCATTACCGGTGCCCCTGCAATCACGGAAGAGTTGTCGCTGTAAGCAACGATGGTTCCTTCCGGATTTTTCTCATGCGTATTCCGGATCATCTGGAACAGGGATTTATCCTGCTCCACACCATCGATCGTCCAGTCCGCATTAAAAATCTTATGCCGGCAATGCTCACTGTTTGCCTGAGCGAACATCATCAGTTCCACATCCGTCGGATTGCGATTTGCGGTCAAAAATGCGTCTTCCAGATAATCAATTTCATCATCCGACAACGCCAGCCCTAATGCGCTGTTTGCGTTTAACAACGCAGTTTTCCCACCTTCCAGCACATTCACGAATTCAAGAGGTTTGGCTTCCAGTTCAGAAAATAAAGCCTTCACCGCATCCAGATCAGTCAGCACCATTTCGGTCATGCGGTCATGTAATTGCGCAGCCACGGCATCACGCAACTCAGGTGCGAGTTCCTTGGTGCCACCGAAGAATCCGGATTTCATCTGGATAAAATAAGCAATGCCACGCTCAATCCGGTGGATTTGATGCATACCGCAATTCCGCGCGATATCCGTCGCTTTACTGGCCCAAGGAGAGATCGTTCCGATGCGTGGAATGACGATAAACATCAGTCCATCCTCTGCCCCGGTAAATTGTTCGCCGTACTCCAGCATCGCTCCGAGACGTTCGGTTTCGTTTTTTTGCAGCGCTGCATGAAGATCAACAAAATGTTGGTAACGCGCATTGATACCAACAATATTGGAATCAATTTCTTGCAGTCTGGAGAGAAGATTCGATGAGCGGAAAGCAGACAGGGCGTTAGAGCCTGGCAATATCAACATAGCAAAAGGGATAGTTGAGGCAATAGCCCGAGTCAGGTTCAGTTTCCCGGTGACTATCGCAGGTTAGACGAGAAAACCATGATTATACCTTGATGCCCTTGACCGCTCCAGAATAATGGGGAATCAAGCCGCAGGAAATGATTTAGCAGAAATCCGTCCGGCAAAGGTCTTGTATCGTGTGTCCTGCCCTAAGATAAGCAATGCCGGTAGATTATAATGTGCACCAATCGCAACGTCTCCAAAGCTTACCGTTTCTCGTCGCATGTTGCTCCTTCCCGTCACTAATACCCAGAACAACCTGTGCACTGTGCAGCATGTTTTCGAGAAATATGACACATCGCACGACAGAACAATTTTAAAACAATAAAAATCACCTTCTTACTTATGAGCACAGAAAAATCCAGCCATACACCAATGATGCAGCAATATCTCAGCATCAAAGCCGATCATCCGGAAACACTCGTTTTTTACCGGATGGGTGATTTTTATGAACTCTTTTTTGAAGATGCAGAAAAAGTCTCCCGCTTACTGGGAATCACACTGACTCAACGCGGTAGTTCCGCAGGTAATCCGATCAAGATGGCTGGTGTGCCGTTTCATTCACTGGAATCCTATCTTGCCAAACTGGTTAAATTAGGCGAGTCCGCAGCTATCTGCGAGCAAATCGGAGACCCTGCAACCAGCAAAGGCCCGGTCGAACGCAAGGTGATGCGCATTATTACTCCCGGTACATTGACCGATACCGACTTATTACCCGAAAAATCTGAGCGCCCGTTACTGGCGCTGTGCCTCACGCAACACAGAAGAACAATTACTGCCGGGTTGGCATGGTTGTCGCTGGCAAGCGGTAATCTGAAACTGATGGAAATCAGTACCGATGAAAAATCTCTGTTGCAGCGTTTGCAGCAAGAGCTAGACCGGATCAGTCCGGCAGAAATCCTGATATCGGCCGGAGTCTTGCTGTCAGATACTTATTACGAACAATTGCCAGGAAAATTTTCGGAAGTGCCCGACTGGCATTTCGATCTGAAACAAGGACAAAAAACACTTCAAGAACAGCTGGGCACTATCTCTTTAACCGGATTTGGCGCAGATCATTTGAGTGCGGCTCTGGGGGCTGCTGGTGCCTTGTTGCGTTATGCAGAAAACACGCAGGGCCGGGGACTGAAGCATATCAATAATCTGACGGTTGAAAATGAACATGAATTTATTGGCCTCGATACGGCAACCCGGCGCAATCTTGAGCTTACCGAAACACTGCGCGGGCAAGAATCTCCGACGCTGTTTTCTCTACTGGATCATTGCCGCACGGCGATGGGCTCAAGGTTGCTGCGGCATTGGTTGCATCATGCAAAAAGAGACCAGTCGGTCGCGATTTCAAGACACGAAGCAATTAAAGCTTTATTGAAAATCGACTCGACCGAGGGCTTGTCGGCACTTCTGAACACAATTCCTGACATTGAACGCATTACAACGCGCATAGCATTGCAGTCGGCTCGCCCCCGCGACTTGTCAGCCTTAAGAGACGGATTGCAGCACCTGCCTAATCTGCGTAATTATGTGAGCATGTGTATCGCTGACAACCAGACCACGGTACTCAGCGGCATCCTGGCGGGTCTGGCAACGCCGGATGATTGCCTCGATTTATTAGAGCGAAGCCTGATGACGTTGCCAGCTACGATGGTCAGGGATGGCGGCGTGATCGCCACCGGTTTCGATAATGAACTGGATGAATTACGTTCACTGTCTGAAAATGCCGGACAATTTCTGGTACAGCTGGAAGCATCCGAACGGGAACGTACTGGTATTGCCAACCTGCGGGTGGAATACAACCGCGTACATGGTTTTTATATTGAAGTCACCAATGGGCAAAGTGACAAAGTACCGGATAACTATCGTCGCCGGCAAACCCTGAAGAATGCAGAACGTTACATCACACCGGAATTAAAAGCATTTGAAGATAAGGCGCTGTCAGCGCAGGAACGCGCGCTGATCAGAGAAAAGATTCTCTATGAGAAAGTATTACAGGATTTACTGCCATTCATTCATCTGCTGCAAACTGTCGCACAGGCGATTTCTCAGCTGGATGCACTGGTCAGCCTGGCAGAACATGCTAATAAAAATAACTGGTGCGCACCTCAGATGATTCCGGAACCTATACTCCAGATACGTCAGGGCAGACATCCGGTCGTAGAAAATCAGATCGAACGCTTTATTGCCAATGACTGCGAATTATCTGCCGAACGCAAACTCTTGTTGATTACCGGCCCCAACATGGGCGGTAAATCGACATTTATGCGCCAGGTGGCACTGATTACGCTGCTCGCCTACATTGGTAGCTACGTACCGGCAGACAGCGCCGTAATCGGGCCGATCGACCGTATTTTCACCCGTATCGGTGCCGCGGACGATCTGGCTGGCGGGCGTTCGACCTTCATGGTAGAGATGACAGAATCTGCTGCCATCCTGAATGCCGCAACCGCTAATTCACTGGTGCTGATGGATGAAGTTGGACGTGGCACATCCACATTCGATGGCCTGGCACTGGCGTGGGCCATTTCCCGGCATCTGATACAGGTATCGCAAAGCTATACCCTGTTTGCCACTCATTATTTTGAACTGACACAATTGCCCGATATGCATCCGACTGCTGAAAATGTCCACTTATCTGCCGTGGAACACAAGGAGAATATTGTCTTTCTCCATGCGGTGCAGCCGGGCCCGGCATCACAGAGTTACGGTCTGCAGGTAGCACAGCTGGCCGGCATTCCCCAGTCGGTCATCCGGTCAGCGCGCAAACATCTGGCGGAACTGGAAGCGCAATCGCTGCAGGCAACGCCTCAATTTGACCTGTTTTCTTCGGCTCCGGCCATTCCACACTCAGAGCCGGAGCCTGAAATGACAGCTGCCATCCATCCAGCTTTAATAGAAAAGCTGATGGCACTCGATCCAGACAAGCTAAGTCCACGAGATGCGCTGGATGTGCTGTACGATCTGAAAACACTCACCAATCAACAGTAGTTCTTGTTTGATTTGCTGCACTCCAAAATAAAAAACCGCAAGATTTTGCGGTTTTTGATGTATCAGAAATCAGTTCAGTGAATGATATGCGTCCGATATTCATCTCCGGCCTCACCATCGTCTTCATCATCGTGCGCATGTCCATGTTCGCCATGCACGTGACCATGCGCCACTTCTTCCTCTGTTGCCGCACGGACTGCTTCGACTGTCAAACTAAAACGTAGCGCAATACCTGCCAATGGATGATTTCCGTCCAACACGACCTTATCATCAGCAATATCGGTGATGGTGAAAATATGTCCCTCCTGATCTTCGGACTCTTCAGGCGTTCCTTCAAACTGCATACCCACTTCCAGTGGCGAGGGAAAACGGTCACGCGCTTCCACCTTCACCAGTTCCGCATCATAATCACCAAACGCGTCTTCAGGATTAAGCTGGATAGTCGTGTGATAGCCGGCTTCCTTACCTTCCAGCGCTTCCTCAATTTTCGGGAAAATATTGTCATAGCCACCATGCAGATAAACCATAGGCTCAACACCCTCCTCGATCAGATTGTCTTGCGCATCCGTTAGCTTATAACGGGCAGTAACAACTGAATTTTTGACAATCTTCATAATCCACCTTCAAAATTTTATCGATACCAGATTATACCTGTCTGGAACTACCGGACAGGCAAGCCTATAATGCCAAAATGAAAAAATTTAATTCCCCGATCAGTCTTTTGGGCAACATCAGCCCGGAGCAATTTCTCAGCGAGTACTGGCACAAAAAGCCATTACTGATTCGTCAGGCAATTCCTCAGTTTAAAGCCTTTATCAAGCCTCAGGAGCTATTTTCCATGGCAGAGCGGGATGAGGTGGAGTCTCGCCTCATCAGCTTCTTCAGCAAGCATTGGGAAATGCAACGCGGCCCGTTGCATCAAATTCCACTCCAACAGAAGAAAGACTGGACTCTGCTGGTTCAGGGTGTCAACCTGCACCATGCTGAGGCGGACGAATTACTGCGGCAATTCCGCTTTCTGCCCGACAGCCGGCTGGATGATCTGATGATCAGCTATGCCGTGGACGGCGGCGGTGTCGGCCCGCATTTCGATTCCTACGATGTATTTTTGCTGCAGGCGCATGGCCAACGCCGCTGGCAAATCAGCGCCCAGAAAGATCTGTCATTGGTTGAGGGAATGCCCCTGAAGATCCTGAGCCACTTCACCCCAGAACAGGAATTCATTCTGGAACCGGGAGACATGCTTTACCTGCCACCTCATTATGCTCACGATGGTGTGGCAATCGGTGAATGCATGACTTATTCGATTGGCTTCAGAGCACCGGCTTATCAGGAAATCGGTGAAGCATTCCTGCATTTCATGTCGGATACGATTGATTTACCGGGTCGCTACAGTGATCCCGATCTGCAGGCAACATCAAAACCGGCCGAAATCAGTCAGGATTTTTTGCAGAAAATCAGCGAGCAGATTCAAAAAATTCAGTTTACGCCGGATGATATCGCCATTTTCCTCGGAGAATATTTATCCGAACCCAAACCCAACGTGTATTTCTCGTCGCCAGAAAAACCTTTATCACCCAAGCGTTTTGAACAGGCAACGCGCAAAAAAGGGATCAGGCTCTCATTAAAAACCTCTATGCTGTATAAAGGCAAACATATTTTCATCAACGGAGAATCGTTTGCCGTCGGACGGGAAGACAAAACACTGCTCAACAAACTGGCCAATCAACGCTTTCTCGAGAGCATGGACTTAGAAACCGCATCTGCTGATGTCATGGAAGCCTTTTGCATCTGGTACGAAGATGGCTGGATAGAAGTAAACTGAAGTAGAAAACTGAAATAAGTAACTGTTTATTAACAAAATAACGAGCAAATGGATTAATTTTTTTTCTTATATGAAATATTTATGAAATTAAATCTAATTAGACGCCAATATCTATTCCATTGCCTGAAAAATCATTATAATCGTGGGTTAGGAAACTTTTGAAGGGAAGAGCTAGTTCCATCAGCAATTTCCTTCGGGTAAGCCTATAGAGCGATAATTACCGGTAATTATTCATCGCAAAATTTTGATCTTATTTTTTGATCTACTTATTGAAAGTACAAACATGAAAAAATCACTCTTGCTCGTATCCCTGTTGGCAATCGCTTTGGCTGCTTGCGGCAAAAAAGAAGAAGCTGCACCTGCTCCAGCAGCCTCTGCAGTTGCTCCAGCTCCAGCATCTGCAACTGATGCGCCAGCAGCAGCTCCAGCTCCAGCAGCAGCTTCTGACGCAGCAGCAGCTTCTGGCGCAGCTCCAGCCGCTTCCGCAACAGCAGCTCCAGCTTCCAAGTAATTTTTACTTGTTTGCAAAAAAGCCGGCCGATGGCCGGCTTTTTTTATGTTTGAACTTCTTCACCAGACGATACTAAATACAAAAAAAGCACGGAAATCCGTGCTTTTTTTAAACTTTTTTTACAGTATTTATTTTAATTGTTCATTCAACAGCTGCAAAATCTTTTCAGCAACTGGCGAAGAATCAATCTTGCCGTCATTGTTATGAACAGAAATGTGACTTACCTCGCCATTCCCTGCATTTTTCACCAGAATACGATAGCGCTTGGCATCTTTGGCTGCATCGCTTGAAGAACCAAATGAGAACAATCTGGAGAAGAAACCTTCACTGGCACCTTTTGACCTGGCATCGATATCCTGATCAATATAGCGAACAAAATACAATCCCTGAGAACGATCCCGGTCTTCAACAGTGAAACCGACGCGATCCAGCGCCAGTCCCACGCGGCGCCATGAACGCTCAAAGCCCTCGTCTACCTCGACATAACTCAGCTCACCACTCTTCAAGAGTTGCGAACGTGGCTTCACCGGGGCAGCAGCCGTCGTCACGGCAGCTTTCGCCACTTCCGCATCAGAACCCAGGCGAACCATCAGGCGGGACAGGAATTCCGCCTCCAAACCAGGGTCTGCTGGACGCGGAGTCCAGATCGTTCCATCCTTTTGTGTACCAGTCACCACTTCCTGTGCGCCACGGTGGCTGATATAGATTTCGACTTCACCATTCGCACTGCGCTCCAGTCGGGTGCGGAATTTATCCCGTTCTCCTGTCGAATACAGCGAGTCAATGACTTTACCCAACGTACTGCGGATAATATCTTGTGGAATCTTTGCCCGGTTTTCCGCCCAGTCCGTTTCCATGACACCGGCTTCCTGATTTTCGACATTGATCAGGAAACCCAATTCTTGCCAAAAATCTTTAATCTGCGGCCATAACACCTCAGGTGTTTGCCCGACAACCAGCCAGCGCTGGGAGCCATCGCGCATGATGCGCATATTTTTCAGTTGCAGCGGAGCGACTGATGCAGTCGTACCAGTCGCCTGTTTCATACCTTTTTCCAGATTGTAACTGGAAGCAGTTGCGCTGCTTTTATTCGCATCAGGAATAGCAAAACGGCTGTCACGACGAATCTGGGTTAAATCAGGCGGGACCTCCAGCGAAGCGGTTGTCACTTTTCCTGCACTCTTATAATCAATTTTATTGGGCTCGATCATATTACTGATCGAGCTGCAGCCGGCTAATCCGATAATAGCGACCGCTCCGATAATCCCATTTTTGGCGACAAAGCTTTTTGCCATGTGAAAGTCCCTAGATTGATAATCAATTAAACTGCACCTGCGCCGCGGACAATGCATATCATTGTCCGCCGGGGATGCTTATTGTAATACACCTGCTTCACGCATCGCTGCACGCACAGTTTCGTGATACTGCTCCGCCAGCGGCACGAGCGGCAAACGGATTCCTGACGGGATCAGTCCCATTTCTGTCATCGCCCATTTCACTGGCAAAGGGTTTGGTTCAATGAATAACTTGTTATGCAAAGGCAGCATACGATTATTGATGCTGACGGCCTGACGGATGTCTCCTCGCATGGCTGCCGCACACAGTTCGCTCATGGCTTTTGGTGCAACGTTTGCAGTGACGGAGATATTTCCTTTACCACCGCAGAACATCAGGCTCATAGCAGTCGCATCGTCACCCGAATACACGGCAAAATCTTCAGGGGCGAGGCGGATCAGGTCTGTACCGCGCGCGATATTACCTGTTGCATCTTTCACACCGATAATGCCCGGTACCTGCGCCAGACGCAAGATTGTATCGTTCGACATATCCGCGACGGTACGGCCAGGGACGTTATACAAAATCACAGGAATATCGACAGATTCAGCGATTTTTTTGAAGTGCTGGTACATCCCCTCCTGGGTAGGACGGTTATAGTAGGGCACTACCTGCAGGGACGCATCGGCGCCGATCTGTTTGGCAAACTTTGTCAATTCAATGGCTTCAACCGTGGAATTGCCGCCAGAACCGGCAATGATGGGAATGCGCTTATTCGCATGCTCAACCGTCACACGGATCAGCTCGCAGTGTTCTTCGACTGAAACGGTCGGGGATTCGCCAGTAGTTCCGACGATCACAATACCATCAGTTCCTTCTGCAATATGCCAGTCGATCAGTTTGCGCAAGCATGGCAAATCAAGACTGCCATCCGCATGCATAGGGGTCACAATCGCGACCAGACTTCCCTGAATATTTGTCATGTTAGTGCAAGAAAAAAAGTAAAACTCCGATTGTAGCGGATACACCATCAATCTGGGCGCAAATGGAATGTAAATAGCTGAAATGAAGACTCAAAGTACCGCCGTCCGGAGACAAAGAGAATCCTGCTCAGTCAGTGCGCTCGTCCTGCGTGCACATATCCTCTGCACCATCGCGGCCTTGGGAGTTTCAATAACACCATTTTCGTAAGCAATGATCTGCATCTGAACAAGAGGATTAGACTGCATTTGCTGCAGAAGTTCGCCTGTGCGTAGCAGAAAATCCGGATTGGATGGTCGCCCGAACTGCGCATTGCCATCTGAGAATGTCTCATAAACCAGTAGGCCCCCTTCTTTAAGGCTGGCGAGCAAATGCGGAAATAGCGGTCTGTGCAAATAATTGCAGACAATGACACTGTCAAACGTATGCTCGCCAAACGGCCAGTGAACACCATCCGGCCCGGATTCCAGATCATGCAGCATCGTTTCGGCGCCAAGCTGCTGCAGCGCATGCAATGCAGCGGGATCGCGATCCAGCGCCAGTACCGGTCTGCCCTGCGCCAACAGCCACTGCGTATGCCGGCCACCGCCGCAAGCCAGATCCAGACACAGGCCTGGTGGCAACACCGGAGTGAATCGCCGGACCCAGCCGGACGGCGGCACTGCTGGCGCAGAAGAAACGAAGGCAGCTTGTTGCATAAATTTCCCGACTACATGCCCAACAAAAGCGTCAGGGGCGACAACAGCAACTGTATCAGCATGCTCGATACCATCATGACAGGCATCAACCAGAATTGCAGCACGTGCAGCATCACCAGCGCCATCACAATGAAAAATCCATATGGCTCGATCTGGGCAAATTTATACGCCAGCTTATAAGGCAGCAGGCTGACCAATATCCGCCCCCCATCCAGCGGCGGCACAGGGAACAGATTGAACGCAAACATGACCAGATTGGTCAGCAGGCCTGCATTCGCCATTTTCAGGAAATACGGTTCAGTAACGCCACCCGCCTGTAAGAATATATCCATACATACCCAGCCAATTGCCATGACAAAATTGGCAGCAGGGCCCGCCAGTGCGACCCACGCCATATCTCTTTTCGGTTTGCGCAATTGAGAAAAATTGACCGGCACCGGCTTGGCATAGCCGAACAAAAAAGCGCCACCTGTTGCCACATAGAGAACAGCAGGGATCACAATCGTCCCCAGTGGATCAATATGCACCATCGGATTCAGGCTTACCCTGCCCTGACTGTATGCTGTCATGTCACCGAAATATTTCGCTGCGTAGCCATGCGCAGCTTCATGCAGGGTGATTGCAAAAATCACTGGCAACGCATAAACCAGCACAGTCTGTATCAATTCATTCATAAAATTTCAGTCACTCTCATTCAGATTCAGGTATCCGGAAAATCATCCGTCACAGAACGCAGTATTCAATCTGCTGGCAGGATATTGACCAGCAAAATTACAAACCAAACAGGCTGGCATCTCCACGCCCCTGCCGGATCAGCTCCAGTGTATCGTGCGTCATATCAATCACGGTTGTGGGTGATAAGCTGCAGGCACCGCCATCGATGACCAGATCGACCAGTTTTTCAAGTTTTTGGCGAATCTGCTCGGGGTCAGTCAGTGGCTCACTCTCGTCAGGCAAGATGAGTGTGGTTGCCAGCAAGGGTTGCTTCAGTTCATGGATCAGCGCATGAATGATTTTATTCTCAGGCACCCGCAAACCGATGGTTTTTCGTTGCGGATGGCTCAGTCTGCGCGGTACTTCTTTCGTCGCTTCCAGAATCATGGTGTAAGGGCCGGGAGTTGCCGCCTTCAGCAAGCGATACTGGCGGTTGTCCACCTTTGCGTACAAGGCAATCTCAGACAGATCCCGACACAATAAAGTCAGATGGTGTTTTTCATCCACGCCACGGATACGACGCAAACGCATGACCGCCTCTTTGTCATCCAGATGGCACACCAGCGCATAACCGGAATCGGTCGGTGCAGCGACTACCCCCCCCTGATCAATGATCTGCACTGCCTGCTTAATCAGCCGCAGTTGGGGATTATCGGGATGAATTTGAAAGAATTGGCTCATAAAAAGAATAAGGCGGCAGCCAAAGCTACCGCCGCAAATCACTACACGGACATTATTTCAGATTTTGCAATGCTGCGATACGTTCTTCCATCGGAGGATGCGAAGAAAATAAAGCGCTCCAGCCAGGCTGATCGCTGATTCCTGACGCAGCCATCGATTTCGGCAATTCGCCCGGCTCCATACCACCGAGTCGCGCCAGAGCATGAATCATCGGCTGGCGGTTTCCCAACAACCGCGCTGAACCGGCATCAGCCCGGAATTCGCGCTGACGTGAAAACCACGCCACAATCATGGATGCGGCGATGCCAAAAACTATCTCGCAGACAAACACGGTAATCATGTAACCAATACCTGGCCGGTCATCATCACCATTCCGGAATACTGTTTTATCAATCGCATATCCGACAACCCGCGCCAGAAAAACGACAAAGGTATTCACCACGCCCTGAATCAGAGTCATGGTGACCATGTCGCCATTGGCAATGTGCGCCACTTCGTGCCCGAGCACCGCCTCAACCTCTTCCTTGGTCATGCTTTCAAGCAGACCGGTGGAAACCGCGACGAGCGCAGAATTTTTAAATGCGCCGGTTGCAAAAGCGTTCGGCTCGCCGTTGTAGACAGCAACTTCAGGCATCGCAATGCCGGCACGCTCCGACAATGCCTTAACGGTATTAACCAGCCACAGTTCAGTCGATGAAGCAGGCGTTTCGATCACGCGCGCTCCGGTGGACCATTTGGCCATGGGTTTGCTGATCAGTAGGGAAAAAATAGCCCCGGTAAAACCGACGACCAGCGAAAACGCCATCAGCGTGCCCATTTGCAGGCCATTGGCGGTCAGATAACGGTTTACCCCGAGTATCGAAAGCACAATGGACATCACTGCCATGACAGCCAGATTGGTCAGCAAAAACAGAAAAATACGTTTCATCCGGATTCTCCCGATAAAAGGAAAGAGTCAATCAATTGGCTTGTATATGGAGTGTGATGTGCTGATTTCAAGTCAGTGGCCAGTTTTCCCAGACTGCTTTGGATGTCGCGGGAAGTGCAGGCAAGCGGCCAATATCGACTTCGGCATCTTCCGGCGAATGAAAGTCGGAACCACGGGATACCAAAAAACCATACTGATTCGCGATGCGGGTGTATTCGTCGTACTGATCCGGCGTATGGCTGCCAGTGACGGTTTCAATGGCCACGCCGCCCAGGGTCCGGAATTCATGAAACAGACTGTCAAAAGCAATCGGGCTGAACTCATATCTTCCCGGATGCGCAATGACTGCCTGACCGCCTGCGCCCCGTATCCAGTCAACGGCCTCTGTCAGCGTAGCCCAGCGATGCGGCACAAAGCCCGGCTTGCCATCGGCCAGATAATGCCGGAATACCTCCGCCACCGAGCTGCAGGCGCCAATTTCGACCAGATAACGGGCAAAATGCGAACGGGAAATCAGATCAGGGTTGCCCACATACCGCAACGCACCTTCAAAGGTACCGTGGATGCCTGCAGTACGTGCCAGATCATCCGCCATGTCATGCGCGCGGCGCTCACGTCCGGAACGGGTTTTTGCCAGCCCCTGTACCAGAGCAGGATTCTGCTCATCAATACCCAGGCCAACAATATGCACGGTCTTACCCGCCCAGGTGACGGAAATTTCAACACCCGAAACAAAAGGCATGCCCAGCGACTGCGCCGCAGCGCGCGCCTCGGCAATGCCGCTGACTTCGTCATGATCGGTCAGCGCCCAGAGCTCAACTTCATTGTCGGCAGCGCGCTGCGCCAGCGTGGCAGGAGACAGGACACCATCGGAAATGGTGGAATGGCAATGCAGATCCGCATTCAATAACAGGACAGACATAATCAACCTTGAACAAACTATTTCACACAACACATTAATTCAAGTCTGATTGTACTCCTGCTGTTTCTATTGCGCTGCAGCAGCCCGATTTAACGACTGCTGCAGACCATTACAGTTTCATTTCCAGACGCAGGGTCCAGGTGGTATAGGTTTTGGCGGTAATGTAATCAATATGATTCAGGTTTGCCGTAGTGAGCTGGCTGCTGCTCAGGAAATCACTGCCCTGCAGATTATTGGCGGAAAAACGCAATTGCAGATCGGGAGAAAATTTCCAGAGACCATATAAATCCAATTGCCGTTTAATACCCGTCAAACTGAGCTGCTGGTTGGTGGACTGAGTGTAATACGCCGGTGTCCAGTTGATGTTGCCGCCAAGGGTCAGCGGTGTGCCGCCGATGCGATAGTCTACCCCTAGATTAGCTGTCTGGGATGGCTGCGTATCAAGGCGGTTATTCGGTCCCTGAATATCATCCACGCTGGACCAGAAATGGCTGTAATTGCTGCGCAAATCAATAGCAGGCCCATTCGGGAAAAATTCCTGCAATTGCAATTTTGCTTCCAGCTCCACGCCTTTGGTGATGGCATGGCCAATATTGACCGGGGAAGAAACCCAGCGCGGACCGGTCGAGGTATTCACCAGTTGCGTGGTACGCCGCATCAGATCATCAATGCTGCGGACAAACAGGTTGGCGCTCAGGATTCCGGCACGGGTCAGGTAATGCTCAAAAGCGAGATCAAGTCCTTTGGACAGCTCTGGCTTCAGATTCGGATTGCCGGTACGGTCCGGCCGCGTCGGGCTGTTCAGGTTGGAAATACTGGGCAAGGCGATCAGATCATTCAACGCTGGCGCCCGGTAAGTGCTGCTGAGGCCGATCCGGAACTGATCCCTGGAATCAGGAATCCGCCAGACACCATGTACAATCGGGCTCCAGACGCGACTGTCATTATTCACAGTACCGGAAGATAGTGTGCTGGAAGTATGGATACGTTCCCAGCGCAATCCGGCATAGGCGGCGAGCTGCGGATTGATATCGAATTCATCCTGCACAAACAAGGCAATGCGTCTTGTGCTGGCATCCAGATTATCGCCGGAATCAGCGAACTGTGGCAGGCCGTTGTCGAGCGACGTACGGGTCTGGGTGCGTTTGCCGGCTTCCAGCTCCCATCCTGCCGCCAGAGTCTGGCCCTCTCCGATTGGACGCATATATTTGCCGCCGGTATTCAGGCTGCTGTCACGGGTATTGTTAACATCGGTAATCAGGTCGATCTGATGTCCACTCTGATCGAATTGTGTGCGCAGCGAGGAACTGTCCATTTTTCCCAAGCCACCGCCAAATTTCACGGTCAATTTGCTGCTGTCCTCAAAGCGATGTTGCCAGTTTCCAAAGCCGCGCAAAAATGTCGTATCCGCATGGGCGGAAGACGAGGCCGATGCGTAAGGTGCGGGCGCTAACAAAGTTGGCGACCTGTACAGCAGGTCAACCTGACTCTGCCCGCTCGAATCGCTGCGGGAATTCATCAGAAAAGGCTGCAGCATCAGGGTATCGCCATTTTCAAAGCGATAATTGAAACGCGGCGTCAGGTGAATACCGGTAGTCTGACGGTTGGTCAGATCATGCTGATTCTGCAGCAGCGTCGTATTTCCGGCGCCATCCTGCTCCTGGGTGGCGGTTTCTGTATCGTCATGCTTCCGGTTCTGAAATACCGATCCGCTGATGGCATAACTCAGGTTGCCGATCTCACCCGGGTAAGTCAGGGACACATTCGGCGCAAGACGGCCCTGCTCGGAACCGAGCGATATCTTGAGATCGGTATTTTTCTGCTTGTATTCCTCACGCAAAACGATGTTGATCGTCCCGGCAATTGCCTGCGTACTGAATTCCGCCACTGCACCGCGCACGATTTCAATCCGCTCGACCTGATCCGGTGTCAGCGAGTCCATCGAAAAACCACGGGGCGCGCGCTCGCCGTTGATGAGAATCTGGGTATAACCGTTACCCATCCCACGCATACGGATGTCTCCGCCACGCCCAGGACGTCCACCTACGGTCACGCCAGGTAAGCGCTTCAAGACTTCGCCGATAGTGGTGTCGCCGTTCCGGTCTAATTCATCGCGACCAAAAATCAACTTTGCGGCTGTTGCCTGACGCCGCTCGTCCAGATCAGAACGCGCTCCGCTGATCGTGACTTTCTGCACTGATTCCGGATTTTCCTTACCGGCTTTATTTGGCGGCGTTTTAACTGGCAATAGCTTGGGATCATCTGTGGCACTGACCGGATAATTGGCAACGTCCTGCGCCCGGACAACCGATACAGGTAACAATGTGGCGGCAATAGCCAGCGTCAGCGATGAAATACGGCAGAGAATCGGCATGGGAAAGAAAGTGAAAATATCGGCTTCATACTGTGCCGTTTTACGACGACATGCAGTACCTCAAACAGCGCTTATTCATGAGTCGGATTTCACCGGAATGCGCTCTCTGCGCACCGTAACAATAACCATCTCATTAAAGCAATGTCATTGTATTTTTCTCAGCCAGTACACACCAGCACTCAAGGCTTGCGTTTTGTATGGAATTGAAACAGGCAAGCGTAGTCGATACTTTGTGATACCTCCTGACTCGTCTGAAATGACACTGCCTGTGAATCACTGAAACGAGATTGGGAAATAAATTATCACGCCAACATACTCCCACCCAGTATATTTACACTCCCTTTATCGACGATGAGAAGCAGCCATTTTCAGCATATACTCCCATAAAAAAAGCCTGCTCTGAAAATCAGGGCAGGCTTTTTATCTCACAATTCCCGCTGTGCCGGGAATGGTCTGAGTCAGTCAGACTGAACAGACAAATTCAGATTCAATTGAGAACGCAGCAAATCCTCCGCCTCGGGGCGAGTATTGCTGCGCGCGGTTTCCAGCTTATCGAGATAAGCCGGTGTCACGTCGCCAGTTACGTAAAAACCATCGAAGCATGATGCCTCGATATTTTTCAATACCGGATTCACGTCTGCAATAGAACGTTTCATGGCAGAGACGTCCTGATACACCAGCGCATCCGCCGTAATTTCGCGACACACTTCTTCTTCGCTGCGGCCATAAGCAATCAGCTCGCTACGGGTTGGCATGTCAATACCGTACACATTAGGGAACTGCACCGGCGGCGCCGCCGAAGCAAATATCACGCGCTTGGCGCCGGATTCACGGGCCATCTGCACGATTTCACGGCTGGTCGTTCCGCGTACGATGGAATCATCCACCAGCAAAACGCTTTTTCCTTTGAATTCCTGGCTGATCGCATTGAGCTTCTGACGTACCGATTTACGGCGAATCGACTGTCCTGGCATCATGAACGTGCGCCCGATGTAGCGGTTTTTGATGAAACCTTCGCGATAGCTGAGATTCAGTTTTTGCGCCAGTTCCATCGCCGATGGGCGGGAGGAATCGGGAATCGGCATCACCACGTCAATCTCGCCATGCCCGAACTGATTACGGACTTTCTCTGCCAGATATTCGCCCATTTTCAGGCGGGTCAGATAAACGGATGCACCGTCGATAATGGAGTCTGGGCGAGCCAGATACACATACTCAAACGCGCAGGGATTAAGGCTGGGGTTATCTGCACATTGTTGCTGATACAGCTGACCATTCAGATCGATGAACAGGGCTTCTCCCGGCTCGACATCGCGCAGGAAAGTAAAGCCCAGGCCTTCGAGCGCGACTGACTCGCTGGCAATCATGTATTCGACGCCGGCGTCTGTATTGGATACGCCGATGCACAGAGGGCGAATCCCGTAAGGATCGCGGAAAGCCAGCAGGCCATAACCGGCAATCTGCGCCACCACCGCATAAGATCCGCGCACCCGGCGGTGCAGCATGGCAACGGCACGGAACAGCGCTTCCGGGTCCAGCGAATAACCGCTGGTCACTTCCTGAATCTGATGCGCGAGAATGTTCAGCAGCACTTCGGAATCGGAATCCGTATTCAGATGACGGCGGTCGTTCTTGAACAATTCGATTTTGAGCTCAACTGCATTGGTCAGATTGCCGTTATGCGCCAGCACAATACCGAACGGCGCATTTACATAAAATGGTTGCGCCTCTTCTTCACTGGTCGAACCGGCTGTCGGATAACGCACCTGACCAATACCGACGTTACCCGGCAGGGAGCGCATATTGCGAGTGCGGAATACGTCGCGCACCAGACCATTCGCTTTATGCATCGCAAATTTATTACCGTGACTAGTGGCGATACCAGCCGCATCCTGACCACGATGCTGCAGCAACAACAGCGCATCATAGATCAGTTGATTAACGGGATTACTTGAAACAACACCGACGATGCCACACATGGTGGACTCCTAAAAAGACAAATTAAAACCGTACATGACTGGAAACCGACGCTGGCAAAAACGGGATCACCGTATTCGCCGCGGTTTCTGCCAAAGGACTGAACACGGCATTTTTCCAGAATGCCTGTTGCGGCATGGAAGTCATCCCGCACACCAGCACAGCCGCCAATACCAGCACACAACCACGTGCCAGCCCAAATAATCCCCCCAGACCGCGGTCTGCCAGCGACAGGCCGCTCGCCTTGATCACCGCATCGACCGCCATCATGACCAGCGCCATCAGCAAACGGACACCGATAAACAAGGCCAGAAACGCAATAATCAACCGGACAATCTGCCCCGGGAAAAGCGATGGCAGCCAACCGGCCAGCACTTCGCTATAGGCGTTGGCAACCACGAAAGCAACGATCCAGCTCACCAGCGAAAGAATCTCTTTAATCAGACCGCGCATCGTGCTGATCACGATTGAGCAGATCAGGATAATCAGAACCACATAATCAAAAAGCGTCACGATGAATGCATCCGGTTAATTCGGCACCAGCGTGCCATTGAGCCCTTGCTTCACTAAGCGGGCGCGCATTTTTTCCGCCTCATCTCTCGAGGAAAATGGTCCCACCCGCACACGGATTTTTTCGCCTGAAGCAGTCGCCACTTTCTGCGTGTAGGAACGAATGCCAGCGGCTTTCAATTTTGACTGCAGTTCATCCACCTTATCCTGGCTGGCCAATGCCGCCACCTGTACCTGGTAAACCGAAGCTTTTTCGGCAACATCGGTTTTCCCAGCAGGTCTGGCAATCGGTTTGGGTGGTGCTTTTCCTTCCAGAATAGCCATTGCACGGGCTGCTTCATCCTCATTACCAGCAGGTTTCTGTGTTTTGACAGCCGGATTGGCGGAAGCGGCCGACTTGATATCAGGGTGTTCGGTTTTGCGTTCTGCTTTCACAGCAGGTTCTTTGACAGTATATTTGTCCCCTTGCGTAACGGTTGTTTTGGTATCGGCTTTTACTTCTGTTTTTGGCTCAGTCCTGAGTTCATTGCGGGCATCAGGCTTCACAGCGGAGAGATTGTCACTTTTGCCGTCAGACCGCGCAGGTGCAGCCGACGTCGCCGTTACTGTTTTTTCCGGCCGGTTCTGACTGAGCGCCGTCACGGTGGCGACCGTTGCCGCCCCGGCAGCCACTACGGCAGCAGTTTTTCCGGCAGGCTGAGGAACATCCCGTTTTACCTTGTCTGCGCTGACAGGATCGATAATTTCTTCTCCGGCATCATCGGCGCTGACGATAGTTTTACGTGGATTGACCTGCTCTGCCGGCTGACTGGCACTGCTGTCATTTGCCTTGCTGTCTTTGGATGGAATCCTGATGGCGATGTCGTCCGGCAGGGGTCTGGGTTCAGAGTCGAGCAGCATTGGCAAGCCGATGATCGCCGCCAGCGCCAGTGCGACCGCACCAATCAGGCGTCTTCTAGCGCGTTTTTTTTCAGGCAGGACAGGATCATCAGTTTTACGACGGCTGGCATCGGCCTTCTTGCTGCGGCTGCGCGACTGTGCGCTGTCTTCTTCGGCACGGGAGCGGAATTCGCCGCTGTCGTGGCTGTCAGATGTTTCCTGCTTTTTAAAACGCGAGAACAAACCCATGAGCGAATAATCTGTTTGGTGGACATTGTTTTACCCCTGAAAATCAGGGGTAAATCCGCAAAATTGCCTTAATGCAGCGCTGACCTTCTGGCGCGCATCACACCCGCAACCGTCAGGAAAGAACCGAAGACCACTATTCTATCATTTTCACCCGCCTGATTCATGGCCTGCGCATACGCCTGCTCAGGGGAGTCAAAGGTCTGGATGGTTTTTTCCGGATCAGCCAGCACCCCGGCATCCAGCAGTTTCTGTTGCAACTGCAAGGCCGTTGCCGCCCTTGGCAGCGGCAGACCGGTTACATACCAATGATCAATCTTTCCTTTCAGATGTGAGATCACGCCATCAATATCCTTGTCCAGCATGGAGCCAAAAACCGCATAGGTATAAGCATGAAAACCCATATTGTCGAGATTTTGGGATAGCGTCGCCGCTGCATGCGGGTTATGCGCCACATCCAGCACAACAGACGGCCTGCCGGGCATCACCTGAAAACGCCCGGGTAAATCGATCATTGCCAATCCGGTACGGACTTCCTGCGCACCCACCGGCAATTCAATCCGCAACACCTCCAGTGCAGCCAGTACCGCCGCCGCATTCAGCAACTGATTCGCGCCGCGCAGACTCGGATACCCGAGTGAATTGCGGCGCTGGGAACGTCCACCGTAATTCCATTGCTGCTTATCGCCGCTGTAATTGAAATCGCGGCCAAATAACCAGAGATCGGCGCCAATCGTATTTGCATGATCAATCAGCGATTGGGGCGGCAGCGGATCACCGCAGATAGCCGCTCTACCGGGGCGGAATATTCCGGCCTTCTCAAAGCCGATTTTTTCGCGGGTATCGCCGAGGTAATCGGTATGATCAATATCGATGCTGGTCACGACAGATACATCGGCATCAATCACATTCACCGCATCCAGACGTCCGCCCAGTCCGACTTCCAGAATCACCACGTCAAGCGGCGCTTCCGACAATAGTTGGCAAATTGCCAGCGTAGTGAATTCAAAGTAGGTCAGCGAAGTAGTCTCCCTCGCCTGCTCCACTGCTGTAAATGCCTTGATCAACGCGGCATCGCTGACGTTTTCTCCATTGATACGGGCACGCTCATTGAAGTCAAGAAAATGTGGCTTGCTGTATAGCCCAACCCGGTAGCCGGCCTGCATCAGAATCGACTCCAGCATGGCACAGGTCGAGCCCTTGCCATTGGTTCCCGCTACCATGATGACAGGGCAATGGAACTGCAAACGGAGGCGATCTTTAACCGAAGCAACGCGCTCCAGTCCCATGTCGATTTCTTTCGAGTGACGCGTTTCAAGCAGCGTCAGCCATTCCGGCAAGCTTACGGGTAAATTTGGCATAAGATAAAAAAAGCCCGAAGAACAGCGTTTCGGGCTTGGGGTATCAGAATAAAGAAAAAATCAGGCAACGGCTTCAGCAGGCTGACTTTGCAGCAAGGCTAACAAACGGGCAATTTCCTCACGCATCTTGCGGCGGTCAACGATCATGTCAATCGCGCCTTTCTGCAACAGAAATTCAGAACGCTGGAAACCTTCCGGCAGTTTTTCACGAACGGTATTTTCAATCACGCGCGGACCGGCAAAGCCGATCAGCGCTTTCGGCTCGGCAATCACGACATCACCCAGGAACGCAAACGAGGCCGAAACGCCGCCTGTGGTCGGATCAGTCAGCACCGAGATAAAGGGCAATTTTTTTTCAGCCAATTTCGTCAGCATGGACGTTGTTTTTGCCATCTGCATCAGCGACAGCACGCCTTCCTGCATACGGGCGCCACCACTGGCAGTAATGCAGATAAACGGCACTTTCTGTTCCAGCGCAGCCTGCGCACCACGGACAAAACGCTCCCCCAGCACAGAACCCATTGTGCCGGCCATGAATTCATAGGCGAAACAGGACACGACGACCGGCACTGCCATAATGGAGCCGCCCATCACGACCATGGAATCGGTTTCCCCGGTACCTTCCAGCGCGTCTTTCAGACGGTCTGTGTATTTTTTACTATCTTTGAATTTCAGCGTATCGACGGGCAGAATTTCCTGTCCGATTTCATAGCGGCCGCCGGCGTCAAGCAAAGCGTCGAGACGTTCACGGGCACTGATGCGCATGTGATGACTGCATTTCGGGCAGACATGAATATTGGCTTCCAGATCAGAACGGTACAACACGGCCTCGCAGGACGGGCACTTGACCCACAGTCCTTCAGGGATCGATTTGCGGTTTGCGGATTCCGAACGTTGTATGCGCGGTGGCAACAGTTTTTCTAACCAACTCATGTTTTCTCCTCATTGCTACTGACAAATCCAGGGGCTTGCCAGTGTCTGATTCTCTGATGCAAGAACCGTTCAGCGATCTGTTTTTCAACAGCAGGCGCGTATTTTACTCGTCCAACGCCTGTCTGACACCAGAAATAAAACTTTTTACTGCAGCAACTGCCTGTTCCGGCGGGGTGTTTTCCAGCTCCTGAATAATCCGGGACCCAATCACCACGCCGTCTGCCACTGAGCTGATCGCTCTTGCAGTGGCACCGTCACGGATACCAAAACCGACGCCTACCGGTACGTTCACATGCTTCCTGATCCGCGGAATCATGTCTGCGACGGCAGTCAGATCCAGATTGCCGGAACCGGTCACCCCTTTGAGTGACACATAATACACATATCCGCTGGCAATTTTTCCAACCTGCGCCATGCGCTCATCGGTAGATGTCGGCGCCAGCAGGAAAATCGTGTCCATGTCATGTTGCTGCATTGCCGATGCAAATTCTTCGCACTCCTCGGGCGGATAATCCACCACGAGCACTCCGTCCACTCCGGCTTCGGCAGCCTGGCGGATAAAAGCCTGCTGCCCCAAACGTTCGATCGGATTAGCGTATCCCATCAACACAACCGGTGTTTCTGAATTGTTGACTCTGAATTCGCGGACGAATTGTAATACATCACGCAAACCAACTCCAAATTGCAGCGCCCGCTCCGATGCGCGCTGAATGACCGGGCCATCCGCCATCGGGTCGGAGAAAGGCACGCCCAACTCAATAATATCCGCCCCGCCATCGACCAGGGCATGCATCAGCGGCACCGTCATGGCGGGTGCCGGGTCACCGGCGGTAATAAAGGGAATCAGTGCTTTTCTGTTTTGTGCTGCCAGTGCAGCCAGAGTGCTTTTTATTTTTGACATAGTATGATATGAAAACCTGTTGATCTGCCCGTTAGTACGAGCCACAAAGTGTGTCGGGAGGCATTCCAAAAATCCAGATACTCCCCCTCAGTATATTTTGAAGCCCTTATTTTTCATTGACCTCAGATGAGTTTTATAAAAATATGGGGGAGTATCTGTTTTTTTGATTCTTTCTGATTTTTTCTGCCTGAACCGCAGTCAGAATTTCAATCCGGCGCGTTCTGCCACTGTATGCATATCCTTATCACCACGACCTGACAAATTGGCCAGCACAATCTGATCTTTGGGCAATGTCGCCGCCAGCTTGGTGGCATAGGCGAGCGCATGACTCGATTCCAGCGCCGGAATAATACCCTCGATCCGACAGCAATCATGGAATGCTTTTAATGCTTCTTCATCGGTAATCGTCACGTATTCGGCGCGGCCACTGTCCTTCAGCCAGGCATGTTCCGGTCCGACTCCGGGGTAATCCAGTCCGGCTGAAACGGAATGCGTTTCAATGACCTGTCCGTTTTCGTCCTGCAGCAGATAGGTCCGGTTGCCGTGCAGCACCCCGGGGGAACCCGCCGTCAGCGAGGCCGAATGGCGACCGCTTTCTATTCCGTCGCCTGCCGCCTCGACGCCGATCAGCCGGGTTTCGCGATGATCGATATAAGGATAAAAAATGCCCATCGCATTTGAACCGCCACCAACACAAGCCACCACATAATCGGGCTGACGTCCGGTCAGTTCAGGCATCTGCCACAGACATTCTTCACCAATCACCGACTGAAAATCCCGCACCATCATCGGATATGGATGTGGCCCCGCCACGGTGCCGATGATGTAAAACGTGTTATCGACATTCGCCACCCAGTCGCGCATCGCTTCGTTCAAGGCGTCTTTCAGCGTCTTTGACCCCGATTCGACCGGCACCACCGTGGCGCCGAGCAATTTCATCCGGTAAACGTTCTGCGCCTGACGCTTCACATCTTCAGACCCCATATACACCACGCACTCCAGGCCAAAACGCGCGCAGATAGTGGCGGTTGCCACGCCATGCTGACCCGCACCGGTTTCAGCGATCACGCGCGGTTTGCCCATGCGCTTGGCCAGCAAAGCCTGGCCGATGACGTTATTGATCTTATGCGCCCCGGTATGGTTCAGGTCTTCACGCTTAAAGTAAATCTGCGCGCCGCCCATCAGATCAGACCAGCGTTTGGCGTGATAAACCGGGGATGGCCGGCCGACAAAATATTTCAGTTCATTTCTGAATTCAGCCAGAAATGCCGGATCGTGCTGATACCTGGCATAAGCATCACGAAGTTCATTCAGGGCATGCGTCAGCGTTTCAGAAACAAAGCTGCCGCCATAAGGACCAAAATGGCCACGACTATCCGGCAAGTGGTAGCCGGCAGACTGGTAAATGGCTTGTTTGGCCTGTTGATTCAGGGATTGACGCTCGAACTGAGCGTCGAGGGATTGCAATTCTTTCATAATTATCCTTTGTCGGGTGATCATGCGCTGCACGCATGGCAACTGGCATATTCACCTGTGTCTTGGTCTGGGCTTTCCGGAAAAGCAGCACAAAGTCTGCACCACGTCCCGTCATTACCGGCAGGCTTCGTGTACCGCACGAGTAAACGCCTGCACCTTTACCTCATCCTTTACACCTTTCGACAGCTCGACGCCACTGCTGACATCGACCGCAAAAGGCCGCACCTGACTAACTGCGCCAGTCACATTTTGAACGCTCAAGCCACCACTTAAAACGACCCGAGGCGCGAGCTCTTTTGGAATGAGAGACCAATCAAACACCTTTCCACCGCCGCCATAACCATCTACGAAGGTATCCAGCAGCAAACCATTAAACAAAGGACTTGCATCACGATATGTACGTTCACATTCTAGCAAATCGTCAGCGCTTGTGTCAGGCCGGATACGGTATGCCCGGATAAACGGCCGCTGCACGCTGGCTGCCAGTGTGGCACACTGCTGCGGCGTTTCGTCTCCATGAAATTGTAGCAACTGTACCGGAGCCTGCTCCAGCACGGTGCGCAATTCAGACTCTGTCACATTCACAAACAATCCTACGGACATCACAAAGGGAGGGAAAGTGCGCAGCAGATCTGCCGCCTGCGCGGGCGTGACATAGCGCGGGCTGGCCGGATAAAACACCAGTCCAACCGCATCTGCTCCGGCAGCAATCACGCTTGCCACGTCTTCAGGCCGGGTCAGGCCGCAAATCTTGATTCTGGTTCTGCCTGTCATTATCAAACTCATAGATCGGATACATAATTTTTCATTGTACCCTTAGCCATTGTTTTTCTGAGCAGGCACCTGATAATGCAGGAAGTTCTGCGATAATCCAGAGATCATCCAGATCCCAATCACACCATGCCGACCGCCGACCGCCGCATTACGACCCTGTTTGATTTACCGATCCGGAGGATGCGCTTTCTTGAAGCCAGCCAAACCCTGATGGCCGCCGCCATCCGGCACGATCAGCCATCTCAGATCGTGGTGACGCCGAATGTGGATCATATTGTGCGACTGGATCAGCAGCCAGAATTCAAAAAACTGTATGCCACGGCAGATTATATTTTTGCAGATGGCATGCCCGTGGTCTGGGCCAGCAAAATGACCGCCAACCCGCTACCGGAACGTGTCACCGGCGCAGATTTATTCGTCGCCCTGTGCAAGGAATGTGCACAGAAAAATCTGCCCGTATTCATCCTCGGCGGTATGCCCGGACAGGAACAGGAACTGCAGGAAGCCTTTGCCCGCATCTATCCTGGGCTGCCAGTCAGTATTTTTTGTCCATCAATGCAATTCACCCCCGATGGCAATGAGGCTGACACCGCTATCGGGCGCATTCAGGACGCCGGTCCTGCTATTTTATTTATCTGCCTCGGCATGCCGAAGCAAGAGTATTTCGCTTTTCGTTATCGTCGTGAAATTCAATCCAGGAATGTGCCGTTAATTCTGTGCGTCGGCGCAGCAATGGAGTTTGCACTCGGCCAGAAAAAAAGAGCGCCTCTATGGATGCAAAAAATCGGGATGGAATGGTTCTGGCGCCTGGCTTCAGAGCCCCGCCGCCTGTGGCAGCGCTACACGGTTCAGGGCAGCCGTTTTTTCGGCATTCTGCTCAGGGAGCACCGAAAACTCCGGCAATCCTAGCCCGCACACGCGCACAATAGACATTGATATCAACACAGCAAAAAGCCGCGCAGACAATAATCTGTGCGGCTTTTTCTTTACTACGGGAGACTGTTTCCCGGCATCACACCGGCCTGCTGAACGATATCGAGCCAAACGGTCGACGGTCATTCAACATTAAAGCAAATCGATTAAGCAATTTTCTTTTCAAAGAACTGCTCATCTTCAGTGGAGCCATGCAATGCTGTCGTCGAAGACTGGCCTTGCTGAATAGTCTGGGTCACTGCATCGAAGTAGCCGGTACCAACTTCACGCTGATGCTTCACTGCTGTAAAGCCTTTTTCTGCCGCTGCGAATTCCGCTTCCTGCAGCTCAACGAATGCCGACATCTGACGACGTGCATAACCATGCGCCAGGTTGAACATGCCATAGTTCAGTGCATGGAAACCAGCCAGTGTGATGAACTGGAATTTATAACCCATCGCGCCGAGTTCTTTCTGGAATTTTGCAATCGTTGCATCATCCAGATTTTTCTTCCAGTTAAACGATGGCGAGCAGTTATACGACAGCAGCTTGCCTGGGAACTTGGCATGGATCGCATCCGCAAATGCTTTAGCAAATTCCAGATCAGGCTTACCAGTTTCACACCAGATCAGATCAGCATATTCAGCGTATGCCAGACCACGGGAAATCGCCTGCTCCAGACCTGGCTTGGTTTTGTAGAAGCCTTCCACAGTACGTTCGCCAGTGCAGAATGGCTTGTCGTTTGCATCAACATCGGAAGTCAGCAAATCTGCGGCTTCAGCATCAGTACGTGCCAGAATCACGGTTGGTGTGCCCATAATGTCAGCAGCCAGACGTGCCGCATTCAGCTTTTCAACTGCTTCGCGGGTAGGAACCAGAACCTTGCCGCCCATGTGACCGCACTTCTTAACGGAAGCCAGCTGATCTTCAAAGTGAACGCCGGAGGCGCCAGCTTCGATCATCGCCTTCATCAGTTCAAAAGCATTCAGAACGCCGCCAAAACCGGCTTCTGCATCAGCAACGATTGGCGCAAAGTAATCGATATCATCTTTGCCTTCAGACCATTGGATCTGATCAGCGCGTGTCAATGTGTTATTGATGCGCTTAACGACCAGCGGAACAGAGTTCGCTGGATACAGAGATTGGTCAGGATACATTTCACCAGCAACGTTGGCATCGCCGGCAACCTGCCAGCCAGACAAATAAATCGCTTTAAGGCCAGCTTTCACCTGTTGCATTGCCTGATTACCGGTCAACGCGCCCAGTGCATTGATGAATGGCTCGTTATTGACCAGATCCCACAACTTGATCGCACCGTTTTTCGCAATTGTGTGCTCCACCTTGATGGAACCACGCAGACGAACTACGTCTTCGGCTGTGTAGTTACGCTTGATACCTTTCCAGCGTGGATTGGTATCCCAGTCTTTTTGCAATTCTGCTACTTGTTGTGCGCGTGTTGTCATGCTGCTCTCCTGTGGTCAAAACAAATGAAATGTGAATTCCGTTGAGATCAATAATAGGAGATTTTTTGCGCAGCAACAAGGTCTTATATAAGACATATAACAAATATTTATTCTTTTAAATTCATACACTTAAATTTATTTTTTTGCGATACGAAATAACTTTTCTTAAAATGAGAAAATAAATTTGTGCAAATGGCGACTATCTTTTCACAATACGAGAAATCAATTTCACATTACAATATTTTGTCTGAAATATTCAATTCAGAAGATTATTCTGCCGACATGCTGATGCAGATACCGCGCAATCCGGATCAGATCATCCTGCATACCGATAAAACCGTTCAGCATCAAAAGTAAGTTTCAACGCAGACCTGAAAAAATCAGCTCAAACCAGGGAGATGACTGATGCAGCGAAACAGAGAAGCCACCTTTAACTACGGCAACATCCCTATCGGGCACAGCAGCCAGCCTGTTACCATCTCCATCGAGGGGATACACGATCAGATGTTTGGCAGACGACGGGTAAAAAAAACTGGCGGCAATTCGCTCCGTCCATACCGGCCCGGTTGCATCTCTTGCTCCGGATATTTGGCGGGTATGCGGCAGGTCCGGCTCCAGTGTCCACCACATCCTGTCTCCGGCATAGGGGATCAGTTCTTTGGGACGCTGCGGCATCTCGCCAGGCTGGCTGCCGGTAGTTGCCCCGCTGAGGCTGAGCAGCACGCGGCGCGAAGTGACCAACGGCGAAGCATCACGACTCATCAGTGTCATCACGCCATAGTGCCTGCCACCAAATACCGGTAAAAATGGCATATCCTGCGTGACGATCATTCTTGATGCTGTAGTTCCTGCAAAAACAGCACTGTACGGCGTAATAACCTGTAGATGATGCAACTCTGCGTTATAACGAAGAAACTTCTCATTTTTTATCACCGCGTTGTCACCCTGCTGATTTTCTCTCCCCTCCGGTCCCTGATTTTTTCCGGTCGCCAAACCCGTACCGGCATTTCCCTGGAACGGCAGTGAAAAATCAACCGAGATTTGGCGTGTTAACACCTGCTGCGAACTGACCTGTTCATGCTTTTCCAGATAATCCAGATACCCCGGAGAAGAAACTCCCTCCCCCAATGCGCCCAGCATCTGGCGCTTTTCCATTGGCACGGAAAGAATTTTCCGCTCGCGCAACACCGGAATCTGAAAATAACGGAACATGGCAGCAGACATGCCGACATGCACCAGTTGACCGGTCATTCCGGTCAGCCCAAAACTGTCCGGTAAAGCGTTCCAGGTCTTGCCGTCGCCATACTGAAAGAAAAACAATCCATCCCAGTCCTGTGTACCCGCGACCGCGGTCATGACCGGGATGATTTCGGCACTCTGACGATTTGGATACGCCTGATTGAATTCGCTGATGACAAACGGCTTCCTGACGTCGCGATAAAAGGCTCTGGATAACAATCCATTCCACCCCTCACGAAGTACGGACTGATCTCTAATACGCCAGTCATGACTGTCCCAGGATTGATGCGGGAAGTCGTAATGATCTACATAAAAATGCTCGTCGACATAATCCATCTCCCGTTGTGCATCGATATTCAACAAGCCGCCGAAATACGCCTGCGTACCCGTGACGGGAACCAGGCCGCCCACCTCGGCATGGACGGTATTGCGCAAGGTATCGACATATTGTTTATCCATCTCGATCAGGAAACGAACAAAATCCAAGACTCTGCGCCCGGCGCCGGCCTGATGTAATTCCAGGCCGGGCTCGAGTATGTCTGGTACCTGCCACCCAAGACGATTCAGTACGCGGTACAGAAAATACTTCATGCGCCCCAGCCATCCTTCACCGTGCGCCAAAACAGCATTTTCAGTGCTTTTTACCAACAACGCCCCCTGCTTGGGCAGGTCACAGCTTCGCCACAGACTGCAAGCCTGAGCCAGGCTGCCATGTTGCCGCACCAGCCAGTGCTGCCAGTGTTGCTGCAAGATGCGTTCGTATTCGCCTGGCAATTGATCCAACTGTTTTCTTTGCCATGCGCCGGTCAGCGAAGATTCATTATTGATTTCCACCAGCGCCAGCACCGGATCATTGTTCAACTGCAACCGGCGTAGCAGTTGCTGGGTATATTCGACCTGCAATGCGATCATGCGCGGCTCGAACAAATGCAAGGGATGACTGGCAAACGGCATGGATGCGCCCGGCGGCAAGGGAGTCAGCTGATCCACTGCATAACGGAAGGTGTAGCCGACATGCAGATTCAGGTTCACATACAGTCCCTCTTCCTTCAGGGCATCCATGAATACCCGCAAGCGATGAAGTGCCGTCTGATTAAAGCTGGGGAAAGCGCCGGTCGTCAGAATTCCCAGGGGCTGCTCATCACTGTCGCTCAGCACCGAATCCAGATGATGCAGACGTACCGCATTGAACCCGAGTGCCCGCAAACGCCGCGCAATGACCGGCGCATCTTCCTCGCGTGGGAAATTGGCAGCATCCGACAGGTTGATGCCAAACAGTCTGACCCGCTGGTCGTCACGGGTGCGGGGCAGATGATCCGGCCCAACCCGGAAAAAATGTCCATCTTTCGCAAATAACTGATCTGCCGGATTTAACGTGTGATTCAGCGCAGAAAAATCGGCAATTGCCGGGAGTTTATTTTCGTCGATTTGAAACGGATACCATTCCAGTGCTTCGCCCATTACCGGACGGATACCGCAACAAATCAGCAAAATAACCGGGAAAAGGAAGCTGACACAGTGAACCCGGAATAAATGACGCGTTTTGCAATGAAAATAGTTCATGAATTAAATCGCCACAGCTAAGCAAGCCATTAGAATATCGCACAAACAAATAAGAAACGTATCCGCTGATGAAGAATCCCCGGCCACTTCCGCCAGACCAGCTCGCTGTATATGAGATCCACATCATCAGGCTCATGGTGGTGCTGTTTGTCGTTTTTTCGCTGCTGCCTTATGGCTTGTCATGGGACTACACCGGCTCATCTGCCCTGACGATGGAAGGTTCGATGACCACCAAACTGGAATGGGGCAGCTTGTTCGCAGTTTCTGCAGTCTTACTATATCGCCATCTGCCAACGGTATTAAAAGATCTGCGTGTCATCAATCCTTTTCTGCTGATGGTGCTGTTATGGTGCGCCTTATCAAGCCTGTGGTCACCACTGCCGCTGGTCACTTTCAAGAGAGCGATTCAGCTATACGGACTCGTCATGCTGGGTCTGGCCATCCAGTTGGCTCCGAATGCGCTACAGCTACTGGTGAAAACCATGCTATACACACTGATGTGCATCCTCGGTCTGTCGCTCCTGATCGTCATTGTCTCGCCATCAACCGGCATTGACTATGAACTTGGCCGCGCATGGCGCGGAGCGCTTTCCCAGAAAAATGAACTGGGCCAGGTAGCCGCCATGTCCATCCTGCTATGGCAGGTACGATCCTGCATGAAAAAAGTGGATGTGAAAATTCTGATGCTTTCTCTGCTGCTCTGCTTCTTCATGCTGGTCATGAGTAAAAGCTCTACCAGTATGATCATCACTATTGTCACCAGCGGTATTTTTCACACCTTACGGAAACACCATCTTGCATCGATCTATCCACTGACGCGCATCTTCCTTGGCGTGTTCTGCCTGATACTGCTGGCGGTCTATGTGTTTTACATGCAAGAATCCCGTCTCCCCACCTGGCCGGAAATTACCGCACCGATTGCAGGTATTTTTGGGAAAGGTACCGATCTGACCGGCCGGACCGATATCTGGGAGCTGATCTGGGTTGAAATTCCTCGCCATCTGCTGATTGGGCTGGGCTACGGCTCGTTCTGGCTGGGGCCGGACAGCCTTTCGCAATTCATCATTGATGCCCTGCACTGGATTCCACTGCAAGCTCACAATGGCTATCTTGACATACTGAATGAACAGGGAGCGATCGGATTAGCTTTGACAGTCATGACCTTACTGATGCAGGCACGATCACTGACCTTACTGGCTCGTGGCGACCGGGTGCAAGCCGCCTTCTGGAGCGCCATGTTATTAGTCGTAGTGGTAACAAATTTCACGGAAAGCAGTCTGTTCCGTGGTTTCGGATTTCAAAACGTCTTGTTCATTTGCGCACTGACCTCGGTCACATCGGCAACGCGCCGCCTGAATCAGGTTGACCAAGAAACGACGCAAACCATCAACGCAAGATAGATAAACTGACTTAGTGAGAATAAGGGTGACCAAACCTCTGAAACGGCTGCTCGATCAAACGATAAGACAGATCAGAGAGCACAAATGACGCGACCAGCAAGAGCGCCATCCGCGACAGTAATGACCAGTCTGGCAACCAGAACGTGATCGCTCCCAACATCAGCCAATGATACAGATACAGAGAATAGCTGACCCGCCCGATATAAGCCATCGGACGCGAACCCAGGATACGCGCAGCCAACCCTTGCTGCAGCACCAACGTTGAAAACATCATCAGCAAGGCGATGCCTTGCAGGGAATAGCGCCAGGATTCGCGAAAATCCTCACTCCGGTATAACAATGTCGCCAGCAACAGTGCCGCACCGCCCGTCGCCAGCCATCGACTGTTTAAAACCTGGTGCGTCCCGGGGTAGCGTGCCAGCAGCAACGCAAGACAGGAACCATACAGAATCGAGTCGGCACGCGTATCCGTCGCTTTATAAATCCGGAATCGCGCCAGATGCTCCTGTCCCACGCCATACACAAGATATAAACGCCACAACAGGATCGATACGATAAGCGTTGCGATGAGTTGTAAAAACCGTCTCGGTGAGGCGATCAGCAACACAAACGCAAACGGAAACACCATGTAAAAATGCTCTTCGATGGCCAGCGACCAGGTAATTCCCAAAGGAGAAGGAAGTGTATGACCGCTGAAACCCACAAAAATATCAAAATAATTTGCGAAGTAAAAAAACACGGCAAACAATTCCACCCAGCGCCATTCCACATGTGCGGCATACATGACCGATAACGCTATCACTACAAAAACCAGCAGCGCTGGCAGCAGCCGGAAAAATCGCCGCAGATAGAATTTTTTAATATTCATCGCGCCATTCTTATCCCACTCCCGAATCATGAGGCGCGTGATAATAAAACCGCTGATGAAAAAGAAAATCGTCACGCCGAGGCCACCGGGAACAATATGACCAAGCCAGGCATGCGAAATCAGCACCAACAAAATGGAGACCGCCCGCAAGCCATCCAGAGCCTGCAGGCGTGAAGAATTATTCATATCCGTCATTCAAAAGATGCTGCATTATTTTTCACCATAGGCAGCAAATAGTCGGCCACGAAAATGGTTTAATTTGCCCAACTGAGAGACGCATATCCGCAGCCAGGAAAAGGCTTTCAGCGGAGCAAACAACATCAACAGTACACTGAATAACAACGCCGCTCCGGCCTGCACAATGGCTTTTATTGAGAGAAAAACTGCCCGCTTCCGACGTTGCTTCAGGGGGATGCATGCCAGCTCGGTGCGCATATATAACTGCCCGGTACGGAACGACCTGTTAAGCAACCAGGTTGCCGTGGCACGCTCGACAGGAACGATTTCGGAGACAGGCGCCTCATCGCACCAGATCATGCGTGCTCCTGCGAAATCCAATTGTCTGAACAGCATGGAATCCTCACCGCCGGTCTGGCCATAGGCAGGATCAAACGGTCCGGCATCCGGTGAGCCGGTGTCAATGGCGGTTAACGTCTGTTTCCGGACCAGCACATTGCCGCTACGCGCATCCTGAAGACGAATCTGGGTACCGGTCAATAATCGTCTCCGGTCAAAATAAGCACCACGACGGATCCAGCCGGGAACAGCATTCTGATATTCGGGCACGACCGGCGCAAACACCACATCTGCCTGATATTTTTGCTGCGCTGAAAACAGATTCAGTAACCAGTCGCGCTCAGGGCACTCATCATCATCGACCATGCCGATCCAATCAGCACTCGCGGCGTGAATAGCCGCATTCCTGGCTAAAGAAATATTTGGCGTCTGCAGCGCCAATGCAATCAGCCTGTTGCCATATTGATGCCCGAAATCAGTCAACACCTGTGCAGCGGACTGCGCCGGATCGTTATCAACGACGACGACCTCCAATACATCGGAAAAACCCTCCTGCGAAAAAACAGCCTGCAGAAGGCGGCGTAAAAGTTCGGGACGCCGGAATGTGCAAATACAGATACTGACCCGGATCATAAAATCAGTTCTGTCCCAGATAAGTTTTCAGAAAAGACAATCCCGGCAACGATATCAGGCGATTGCGCCATCCCTTTACATGACTGGCAGCAGACGACTCATTAAAGATCGTTCCGATAATATCGACCCCTGCTGCCTGCATCGTACTTTGTGTTTGGCGGATATCGTTAATCAGAGTCACATCCTGTTTCGCTACCAGCAGCGCATAACCCAACTGGTGCGCAACCAGCTGAGCATCGGAAGCCTGCGTCGCAGCATAAGTATCAACAACAAATGTATCAAACTGACCTGCACAGGACTCTAAAAGCTGACTCATTCGCGGAACACGCAAGATTTCCAACGGATTAGGAGGACGCGGCCCCGATGGCAATATATGCAGATCAGGCATCAGCGGAATCAACGCTTGCTGATACGGAATACGACCTGCCAGAACCGACGAAAGCCCATCCTGGGTGCCAAGTGCCAGATAGTCATGTAGATTGCCAGTACGTAAGTCGGCATCAATCAATAACGTCTTCCGCCCAATCTGAGATAAGGCAATTGCCAGACTGATCGCCATATAACTCTTGCCCTCATCAGAACCCGGACTGATCAGCGCAATACTGATCTTTTCCTGCGTACTGAAGCGCAATAACAATTCGCTGCGTAAACGACGAATTTCTTCTGCCTCTTTTGAGAACGGCGCATGCAAAAAACGCAGCCCCGGATCAGCAACACCATTCATTAATTCTTTGCTGCTGTAGCCAAACTGCTCTCCCAGCGCAGAATCAATTTCTGCCTGACTCAGCAATCCCAGACTCAATGCAGCATCGCCAAAACGCAGTTTTTTGAGTTTCTGTTCCTGCGCAATCTGCTCAATCTGCTGAGCTGTCAGTAAGCCTTTTTGCAAAAATAACTCACCAAGACGACCAACTCTGACGGATGCATGTTCCGGGTTTTTCCATTCAGACATGCGATGTTCCTTCCGTTTTCCGGCCATCGGATTTCACTTTCCATATGCTTTCACCAAAACCGATATGCGCCATCACCGGCACACTGAATTCCTTTTCCAGATCTTCAAGACAACGCACGCGCCTTTGTGAAAGCTCAAGCAAAAAAGCTGTGCTTAATGCAAACAATAACCCTGCGATCATGCCAAAAATCAGATTTTTTCTGAGAATCGGCTTGGCATGTTTCTTGGGCAAATCGGCCCATTGCATCACTGTTGCATCGGAAATCGCCACATTACTGGTCATCAGCAATTCATCAAACTTCTGAATCGCTGCGTTATACACTTTTTGCACACTGTCCAATTGGCGCTGATAGGAACTGATGACATCACGATGTTTTTTATTTTCGAATGTCTTTTTCTGATAACTCGCCAACTCATCTTCCATGACCTTTTGTTGCTGTGCCAACCGTCCTTCAACTGCCATTAAAGAATCCATAGCCGTTGCCGCCTCGCGCTGCAGCTTATCGTTTAATGCCTGCCGTTCATTCTGGATGGCGATGTACCTGGGATGACGCACACCCAGTGTCGCCTTCGCATTTGCCAGTTGTGCATCGAGTGCGATCAATGCGGATTTGACGCCGGATATATGACCGATACCTGCAATTTCAGGAATATCAGAATTCAGATTTCCTTGCTTCAGCAGTTTTTCCAGTGACTGCCGCTTTGCCTGTGCTTCTACTTTCTGTAGCTGAATATCCAGAATCCGTGCACTGAGGGAGCTCATCTGACGAGATTCCACATCGACGCGTTCATCCACATCCACGATCTGATATTGCTCCTGATAGGCAGTGAGTTTTTTCTGGATATCATCCATCTGCCGGCTCAGTGATTCGAGTTGGGAGTTATACTGCTCCTTGCGCGCGCGCGCCGGGGCATTCATCATTTCCAGCGACAAGTTGATGTAAGCCTTGACTACGGCATTGACCACATCACGCGCATGTTCGGGCGTGGATGCAGCATATTGAATTTCAATCACGCGACTGTTTTTGTGTGGAGCAACCTCAATATTACGGGTGATTGATTCTGCGATAATACGCATTGCGCTCTCTGATCCATACTGCGCAATCAACTTCTTGTTCGCAGGAACATCCTGCAAATGCAGATCAGCGATTACACGCTCGGCAACCTGCACACTTTTGATCACGTCGAATTGTGTCTGCAGATAGCTCTCGTCCTGCAAAGGGTGAAACTGCTTGCCGCTGATAGGATCATTCATGCGGTAATCAATATAAATATCCGCAACTGCCACATAGGTTTTCGGTAACAGAAAACTGGAAATACCTGCCAGTAAAACAGTGATGACTACAATCACAAAAATCAGGTGCCGTCTGGCGCGCAGCATGGCGCCAATCTGCGTGAAGGAGAGAATGAGTTCGTTAGAAGAAGGTCGCATCGGCTGTGTTAAAAAATTCTTTCGTTAACAAACACCACATCACCAGGCAACACCGGATCGGTCAGAGTGGCAGGAACTGCCTGTATATTGCCACTATCCGATTTCCGGTAAATCAACATGCGTGACGTTGATCCCCTGTCAGTGACACCACCGCCAATCGCCAGAACACGCATGATGTTCAGCTCGGTTTCCACCGGATACATACCTGGTCGCCGGACTTCACCATACACATAAAAATTCTTCTGCTGCCCAATAATTAACACATCATTCGGTAAAACTGATTGCATCAGCGCGGTCTGATTTTTTCCCTCCTCCAGATCCAGCTTCAGAGAAAGCACTTCCTGAGGTGCCGTTGCGCTGGCAGATAGCTTTCTACGCAGAACACGCAGACTTTTATCTGCCCTGGTAGTAGTTCCGCCCGCCAGACTCAGCGCCTCAAGCATGGAGACCGGTCCCTGTAAGGGATATCTTCCGGGGCGCAACACTTCTCCCAATACAGAAAAACTACGGCTGATTTGCTGAACGACTTTGACTGACACTTTCGGGTCCAGCAAATATTGTCCCTGTTCCAGCTTACGGGCAAATTGCATGGCGACTTCGCTGGCGGTTTTACCTTTGACTTCAATCACGCCAACCAGAGGCAGCGTAATGATGCCGCTTGCCCCCACCAACACGTCAGCACTCATGTCAGGTTGCCCGAATACCGTGATCAGCAACTGATCCCCCTCGCCGATTACATCTGGAAATTGCACTGACTGACTCAGTCCGGCATCAACCGGCTTATCCGGGATAGTGTCTGATGCTGAGATCTTGGATGCAGATGGTAACCTGCGCAGCGCAGCCTCCATCTTCAGCGGAGCAACAGAATTCGTTTCCTGCGCAAAAAGCGTACTCCAGCCAACACATAACAGAAAGGTAAGCAGCACTTGCCTTGCCAGGCACAAGTTCACTTTAACGATGAGAGGGAAGATCATTACACACTAAAAAAAGAATCAATCGGATTATTCTATCTTGCCAATGCCGGTGAAACAGGATATTTCTCCTGAATGGATGAATATTACTCAGGCATTCTTTTGAGTGTGAAGAAATAAATGCCGCATAACAATTATTAACCATTAACAAATTGTAACTTAACTCTTGCTCATATAACATTACCAGACGTATTTCATCGACGGGAACAAAAATTATTTGCCTCCTGGCGTGCTTGGCGCGATGCAGAAATCAGTTAATCGTCCTGTCTGATGATGATTGTCTCTGCGCTTTAAAACACACTAATACGATAGTCAGCATCATAAGTTTATGTCTGTCCTGAGATTGAAATAGATTCTGCCAATGACTGAAAGCCGATCCATGACCACAACACCGCCCCCCCCTGTCACGCCACCGTCTCCACAGGACGTGTCCAGTCACCCGCAGACAGTGGTTCCGCTAGTCATCATTGCCCCCGTCAGGGATGAAGCCGGGCTGATTCGCCTGACGCTCGATTCCATGGTCAGACAGACCGTGAGGCCGGTTGAATGGATCATCGTGGACGACGGCTCAAAAGATGAGACACCTGAAATCGTCCGTCAATATGCCCGCCAATACCCCTTCATACGCCTGGTGCAGCGACCAGACCGGGGATTCCGGAAAGTCGGCGGCGGGGTCGTGGCAGCCTTTAAATACGGCATTACCCAGATAGCAAACCAGGACTACGCCTACATTGCCAAACTCGATGGCGATATGTCTTTTGGTCCGCGCTACCTGGAAATCATGTTCGAAAAATTTGCAAACGACAGCAAACTGGCCGCCGTCTCAGGCAAAGTATTCCGGGAAGAAGACGGAAAGAAAATCGAGGAAATCATCATTGATGAGCATGTCGCCGGACAATTCAAACTCTACCGCCGGGAAGCATTTGAACAAATCGGTGGTTTTGTGGAGGAAGTGCTGTGGGATGGCATCGATGTTCATACCGCCCGGATGAAAGGCTGGAACACACTCAGTTTTTATCACCCTGATGCCATCCTGATGCACCACCGGCTGATGGGATCATCCGATAAAAATGTGTATCGCGGCCGCTTGCGCTGGGGACGGGGTATCTGGTTTATGGGTTACCATCCTTTATATGCAATCGCTTCCGGAATTTTCAGAATGCGTGAAAAACCGTTTGTCATTGGCGGCCTGCTGATTATTGCGGGCTATCTGGGGGCCGCACTGAGAGGCGCTCCCCGTTATGACAATCCGGAGTTCAGACAACATTTGCACCAATGGCAGTTGGCCCAGATCAAAAATCTGATATTCAAAAACAAAACCTGATAAAACCCAGTTCAGTTTATGTTCAATTCTTATTCTCCGGAACGATCATCCCAGCCGGCACATCTACTTTCTGTATTGATAGGGATATTGTTCGGATCAGTCATCTGCATAACATTATTTGTCATCATTATTAATGTTGAACATGTCGAACCAGAGATTTTTGGGGTACGCCTGCTGATTGCAGCACTCACCAGCGTGATTGTATTTTCCAGTCATCGCCTGCTGAATGCCCTGCAAACAAAAAAGCCACTGACCATATTTCCCAAACTGACCTGGCGCTGGTTTGTCGTTTTCATGGTGGTTTTACTGACCGCCTATGTTGATAAAGCGGCAGAACAGCTATCGCGTTTGGTGATGCTGCTGTGGCTGGCAAGCACACCTTTCGTGCTGATGCTGACAGCAATACTGGTTCGGGCTACCGCGATCCTGTACTACTCGAATCCGGCGCGCCGCCGCAAGGCCGTGATCGTCTGGGCTAATTCAGCCTGTGCTGATCTGGTTAAGGAATTGCGTAGTTCCCCGCTGGCAGCCATTGATGTAATCGGTTTTTTTGATAACCGGAGTGAAGCCCGTCCCCCTGCAGATTTAAAAAAACTGGGGAATCTGAACGAGGCCGTTGACTGGATCGTGGATCCGGCTACCGGAAAAATCAACGTCGATGTGGTTTTTATCGGTCTTAGTAATAAAGAACCTGCAGATCTCATGGAGGTCATCGAAGTGTTATACGACAGCACGGCAACCACTTATTTTGTTCCAGAGTCTGCCATCTTTGGCATGCCAGGCATACAGTTAAGGGAGTTGGCCGGAAAACCGGTACTGGCGTCTACCGAAACTCCATTCATCGGATTAGCCGCGCTACCCAAGCGCTTGCTGGATCTGATCGGTGCCACGATCGGACTGATTTTATTGTCGCCGGTCATGCTTGTCATTGCCATTGGTGTCCGTCTCAGTTCGCCCGGTCCGATTCTGTTCAAACAAAAACGCTATGGAGTCGCCGGAAAACCAATCAATGTTTATAAATTCCGCAGCATGAAAGCCACTCCGTCTGATATGCCAGTGATTCAGGCGAAGGTCGGGGATACCAGGGTCACCAGATTCGGCAGCTTCATCCGCAAAACCTCGCTGGATGAATTGCCACAGTTATTCAACGTACTCCAAGGTAATATGAGCCTGGTAGGTCCACGACCCCATGCAATTGAACACAATGAGCTATACCGGAAGCTCGTGACTGGTTATATGTTCCGTCACAAGATCAAACCGGGGATTACCGGCTGGGCGCAAGTCAATGGACTCAGGGGAGAAACGGAAACGCTGGAAAAAATGCAGGCCAGGGTTGATTATGATCTGTATTATCTCCAGAACTGGTCGATCTGGTTTGATATCGTCATTATCTGGCGCACAGTCAAGGTTCTGTTCGGTGACAAAAACGCTTACTGATTTCTGAAAACTTCAGTGTTGTTTCCATTGACGGATCAATTTTCCAGCAGCTGACTGTTTGAGATTCTGCCGCAGCGAACGGTAACACATCTGTACATCGCGAATCAGGTGCGGAGCAGCGATGGCTCCTTCACAAAGGGGAATAAAATCAGTTGCGAAACGCTGTTTGTAAGCCTGCTCTCCCCGCCCCAGATCAATCAGGGTAATACCATGCTGCTGCGCCTCTCTGGCACAAGCGGCAAGCAGAATCAGACCCGGTGAAAACTCGGCATAATCCGTGTCATACCATGGAAACCAGTAATGCAACACCTGGCCAGAGCGCATACCAAAATGGGCCGCCACCAGATGATCTCCGGCATACAGGGTTGAAAGCATGCCGGAAAATTCCGGCGAAGTCTGCTCAAAAATATTATTCACTGCATCACGTATCCAGGGCACCGCAAATATGTCATGTTTCGCACCCACAGTTTTAATAAACTGAGCTGACTTTCCCTTCAATAACGCCAGGAAATCATCACGGCTGCGGGACTCCATGACAAAACGCAACGGCCCAGCCTTTTTTGTCAACTTGCGCTGATTGGTTTCCGTTTTCTTGAATAAGGAAGCATCACGTAATTGAGTCAGCGTTTGCATATATGCATCAAATCCGCCAGCCAGATTCAATGTCAGCGAGCGGCTCTGCTCCCAGGAAAACGCAGCAAACTCCCTGCGTTCGGCAGGCATGTGATTAAACCCCATATAATGCACCTGCGCTGCGCGCAACATCTCTAAGACGGGAAGCGTCATTCCGGGTGAGCATACCGGTCCCTGATAGTCAGTCAGACTGCCGCCAACCGGTCCGGCAACCAAAGCGTTCTTACGCTGAAAAGGGAAAAATCCAATAATCTGGTTGTGATCTTCGATCACCAGAACCCTGACATCTGGCTGTGCCACAGCCATGATTCTGGTATAAGCCGGATGATAATACGGACTTTGAAAAACAGGTGACAGGTTGCGCTGATGCAGCCATACACGCTCTAAAACAACATCAATTTCATCGACACTGATCTGGCTGAATTTCATCATTGCGCTGATGCACTGTTGTTCATATTTAAAAAATATTGCTCCAGGTTTTTTTGGAGACTGGATTCAATCACTTCCTCTACCAACGCCGATAACTGGCTACCCCGCACCGGTTCAAATACGAATACCTTATACACATCAGCCAGCCTGAGTACACCGGGATGAATAGCTAAGGTCCACAATTCGTTCCCCTCCCCACCACTGCGCCACCATGTTCCAGATTGACTCTGGGACAGATCGGGAGTGATTTTTGCCACCCACCCCATTTCCAGCATTCTTTCCAGCAAACCTTCAATTTCGTCCAGTCCAAACCGGGTCTCCAGCCGGATTTCAGATACCTGAACAATTGCATTGCTTTTTTTTGCTCTTGCCCTGACCAAGATACGAAGGATATTCATGGCATCCTCAAAAGCGCTACCCGGTGTAGGGACATGCCACCAACGCTCATACTTCACGACGGGTAATGCCGCCGCAATCACTGCGCCAATCAGGGTAATGAGCCACGATAAATAAATCCACACCAGAAATATCGGAATAGCCGCCAAAGCACCATACACAATAGTGTAAGTTGGAAAATGCGTGACGAAGATAGCAAATCCACGCTTGGCAATCTCAAATGCACATCCTGCAAACAGGCCGCCCCAGGCTGCATCGCGCCAGTTAACTGTACGGTTTGGTACCGACATATACAGCAGTGTAAAAGCGCCAGTCGTAAACAGAATTGAAATCAGGGTGAAAACCATTCCTCCCAGAAATGGTACTGTGCCGACCATGCCGCTGGTCGCCGTGAACAGGTAAGAAGTAATCGAAATCGAACCACCGATCAGCAATGGCCCCAGTGTCACAATCGCCCAATACACCAGAATCCGCTGAAACAGCGGACGGGAGCGCTTGACTTGCCAGATCTGATTGAATGAGCGATCAATCATCGCCATTGTTGTAACTGCCGTCAACATTAATGCAATACCGCCGACTGCGGATAGTCTGGTGGCCTTGGTTGCAAACTGCGTCAGATAACCGAGTATTGTATTTGCAATTCCCTTCGGCATCAGATTCTGTACAAAATACGCCTCCAGCGAGGCGCGGAATGTATTAAACAACGGGAAAGCTGTAAAAATCGCCAGTGCAACCGTCAGAATAGGAACCAGTGCCAATACCGTCGTAAAAGTCAGACTGCCAGCCACCTGCGGCAAACGTCCCTCACGCAAACGGCGGCGTGCAAACTGAAACAGATTCTGCAAATGCTTCCAAGACAATCCTGGCATAAAATTCTTCACTCCTTATACAAGGTTGCTATTTTACTGATTGCATGACAATAAAGCCCCATATAATCGCACTATGAATACAACAAATTTAAATATTCTGGTTTTATATTACTCCCGGCATGGAGCAACCAGAAAAATGGCTGAACTGATTGCGCAAGGCATAGAGAGTGTCCCCGGCTGCGATGCCCGCTTACGGACTGTCCCGGCAATCTCTCCGATATCCGAAGCCACCGCCCCGGATATTCCGGAAAGCGGTGCCCCTTATGCAGAACTGTCGGACTTGTGCGAGTGCGCAGGGCTGGCACTCGGCTCTCCCACCCGTTTTGGCAACATGGCTTCTGCCATGAAATATTTTTGGGATAGTACTGCCAGTGAATGGCTATCCGGCGTCCTGACCGGTAAACCGGCCTGTGTTTTCACCTCCACCGGCAGCCTGCATGGCGGACAAGAATCCACTCTGCTCAGCATGATGCTGCCGCTGATGCATCACGGTATGCTACTCATGGGTATTCCGTACGGCGAAGCCGATTTAATGACCACCTCGTCCGGAGGAAGCCCGTATGGCGCCACGCACTGGTCCGGACTGGATGGGAAACACGCTATATCGGAAGAAAGCCGGCGTCTGACCATCGCTCTGGGTAAACGTCTGGCAGAAACCGCCATCAGACTAAACAGCGCATCATGATTAGTTCACGCCAAAAGCAGGCTCATCTGCTTGCCTGTTGCAGCCTGATCACGCTGATCCTATTGTGCATTTCCTGGGAAATGTGGATCGCGCCGCTGCACGCTGGCGGATCCTGGATTGCGCTGAAATTTCTGCCACTGCTGTTTCCGTTACGCGGAGTGCTGGTAAAAAACAATTACACCATGCAGTGGACCTCCATGTTGATCTGGCTGTATTTCACCGAGGGTGTCGTACGCGCCTACAGCGATACAGGAACTTTATCGGCAAGACTGGCGTGGCTGGAAATCGCTTTATCACTCAGCTATTTTTTATGGATCATGATCTATCTGCGTCCGCTTAAACAGGCCGCAAAAGCACGTAAAAAACAATATGTCGAAAACTGATTTTTTAAATCTGTGTCGCCAAGTTACCGGAGCAGATCAAGTAATCACCGATACGGATTCCCTGCAAACTTACGAATCCGAATGGCGGCAACGCATCAGGGGCAAAGCGCTGGCAGCAATCCGCCCGGGCTCTACGGATGAAGTCGCACAGATCGTCCGTCTATGTCAGCAGTTCAGGGTTCCACTCGTACCACAGGGCGGTAATACCGGACTGGTGTACGGCAGTATTCCGGACCATCAGGGCAACGCCGTGGTGCTGTCCCTGAAACGGATGCAGACAATCCGCGAGCTGGACATAGACAATGAAACGATCACTGCGGAAGCCGGCTGCCTGCTCGCACAAGTGCAACAGGCGGCTGCGGATGCAGGAAAACTGTATCCTTTATCGCTGGCATCGGAAGGAAGCTGCACAATCGGCGGGAATTTATCCACCAATGCCGGAGGAACCGCCGTGCTGCGTTACGGAAATGCCAGAGAATTATGCCTGGGACTGGAAGTGGTGACCGCCAACGGCGATATCTGGCATGGACTCAAAGGGCTGCGCAAAGACAACACCGGATATGATCTGAAAAATTTATACATCGGTGCGGAAGGTACGCTCGGCATCATTACTGCCGCTACTTTAAAACTATTCCCCGCACCGCGGGCCAGCTGCACGGTATTGGCTGCTCTTGCAACGCCGGATGCAGCCTTGCACTTATTAAATGCCGCCAAAAATTATCTGGGGCCGACATTAACCGGTTTTGAGTTGATATCGGACTTTTGCCTGCAATTGGTACTCAGACATTTTCCGCAGCTACGTCATCCATTCCGGCAAACTGCCCCATACTACGTACTGCTTGAAATTGCCAGCCATGAATCGCAGGAGCATGCGGCTGGATTTTTACTCGATCTGCTGGAAAAAGAGTCCGACCAAAATCAGCTGCAGGATGCTGTCGTTGCAGAATCGAGGCGTCAGGCACAAACCTTGTGGAACCTCAGAGAAAATATTTCGATGGCCCAGGCTGCGGAAGGGAAAAATATCAAACATGATATCGCTGTTCCTGTGTCATCAATCCCGGCATTCATTGCAGAAACCAATGCGCTGCTGCACCGGCACTTCTCCGGGTGCCGTATTGTCTGCTTTGGCCACATGGGAGATGGAAATCTGCACTACAACATCTCCGCCCCTGAACACACATCCGGCGAGATTTTTTTAAAACAGCAGGCGCTAATTAACCGTATCGTGCATGATCAGGTTCACCGGTTTAACGGCTCAATCTCCGCGGAACACGGTTTGGGAACGTTAAAAAAAGAAGAGATCCGACGTTACAAATCCGCGATCGAACTGAATCTGATGGAAACCATCAAAGCAGCACTTGATCCGCACAATCTCATGAATCCTGGAAAAGTCCTGTAACCAGAAAGAAACCTCTATGTCTCAGCGCAATAAGCTTTTTCTGTCGAAACTGAGTTCCCTTATTTTCCTGTTGACGCTTTCAGGCAGCAGTCTGGCAACGGTTTACCGCTGCGAGCAGCAAGGAAAAATTCAATATAGTCAGACCCCCTGCCCGTCCGGGCAAACAGGACAGGTATTGCATCAACCACTTCCTCCAGCGCCATCCGAATCGGAAAAAGCGCAAGCTACCGGGATCGCGAATCAGGAAAAAGCCGCAGCCAATAAACTGGAAAAAGACCAGCATACCAGAGAACAAAAACAGGAACGGGAGCTCCGTCAACTCAGCGCACAACGGGAAAAACAAAAAAAACAGTGCGATCGGGCACAACTTCAGGTGAAATGGGCGAAAGAAGACGTACATCAGGCACAACCCAAAGCAGAGGCCAGGGCAAAACAAAAACTAAAGCGGGCGAATGAAAAAGCTGCTCTGGCTTGCCATCACTCCTGAACCGCTTTCATTTTCCTGGCAGCATAGCTGAGCATACCCGGATGATGCATAATGCTGCCACCAATAAAACCGACCACACTGCCGATCACAATATCTGACAATCGTGTCATCACCAGTGTTTCGGGTGGAATGTGAATTGTCCCGCCTTCAGCAAACAGCATCGTCATCGGTGTAATAAAAATCACGGCCAAGCCATAGTTCCGGACTACCAGCGACTCCACAATAAAATTCAGAACAACAATACTGACTGCATACGTCCAGACATTGAGGGAAAGTGAAAAAACCATCCACGCCAGCCCCATGCCCAGCACGGTTCCGGTGATCCTGTGAATATTCCGGTGCCAGACCGACCTGAAATTCGCTCCCTGCATGATCGCCAGACAGGAAACCGGTACCCAGTAAGGATTAGGTAATTTGAGCATCAGCGACAGCAAATATGAAGCACCGACAAAAAAACCGACGATGCTCGCCTCTAACATAATCAAAAATAACTCCTGCTTTGAACGTGATGGTTTTGCGGGCTGCGTCAGCCCTAATACCGGCCCTGAAAAAACAATCAGTGTGTAAATAAAGGCCACCAGACAAGACAGCATGCATCCCAATGCGAGCAGGCCGATTCTGACCGGAATCAACGCAACATCAAAAGGTAAAGTGCTGCCGATTGTCGCTATAAAAATAAAGAAAAAACTGCCGGGCGGGGAAATCGAATAATAGCGGCAGATGATTTCAACGAATACGACGGTCAGCGCCAGCACTATCGCAGACAAATAGGGATTGATGCCAGCGACGATCGCCAGCGTGAAGCACGCCAGAAAACCGAAAGTACACATCATCAGACTCTGCATACGATGCACCAGTGCTGTTTTTGGCAGATATAAATCACCAGTGTTCCCATACAAACCAGCAAAGCGTAATCCATCCGTCCGCAATAGGCACCAGCAAAGACAGGAATCGCCATGCATACGGAAGCAACTAATGCGATATGCCACGGACGCGAGGGTATATTCAGTCTCAGCAAATGCCGTATCTCAACCGACAGATGACTGAACCATATCCGGATCTGGATTTTATCAATACGCATTATTTCTTTACTCCATATTTCATTTTTGGATTTGCTGATAACCAGCATCTTCCAGTTTACCCCTCCTCAAAGATTCATGAGGCCATCGCGGAATGGCTTCAACGGTGATTCTGTCAGGCTATCAACCAAGCCGCCCATTTGCATCACAAAAGGACTACTCAATCGTATACAAAAAAACTACTTACATACTGAATCTATAAATGACCTCCCGGAAAAGGAAGCGAACACAAGTCCGTTTGTGGCGAGAGGTCATCGAGAAAATAGAAAAAGAAAATAAAATGTCATCCTGATTCAGGCCAATTCAAAATCCCATACTTGTCCCTATCGAAACAGTATATTTCGGAGCTAGTTGATACCCATTCAGACTCTGATATACCGGTATCTGCAAAAACATATACAGCCTGAGGCGCTCAGACCCACTCCAGGTGAGGCCGGGACTGACATACAAAGTCTTGCCACCGCTATCATCCGGAGACGCATTCACACCAGAATCTTTCGATGAAATCCGTCCATTCAGCTGCAATTGCGGAATCCATGTTCCCATACCTGCATACCGGATTCCCGCATTCACATTCAGACTTTTTCCAGGCTGATAGCCATCATTATGATTCAAAGGAAGCTGGGCCATTGCTTGAATAAAGTAATCCCAATCAGGAGAAAGCTGATTAAATTGAAAAATCCCAGCAATCAGATCTGTCGTCCCACTGCCCGGTTGTAAACCGCGATCCAATGACTGTCCGGCCAGTGCACCGCTGTTAAAATTTTCAGTATGGCTACCTGTTGCCAGTTTCAAGCCAAGTTGAATGCCCAGATTATGATCTGTAGTCAGTCCCGTATACCGTCCAATCACCTTTATATCTCCCAGACTATGGGTATGAGATGCTCCGGCATCAGAGCCATCAAAGGCAAAGCCATTCGTCGCATGAGTGCGATCGATGTAAGGCAGCTGTACAGTGACTCCCCAATCCGGTGACGCCGTGTAATCCACGCTCGCCGTCAGGTACTGATTTTTTGTATACAGCTCCTGCTCATGCCCATCTACTGGCCAAGTCGTGGCTTTATCAGTCCCGCTTCGTATCTGGTTTTGATTCAAGAAGTCATAGCGCAGATCGAACCGAAATCCCGGATCGGATGAAAAACCCTGATTTTGCCAATCCGAGCTAAGCGAACATCCACAGCTGGCACAGGAAAATGCAGCCGCAGATGAAAAAGAGAAAATGGTGCCCACCATTATTTTTAAAACTGTTTTCATGTCATTGCTTCGAATAAAGACTGATACAAGCAACCCACTACGGACTCGGTTGCATCAGCAGGTTAGCAAAAAATACTGTCATCATCTGTCATGAATCAGGCAATCGCCAATCCATTCAGACTAACCATCGAATCAACATGCAGGTGGTGCGCGGGTTTGGTATGCGCTGTAAGAGCGATCTGAAGGAACTACGTTATCCTCGGGTACTACAGCAATCCTCGACCGGATTAAATCTGGCCAATAACTATTACTAACAGGAGGATATGCATTCTCGGAGTCCAGACTCAGCAAGCAAAGCGCACAATGCTTATCTGATGGGGAAAAATCAGTTTTCTCAGAGAATAAATGCTTGATCTGAAAAAAAGAATTTGTTGCACTACAAATACTATCCGTCCCCGGATTACGAGTACTGAGAGAATGCAGTAATGAGGGGGCAATGAATGCAAAAAGCATGGCCCCTATCAGGAGCCAGGCAATGCGCTTTTTGTGCGAGTCACTGAAATAAATCATTTTGCCGGATATTCCGTACTGCCAGAGTTAATATCTGATTCTATGTAGTTCAATGATTGGTTGATTTGATGCAGGACATAAATTCCTCAACTACATGCGTGATGGGAGATTTAAACAAAATCAATCTTCCAGCCAATCCAGATCGAAAGGCGCAAAACAGTTTGAAAGAAAGCGGGCAAGAAAAATTACATGAAAAAATGAATTGAATCAATTTCAGAAAAAGTAGCAAGTTGCAGTTGCACCCTATTTAGAACAGCGAAATATCTTGCATTTTCAGAACGGGGTTACATAGCTGTTACATGAAACCAAAAAGCAAAAAGCCCAGACAAAATGTCTAGGCTAAGTGCTTGATTCTATTGGCCTGCCCAGCAGGAATCGAACCTGCGACCCCGAGCTTAGAAGGCTCGTGCTCTATCCAACTGAGCTATGGACAGTCTGATTTCCGGATCAGTGCCACGGAAAAACTGAAGGCTGAATACTACATGTTATCCGTCCTTGTTTCAAGAATGGGATGTGATTCATTCCAAATCGGCTAATATAATCCATCAGATTTTATCGATACAGGTAACCAGACGGCGTGCGCAGGAGGTCGCCAGTTCCCTGTCATCCGCCTCAACCATGACACGGATTAACGGTTCTGTTCCTGAAGGTCGGATTAATACCCGTCCCCGGCCATCCAGCAGCGTTTCTACATTCTTTTTTTCCTGCATCAGCGCTTCATTTTTTTGCCAGTTAAATCCAGGAACAACCCGCACATTTAACAAAACCTGAGGAAACAATGTCAGTTCATCAAAGCATTGATCCAGGTTTCGCCCCATACGGCGCAATGCAGACAAAACCTGTAACGCAGAAACAATCCCATCTCCGGTTGAATGCTTGTCCAGACAAAGCAAATGACCCGAACCTTCACCACCCAGTATCCAGCCATGCTCCTGCATTTGCTCCAAGACATAACGATCACCTACTTTGGCCCGGATAAAACCAACACCGAGTTTTTTCATCGCGATTTCAACCGCCATGTTGGTCATCAGTGTCCCGACGACGCCTGCCACGGGACCAACGGCCAGACGGTCGATCACCATCAGATACAACAGTTGATCACCATCGTAAATTTTGCCATTTTTATCGACCATTACCAATCGGTCAGCATCACCATCCAGAGCGATACCCAGGTCGGCGTGATTGGCGCGAACTGCAACCGCCAGCGCATCCGGAGCCGTTGCACCAACCTTTTCATTAATATTTAAGCCATTAGGTACATTACCAATAGCAATCACTTCTGCGCCCAGCTCATGAAACACATGAGGGGCAATGTCGTAAGCAGCACCATGCGCACAGTCAACCACGATCTTCAGGCCACGCAAATCCAATTCATTGGGAAAGGTGCTCTTGCAAAATTCGATATAACGACCGTTCGCATCACGCAAACGATGTGCTTTTCCGAGATATTCCGAACTCACGCACTCCATCGGTTTCTCAAGCTCAGCCTCGATGGCGAGTTCAGTTTCGTCAGCCAGTTTATTGCCTGACGCAGAGAAAAATTTAATCCCGTTATCGTCAAAAGGATTATGAGACGCCGAAATCACCACCCCGGCGGACAATCGCAAAGCTCGGGTCAGATAAGCCACGGCAGGTGTCGGCATAGGCCCGGATAACATGACATCCACACCGGCAGCTGCGAAACCCGCTTCCAGCGAGGCCTCCAGCAAATAGCCTGAAATACGGGTATCTTTGCCGATCAAAACTGTAGGACGCTTATCGGTATGCACTCCAGTTTGTACCAAGACCTTACCTGCGGCATAGCCAAGACGCATCACAAAATCCGGAGTAATCGGTGAAACACCTACCCGTCCGCGAATGCCATCTGTTCCAAAATATTTTCTTGTCATAATCTTTTATCCAGTTACACCAATGCCTGCCATACATTTAAAACATCAACGGTTTCAGCAACATCATGGACGCGCAAAATCGCTGCTCCACGCTGTGCAGCTAACAGCGCTGCCGCCAGACTACCCGCAATCCGACGTTCGACCGGCCGACCAGTCAGATCACCAATGATGGTTTTGCGTGAAATACCGACCAACATAGGTAGTTTAAGTTTATGTTGAAGCGCATCAATTCCACAAAACAGCCCAATATTATGCTGCCGGCTTTTTCCAAAGCCAAAACCTGGATCGATACAAATATTTTCCTCAGAAATACCTGCTGCAAGCAATGCCTGCACCCGGTCCTGCAAGAAATATTCAACTTCCGTGAGGACATCCTGATATTCAGGTGAAATCTGCATGGTTGCCGGTAAATTTTGCATATGCATGACACAAAGGCCTGCATCCGTCCCGGTAACCGCAGTGATGGATTTGGCAGAGGCAAACCCGTTGATATCATTGATCATGTCCGCACCTGCCAGCAATGCCTCACGCATGACTTCCGGCTTGTAGGTATCGATTGACAAAGGCTTTCCGCAATCACGCAGTGCAAAAATCACCGGCATGACCCGATCGAGCTCTTCATTCAGCGACAGGACTTGCGAGCCCGGCCTGGTCGACTCACCACCGATATCGATGATATCCACACCATCCCGTATCATCTGCTCAGCGCGAGAAATTGCGCTGTCCAAAGAGAAAAACTGTCCGCCGTCAGAAAATGAATCCGGCGTGATATTCAGGATTCCCATGACCAGGGGTTTTGCCCCTTGCTGATACAAAGGAAACCGGTATCTGCCACATTGAAAATAAGTCGTCATCAACAATAAAGGTAAGGATTTCTCCTTACCTTTTTGAATTTTATTAATAATTTACGTGGTCAGCGTCAGGCCGGTGCTGTGGCATTTGCAGGCATGCCGCCCGAAGGATTGTCGCTGGAGGATTTTCCTGCTGACTGCCCTAATTTTGGAGGACGCGGTTCCAGACCATTCATGATGTCGTTGACCTGATCAGCATCAATGGTTTCCCATTCGAGCAGCGCTTTCGTCATCACCTCGACTTTTTCGCGATTCGCCTCCAATAACTGACGGGCATGAGCATATTGTTTATCCAGAATCGTCCGAATCTCCGCATCCACTTTCTGTTGCGTCGCTTCGGAAATCGTTTTGGAAGACATGCCAAAATAGCCTTCCTGCTGATTATCCTCATAAACCATAACGCCCATACTGTCAGACATACCGAAGCGTGTCACCATGGAGCGCGCCAGCTTGGTAGCACGAGCAAAATCGTTTGATGCGCCAGTTGACATCTGGCCAACGAAAATTTCTTCCGCGATACGACCACCGAACAGTATCGAAATTTCTTCCAGCATCTTGTCTTTGTAGCCGCTGATCTGATCATGCTCTGGCAGTTGCCAGGTCAAGCCGAGTGCGAAACCGCGCGGCATGATGGTGACTTTATGTACCGGGTCAGCCTTTGGCAAAAGTTTAGCGACCACCGCATGACCTGATTCGTGGTAAGCCGTATTGCGGCGCTCTTCCTCACGCATCACCATGGATTTACGTTCAGGTCCCATGAAGATTTTGTCTTTTGCATCTTCAAAATCGAGCATCTCTACCAGTCGCTTGTTACGGCGGGCGGCAAACAGCGCCGCCTCATTGACCAGATTAGCCAGATCAGCGCCGGACATACCCGGAGTGCCACGAGCAAGAATATCCGCTTTGACATCGCTGCTGATAGGAACCTTGCGCATATGGACATTCAGAATCTGCTCACGACCACGGATATCCGGTAATCCGACCGAAACCTGACGATCAAAACGTCCCGGGCGCAGCAAAGCCTTATCCAGCACATCGGCACGATTGGTTGCAGCAATCACAATCACACCGGAATTAGCTTCAAAACCATCCATTTCAACCAGCATCTGGTTCAGAGTTTGTTCCCGCTCATCATTACCACCACCCATACCGGCGCCACGGTGACGGCCAACGGCATCAATCTCATCAATAAAAATAATGCACGGAGAATGTTTTTTAGCATTCTCAAACATGTCCCGAACGCGCGAAGCACCGACACCGACAAACATTTCAACAAAGTCAGAACCGGAAATGGTGAAGAAAGGGACTTTGGCTTCGCCAGCGATAGCGCGCGCCAACAGTGTTTTACCTGTTCCTGGCGGTCCCACCATCAGAATACCCCGGGGAATACGTCCGCCCAGTTTTTGAAATTTGGTTGGATCACGCAGAAAATCGACAACTTCAGTGACTTCCTCTTTAGCCTCGTCGCAACCCGCCACATCGGCAAAGGTGACATTATTATTGGTGTCATCCAGCATGCGGGCTTTGGATTTGCCAAAGGAGAACGCTCCGCCTTTACCACCACCCTGCATCTGGCGCATAAAGAAAATCCAGACGCCAATCAATAACAACATGGGGAACCAGGAAATAAACACCTGGGAAAGGAAGGATGGTTCTTCTGGTGGTTTATTATCAAATTTGATGCCATTATTGACCAGATCACCAACCAGACCACGGTCAAAAATCGTCAGCTGAGACTTGATTTTCTTACCGTCAGACGTAATGGCAGTTACTGTACGATTGGCATCATCAATCGTAGCCTCTTTAATATGCTTCGCTTTTACTTCATCAAGGAACTCTGAATAAGGCACAGAAGCCATACCAGTACCAATGCTCTTCCCTTCAAACTGCTTGAAAAGCGTGAAAAGCACGAGGGCAACCACTACCCATATAGCTGCTTTTGAAAACATATTATTCACGAGAACTCCTTGGACGCTCTAAGCGCCATTTGATACGTAATCATTCATTCTACCCCCATTGGGCAGAGCTTGCTAGTTGGCATATGCTGTCAGCATTGACGATTATCAAGTGCAAAATCAGTCATTCCGGATGTTTTAAACCTTTTCCAAGTAAAAATATCTCCGATGATTTGTCCTTGCTCGCTTTAGGTTTTTTATTCATGACGAGTTTGAACTCATCCTTAAACATATTGACAATATTATTGTAACTTGGTCCATGAAAACACTTGACCAGTAAAGAGCCGCCGGGCTTTAAGTGCGCGCGCGCAAAAGCAATCGCGAGCTCAATGATGTATTCCACACGAGCCGCATCCACCGTCGAATTTCCTGACAAATTGGGCGCCATATCCGATAAGACAAGATCCACCTTTCGTCCCATGAGTTTTGATTCCAGCTGATCCAGAACTTCGTCCTCACGGAAATCTCCCTGAATAAACTGGACATCCGCAATCGGCTCCATTGGCAACAGGTCCAGAGCAAATATTTCTCCCAGAATCCCCCCACCTTCCTTGCCAGCGAGCTTGTTTCTGACATACTGAGACCAACTACCCGGTGTTGCACCCAGATCCACAATCACCTGTCCCGGCCGGATCAGTTTTTCAGCCTCATCAATCTCTTTCAGCTTATAAACAGCGCGCGCACGGTAACCCTCTTTTTGTGCCAGCTTCACGTAAGGATCGTTAATATGATCGTGGACCCAATTTTGATTGAATTTATTTTTTGCCATTCGCGTAAAATACAGCCTTGAAAGGAATTATTATGTTAAAACTTACGCCCGCCGAAAGAAGCGAACTCAGATCCGAAGCCCATGCATTAAAACCGATTGTATTGATCGGTGAAGCTGGACTGACACCTGCCGTGCTCAAGGAAATCGATGCTGGCCTCAATGCACATGGACTAATGAAAGTCCGGGTTTTTGGTGATGACCGCGAAGCACGTATCGCCATGTACGACGCAATCTGCGCAGAACTGAAGGCAGCACCGGTTCAGCACATCGGCAAGCTTCTGGTAATTTATCGCCCCAAAACCGACAATATCAAAGAAACCAAGCTGGTTAAAAAGGGAAAAGGCCTGCGCGAAGTCACGATCGTGAAACCCAGTGCCAGCGGCACCAAAAAACCGACTGTTTCCAAAGTGATGGTTAAAGGTAACGAACGTGTTACTCAGGGTGGCAATGTCAAACGCGCCAAACCCCGTCAGGCCAGCATGAAGAAATCGTCTTTGGGGAAATAGCAAAGCAATCAGGCATCTGCCACAGACAAGATGACCCGGCGCAAGCCGGGTTTTTCTTAACCGCTATACCTTTTTACTCATTCGCATAGCGTTCAAAAACGGACAAGATCAGACGTACAACACTTCCAGCACTTCATATTCACGAATACCGGCCGGTGCCTGAACACCGACCACATCTCCGGCATATTTGCCGATCAATGCGCGCGCAATCGGAGATGTGATAGAAACCTTGCTGAGCTTAATATCCGCCTCATCTTCGCCAACGATCTGATAACTGACTTTCTGTTCGTTCTCCAGGTCTTCAAGATGCACTGTTGAACCAAACACCACACGACCTTCCGCATCCAGCGTAGCCGGATCAATAACCTGCGCAGACCCCAGCTTTCCCTCCAGTTCTGCAATGCGACCTTCAATAAACGCCTGGCGCTCTTTCGCCGCATCATACTCCGCATTTTCAGACAGGTCACCCTGAGCGCGAGCCTCTGCAATCGCATTAATAACGGCAGGACGCTCCTTTGTTTTCAAATTGTGCAATTCCTGCTTTAACAATTCTGCACCAAACTTGGTGATAGGCACTGTACTCATATTATTCACATTGATCAAAGTAAAAATACAGAGGTCACAGCCGACATAATTAACACTATGCCTTTTGTGACCTCTGTATCAAAAATTCAGTGCCGGAAAAACTACCGGCACCCTTGTTTGCGTCAGTTTAAGGTCTTATGCAAGCCTTGTAAATCATAAACATGCAATTCGTTCAAATAACGCATACCTTCAACCGCCGCCTCTGCACCGGCAATCGTGGTAAAGGTAGTTGCACGCGCAATCAGTGCTGAAGTGCGGATTGCACGGGAATCGGTAATCGCATTACGTTTTTCCTCGACGGTGTTGATGACCAGAGCAATTTCATTATTTTTGATCATATCAACAACGTGCGGGCGACCTTCCACCACTTTATTGACAACAGACACCGGAATTCCTTCCGCTGCAATCGCCGCAGCCGTCCCTCTGGTCGCAACAACAGAGAAGCCCAGCTCGACCAGATCTTTGGCCACTTTGACGCCGCGCGGCTTATCGCTGTTTTTGATGCTCAGGAAAACTTTGCCGGAAGTTGGCAACTTCACACCGGCTCCCAGTTGTGATTTCACAAAAGCTTCGCCGAAGGTCTTGCCCACGCCCATGACTTCACCGGTCGATTTCATCTCAGGTCCGAGAATCGTATCGACGCCGGGGAATTTCACGAACGGGAATACCGCTTCCTTCACACTGAAATACGGCGGCACCACTTCTGCACCGATACCTTGCGAATCCAGCGACTGACCAACCATGCAGCGCGCCGCTATTTTGGCCAGTTGCAAGCCGGTTGCTTTCGATACATAAGGAACAGTACGCGAAGCACGTGGATTGACTTCCAGCACAAATACTACGTCCTGCCCCTCTTTGTGCTGAATAGCGAACTGCACGTTCATCAAACCGACTACGTTCAGGCCTTTTGCCATCAGCGCGGTCTGGCGTTTGAGTTCCGCAATCGTTTCTTGGGACAGAGAATATGGTGGCAAGGAGCACGCAGAATCACCAGAGTGAACACCAGCCTGCTCGATGTGCTCCATGACACCACCGATGAAAGTACGATTACCGTCTGACAAACAATCGACATCAACCTCAATCGCATCATTTAAGAAACGATCCAGCAATACGGGAGAATCATGTGATACCTTGACCGCTTCACGCATGTAGCGCTCCAGATCGCGTTGCTCATGCACGATTTCCATTGCACGTCCACCAAGTACATAAGATGGACGCACCACCAGCGGATAACCAATTTCCTGCGCCAGCGCGAGTGCCTCTGCTTCAGTACGTGCGGTGCGGTTTGGCGGCTGGCGCAAGCCAAGCTCCTGCAACATTTTCTGGAAACGCTCGCGATCTTCCGCCGCGTCGATCATGTCGGGAGAAGTACCGACGATAGGTACGCCGTTCGCTTCCAGGTCAAGTGCCAGCTTCAAAGGTGTCTGACCGCCATATTGCACGATGACGCCGACTGGTTTTTCCTTATCGACGATTTCCAGCACATCTTCCAGCGTCAGCGGCTCGAAATACAAACGATCAGAGGTGTCGTAATCTGTCGATACAGTTTCCGGATTACAGTTCACCATGATGGTTTCGTAGCCGTCTTCACGCATCGCGAATGCTGCATGCACACAGCAATAATCGAACTCAATACCCTGGCCGATACGGTTAGGACCACCGCCCAACACCATAATTTTCTTCTTGTCGGTCGGATTTGATTCGCACTCTTCCTCGTACGTCGAATACATGTAAGCAGTATTCGTTGCAAATTCGCCGGCACAGGTATCCACGCGCTTGTACACCGGACGCACGTTCAGGGCCCGGCGTTTTTCACGGATAGCCGTGTCCGTGGTTTTCAGCAGTTTGGCGAGACGACGATCAGAGAAACCTTTTTTCTTCAGCGTCAGCATCATGTCTTTATCGATGCTATCCAGACTTTGTTCATCCAGCCACAATTCGATATCGACAATATCTTTGATCTGCACCAGGAACCAAGGATCGATGTGCGTCAGTTGATGCACCTCCTCCATAGTAAAACCTTGAGCAAAGGCATCACCCACATACCAGATACGATCCGGGCCAGGCTCACCCAGTTCTTTTTCCAGAATTTCGCGATCCTGGGTTTTTTCGTTCATGCCATCGACGCCAACTTCGAGACCGCGCAAGGCCTTCTGAAAAGATTCCTGGAAAGTGCGGCCAATTGCCATCACTTCACCAACGGATTTCATTTGCGTCGTCAGGCGATTATCTGCCTGTGGAAATTTCTCGAATGCGAAGCGTGGAATCTTGGTCACAACATAGTCAATTGACGGTTCGAACGACGCCGGCGTTGCTCCACCGGTGATTTCGTTGCGCAACTCGTCGAGCGTGAAACCGACTGCCAGTTTCGCCGCGATTTTAGCGATCGGAAAACCGGTTGCTTTCGATGCCAATGCTGACGAACGCGAGACGCGTGGATTCATTTCAATGACAATCATACGTCCATCAGCCGGATTGACCGAGAACTGCACGTTGGAACCACCAGTATCAACACCGATTTCACGCAATACTGCCAACGAGGCATTACGCATGATCTGATACTCTTTATCCGTCAGCGTTTGTGCCGGAGCAACAGTGATTGAGTCACCAGTGTGTACGCCCATCGGATCCAGATTTTCGATGGAGCAGACGATGATGCAGTTGTCCGCCTTGTCGCGCACGACTTCCATCTCATATTCTTTCCAGCCGATCAGCGATTCTTCAATCAGCAATTCATTGGTCGGCGATGCTTCCAGACCGCGCTTGCAAATCGTTTCGAATTCTTCCGGATTGTACGCAATGCCGCCACCGGTGCCGCCCATCGTGAACGAAGGACGAATGATAACCGGGAAGCCAACATCCTTTTGTACTGCCCAAGCTTCATCCATCGAATGCGCAACGCCGGAACGGGCAGAACCCAAACCAATTTTGGTCATCGCATTCTTGAATTTCAGTCGGTCTTCTGCTTTATCAATCGCCTCAGGCGTTGCGCCGATCAGCTCAACTTTGTATTTATCGAGCACACCGTTGCGCCACAGATCGAGCGCGCAGTTCAGCGCAGTTTGTCCACCCATGGTCGGCAGAATAGCATCTGGTTTTTCCTTGGCGATAATGCGTTCAACCACCTGCCAGGTAATCGGTTCGATGTAAGTCACATCGGCCATTTCCGGGTCGGTCATGATGGTCGCCGGATTGCTGTTGACCAGAATGACGCGATAACCTTCCTCGCGCAAAGCCTTACACGCCTGCGCACCGGAGTAATCGAATTCGCAAGCCTGTCCAATAATGATAGGACCAGCGCCGATGATTAATATGCTTTTTAAGTCTGTACGTTTTGGCATTTATTATTCTCCTGTTTTTGCCGTGGTCATCAATGCGGTGAAGCGATCAAACAGGTAGGAAATGTCGTGCGGACCCGGAGACGCTTCAGGATGCCCCTGGAAGCAGAAAGCTGGTTTATCAGTACGCGCAAAACCTTGTAACGAACCATCAAACAAAGACACGTGCGTGACACGGCAATTTGCAGGCAAGGAAGCCGCATCAACTGCAAAACCATGATTTTGCGAGGTGATCAATACTTGTTTCGTATCCAGATCCTGCACCGGATGGTTTGCGCCGTGGTGACCAAATTTCATCTTGAGTGTTTTCGCACCGGAAGCCAGCGCCATAATCTGATGCCCCAGACAAATGCCGAAAGTCGGAATGCCTTTTTCGATCAATTCTCTCGCAGCAGCGATCGCATAATCACAAGGCTCAGGATCGCCGGGACCATTCGATAAAAATACGCCATCAGGATTTAACGCCAGCACATCAGCAGCATTTGATTGCGCCGGCAGCACAGTGACCTTGCAACCGCGCTCAGCCAGCATGCGCAGGATGTTGCGCTTCACGCCGAAATCAAAAGCAACGACGTGGAATTTCGGATTGGTGAGCTGACCGTAACCCTCACCAAGCTTCCACTCAGACTCGGTCCATTGATATGCCTGTTTGGCCGATACGACTTTCGCCAGATCCATGCCGGACAGTCCCGGGAAAGATTTTGCTAGCGCGATCGCTTTTTCCGCATCATCCCCCACCAGAATCGCACCGCCCTGCGCACCTTTTTCACGCAGGATGCGCGTCAGTTTGCGGGTATCAATACCGGCAATCGCGACGATGTTCTGAGATTTCAGATAATCGGAAAGGGAGGATTCGGAACGGAAATTGGACACCAGCAAAGGCAGGTCTTTAATGATCAGGCCGGCAGAGTGGATTTTGTCAGACTCAACGTCTTCGGCATTGATGCCGGTATTGCCGATATGCGGGTAGGTCAGCGTGACGATCTGGGAACTATAGCTGGGGTCAGTCAGAATTTCCTGATAGCCTGTCATCGAGGTATTGAAAACCACTTCGCCGACAGTATGACCGGCAGCGCCGATCGCATATCCTGTGAAAATGGTTCCATCTGCAAGAGCAAGTATCGCGGTGTCCTGGCCGGAACGAAGAAGGGACTGCGGAATGGGCAGCAAGGGCAACTCCTGTATTGTTACCGCCGCTGCGACGCCCCAAGCTGTCGTTTTCCCCAGGCCGAGCAAAGTTGCCGCGCAGCCTGAAAAAAGATAATGGAGCGATGTGAATTTGGGTAGGCGCTACGGCGAGATTTCGGATTAGTTAAACCCTCGAATTATAGCCTGAAACAGCCTTTCAGGCAAATTCCCGCCGCAGAAATCCTGCGCCATCATCCGCAAATTGCATCCGGCTGCACGAGGGTGTGATCAATGTGCCATCATCCCATGCAGCCTTGAACCAAATTACAGTCCCAGTGCTGCAATCCCTGCTTTAGCAATCTGTGCATCTTCCTGGGATTTGACACCTGAAACACCAACTGCGCCTACGCAAAATCCATCTGCCATGATTGGTACGCCGCCTTCCAACATACCCTCCAGCACAGGCGCACTCAGGAATGAATAACGACCATTATTGATAATGTCTTCATAAATTTTGGACTCACGCTTGCCCAACGCGGCAGTTACCGCTTTGGCAGGTGCAATGTGCGCAGAAATCGGCGCCACGCCATCCAGACGCTGCAGCCACATCAGATGCCCGCCATCATCGACAATCGCGATGACCACCGGCCATTGGTTCGCCTTCGCTTCTGCTTCGGCTGCAGCCGCAATTTTTTTCGCATCATCCAGAGTCAGCATTGGTTTGGTTTGCATCTTTTCCTCCATGTCAAAGTGCCGCGATTGTACGCCAGAGATCGATAATCAGGAGTAAAAACAGTTTTGCCTTCCAGCCTGAGTTTTCAGATTAACCAGAGAAGCAGTCAAAAGGTTTACATTGTTTGTAACTTCGCTTAAAGTGGGGCGGTTTTCAAGGACAGGGCCCCAAAGATGCAGAGAAACGTTTCCAGGATTATCAACTTTAAAAGATTTGCGCTCCTAGCGCTGCTCGTTGCGTCCCTGCAAACCACTTTCTGCCAATCCGCCTCGGCTGCCGACACCCTCACTTCCGGCACAGACACTTCCTCTTCCACACTGAGCAAATTACAGGAAATCCGGCAACGCGCCGCCGACCTGACCATGAGAGCCATCGATTTCATGGGTATCCGCTACAAGCGTGGCGGCAGCACTCCTGAAAACGGACTGGATTGCAGCGGATTCGTCCGTCTGGTGTTTAAAGATGCGCTGGGTGAAAACCTGCCCCGCACAGCCGCAGAGATCAGCCGCGTCGGAGAAAACGTGGACCAGAAAGATCTGCAACCCGGCGACCTGGTGTTCTACAACACATTGCGCCGCGGCTTCTCGCACGTTGGTATTTATCTGGGTGACAATAAATTTATCCACTCGCCATCAGCCGGCGGACAGATTCGTGTTGAAAGTATGGATATCGCATACTGGAAAAAACGCTTTAATGGCGCCCGCCGCATCAGCGAAGAAAACACCAAGCAGTAATCATGATGACCTCGCCGGATACAACTCTCCGGCAAAAGCAGATCAATAGTGCGTTCAGGAAACACTCTGCAGATGCTCCGTCCTCATTACGAGGGCAGTCAGCGCCCCCCATAACAGATGCGCACATACTCCCCCTGCTTTTCAATCAATCCAGCCTGATACCAGTGTCAATATTGGCACCTGAAACATACTCCCCGGAGTATGCTTTCATTCAATTACCGCTCCTGCAACAGTCTGATTTTTTGCCTTAACTCTGGCATCGCCAGCATTGCCGCTTTTTCACCAGCCAGAATCGCCAGATTGCGCCCTGCAAAATCACTGCCTTTCATACTCGGCAACTCAGGACGGATCACGATATCGGCCTGCTTCAGTTCAAACTGATTAATGCTCTGCCCCATGATGGTCACTGTCTGCAGCAGAATATCGATAGTACTGCTGCCACTCTGGGTTTCTGGCTGCTGGGAAATATTGACCGCGATTACCAGATCGGCCCCCATATCACGCGCAAACCGGACTGGTACCGGCGCCACCAGACCGCCATCGACATACTGCCGGTCATTGATTCTGACTGGCTGGAACACAGCCGGGACCGCCGAAGACGCGCGCACTGCGGTGCCAGTGTTGCCCCTCTGGAACAACACAGCCTGCCCAGTGGACAAATCGGTCGCCACCGCACCAAACGGCTTTTTCAATTTTTCAATAGGCACGTGACTCACCATGCGATTGACGTACGCCTGCAAAGCATCGCCCTTTAAAACACCACTGGATTTAGAAAACAAAGGTAAAGACCAGTCAGAAATGGTTGCTTCATCCATTTCCAGCGCCATCTTTTGCAGGGCAAAGCCATTATTCCCCGCCGCATACATGGCTCCGACAACACTGCCCGCACTGGTTCCCACGATCACGTCAGCAAAAATCCCCTGCGATTCCAGCGCCTTGATCACGCCGATATGCGCAAAACCGCGGGCAGCCCCACCTCCCAGCGCCAGTCCGATCCGGACAGGACGAGGTGTTTTTTGCACCGCTACCGGCGCGGCTTGCTGCGTAACCGCTCCCTGAGTTGCAAGCGGCGTCGTGCCACAGGCAGACAGCATCAGCGCCGTGGTTGCAGCCACCAGCATAGGAAAAACATCAATGCGCCGACGCATTGCATTCAGTGAAGAAAATATCGACATAAACCTGCGATCCCAGCACAAAAATCAAACGCAAACAAAACAGGGCAAAAAAATGACGACCGCCCGCGAGAGGATGAAAGCCATCCCAAAAGGCAAAGATTATATGACCTTCCCGGTAGGGCTGCACATCCTCATAAACGCAAAACATCATCGATCAGTTCATTTTGAACGATTTTAAAGGTTGATCACTTTATTTTCGGCACAATAAAAACCAGACCGGACATCAAACATCAGATGAAAATTTCGCAGCACTGCCTATAACGATGCAAAGCTGTCATCATATTGACATATTCACCATTGATAATTGCCCGATCATCCGGATCAGGATGAAAAATAAGCGACCTGCTCAATAATGATTTACTTCAAAAAGCAATCGATTGCGCAATCGTTAAAATCATTTAAAACAAGTCTATAAAAATCCACTGGGAATCATCCAATGAAAAAACTTATCTGGCTTTCCCCGCTGGCAACGCTCACGCTTGCAGCCTGCGGCAACAGCAACATCCTCAGCACGACTCCGGCTATCCCTGAAGGTACCACATTGAAAGTGGCGTTGCTGGAAACGACAGACCTGCATCAGAATATCCTGAGCTACGATTATTACGGACTCAAAGCAGACACCAGCCTGGGACTGGAGAGAACCGCAGCCCTGATCAACTCTGCACGCGCAGAAAACCCGAACACTGTTTTGCTGGATGATGGCGACGTGATTCAGGGCACACTGCTGGGCGATTACCAGGCTGTCGCCTCCCCGGTTCCTTGCAGCGGCACCATGGCGATTCACAAAGTCATGAATGCCTTGAAATACGATGGCGCCGGCGTTGGCAACCATGAATTCAACTACGGCCTCAATTTTCTGAGCCAGATCACCAATACTGATTTTGGCATCAGCGATGTGACCAAACCAAGCAATTGCGGCGCCCCGAGTTTCCCTGTGGTGCTGGCCAACGTGGTCGGCGCAACCAGCCAGAAGCCGATTTTCAATCCTTACTCTATCATTCCGAAACAGTTCTCCGCCATCAAACCGGATGGCACTTCCATGAACGTCACGCTGAACGTTGGCATCATGGGCTTTGTACCGCCACAGATCATGGATTGGGATCAGAAATATCTTGCCGGCAAAGTCATGGTGAACGGTGTCGTTGAAACCGCAAACCAATATGTTCCCGAAATGCGCAACAAAGGCGCCGACCTCGTCGTCGCACTGTCGCACGGCGGCCTGGATGCATCGGCGTACAGCCCTAAAATGGAAAACGGCAGCCTGTATCTGACGACTACCGGCATCGATGCACTGATGCTGGGCCACTCACATCTGATTTTCCCACAGGCGAAAGAAGTCAACGCGCCGAAAATTGATGCTTCACTGGCTGCACTGCCTGTGGATAAAGTTGATACCGCCAAGGGTCTGATCAATGGCATACCGGCAGTCATGGCGCAAAGCTGGGGCCGCCGCCTGGGCATCATTCAGATGACATTGAAGTACCAGAGTGGAAAATGGGTGGTTCAAAAAGATCTGACCAACGTCGAAGCGCGCGGCTTCAAATACAAAGACGGCATTACCATCGTTGATCCCGACGCGTCTGTGGCACCACTGGTTGATACGGAACACAAAGCAACACTTGCTTATGCAACCCAGCCACTGGGCACGACAACCGATTTTGAAATGTCCGCCTATTTTGCACTGGTCGGTGATGTCAGCGCGATTCAGATCGTGAATCAGGCACAGATCGATTATGTTAAAAACTTCATTGCCAACTCCACCAATGCAACGATCGCAAGCTACAAATCAATTCCAGTAATTTCTTGCAGCGCACCGTTCAAAGCTGGCCGTAATGGCGCAACCGACTTTACCGATGTGGCGCCAACCGCCACCAGCACCAGTCCAGTCGGTCTCCAGGTGCGCAACCCGGGCGACCTCTATTTGTACGGCAATAACAATCTGCAGGCCGTTAAAATCAAAGGCTCCGATCTGAAAAACTGGCTGGAAACTTCCGCCAAACAGTTTGCCCAGATCAATCCGGCGCTGACCACCGAGCAGGATCTGGTTCCCTCCTACTCAACTATCTACAACTATGATGTGTTTTACGCTGAAAACAATGCACTGCAATACCAGATTGACGTCACCCAGCCAGTCGGAAGCCGTATCCTGAATCTGACCTATGCCGGCAAGCCGGTCGCAGCCACCGATGATTTCATCGTTGGCACCAATGATTATCGTGCTGGCGGCGGCGGTAATTTTCCGGGAATCGACGGCAGCAAAACCATCATCAAATCACCGGACGCCAATCAGGCTGTTGTCAGCAACTACCTGAAAAAGCAAAGCAAAATCACGCTGGCGAATAATGGTTCCGGACAGAGCTGGAGTTTTGTCAAAGTCGCGACGCAAGGTCCGGTCATTCTGCGCTCTGCACCTGGCAAACTGGCTGTTGCCAATGTGGCAGGTCTGGCACGCGTGAAATCCGAAGGTGCACTGGATGCCAATGGCTTCTCCAAATACGCCATTGACCTGAGCAAATAAGCAACTATTTTCAGAACCTTGCACCACCGCACTTCCATATTTAGTGGAAGTGCGTTTTCCCGTTTAAATAAACCATGAAAATATTGTTGATCGCCACCCTGTTCAGCCTGCTCGTCAGCGCATGCACGCCAGCCCCCAGCGCTCTGCCCACGACTGCTGAAATTGAATCAGCAGGAATGCGCGCCATGCACGGACGGCAATACGAAGCTTTTCAGCATCTCCGCAATTGGGCAAAGCAAGGAAATCCACAGGCACAACGTGAGCTGGGACTAGCGCTCAGCACCAGAACCGATCAGTATCAGGAAGCAATTCACTGGCTGGAGCAAGCCGCCAAGGCCGGCGACGCACAAGCGCAATTCGCCATCGCTGAAGCGAATTACAAATCAGGATTAGGTTTAACTCAAAATTTCACACTGGCCTGGCAATGGTATGAACGGGCAGCCAGCCAACACCACCCCAAAGCCAGCTTCATGCTCGCGCGCATGGCGAAATATGGGGAAGGCACCAGACAAGACCTGCCAACATCGGTTCACTGGCTGCAAATCGCCAGCGATCAGGGAAATGCGCAAGCGATGTTTCTGCTATCGAATGCCTATGCTGCAGGTGAAGGAATACAAGCGAATTCCCAAAAAGCCAGAGAATGGCTGGAACGTTCTGCCGAAGGTGACTATCCGGTCGCTATCCAGGCTCTCGCTCTTGAGCTGGGAGAATCCGTAGAAAAAGGAAAATCCCAGCAGACCGATGCGCAGATATCGCGGCATTTAATCAAAGAAGCGTCAGATGAGCGATTATTGAGATGGAATAGATACCAATAGCAAAGAAAAACAGGAAGAAACGTTTTTTATGCGTTATTTCCACATTTCATTTTTTGTACCCTGTAACAAAAAAGACGGCAGCATTGCACTACCGTCTTCTTATGCTTCGCCAAAAATAACGAGGAATCCGAGAAACCTCAATTCGCAATCATTGCGGAGTCATAATGCATCAATTGTCTTTCTACTTCGCACATAACCGGCACAACAGAAACAACCGGGGCTCAAAAAACAATAACTCTGAAAGTAAGATAATTTTTTATGCCGACCTCCCGTTTTGAACCAGTTACAGCTTCACTATAGGCTTTTCATCAAAAACCGGAAGAAAATTAAAACTATCTGCATCGGATACAAGATTGAGAAAATTAAATAAATTAAATAACTCAACCCTCCACCACATCATCAATGCAAAAAGTTTTTATTCCCCTTCCACAGAGAAGTCATTGCAGCAGCCCCCATCGAGGCGCCGAATTTCTTTAAAACCCTCTCCGGCAAACCATCTTTCTGCGTATAGTCGACAACGTTATCAGCCTTAAATACATCACGGGCAACTGAGTCGATCGTGCCAAAATCGTCCGCAAGTCCCATTTCAACAGCCTTACTGCCAATCCAGAACAAGCCGGAGAATGTATCAGGTGTCTCTTTCAGACGTGCCCCCCGCCCTTTGCGCACGACATCAATAAACTGGGCATGTATCTCATTGAGCATTGCTTGCGAATAAGCTTTCTGCTTTTCCGTCTGCGGAGAAAATGGATCCATAAATCCTTTATTTTCACCTGCAGTCATCATCCGGCGCTCGACCCCCAGCTTACTCATTAAACCAGTAAAACCAAAACCATCCATCAGCACACCGATAGAACCGACCACACTGGCTTTATTCACATAGATCTTATCTGCCGCCGAAGCAATGTAGTAGCCGCCTGACGCACAAATTTCATTCACGACAACATACAGTTTTTTATCCGGATACTCTGTCCTGAGACGAACGATTTCATCATTAATCATGCCTGCCTGAACCGGACTCCCGCCAGGACTGTTAATGCTGAGAATAACGCCAACCGACCCATCGTCTTCAAACGCGCGATCCAGCGCAGGAATCACCTCACGCGCGCTACCACTACCCTCTGAATCAATTTCGCCATCAATTTCGACTAATGCAGTATGGCGGCCAGGACTTTTCATTTCTATATCACTTAACCCTGCGATCTGGTAAATACCCAATACAATCAGTATCAGGGTCGTCAATTTAAAGAAAATTCCCCAACGCCTGCGTAAACGCTGTTCGCGTAAAGTTTCAAATGCCAGTTTTTCCAGGACATCCCGCTCCCAGCCAGCACTGGAAGCATTTGCGTTCGTTGTTACAGACGTATCCGTTTTGGGTGTTTGTTCATTTATCATCACGTCGACTTCAATCAGGCAATAACGGGTTGAATATAATCATCAGGGTGCCAGTAAATCATTCCATCCGATTCGGTTACATGAATTTTTCTCAAACGGGCTCCCCGACATGGCCCACCTGAACAATGGCCTGTTTCAGGCTGATAAATAGCGCCATGAGTTGCACACATAATGTAAAGTCCGCTCGATTCCAGAAATTCACCGGGATTCCAGTCCAGTTCCACCGGCACATGGGCGCACCGGTTCAGATAAGCATGCACAGCACCCGCATAGCGAATTACAAAACCAACCGCATCGTCACTGCCGGCAGTGACCGGAAACCGAACCCCCAATCCCCCCTCAATCAGGGCGTCGGACTGGCAAATAGATATCATTGTCACTATCGCTCCACTATTGTCAGGCGTTTTGCATCAACCATGCATGCAAATCACGCACGGTTTTTGCCGAATACAAGGGATTCAGCGCAGCCAGCGCATCGGCCTGGTGCGCGCCGTATTCAACAGCCACAGAAGCGGCGCCGGCATTGTTTGCCATCTGCAGATCATGCGTGGTGTCACCAATCATCAGCGTTCTCTGCATATCCTGCCCCAGCTCCCGCGTCAGTTCCTGCAACATCGCGGGATGCGGCTTGGAAAAGGTTTCATCAGAACATCGTGTTGCATCAAATACTGAAGTCAGTTTTGCTGTATGTAACGCACGACTAAGGCCAACCCTGCTTTTACCGGTTGCCACTGCCAGAAAATATCCTTCCTGCGCCAGCTCATTGAGCATATCCCGTACTCCATCAAACAATGGCAGCTCGTGATCTTTAAGCAAATAATGGTAACGATAGCGCTCTACCATCCGCGGATAGTATTTAGGGTCGATATCCGGCATCGCTGCTTTCATCGCATCAGCCAGCGACAAACCGATCACATAAGATGCAGCATGATGATCCGGAACAGGCAAACCAAGGTCCTTGGCCGCAGCCTGAATGCACTGCACGATCGTGGCAGTGCTATCCATCAGCGTACCATCCCAATCAAAGACAATAAAATCGAACTGCTTTTTTGACATGTTCTTGAATGCTCAGTTATTTCAAAATGGCAACTATGTTGCCGGAAAATAACGTCATCATACCACTTTGGGAAAGTAAATTTTGAGCGACTGGTCCACGCTACGATTCACAGGATCATCCCAGGCTTAACAAAAATGCCTCGCAATCTTCAGGTAATCTGGCATTTACCGTCATAACCTTTCCATTTTCCGGATGCATAAAAGTAATCTGATGTGCGTGCAGGAACATCCTTTTAAAAGCGCCATGATCCGTATTTGCTTTCTGTAAGGATTTATTCAAGGCGAAATCACCATATTTTTCATCTCCGACAATCGGAAATCCACTGGCCGACAAGTGCACCCGGATCTGGTGGGTACGTCCCGTCTTTAACTCCGCTTCCAACAAAGCAAAACGTTGATATTTTTTCTTCAGAGAAAATACCGTATGAGATGCCATCCCATCTGCCTGCACCCGCACCCTTCGCTCACCGTCTGCAGTCGTATATTTATGTAATGGCAATTTGATATGCTGCCGGGCATTTTTCCAATCCCCCGCAATCAAAGTGTAATACCGCTTGTCAGTTACGCCATCACGCATTTGTTCATGCAAATTAGTTAATGCAGTACGTTTTTTTGCAATTAACAGTATTCCGGAGGTTTCACGATCCAGACGATGCACCAGTTCCAAAAATTTAGCTTCCGGCCGGGAAGCCCTGAGTTGTTCAATCACACCATAGCTGACACCGGAACCACCATGCACAGCGACACCTGCCGGTTTATCAATAATCAACAAATAAGGGTCTTCATGCAAAATAGGAAATTCCAGCTTAGGAACCGCCTGTACAGATGTTTCGGCGACACGTATAGGCGGAATCCTTACAACATCTCCTTCTGCCAGGCGATACAGCTGATCTATCCGCCCTTTATTCACCCGCACCTCACCGGAGCGTAAAACCCGGTAAATATGGCTTTTCGGAACCCCTTTGCAAATGCGCAGCAGGAAATTATCGATACGCTGACCAGCTTCTTCCTCTGAAATAGTCAACAACTGCACGCGTGGCTGCGACGTCGAAGCCTGCTCCGGGAAAGAACTTTGCATTTGTTTTTGCTTCGTTTTCCGATTAATTGTCGCTAAGTCCTTCATTTTGAATATATAATCATTTGTGCTTCAGCAATTACGCTTGAGCAGTGTAAGAGAAATAAACGACTATTTTACACAGGGGTCAGTTCATCAGCCTCGCCTGTTTGCAAATATGATGAAAAAGATGTGTATGCGACGGCGTCTGCAACCGGGGTAATAACCGACTGTTATTATCAGGTCTGAGCAGAAGCGGTTGGATCAGAGAGTACAGATAGCAAGGATAAATAGGATAAGAAACGCTGGTTCGCACTGCACCGCGACGCTTATCCTGAATGATTTTTGTAGTAAAGGCGATTCCGTCAGGCACAACAGAAGAAGATGGCCTGACACCAAAGTTGCGCATCGCCTAGCGTTGACTTCAGCTATTGCACAAATATAGCTGAAGAAATAATGCGGGGAACGTGTGCACTCGGCTTTTTATTGAAATCTTACGCGCCTGGCGCGAAGCAGAGAAAATGACGAAAATCATTGTATTCAGCCTCGTGCTGATTGCAGTCATTCCGCTGCGGCGCTGGCATTTTTCCTGTTCTCATACTCCGTCCTGCATACATCCCCGATAGCACAGCTGCCTTATCATAAAAAAGTGCGGCAAAAGATGACCAAAAGGTCACGGAGTAAAAAATGAAACGTATGTTGTTCAATGCAACGCAGCAAGAAGAGCTGCGCGTTGCCATCGTCAATGGGCAAAAACTCATCGACATCGATATTGAGACTGCCGGTCGCGAATTGCGCAAGTCAAATATCTACAAGGGTGTCATCACCCGCATCGAACCCTCCCTCGAAGCCTGTTTCGTCAACTATGGCGAAGAGCGTCACGGTTTCCTTCCTTTTAAAGAAGTGGCCCGCACCTACTTTAAAGAAGGTATTGATGTGCGCAATGCCTCCATCAAGGAAGCACTGCGCGAAGGCCAGGAAATTATGGTGCAGGTTGAGAAAGAAGAACGCGGCAACAAAGGTGCGGCGCTGACTTCATTCATTTCACTGGCCGGGCGTTATCTGGTGCTGATGCCAAACAATCCTCGTGGTGGTGGCGTATCGCGCCGGGTTGAGGGCGAAGACCGCCAGGAATTACGCGAAACCATGGATAAACTGGATTTGCCATCCGGCATGTCCGTTATTGCCCGTACAGCAGGTATCGGCCGTAATGTGGACGAACTGCAATGGGATCTGAACTACCTGATGCAATTGTGGCGCGCAATCGAAGGTGCCGGCAAGTCTGCACCGGGCGCCTTCCTGATTTACCAGGAATCATCCTTAGTCATCCGTGCGATCAGAGATTATTTCCAGCCGGATATCGGTGAAATCCTGATCGATACTGACGATATCTACGAACAAGCTCAGCAATTCATGAGCCACGTGATGCCTGACATGGTGCATCGCGTCAAGCGTTACAGCGACGACGTACCGCTGTTCTCACGCTTCCAGATCGAACACCAGATCGAAACCGCATACAGCCGTACCGTGCCACTGCCATCCGGCGGCGCGATTGTGATCGACCATACCGAAGCACTGGTATCGGTTGACGTCAACTCGGCTCGTTCGACACGCGGCGGCGATATTGAATCGACTGCGTTCAACACCAATCTGGAAGCGGCTGAAGAGGTTGCGCGCCAATTGCGTCTGCGCGATCTGGGCGGTCTGATCGTGATCGATTTTATCGACATGGAAAATGCCAAAAACCAGCGTGAAGTGGAAACCCGCCTCAAAGATGCACTGCGTTATGACCGTGCACGCGTCCAGATGGGTAAAATTTCCCGCTTCGGCCTGATGGAGTTGTCGCGCCAGCGCCTGCGTCCTTCATTGTCTGAAGGTAGTCATGTAACCTGCCCGCGCTGCAACGGCACAGGGCATATCCGCGATACCGAATCCTCCGCCCTGCAAGTCCTCCGCATTATTCAAGAAGAGGCGATGAAGGAAAATTCGGCAGCTATTCATGTACAAGTGCCCGTCGATGTGGCAGCTTTCCTGCTGAATGAAAAACGCGGCGAAATCCTGAAAATTGAAACGCGCCATCGTGTGACCGTGATCCTGATCCCGAACAAACATCTGGAAACGCCGCATTACAAACTTGACCGCCTCAAAAACGACGATCCGCGCCTGGAAGACCATCACGCCAGCTACGCCATGGCAGAGCAGGCCGATACCGATATCGGTTACAACAAACGCCAGAAAGAAGACGTGAAACCGCGCCAGGAAGCCGTCGTCAAGAGCATCACACCTGAGCAGGCGCCGATCGTGGAACGCAAAGAACCTGCACCGGCAGTACCACCGACACCAGCAGCGCCGGGCTTTTTCGGCAAACTGTTTGGTTTCTTGTTTGGAAAATCGGAAGCCGCGCCAGCGCCATCCGCTGAGGCAGAAGAGAAACCAGCAGAACGGGAACGCAACGGACGCAATCCGCGCAGTAATCAACGCAATCGCAACCGTCGCAACCGCGAAGACCGGGAAGATAAACCAGCCTCTGCGCGCAATGACAAAGCAGAAGTAACTAAACCTGCAGTCGCCGAACAGCCATCCCGTCCGGGCAAACAGGCAAAACAGCCAAGGGAAGAACGCGAGCCACGCGAAAACAAAGAAGCCAAAGAGCCGGCAGAAGGCCGCCGTGAACGTCAACAACGCCTGCGTGAGGAACGCAAGGAAGTGATGTTAACGGAAGCCAAAACCGAGGACAAGGACAGCATTCAGAAACACGCTGATCCAGTGCCAGTTCAGGTCATGCCCGACGCAGCGGTGCAAAATCAGGAAACAGGTCCTGACAATGAGCTGGGAGAACAAGGTGAAGAGCGTCGCCGCCGCCGCCGCCGCGGTGGTCGTAACCGCAACCGTCGTGAACGTGAAGCAGGTGAAATTAACGAACAGGGCGAATTACCTATTGATGCAAACGGTGATACCAGCCTGTCGCCGGTATTTGAACCTGTGGCAGAAATTGCTGAAAATCACGTCGCCCCAGCTTCGGTTGCCCAGCTTGATTCTCAGACTGAACTGGTTGCTGTGACGCATATAACAGAAGTCACTACAACAACACCAGTCCAGACGGAGACGGCATCCGCTTCTCAAACTGCTGCTGATACTCACGTGACAGTTGAAGTACCGCCTGCAGTAACGCCTGTAGTTGAGGCAGCAGTTGTATCAGCGCCAGCAGTTGAACCGGAACAAGCCGCAGTCACTGCAGCTGCAATTGTAGATGCAGTTCCCGCTGTACATCAGGAACCTGCATCCATTCCAGCACAACCGGTGAATGTAGCGCCTGCCGTAGCCACCCCGGTCACTCCTGAGATCACTGCTCCGGTAGAAGTCACAACACCTGCTGAAGTCAAAGCGGCCTCGACTGCCGCGCTATCCACAGTCATGATGCCCGTTGATGATTTGCGCCAGATGTTGCAAGCAGCAGGTCTTGAACTGGCCAGCACGGATCCGGTAAAGTTGCGTGCGGCGCAGGAAAACACCGGGAAGATCGTACCGGTGCAGCGCATTCCGCGTGAGCGGAAACCGCTGCCACCAGCCTCCAGCGAGCCGCTGGTTCTGGTTGAAACACGGCGCTGACCTGAGCACAAAAAACCGGCAAGCCCGAACAGGCCTTGCCGGTTTTTCTTTCAGGACAATACCCACTAGTACCATACCGTGAAAGTAAGACAAAATACCAATCCATGGCTGCGTTACAAGTTACTTGGGAGTAGCCGCTTTAAACAGGTACTCGATACCTGTATCGTTTTTTCATGATTCTCAGTCAGACTGACGAATCGCAGTAAAGCATCTCACTCCAGAACCGCTTCTGGCGCTGACCAAGCACTTTCATCAACTTTAGTAGCTCACAGGTCAGATTTCGATGACGTGCAGTGATCTGATAGAAAAAACACTGCTGGATACTCAGTAACTATCCTGATTCGCCAGAGTCCGGTGAGTTACCGTTACTCATGGTATTGTGTGAGTCCATCCCCGACTTTTTTACTTTAGTATTGCAATGACGGAAAAATTCATCCCGATCACCGACATGCGCCAACATGCTCCCAGATCGGACATTCCCGCAGAATTGATTGCTCCTGCCGGACATCTGGCAGACAGATTGCAACGGCCCTTACATGATCTTCGTATCTCTGTCACAGACCGTTGCAACTTCCGGTGCGTGTACTGCATGCCCAAAGAGCTGTTCGATAAGCATTACCAATACCTGCCACATAACGATTTACTCAGTTTTGAGGAAATCACCCGGCTGGCCCGGATTTTTGTTGCACATGGTGTCCGCAAAATCCGGCTGACAGGTGGCGAACCATTGCTACGGAAAAATATCGAAGACCTGATTGTCATGCTGGCCACCCTGCGCACTCCGGACGGCGAAAAGCTCGACCTGACATTAACCACCAATGGTTCCTTGCTGGCGAAAAAAGCCTCTGCCCTGAAAGCAGCAGGACTCAGCCGCATTACCGTGTCACTCGACTCGCTGGACGATGATATTTTCAAACGCATGAACGATGTCGACTTCCCCGTTTCTGATGTCCTGACGGGTATTGACGCAGCACATGCTGCAGGCCTGGGACCGGTCAAAGTCAATATGGTAGTCAAAGCAGGCATCAACGATCAGGAAATTGTGAGCATGGCGCGTTATTTCCGGCATACGCCGCACACGCTCCGTTTTATCGAGTACATGGACGTCGGCGCCTCCAATGGCTGGCAATTGAATGAAGTGATTCCATCGAACGAAATTGTGCGCCGCATACAGGAAGCTGGCATGCCTCTGATCCCGCTCAAATCCAGCCGTATTGGAGAAACTGCGGAACGCTGGCAACATGTCGGCAGCAATAGCGAAATCGGCCTGATTTCCAGTGTGACGCATGCGTTTTGTGGAGATTGCAACCGGATTCGTCTTTCCACGGAGGGTAAATTGTACACCTGCCTTTTTGCCAGCCAGGGGCATGATTTACGCGCCTTATTGCGGGATGTTAAACAATACAGCGATCTTCAGTTATCGAATGCGATTGCGGCCATCTGGCAACGCAGAACCGACCGGTATTCCGAATTACGCAGCCTGCAGACCAAAGCGTTAAATGATCAAACGAAAAAAATTGAAATGTCTTATATCGGGGGCTGAATTTCCCCCATTCTGCCATGATCTCAGCACAGGTTTTTGAAAGCATTTTTTATGACAGGGATTGATCAACAACTGATTACCGGACTGATTCTGGCCGGCGGGCGCGGTACCCGCATGGGACAGGTCGATAAAGGTCTGCAAAATTTTCGTGGCGCGCCAATGGCATTGCATGCACTGATGCGATTATCCCCGCAAGTTGGTGAAATCATTATCAACGCCAATCAGAATCTGGCTGTCTATGAAAGTTTTGGCACACAGGTGTGGCCGGATCAGATCGAAGGTTTTGCCGGTCCGCTGGCAGGTGTACAAACCGGGCTACAGCATTGCGAAACACCTTATATGCTGACCGTGCCTTGTGACTCCCCCTTATTGCCGGAAAATCTTTGTGCCTGCCTATCCTCAGCCTTGCTCAATGATGATGCCGATCTTGCGCTGGCCGTGACGCTGGAACAGGAATATGGCATTACCCGCCGTCAAACGCACCCGGTATTTGCGCTGATGAAATCCAGCATACTTCCCTCGCTGACTGATTTTCTGCAACAGGGTGGACGAAAAGTCGACGCCTGGTTTCAACACCTGCGCATCACTGAAGTGGTCTTTGAAGACAGCAACGGTTTCAGGAACATCAATACCCTGCAAGAACTACGTCAATTTGAATGCTGATATTCCGCTATGAAATCCCTCACTCCCTCTGCTTCCCCCTCCTGCTTGCAAGAAATTGTCAGTTGCTTGTCTGATTACGACCCGGATGCCCTGTCCGTCTCGCAGGCACAGAACATCATCCGGCAATTTATAGCCCCCGTGCAGTCCGTCGAAAAAGTCGCCATACGTCAGGCATTGGGACGGGTCCTTGCCAAGGACATGATTTCCGGAATTGATGTTCCGGCACACGATAACTCCGCCATGGACGGTTACGCATTGCGCGGCAGTGATCTTCCAGTGACAGATCCGCTGATATTCCGTGTTATTGGCACAGCTTATGCAGGGCGTGCCTGCGACAGCGCGGTTGCTGCCAACGAATGTGTTCGCATCATGACGGGAGCCGTTATGCCTGTCGGTTGCGATACTGTGATTCCGCAGGAGTTCACCGTCGATGCCACCGATGCTACAGTCACCATCCCCGCCGGAAAAGTCCACCCCGGCGACAACCGCCGGCTGAAGGGCGAAGATCTGACGACAGGGCAGGTGGCGCTGAAAAAAGGCAAGATTCTGCGCCCTGCCGATATCGGGCTGCTCGCCTCGCTCGGAGTGGCCGAGGCGCCTGTCCAGCGCCGGTTGCGCGTTGTTTTTTTCTCCACCGGAGATGAGCTGCGCTCCTTAGGCGAACCGTTGGATACAGGCTGCGTTTATGACAGCAACCGCTACACACTGTATGGCATGCTGCAACGGCTTGGTTGCGACATCATTGATATGGGCGTCATCAAAGATGATCCGGCAGAACTCGAAGCCGCTTTTCGTTCTGCCTGTGAAAATGCAGACGCCATCATCACGTCGGGTGGGGTTTCAGTAGGCGCTGCAGACTATACCAAGCAGATCATGGCAATGCTGGGCGATGTCGCCTTCTGGACCATCGGCATGCGCCCGGGCAGACCAATGGCATTCGGCAAAATCCACTCCGGTGGCAAAAGTGCTTATCTGTTTGGTCTGCCGGGCAATCCAGTCGCAGTGATGGTGACCTTCTATTTCTTTGCCCGTCAGGCATTGCTGTATATGATGGGGGCCGACGCTGCACCCTTGCCCCTGCTTCCCGCCATCAGCAAAACTGCCATCCGCAAACGCCCCGGCAGAACCGAATACCAGCGTGGAGTACTGAGCATCAATCAGGATGGGCAGGCCGAAGTCGTCGTTACAGGCTCTCAGGGTTCAGGTATATTGCGCTCTATGTCAGAAGCAAACTGTATGATTGTGCTTCATCATGAGCAAAATCAGATACTGCCAGGCGATCAGGTGAGTGTTTTATTATTTGAAGGACTGATCTGAGTGCCTTGTCGTGGCATAATCCGGCAGACATAAAATCGTTTATTCGCTGCTGCGGCAGCGGTATGCATCACGATTGTTCCTTGGGTTGCCATATCTGGCAAGCAGGTACAACGCATTTTTCTATATATGGAGATCAGATTGAACGCATCAAAATGGTTATTAGGTGCCTGTGCATCCCTCGCTTTGCTGAGCGGTTGCGGCGGAAAAAGCACGGCAACCGTACTCGCCAGCGTCAGTAAAGTGACGATTGACCAGGTTGCTTACCGTCAGCCGATGATGATGGTGATTACCGGCCAGAATCTGGATAAAGGCATTACCGTGACCAATCCCGGTTGCCTCAGTCTGACAGAAGTCGCTGGCGGCAGCCCTACTCAGCGCACATTCACCTGCAAAATTATCGCGGTGGGCACATTCAATGCCACGGTGACCAATGCGAATGGCGGCAGCCTGTATTTCGCCTCACTGACATCGACTCTGGCGGCGGCACCACAAGTCACCCTCGGTACCAGCCAGGGTAATATCGTTGTAGAGCTGAATCCGGCGAAAGCACCAGTGACCGTCGATAATTTCCTGAATTATGTCGAGAGTGGTTTTTACCCAAACAAGATCTTCCACCGCGTCGAAAAAAATTTCGTGATTCAGGGTGGCGGCTACACCAGAGATCTGACACTGGCCACCACATCGGCAGCCATCAAGCTTGAAACCGGACTCAGCAATACCCGCGGCACCATCGGCATGGCCAGAACTTCGGCTGCAGACTCCGCCACGTCACAGTTCTATTTCAACGTGATCGATAACAGTGCCGCATTTGATGCGAACACCACCAATACCGGCTATGCCGTCTTCGGCAAAATCGTATCCGGACTTGATGTGATGGATCAGATCAGCAATGTGCCGGTATCCGCACAAGGCGGGTTATCGAACGTACCGGTCACTCCAGTGCTGATCACCTCTGCCAAACGTACTCAATAAAAGGATGGCAGCATGTTATGCTGTCCTCGTGTGCTGCCAGATTCTCACAATTGTTTCATCGCCGTTCGCAGTACACAGGTTCTGTGTATCCCACCATCACGGAACCTGCAGGACTTAACATCAAACTCATGAAATAAGGAGAGAAAATGAAGAATTACGCTAAACTTCTGGTACTCGCCAGTATCTGTCTGGGTCTGCAAGGTACTGCACTGGCAGCCAAAGATGATGCAAAGAAAGCTCCGGCCAGCGCAGCCGCCAGCGCCAGCGCCAGCGCCAAAGCAGAGCTGATGGACATCAACAGCGCCAGCAAAAAAGAACTCGCGACGTTGCCGAAAATCGGCGATGCCCGTTCCGATGCCATCATCAAAGGTCGCCCATACCGCGGCAAAGATGAATTATTGTCCCGTAAAATCCTGACCGAAGATGTTTATAATGGCATTAAAGACATGATTATTGCCAAGCAAAAAACTGCTGAGAAAAAATAATTAATTTCGTTCTGCCGGTATTCTGCAGCCAGTTCACACTGGCACAGAATACCGCTCATCCTTCAGTATTTTTGCTGAAAAATGATTTGCAGTGCAATCGCAGGATGCGTCTATGTTCAGTCTATTGCCTCGCTTTTTCATTTTCGCGCTCAGTACGCTCATTTCCCTGACTGCCCTCGCAGACGAAAGCAGTAATTTTACCATTACTGGATTTGGCACAATCGGCGTGGTGCATAACAGCACCCGTGACGCAGATATCATCCGGGACCTTTCACAAAACACCGGAACCGGCCGTACGCGTCAGAATGACACCAATATGGACAGCAATCTGGGCTTGCAGGCAGAAGCGCATCTGAATGATGTCGTTGATGCTGCAGTTCAGGTAGTCAGCCGCTACGGTCCGAATGAATATAAGCCGGAAGTCACCTGGGCTTATGCAAAATATTCACCCAGCGACACCGTGCAGCTCCGGCTGGGTCGTCTTGGCTTTGATGTTTATCTGCTTGCAGATTCGCGCAATATCGGCTACTCCTACATCTGGGTACGCCCGCCGATTGATTTTTTTGGCAATCTGATCGTTTCCTATTTTGACGGTTTTGATACCGTCATCAACCGGGATCTCGGTCAAGGTCAGATCAGGCTTAAAGTTTTCTCCGGGCTGGCGAGAGAAAAAATTTATAACGGCATTTCTAACCAGTTTTTTTCACTCAATGGCTCCAAACTTACGGGCGGCCATGTGGAGTACCAGCAAGGTAACTGGACATTCCGTATTGGCCATTCACAACTACGGTTCGCCAACGAAAACCCGGTCAACAATCTGATTACACCGGTTCTGAATAACCCGACATTTCAATTGTTTTATCCGGGCGCCTCCCAACTATCACAGAAAGTGTTGATGCAGGATAAAAATGCACACTACACCTCGTTAGGGATCGTGTATGATAAAGGCCCCTTGCAGGCACAGTTGATGTTGAGCCGTATCAATTCAGGCAGTCTGTTTTTCCCGGGGTCAGATGCCGCTTATCTATCGGCCAGCTACCGGATCAAAAACTGGACACCCTATGTGACCTATTCCGGTGTCCGTCCCAGCGGAGATCGTGCCAACATTCAGATCAGTCCGCAATTGCCGCCGGAAGTACAGGAATTCCTGCAAGCATTAAGCACTGGACTGAATGATCAGCTCAGCAAGCAAAATACCATAACGGCAGGCGTCCGGTATGACCTGTCAGAGAATGTCAGCGTTAAAGTTCAGCTTGATCATATCCGCAGTCAGGGCAGTTTTCTGATCCGGAACGACCTGCCCAACTGGAATGGCCGGGCGACACTGCTGAGTCTTGCTGTTAATTTTATTTTCTGACCCATGACGACAACCCCGTTGCGCATCCTGCTGTTAATGACGTGGCTGCTGTGCGGCAGCGCAGCGGCTGAACTCGTTGTCATTGCCAATCATAACAGCGGTATTGATAAATTGAGTAAAGATGAAGTCATTAATCTGTATATGGGACGTAACCATAAACTACCCAATGGACTCACCGTGCTTCCGCTGGACCTGAATAGCGCCCATGAAGAAAAAGCGACTTTCTATGAACAACTGGTCGGAAAGGAAATCGCAGAAATCAACTCCTATTGGGCGCGTCTACGCTTTTCAGGTCAAGGTTACCCGCCGCGCCAGCTTGACTCTGCGGACGAAGTCATTAATATCGTCAGCGAAAATAAAGGCGCCATCGGCTACATTGACAGGAAAAAAATAGACAGAAGAGTTAAACTGATTTACATCGTCAATCCTTAACTGACTACGTATCTTGCGCATGCGTGAACTGATCCGTAATAGTATCGTCTTTCGCAGTGCCTCCGCAGTACTTGGAGTCAGCTTCTTCATTGGCATTTTATTTTCCGTTGCCAGCTACATTTATTTTGTCGATGAAGAACAGGATCAGACTGTTAACACAGTTTATGACTTGCTGGCATCCCTTGAAAATACCGCCAGTATTGCCTGCTACATCAACGATCAGAATCTGGCCAACGAAGTCGTGAATGGCCTGGGCAGAAATGCAGATATCAGTCAGGTCAGCATCAACGTCAAAGAAACGATCCTTGCTAAATTGGTCAAACCCACACCACCTCACCACCCCAGTATCGCTACTTTATTCCGAAAACATATCAACCACATCGATCGGGATATCTCATCTCCGTTCAACAGTTCAGAAAAAGTCTGCACCGTTCATATGGAGATCAATCAGGATGCGGTTTTTGAACACAGCACATCCAAAGCGCGTTTCGTCGTTGCACTGCTGCTGTTCCAGACCGTGCTGATCGCGCTGGTACTGGTTTATATCATGTACCGGATGGTGACAAATCCGATTAAATCGATTTCTGACCGGCTACATACATTACTTCCCCAAAACGGGGAATTACTGCCGCATCCACACCGGTATACAGGTGATGAACTGGGACAACTGGTCAATGATGTGAATAATATTATTTCCGATCTGGTGTCATCGCTGGATGAAGAAAGACATCTGCGGGTCCAGCATGCATTGGGAGAAAAAAAGTTCCAGGCCATCTTCGATAATGCCGAAACCGGCATCTTTCAGATGAACGAACACGGCGAGCTGATTTCCTATAATCAGGCACTGGCACGCATGCTTGATCTTCCCACCGGCCAGACAATTGCTTCACATGCTTTACTGGAGCGAATCAGCGGACAGGAGTTGCGACTGCATCTGATGATTCATTCCGCCATCAGCGAAGCACAGATTCTGTCTGAAGATTTTTATATTGAACTCGGTCAGAATAAAAAGAAGTGGCTCAATATCGTTGTACATGCTGCCGAGAATGGCGTGCTGCAAGGACTGATTAATGATGTCACTGAACGTAAGCAACAAGAGGAAAAAGCGCATCAGCTGGCGGTCACTGATCATCTTACCGGACTGAACAATCGGCTCGGACTGGACAGGGAAATGGCGCGACTGGCGAAAGAAAACGCCAATGGGACCGGATGCCCGTTCTTTTTACTGTTGATTGATCTCGATAAATTCAAAACCGTGAACGATACTTATGGTCACAGTGCCGGTGACATCGTACTGGTTCATTTCGCGAAAATTCTGTTGCGCACGCTGAGAAAAACCGATTTCATTGCCCGTCTTGGCGGCGATGAGTTTGTGCTGCTGCTAAGAGGACTGGATGACCTCAGTAAGGCTGAAGAGATTGCACGGAAAATTATTTCCCAGGCATCACGACGGATTGACATCAGTCCCGATACCCAGGTGCAGATCGGGACCAGTATCGGTATCAGCTACACGCCTGCTAGCGTATTTTCACCGGAAGACCTGCTGGCACAGGCAGACGCTGCTATGTATGAAGTAAAACAGCATGGCAGAAATGCCTATCAGGTCGCGCCGTATTTTCCAGATGATTCTGCCAGATAAATCAAGTATCGCCTTCATCCTGTCCGTGTTCTGACGGATCGTCCGTAATCCCCAGCAAATCCTGAGCAGCATCAACAGGTAAAGCCTCGACCTGTTTCAGTTTCCGAGTCATCTGACGGGTTCTGACTTCGGCCTGATCAATATTTTTTGCAGCGCGCTCCAAAGCAGTTTTAGTCTGCGCCAGTACGCTGCCGAACTTATCGAATTCTGTTTTGACTGCTCCCAGCACTTGCCAGACTTCAGAGGAACGACGCTCCAGCACCAACGTGCGGAAACCCATCTGCAGGCTGTTGAGCAATGCAGATAATGTCGATGGCCCGGCGATTGATACCCGGCAGCTACGCTGTAAATCATCCGCCAGCCCCGGACGACGCATGACTTCAGCATACAGCCCCTCCGTCGGTAAGAACAGAATCGCAAAATCGGTCGTCAACGGCGGTGAAATATATTTATCTGCAATGGTTTTGGCCTCATTCCGAATCGCCCGCTCCAGCTCTTTACCGGCGGCAGCCACACCTTCTGCGTCCGCTTTTTCCGCTGCGTCGAGCAGGCGCTCATACTGCTCCTTCGGAAATTTTGCATCTATCGGCATCCATACCGGTGCCCGGTCATCTTCTTTTCCCGGTAGCTTGATCGCAAACTCGACCCGTTCTCCGGTTCCGGGGACGGTTTCGACATTTTTCGCATACTGATCCGGAGTCAGCATCTGCTCCAGCACCATTTCAAGCTGTACTTCGCCCCAGGTGCCACGGGTTTTGACATTCGTCAGTACCCGTTTCAGATCACCAACACCAATCGCCAGCTGCTGCATTTCCCCCAGCCCCTGATGTACTTTTTCCAGTCTGTCAGAAACCAGCTTGAAGGATTCCCCAAGACGTTGCTCTAATGTGGCATGGAGTTTTTCATCCACTGTTTTACGCATTTCTTCCAGTTTTCCGGAATTTTCTGCTTGCAATTGCTGAATTTTTTGCTCCAGCGTTGCCCGGATTTCCTGCATGCGCTGCGCATTTGATTCTGTCAGACTGTTCAGAGTCTGCTGCAAGGTATCGGCAAACAGCTTCAGGCTGGCGCTTTGCTCCTCACGTGCGCTTTGTCCTTGCTGTATCAGGGTTTGCCGCATCTGCTCCAGCTGTTGGGCGAAACTGTCAATCTGCCCTTTTTGTAAAGTCGCAACATTGGTCATCTGTGTTACCAGAGTTTGCTGGAAACGACTGAAATTTTCTGCCTGCTCCTGCCTTGCGGTCAAAGCGCCGGACAGCATCTGTTCACGCAAGGAGCGCTCGGTACGCTCCTGACTCATCATCTGCTGTTGCTGCCCTTGCTGCAAAGTCTGTTGCAAAATCTGCAGTTCTGCCACCTGCTCAGTAAGACCAGCGTCATTTCGTCGTCGCAAAAACAGCATCAGATTCAATGCCAACAGCACCAGCAACACAGCCAGACTGATTAATTCAAATAAACTCATAGTTTTAATCAAAAAATACAAAACAAGGATTCTGGATAATGTATCAGCCGGGCGTATTTCTCATCCAGTCCGCAGTCTGGTAAAAAGACTGCATCAGATGCTGCTGTAATTCTTCGTTAACAGTGACATCCTGCATGGCCCATGCCATGCAGCGCAACCACTGGTCACGCTCATTGCTGGCAATCGCAAAGGGCAGATGGCGGGCACGCAAACGCGGATGTCCGAACTGACTGATATACAAATCCGGCCCACCCATCCAGCCGGACAAGAACCAGAATAACTTGTCACGTGAGCTGTCGAGCGGTGTCGGATGCATCGCGCGAATACCCGCAAACTCAGGCTCCAGCTCCATCAGATCATAAAAACGGTCGACCAGTTCGCGCAATTTATCGGCGCCGCCAATCAGAGTATATAAATTTTCAGAACGAGTTTCCCGATCTGCGTTGTTTGTTTCTGCATTCATTTTTTATTCAATTCTTATCATGAGCGTTACCCAAAATGACTCAGGCATTTCTGAGACTGAGCAATGGCGGTTGCTTCAATACCTGCCGCAAGCCAACCCAGCCGCCGATCACGGCACAGACTCCGCCAGCGACCAGCCCTGTCACCCAGACCAGCGCTGAAAAATGCCAGTCAAAATGAAAACTGTAGCGTGCCAGCGCCCAGCCAATGGCACTGGCACCGCTGGCGGCAAGCAAACCGGCCAGACCGCCGGTAAGTAAAAACTCGACCCACTGCGCATGCGATAATTGTGAACGCGTTGCTCCCAGCGCACGCAGCAGCGCCGCTTCGCGCATCCGAATATCCTGTGAGCCCGCCAGAGCGGCATACAGCACCAGAACACCGGACGCCAGCGTGAACAGAAACAAAAATTCGACCGCCGTCATCACCTGATTCAGGACGTCCTGAACCTGCCGTATCATGATGCCGACATCCACGACGGTAAGGTTTGGGAAATCCTGCGTCAGCCGGTTAACAAAGACCTGATCTGTCGCCGGCAGATGAAATGCCGTAATCCAGGTCTGTGGCATCTGGCGCATCGCCGCCGGATTGATGATGACAAAAAAATTCACCCGCATCGAACTCCAGTCCAGCTTACGCAAGCTGGTAATTCTGGCGCTGACCTGTTGACCGGCGACATCGAATGTCAGCTGATCACCCAGTTTCAGACGCAGGGTTTTGGCAATTCCCTCTTCCACTGACGCTTCGGGCTCGGCTGCGTGACTGTCGTCATACCACTGACCGGCAACAATGCTGTTCATCTCCGGCATGTCATTCATGGTAGACAAATTAAACTCACGATCCACCAAACGTCTCGCCTGATCTTCCTGATAGGTTTCCTGACTGATGGCTCGCTGGTTCACCTCAATCAGACGCCCCCGAATCATCGGATACATGCGGGGTTGTCCAAATGCCGAAAGACGCTGCCGGATGAGGTCTTTCTGATCCTGCTGAATATTGATCACAAACTGATTGGGTGCGTCAGCCGGAGTAGCCTGCTGCCAGGCAGTCATCAGATCACCACGGACCAGTGTCAGCAGCAACAATGCCATCAGACCCAGTGCCAGCGCCACGATCTGCAGGATAGTCGCACCCGGCCGGCGTTGTAATGCGTTAATGGCAAAACGCCATGCTGCCGCAGAAAACAGATTCCTCATCCGTTTCAACGATAAGACACAGAACCAGGCAATCAGCGCAAAGACGGCGATGCCGGCAACAAATGCTGCTGAAATCAGCAAACCTATTCGGAGATCGCCGGTCTGCCACAATAACAAGCCGACGAACATCAGCAAACCCAGTACATAAGTTGCCACGGTAAGCGGTTGCGGAACATCCTGCTCACGCCGGATCACCCGGTTATGCGGAACGTTTCGTAATTGCAGTACGGGAGGTAAAGCAAATCCAAGCAACAACAGCAAACCGGTCAATAATCCCTGCAAGGCCGGCAACAAACTGGCAGCAGGCAAGTCTTTGGCCACCAGTTTTCCCAGCCATTCAAGCAACACATAGTGTCCGGCATATCCCAATAAAATTCCGGAGAGACTGCCGACGATACCGAGTATCAGGAATTCTGTCAGATAAATCTGCAAGACCTGATTCTGCGTCAGGCCAAGACAACGTAACATGGCGCAGGCGTCCAGATGGCGTAGCATGAAACGCCGTGCCGCCATTGCAATCGCAACAGCAGCCAGCATGGCTGACAACAGGCTGACCAGCGACAAGAATTGTTCTGCACGATCCAGGGCCGCACGCATTTCAGGACGACCGCTCTCCAGTGACTCAAGCCGGATGCCCTTGATCTGCTGCTGCGCAATCGCCTGCTGCAGCGTATCCTGATATGTTTTGATTTTTTCAGGAGCCCCGGCCAGCAACAGGCGGTAAGTCACCCGTGAACCGTCCTGCACCAGACCGGTCGCAGCCAGATCATCCATTGCAATCATTACCCGTGGCGCAAAGTTCATGAAACCTGCTCCACGGTCAGGTTCATTGGCAATCACCCTGGTGAAACGAAAGGTTTTATCACCCAATCGGATCGGGTCACCGGGCCGCAAGTTGAGCGCGAGCTGCAATGCCGGATCAAGCCAGACTGTACCCGAAGCCGGGATGTCTTTAGTGGCAACACCAGTACCGGTCGTCATACCTGGCGGCTGCAACTGGAGATTACCGCGCAAGGGATAATGGTGGCTGACTGCCTTCAGCGAAACCAGCCGGGCGGCCGCCTGTTCGCCCTCCCCTGCAATCGCCATGCTGGGGAAAACCACGGTCTCTGCCATTTGCAATCCACGTTGCCGTGCCTGCTCACGCCAGTCCCCGGATATAGGCTGATCGGCACTGATCAGCAGATCCGCCCCAAGCAACTGGTGCGCATCGCGATTCAACCCATTGCGCATCCGGTCCGTAAAAAATCCGACCGACGACAAGGATGCGACCGCAATCATCAGTGCAACGATCAGGAATCGCAATTCCCCTGCACGCCAGTCGCGCATGGTCATGCGCCATGATAAAACAAACATGATTACCCCTTGTCTGAAACTGGAAAAGTGATCACACGACTGGCCGCTACGCCTTCCGTCCGTGAAGGCAGCCTGGCGTTATTGTACAAACCACCTGCTGGAGCGACCATTCAAAAAACCGTGATCTCAGCCCCGGTTGATATCGTTCAAAGCCAGTCAGATCAGGCCTGTAAAGCCTGCGCAAAATCATGTAATAAATCCGACGTGTCTTCAATACCGACAGATACCCTGATGAGTGAATCGGCAATACCCATCTTTGCCCGCTGCTCTGCCCCCATTTCAAAGAAGATGGTGTGCGCCACAGGAATCACAAGCGTACGGGTATCTCCCAGATGGGTCGCATTGATTGCCAGCTGCAGCCGGTTCAGATAATCAAAACAGTCGATTTCAGGTTGTAATTCAAAACTGAATAAGGCTCCGTAAGCACGGAATAATCCGGTTGCCAGCGTATGCTGAGGATGAGAGGCCAGCCCGGGATAATGCACTTTTGCCACCCTTGGATCAGCTTCAAGCATCGCTGCCAGCGCTGCCGCATTTGCGCAGGCGCGCTCCATGCGCAAAGCTATTGTTTCTGCGCCGATGGCAATCTGGTGTGCAGCTTCAGGAGATAAAGACGCACCAAAATCACGCAAAGCCTTCGCACGTATCTGTGCCATGCCTTGCGCCGGTGCAGGCTGTTTACGGAAATTAGGCGCAATATTCGGAAAATTGGTCCAGTTGAACAGACCCGTGTCGGTCAGGGCGCCGCCCAAGACATTGCCATGACCGGCGATATATTTAGTCAGAGAATTCACCACCAGACCAGCACCCACACTCTTGGGGCGGAACAGGTAAGGTGAAGTCATGGTGTTATCAACGACAAACAGTATCCCGCGAGCCTGACATAAATCGCCGATACGCTTCAGATCAGCAATCTGGGTACGCGGATTGGCGACGGTTTCCACAAATACCATACGGGTGGCAGGCGTCAGTGCCGCTTCAACGTTGGCAACATCCGTCGCATCCACCATCGAGACATTCAGGCCCTGTGCTGCCGTGGTCTGCCAAAGACTATTGGTATTACCGAATAAAAACCGGGAAGAAACAATATGATCCCCCTGCCGTAGCAATGCCTGAAACACTGCACCGATCGCGGCCATGCCGGTGGCAAACGCAATCGTGGCAATGCCATCTTCCATTTTGGTGATTTTATCTTCGAGTGCCGAGACCGTCGGATTACCCTGGCGGCCATAACGATAACCGGATTGCTTGCCCTGAAAAACATCTGCCAACGCGCGGGCATCTTTATAGCCAAACATGACTGCCGTATGTACAGGCTTATGAACGGAACCGTGCTCTATTTCTTTCTGACGGTCGTTATGCAGGATGGTCGTGGTAAAACCGCAGGAAATCTTGTCACTCATCTTTAAATACACCTTGAATTGGCCAGCATTAGCAAATACAGAATTTCAGGATGACACAAAAAAATAGCGGCAAAACATGGCGATGAAGGCAATGCAGATTGCGCGGCAAGACACCAAGTATCGCTGTCGTATTTTGTGTAAGTCCTTAGCCTGTCAGTGTACCGCAGATAACCTTATCTCATGATGACAGGATTGGCCTGAGTACGATCGCATGCTGAATCTGATCATTGGAATCTTCCTCAACCTGCCGCCTTTTACCGGACTGCAGGTGACGCGAAAAAAAACGACATCAACAAATTATCTGAGTAAAAAATCCTCAATCAGACTTGCCAGCAATTCCGGCTGGTCATGATGCAGCATATGCCCTGCATTGGTGATCATCTCCTTCTGCAATTGCGGAATATGTGCCAGGCGCCGGTCAATCTCTGCCTGCGCCTGCTCTTTCGGCCCCATCCAGTGCCATACATCGGTATCATCAGCCTGCATCCACAATACCGGTGCGGTGATCTGCCGCCAGCACGCCATGACTTCCTCGACATGGAATAACAGCGGGCTGGTCTGTTTATGTGCAGGGTCGCCTAAGATGACCCACCGCCCTTCCGAATCCTGTTTTGCCCAGCAACCGGAAAGAAAGGCTGCACGCTCATCCGACAAACGCGGATTGGTCTTTTGCAGGCGTGCAGCAACTTCGGCCTGCGAAACGTAAGTCCGCAGCGACGGCGGTCGCCGCAATTCATCAAGCCACTGACGATAACGGCCCGGGGCCTGCTCCGCATGGGTGGCAGGTAAACCGAAACCTTCCAGGTTCACCAGCCGACGCACCCGTTCAGGCCGTGTGCCAGCATACAGACCAGCCACATTCGCCCCCATACTGTGGCCCAGCAAATTCACAGGACCTTGCGGTACGTAATGCTGCAGAACGGCATCCAGGTCACCCAGATAATCCGGAAACCAGTAGGTATCCGTTCCCGGTGTATCGGTCAGGCCAAATCCCCGCAAATCCGGCGCGATGACATGCCAGTCGTGCTGCAGATGATCCACTACAAACTGAAATGATGCTGACACGTCCATCCAGCCATGCAGCATGACAATTAATGGCGCATCTTCATTACCCCAGTGGCGGACGTGGTAACGTAAACCACGGACTTGAATGAACTCAGAACGGGAAGGCAGACGGGCAATAGACATGGCTGATTAATTCTTTTCATCAAGAAAATCTTTCCGGCAAAGCTCAGGAAAGAACGATATGCAGTAGGATGCAGATATCTGAAACGCAAGGATAACACTGACAACAATAGAACGACCGTTCGATAATTATAACGGAGACCCGATGAAACCGCAGGACACCCTCAAATCGCAGGTGACAGACATGGCTGCAGATAGCGTCGATCATTATTCAACGCTATACCGGAATTTCCGGTGGGAAGTTCCACTGTATTTCAATATCGCCGAAGCATGCTGTCGACGCTGGGCGTCTGAGACAAAACGTACCGCCATTTATCACGAAGACAGTGCAGGCAACACCAGCCGCCTGAGTTACGCAGGTTTATCCAAGGCAGCCAATCAACTGTCTCACCTGTTGCAATTACAAGGCGTACAGCGTGGCGATGTAGTCGCCTGCATCATGCCGCAACGGCCAGAGACGGCCATTACGATCATGGCCTGTCTGCAGATGGGGGCAATCGTGATGCCGCTGTCTTTTCTGTTCGGGCCGGAAGCGCTGGAATACCGGCTGCAACATAGCGAAGCCAAAGCACTGATACTCGACAGCAGCGGACTGGATGCCTATTTATCAATTGCCCGGAGCTGCCCACACCTGCAGACCCTCATTACCGTCGATTGTCCACATGCACCTGCCGATTTCCCGCATCTGGAATGGGCAAATTATCTGCCGCAAATGCCGGTTGATTTTGAAATGATCCAGACCCGCGCTACCGATCCGGCAATTCTGATTTACACCAGCGGTACCACAGGCGCACCAAAGGGCGCGCTGATCCCTCATTCGGCAATCATTGGCAATCTGACCGGCTTTGTCGCTTCCCAGAACTGGTTTCCCAAAAAGAAAGATGTGTTCTGGTCACCGGCCGACTGGGCCTGGACTGGCGGTCTGATGGATGCGTTGTTGCCATCACTGTATTTCGGTCAACCGATTGTCGGCTATCAGGGTCGATTCACCGCAGAAACGGCGTTCTATCTGCTGGAAAAATACAAAATCACCAATACCTTCCTGTTCCCTACCGCCCTCAAAATGATGATGAAAGCGGAACCCGCACCGCGTGAAAAATACAAATTGAAACTGCGTGCCATCATGAGTGCCGGAGAAGCCGTCGGGGACGCTGTATTCCACTGGTGCGAACAGGCGCTGAATGTCATCCCGAATGAAATGTTTGGCCAGACAGAGATGAACTACATCGTCGGCAACAGCCACCAGCAATGGCCTGCCCGCCCCGGTAGCATGGGGCGCCCCTATCCGGGTCATCAGGTTGCTGTGATTGATGATGATGGCAAGCCGGTCGGCGCAGGAGTGACCGGTGAAGTTGCCATGCACCGCTTTGATATTCATGGTCATCCCGATCCGGTGTTTTTCCTCGGCTATTGGAAAAATGATTCCGCAACCCGCGATAAATTTTCCGGCGACTGGTGCCGCACCGGCGATCTCGCCTATGCTGATGTCGATGGTTATCTGTGGTATCAGGGTCGGGCAGATGATATGTTCAAGGCAGCCGGCTACCGGATTGGTCCGTCAGAAATTGAAAATTGTCTGGTCAAGCATCCTGCTGTCGCCAATACTGCGGTGGTTCCCAAGCCGGACAAAGAACGCGGCAATCTGGTCAAAGCATACGTCGTGCTGAGCCCTGGCTACAAAGCCAGTGACAAGCTGATTCTGGAATTGCAGAAACACGTCAAGGGAAAACTCGCTCCCTATGAATATCCGAAAGAAATTGAATTTATCGATGCCTTGCCCATGACGACAACCGGCAAAGTGCAGCGGCGGGTACTACGCCTGCAGGAGCAGGAAAGATTCAAACAAAAACGTACGTAATATCTGCAAGAAACGGGCTGTCCGGCTCACCAACCGGCAGTCTTTCACCTTCCTCCATATTCAGGCCATGCCGGGCGGCTTAATCACCTCAGGGCAAACTCAGGATTTTGGCACCCATTTTCTGCGCAATCTCGTCCAGCAACCCATCGATGGCTTTTCCATAAACTGTTGCCTGAAATCCGGCGCCATCAAATACATGTTCTCTGCCGATCTGCACATCACCGGTTACACTCGTGGAAAATTCGTAACGCTGCACCAGCACTCCGGCCAGGGCATCATATAAATGGATTTCCAGTTGCAGCGCCCTGTGTTTTTTCTCCCGCAATCCCAGCCACACCGGCTCGGTATGAACTCCGGCGTTCAGAACTTGCCCTGCAATCACGTACTGCACATGATACAAAGCCGCAGTCTGCGCCAGCAATTTACTATCCGCCTGACTGAATTGCCAGTCGAGCGATAATAAGTCCGGTGTTGTTTTGATCTGAAATGACGGAGTTTGTGCCAGACGGCGTACCAGTGCCCGCGGTAACCCCTGTGCAATGTCATCAATATCCTGAACCTGCGCTGGCTTATTCACGGCAAACCCGGTCAGTAATACGGTAATTGCGGCTCCTCGATTCACACGGACAGTCTGTGCTGCAGCATCGGAAAAACTCACCAGTACACCGGAAGCACCAAGCAGAAACAACAACCGGAACAGAATGGATATCAGAACTCGCATGATAATATTCACTAATTCAAAAGAGGAATGTGTGCATCTGCAAAATCTGCTGATGCGCTGCCAGCAGTGGCATTATTTAAACACATCTGTCCGGTGAAATGCGTTTTTGCCGGCGCTATCGCTTCTACAATATCCGGAACAGCATGCTGCAATGATCTCCTCAGCCCGTCTCCACATACGCCTGGCTCATACCGATGACAGCACCGCCCTGCTTGCTTTTGAGCTGGAAAACCGGAGGCACTTCGAACAATGGATCGCCAGCCGCGGCGCAGCATTCTACACACCTGATAATGTTCGTGAGAGCCTGCGGCAAGCACAGTGGCAGGCGCAAGCCCAGCAGGAATTGCATTACCTGGCATGGTATGGCGATGAAATCGTTGGTCGCATCACTCTGCGCGGCATTGAAAAAAAGGATTATTTCAGGGCGACCCTGGGCTACCGTTTCAGCGCCCGCCATGGTGGACAGGGTTACGCCACCGAAGCCGTTAGCGCAGTAGCTCACCATGCTTTTGCAACACTCGGTCTGTGGCGCATTGAAGCAATGGTCATCGCGGACAATCATTCATCGCTGGCGATCATGCGGAAATGCGGATTTACCCAATTTGGTCACGCACATTCTGCCTTGCTGCGAAATGGAAAGTGGATGGATCTGCTGTATTTTGAACGACACGCCAACCATTCAGAGGATGTCGCAGTCGGCTCTGCGAGCCCAGATCAATGATCAGTCTTCCTGCTAAAAAAAGCATTCTGAACCATGAATTTTGCACTTTGTCGCAAGAAGGTTTCAGTATTGGTGATGCCGGCAGATAATCGCCGCATTCCGGCTGACTCCGGTTTCACTTACTTTCTCTGGAGAACATGATGCGCATTCAACCAAATCGTTCTGCTGTCACGCTGTCTGGCCTGTTTTTCTCTGCGTTTTTATTCTGCCACGCAGCGATAGCGGAAGATTTCAGCCGCAACGTCGCCAGCTTTAATGTCATCAAAAGCCACAGTGCGATGAATGTGACGGTGGAAGTCGGTAAAACGCAGTCGATTACCATTAAAGGCAATGAAAAATTTGCTTCCAGAGTGATCACTGAGGTGATCGGCAATGAACTCATTCTGTCTTATAAAGAAAAGCACAACATCCATATTTCGGATGATGCGCAAGTCATCATTACCGTTCCGCAACTCAATCGCTTCAAAATGGAAGGAGCCGGCCTGACGAAGCTGATCAACATTAACAGCGATGAATTTGAGTTGTCTTATGAAGGTGCAGGTATGCTGGTTGCAACGGGAAAGACCAAATATCTGCGGTTACGCGCACAAGGTGTCGGACTGGTTGAAACCAAAGATCTGGTGGCGGAGCGGGCCGATGTGAATGTGGAAGGCATTGGCGCAGTTTCGGTCAACGCCCGCGAAAAACTGAATGCCAACGTACAGGGTATCGGCACCCTGACCTATTACGGAAATCCGAAGCAACTGGTGAAAAGCGTCGAGGGTATAGGCAGCATTCATGCCGGCGACTAAATAACTCACTGAAATAGTTCAACGCCGCGTACCGGTCAAGGCAACGGGTTCAACACAACTGGGAAAAAATCAGTTTCTGGTCAGAGGTGCGCTGAACGCGGCAGTCTGGAATACATAATCAGCGCTCTTTCATCGCTACTGCGCCTGATCTGGAATGCCCGCAGGTATTGGTATTGATGCGTTTATCCGGCCGCGGATGGCCGTTTCGCGGGCATTTACGTCAGTGCCATCAGCTCATTTTCATCGAAACCGGCAGCACGTCGTCCTTCCAGATTGAAAGGCCCGCGCAAACGCGGGGCTTTGTATTTTTCGGCCAACACGGCATAAGTGGCGACCGGATCAAGCTGCTGTTGTTGACATAATGTTTTATACCAGTCGTTACCGATAGCGACATGACCAATTTCATCGCGGTAAATAATATCCAGAATATCGGCAGCCGCCTGATCTCCGGCCTGCGCCAGTTTGGCGGCAATACCGGGGGTCACATCCAGTCCGCGCGCCTCCAGCGTGCGCGGCACCAGCGCTAGTCGGGCAATCAGATCCTGACTGGTTTTTGCTGCCATTTCCCATAAACTGTTATGCGCTGTAAAGTCACCGTAGGCGTAACCCAGCGTCTGCAAATGCGCTTGCAGCAGTTGAAAATGACAGGCCTCTTCCCTGGCGACTTTCAGCCAGTCGCGGTAAAAGCGTTCCGGCATACCGGGAAAACGCCAGAGAATATCGCAGGCCAGATTAACTGCATTCAGCTCAATGTGTGCCAGCGCATGAATCAGCACTGCCCGGCCTTCCACGGTATGCATGGCACGACGCCCGACCTGACCGGGCGTGACCAGTTCCGGTTTCACCGGGCGGCCGGGAATGCCTTCGGGAGTCGTGATCTGACAACAAATGTCGAGCACCACCGTATCGGGGATGGCCAGCACACGCCGGCACTTGCTGCCGGTATCGCAATCAAGCAATGCCAGCAGGGCTTCATGACGTAACTCCATCATCACCTCAGTGTTCAAATCGTTCAATCAATGCATGACTCCGGCACAGCATGGCACGGAGCGTTAAAATAGCGTATCCGGGATGATTTTAATCAATATCAGGGCAAAGTACCGTCCACCATCATTCCCTTGATGCCATTGCAATCACTCGCGCTGGTTTCTGCCATCAGGCTGTCTTCTGGACCTGTGGACGAAAGCAGTTTTTTCAGCCGCTATTTTACGGAATTATTATGCCCATCTACCAATTAGGTGATATCGCACCGGAAATCGATGCCTCTGCTTACATTACCGATACGGCAAAAATCATTGGCAAAGTCCGCATTGAAGCCAAAGCCAGCATCTGGTTTGACGTCACCATCCGCGGCGACAATGAGTTAATCACTGTCAGTGAAAACAGCAATGTGCAGGAAGGCTGTATTCTGCATACCGATCCCGGGTTTCCTTTGACGATCGGTCCTAATGTGACGGTTGGCCATCAGGCGATGCTGCACGGCTGCACGATCGGCGAAGGATCGCTGATCGGCATTCAGGCGGTGATTCTGAATGGCGCTAAAATAGGAAAAAACTGTCTGGTCGGCGCTGGTGCACTGGTTACCGAAGGTAAAGAATTTCCGGATAATTCACTGATCATCGGTTCACCAGCCAAGGCTGTCCGCGAACTCAACGACGATGACCGCATGCGGATGCACATGAATACCGCTAACTATGCACAACGCGGCCAGCTTTACAAAACCCAATTGCGCCGTATCGACTAATTTTTCCGGACCAGCGCCGGTTCTGACGCAATCAGACTGACTCTGCGCATCCGCTTTACACTGCCCCCCTTGGGATCGTACACAATTGCACTATGACTGATACTTTACAAAAATTTATGTTTGAACACGCCGGCGTCCGCGGCGAACTGGTGGAACTGGAAACGGCATGGCAGCAAATGCAGTCACACCGCACTTATCCAAAAGCGGTACAAATCGTTCTGGGTGAACTGATGGCGGCTTCAGCGCTGTTATCTGCGAATCTGAAATTTGACGGTACGATGATTATGCAGATTCACGGCGATGGTCCGGTCAAACTGATGGTCGTGGAATGTGACGATCAGCTGCGCCTGCGAGCCACAGCCAAGCTGGCCGACGATGCCGTGATTGAAGACCATGAGACCCTGCGCGATCTGGTTCATGCACATGGACAGGGACGTTTCGTGATTACGCTGGACCCTAACGATAAACTGCCTGGCCAGCAGGCCTATCAAGGTATCGTGCCGCTGGATGGCGATAACATTGCCACCATCATCGAAAATTATATGTTGCGCTCCGAACAGCTCGATACCAAACTCTGGCTGGCTGCCGACAATCAGGTAGCCCGCGGCCTGCTGCTGCAAAAGTTGCCGCATACCGGCGGTATCGAAGTAAAGACAGAAAATCCCGAAGAAGCCTGGAACCATGCAGTGATGCTCGGAGATACCCTCAAACGTGGAGAAATGCTGGAACACAACATCAGCACGCTGATGCACCGCTTGTTCTGGGAACAGACGCTGCGGGTGTTTGACCCATTACATCCAGTGTTTCATTGCAGCTGCACCCGGGAAAAAGTCGGCGATATGTTAAAAATGCTGGGCAGTACAGAAATTGAGAATACCCTCGCCGAGCTGGGGGAAATCGACATCAACTGTGATTTCTGCGGTAAGCATTACGCCTTCGACCCGGTAGACTGTGCTCAGCTGTTTGTCACCAGCACACTGGCAGACGGCACCCAGCCTGCCAGTAATATGAAACACTGATACACAGCGTCAGCGGTAGCTGCTCCCCACTGGTTACTGCTGCCTCCTTTCCGGCAATGCTGATGGCCTCACGCTTATCAGCATTAATCCCGCCTGTCTTTTTCAGACTATCTCAGACACTCACCTCAGCATCAAAAACCCTTGACCATGACGCAACGTCAGACTTTATAGTGTCATTCATCAGATGATTGCTATTGACGAAAAGCAGAAAATACCCATGCGACTCAAAATCGGAGAGCTGGCAAAACGCGCCGGGCTGACAGTACGTACTTTGCATCACTACGACAGCATAGGACTGTTACGTCCTACCGCCCGTTCAGAGTCGGGCTACCGCCTGTATAGCCGGGAAGATGTTACCCGCCTGTTCCGGATACAAACCTTACGCCGCCTGCATTTACCCTTAACCGAGATCGCCACTCTGATTGACCGGGAACAGACTGGCTTACAGAGGCTGATCAGCGAACAGCTGGAGATAGTCGATCAGCAAATCAAAAAGCAGCAGTTATTGCAGCAGCGCTTACAAACCTTGCACCATCTGCTCGAGGCGAACGATCAACTACCGCTGGATGACTGGCTGCTGGCGTTGGAAATGTACAGTGTCGCCGACCGCTACTTCACTCCGGAAGAGTTACTCTGGCTACGTTCAGGACAGCAGAAACAATTGCTCGATCAGGCCATCCGCCCATTGATTACAGAAGTCCATGCACTGATGGAAAGACAGACTCCACCTTCCGATCCGGCAGCACAGGATCTGGCAGTCAGATGGATCACCATCACGAATGACTTGATGCCAAATATGCCGCGCTATGTGCTGCATTTGTCGCGTCTGCACAGAAATGAACCGGGAATCCAGGCATTGACGGGTGTGAATGGGGAACTGATCGACTATATCAGCATGGCATCCATCGAAGTCCGGTATGGCATCTATCGTCGTTATCTGACTGAAAAAGAATTGCGCTTTTTTAAAACATCTTCGTTTCAAAATGCAGATGCGTGGAATACCCTGTTTTCTGATATCCGGGAAAAAATGCTGGCAGGTATCCCTCCAGTGGCGGACGAGATGCAACCTTTGCTCCGGCAATGGCGTAACCTGTTTCTGGATGCCTGGGGCAATGACATGCAGGTCGTACAAAAAGTACGTGACATTCATCGCCAGGAAACCGGTGTTCTGCTCGACGGAGGCCTGTCTGACAGCCTGATGCGCTATGCACGGGAAGGCCTGATACATCTTGAAGCGCAACTCCGGCAAGCGACGACAAAAGAAAAATAAGCATTAAAAATCAATACATCAGGAATGGAAAAGTTGATGGAAAAACCTGTCATGCCACCCACGTCAACCTCAGTGCCGCCATCGCCGCGCGCAGCCTTATTGTCCAATCGCTCTTTCCGCTGGCTGATCAGCGGCGGCATGATCTCCATGCTCGGAGACCAGTTCACGCTGATTGCTCTGCCCTGGCTGGTGCTGAAACTATCCACAGATCCACTGGCACTTGGCATTGTGCTGGCACTGCTGGGGATCCCGCGGGCTGTCTTCATTCTGCTGGGAGGTGCGATTGTTGACCGTTATTCACCGAAGCGGGTCATGATGCTGACCAAATACATTAATACGGTCTTGCTGGGACTGCTGTCTGCCATTTTACTGAGCGGGGAACTTCAGTTGTGGATGGTATACGGCTTTGCGCTGGGGCTCGGCATTTCCACCGCATTCAGCATCCCTGCAGGGAGCTCCATGTTGCCGCATGTGGTAGAACCTGCGCAGTTTCCCATTGCGAACAGCATCATGCTGAGTCTGCGACAATTCACCATGTTTGCCGGCCCTGTGTTGGCAGGTCTGATGATCTCGCTGACGGCCAGCAGCAAACAATCTCCGGTGACAGATTCTTATGGACTGACTGCAGCTTTTCTGACGGACTGTCTCAGCTATGCCATTTCTGCCTGGACATTGAGCCGGGTGGTTACCCGTCATTTATCCAAACCCGCACACGACGACAGGCAATCCCGGCATCTCATGCATCAGGTATGGGATGGTCTGCGTTTTTGCTGGGAATTGAAAGAATTGCGCACCTGTTTTCTGTACTGGTCTGCGATTGCTTTTTTCATCATGGGGCCAATGCAGCTGGCAATGCCTTTGCTGGCAACCCAATTGAATAACAGTGCTGGAACACTCGGTCTGCTGAGCGGTGCGCACGGTGCCGGCGCTTTACTCGGTATGCTGATATCTGGCATACGTCCCGGTATGCGTCTCGGCAATCTGGGGCGGACACTACTGCTGGTCGATCTGATTATCAGTCTGTTATTCATGCCACTGGGACTGATTCATCACAGCTGGCAAGCCGTGCTGTTGCTGGTTTTGATTGCCAGTCTCGGGGGTTATTTGCAGGTGGCAGTTTTCACCTGGATACAGACACAGGTACCGCCGCAGATGATGGGACGGGCGATGAGCATGTTCATGTTTATTTTTCTCGGTATCGGCCCGGTGTCGTCAGCACTGACTGGATGGCTGATGCGCAGTATGTCTTTACCACAGCTGTTTTTGCTGTGCGGAAGTATTTTGTTGGTGATCGTTTTCATCGCATTCGCGGCATCACCGATACGACATATCAGCGAACGCCGGAAGAGCGCCGCATAAAACCCTTTGCCAAATAAAAAAACGCACATAACTGTGCGTTTTTTTGATCAGAAAATACCTGGCATCATCAGAAAGCAGCGATACCAGTTTGCGCACGGCCCAAAATCAACGCATGGATATCGTGAGTACCTTCGTAGGTATTCACTACTTCCAGGTTCACCAGATGGCGGGCAATACCGAACTCATCAGAAATACCGTTACCACCGAGCATATCACGCGCAACACGGGCGATTTCCAGTGACTTACCGCAGGAGTTACGCTTCATAATGGAAGTGATCTCAACGGCCGCAGTACCCTCATCCTTCATTCTTCCCAGACGCAGACAGCCTTGCAAAGCGAGGGTGATTTCTGTCTGCATATCCGCCAGTTTTTTCTGGACCAGCTGATTGGCTGCCAGTGGTCTGCCGAATTGTGTCCGGTCCAGCGTGTACTGACGCGCCGTATGCCAGCAGAACTCAGCCGCACCCAGCGCACCCCAGGCAATACCATACCGCGCAGAATTCAGACAGGTGAATGGCCCCTTCAGACCTTCCACATGCGGCAGCAGATTTTCTTCCGGCACGAAAACTTCATCCATCACGATTTCGCCAGTAATAGAAGCACGCAAGCCGACCTTTCCATGAATCGCAGGTGCCGTCAGTCCTTCCCAGCCTTTTTCAAGAATGAATCCGCGGATACGGCCATCATCGGTTTTGGCCCAGACGACAAACACATCGGCAATCGGGCTGTTAGTGATCCACATTTTTGCGCCACTCAGCGCATAACCGCCAGGTACGGTTTTGGCTCTGGTCACCATGCTGCCGGGGTCAGAACCATGATTTGGCTCGGTCAGGCCGAAGCAGCCTATCCATTCGCCGCTGGCGAGTTTCGGCAAATATTTCTGCTTCTGCGCCTCGCTGCCAAATTCATTGATCGGCACCATCACCAGCGAACTCTGCACACTCATCATGGAGCGATAACCAGAGTCGATACGTTCCACTTCACGTGCCACCAGACCGTAGCAGACATAGTTCAGACCTGCACCGCCGTACTCAGCCGGAATTGTCGAGCCCAACAGACCAAGCTCACCCATTTCACGGAAAATCGTCGGGTCAGTACGCTCGTGACGGAAAGCATCCAGAACGCGTGGTGCCAGTTTTTCTTCACAATAAGCACGGGCAGCTTCTTGCACCATGCGCTCTTCTTCGCTCAACTGCGACGACAATAACAACGGATCTTCCCAACTGAATACTGCTTTGGCCATCTGATTTTCTCCTGAATCTGATTTTCATAGTGATAGCAAAATACCGCCAGCATGACGGCATGCTGCTCTTGAGCCTATTTTTTACTCTTTGTTTTTATCTTTCCGCCACATGCAGCAACGACAGTCCCAACTGCGCACGTCTGACCAGCCAGGGACTTGGACGATAGCGCGGGTCGCCGGTACTGTCCTGCATGTTACGCAAGACAGATAGTATACGCGATGCCCCCAGTTTGTCTCCCCATGCCAGTGGCCCAAACGGATAAGCCAGTCCTGCCAGCACTGCCTGATCCAGATCCTGTGGACTGCAGATACCCTGCTGCACGATATCGCAGGCAATATTGATGATGGTCGCCAGCACGCGCTGCACGACGAAACCGGCGCTGTCCTGAATCAGCGTTGCCGGCATTCCATGCTGAGCGCAGCGAAGCTGGAGTCCCTGCGCCAGCTTCAGGTCAGTCGCCGGATTCAGCATCAGGGTCAGATGACCGTGACAAGCATTCAAGCTGTCAATACCGATGGTACGTCGTGGATTCAAGCCGAGCCGCGCTACGCAGGTACTGACATCTTCACCATCGGGACTCACGACAGCAACAGCATCTGCTGCTGGCAGGTGACCATAATCCACAACAATATCAATTCGCTCACACAGATCGTGCAATGCATCCAGCGCCAGCGGATTTTCCGGACTGAGCCAAATGCGGCCCTGCCAGACCGTCTCCTGCGGCAGCAGCGGAGCTTCGGAGACCGGCGGATAAGAATAAAACCCCTGCCCTGTCTTGCGTCCCAGCACGCCTGCCTGCACCCGCTGCGCGGCAATGTAATTCGGCCGGTAACGCGGTTCTTCATAATATTGATGATAAATCGACTCCATGACCGGATGCGACACATCCAACCCGGTCAGATCCATCAACTCAAACGGGCCGAGACGAAATCCTGCCGCCCCGCGCATGATCTGATCGATTTCTGTAAAATCTGCCACATTTTCCTGCAATATTCGTAAGGCTTCTGTCACATAGCCACGTCCGGCATGGTTCACAATAAAACCGGGTGTATCTTTTGCGAACACTGCGGCATGACCTGTGTCATTAATCAGCGCCTGTAGCAACGGTGGGACATGAGCTGCGGTCAACAGACCGTTAATGACTTCCACCACCTTCATCAGCGGTACAGGATTAAAAAAATGCAGTCCTGCCACACGTGATGGCAAACGGCTACCTGCAGCAATGGCGGTCACGGATAAGGATGAGGTGTTGGTCGCCAGAATGCATTCATCCTTAACGATCTGGTCCAGCTGATGAAATAACTGTTGTTTCACATCCAGTTTTTCGACAATCGCTTCAATCACCAGATCGCAGACGTGCATCGCCTCAAGTACCTCCACGACATGAAGATGCGACCTGGCGGTGGCTGCGACATGGGGAGTAATTTTCTGTTTCTGTTCCAGTTGGTCCCACTGCACAAAAAGTGCTTGCTTTGCCATGTCTGCGACCTCGGGAATGCTGTCAAATAACAGCACCTGAAAACCTGACTGCGCGATTAACTGGGCGATTCCCTTCCCCATTGCTCCTGCACCGACAATACCAATGACACGCAACATAGACAGACTCCGGATAGTGGCCGTCGCTGCAATGTTAAAGCCCATACGGTTACTGTTGAGGCAAAACAAGGATAACGACCATGGCTGAACAATATGTTTCTATGATAGCCCGATAAATGGAAGGTATTTTTTTATTGAGCGCAATATTTTGATAATTTTCAGCCAAACACCGCTGCCGCAGTGCATGGTCAGATTTATGTCAGTTCATGCGAACATGCGCTGTGCATGGCTTGCAGTAGCAAGGATGCAATACACGGGTCGGTCAACTCGGCTTCTTCTGTCGCAGCCATGTCCGAACCAGATCAGACACTCAGAGGAAGGATTAATGCAGGTCGGGGGAATGACTGGCGGGCATGACTGCGACAGAAGAAGCCGGCGCGCGCGGATCGAGAATCTGAACAAAAATCTCGTCTTTTTTGATCATACCCAGTTCAAAACGGGCGCGTTCCTCAACTGAATCGGTACCGGTTTTCAAGTCCGACACTTCAGACTCCAGCTTGGCATTACGTTCCTTGAGTTTTTCATTACGACCCTGTGCCTGCGCAACCTGGCGCTCAAATTCCCAGACACGCAGCCAGCCACCTTTACCCAACCATAAGGGGTACTGGATCAGCAATAACAGCACAGCAAAAGAAACGGTAATCAGGCGCACAAAAACTCACATCGGAATCGGATTCACAGATAACTCACTGCCAAAAAAAGGGGAACCGCGTTCCCCTTTTTTAAGATACCAGATTACTTCAGATTGTAGAAGGCGTCACGACCTGGGTAGCTGGCGATTTCACCCAGATCTTCTTCAATACGCAGCAACTGATTGTATTTGGCCATGCGATCGGAACGGGACATGGAACCTGTCTTGATCTGCAAAGCATTCAGACCAACTGCGATATCAGCAATTGTGCTGTCTTCTGTTTCGCCGGAACGATGAGAAATCACCGCTGTGTAACCAGCACGTTTGGCCATTTCAATCGCAGCAAAAGTTTCCGTCAGCGTGCCGATCTGATTGATTTTGATCAGGATGGAATTGGCGATACCTTTCTGGATACCCTCTTTCAGAATCTTGGTGTTGGTCACGAACAGATCGTCGCCAACCAGCTGCACCGTCTTGCCGAGCTTTTCAGTCAGAATCGCCCAGCCTTCCCAGTCGCCTTCAGCCATCGCATCTTCGATCGAGATGATGGGGTATTTATCAACCCAGGTCGCCAGCAAATTGGTGAAATCGGTTGCGGACAGAGTCAAACCCTCGCCTTCCAGATGGTATTTGCCATCCTTGTAGAATTCGGAAGCGGCGCAATCCAGTCCCAGGGCAATCTGTGTTCCAGGCTCATAGCCGGCTGCTTCAATCGCCTGAATGATCAGCTTGATGGCGGATTCATGGTTATCAACGGACGGTGCAAAACCACCTTCATCACCCACTGCCGTCGTCAGATTTTTGTCGTGCAGGATTTTTTTCAACGCATGGAATACCTCTGCACCGTAGCGGATCGCTTCACGGAAAGTCGGAGCGCCAACCGGGATAATCATGAATTCCTGAATATCGAGGTTATTGTCAGCATGCGCACCGCCGTTGATGACGTTCATCATTGGCACTGGCAACTGCATCGCGCCGGAACCGCCGAAATAGCGGTACAGCGGCAGGCCAGCCTCTTCAGCGGCAGCTTTGGCAACCGCCATCGAAACCGCCAGCATCGCATTTGCGCCGAGGCGGCCCTTGTTTTCAGTACCGTCCAGATCAATCAGCGTACGGTCGAGGAAAGCCTGTTCATTTGCATCCAGACCCATGATCGCTTCTGCGATTTCGGTATTGATGTGCTCGCAGGCTTTCAAAACACCCTTACCCAGATAGCGTGATTTGTCGCCGTCGCGCAATTCAATCGCTTCGCGAGAGCCAGTCGAAGCTCCGGACGGGACAGCAGCACGGCCCATGACACCGGATTCCAGCAATACATCACACTCAACAGTTGGGTTACCGCGTGAATCAATAATTTCACGGCCGATAATATCAACGATGGCACTCATTCAATTCTCCTAAACGATCAATATTGCGAACAAAGTAAAAAACAGTGCTGACCTGAGCAGACCGCAGATGCGGGTGACATGCTGCGAAGCGCCGGAACCTGATGCGACAGGATGTCAACTCCATCCGGATTCCGGAAACATCAACGCACTTCGTCGCTTAGCGACAGGTTACCGCCACGAAAACGAAGTCTGCCAACATCAATTAACTGAAACTGGATTCCAGAAATCCATTCTTCTTGACGACACGATCCAGATCGATCAACGTTGTCAGTAATTCTTTCATGCGACCTAATGGTACCGCATTCGGTCCGTCGGATTTTGCTTCAGCCGGGTTCGGGTGGGTTTCCATGAACAGGCCGGAAATACCTGCCGCGACGGCAGCACGCGCCAGCACCGGTACAAATTCACGCTGACCGCCGGATGATGTCCCCTGGCCACCCGGCAACTGCACAGAATGCGTCGCATCAAATACAACCGGGCAATTGGTTTCGCGCATGATGGCAAGCGAACGCATATCCGATACCAGATTGTTGTAACCGAACGAGACGCCGCGCTCGCAAGCCATGAAATTATCTTCATTCAGACCTGCGGCTTTTGCTGCGGCACGCGCCTTGGCAATCACATTGACCATATCATGCGGCGCCAGGAACTGACCTTTTTTGATGTTCACAGGTTTACCGGAACGGCCGCAGGCTTCAATGAAATCGGTCTGACGGCACAGAAATGCCGGCGTCTGCAAGACATCAACAATCGCAGCAACCGGAGCGATTTCATCAATCGCATGAATGTCGGTGAGCACCGGCACGGCAATCTGCTTTTTGACTTGTGCGAGTATCTCCAGCCCTTTATCCATTCCCAGACCGCGGAAAGAGGTACCTGAAGAGCGGTTAGCCTTATCAAACGATGACTTGTAGATAAAAGGAATACCGAGCTCCTGCGTGATTTCCTTCAGCGTGCCGGCTGTATCGAGCGCCATTTGTTCTGACTCGATCACACAAGGACCGGCAATCAGGAAAAATGGATGGTCAAGGCCAACATCAAATCCACATAATTTCATGCTTTATTTTCCTTCTGCATTTTTGTGAGCGAGTGCTGCTCTGGCAAATGCAATAAACAGCGGATGGCCATCACGCGGTGTCGATTTGAATTCCGGGTGATACTGAACACCGAGGTAAAAAGGATGCACGTCACGCGGCAATTCCATGATTTCGCACAGGTCTTCTGTTGCAGTGCGCGAGGACACGACCAGGCCAGCAGCTTCAACGCGACCCAGATAATGATTATTCGCTTCGTAGCGATGACGGTGACGCTCAGTCACGACATTACCGTAGATTTCTGCAGCCAGGGTACCAGGCTTGATCGCACAAGTTTGCGCCCCCAGACGCATCGTACCGCCAAGATCAGAATTCTCGTCACGCGTTTCAACTTTACCGTCCTGATTTTTCCACTCATTAATCAGCGCAACCACTGGCTGCTCAGTCTCAGGATCGAACTCGGTCGAATTTGCCATCGTCAGACCAGCCATATGGCGCGCGTATTCGATCAGCGCGACCTGCATACCGAGGCAGATGCCGAGGTAAGGAATTTTATTTTCACGGGCATAACGAGCTGCCATGATTTTACCTTCAACGCCACGCTTACCAAAGCCACCCGGTACCAGAATCGCATCGTATTTTTCCAGCGACGTTGTACCGTGCGCTTCGATTTCTTCCGAATCCACATACTCAATGTTGACGCGGCTTTCAGTGTGGATACCGGCGTGACGGAGCGCTTCAGTCAACGACTTATACGATTCGGTCAGATCGACGTATTTGCCAACCATGCCGATGGTGATTTCCCGCTTAGGGTTTTCCAGAGCATAAATCAACTTGTCCCACATCGACAGATCAGCCGGTTTCGGGCTGATGGCCAACGCGTCGCATACAATCTTGTCGAGCCCCTGATCATGCAGCATTTGCGGGATCTTGTAGATGGTATCGGCATCCCAGACCGAGATCACGCCCTCTTCGGGGATATTGGCGAACAGCGAAATTTTCGCACGTTCATCATCGGGAATACGGCGATCGGCACGGCACAACAAGGCATCCGGGAAAATACCGATTTCGCGCAATTTTTGAACGCTGTGCTGAGTCGGCTTGGTTTTCAATTCACCGGCAGCTGCAACATAAGGTACCAGGGTCAGATGAACAAACGCAGCAGCATTACGACCTGCACGCAGACTCAGTTGACGCGCAGCTTCGAGGAAAGGCAGCGATTCAATATCGCCGACCGTACCGCCGATTTCGACCAGCGCGACATCGGCGCCAGCCGCACCGCGATGAATGAATTCCTGGATTTCGTTGGTGATATGTGGGATCACCTGCACGGTTTTGCCAAGGTATTCGCCGCGCCGCTCTTTGCGAATTACGGATTCGTAAATCTGGCCGGTGGTGAAATTATTGACTTTCTTCATCTTGGAACTGATGAAGCGCTCATAGTGTCCCAGATCCAGATCGGTTTCTGCGCCGTCGTCGGTCACAAACACTTCGCCGTGCTGGAATGGACTCATGGTGCCAGGATCAACGTTGATATACGGATCCAGTTTGAGCATGGTGACTTTGAGGCCGCGCGATTCAAGGATAGCAGCGAGAGAGGCGGCAGCGATGCCTTTGCCCAGTGAGGAGACTACGCCCCCGGTAACGAATACAAACTTAGTCATTGCAGAAGGTGCCGGACGGCACAAGCGGGAAATTCGAATTATACATCACTCTGATACATGTCCACGAATTCCCCCTGCTCTTCAGTTTGTTTTTTGATTTCACATCATGCAGGAAAATTGCAATCTGACAAAATTCTGGGCACCGACGGCATTGGAAACTTCCTTGATTTCATTGGCACGCCGGATAATCGAAGCACTCAGGACATACCGATCACTTTGCCACAGATAGCCTGCCTCAATTTCTCCGCCGCTATGTTTTGCGTGGACTTTAGGAATTTCGCGATTGAAGTATCCGCCTTCAATCGTAGCGTTATACCCGATCGCACTGGCTGCGATGCGTGCAAAACCATAGCTTGCCGGCTGATACGGCAAGGCATTCAGTCGCCCGGTACGGAATTCCAGCTGGGCGCTGGCATCGGTGATGACATTACCGAAACGGGCTTTGATACGCGGTGTCAGATCGGTGCCAGAAAAGGGGAGCAAACGCCCAGGCGAATACTCGCCTGACAAGATCGCGCCGAATTCGCTGCGGTATTGCGTGCTCCAGCCTTGCGGTAAAGGCTGCTGAATCAGCCGGTGCAGATGATTCTGGGTCCATTCACCACCGGCGCAATGACCGATGCAGCCGAGGTCCAGCCCGACACGCCAGCTGCGGCCTGTGGCTGCTGTTTTCTGGTGAAACATGCCGGCATACAGCCAACCGGTATAAGGATGGTCAATCGCCGGAATCTGGGCAGGCGGCAGTTTGATATCGGTCGGAGTATATAAATCCTGTCCAAAACGCCAGCCATATTCGGAGACTTCCAGATCGGAACGCAGATAGCTGGTCTGCTGCAAATGAATACCGCTTGTATAGTAGCGGTCGTCCCGGTTCAGCAGCAGGCTATCATTCTCGATCTCAAGTTGCCAGACTGATTTTCCTTCAGTGCGCACCTGCTGCATTTCCTGCCACGAAATAACCGTGTCACTGTCTGCTGCCAGCACTGTGGCGCAGCCCAGCCATAACGGGGAACATACAAGAACTGCCAAGAATTTTCTGATCATCATCTCTGTTTCACTGTCTCTAATTGAAAAGAATCAAGCATCGCCAATACAGCCTTAGCGGTTTGTTCAGGCGCCTCCATCGGGATCAGATGTCCGCCCTGAATCAGCGTGTAATGCGGCCCCATCAGCTGCCGGGTGTAAAAATCACCGGCCTGTGCGCATTCTATCGATTCCGTGCCACCAACAAAACCCACCGGCATCGCAGGCGGACGACGCACCAGTCGTCCCAGTCCATGCGGGAGTGTCCGGTAAATCGCTGTCTCCACTTCCCGCTTAAAACGCAGCGTCACTCCTTCCGCGCAAGGTTCAAGACCTGCATGCAGATAATCCCGCAGAACTTCAGGCGGCCAGATTGCAAAGATCTCTTTGGAAGAAAAATGCTGATACGCAGCTTCTTTATTCTTCCAGATATGTTTGCGTTTTTCAGCAAAACGGGCCGGGGAAAATTTTTTGTCCAACTTTAACCATTTAAACATTCTGAGCAGGAAAGCACGCCAGCCGGCAACAATCGGTGAATCCAGCACCACCACTGCTCTGACCAGATCAGGGCGGGCACGGGCCGCCATCAGCGACAGGATGCCGCCGAGAGAATGTCCAACCAGAATCACCGGTTCGCTATAACGGACGGACAAGGTGTCAATCAACTCCTGCACCAGAAAGCGCCAGCCGTCAGTGACAGGGTATTTCGGATCATGCCCGACCATATCACTAGTCCGCACCGTGTAGCGCTCACCGAGCTGTTCCAGAAAAACACGGTATGTCCCGGAGGGGAAACTATTGCCGTGAACAAAATGAATAATTGGTTTTACCGGAAATTCCATCATATCGGATTGAATGTGCGATGCCTGCCTGATTTGTGTTGATGATTCATATCTGTTTTGTCTTTCTGAGTATGCCTGATCCGGATTGGATCATGGTGTGCCTACCGCGGTCTTACTGATCGTACCAGTAACGTCGATGCTCCTGCCTGAATCTGGAAACATGCAATGATGCGCCGAATTCCAGCGTGATTGCACCTGATTCATCGGTTCTTAGACGATTTATTCCAAAATCAGCATAACGTTGAAACACCTCCGGTTTGGGATGGTGATAGCGATTCAGATACCCGACCTGAAAGATCGCCAGTGTCGGACTGACTGCGCGCAGAAACGCCGGTGTGGAAGATGTACCGCTGCCGTGATGTGGCGCCAGTAATACATCGGCATGCAGTTTTTCAGGCTGCATATGAATCAGTTCATCTTCCTGCGTGGCTTCGATATCGCCAGGCAGCAGCATAGAAAAATCAGGTGCCGACACTTTCAGGGTACAACTGCGGGCATTGGGTTTCCATTTACTGCTCTCGTAACTGGCGGAAACGGGTTGCAATATCTCAAAATGCACACCATCCCATTCCCATGACTGCCCGCTGATGCAGCGTTGGTGCGCCTTTGCCTGCTGCACCAGTGGCGCATCCTCCCTGAGAGAACTGCTGACGAGCGTGACAGGTAATTGCTGCAGAATACTCAGCGCACCGCCGGAGTGATCATTATCCTGATGCGACACCATCAGCATATCGAGCTGGTGGATGCCGTGTGATTTCAGAAATGGCAGAATCACCCGGCTACCACCATCCGAACCCGGTGCGTAAAACGGGCCGGTATCGTAGAGCAAGCGGTGTTGTGCGGTTTCCAGCAGTAAAGCCATGCCCTGACCGACATCGAATGCCGTTACCCGCATCTTTCCCTGCGCCACAGGCTCCGGCGGCACCAGCAATAAGGGCAGGCAGCAAACAGCACCGAGCCAGCGCATCGGCCAGCCGCGTGGCGCCAGCAGCCATATAATCCCGGCCAGCGCCAGCACAAAAATCCACCAGGATGGCAAGGCCGCGTTCCAGACTGCAAACGGCAGCTGACTGCACCAACTCAGCACGCCTGCCAGCATTTGCACCAATCCGTGGGCAGCCAACAGCAGCCATCCCGATAACGGAGCAGGCATAATACTGCCCAGCAAGGACATAGGCGTCACCACCAGACTGATCAGCGGAATTGCCACTGCGTTAGCGACCGGACTGATAAGTGAAATCTGGCCGAACAGCAACATCGTCAATGGCACCAGCCCCACCGTGACAGCATATTGCGTGCGGGCTGCCGCATTCAGAATCGCATACCAGTGGCCGCGCCAACTGTCTGGCGCGTTACTGCTTGCACCATGAGCTTCCTGTATTTCACCTCCACTGCCAGCGGCGTAAATAATGACGCCGACTGCAGCAAACGACAACCAATAACCCGGGGACAGCACTGCCCAGGGATCAGCCAGCATCACGGCTGCCAGCGCCAGACACAGTACGGAAGAAATCCGTGTGATGCGTCCGTTCCACATCGCCACTGCCACCACCAGCAGCATCACCATCGTCCGCTGCGCCGGCACACCAAAACCTGCCAGCGCCACGTACAGAATCGCCATCAATGCGCCTGCCAGCGCAGCAACTTTCTGCGCCGGAATCCGTAAAGGCAAGGCGAGATCAAGGAAAAATGAGCGGCGCCACAACCACGACATCAGTCCGGCAAACATGCCTGCAATCATCGTGATATGCAGCCCGGAAATGCTGATCAGATGGCCAATCCCGACCCGGTTGAATACCATCCAGTCTGACTGTGGAATCTCACGCTGATCGCCGATCACCAGGGCCACGATGACGCCGGCATAAGGCGCATCCGGTAACGCAGCATGCATGCGCGCCCGAAGCGATGCCCGGCTGCGTTCCACCAGATTGCCGGCACTCCAGACAAATTCCTGCAGCTTCCGGTTTGGCGGCGATGCTGCGCCATCAGCTTCTGCAGCATTTCTCACGTTTCCTGTTGCGCGGATTCCTTGCTCCAGCAACCAGACTTCATAATCAAAGCCATCGGGATTCGCATTGCCGTGCGGCCGTTTCAGACGTACGCGAAGCTGCCAGCGCTGACCGGGCTGCACCATCTGCCAGTCCGGGCTGATGTTTTGACTCTGCATACCGAAGCCATTATTCATTGCATACCAGGACAGACTCAGCTTCTGCGGCAGATTTTGTCTTTCCTGTGGCGTCAACGCATTGTCCTGCCAATCCTCGACAGCAAAATCAAACCGTTGTCCCTGAGCCAGTTGCAAAGGCAGGCTGGCAACTGTTCCGGTAACGGTCAGGTCGCGCCCTTCCCATGCTGCTGGTAATTCTTGCCGCATGGCTGCATGCGCCAATACGGCCGCCCAGATAAATCCAGCTAAGGCAGATAGCAGAAAAACGGCAAGCAGCCGCCCGGCATGTGCGGCAATTGAATACGGTTTTCCTAAAAATCGGGGTATGCGGCGAAGCAGAAGCAAACCGGGCAGCAGCGCCATCAGGAGCCAGCCCAGATGTGACAGTTGCGGTAAATGCCCTTGCTGTTGCAGCAGCGCGGCACCAGCCACCACACCAAGACAAGCCGTACGCATCAGTCTGCCTGTGAATCAGGAATCATCATGCGCGGCAGAACGGCTAACGCGTTCCGGGTTGTTGCCGCCGCGATTTCATGCGCAGACAGGCCACGCAGCTCTGCCAGTATCCGGGCAATGCGCGGCAGCTGTTCCGGACTGTTGGGCTGCCCGTCCAGCCAGCTGGGGGGAATGTCCGGCGCATCAGTCTCCAGCACAATCGATTCCAGCGGCAATCCGGCTGCCAGCCGCCTGATCTGCAAGGCACGGGTAAAGGTCATTGCGCCGCCAAAACCAAGCCGAAAATTCAGACCGATCAGCGACTCCGCCTGCTGAATGCTGCCATTGAACGCATGAGCAATGCCGCCTGCCACAGAAAAACGGCGCAGATATTTCAGAATCATGTCCAGCGAACGCCTTACATGCAGCAAAACCGGTAAATCAAAATCACGGGCAATTTTTAATTGTTCGGTATAAAAAAATTCCTGCTTTTCCCGCAACGGACTTTCAGTCAGCTCGGGCACAAAATAATCCAGCCCGATTTCACCGATCGCCACCAGACGCCGGTCTTCACATCCCGCTTGCAGGCGTTGTGCGACTTGTTCACGCAAAAACACCAGATCCTGCTCCTGCGAAACGGCCACATACATCGGATGAATACCGAGTGCATAAAAGCAGGCCGGATGCTGGTGTGCCAGCGCCGTTACTGCTGCAAAATTATTTTTATGCACCGCGGGCAGCACGATACCGGACACACCGGCACCCGCCGCCGCATCCGCAATGACGAGTGAGGCACCGGCAAATTCGCTGGCATCCAGATGGCAATGGGTATCAATCAGCATCATGCCGCCTGCTCAGTAAAATCAAAGGACGTGAAGATCATGCCCCGATTATGAAGGATGTCGCCGTCCGGACTCAAGCGGAATGCAATGCCGTACAGCCTGTCCTCTGAACAGGCTGTATCTGCCGCGCAGGTAGCCTTAGTTCAGCGACGCTCAGCAGCAACCGGCCTGTTCATGTTCATCACTTTCAGACACGGATGCCCGCAGCAATTTTGCGGCCTGCACCATGTTCCCCAGCGCAGTTACCGTTTCCGGCCAGCCACGCGTCTTCAGGCCACAATCCGGGTTGACCCATAAACGATTGTCAGGGATCACGCTGCGCGCCTTTTCCAGCAGCCGCTGCATCTCACTGACGCGGGGAATGCGTGGCGAATGGATGTCGTACACGCCGGGGCCGATCTCGTTCGGATAAGAAAAACTGCCGAAGCCATCCAGCAACTCCATATCCGAACGAGATGTTTCGATCGTGATGACATCAGCATCCATCGCGGCAATCCAGGGCAGGATATCGTTAAACTCGGAATAACACATGTGTGTATGAATCTGGGTCTCGTCCAACACACCTGCCGAGCAGACCCTGAAAGCATGCACCGCCCAGTCCAGATACGCAGCCCAGTCGCGCTTCTTCAACGGCAAGCCCTCGCGGAAAGCCGGTTCGTCAATCTGTATCATGCCAATGCCCGCTTTTTCCAGATCGCTGACTTCATCACGCAAGGCCAGCGCAATCTGCAAGGCAGTCAGCGCACGCGGCTGATCATCCCGTACGAATGACCATTGCAACATCGTTACCGGGCCAGTCAGCATACCTTTGACGGGCCGGTCAGTCAGGCTCTGTGCGTAGCGGCTCCAGCTGACCGTCATTTCATCCGGCCGGTATACATCGCCATAGATCACAGGCGGCTTCACACAGCGCGATCCGTAGCTCTGCACCCATCCGTTCAGGGTGAATGCATAACCCCACAACTGCTCACCAAAATATTCCACCATGTCGTTCCGTTCCGGCTCACCATGCACCAGCACATCGATATCGAGCGCCAGCTGTTGTCCGATCACATGGCGGATTTCGGCACGCATTGCTTCCAGATAATCAAGATGTGCCAGATCTCCACGTTTATACGCTGCCCTTGCCTGGCGAATAGCCGCGGTCTGAGGAAAAGAGCCAATCGTTGTGGTTGGAAACAGTGGTAACTGAAAGCGTTGCTGTTGCCCGATAATGCGTTGGGAAAACACGCTGCCGCGCTCCACATCAGCGGCTGTCACCTGTGTCAGCCGTTTCTGTACCAGCGGATTATGAATACGCGACGAATGGCGCCGTTGTGTAAGCGCCCGATCGGCAGCAGCAAACTGCGCAACGAACGCAGCGTCTGCCGCAGTCACCGACGGCACTGCAACATGTATCAGTGCCTGCTTCAAAGCCTGAATTTCAGCCAATTTTTGCACTGCAAACGCCAACCAGTCACGGATATCTGCATCCAGCGCTGTTTCAGCGTCCAGATCAACCGGGACGTGCTGCAAAGAACAGCTGGCAGCAATCCATAAATCATCACCTAATCTGGCCCGCAGCGGTTTCAGCCATTCCAGCAAGCGGGACAAATCAGCGCGCCAGATATTGCGCCCATCGATCACCCCTGCCGACAACACCCGACCTGTCGGCCAGTCAGGCAATAAGGATTCCAGTTGCTGCGGCGCCCTGACCAGATCCAGATGCACGCCAGCGACCGGTAACGCGTGCAACAAAGGGGCTCTGTCCTGTACAGACTCAAAATAAGTCGCCAGCAATATTTTGGGTGACTGCGTTGCCAGCACCCGGTAAGCCAGAGGAAAAGCATCCAGCCATTGCGGCGCCAGCTCCAGCGCAAGTATCGGTTCATCCAGTTGCACCCATTCCACCCCGGCAGCCAGCAAACGTGCCAATACGCACTGATAGGCGGGAAGCAAACGTGCCAGCAACTCCAGCGGATGCTGCAGCCCCTGTTTTACCTTGCCCAGATACAACAGGCTCAATGGACCAAGCAGCACCACTTTTGCACTGTGCCCCGCTGCCTGCGCTTCTGCCAGCTCCTCAAACAGCCAGTCCGTACCACCGTCAAACGTCGTTTCTGCTGTCCATTCCGGCACCAGATAGTGATAATTGGTATCAAACCATTTCGTCATTTCCATAGCCACATGCTGCGTATTACCACGCGCGGCAACAAAATAATCGTCCAGCGTCAGGGCCGCGGCATTAAAGCCAAACCTCTCCGGCAGAGCACCCAGCAAAGCCAGGGTATTGAGTACCTGGTCATACCAGGCAAAATCGCCCACCGTCATCATATCCAACCCCGCAACCGCCTGTTGCTGCCAGTGTCGAAGCCGCAATTCGCGTCCGGTTTCCTGCAAAGTAGCCGCAGTCACATCACCGCGCCAGTAGGCTTCCAGTACAAATTTCAGTTCACGCTGCGCACCGATGCGCGGGAACCCCAGAATATGTGCCTGTGTCATGTTTTGATCCTTGTTTCGTTCATCGTGCTTCCATCATGAAAGAAAGAGGACTATTATTCAAACGACATATTTTAAGAATCAACTTGAATTTCATTCATAATGCAATCGATACTCGAACTGCGCCATCTGAAAACCCTGCAGGCTTTGCGTGAGGCAGGCAATCTGTTGCGGGCCTCTACCTTGCTTAATGTCACGCAGTCCGCCCTGTCCCATCAGGTGAAATTACTGGAAGACCATTACGGCGTCGCCTTGTTTGAACGCAAGTCAACACCGCTACGCTTTACGCCAGCCGGGGAACGCCTGCTACAGCTGGCGGAGCAGGTACTGCCGCTGGTTGCCAACACTGAACGCGATCTGGCGCGGCTGGCGCAGGGTGTCGCCGGCCAGCTGCGGATTGCGGTGGAATGCCATACCTGCTTTGACTGGCTGATGCCGGCAATGGATGTATTTCGCCAGCGCTGGCCGGAAGTCGAGCTCGATATCGTGTCCGGCTTTCAGGCCGACCCGGTCGGGTTGCTGTATCAGCATAAGGCGGACGTCGCGATTGTGTCGGAAATCGATCATGCGGAGAGCGTTGCTTACCACCCGCTGTTCCGGTTTGAAATCGTGGCACTGATTGCAAAGGATCATGCACTGGCGAAAAAAGACGTGTTGCAGGCCTCAGATTTTGCGGATGAAACCCTGATTACCTATCCGGTGCCGGATGAGATGCTGGATATTGTCCGCCAGGTGCTGAAACCGGCGAACATCGAACCGACTGCCCGGCGCACTACCGAGCTGACCGTCGCCATGCTGCAACTGGTCGCCAGCAAACGCGGCATTGCCACACTGCCGCTATGGGCCGCACAGAATTATCTGAACCGGCATTACGTGCTGGGAAAACGGATTACTCAGCAAGGGCTGACAGGCAGGCTGTATGCTGCCTGCCAACCAGAACTGAGTGAAAAAGCCTATCTCGCGGATTTTGTGGAAATCATCCGCGAAACCAGCTATCTGAATCTGAAAAATATCGAGCTGATCTGAGCGTTCAAATCTTGCGCAATACAGTTTGGGTCGCAAGAAAATCAGGCGTTATGCAATGGTTTTCTCGATACCAGCACACCGTCGGCATCGGCATAAATCCAGTCACCGGGATGCACGGCGGTATTGGCAATCGTGATTTTCAGATCACGTTCGCCACCGCCGCGCTTCACACTTTTGACCGGCACCGCTGCCAGCGCACGAATGCCGACCGCACAGGCATTGAGCTCTTCAGTGTCGCGCACGCAGCCATTCACCACGATACCGGCCCAGCCGTTTTTTTCCGCCAGCACACCCAGATTGCCGCCAACCATCGCGCAACGGAAACTGCCGCCACCATCAATCACCAGTACCTGGCCGTGACCGGGTGTTTCCAGTATCGTCCTGACCATACCATTGTCTTCAAAGGCTTTCAGAGTGACCGCCGGTCCGCAAAACTGGCTGACCGCGCCAAAGCGCGTAAATACCGGCGGAATGGCGGCCAGTTCACCACTGGCTAATAAATCTTCGTTGGCATCACAGATATCGCTGGTTGCAAAATTCATGCTGGTTTCCTCGTTGGATAATGAAGTCGCTGATGCGCCCCATTCTAGCCGCCAATCAGGCAGCCGCCAATGCCCGGGTCCGTCCGCCGACATTCACCGCCGTCAGGATCGCCAGCACCTGGAATCCGCCAACGCACAGAAATACCCAGGAAGGATGGTGGCCATCCATGATCATGCCAAACAGCAGCGGCGCCACCGCCAGCCCGGAATCAAGGCCAGAATACACAATGCCATAGACGCGCCCTGTCGCATTTTTCGGAGCCGCAGCACGGATCATCAGATCACGCGAAGGGCCGGCCATGCCGGAACCAAAGCCGACAGCGGCCATCAACAGAATTGCCAGCGGCGCATTGGCCCAGCCGGTCGCCAGGACGACTGAAAAAATGCCGGCAAAACTGAAGGCCAGCGCAATGGTGCGGTCATGATTTTTAGCTCGCGCCGCCAAAAAACCTCCCCACAACATGCCGCCAGCAGAAGCCAGCATGAACATCGTGTATGCCGTGGTGGCCGACGCCAGCGACATACCATACAAATCACGCAAACTGGCAGCAGAAAAACTCTGAATACCACCCAGCGCCATCGCGCTGACAAAGAAAAAACCAAAACACATCCAGACCGCCGGTATTTTGAGGAAATCCAGCGCGCCTGCCGAATGTGTCTGCTGTGTTACCGCGGCATGTTGCGCCTCGTCGGTATGCAGCAGATCCCGGTAAATTACCAATACTGCCAGCACGATCAGCGGCAGAAACGCCGCGCAGAACAACGCCGTGCGCCAGCTGCTGAACTGTGCAATCGTCACCAGGAACACGGGTGCCGCTGCCCAGCCCAGATTGCCGGTGATCCCGTGTACGGAAAACGCATACCCCAGCCGGGCAGGTGAAACGCGCTTATTCAGCAACGTGTAGTCGGAAGGGTGAAACACACTATTCCCCACTCCTGCCAGCATCGCCCCTGCCAGCAACATGCCGTACTCCTGTGCCGCAGACAGCACCAGCGCGGACAAGCCCAGACAGGTAATTCCGAAAAACAGCACAGCACGGGCACCCAGCTTATCAACGACAAATCCGGCCAGCGCCTGGCCGATTCCTGACACCACAAAAAATGCCGTCATCAGCAGTCCTAATTCGGCATACGACAGTGAAAAGGCTTCTTTAATCCATGGAAATAAAGGTGCCAGAATCATATGGAAAAAATGCGAAATTCCATGAGCGATGCCGACCAGACTGATGACCATCGCATCCTGTTTCAGGTTCGCGGGTGTAGCGATTGTTGTATTCATAAGCTCTCCGGTAAAAACATCCTATTCCCTGCATCTGCGCAAAGAAACAGGTTTTGACACCATCAGCGATGGCAATGCATACAGTCTAAGCAAATTATGCGCGGCTGATTTAAGATAGAAAGCCAATATTTATCGCAAAACTGCCAATCCAAAAATACGCCTATGCCAGTTCCAGTCGTCACCCACTACCAGCCCCACCCACCGGAAAGCCATCCCACACGACAACGCCCGGTACGGCTGGTCGCCCGAAATATGAAAAACGCCCGCAATCTGGCGCCACATCATCATCCATGGGGACAGCTGACCTACACGCCCAAAGGCATGCTGCAGGTCATTGCCGATAACACCATCTGGTTTGTCCCGCCGATGCGGGCAATCTGGATTCCGCCGACAATCACACATGAAATCCGCACGCTCGCTGATTCCCAGTTACGGGTGCTGCAGATCCATGCCGATGCCAGCCCCTTTTCCGGTCAGCGCTGCGTCGTGCTGGAGGTTTCGGGATTACTCAAAGAGCTGATTGCCGGCATGGCGCAATTCGATGGCCCCTGCGCGCGCGAAAGCAGAATGACGCAAGTCATTATCGATGAACTGCAGCACGCCAGACCGCTCCCGATCGACCTGCCGATGCCGGGCGATAAGCGCCTCAAAACACTGTGCGAACTTCTGCTGGCCAATCCGGCCAATAATGCCAATCTGGACCAGCTGGCGCGACAGGCCGGCGCATCGCCACGCACACTGAGCCGTCTGTTTGAACGGGAGCTACACATGCGCTTCAACAACTGGCGCCAGCAAATGCGGCTGGCGCGCGCCACCCCGTTGATCGCCAGCGGCATGCCGCTGTCACAGGTCGCCGCCGAACTCGGCTACACCAGTCAGTCCGCCTTTTCTGCGATGTTCAAAAAAACGCTGGGACAACCACCCTCTGCATTTTTCAACAGATAACAGGATGCGTTATCCGCCATAAAAAAAAGGGGTGGCATTTGCATGCCACCCCAACTTGCTTTCCTGATCGGGTAATACAAAAACGGTGTCACTGCCTGCTGAATTCCAGCTCTCCGTTTTTCGCTTCGACCACGATCGTGTCTTTTGGACCAAACTTGCCTTGCAGGATTTGCTTGGACAACACATTTTCGATTTCCTGCTGTATTGCCCGCTTCAGAGGACGTGCGCCATACACAGGATCAAAACCGGCTTCGGCGATTTTCAGCAAGGCAGCATCGCTGACCTGCAGCCCCATCTCCATCTGATGCAGACGTTGCTCCAGTGTTTTGAGCTGTATCTTCGCAATCGCACCGATGTTTTTCGCATCCAGTGCATGGAATACCACGATCTCATCAATCCGGTTAATGAATTCAGGCCGGAAATGGGTTTTCACTTCACCCATCACCGCCATTTTCACTACCTCAGGGTCGCTGCCTTCCATTGCCTGAATCTGATGCGAGCCCAGATTCGATGTCATCACGATTACCGTGTTTTTAAAGTCCACTGTGCGCCCCTGACCATCCGTCATGCGACCATCATCGAGTACCTGCAGCAGCACATTGAACACATCGTGATGCGCCTTTTCCACCTCATCGAGCAGGATCACGCTGTATGGTTTGCGGCGCACAGCCTCGGTCAGATAACCGCCCTCTTCATAGCCAACATAACCCGGTGGCGCACCGATCAGGCGAGCGACGCTGTGTTTCTCCATGAACTCACTCATGTCGATACGGATCAACGACTCTTCAGTATCGAACATGAAATTGGCCAAGGCTTTACACAACTCTGTTTTACCAACACCAGTCGGGCCAAGGAACAGGAAAGAACCATATGGACGCCCTGGGTCACCGAGCCCTGCACGCGAACGGCGGATCGCGTCGGATACGGCGACAATCGCCTCATGCTGACCGACCACGCGTTCATGCAGAGCATCTTCCATGTGCAGCAGTTTCTCGCGCTCGCCCTGCATCATGCGGGAAACCGGAATACCGGTTGCACGTGACACGATTTCTGCAATTTCTTCCGCACCAACCTGAGTCCGCAACAGTTTATTTTTGGGCGTACCTTCCTGCCCGGCAGTCGCTGCATCGGCCTGTTTGAGTTGTGCTTCCAGCTCTGGCAAACGGCCATACTGCAACTCGGACATGGTTTGCCAATCGCCCTTACGTTTTGCCTCGTCCATCTGCAGGCGGATTTTTTCGATCTCTTCCTTGATGTGCGCACTGCCCTGCACCATCGCTTTTTCTGCTTTCCAGACTTCTTCCAGATCAGCATATTCGCGTGACAGTTTGCCGATTTCTTCTTCAATCAGTGCCAGGCGTTTATGGGAAGCCTCATCCTTCTCACGCTTTACCGCTTCACGCTCGATTTTCAGTTGAATCAGACGGCGGTCCAGCTTATCCATCACCTCCGGTTTGGAGTCGATCTCGATCTTGATTTTCGATGCCGCTTCATCAATCAGGTCAATCGCCTTATCTGGCAAAAACCGGTCGGTGATGTAGCGATGCGACAATTCCGCTGCCGCCACAATCGCCGGATCGGTGATGTCGACGCCGTGATGTACTTCGTATTTTTCCTGCAAACCGCGCAAGATCGCAATCGTCGCTTCCACGGTCGGCTCATCGACAATGATTTTCTGAAAACGACGCTCCAGCGCTGCGTCTTTTTCTATGTATTTGCGGTATTCATCCAGTGTGGTCGCACCGACGCAATGCAACTCGCCGCGTGCCAGCGCCGGTTTCAGCATATTGCCGGCATCCATCGCGCCTTCTGCTTTACCCGCGCCGACCATGGTATGCAGCTCGTCGATAAAGACGATAGTTTGCCCTTCATCGAGTGCGATTTCTTTCAGTACTGCTTTCAGGCGCTCTTCAAATTCACCACGGAATTTCGCACCCGCCAGCAACGCTGCCATATCCAGCGATAACACACGTTTCGACTTCAGACTGTCCGGCACTTCGCCATTGACGATACGCTGCGCCAGACCTTCGACAATCGCCGTTTTACCGACACCAGGTTCACCGATTAATACCGGATTATTTTTACTGCGGCGTTGCAGAATCTGGATCGCGCGGCGGATTTCATCATCGCGGCCAATTACCGGATCGAGCTTACCCAGACGCGCCCGCTCAGTCAGATCAAGTGTGTATTTTTTTAATGCTTCACGCTGTCCCTCAGCGTCCTGCGAATTCACGTTGCCGCCACCGCGCACTGCAGAAATCGCTGCTTCCAGCGATTTACGGGTCAGGCCGTTTTCACGCGCCAGTTTACCGGCGTCGGATTTATCATCCGTCAGCGCCAGCAATATCATTTCACTGGCTAGAAATTCGTCACCGCGTTTTTGTGATTCCTTGTCCGCCAGATTCAGCAGACCAGTCAGCTCGCGGCCGATCTGTACCTGTCCATCGGTGCCGGTGACTTTCGGCAAACGGTCCAGCGCGCTTTTCAGCCCTGCCAGCAAGCCATTGACATTCACGCCAGCCCGCTGCAGCAGCGAGCGGCTGCCACCGTCTTCCTGATTGATTAATGCCAGCAGCACATGCACCGGCTCTATATATTGATTGTCATTGCCAACGGCCTGACTCTGCGCGTCAGCCAGTGCTTCCTGTAACTTGGTAGTGAGTTTATCGAGACGCATTTGCTGCTCCTGAATAATGAATTACCGCTACAATTTGGGACACCCTTGCTGATTTCAAGCATTCTGCAAGATACTGCCTACCTGTTTTTGCGGCAAATCAAATTTAAAAAAATACGTCTTGAATTACGTATTGTTTGCGCCATATCAGTTTTTTTTGTGCGCCTCACCAACTTCCTGCCGGCGGCACGATGGGAACAAAATGCAGTGATGCGCACAATAGGCGCTGTGCCTGCCGCCATCGCTGAGAACCGGGCCGCCGCAGCGTTTTTTGTTAGATAGCGCGACCGTCGTAGTGGTGAACCGGGATAGCCGCAGGATCAATATTCTCGATACAACGGATATTGATCGCAGCAACGGCCTGACCTTGTGGATCAGTTCCCTCTGCATAAGGATGCATTCCGCAAACCGGGCAAAACCGGTGCCTGATCAGGTGCCGATTGAAAGTGTAAGTGCTGGCAGCGGCATCCGGTGTCAGCAAGCAGAATTTTTCCCGCGGAACAAACCAGAGCAAGGAGCCTTTCCGCTGACAGATCGAACAATTACATCCAGAGCACTGTCGATCTCGCCTTCGACCTCGAATGCAACCCTGCCGCAGTGACAACTGCCCCGATAATTCATTTTTTGCTCCTCGACTCCAGATGTCAGGGAAGTCTACTCTGTATTACACCTGCATTATTAACAATATTAAATTTATAATCAATGTAAGAATCAGGAAAACCGCTGCTGAATTTTAAAATCCTCCGTCGCCCGCACCAGCGCAGCTGCGATCCCCGGTTCCATCGCAGCATGGCCGGCATCTCCGATAACGTGGTATGCGGCCTCCGGCCATGCCTGATGCAGGCGGTACGCTGATACCGGAGGGCAAATAACATCGTAGCGGCCTTGTACGATCACGGCTGGCAAATGGCGGATTTTGCCGATATTGCGGATCAAGGCATCGTCATCCATGAATGCGCCGTGCTGCATGTAATGCGCTTCCAGACGGCCAATGCCGAGACTGACTTCATCGGATTCAAAACTGGCAATCGCGGCCGCCTGTGGCTTCAAGAAGAGGCAGGAACCTTCGTAGCGACTCCAGTTCCGGGCGGCTTCGGTGTAAATCGCAGGGTCATCGCAAAACAGGCGTTTGACGTAGGCTTGCAACAGGTCGCCTCTTTCGACCTCTGGCACACCTTCGGCAAATTGCTGATGCACTTCGGGATAAAAATACTGCATGCCATTCACAAACCACTCGACCTCGGTTTTGGTACACAGAAAAATACCGCGCAAAATGAAGCCAAGACAGCGTTCCGGATGCGCCTCGCCATAGGCCAGCGCCAGTGTGGAGCCCCAGGAACCTCCAAACACGAGCCATTGTTGAATACCGAGCATGACGCGGATTTTTTCAATATCCTCAATCAGGAGCGGCGTGGTGTTATTCCGGTATTCACCCAATGGCGTCGATTTACCGGCCCCGCGCTGATCAAACAGGACGATGCGGTAATGGGCAGGGTCGAAGAACCGGCGGTGCGCCGGCGAAGTGCCTGCTCCGGGGCCGCCGTGCAAAAACAGCACCGGCTGACCGTCAGGATTACCGCACTCTTCCCAATACAGGGTATGCAGTGCATCGACTGCCAGCGTACCGGTACGGTAAGGTTCGATTTCAGGGAAAACAGTGATCATGGCTTCGGTCGTCATGTGGTCAGCTCAGTAGGTTGTGTTTAACGGAGGATCGCGATTGATGCGCAATATCCGAGATGCGCCGCCCGATCCATCCGATATGCATGGCAAAGATGAGAGGAGAAAGCTTGCTTCAGAAAAATACTCCCCCGGGTATATTTTAAAGCCCTTTATCTACAAAGAAGATAAGGCGAAAACCATATATACTCCCCATTTTAGCCAACGATAGCACGGTAGCTGGCAAATCCGGCAAAGCAGCACAGCAACGAACCGAACAAATGCACGCTGATGTGCACCAACGCCCAGCCGAATTCCCCCCGCTGCAGCAAGGTCATGGATTCGGCAGAAAATGTGGAAAACGTGGTCAGGCCACCGAGAAAGCCAGTCACCAGAAATAAGCGCCAGGCAGGTGATAAATCAGGATAAGCCGTAAAAAAAGCCACCGCCACCCCGATGATGTAACCGCCGCCCAGATTCGCCGCCAGCGTACCCACCGGTAATTGCATCAGTACGCCATTGAGCCATAAACCCAGTCCCCAGCGCAGCCATGCTCCCAGTGCCGCACCGCTGCCGACCGCCAGCCAGCCGAGCCAGCTCATGGTTTGACTCCTTCCGACAAGTCGAAATCTGCAGCGACATTCTGTTTGGCGATGCCCCATTTCGTCAGCGCATGATCGTCGGCTTCACGGGCATCGACCCAGCGCGCGCCATCCGGCGTCTGTTCTTTTTTCCAGAATGGCGCCTGCGTTTTGAGGTAATCCATAATGAATTCGCAGGCAGCAAATGCCTCGCCGCGATGTGCAGATGCGACTGCCACCAGTACAATCTGATCCAGCGGCTGCAACAAGCCCACACGATGGATCACCAGCGTATCCATCAGCGGCCAGCGCTGCCCTGCTTGCCGGACGATCTGCTCCAGCGCCTTCTCCGTCATGACCGGATAATGTTCCAGCTCCATAGTGTTGACCTGCTGTCCGGCATTCATGTCGCGCACGACGCCGACAAAACTGACAACGGCACCGATCTGCGGATTGGAACGGCGCAGAGCAGCAACCTCGCTACTCAGATCAAAATCTTCAGTCTGCACCCTGACCGTCATTACTTATCCTCCCGTGACTGGTGGGAAAAAAGCTACTTCCGAGCCCTCGGTCACCACCTCCGCAGCATCGCACATGACGTGTTGATAGGCAGTGCGCAGGGCGCGGTCTTCCGCCAGCACTTCTGCCCACAGTCCGCCGCGCGCACACAGCCAGGTACGTACATCACCGACTGTTTTCACATCTGACGGCAGCTCGGCCGTTTCTTCAGAAACACCAAGCTTTTCACGCACACTGGCAAAAAAACGTAATTGAATTTTCATGATCAACCGAATCAAAACAATCTGAAATACATTTCTGGAAGTATATCTGCTGAAATCCATCAGCCAATGATGCTACCAATCATTAAAACGCACTGAAAGGAATAAAACGCACCAGGTCACCGGAATGAATGGCCTTAGAAGGCGGCACATCCACCAGCCCATCTCCCCAGACGGTGGAGGTCAGCACGCCGGAGCTCTGATTGGGAAATAAATCCAGACCACCCTGCACATTCACACGGGCACGCAGGAATTCATTGCGACGATCTGGTTTCAGCCAGTCAAAATCAGCCCGCATGCTGAAAGCCTGAGGCATGACGTCTGTCACGCCCTGCAAACGCAGCAGGAATGGTCTCACGAATAGCTGGAATGTGATGTAGCTCGATACAGGATTCCCGGGCAAGCCAAGGAAGAACGCCCGGCCAACTTCGCCAAACACCAGCGGCTTGCCGGGTTTGACGGCAATCTGCCACATATTCAGACGACCTTCCGCTTCGACCGCTGGCCGTATGTGGTCTTCTTCGCCAACCGAGACGCCGCCCGACGTGATGATCAGGTCGTGTCCTTGCGCCGCCTGACGCAAGGTATCACGTGTTGCCGCCAGAGTGTCTGGTACGATGCCGAAATCTATCATGTCACAGCCGAGATGCTGCAACAGACCCGTAAGGGTAAAACGATTGGAGTTATAAATCGCACCGGGTTTCAGCGCTTCACCCGGCATAGTCAGTTCATCACCGGTGAAGAACACGGCCACCTTTGGTCTGCGTAATACCGGCAGTTGCGCCAGTCCGACCGAAGCAGCCAGTCCCAGCTCCTGACCACGCAACCGGGTGCCGACAGGCAGGATTTCAGCACCTGCACGGATATCTTCCCCCTGCCGCCGTATCCATTCGCCGGCTTGCGGACAAAGCTGAATCACGACATGATCGCCATCCGCCTGACACTGCTCCTGCATCACGACGGCATCAGCACCGTCCGGTATCATCGCACCTGTAAAAATCCGCGCTGCCGTACCGGGCTGCAGATATTGCCCTGTCTGTCCGGCAGGAATCCGCTGCGCCACACGCAAACGCGCCTGACCACCGACACAATCTTCAGCACGAACCGCATAGCCGTCCATGTGCGTATTATCCATGGGTGGCACATTCAGCTGTGAGGATTGCGGCACAGCCAGCACCCGGTTGTATGCGTCCTGCGTCGGGATTGTCTCAATATCCCGGATCAGGGTCTTGTCGTTAATGGAAGATAATAAAAAGTCCAGCGCCTCAGCAACGCTCAGCATGGTTTTCTTTTCGGTCATAACTATGTCAGGTTTATCAAACAGATATCCTGACATTGTATCCCGAAGCCGCATTCGGGACACTGCTGCAAATGGAGAAGACAACCGTGCCGGAGTAACTAGCGGCAACATGCTCCGCCGTTACACGCCCTGTCACATCAGCTGCAACTGACCATTCCTGAAGGTGACAGAAACCTGATCACCAACCCGGTAACTATAGCCATCAACCAGTATCGTGCGGCGCTCACCATTACGCATCTGCAATGTCAGCTCAGTTTTTCGCCCGGGTGCCGCATTATTCCGCTCGACCTGATTGCCAATCATGCCCCCAGCGATCGCTCCACCGATAGTCGCCAGATCGTTCCCGTTACCTTTACCGACCTGATGCCCCAGCACACCACCGATCAGTGCACCCAATGCAGTTCCGGCACCGGAAACCTCACCGCCGGTCACGATCTCACGCACATCCACGATAGTCGCCTGCTCGATATACGAACTCTGATAAGACGGCTGAGAAACCGGCGGATAATAATCCTGCCTTCCCTGATACCCGGAAGTATATCCACGTGAATCATTCGTGGAATAAGAATCGGGATACTGATTGGGATAGGTATGGGAATAATTGTCGGCATAGCGCTGATGCGCACAACCACTAAATAAACCGATGATGAGGAATGCACTTGCGATGACTCTGTATTTCATTTCTGGCTCCGAAATAATCATTCATAACTGAATGTAGCTATAACGGTACAGCATCATTTCGTGTTGACAATTATCCATATTGATTCTGCGATTGCCGTCTTTGCCTCCCGCGGAATTCAAGCGTTCGCTCTTTCTGCGCCCGCGCTC
>NZ_JABXYJ010000004.1 GCF_013377855.1 Cognatundibacterium oligocarboniphilum | reverse complement strand
TGGTGCGCTCGAACTTACCTTTTGCCATTTTGAACTCCTAACAATTTTTATGAGAATACTCAGGCACACGCCCGACGACTTCAGACTTGAAACACCAGATTCACATGGTGCCCTTGACGTGGATTGAACACGTGGCCTCTCCCTTACCAAGGGAGTGCTCTACCACTGAGCTACAAGGGCAACTTGTTTGCACAAAAAAAACCACGCAAATACTGGAGCGGGTGAAGGGAATCGAACCCTCGTCTTAAGCTTGGAAGGCTTCGGCTCTACCATTGAGCTACACCCGCAAGGGCCACCACTTCAGCCGCATTACTAAATTCTTACCTGGTGGAGAGGGCTGGATTCGAACCAGCGTACTCGTAAGAGGGCAGATTTACAGTCTGCTGCCATTAACCACTCGGCCACCTCTCCGCAGGGAACCCCGAACTATAGAGATAGTATCACCCAATGTCAAGGGATATTTTAAAAATCCCCCCTTACGGTCAGTTTTTGGCGTGCGTCAACTGGAAAGAATCAACGCCCTGAATTTTCTCCAGGTCATGTGACAGCTCGCTGAGCGAAACTGCATTTTTTTTGTCGAGGGCGATCGCAATAAAATGCCATTCTGACATGCCATTATTTACCGCAATGGTCAGCGTCCCGGCAGCCAGCTCATAACCGCGGGCAGTCAGCATGGATTCCATCTCCGCCTGTTCCGGCCGCACCCCGTTCCGGAAACGGACCACGATCACGAGCGCTGCCTGCGAAGGCAGCCATGCTTCAAGCCGGTGCACCCAGATCATGCAGGCAGCGGACAGCAACGCCAGCAAAATAGCAGAAGCGTAAAAACCAACGCCGACCAGCACACCGATCGCAGAAGAAGCCCAGACCGATGCCGCCGTTGTCAGGCCACTGATGGTAAATCCCTCCTTCATGATCACGCCGGCCCCCAGAAAGCCGATACCGGTGACGATGCCCTGAATCGTACGGGAAGGATCAAGATTCACCGGCGACAAGGCTCTGCCGCCAAACCAGAAATCCGGATACCCGGCAATCACCACCAGCGCGGCGGAAGCCATGCAAACCAGGCCATAAGTCCGCATACCGGCGGCGCGGCCATGGTAGGAACGCTCATAGCCGACGACAAATCCTAGCAGCATGGCGCCGGCCAGATTCAGGAAAATGATGATATTGGCGTTCAGCTCCGCTGGCGACCAGAACAGCATGAAGTGACTCAGATATTCGCTCATAATGCTCCATATCTCTATTTTTATCGTTTTAAATAATTTTGAAATGATTTTGACATCAAAACCGATGCCGAGTGTAACAACTCCGTCCCGGTTTGTGCGGACATTCCGTGATTGGACTTTGCGGCGTCAGAACACATGGCGAAAAACAATTACTTTACCGCTTGCAGGGATGCAGTATAATTCGCGCTCACTTTCATTGGGGAGTAGCCTGCCCTGGCCATCCGGGGAAATCGCATCAACATACTTGACCGCAGGTCATGGTGCGATTGGCTTTGCATATACGTGCAGAGTTTGGCAAGACCTTTGATAGTGCCATTTCTGTTGCGAGGGATCGGACGGAATGTCACTGTCATTGGTTAATACCGTCCGATCCCGCACACATCATTATGGAAGCTTTCCTCGTCTCTGCTCTGGCGGTCACCATTGGCGAAATCGGTGATAAAACACAATTGCTGGCATTGCTGCTGGCTGTACGTTACAAAAAACCGGTCCCGATCATTCTCGGAATCTTATGCGCGACGCTGGCCAATCATGCGCTGGCCGGACTGCTCGGACAATGGGTGGCGCACCACGTTCCGGCAGACATTCTGCGCTGGGCGCTGGGCCTGTCATTTCTGGCGATTGCCGCATGGACGCTGAAGCCGGACGAAATGGAAGACGAAGGTCTGAACGACAGCCATTACGGCGTCTTTGCGCTGACCTGCGTTACTTTCTTCATTGCGGAAATCGGCGACAAGACGCAGCTGGCAACTGTTGCTCTGGCAGCCAAGTATAGCAATCTCGTCATGGTCATAGCCGGCACCACGCTCGGCATGCTGATAGCTGACGTACCGGCTGTTTTTCTCGGAAAAATTGCCGCTCCCAATTTCCCGTTCCGCCTGGTACGCTGGATTGCGTCCGCTGTTTTTGCGGTACTCGGTCTGATAGTCCTGCTGGGGATCGGTGAACGTTTTTTATAAGACAGATGATGCTGACAATTTATCATAATCCGCGCTGCTCAAAATCACGCGAAACACTGGAGCTGGTCAATGCGGAAGCGAATCGGCGCGGCTGGCCTGTGACGGTGATTGACTATCTGAAACAGCCTCCGGATCTGCATGCACTGCATCAGATACTGACGGCGCTGGGTGGTGACGTGCAGCAAATGCTGCGTGCTAACGAGCCGGAATATACCGTTGCCAATCTGCAGGATGCGGATATTGATACTGCATTGCAAGCCATCATGCGTTGTCCGGCATTATTGCAACGCCCCATCGTTTTAATGGATCAGCGGGCGGTCATTGGCCGCCCACCCGAGAACGTGTCCATCCTGTTTCAGAAAGCGCATCATGAGTGAATTTAAACTGGCTGCCGGCAGCATGGTCAAATTTGGCTGCACCACCGGCCAGCTTTATCCTGCATTGCGTCAGGGTCTCGCAAAAGAGATCCCGGCGCAAGGTTTTTCCGATACCGGCAATCAGTCGCCGCCAGGCGTGATGGTCGGTGAACTGATGGCATATTTTGCCGCCTGTGCCGGCTTCTGCAATGCCACCAGCCAGCTGCATCATGCGCATCAGGAAGTGCTGTCTGCATTTGTGCAGGCGCTACAGGAACAGCACGGCCGCAAGCCGGAGATGCCCGAGCTGGAAGCGATTGCGCATCAGGCAGGGTTGCCGGTGGTGCTGGAAATCACACTGGAACAAGATTGCGTGTTACTGGCCGACCCGCATTTTGTTGCAGAGGATGAAGCGGAAAAAAGCTGGAAACTGTGGCGCAGCGGGGCATTGCAAACAGCTGAAGGCATTCCTGCGGCATGGATACGGCATTTTTACTTCCCCCGCCTGCTGGATTATCGCGACATCGGCACTGCCAGAAATCCGAGGATGCTGGAGCAAACCACTGATGCAGCGTTGATGGTGGGCGGCCTGATGCAATCCTGGCACAAGGATACGCCGGCCGATTTGCTGAATGCGTTTCAAAAGCAATATGGCCGCATCAACTTTTCCCAACGCAGTCCGTTCAATGAAACCGCACTGGAGCGTTTCTTCAATCTGCATGCGATGCTTGATCCGGCTACCCGCCTATTGAATCAGATGACACTGTGGCAGGACATTGACGCGCTAACGAAAAAACAACATATTCCCCTGGCATAAAAACATCCGCCCACGGCGGATTTTTTTAACGTTATTCCGGCTGCCTGCACGGGCACTGCCAAACCGGCGCTTCAGCTTGCCGGGCTGCGCTTCACAAAAAACAGCGCGGTGCCGATCGCCATCAGTACACCGCCAAAAAACCGGTTCTGCCCTTTCAGCCAGCGCGGATTGCTGAAATAGCGCTGCATGCCGGATGCTGCCAACGCATAGCTGTGCATCACGATCAGATCGACCGAACACATAGTGATGCCGAGTATCAGCAATTGCGGCAGCAATGGGGCATCGTGTGAGATAAATTGCGGCAGCACCGCAACCATGAAAATGATGCCTTTGGGATTGGTCGCATTGGTCAGAAAGCCGGTCAGGAAACGGCGCGACCAGTCCGGAGTCTGCGTATTTGCCGATGCCTGCTCGGTTTTGATCAACTCCACCCGCGCCCGCCACTGATTGAAACCGAGATAAATCAGATACAGCGCACCGACGGTTTTAATCACGCTGAACGCCAGTTCCGAAGCCATCAGTATCGAACCGACGCCCCCGCCCGCAATCGCCAGAATCAGCAGCAAGCCCGCCTGCAAGCCCAGAATAGTACCGCTGGCTTTCTTGACGCCGTAATTAAGGCCGTGCGACATCGACAGCACGGCGCCGGAACCGGGAGAAATGGCAATCACACAAGCGGCGATCAGGAATGTGAACCAGGTCGAAAAAGTCATGATGTATCACTTAAAAAAAACTGTCCTGAACAGGATTGTATGCTTTTCTGGCACAGTGCATCGTCTCGCTTATCCCCGCATGATGGCCGCCAGCAACTGGTTTTTGAGCGTCTTGATCAGCGCGGTTTCATCCTGTGGCACTCCCTCTTCTGCCGTATTGATACGGTCTGCATAAAACAGACCGATCGGCTTTTTCTGTATGACCAGCGGCAATATGATGCAGCTGCGTGCATCCGGCAGCAACTGCAGATACCAGGCAGGCAATAAGTGACGGATTTTCGGGGCACGCAACTCGGCGATCATCACATCGGCATTATTGCTCAGGGAAAGCTGAAACAGATCCGCCTCTCCTTTGACCGGAAAATGAAACCCGCGCTGCCGCTCTGCATACTGTTCGCCAACAGCAACCCGGGACACAAAGCGCTCGCTGCTGCGGTCGCGCAGGCAAATAGTGGCAAAACGAAAACCCAGGCTGGTGTACAGGGTTTCCAGCACCAGCAGGATCAGGTCATTCAGACGATAATCTTCGGCGGCCAGCATTTGCGTCACGTCCTGTACGCCAGCCAGCAACAGGTCGCGGGCGTTGACCGGTTTGCCGCTGGCATAGCGCGCTGCCTGCTGTGCCGGCACGACATCATTGGTCTGCAATAAAAATTCCAGCGGTACTTCCAGCAATGGCGCCTGTTCGGCCGGCACGCCTGCCAGATCATGCAGGGACAAATCCATGCTCTTGGCTAATTGCCGGGTTTCTTCCTCCACTTTCTGGATAATTTCACCCAATATGTTGCGATCCAGTTCCAGCACATTACCGAAACGCCGCAACAGGTTTTCATACTGTTCCTTGCGATCAGCATGCGCAGACATGGTGATTCCCGCCAGGGTATCGCTGAAGCTGGCGACCTGCTTCAGCCAGTCGTGCCGCAGTACCGGCTTGCGCAACTCTCCGACTGGCAGCGGCGTTAGTGACTGGATGATCGTGTCCGGGATCTTCCAGCTCTGCAGCGCCATCTCGCCAAAACGTTCAAAACTGCAGCCCAGCAGTACCGTGGCAGCTTCTTCCGGCCGGCTATCCGCCGTCTCTGTAATATGCTGAATGCGCATGTACAAATCATGATCGAAGGACGCCACCAGCACCCGGCCGACATTTTTAAACAGCGATGCCACGGCGGCTTCTTCGCTGTCCTGAAATCGTCCTCGCTGCGCCATTTCACGGCCGATCATGCTGGCGCACAAAGAACGTACCAGCTCCTTGCGCACACTGCTGACCTGCGCCATATCCTTAAAACAATCCACCAACAGCATCGCCAGCGCACTATCTTTCACGGTATTAAAACCGAGCAGGAAAATCGCCCGTGAAATCGTGGTCACCGCAGCTCCGGCACTGGTGCGGTACTGCACCGTATTGGACAGGCGCAGGATTTTCTGCGTCAGACCAACATCAGACAAAATGAAATGCGCAAGACGCGCCACCGAGTCTTCGCCGGAAGAAGTGATTTCAACGACTTTGGCAATCGCCACACCCAGCGTCGGCAGATCGCTTTCGTCATTGATGAATTTCAGCAGACGCTCGCGTGGGGATTCCAGTTGCGATACTGAGAAAGCGGGATTTGGATATTTCATGACTATCAATTCTGCGGATTGTCCGCACGGATTCATCTGGCACGGTGTCTGACCGGCTGCGGATCAGTTTTTGGCGATACGACCCACGCTCATACCGTATTTTTTCTGTAATTCGTCGTATAGTCCGCGCAATGCCTTCAAGCGTGGATTCATCGGATCAAGGCGGCGGCCTGCCTCAATCAGGAGACGCGCCTGTTCGCCGGTAACATTATCCCAACCAAGATTTTCCAGGCATTTCAGGGAGGCCAGCGCCGCGTTCATCACCACCTGCGGATTCTCCGGCGATTTTCTTGCTGCGGTAATCATCAGGTCAACCGATCCCCGGAAATCGCCCTGCTTGGCCTTCTGCACACCCAGCGCCACCAGATCCATGACTTCTCTCTGGCTGCGCTGCGCAAGTTCCTTGGCGATATGTCCTTTGCCAGCACTTTCAAAGACGTCCATCGCCTTTTTCATGATCTGCTGGTTGCTGGCATTTTTCATTACATCAAGAATGATGTCGGAAGCAGCGTCTTCGTTATCATTATTCAGACATTGTCTGGCCAGCCCGATCTTGGCGCCGGTCGATAAACCGATATCTTCTTTCGATGCCTCCACCGCAGCGCCGAGTTCTTCATCCAGACGCGCATCGCCCGTTTTGGCATGCACGATCGCATTCGAAATCGCGCGGCAAGCTGCTGTTTTTTTCAGCCCAGCCATATTGCGTTCCATATCGCGAATCACAGATTTAGCCTGATCGGTATCGCCTTTTTTGACCAGCGCATCGACCAGATTCATGTGATCTTCCGGGTCGCGGAATTCGGAGAATTTAGCTTTGTTGACAACTTTCTTGAATACATTTTCAGCCGTTTCGACATCGCCGGTTTCCATCGCAATCCGCCCCAGGTTGCGCAAACGGCGCACCGCATGGGGTGACACATTGACAGCAGTATCCAGCACCTCTTTGGCTTCCGGTAATTGTCCGATCATTTCATGCGTTTTCGCCAGCCAGTCGTAGGCATCCATATATTTGCTGTTTTCCGTCACCAGATCACGCAAAATATTTTCCGCCTCTTCGTACCGTCCCTGCATGTACAACGTTTTTGCCAGCCCCAGCCTTGCCCACGCCACGGCTTTCAATTCAAACAGCTGGGTGTAAAGCGCCTCAGCTTCAGCGGCCTCGCCCTGTACCACATGCAGCTCGGCGCGCAAACGCATGAAGTCAATCGCATATTTGGGAAATTCACGTTCCCCATGATGACAAGCCGTGATGGCTTCGCTGACAGCCCCTTGTTCCATCAGGCTGAAAACTTCGACGAAGGCTTTGCGTTTTTCAATGGCACGCACCACCCGTTCCAACAGCATATCGGCGGTGAAGGGTTTCAGCAGATAATCGGAAGGCGCCAGTTCTGCTGCGCTGATGACTTTGCCGTAGGAGCGTTCGGCGGTAACCATGATAAAGATGGTCGACAGTGGCGCGAGCTTGTGATGCCGGATGTCTTCGAGCAGTTGCTGTCCGTCCTGGCCAACGCCGAGATCATATTCGCACAGGATCAGATCAAACATTTTGGCCTGAATTGTGCGGACAGCCGTCCCCGCAGAGATGGCATGTTCCACCTTGGTGATGCCACACAGATTCAGCATATTATGCAAACTGACCCGCATTCCCTGATGCGGCTCAATGAGCAATGCCCTGATATCGCTGAGTTCGCTCATTTCAACCTTTTGAATAATTTTTATATGCCCTAGCCAGCCCCGCATCATTTTCGCACGATGGGAAAATCGGGCAGTCGCTATGTCAGGCGCAAATTCATTATATTGAAGTGTCGGCGTAATGGCGCAAAAACTTTAGTCCGGCCGCTGTCTGCCTGCCACGCTCTGCAGTATCCGGCAGCCATACGCGGCTCACTTGAACAGGCGCGCCAGCAACAGGACGAACAGGGAAATCAGAATTGTGGACGCAAACGGGAACGAAAAATCCCGTCCGAACAGACGGAACCGCAGGTCTCCGGGCAGACGTCCGATGCCCAGTTTTTCCAGCCATGGCAGCAGGCTGGAAAACACGACGACGACCAGAAAAATCGTCAAAAACCAGCGCATCATTAGATACTCCCCCTATTTTTCATCAAAATCAGTCTGCCCTCAAGGAAATACAAGGTGAATTTTATATACTACCTCCCAGTATATTTTTCACTTACAAACGGTGGCAACGATCATGACGCAGCAGACGCTCTGGCAGCGTCATTCCGATTCCCACCGTCAGCACTTTAAACAACTCTCCCATTTCGGCTGGCGACACCAGTTTTTGCAACGCGTTCGCCTGCGGCAGATATTGCATGGCCTGTTCCGGTGCGCTGCGGCTGAGCAGATCCGTGATGCCGGATTCCAGCAGAAAACCGGCTTGACTGGTGTAGCTCAATAAAGACAATCCGCTCTCCAGCGCCGCCTGCGCCATGGCGGTGAAATCGACGTGTGCCGTAATATCTTGCAATCCAGGCAAATAAAACGGATCGGGATGCGCATGGTGACGGTAGTGGCACATCAGCGTGCCGCTGCTGCGTTGCGGATGATAGTACTCGGCGGCAGGAAAACCGTAATCAATCAAAATGACGGCACTACCTTTGCCGCTGTCGGCATAACCAGTCTGTAACATCGCGCCCAGACTGCGCATGAAACCGCGCGCCACCGTGTGAATCTCGGTCACATAGCCGGGTGGCAATGCCTCTGCCTGCGGAATCTGTGCGGCGCGGGATGCCTCGCAGGCACGCTCCTGCCATGCCAGCACAGGTTCCGTCGTATCGGCCTGCTGCGCTGCCAGCGTCACGCCCAGCTCGGCCCAGCCCTGCTCAGTCTTCACCAGCAAATCAACCGGCATCGCGTCCAGCACTTCATTACCGAGCACCAGACCGGAAAAAGCAGCCGGCATTTCCTGCAGCCAGACCACTTGCGGAAAATCCCTGAGCAATTCTTCTTGCCGCGCACGCAGTTCGCCGGACAATTCCACGATAAAATAGCGCTCGATCGTTATTCCCGAAAATTGACATTCCGTTAAAAAATCTCTGGCGAGCTTGCCGGTTCCCGCACCAAACTCCATTACCTGTGGCAGGGTTTGTGCGAACAAGGTTCCCGCCAGCGTTGCCAGGCTTGCGCCAAATAAAGGCGACATTTCCGGTGCCGTTGTAAAATCGCCGTCTTTGCCTAATTTTGCGGCACCGCCGCTGTAGTAACCGGTCTGAGGTGTGTATAGCGCCAGCTCCATATAACGCGAAAATGGAATCCAGCCCTGATGCCGGTGAATGTCGGCGGCGATCTGTTGTTGCAACGCTTGTGATGCAGCCAGCGCCTCTGACGCCGGAATAGGAAGAGATAATTTTTGCATACCGGCATTGTAGTAAAAACCCCGTAGTCACGTTAAAGAATTTCCATGACCCATACCAAGCCCAACAATGTGATTCCCCGTGTCGCCCTCGTTACCGGGGCAGCCCGACGTATCGGTAAACATATTGCCTTGCGCATGGCGCAGCAGGGCTGGGACATTGTCGTGCATTTCGGCAGCTCCGCTGACGATGCCGCGGCAGTGGTCGATGAAATCCGGGCAATCGGCCGGCGGGCCGTCGCCTTGCGATGCGATCTGGCCGACGAAGCAGCGACGTTGCAATTGCTGCCGCAGGCGGTCGCCGCCATGGGAGCGGTGCATTGCGTAATCAACAATGCCTCGCTGTTTGCCGAAGACGATGCACATAGCTTCAGCTACGCCAGCTTAAACCGCCACATGCATGTCAACCTGGCAGCGCCGGTGTTGCTGGCGCAGGCGTTGCATGCCGTCACGCCGGAAGGCCGGCAAGCCTGTATGATCAACCTGCTGGACCAGAAACTGTTTAACCTGAATCCCGATTTTTTGTCCTACACCCTGTCAAAAGCCGCCCTGCAATGTGCCACCACCACGCTGGCGCAGGCACTGGCGCCGAAGGTGCGCGTCGCCGGCGTCGCCCCGGGCATCACCATGATGTCCGGCGAGCAGAGCGAAGCCGACTTTCAGCAGGCGCATCAGGTCACACCGCTGGGCCGTTCCAGCACACCGGAAGACATCGCCCGCACCGTCTGCTTTGTAGCTGACAGTCCGGCCATCACCGGCACCACCATTCTCGTTGATGGCGGTCAGCATTTAATTCCTTTGCAGCGCGACGTAATGTTTTTAGCGACTGCCCATCCCACTTCACTTTCCTCAGAATGAGCTTTTATGTTATCCGTTCTACACCATCCGCAACTCACCGCCTGCCGCCGCCTGTTTTTGCGCAATTACGAAGTCAATATCAACATCGGCGTGCATGAGTTTGAGAAAAAGGGCGAACAGCGCGTGCTCATCAATGTCGATCTGTACATCCCGCTGGCAAGCTCGACGCCGAAAGAAGATCAGCTGCATGAAGTCGTCGATTACGATTTCATGCGCGCGTCGATTGCGAAACGCGTTGCACAGGGTCACGTCCATCTGCAAGAAACTCTGTGCGACGACGTTGCCGGCATCATGCTCGCCCATCCGCAGGTCCGCGCCGTCTGCGTATCGACCATGAAACCCGATGTCTATCCCGACTGCGAAGGCGTCGGGGTGGAAGTTTTCCAGATTAAAAACGTTATTTAAGTCCCGCCATGCAAGCTCTACACGAATCCCTGACCGGTCTTTCTCCTGACGCCGCACGCTCCGCAGAATCCGGCGTTGCCGCACCGTCCGCTAAATCGCAGGAAAAAATCATTTACGAAAATAATAAACTGCATAAACGCCTGTGCCGCCTGGTCGGTCAGGCGATCGGCGATTTCAATATGATCGAAGACGGCGACAAGGTCATGGTTTGCCTGTCCGGTGGCAAGGACAGCTATGCGCTGCTCGACATCCTGATGACGCTGCGCGAACGCGCGCCGATTCATTTCGATATCGTCGCCGTCAATCTCGACCAGAAACAACCGAACTTTCCGGCGGATGTGCTGCCGGCGTATCTGGACAAAACCGGTATTCCTTACCATATCGAAAATCAGGACACCTACAGCATCGTCAAACGCCTGATCCCGGAAGGCAAGACTACCTGTTCGCTGTGCTCGCGCCTGCGCCGCGGCATTCTGTATCGCGTTGCCGACGAGCTGGGCGCCAACAAGATCGCACTCGGCCATCATCGCGACGATATTCTGGAAACCTTTTTCCTGAATATGTTCTTCGGCGGTAAACTCAAAGGCATGCCGGCCAAACTGCAGTCCGATGACGGAAAGCACATCGTGATCCGCCCGATGGCGTATGTGAAGGAAGCAGATACCGAACGCTATGCGCAGGTGAAGCAATTCCCCATCATTCCCTGCGACCTGTGCGGTTCGCAGGAAAACCTGCAGCGTAAGCAGATCAAAAACCTGATGCGGGAATGGGATAAGAAATATCCGGGCCGAGTCGAGAATATTTTCTCTGCCTTGTCGACCGTCGCTCCCTCGCATCTGATGGATAAAAATCTGTTCAACTTCACCGATCTGAAAATCGACGGCGAAGCCAATCCTGACGGCGATATTGCCTTTGATGACGAGCCTTGCGCAACGTCATCCGGTGGCGTGATTCAGCTGCATCTGGATCAGGACTAAGTTTGACGGTATTGCCTGTTGCGAAACAAAAAACGGATGCCGACGGCATCCGTTTTTTATCCGCATTACCACGAGCGAGGTTCAGTCTTTCTCCACGCTGCAGGCGCCGCTGCCATGCACGCCGATCATCAGCAGACCACCCGCTATCGCAAGATTTTTCATGAAATGAATCGTCTGATTTTGTACGGCATCGGCCGCTGCGTGCCAGAAGTCATGGAAAATTGCTGCTGCCGCGATTGTAAACAGCATCATCACCAGCGCTGCCCAACGCGCCTTCCAGCCTGCGATCAGCATCAGACCGCCGCCCAGTTCAACGATGATAGCCGCCACCGCTGCCAGTGCCGGCAACGGCAAACCCTTGCTGGCGATGTACCCGACCGTGCCGTCGAAACCGGTGATCTTGCCCACGCCAGACATCACAAATATCAATGCCATCAGAACCCGGGCCACCAGCGGCCCGTAATTTTCCAGTGCTTTCATGATGATTCCCTTTTTTTAAAATGTGATTGAATTTCTGTCACTACCGCCAGACATGCTGGCGTAACGCCACTCCAAACCACGACTGCACCAACACATCAGCAGCGCTGCCGCCGCTGAATTTTCAGTTTTCCCGGTAATGCTCAGGCGCCCAGACGGCCTTCACGGAAATCGCTGATCGCCCGGAAAATTTCCTCCTGGCTGTTCATCACAAACGGACCGTACTGCACGATCGGCTCGCCCAGCGGTTCACCGGCAATCAGTAATGCGCGACTCGCGCCAGCAGCGCGCAGCACCACGCCATCGGCTTCTGGCACCTTTTTAAGAATCGCCATCCGCTGTAGCGGCACCGGCTTGTCTTCTACTTCGAGTCCGCCTTCATACACGTACAGAAAAGCATTCGCAGTCGGACTCAGCGGTTGCTGAAACTCCGCACCGGCCGGCAGATGGATATCCAGATACAACGGTTGCGTCACTTCCCGCTGCACGGCACCATCCACGCCGTGGCTGTGTCCGGCAATCACCCGCACAGTCACACCGGCATCCGTCACCAGCTCAGGAATCTGCTCGCTCTGGATATCGCGGTACCACGGTTCACAGAGTTTGTCCTTCGCAGGCAGGTTCAGCCACAGCTGAAAGCCTGCCATGCGGCCGTCCTGCTGCTCCGGCAGCTCGGAATGGATCACGCCGCGACCGGCTGTCATCCACTGCACGCCGCCGGTCTGCAGCAATCCTTCATGCCCTGCGCTGTCGCGGTGCCGCATCCGGCCGGTCAGCATATAGGTGATCGTTTCAAAACCGCGATGCGGATGATCCGGAAACCCGGCAATATAGTCATCCGGATTGTCGCTGCCAAACGCATCCAGCATCAGATACGGATCGAGCCGGTACTGCAACGGCTGCGTCAGTACCCGCGTCAGGCGCACGCCTGCGCCATCCGATGTTTCCTGTCCGGCCACGATCTGCTCAATCAGCCGTGAATGCCGTACCTGTTGTGTTGTACGTTGATCGCTGTTCATTTTGCTTCCTGCCTTTCTGCTAACCCTGTTTCAGGGTCAGTCTGCATTACATGGTGTTTTTAAGCGCCGGTCAATTCTTCGATTTGCTGCGTCGCAGAAGCCAGTGCTGCCGCCTCGCTGTCTGGCCCCATGGCCAACCCTTCGGCATACACGAATTCCACATCGGTCATACCGAGAAAACTGAAGAAGGTTTTCAGGTAAGGCATCTGGGTATCGTTCGGGGTATTGCGGTACAGTCCGCCGCGGGTCAGCACCACATACACCTTTTTGCCGGTCAGCAGCCCTTCCGGACCGTTCGCGGTATAACGGAAGGTCACCTGAGCACGGGAAATCGCATCAATCCAGTTTTTCAGCTGGGCGGAGATGCCGAAGTTGTACATCGGCGCGCCCAGCACCACGATGTCGGCAGCCTGAATTTCAGCGATCAGCGCATCATCCAGCGCAACCCGCGCCTGCTGCTGCGTACTGCGCTGCTCTGCCGGTGTGAACAGCGCCTGCAGGGCGGCCTCGTCCAGCACCGGATGCGGCTGGCTGCCCAGATCGCGCAGCGTCAGGCTGGCACCAGGATTTGCCGCCAGCAAACGCGCACTCAGCAAATTGCCGAGACGATTGGAATGGGAACCCTGGGAACGGGCGCTGGAGTTAATTTGAAGAATGTTCATGATGTGTCCTTTTCAGTGAGTTGCGATGACCTCACTTTAGTCGTTCCACATTCAAACCAGAAGACCTTATTTCGGATATTATTATTCCAAATATGGAACAATAATTGACCACCAGCCTATCGAAAAGCCGCTCATGGAACTCGAAGCCAATGATTTAATGCTGTTTGCCCGCATTGTTGAGGAAGGCAGTTTCAGCAAAGCCGCAATCCGGTTGAAAATACCGAAATCCACCTTGTCGCGCCGGATCACGGCACTGGAATCGCAGCTTGGAGAACGTCTGCTGCTGCGCACCACGCGCAAACTCAGCGTCACCGATTTCGGACAAAGCGTGCTGCAGCACGCGCAACAGGTGCAGGAGGAAGTCGCTGCCACGCTGGCGCTGACCCAGCATCGTCAGGCTGAACCATCCGGGCGTCTGCGGATTTCGATGCCGGCGGATTTTGCGAATCAGGAAATGAGTCTGCTGCTGTCCAGGCTCTGCCGCCGTTACCCACAGATAGCGCTCGACATTGATCTGTCGCCGCGACGGGTCGATCTGATCGGTGAAAATTTCGACGTCGCCATCCGGGTCGGTGACCTGCCGGATGATGCCTCGCTCGCCGCGCGCGGGCTGGCCGTTTTCCAGAGCGGCCTGTTTGCTGCCCCGGCCTATCTGCAACAGCACGGCACGCCCACCGAACCCGAGGCGCTGATGGAGCATGACACGCTGCGTCTGGCGGGACGCAATGGCGAACCGGCCATCTGGCGCCTGCAGCGCGATAGTGAACAATGGGAAGGCATACCGCCCGGCAAAGCGACCGCCAATTCGCCGGAACTACTGACCCGGCTGGCGCTGAATGGGGAAGGCATCATCATGCTGGCGCATCACTTCGCGCATCGTTTTGTCCGGAGCGGTGAATTGCTGACGGTGCTGGGAGACTGGAAACTGCCGGACATCAATGTCTGGGCGGTATTCCCCGGAAGGCGGCTGATGCCTGCACGCACCCGCGTGTTTCTGGATGCGTTGCAGGAAGATTTCATCGCCAGCCGCTGCCGGATTTTATGAAGAAATATCCTGCCTGCCGCGCAGCTTTCCGACCATGCAGGTCGGGAAAAATCACGTTGCGGGACAAGCAGGATAGCCGTTCACCATATCATCTGGCATGACGGACTCAGCGCGCCACCTCTTGCAACAGACCCAGCACATTTCCCAATGCACCGCCCGTTACGCCGCCTTCGGGCACCGCACCTCCAGGAGTCAGGTGATCGATCACCTGCGGCAGCAGCTGCGCCAGATGGCCAGACAGCTGCTCCGGAGAAAATCCCAGTTTCTGCGCAATTTCCTGCACCTGCTCGTTACCCAACACCGACTGCAGCTGTTCGGCAGAGATCGGCAGGTTCTCGCCAGTTCCTACCCAGGATGCCACCACGCCGCCCAACCCCTTTTCTTCAAACGCGCTGATCAACCCGGCCAGACCACCTGTCTGCGGATTATTGACCAGACCGCCAACCGCTTCCAGCAAGCCCGCATGCTGTTCGCCGCCAGCCTGCGCCGTTTGTGTCAATGATCCCAGAACCTGTCCTGCTATTGAATCGAACAATCCCATTGCAATCTCCCTGAAAAATATCCTGCTGTATCTCTGTTCAGGAACCAGCAGCAGACCACTGCCAGTCGCGCCTTACCCAGGTAATCCCTGAGCCTTGTTTATGACGATGCACCGTCACTTTGTCAGGTTACACCATCTGCATGACAGTCTGATGATGCCGATGCTGCGCCGATCCGGAAAAGAAATTAAAAAGGAAGCCCGCAGACTTCCTTTTCGAAGATTAAAACTAAGCGGTTCAGGTTCGTGCCGGCAGTAATGTGCCGGCAACTTCACCAAAACCGATGCGCGGCAAACCTGCCCGCTGCGCCCAGCCGCGCAGGATGACGGTATCGCCGTCTTCCATGAAAGTACGCTGTTCGCCGTTTTGCAGCGTCAGTGGCTTCTTACCACCTTCGGTCAGCTCCAGCAGCGAGCCTGCTTCTTCCGGCGCCGGACCGGACTGGGTGCCGGAACCAAGCAGATCACCCGGATTCAGATTGCAGCCGTTGACGGTATGGTGCGCCACCAGCTGCGATACCGTCCAGTACGAGTGACAAAAATTCGACAGCGACAGGCGTTGCGCGGGTACGCCTTCCCCACGCATTTTCGCGGTCTGCAACAAGACTTCGAGCTGGATATCAAACGCACCGCTGGCGCGCAGCTGCGCATCATCGAGGTAGGTCATCGGCTGTGGGTCGGCGGCATTGCGCGTCCACGCCAGACGATAGGGTGCCAGCGCTTCCAGCGTCACAATCCACGGTGAAATCGTGGTGGCGAAATTTTTGGCGAGAAAGGGCCCGAGCGGTTGGTATTCCCAGGCTTGCAGATCCCGTGCCGACCAGTCGTTCAGCAGACACAATCCGAACACATGGCTCTCGGCATTCTGTACGGGAATGCTGTCGCCCAGGGGATTGCCGCGACCGATAAAAATACCGACTTCCAGTTCATAATCCATGCGCTTGGCCGGACCGAATACCGGATTATCTGCGGCGGGCGGTTTGGTTTGTCCCAGCGGGCGACGGAAAGTCTGTCCCGACACGCCGACAGAAGAAGCCCTGCCGTGATAACCGATCGGTATCCACTTATAATTCGGCAGCAAAGGATTATCCGGGCGGAATAATTTTCCGACTGCGGTGGCGTGATGTACCGAGGTATAGAAATCGGTGTAATCACCGATGTGCGCCGGCACGGTGAATTCGGCAGCGCTCTGTGGCAGCAAACATGCCTGCAGCATGCCCTGCTGACTGGCGCCTTCGCGCAATACCCGCGACAGCGCCAGCCGCAGCGCCGACCACACCGGAGCACCGAGCGCCATTAATCCATTCAGGCCGGTAGCATTCGCTGCTGCCGTAAATTCACCGCCCTGCAATTCGGTATACCCGGCAAAGGCATGTACCGCGTGCGCTGCAGCCAGATCGAGAACCTGATCACCGATCGCCACGCCGATACGGAAAGTCTGATGGCTGCCGGTGCGGCGGAACATGCCGAACGGCAAATTCTGGATCGGGAAATCCGATTCCGGCTGGTTGGCCAAAGCCACCCAGCTGCGCAGATTCACATCGTGGGTTTCATTGAGTTGAATCGTCATTTATCGCTGCTCCGGGTTGAAATTTTTTTTGATGCCCTGCCAGCACTGGTAGTAATCGCGCTGCAATTGCGGCGACTCCATCGCGGCGCGGGTCGGTTTGATGATATTCCGTGTCTCGATCATAAATGCCATGGTATCGGCAACCTTCTGCGGTGCGCTGGTGTCGATGCTGCCGGCTTTCTCAAAGGTCGGCGCATCGGGGCCGTGACCGCTCATGCAATTGTGCAGGCTGGCGCCGCCTGGGCGAAAACCGGCCGATTTGGCATCATACTGACCGTGGATCAGCCCCATGAATTCACTGGCGATATTACGGTGGAACCAGGGCGGGCGGAAAGTATTTTCAGCAGCCAGCCAGCGCGGCGGGAAAATCACGAAATCGATGGTATCCACGCCCGGCGTATCGCTCGGCGCCTGCAATACCAGGAAGATTGACGGATCGGGATGATCGTAGCTGATCGAACCGATGGTGTTGAAGTGGCGCAGATCGTATTTGTAAGGCGCCATATTGCCGTGCCAGGCCACCACGTCCAGCGGAGAATGGCCGATTTTCGCCGACCACAGGTTGCCGCTGAATTTGGCGACCAGTTCGAAATCGCCTTCCTTGTCTTCATACCAGGCCACCGGCGTCTGGAAATCGCGCGGATTGGCCAGACCGTTGGAACCGATCACGCCCAGATCGGGCAACTTCAGCATCGCGCCAAAATTTTCGCAGACATAGCCGCGCGCTTCGCCATCCGGCAGATGCACCTGAAAACGGATGCCGCGCGGCACCACCGCGATTTCCTGCGGTTCGATGTCGATCAGCCCGAGTTCGGTGCGCAGATGCAGACGCCCTTGTTGCGGGATGATCAGTATTTCTGCATCGGCGTTGTAGTAAAACCGGTTTTCCATGTTGCGGTTGGCGGCGTACAGGTGGATCGCGCAACCGCTTTGCGCATCGGCGGAACCATTGCCGGCCATGGTCAGCCAGCCTTCGATGAAATCCTGCGCGACGGCAGGCATGGGCAACGGATCCCAGCGCAACTGGTTCGGCGTCGATGGCGTCTGGCCAAAATCATTGGTCATGCCTCCATTGCTGATTTGCGCGAATGGCTGGTGCATCGCTGCCGGGCGGATGCGATACAGCCAGGAACGACGGTTCGCATGGCGCGGCGCAGTAAAGGCGGTGCCGGATATCTGTTCAGCATATAAACCATACGCGCATTGCTGGGGAGAATTCTGGTTTTTCGGTAAAGCGTCCGGCAAGGCCTCGGTCGCCCACTCATTGGCAAAGCCGGTCTGGTACCGGCGGAATGATGTTGTTTCCATGAAAAGCTTCTCCGCAGGAAGAAAGTGGAAAAAAGTTAGCCGGATCACTTTACTGCAAGCTTTTTCGTTTTACTATATAAATACAAAAATACAGATCATTCACCAAATCAATAATGCGTGACATTTACCAGATCGATCTGAATCTGCTGATCGTGTTTCAGCGGATTTACGAAGAACACCAGATTTCCGTCGTCGCCCGGCAACTCGGCCTGTCGCAGCCGGCGGTCAGCAATGCGCTGTCGCGCCTGCGCCGTACGCTGGATGATGAGTTGTTTGTGCGGACAACGAACGGCATGCAACCGACGCCGCGCGCGCGCCAGCTGGCTGATCCGGTGAATCTGGCGCTGCAGCAGATCACGCAGGCGCTCAACAGCGAGGATGATTTCGATGCAGCGCAGAGCAAGCGTCCGTTCACGATTGCGATGACCGATGTCGGCGAAGTGTACTTCATGCCGGTACTGACGGCGGAGCTGGGCTTGCAGGCTCCCGGTCTGCAGATCAATACCGTTCGCGCCAGCAGTGTGGATCTGAAAAGCGAGATGGAGTCTGGCCGGATTGATCTGGCGATCGGGGCTTTCGATGATTTATCGGACGCCTGGTATCAGCGCCGCCTGTTCCGCCAGCAATATGTCTGCATGATGCGCCGCGAACATCCGCTGGCAACAGAGAAACTGGAACTGCGCGAATTCTTGTCTGCCCGCCATCTGCTGGTGATGTCGCAGGAAGAACCTTACCTGAAAATCAATCAGGCGCTGACAAAAGCGGGAATCCATGGCAACGCGCATTTCCAGGTACCGCATTTTGTGGCGGTGCCTTACATTGTCAGCACCAGCGATTTGCTGGTGACTGTGCCGCAAAAACTGGCAGAACGCGCCGCCACGCCTTTTGGCCTGGTGTTTCGCAAGCCACCGCTGCGCCTGCCTTCGCTGCAAACGCATATTTTCTGGCATCGCCGTTATCATCAGGATGCAGGCAATCAATGGCTGCGCGAATTTATTTTTCAACGTTTTTCGGAAGCCTGACAGCGCCATACCTGCGACAGAATACGGGTGCTACCCGGCCAGGTTCCTGTAAAAATCCCTGGCTGCCAGCGGCAAGTATTCAACAGCTGAAAATACTTCACTCAAGTACTGAAACGTTTTCCCCCATCGTAACCGGGATATCCCCTACACTTCCGGTTATTGATTGTCTACATTGTTTGTATTTACTGATTGCAGAAGCGGAGAACCAGCATGCCTGTCATTACCTGTGTCGAAGATTTACGTTTGCTTGCGAAAAAGCGCGTTCCCAAGGCATTTTACGACTACGCCGACAGCGGCTCTTATACCGAAAGCACGTATCGGGCAAACAGCGACGATCTGGCGGCGATCAAACTGCGTCAGCGGGTGGCCATCAATGTCGACCAGCGCAATACCCGCACCACCATGGTCGGCCAGGAAGTAGCGATGCCAGTCGCCATCGCCCCTACCGGACTGACCGGCATGCAATGGGCGAATGGCGAAATGCTGGGCGCCATCGCCGCCGAAAAATTCGGTATTCCGTTCACGCTATCGACCATGAGCATCTGCTCCATCGAAGACGTGGCCAGTGTCACCAGCAAGCCATTCTGGTTTCAGCTGTATGTGATGCGCGACCGTGGTTTTGTGAAAGAAATGATCCAGCGCGCCAAGGCCTGCAAATGCTCGGCGCTGGTGCTGACGCTGGATTTGCAGATTCTGGGGCAGCGGCACAAGGATCTGAAAAACGGCATGTCAGTGCCACCGAGACTGACGCTCGCCAATATCATCGATCTGGCTACCAAACCGGGCTGGGCGCTGCGTGCGCTGAGCGGCCGCAAAACTTTCGGTAATCTGGTCGGTCACGTCAAAGGCGGCGATGGCATCCTGACTCTGAGTCAGTGGACTGCCAGTCAGTTCGATCCGACCCTGAACTGGGACGATGTCGCATGGATTAAAAAAGAATGGGGCGGCAAGCTGATCCTGAAAGGGATTCTGGATGTCGAGGATGCGAAACTGGCAGTGACTGCCGGCGCCGATGCGATCGTCGTCAGCAATCACGGTGGCCGCCAGCTGGATGGCGCTATGTCATCAATTGAAGCCTTGCCGATGATCGTCGATGCAGTCGGTCATCAGACCGAAGTCTGGTTTGACGGCGGTATCCGCACCGGCCAGGATATTCTGAAAGCCACAGCGCTCGGCGCCAAAGGCAGCATGATTGGCCGCGCTTTCCTGTACGGACTGGGCGCAATGGGAGAAAAAGGCGTGACCACCATGCTGGAAATTCTGCAGAAAGAACTCGATGTCAGCATGGCGCTGACCGGTACCAAAGATATCCGCGAAGTCAATCTGAGCAATATCATCCGCAAGTAAAACGCATGACTGCCCATGCCGGGCACTACCCGGCACCTCCATCAACAATGCCCGCTGTCACACGGGCATTTTCACAGGTGTCGGCGGTTGCCACCGGATGGTTACAGACTGCCACTTAGCGTAAAACAGGCCATCAGCAATCTGTACTCGTAGACCGGTTATGCCGCCTGTTGCTGCGCAGCCTCCTGCACCAGTTGCAGATTTTCACCGTCAATCAGAATGCGGCGTGGTTTGTAGGCTTCAGGGATTTCACGCACCAGTTCTATCGTCAGCAAGCCATTGTCGAGGCGCGCCGCCATAACCCGTACATGATCGGCGAGACGGAAACGGTGCTCAAAATCGCGGGAGGCAATGCCACGGTGCAGGTAATTGCGCTGACCTTCTTCTTTCTGGCGGCGACCGGCGACTTTCAGCATGTCACGTTCGCTTTCGATCTCCAGTTCACTACGTTCAAAGCCGGCGACGGCCATGGTGATCGCGTATTTATCTTCTGCAATCAGCTCAATGTTGTAAGGCGGATAGCTCGGTGCGGCGTCGTTGCGCTGGGCATCGTCAAAAAATTGTGCCAGACGGTCAAAGCCGATCGCGGAACGGTACAGGGGAGCAAAGTCAAAATTACGCATGGTGATATCCTTTTAAATAGAAGCGATATAAATGATTGTCACAGACCTCCGTTGAGCATCTGTGGCTCAAAGATATGGCGGCTGTCAGTCATTTCAAGAGCAGGCATGACGGAATTTTGCAGCGTGACCGCGGGCGCAACAATGATTACAATGTGCATCCCCCGGATCACTTGAAATTCATGCATGCGTTCCCATCTGGGACAATTCATTCTGAAAGAACACTGTGGCAAAGCTTTATTTCCGATACTCCGCGATGAATGCAGGCAAATCCACCGCCTTGCTGCAAGTTGCCCACAATTACGAAGAGCAGGGGCAGCAGGTTTGCGTGTACACCGCCGCCATCGATCACCGTTATGGCACCGGCAAAGTCACCTCGCGGCTCGGCCCGCAGCGCGCAGCCGCGGTGTTTGATGCGGAATTTGATTTTTTCCGGGATGCGCCGCAAGTGAATTGCGTGCTGGTCGATGAGGCGCAGTTTTTATCCGCACAGCAGGTCAGGCAATTGCACCGGCTGGCGCATGTGCGCGGTGTACCGGTGATCTGTTACGGTCTGCGCAGTGATTTTCTGGGTGAGCCGTTTCAGGGTTCCACTTATCTGCTGGCACTGGCCGATACGATAGAAGAACTCAAAAATATCTGCACCTGCGGAAAAAAAGCCACAATGAATATCCGTGTGGATGCCAGCGGCAAGCGCATGAAAAGCGGTGCCCAGATCGATATTGGTGGCAACGAACGTTATCATCACGTCTGCGGCCGCTGTTTTTACGCCGACTGATGGCTGACTGATCTATTCCGGCACGCCTCCGGCTAACAGTATCCACCCCTTCGCCCCGCCCATTGCTCCGCTGCCCGATCTGCACAGCGGATGCAGACCTGTTTCACAAGACAGCAATCACAGAACCGATCCAGAATCCGGTAATGCCCGATCGTTCCTCCGTTAACCTGCGCAACCACGCACCAGCGACCAACCGGACACGTTGTGCTGATCTTTATGACATGGTTTTCTGTTGGGCGAAATTTCAAAATAAAATTGAAAGCAAGCACTCACATAGAAAGAAACCACTACCTGACTTGTCATCAGGATGAAACAACTGCCGACTAGGCTATGAGGTTTTAGCATATTGTTAGCATCTGGCGACTTAGCCAGATAACAATACCAGACAGACCTGCCCCATGGCTTTCCGGTCACCGGCTTCCTGCTTTGAGGAGCCGGGACAAAAACAGCCGCATGGCAGGAATTTGTCCTGACACCAAGGAGATCAAATTGGATAGAAGACAGTTTTTAAAATACGGCGGTTTTTTCTCAGTCAGCGTTGCCAGCGGCGGCCTGACTGCATGCGGCGGTGGCACAGCAGCCAGCCAGGCCAGCAGCGGTTCTGACCTGCCCGCAGCCAGCGGCGGCAGCTGGAAATTCCCGCAAAGCGTTGCCTCCGGCGATCCGCGCCCTGACAGCGCTGTGCTGTGGACGCGTGTGGTGCCATCCAGCGTGGATGTGGCAGCACCTGCGCCTGCCGGCAATGATGTCTCTATCCGTCTGATCGTCACCGCCGCCGACAACAGCGCCCTGCTCGGCAGCAATACTGCACTGACCGGCAGCACCATTGTCGATACCCGTTTATCCGTACTCGCCGCTTACGACAACACGGTGCGCAGCAAAGTCACCGGCCTGACACCGGGTCAGACTTACTTCTACCAGTTCATCGCCGGCGACGTGCGTTCCAACGTTGGTCGTTTCAAGACCGCACCGGCAGCCGGCAGCAATGTTTCTCAGGTGCAGTTTGCGTATATCACCTGCCAGGACTGGAGCGTGAATCACTGGGGTGCGTTTTCGAATATTGCAAAGAACGAAAATCTGGATTTCATCATCCATCTGGGCGACTACATTTACGAAACCGTCGGTGCTGCTTTTCAGACTGCCCCTGTGGAAAGTAGCCACATCGCATTGCAACTGCCGGACGGCACCGTCATGAATGACGCCAGCGGTGCACCGACCAAAGCCAAATATGCCACTACGCTGGCCGATTACCGTTATCTGTACAAAATGTACCGCAGTGACCCGCGCCAGCAAGCCGTCCATGAACGGTTTGCCTATATCGCGATCTGGGATGACCATGAGTTTTCCGACGATGGCTGGCAGGATGCGATCACATATGACAACAACAGCCTCGATGCGCAAGGCCAGAATATCCATCAGCCAACCCGTCGCCGCTCCGCGAATCAGGCATGGTTTGAATACATGCCTGCCGATGTGAATTTCGACTCTGCTGCAACCGGCTTCCAGAATATCCAGATTTACCGCGATTTCCAGTTCGGCAATCTGATGCAGCTGATCATGACGGATGAACGTCTGTACCGTTCCGACCATGTGGTGCCGGAATCGATCTACAATCCGGCGACCGGCAAGCCGCTGAACAACAGCATCGGCTCACGCTATATCGTGCCGCAGAATGTGTACAACATGCTCGAAGCGCAGGAAATCACCACTGCCACCGCCATGACTTCCGATCCGCTGGCCTACAACACGATGCTGGGTCAAACCCAGCGCGACTGGTGGAAAAACAAAATGCAGAATTCCTCCAATACCTGGAAAGTCTGGGGCAATGAAGTCTGCCTGATGCGCATGGGCCTGAACGGCACAGATGCGATTGCCACACTGATCGCGCTCAATGCCATCTCCACTGTCGCAGGCAGCATCACCACGGCACTCAGCAACCCGGCGCTGGGCGGCAATGTGCTGGTCGCCGCCGCACTGGTGGCTGCTGCCACTGCCGGCGCCAGCCAGAGCACTGCTGCCGGAGCCGGTGTGGCGATCGCCACTGCCGACACCCAGGGTGGCAATACGCTTGCCGCAGCGGTTGCCGCCGGACTCAGCACCACACAGGCAGGGATTGCGGTTGCTGCCTATAACACTGCGAAATCGGCTGCCGCTGCCGGAACCGCTACCCAGATCGGCGCTGCCGCGCAAGTTATTGCGTTTGGCTATATCAAACCGGATGTGCAGGCCAACAAGCAGAATTCCCAGTTCGTCATCGCTTCCGGGCAACAGGCTGCACTGTCTGCGTACTTCACCAAATTCCTGCTGAACTGCGATCAGTGGGACGGCTATAACGCTGAACGCAAAAACCTGATGGCGCATCTGCTGAACAACAAGATTTCCAACGTGGTTGCCGTTACCGGCGATATTCACGGCTTCTTCGCCGGTACCGTCAACAGCGATTTCGATGCCACCGGCGGCGGTACGCCAGCGATGGTCGATCTGGTGACAGCAGGGATCAGTTCGGATTCCTTCTTCAGCTACATGAAAGCCGGTGCAGGTTCGACCGGGCTGGCGACCATCGTGTCCTACCCGCTCAGCATCCCGGTACCGAATGTCGGCACCGTCAACATCAACGTCAACCTGCTGGACTACACCATGGGTAAGGCAGCACCGACCGTGGATGGTCTGCTGGAACAGATCCGCGTTCAGCTGACCGGCGCACTCGCTGCGCAGGGCGTGCCGGAAGGCGCGGTACTAAGCGGTACCGTCGCCGCAATTTTGGCGAGCCTGAAAACCAACAGCGCGTTCAACACCAACCTGCTCGGGCTGGCGCAGCAGTTGTCTGCATTGAACAGCAATCCGTGGCTGGCGCATATCAATGCCGATGCCCAGGGCTACGCCGTGGCAACCGTCACACCGGGCAGCTTCGTGGTGCAATTCAAGCAGGTCAATAAGCTGGTGAATACCGGCAACATGACCGCGCCAGGCAATGTCGTGGCACGCGTGACGACGGCAACGGTTGCCAGCGGCAAGGCAGCGGTCAGCATCAGTTAACCGTTTCGCAGGATCTGCCAACCGCATCATCCACCAACCGGTGTGTGGTGCGGTTTTTTTATGACCAAAATCAGGGGGAGTATGCAGGAAATATGGCCCATCCTCCTGATAAACAAAGGAGATTTAAATATACTCCAGGGAGTATGTCGATCAGAAAAATTATGCCCGCGAGACTTGAGTTATGCCAACGGCGACACCACCTGCAACAGGAAAAGCCTGTCAAAACAGGCGGCACGGATAACAGACTGACCGGCACAAGGCAGAGGCAAGAGCGGCGAAATTCCCACAGGCCGGTTTGCGCGATATCAAGTTTCTCACAGAAAGAAAACCTGACCGGCAGCAACAGTTGCCACTTACGGAGCAACAGAGATGAACCTTACCACCGGCAATGGAGTCTAACAACCATCATTATTCATGCTTCTTCGCCCACTTTTCAGCAATATCATCCAAATTCAGATTCTCCGCATTTTTTTGCCCGGAAAATCCGGTTTTTGGATGCAGCAATACCCGTTTTACAGCGATTAAATTTATTTACAGCATAAACCGAGGCTGGCTTACAATCTGGGGCGCCATCCATTCGAGTGGTGGCTTCACTCCAATTTTTCAGCGGCATGCGGGTGTGACCTTATCAATGTGTCAAGGATAGCAATGAAACGAGTAGATGATTTCCGCCTGAAGTTAGGCAAAGATGAACTGGTTCCTATCATGATTGGTGGGATGGGTGTTGATATCTCCACTGCCGAGCTGGCGCTGGAAGCTGCGCGTCTGGGTGGCATCGGCCATATTTCCGATGCGATGGTGCACGATGTGTCCGACCGCCGTTTCGATACCAGTTTCGTCAAGGAAAAAACTAAATTCTACAAGTACAACATCAACAATTCCGACAAGACCAATATCAAATTCAATCTGGAACATCTGGCCGAAGCGACCCGCATGCATGTCGGCAAGACCATGGAAGCCAAGCAGGGCAAGGGCATGATCTTCGTGAACTGCATGGAAAAGCTGACCATGAACGCGCCCAAGGAAACTCTGAAAGTACGCCTCGAAGCAGCACTCGACGCCGGCATCGATGGCATCACCCTGAGCGCTGGTCTGCATCTGGGCTCGTTTGGACTGATGGCCGGTCATCCGCGTTTCCGCGAAGCCAAGCTGGGCATCATTGTCTCGTCCTTGCGCGCGCTGCAGCTGTTCCTGCGCAAAAACGCGAAGCTCGACCGGCTGCCTGATTATGTCGTGGTGGAAGGTCCGCTGGCTGGCGGTCACCTCGGCTTCGGCGACGACTGGGCGGAATACGATCTGCAGACCATCATCACGGAAATCCATCAATGGCTGCAGGCAGAAAAACTCGATATCCCGCTGATTGCGGCAGGCGGTATTTTCACCGGCAGCGATGCGGTCTCCTTCCTGGAACACGGCGCGTCCGGCGTGCAGGTTGCGACCCGCTTTACCGTCACCAAAGAATGCGGCCTGCCTGACAGCGTGAAGCAGGAATATTTTAAAGCCAGCGAAGACGATATCGAAGTCAATCATATTTCCCCGACCGGCTATCCGATGCGCATGCTGAAAAATACGCCGGCCATCGGCGACGGCATCCGTCCGGGCTGCGAATCTTACGGCTATCTGCTGGATGGCAACGGCAACTGCGCCTACATCACTTCATATAACCGTGAAGTGGCGCTGCATCCGGATGCCAAGAAAATCTCGGTCATGGACAAAACCTGTCTCTGCACGCACATGCGTAACTTCAACTGCTGGACCTGCGGTCAGACCACTTATCGTCTGAAAGACACGACCCGCAAGCTGGCCGACGGCAGTTACCAGATTCTGAGCGCCGAACACGTGTTCCATGATTACCAGTTCAGCACGGACAACCAGATCGCCCTGCCGGAGCAGGCAGCCTGAACCGGCAGAAATAAACGCACTTCTATCAACAAAAACGCTGCCCTGTCCGGCAGCGTTTTTTATGTCTGTTCCGCTTGATTGACTGGCTGGCAAGCCACCGGTCAGCGTATCGACCGGCCGCATTATCCTGCTATCCACTTATTCATCAAAATACCAATACCCCTTATTGACCCAACCCAGCAGCGCTTCCACAAAATCCATGTCCTGCAACGCCTCGCCCAGCTGGGCAGCGTCAATCCAGCTCTGGTCACACAGATTGATCAGTGCAGGAACACATCCGGCTGAGAAAACGTATTTTTCACCGTCGATATAACAAATGCCCTGTGCAATATTTTCCTGCAGATACAGGCAACGCAGGCCGCCGGTACGTACCAGCGCCGCCTGCTGCAGACGAGACAGCAATTCCGCGCTGTTTAAGGGCCACTCCAGCGCCTGCAGATCCAGTTCGCATTTGGTAACCGACAGCATGGCACCGGTAAAGTCTGCCATCAGCGCTGCATCACTCAGAACCGCCTGCATCTGCTGCCGGATCAATCCGAAATCGCTGGCATTGATCTGCCCCGGATGCCGCTGACGCGGACGTCCCGGATCGTGGATCAGCCCGGTGCCGAGCTCGTGATCAATCAGGTAATCGGCCAGTCCGCTGATCATATTACGGGCAGGTTGACTGCGAAATCCAACCGAAAAACTCATGGAATGTTCCAGCGTCACACCGTCATGCGGAAAACCGGGCGGGATGTACAGAATATCGCCCGCTGTCAGCTCAGCATCGATCACCGGCTCAAACGGATCAGTGTGCAACAGACAGGCATGCGCAACAAATTGCCGGTGCGGGCCGCGTTCACCAACCCGCCAGCGCCGCCTACCCGAACCCTGGCAGATAAACACATCGTACAAATCAATGTGCGGGCCGACGCCACCGCCGGGTACCGCATAACTGATCATCACATCGTCAAATCGCCATTGCGGAATAAACATAAACGCCTGCACCAGCGCCGCCACCTCCGGCGACCAGTGGTCGACCGCCTGCACCACCAGCGTCCAGTCACGTTCACCCAGATGACCGTATTGCTCAAACGGTCCGTTCTGCGCCTGCCATTGCCCGGCTTTCCGGCAGATCAGACGCGACTCAATCTGGGGCTCGCATGCCAGTCCCGCCAGCTCATCCGGACTGATCAGGTCCTGCCAGCCGGGAAACCCCTGCCGGATCAACACCGGCTTTTGCTGCCAGTAATTTGCCAGAAAATCTTCAAGGGAAAATTGATTCAGTTGCAATGTCAGCATGATGATGCACCAGACAGAGAAAAACTGTCTTGTAGCATGACACGCAAAGTGCCGACACCGACCAGATCAAACCTGCTGCAGATTGACTGTCTGTGCAATATTTTTCCTGATCTGGATCAGGTCTGCATCACGGCAACTGCGAGCGGCGGATACCGATGACCACTCACCAGCGCGAAAAATGGTCTTCCGTGACACCGGCCAGATGGCTGATGCGGCGTGGCGTCGCTTCCGGACTGGCGCGAACCCAGCCCTCAAAGGTGCCGATCGGCTGCACATAGCGACTGGCGGCAATCAGGAGATTTTTATTTTCGGCACGCATGCCTTCCGGATGAAAATATACATCCAGTAAGCCATCAGCGGTAGTGATATGCCAGGGACGCATCGGCTGGCCGGCATCGTAAGCAAAGTCGGCGCGCGCCAGCGGAATCAGTCGGCCATCCAGCCACAACGCATTTTCCTGATCGCCAAAATAACCTGACTGCAGATTAAAACCCCCTGCCGTATCATGCGCAGAAGCCCAGCGCCAGGAAGTTTCACGTTCCAGAAAACCATTACTGTAATCGTAGCTGCCGCAGCCCTGATCCAGACTAAAACTGTGCTGCCCAACGCGAACTTCACCGCGCAACGGCATGCCGGCAGATTTGCAGGTGGCGTGCACATTGTCTGCCACGGTGCCGATCGCCAGCAGGCTGGGTGCCGCCGTGGCAGGCAACAGCTGCGCCCGGATCTGGCAACCACCGGCATCCACGATCAGCTGATAACACTGTTGCTGAGCGTTATGCCAGAAACGGATGCTGTTTCCCAAAAACCGGAAATGACTGGCTACGCCATCAGCCGGACAATTGTTCAGGTGCGCCGTCAGCCCCGGCAAGCCATCCTGCGAAAAACTGCCCAGCAGTCGCCGTTGCTGACGGTCAAACACATAGGCAAAAGCGGTATTGGTCCAGCCGACATCCACAATGGCAACAGCACAGAATATCTGCTCCGTAGCCAGCGCCACATATTGCCAGCGTTTGTGATGCAGGCGCTGCCACCAGGCGGAACGGCGATATGGCTGCGCCAGACCGGACCAGTCCAGGCTGGCAACGCTACCGGCAAACTGCCCGAAATGCGGGATTCCGGATTCATCCAGTAAAGTGACGGGGGCCGGCGGCAATGAAGCATTGGACGGCGTATCGGCAGACAGATGAACAGGCGGATTCTGGAAGGCAGCAGACATCGGAGGATCGCTTCAGATCAGTGGGGCAACCATTGTGCCGCAAAGGATTAGATAGCGGCATCCAAAATCTGCCTGCGGTTTCTGTCGTCGTCAGTGCTGCGGCAGTGGTCGCAACGCTGCAGCAGTCGCCCGGATATCGCCGTCCGATGGCAATGCGGGTACGCCTGTCAGCTGCATCAGCAAAGGATACACATCGACATTATCGATGGCAGGCAGCACGACGCCGGCCTGAAATGCCGGTCCATTGGCAATGAACAGCGCCGCCATATCCGGTGTATCAGGATCGTAGCCATGTGTGCCGCCATTTGCGGAAAATTTCATTTTGTGATCTGGCAGAATCAGCCAGCCGCTCTCCGCCAGACAGATGATTGCCGGCACCCGGGCATTGCTGCCATAGACATAGCGCGCCGGGATGTGCTGTTTCTCCCAGCAGGTCATGTGCGGATGTGCTTGCAGCAAACTATTGTTAACGATGGCCTGCTGCCCGGCTGCAGGCTCCAGACCGGCATAGGCGCCAACAGTGACCACGTGGATACTGTCGGGCGGCAGGATTGTATCCAGATAAATCATGCGCTGTTCGCTGGTGGCGGCCATACCATGATCAGACACAATGATCAGATTGGCGGTAATGCGACGCGCCTGCAGACCGCTGACCAGGCGACCGACAGCCTGATCGACGACAGCCACGGCCTCGGTGGTCTGCGCCGCATCCGGACCAAATTCGTGACCGGCATGGTCCACATCGTCAAAATACAGAGTCAGAAAATCCGGCCGCTTGCCGGCAGGCTGATCCAGCCATTGCAATACCGTATCGACCCGCGCTGCAGGCGGCACTTTGCCGTCAAATACCCGCCACTCCGACGGACGGACGCCGTGAATGTCCGCCTCCGATCCCGGCCAGAACATGGTTGCCGTACGCACGCCCTGCTTCTCAGCAGTCACCCAGACCGGCTCAGCCTGGTCCCACCAGCGGCGGTCAGTCACCGCATCGCGGTTGCCAAGAGTAAAGCGCACACCGGGAATGGCGGGATCGGTCATGGTGTTGCCGACCAGTCCGTGATGATCGGGACGCAATCCGGTAACCAGTGTGTAATGGTTAGGAAAAGTGATCGACGGAAAAGAAGGGCGCATGAAAGCAGCCCGCGTTCCCTGCGCTGCGAGCGCATTGAGCTGCGGCGTGACATGACGTTGCAGATAATCCGGCCTGAAACCGTCGATGGAAATCAGAATCACCGGCGGCCGGTGTTCCGCCAACATTGGCTGTGACGCCGGCGAACCCGGCCGCCCAGAAGACAAAGGCTGCTGAACGCACGCGGTATTCAGCAATAGCAGCAACACCGGCAACAGCCGGAGAATCACCAAAAACATAAAATTTCCTGATCTGAAAAAGACAATTAAAAAACGCAGCATGCCCCGATGCAAGGCGTCCGGTAACTGCTGACTGACTCACCCCATTCACCTGACCGGCATCTTCCACTTATGGCATGACCAGAAGATGACATTTTGATTCCGCCGCGGGTTGAGAATCCTGCCCGCAGAGCCGACGGCCGCCCAGACAAATGATGTACGACGATCACAATATCATGATAAAAAATCAGTACAAATTAATAAAAAGATAAATTAACGGTTAAAATAGTGATAGTTTTAAAACATTTTTTTATCTAATAACTGTTCATCACTATCAATCAAGATGGGCTATGAATTGCACCAAAGAATTACCAGAAAATAATTTCATATTCTGTGATTTCACTTATAGTCTTTACTATGAGCAGCTGGTCTCCTGCTGGTCTCCTTTTTAAATCTGCATAATTTATTACCAAAAATCATGATGCGTAGCCATTTGCTTAAACTCCTGTTTTCCAGCCTGTTGCTGATGCTGCTCACCGCCTGCGGCGGCAGCTCAGAGACTGCCAGCACAGCCAACGTCAACCAGGCTGCCGGAACCACTGTGTCCGCAGCCGGTACTTCTGCGCTCTATGTCGCACCGAGAACCGGATGGTTCTGGAATGCCGCAGAAAGTGGCAGAGGCTTCGCTATCGAACGCCAAGGCAGCCAGATTTTCCTTGCAGGTTTCATGTACGAAACCACTGGCGAATCGACCTGGTATGCCACCACCATGAATGTGCAGGCAGACGGCAGTTATCAAGGCGATCTGCTGCGATACACCGGTGGCCAGACCTTGCTGGGCAGCTATCAGTCCGCGACTTCCTCCAAATACGCGACGATTACAGCAGCCTTCAGTTCCACCACCAAGGGCACGCTGCAAATTAAGGATGTCAATTCCAGCGCCAGCATCACGATTTCTCTCGATGCCTTCCCGATCTCGACCCCGACCGCTTTTGCACCGTCAACTGATGCTTTCCAGAGTGGCTGGTGGTGGAATCCGGCAGAAGGCGGTCGCGGTTACTTCATCGAGGCGCAGGGTGCGCAGGCGTTCATCGCCGCTTTCATGTATTCCGGCAACGGCCAGCCTACCTGGTATGCCAGCGCTGCCAATCTGCTGACGCCAAGCCGGATCAGCGGTTCCCTGCTAAGTTATACCAGCGGCCAGACTATGTACGGCGCGTATCAGAGCGCCACCCTGTCTGGCACCAGTGCAGGGGTCATGAGCTTTGACATGACCAGTAATAATACCGGTGTGCTGACCCTGCCGAATGGCAGCAAAGTCAATCTGCAGCGTTTCATCTTCAACAACGATCCAGTCGCCGCTGAAACGGCAAAACCATTAATGATTTCGGAAGTGGCATCGGCTTATTACACCAACAGCGCTGTCTGGTTTGAGGTGTATAACCCGAATGCCACGATCAGCATCAACCTGTCCGATTACACGCTCAACAGCAGTCACTACGACGGCGGCACCTCCTACTATTACGCACCAGCCAGCTTCACCCTGCCGTCGGTCACGATTCCGCCGAAAGGCTATCTGGTCATCGCCAGTAAAACCCAGGCCAATCTGACCAATAACGCGCAGATGGTCTACGTCAGCAATGGCAGCAGCATCCCGTTCTGGGGTGCCTCCGGCAATATCGAACTGGTCAAAGGCGGGGTGACAGCGGATTTCGTGCGATTCGGCAGTTCTGCAAGCGCACCGACGACTGCCAGCGCCTGGAGCGGCGCCAATGCGCCGGCATTGCCGAATACGGCCAATTACGGTTATTCCATTGTCCGGCTCGCGTCCTCGGGCATGGTGAATAATTTCACCGGCAGCGACTGGTCATCCGTGAATTTCTCCACTCCGGGCGGACCGAACGACGTCGGCGTCGGCGTGCTCGACTCTGACGGCGACGGCATTCCCGACAGTGCCAAGGTGAGCGGAAAAACCTTTGCCGGTCTTGACCTCTACTCGCTCGGTGCACGCCCAGGTCAGCGTGACCTGTTCATTCAGATCGACAGCATGAGCAGCACCGACGCCGGCATTATCCTGCGCCAGGAAGCGGTACAGAAACTGGTCGATACTTTCGCCAATCACACCTTTACCAACGGTAAGAAAAAGATTGCCGTCCATGTGGATGCCGGCACGCTGTATTCGCCGACCATCAATACAGCAGCCTTCAATCTGGGAGGTGGCAAAACAGCACTCGCCTACTCCTCCTGCCTGGTGATGGAAAGCACGAATACTGTACCAACTGGCTGTGCCAATTTGTACGACTTCAAACGCGATAATCTGGATGTGCGGCGCAAACTGATCTTCCATTACGTGGTCATGGGCAGTTCGCAAAAAACCGATGGCAGCTGCGGCTCCAGCGGACTGGGCGAGCTGAACGGTAATGATTTCATCATCACCATGGGCAACTGCGGTTTTAAACTCACTTCTGCCGCCAACATCAATTACACGGTGAATGCGCAGGCTGCCACCATCATGCATGAGCTGGGACACAATCTCGGTCTGCAGCATGGCGGATTTGAAGCCAATAATTACAAGCCGAATTACTACAGCATCATGAACTATACCTACAGCTTCCCGGGGCTGAGCGCCAATCCTAGCGGTCTCCAGGCAGCCAACCGCTTCTATCTGAACAACAGCACCTATACCAAGGCCAGCAGCATCAATATCTGCAACATCGATAACTCGCCCTGCGGAACCAGTTTTATCATGGATTACTCCAATGGTTCCAGTATCGATCTGGATGAAAACAATCTGGATGAGTCCAAGAATATTGGCCGTGGTGCAGTGGCCGGCGCTTATGCCGACTGGGATAACAGCAACAGTCAGACCAGCGGCACTTTTGCCTACAACATCCACAAGCCGGACAGCACCGCCACACTCGGTGTGTTGAAAGACTATAACGACTGGGACAATCTGGTGCTGGCATTTACGCGTAGCCATCAGGGCGCCGAATCAGGCGCCGTGGTACCGACGGCCGTCACACACAATCTGGTGCCACGCAAAAACCCGATGCATAACGGTCCCGGAACATTAATCAGTGAAGATCCGGCGATATTCTTACGTCATCTGGATTCAATACGCAAAGCCCATCCGTAACACCAAAAAGCCCGCACTGAAATGCGGGCTTTTTTTATCACCGTAAAAAACGGACACATCCTTGTTAAAATCGGGATATACAATGCTGTCCACTACGTTTAATCCGATCTGACCACACCTGACTATGATTCCAAACGACTCTTACGACGATCCTGAAGACCTGTTCCAGACTCCGGAACAGCGCGCCGCCGCCGCATCGCGCAGCACCTGGACCAGCGTGGTGGTGAATCTCGGGCTGACCGTCCTGCAAATTACCATCGGCATCGTTGGTAAATCCCAGGCATTGATTGCCGATGGTATCCACTCCCTGTCCGACCTGATTGCCGACTTCGTGGTGCTGTTCGCCAGTCATCACAGCAAGAAAGATGCGGACGAAGACCACCCCTACGGTCATCAGCGCTTTGAAACGGCGGCATCGTTCATCCTCGGCATCCTGCTGCTGGCAGTGGGCCTCGGCATGCTGTGGTCTGCCTTCAGAAAGCTGGAAGCGCCGGAACTGGTGCCGCAGGTACACATCATGGCTTTGTGGGTGGCGGGCACCGCGCTGGTCGCCAAGGAACTGCTATTTCGTTACATGCTGGCGATTGCACAAAAGGTCAAATCCAGCATGCTGGTAGCCAATGCCTGGCATGCCCGCTCCGATGCGGCTTCCTCGCTGGTGGTGGGACTGGGCATCATCGGCAATCTGGCTGGTTATCCGATTCTGGACCCGATAGCCGCTTCCATCGTTGGCTTCATGGTCGCCAAGATGGGCTGGGAATTCAGCTGGGACGCCCTGCATGATCTAACCGACCGTGCGGCAGACGAACAGGAAGTCCAGGCCATCCGTGAGACGCTGTTAAGTACTCCGGGCGTCATCAACGTCCATGATGTTCACACCCGGAAAATGGGCGACATGATCGTCGTCGATGCGCATCTGGAAGTCGATGCCGCCATCACCGTTGAAGCAGGTCACGATATTGCCGTTGAAGCACGGCAGAGAGTCATGCAGAGGCACCGGGTACTGAACCTGATGACCCATCTCGACCCCTGGAAAAAACCGGATCGCGACCATCCCGGGCAAAGCTGAACGACAAGCAGCTTACCCGACCAGAGTGGTCGTTCTGCGATATCAGTGTGCAGAACTGTCCTGTGCCTCGTATCTCTTCCGCCATACCATACCGACACACGGCAGACAGTTTTCAGTTACCCTTGCAGGGAACAAGCTGTCTTTCATGCCCTATTCTTTCAAGGAACCATCATGTCTGCCACACCTGCTGTCACCGCCAGTCTGCAAAGCATGCCTTATCAGGTCACCCTGTCCGACGATCTGGGCCATACCTGGCTGGCCGATGAACCCACCGAGTTCGGTGGCGGCAATGCAGGTCCGTCGCCAGACCGGCTGATGCTGGCGAGTCTGGGTTCGTGCACAGCGATCACCGTTCAGATGGTGGCCAACCGCCGGCAATGGTCGCTGACCGGCATCAGGGTGGTGCTGCAACTGAATCCGGATGGCAAGCCGGAAACGGGCAACGATATCTTGCGGCATATTGAGCTGACGGGCGATCTGAGTCAGGAGCAGCGCGAGCAGTTGCTCAAAATCGCGAATGCCTGCCCGATGCACAAGCTGCTGAGCGGCGAAGTCCGCATTCATTCCGATCTGCGCTGAACAGGAGGTGGTTCATGAACCGTATAGAACGCGTGAGCGCCAGAGCCACGGATCTGGGAGATGGCATGCAGGTGCTGCGTGCATTGCCAACCCGCCAGCGTCGCATGATTGGCGCATGGTGCTTTCTGGATCACGCCGGTCCGGTCAGCTTTGCCCCGGGCGCCGGCATGCATGTCGGCGCACATCCGCATACCTGCCTGCAGACTTTCACCTGGCTGATTGAAGGTGAAATCCTGCATCGTGACAGTCTGGGTAATGAGCAAGTCATCCGGCCAGGTCAGGTGAACCTGATGACGGCGGGCCGGGGTATTGTGCATACCGAGGATTCGATCACAGGCAGCCAGCAGCTGAATCTGGCACAGCTGTGGATAGCACTGCCGCCAGAGATGGCATTTTGCGAACCGCGGTTTGAACATTATCCGGTGCTGCCGCGCTGGGACGATCAGGCCTGCAGTTTCACTCTGCTCGCTGGCAGCTACGCCGGGCGCACGGCACCGGCACAGGTGCACACACCTTTAGTCGGTGTGGATCTGGTGAGCCGCGATGGCTGCAACCTGTCGCTGACGCTGGAGCCGTCGTTTGAATACGGCATCCTGCCGCTGGAAGGTGAAGTCACCGTAGAGGGTGAAGCCATCGCCATGCATGAGTTGGCCTATTCCGCCAGCGGTGCGGCGACGTTGCAGATACAGTTGGCGGCCGGCGGCCGCGCGCTGCTGCTCGGCGGTTTGCCATTTTCAGAGCCGGTGGTGATGTGGTGGAATTTTGTCGGAAACAGTAAAGCTGTGGTTGCACAGGCGCAGCAGGATTGGGAAAACGGCACCTCACGTTTTCCGGCAGTCAGCCACCCCGGACAGCGGCGTCTGGTCGCGCCGGCCCTTCCCTGGGGTGACGCGCTCAATGAAAAAAACCTGTGACCGCCGATTAACGCCGCCACAGGTTATCAGTCTGCTCTATCAATCTGTTGTCACGGAGCGGGATGATCCGGATACCGGCCATCCCGTGTCCAACTATCTGATTCAGCTGCCCGATTTGGTTTCGATCTTGCTGACCTGGAACACGCCTTTGGTGTCCAGATAACCTTTTGCTTCCACGAACATCTTCGTTCCGGTCTGATATTGACCACCGTCTGCCCATACCGCGGCAGACAGATTAGCCTGCAATGTAGTCAGCCCATGTTCCAAAGTGCAGCTGGCGGGATAACTGGTGCAGGTCAGGACGCCATAGATTTCAAAGCTGCGGTTGCCGCTGGACTGGTCGCTGGACGGATTGCCACTCCCGTTGGTGGTAGCGGTCGTTTTCCCTTTCAGCTCTATTTTCGTTGCCACCAGCACGCCGTTCTGCAACGTGCCTTTGACTTCGACATACACGTTGTTGGCCAGATTGTTCAGTCCATATTCAAAGCGTGCCTTGCTCGCATCAACCGGTACGCCCTGCACCTTAAAGCTAGACAGTGAAACGAAATTTGTCACAACACCATAGAGTTCATGTTGGTAGTTAGCGGTTGCTGTCACCTTACCGTCTGTGCTGTGCACATCCGCGCTGTGACCATTCGATTCCAGCTCGATTTTGGTAGCAGTAATGGTGCCACTGGAAGACAGTGTTCCCTTGATTTCCACCACGGCACCGACTGCCGGCACAGGCAATGTACCTAGGTCAATCTTCGTCCCAGCCACGGTGATGGTTGTGCCGCTGACTGCATCAACTATTCCCTTGATCTTGATGAGTTGTCCGGAGGGTGAATTAGAGTTCCCTGTTACCAGCGTTCCGGCACCGACTACGATGACTTTTGTGGCAACAATCGTGTTATTGACCGGTACAGTAGTCGCCAAGACGCGGACATCGGTTCCCACGGCAATTTGCGCACCTTTCGGCAATACCTGGCTTGCCATGAAGCTCACGCTGAGGCCGCTCGCAAGTTTCAGTGTACCGGCGGTCATATCCACTGCACTGACCATACCGCGCAAAACTACAGCACCGGTCACTGACGGCGCTGTGGCCGACACTTCAATCCGGGTTGCGGTGAAAACACCGTTGGACTGCGGATAACCATACACTTCCACATACATATTCACCATAGAAGCAGACAGGCTGCTGAGCGCGCCCTCAAACACCGTGGCGCTGGTAACGCTGACCACCTGGCCGTTCAGCGTCAGCGTATTTTTCTGGGTATCAACTGCTGTGACCTTACCGCGCAGGCCACCGATGATGCGGATATCGGCGGCGGCGCCGGAACTGGTGCTGTCGTCTGCCGTGCCGGTCACAGAAACTGTCGTGCCGAGCTTGATCGCGGACTGGAATTTGGTACTGCCATAAGGATCATCGGCATCGTGCACATTAGCGCCAACGGTCTCAAAACGCACCCCGTTGACCACGATGGAACCCAGACCAGCAACCGGTCCGGTGTAAGTCACTGTACTCCCACCTGAACTGACCGGAGTGGTGGCAGTTGCAGAAGTAGAGGAGCCGGAGCTGCCTCCGCCGCCGCAAGCTGTCAGCAAAGATATCAGGCCAATGCTGGCCGCTCCAATAACGGCTACGCGGCGCAACCGGGAAATTGTCATTGCAGAGAAATTCATTTCAGACCTCATGAGTTAAATCATCAAACAACAGTCCAGCTAATGAGCCAGCCCGGATCCGCACAGTTTGTGCAATAAAACTTAAGTACGCCTTAAATCAATTGTTAAAAAACGTGACGGTAAAACCTGATAAGCCGTGAATACGCAGTACCGTCCCTCTGAACAATTGTCATAAATTATAGAGATTGGTGGTTACAATTTTTTTGCCACGCTTGCATGGAAGCCAACAATGCAAAGCTGGCGTCTCTGTCTAAAGTAACTAACACCTTATACGACGATGATTGAGCAGCCGCCAATCTTCCCTCATCCTGTCATAGGGTTGCCGATGCCAGCTTGACGCCGAACCCGATAAACAGCGCACCGACACCGCCCGACATCCCTGCCGACAGGCGGCGGCGCTGACGGAATGCCTCGGCCAGTCGCGCACCCACCAGGATAATGATCGTCAGGTAAGTAAAACTCGCCAGCTGGCAAATCAGCGCCAGCAAACCGTAAGACAGCAGCGGCGCGTGAAATTCCGGATCGACGAACTGGATGAAGAAAGAAATAAAAAACAGGATTGCCTTCGGATTCATCAGACTGATCGCCAGTGCCTTGGTGAATGGTTCGCCCGGCTGAACCGCTGCTGAAGCGACAGAAACAGGAGCGTCAGCGGTTTGTGCACGCTGACGGAACCCTCGCCAGCCATTGCGCAGCATCTGCAGGCCAATCCACCCCAGATACGCTGCGCCGGCATACTTCACCACATAAAATAAGCCGGGACTGCTTCTGAGCAGCGAAGCCATACCGCCGGCAGATAAAATCATCAGCATCAGGTCGCCCAGAAAAATTCCGCAGGCGCCGCGATACGCAACCCGCACGCCGCGTTGCGCGGCAACACTCAGCACGTACAGCGAATTCGGCCCCGGCAGCAGCACAATGAAAATGGTGCCGATCAGAAAAGTCCAGAAATCGGTCACACCGAAACTGGAATGGATGAATGCATTCATGGAAAACTCCCGGTCACAGCAACAATTTGGAATGCGTCCATCATAACAGCGACGGGCCGCGGCTGCTGCCATGCAGCCGTCATGAGAAGCCGTTTTTTGCCCGGTTTTCAGTCCGCCACCGGCTCCGTATTCTTCACCGCCGGTGCCCGATATAGCCAGGAAAATAAACCGGTGGCAAGGGCTGCACCACACAGCTGGGCAATGATGAAGCCGGGTACATCGGCTGGCCGTATGCCGGCAAACGTATCGCTGGCGGCGCGTGCCAGCGTCACCGCCGGATTCGCAAACGAGGTCGATGACGTAAACCAATAGGCTGCCGTAATATAGGCTGCCACCGCAAACGGCGTCACACCGGGACGGGTTCTGGAAGTGCTGATAATGACGGCGATCAGCCCAAAGCTGGCCACCGATTCACTCCACCATTGCGCCCAGCCGGTTCTGACATGCGCGGACGCAAAAAATAAGGGCTCGTCAAACATGCCATGCGCTATCGCCACACCCGCAAATGCACCGGCAATCTGCACCACGATATACGGCAACACGTCCGTCCACGACATGGTTTTCTGCCAGGCTGCCGATAGCGTCACGACCGGATTGAAATGCGCACCGGAAATGGCGCCAAACATCAGGATCAGCGCAATCAGCCCGGCACCTGTGACAATGCTGTTGGCCAACAAGGCAATCGCGGCATTGCCTGCCGCCAGCCGCTCCGCCATGATGCCAGAGCCAACCACTACCGCCAGCAGCAAGGCGCTGCCCAATCCTTCAGACACCAGACGTTTCGCGTTATTCATGCTGATTGCACTCCGATCCGGTCCAGCTCGACTTTGAGCCTGGTCTTGTCCTGCACCAGATCTTCCAGCGGCAAGGCAAAAAATGTCTCGATGCGAGCGCGCAGAATCCGGTATGCCTGCATAAATGCGGCGTCTATCTGGGCATCGGTGCCGGTTACATGCGCCGGATCAGCGACTCCCCAGTGCGTGCGCAATACCGGCCCCAGGTAGGCCGGACAGGTCTCGCCGGCCGCACTGGAACAGACCGTGATGACAATATCAGGCGTAGCGGGCAGATTATCCCAGGACTTGCTGTCATAACCGTTGGCAGCAATGCCTTCCTTTGCCAGCAGGGCCAGCGAGCGCGGATGCACCTGTCCGGTGGGCTGGCTACCGGCGCTCATGGCATGCCAGCCGGGCGGTGCTAAATGATTGAAAGTGGCTTCACCCAGAATGGAACGGCAGGAATTGCCGGTGCAGAGAAAGAGTACGTTCATGGCCTGATCAGAAAATCAATAAGAAGGAAAAACATCGCTTAAGCTGTGACCGCGCTGCTGCAGGCATCCGATGTACAGGACGATGCGGAAGAACAGGGATTACCGCCACAGCAGTTGTCAGTGAGAAAACCCAGCAGATCGTTCATGGTCTCGAAATTGGCCGTATAAATCATGAAACGGCCATCCTGTCTGGCAGTGGTCAATCCGGCGTAATTCAGCTCTTTCAGATGAAAAGACAAAGAAGACGGTGGAATCGTGAGCTGCTCGCTGATCTTGCTGGCGATTAATCCGGCAGGTCCGGCCTGCACCAGCAGACGGAATATAGCGAGACGTGATTCCTGCGCAATCGCCGCCAGTGCAGAAATGGCTTGTCGGGTTTCCATATTTATCCTTTTTATCCTTTGAATTTTCAATCTATATTTCCATAATAATCGAAATATAGAATTATTTAAACCATCCTTGTTTCACATCAAGTTATCTGTTCCACGATCACAGCTATGCTCATTCATGCACGAAATGCGACAATTTCAGGCCAACGTCACACTAAAATCTATTCCAACCATCTGATGTCATGAGGTATCCCGATGTCTGAACCGGACGCCACCGCGCTCCCCATCGCCAGCCAGACTGTGCTGTCTGTGCCGGAAATGGCGGTGGCCAGCCAGCTCAACAGCGAATGCTTCTGCATCAGCCTGAATCAGCAGGCATTGCAGCAGGCGCTGGAATCCGAGATCAGTCAGCATGAACTGTCGTCCCTGATTCAGCAACGCTGTCCGCATCTGTTTGCCGAGCATCCGGTATTCCTCTCCCACCGGCAGGCGCAACGTATGCGGGACACGATTGACGCAATAGAAGCGGTGGTGGCATTGCCCGCCTACCGCAACTTCGTGCTGGCGACGGCACCGGACATTGCCCGTCACACGCCGCCGGGACAGCGCGGTGTTTTTTTCGGCTATGACTTCCACGTCAACGAACAGCATTCCGGTCTGATCGAAGTCAATACCAATGCGGGCGGCGCCATGCTCAATGCGATCCTCGCCCGCGCCCAGCGCGCATGCTGCGCCGAAATTGAAATGTACGTCCCGTCCCGCTCCTCGATTGATGCTTTTGAAACCCGCATCATCGATATGTTTCAGCAGGAATGGGCGCTGGCGATGACCCAGCGCCAGCGCCCGCTGACAAGCATCGCGATCGTCGATGAAAATCCGGAACAGCAATATCTTTATCCGGAATTCCTGCTGTTCCAGCAATTGTTTGAACGTCATGGCATCCATGTCGTGATTGCGGGCCCGGCGACATTCCGGCTGGAAAACGCTCAGTTATGGTACGGTGAAACACCGATTGATCTGGTGTATAACCGGCTCACCGATTTTTACCTGGAACAGCCAGAACATCAGGTCCTGCGCGACGCCTATCTGTGCGATGCGATGGTGCTGACGCCGCATCCGCAGACCCATGCCCTGTATGCCGACAAGCGCAATCTGGTGCTGTGGACGGACCGGCAACGTCTGAGCGCATGGGGCGTTGCGCCTGCCATTCAGGATATCCTGTGCGACAACATTCCGCGGACGGAACTGGTCACCGCCGACCAGAGCGAACGGCTCTGGAAAGCGCGGCACGGTCTGTTCTTCAAACCTGCCGCCGGCTTTGGCAGCCGTGCCGCGTACCGCGGCGACAAAATCACGCAACGGGTGTGGCAGGAAATCCTGGCCGGGCAGTACATCGCCCAGGCGCTGGTGAAGCCGGGGGAGCGCATGATTGCCGGTACCGATGCGGCGCAGGCGCTCAAATTCGATTTGCGGGACTATGTGTATGACGGTGAGGTGCTGTGGACTGCAGCCCGCCTCTATCAGGGGCAAACCACCAACTTCCGCACGCCGGGCGGTGGTTTTGCACCGGTCTATGTGTTGCCGGCCGATGCCGGAACGCTGAATCTGCACAGCATGGATGTCTGTTGCCATCCTTGATGGCGCGCCGGCCTACACCGGCAACGCACGCACCCGCCGGATGTCACGCAAAGGCGGCGCGCCAAACAGCCGGGTATATTCGCGGCTGAACTGGGATGCACTTTCATACCCGACCTGAATTGCCGCGCTGCTGGCGTCTAAGTCCTGATTCAGCATCAATTGCCGGGCTTCCTGCAAACGTAAATATTTCAGGTATTGCAGCGGACTCATGCCGGCTACCTGACGGAAATGCTGCCGGAAAGTCGACGGACTCATGTGCGCCCTGACCGACAGGTCTTCCATCGCAATATCCTCCATGTAGTGCTGCTTCAGCCAGGACATGACTTTGGCGATCTGCTGCCCCGGCGAACCGGCCGTCACCAGATGGCGCAACACGCGCTCATGCCCGCCGCTCAACAGGCGCACGATGATTTCCTGCAACATCAGCGGGGCAATCAGCGGGATCATTGCCGGTTCTCGCAATAGCTGCACCAGGCGTACCAGCGCCCCCAGCAATCCGTCTTCCAGATCGACGACCGACATGGCGCGTGCCGCCGGTGCTCTGGACGATGCCGGAACGGGCATACCGGCGGCAATCTGGGTAATCAGCCGGGCATCCAGCGCAATGCCCAGCCCCAGATACGGCGCTTCTGCGGTGGCGCGGGTCACATGGGAAATGACCGGCAGATCCACCGAAGTCAGCAGCGACTGACCCGGGCCGTAGTCAAACATCTCGTCACCCAGCATGACACGCTTTCCACCCTGCACCGTCAAGCCCAGCCCCAGACCGTAAATGCAGGGAAGCGGGGCAGTCAGGGTACTGCGGCGAAAGACCGTCAGCTCGGGGATCAGTGTGTTAAAAACCCCATCGGTTTGGGCAATTTGTCCAGCCAGTTCTGCCAGTAACTGCTTGTTGGCAGCGGATGATTGAGATTGTTCTTTCATAGGGAGTCGGAAAAGGATTCAGGCAGATGCAGGCTATCACCGTTCACTGTTTTGTTTTTTATTTTTGTAAAGAATTCGTCAAATCAGGCAAGAAAAGCATCAGATCAGGCAAACTCCCGGCCCTGTTCTTGCGACACAATAGCCATCGCACAGGAGATTTCCCTTTTAACCGTCCGGCATTCAGGCGGCAACTGTTCTATGATGGATGACAACGCCGGACCAGCCAGGGCTGTGTTGACTGCGACATCCGCCCGGCCTTTCTTTCTCACTCTGGAGAATTCTATGATCAAGCTCACTATCAACGGTAAAGATACGCTGGTGGACGTCGAACCAGACACCCCGCTGCTGTGGACGCTGCGCGACAGCCTCCAGCTGACCGGCACCAAATTCGGCTGTGGCGCAGCCTTGTGCGGCGCCTGTACCGTGCATCTGGACGGGCAGGCGATCCGTTCGTGCGTCACACCGGTTTCCAGTGTTGAAGGCAGGAAAATCACCACGATCGAAGCAGCCACGGGCGGCGATGACCGCGTGGGCAATGCGGTGCAGGCCGCCTGGATCAGGCATGATGTGGCGCAATGCGGCTATTGCCAGAGCGGCCAGATCATGAGCGCAACGGCATTTTTGAAATCCCTGCCGCGGGGCAAACAGCCAAGTGCGGCAGAAATCGATACCGCGATGGCCGGCAACATCTGCCGCTGCGGCACTTACCCCCGGATCCGAGCCGCCGTGGCCGATGCTGCCAAATCCCTCACCTGAAGGAATCCTCATGTTACCGAATATCCAAGACATCGACATGCCACGCGCCCTGCAGCACCTGCTGAGCCGGAATCAACCGGAACCCGCGTCAGGACTGACGCGCCGCAGTTTCCTGAAGCTCGCGGGCATCGGCGGATTTGCGCTCGGCACTTTCCCGCATCTGGCAGCAGGGCAGACGGCGGACGCCTTAAAACCCACCCAGCAGCCATCGGCATTTGTCCGGATTGCGCCGGACGGTGAAATTACGGTCATCATCAACCGGCTTGAATTCGGTCAGGGCGTGCAAACTGCGCTGCCGATGATCCTGGCAGAGGAGCTCGATGCCGACTGGAGCCTGGTGCGCAGCCAGCACGGGTCGGGCGATGCGGCCTATGTCGATCCGCTGTTTGGCATCCACCTGACCGGTGGTTCCAATTCCATCAAAAACAGTTTCACGCAATACCGCGAACTCGGCGCCCGTTCCCGGGCCATGCTGCTGAGCGCAGCAGCAGCGCGCTGGAACACGCCTGCCGAGCAACTGCACACCCGGGCCAGCAAGGTGATGCATCCCGATGGTCGCCAGCTCAGCTATGGCGAACTGGCGGAATCTGCCATGACGATGCCGGTGCCGGAGCATGTGACGCTGAAAAGCCCCGCCGACTTCCGCCTCATCGGGCAGCCCACCAACCGTCTGGATGCGCGCGCCAAAAGCAGTGGCAAACAGGATTACGGCATCGATATGCATCTGCCGGGACAGCTGACTGCCGTGGTCGCCCGGCCGCCGGTCTTTGGTGGCCGCCCGTCTTCGGTGGGCGACAGTGCGGCGCTGGCCATCAAAGGCGTCAAGGCGGTGGTGCGTATTCCGCTGGATCATCATGGCGAAGGCGTGGCTGTGGTGGCCGACGGCTACTGGTCTGCCAAAAAGGGGCGCGATGCGCTGAAACTGACATGGAACACCGAAGCGGTCGAAAAAGTGGACAGCATGAAGCAACTGGCAGAATACCGCCAGCTCGCCACACAGCCGGGTCCGCGGCTTTTTGAGGCGGATGTTTCCGCACTCGGCAGCGCTACCGGAAAAATCGATGCCGAATTTATTTTTCCTTATCTGGCGCATGCCGCCATGGAGCCGCTGAACTGCACCGTGGCATTGTCAGAAGGACGCGCCGAAGTCTGGACCGGCTCGCAGGGGCCCGGCATGGATGCGGCGGCGGCGGCGAAAGTACTGGGACTGAAACCGGAACAGGTTGCCATGCATGTGCAGATGGCAGGCGGCGGATTTGGCCGGCGCTTTTCCAGCGGCAGCGATTTTGTCACTGAAGCCTGCGAAATTGCCAAGGCAACCCATGCAGCAGGCCTGAATGTACCGGTGCGCACAGTCTGGAGCCGTGAAGACGATATGCACGGCGGCTATTACCGTCCGATGCACCTGCACCGCGCCCGCATCGGTTTCGACCAGAAAGGTCAAGTGCTGGCCTGGGATCATGTGATTGTCGGCCAGTCCATCACGGCAGGTACGCTGTTTGAATCATTTCAGGTCAAAAACGGCATCGACGCCACCGCCACCGAAGGCATGCGAGATCCCTATCCGTTCCCGATGCGCCTGACAGTGCATCACCCCAGACACAATGTGCCGGTGCTATGGTGGCGCAGCGTCGGGTCGACCCATACCGCATTTGTGATGGAGACACTGGTCGATGAGATCGCCCGCGCCACAAAACAGGACCCGGTAGCGTACCGGATGAACCTATTCGGTGAACAGCATCCGCGTCACCGCGCCGCGCTGCAACTGGCGGTGGACAAGAGCGGCTATGGCAAAAAACGGCTGCCGGCCGCTCATGCCTGGGGCGTGGCCGTGCATGAATCGTTCTCAACCGTGGTCGCCTATGTGGTGGAAGCAACGCTCAAGAAAGGACAACCGGCGCTGATTCGCGTGACGGCCGGTGTGCATTGCAATCTGGCGGTCAATCCGCGCACCATCGAAGCGCAGGTGCAGGGAGCCGCCGTCATGGGGCTGTCCATGTGTCTGCCGGGTGCAGCCATCACGCTGAAAGACGGTATCGTGGAACAGAGCAACTTCAGCGACTACACCGTGGCCCGCATCACGGATGTGCCGGCTTTCGACATCCATGTGGTGCCCAGCGCAGAACCGCCTACCGGCATGGGCGAACCCGGCCTGCCGCCGCTGGCGCCGGCCTTTGCCAACGCACTGGCGCGGCTGACCGGCAAGCCGGTGCGTCAATTGCCGTTCAAGCTGAGCACAACCTGAGGAGCGGGCTGACAAGATGGAAGATCTCGACACCTTCGTGCTCCGCACCGCACTACACTGGCAGGCGCTCGGCCTGCCCGTCGTGCTGGTCACGGTGGCCAGAACCTGGGGCTCCTCCCCGCGTCCGCCCGGTTCGCTGATGGCGATCAACGCCCTCGGCGAAACCGCCGGTTCGGTGTCGGGAGGCTGCATCGAAGACGAACTGATACAACGGATACGGGAACAAGGCATCCATACCGTCTGCAACAGCCATCTGCCCGCCGTGATGCGCTACGGCATTTCCGCCGACGAAGCGCACCGTTTCGGCCTGCCATGCGGTGGTACGGTCGAACTGGTGCTGGAACCGGTATCGGCGCACAGCCGGCTGGATGAATTGCTGGCGTGTTGCGAACAGCGGCGCAGTACCGAACGGGTGCTGAACCTGGCAAGCGGTGACGTTACGCTACGGCCAGGTCAGCGCGACGGGATGCCGCATCTGGATCAGCAACAACTCACCACTTACCTGGGGCCGCAAGTCAGGCTGATCGTCATCGGCGCCAGCGACCTGTCCCGTTTCCTGTGCCAGATCGCCCTGAGCCTGGGCTTTGAAGTCATTGTCTGCGAGCCGCGTGAGGAATACCGCGCCAGCTGGCAATTGCCCGGCACCAGCCTCAGTTCAGACATGCCGGACGACCTGATCCTGCGTTTGCAGCCCGATGCCCGTACCGCCGTCATTGCCCTGACCCATGATCCGAAACTCGATGATCTGGCATTGATCGATGCGCTGCAGTCGCAGGCGTTTTACGTCGGCGCAATCGGTTCGCGCAGAAACAGCCAGCACCGGCGCGAACGGCTGCGCACCCATTTCGATATCCCGGACCAGACCCTGCAAGGGCTGCATGGCCCGGCTGGCCTGTATATCGGCAGCAAGACGCCGGCAGAAATCGCCCTGTCTATCATGGCTGAAATCGTCGCCGTCAAAAACGGCATTACCGTCGCTGCCGCAACGGCAGTGGAAACCGGCAAGCAGCAACATGAAACCGTCCATGACCTTTCTTCCGGCGCTTCCGGCTGCATGGTCTGAGTATTCACCAGCATAACGGGAGGCGCCCAACACTTTATAACGCTGATCCCGATTTGCGCATAGGCGCTCTCACCGTAGCTAGATACCGGAAAGCCTTCAAGCCATAAATCCCAGATTGGCTTTGTTAAAACGATTTAAATTCGGAAACAGGGTCGCCAGATCACTATTGGATACGCCCAGCCATTGCCCCAGTGTAGCGGCGTACTGATAGGTCGAGGTGGAAGGAATGATGCGGCCGAGATCAGCATCGTTCGCACCGCCTATGGTCAGGTCAGGCATGCTGCCGTAGATGTCGCCGCCGATGACGCCACCTCCCAGCACCAGATGGTGCGAACCCCAGCCGTGGTCGGTGCCATTGTCGTTATTGGTCAGTGTGCGGCCAAAATCCGATTGCGTAAACGTCGTGACCGAATTGGCGATGCCAAGCTCTACAGTGGCGTTATAAAAGGCGGAGAGTGCCTGACTGAGTGCGCTGAACAATCTGGGTTGCGCAATCGGTTGATTATCATGCGTATCAAAGCCCCCCATAGATACGAAAAACACTTGCCGCGTTGCCCCCAGCTGACTGCGTACGGAGATCAGTTGCGCCGCCATTTTCAACTGCTGCCCCAGGTCACTATTGGGAAATACCGTCTTAAGAACCGGTGCCTGTCCAAGCGCCGTGCGTACAACCTTACCCAACATGCGGCTTTGTTTAACTGCGCCGGCTTGCTGTTGTTCGAGCAGATTGGCGCTGGCACTGCCTTGATCGATTATTGATTGAAAAGCCTTCAGGCGTTCGGCCGGATCATTGGCAGTCAGTCCATCAAAATCCTGTGCGCCGGCTTGTGGATCGACGGCGTAAGGCAGTACGGTATTTCCGCTTTGAAATACGTTATTGCCGTCCAGCGAGATATTCATCGATAAGCCATTCGCCTGATTCTGTGATTGCAGTAAATCAGCGATACGCCCGCCCCAGCCGGTGAGATCCGGAGTTTCCGGACGACTGGTCATCCATTGATTGGTCTGATCGTAATGCGAAAACAATTGTTGCGGCAGATTATTTCCTGCCAGGTAATCCATACGTGTCACAGGAGCAAGTAAGGTACCGACATTGGCGATTACGCCCAATTGCCCCGTTGAGAACAGCGATTGCAGTTCTGGTACAGAGGGATGTAAACCATATTGATGACCATCCGGTGTTTTAGCTGTGATGGGCAACAGACTGGACTGAGGAATGGCCAGTTTCACGCGGGCACTCCGATACGCTGCATAACCTGTACTGTCTGTGGGTACAATCAGGTTGAAGGCGTCATTGCCGCCGTAGAGATACACGCATACCAATGCGCGATAGCCCGAGCTACCGGCTGCCGCCGCACTTCCCATAGCGGTCAGTCCGCCCAGCGTAGCCAGCAGGGAGGAACTGCCTAAAGCTGCGCCGCAACTCCATTTAAGTAACGTGCGCCGATTCATCAGAGCGCTGGGTAAGGTCTGTTTCATCGACATCCTCATTTCTGTACTTGATAAGCTGGGGAGCCCATCGTCAGGAAAATGGCTTCCAGAATGCGGGCGGTGCCGCGGTCGCTGGCGTCCATGCCGTTCAAACGTGTTACCAATAATTGCCGCATGCTCGCATTCATCTGGCCGCTCATCAGCAGTAGATTCAGCTTATCCACGAGTGGGCCGCTGTCACTGCCGGTCGCCAATGAACGCAGCGGATCGAGATTCAACAGGATGTCGGCGGCTTGCGCACTGGTGTTACCCTGATCGTGACCGAAAATGTGGCCCGCGAGGAAGTTATTGATCAATGCTGCCGAAGCCGCATTAACGCGCTGGAATTCCGGCGCAACCAGCCCTGCCTGTTGAATCGGCCCTGCCGGTGCGAAGCGCGGGTTGAAAAAGTTGAATACGGAAGGTGCGCTGAACGGTGCCTGGCCGAGACTGTCTTCCGGATTCCATTCCTGATATTTGCCATTGGCTGCACTGGCGCCAAAAGTCCGCCACAAATGGGTCGCCATCAATAGCGGCTCGCGCAGTTTGCCGTATGCCGCGCCGCCGATATTGCTGTCACTGCGTGCTTCTGCATCCAGCAGGATAGCGCGCACCACAGCACCCAGGTCGCCACGCACGCCCTTACCATTATCAGCAAATACTTGCGCGATGCGTGCCACATACGCCGGAGATGGATTGCTGGTGACGAGTCGCTGAATGAGTTGGCGGCAGACAAAAGGGCCGACATTGGGATGATTGGCCAATGTATCGAGCGCAGATTTCAGCTCCGTACCCGCGTCGCTGCCGGTGATGGCAACGCCGCCGACGATGGTTTTGCCAGCGGTATCGTGAAAGCTGGGAAAAGGAACCATCTGTGCAACATTATTAGCCGGGCCGTTGAAAAAGTCGGCACTATTCCAACTCCACCCCGTCAGCACGCGTGCAAGACCACTGACTTCCGGCTGGCCGTAAGTGGGAATCGGATTACCGCCATTGGTTTTTATCGTGCCATCGGCATTAAGTTGCACCAGTCCGATTGTGAACAACTGCATCACTTCGCGCGCATAGTTTTCATCGGCATGGATATTATTGGCAGGATCCGGCTTTTGATTGCCGAGCATGTTCAGGTACAGTCCCATCGCCGGACTGAGGGTTACATCTTCCAGCAGCGTGCGAAAGCTGCCAAAAGCATCTTTGGCCAGCAAATCGTGATAATAAGCAATAGCACGTACCTCTTCAGACAACGCGTCGCTACGGTCGGATACCACGAAAATCTCGCTCAGGGCGAACGCTACGCGCTGCCGCAACTGATCCTGACCATTGATTGCGGTAGTCCACCAAGCCTCGATGCGCGCATTGCGCAGCGCCGTGGAGGTGCCGCTGGCAGGCATTTGCGGCAGCTGTAAAGTAGCCGGTATGCTCAGCTGGCTGTTGATCCAGTTATCGTAACTATTGCTGGAGACGAGTTGATCGATGTCGGTCTGGCGCGCACCAAACGTGGCCTGAGTGAGGAAACGGGCAGCCTGGTTGGTAGTGATCTGGGCTACCGGAGGCGGAGGATTTACTGTCCCCGGACCGGAACCGCTGCCACCGCCACTGCAGGAAGTCAGCAGAAAAAACGTCAGTAAACCGCTGGCTCCGCGCCAGACCCATGTATTTTTTGCTGACTTCATGAAGGCAACCTGTTCAGTAAAATTTAGGAGAACTTGTGCGAAGCCTGGCCCGGATATTTCGTCGGGAGGGTATCGGCGCAGAGCCAAAGACCGGATAGCATCATGGTTCCAGAACAATTTCTGTGCATTTTCCACGACGATTGAGTGTAGCACAGACCTGATCTGCGAAGAATCGTGTAACCCATAGAGGTTGATTCTCCATATCTATTTTGACATAAAGGCATATATGCATGAAAAGGGGCGCAATAGCGGAAATACAGTGCAATCGTTGTAAATAAGAATCTCGACGTGTCTACTCTAACACTGTCCACTGGGTTCTGACTTCAGTACACATTTAGCGCATGATTTTTTCCGCTTTCCCGGACAATTTTATAGCAGCCAATTACCACGATAACTGTAGTTCTCCCATGATGTAGTTCGTTACCGTCTATCGTTCTCCGGAGCGATATCTTGAATCGTTAAAAAGCCCCACCAGAAAAACCTCCATTCCTTTACAGACGACGCGTAATCCAGTGATCGAGAGAAATTTTCCCCGGTCCTTTAGCCATCAGGTACAGCAGTATGGCCGCCCATGTCCCATGTACGGGATATGCATCCGGATACACGAAAATTTCGATCACCATGGTCATACCGAACAATGCCAGGGCAGAAAAGCGGGTTGCCAGTCCCAGCAGAAGCAGCACAGGAAAAACATGCTCTGCCAGTGCCGCCATCGGCGCTGCCAGCTCCGGCGCGAGCCATGGCAAATGGTATTCGCTGCGGAACAGTTCAATCGCGCTGTCCGACAAATGCGGCCAGCCAAGACTGAATTCACCGCTGATCAGATCAATCGCCAGCCCCTGAATTTTTGTCTGCCCCGATTTCCAGAATACGGCTGCAATCGAGAATCGCCCGACGACAGCGATCAGCGAATCCGGGATATGTCCGAATAAGGTAATCAACCGCTGAATCAGTGCAATCAATGGCTGGCTGTGGCGGATACGAATGATATGGTGATGCTCATTCATATTGTTCTCCTGATATGTGGCTGATCCCGGTGACCGATCCGGTTTTGATGAGCAAATGAAAAATATCTGCGAGTTCTTCTTGCATATCTGCGTTGCTGCTCCGTTCTGCAGCCTCGCCCAAACTGACGCCTGCCAGCAGATCCGCAAGAAAACCGGCCGCAGCAACGGACACCGGAATGACCTCCACTTCCAGCGCAGGTCGTACGATATAAGCCGCCTCGGGGATATCCGGGTCTATATTGCCGATGTCGCCCAGGCCATGATGCGCCGCCCAGAGCGATACCGCCGCATAGCGTGACCGGAAAACCCGTACCGACGGATGCAGGTGCAGGCGACAGTGAGGTAACAGACCAGGTTTGTCCAGAATGTGTATCAACGTTTCCGGCGCTGGCTGCGGATCATCTGCCGCATGGCAGACATGCACGCGCAGCATTTCCAGTCGGGCGACATCTGCCAGATAAGGTACCGTTGCCACCGGTGGAAAATTCGCCAGAAAATCCGGAAACGCCGCACCGTAAAATGCCAGTATTTTCGATCGCGGCGGTTCACTGGCCACAAACAATCGAGCAGTAGCGCGAAAAAAATCTTCTCCAACCAATTGCTGCGTGACAGGAAAGGTGTCCGCCAGCGCATCAATCAGCGACACCGTTACGTTATTGCGGTATACCGCGAAACGCACCGCCGGGTCAGAGCCATTCCATGTGCTCAGTCCCGACGGCGCGGGCAATACCGGGTTCAGCAGGGCATCGGCAAACTGTTGCTGGTTCACGCTGTGCGCTCCCATACGGAAACATCCTGCAACAGGCAATCCGCCTGTATCGCCTCCTGACATAAAATCTCCAGCGCCGGAACATCGTTATCCCACTCGATCAGCGTGGCAACCGGCCCCAGGCGTTCCAGCGCGTATTGATACAGTCCCCAGACTTCCTGCGCAACGGCAGCACCATGGCTGTCTATCAGCAATGGTGCTCCGGCAGCATCTGTCTCCTGCGCAAATCCAGCCAGATGTACCTCACCCACCGGCAGCAGGCTCAGGGCGCGGATCATAGCGCAGGCATCGCGCTGATGATTGACGCTGGAGACGTAAACATTATTCACATCCAGCAACAGAGCGCAGCCGGTGCGTTGTACCACCTCACGGATAAATTCCGCTTCCGTCATCGTTGACGAAGAAAATTCCACATAGCTGGCCGGATTCTCCAGTAGCATCCGGCATTGCAGGTGCGACTGCACCTGATCAATGTGATCGCAAACGCGCTGCAAGCTGGTTGCGTCATAAGCTACCGGCAGCAAGTCATTGAGAAATACATCACCGTGACTGGACCACGCCAGGTGTTCGGAAAATGATTGCGGTTGATAACGCCGGATCAGTCCGGCTAATCGATCCAGATGCTGCATATCCAATGCGGACTCTCCGCCGATCGACAAACCGACTCCATGGATGGAGAGCGGATAATGTTCGCGGATTCTGCTCAGATAATGATGCAATGGACCGCCATCGACCATATAATTTTCAGCGTGGATTTCAAAGAAACCGACATCGGGCTGCATTTCCAGCACAGCATGAAAATGCTCAGGTTTCAGACCAATGCCTGCGCGTACCGGCAGGCACGGCATGCTGATACCAGCCGGAGCGCCGCCATGCTGCAACGATGCAGAGAATTTTTTCAGCATAGAGCGCTCCGTAATGTGTTAATACCTGATCAGGCTTTCTTTTCTTTAAAAGCTTCCATCTGTCCGAAACCGGTCGGTGAAGTCTTGGACACGGTTTTTGCACAGGTTCCTGCAGGCACCATCGACCAGGCATTGCCCTGATAGTCGATCTTGGAAGTGCCTGCGCAGGTCGTACCGGCACCAGCCTTGCAATCGTTTTTACCCTTCAGAGCCACGCCAAAACATTTTTCCGTGTCGCCCCCCATCTTGTCAGCAGCCGATGCCGGTGCAGACATCGTCGCCAGGGCTGCTGTCAGTGCGATCGCGAGAGCGGCAGCGGTATTTTTTTGTGTTGCAGTGAAATTGCTCATGATATTGATCCTTTACAGTGGGAATAAATTTCTGAAATGACTCACAATAAACCCCGGCACGCCCTTGTCTCCCAAAGCCCGCCCGATCTATTGATGATGTAGTCGTCACTGCATCAGGATTCCTTACAACATATTTTCAAAATATTTTCTGCGGCCGATCAATGGCGTGTTTCACTTGATACATCGCATTCATTACATGCCGTCGGCAAGATAAGCAAACTGAAAGGAGGATGCTGGAACAGCATGGATCATTACCCCCTGACTTGACCAATCCAGAGGCGGTTACCGTCTGGGTCTTCTATGCGAAATTCGGTCATTCCGTAAAATGTGTCATCGATCTCAGGAAGGGAGAGGCCATTTTCTTGCGCACGATGACGAAAATCCACGAGATTGTCAGGATAAAGGTAGAGAACGGAAATGCGGGGAATGTCCGGATGCAGATTAATGGACTGATCGAGCATGATCTGACAATTTCCACAGGACAACATCGCCCATCCCCACTCATCATTCCGACTTTCAACCCGAAAACCAAGCTTCTCGTAAAACACCACACTGACCAACAAGCTCTTGACAGGCTGCATAGGAACAAGACGGCTGAGACTCATGGGATTCTCCCTAGGTTGAGATTGACTGCTTTTTTCTTGCGTTAGATACATTTTCGATGTATTTCCATCAAATTTACACATTTTCTCCTTTTTTCTCAAAACGTATCGCGCAAGATCCAGCGTTTGAAATGGGGTCCGTTGAAATTGCACGGGGCGAATGTCACCAGATTGAAAGTGGCAGGGCATACACAGGCGTGATGTTTATCGATGATAGACGGCTTAGTGCCGGCAGGTTGTGGTCGTGCAGGTAACGCCTCTGAACTATCGTGTATATTTTGCCGATGGGGTAACGGATGCAAAGTATTTCCAGTCAATGCACAACGCATATTTGCCGGTATTGCGTGCAGCGATTGAAGTATTGAGCCAGAAATACACAACCTGAACAGGAGAGCAGCATGAAACGCAGAACCATCTTGAAAGCTGGCTTGAGCTTGTCACCCTTATTACCCCTGGGCAGTCTTGCCGCCGGCCATAGTGGGCAAAAAAACACCGCACAGGTACTGGTGATTGGCGCCGGTATTGCCGGTCTGGCAGCTGCCCGGAAATTGCACGATATCGGCGTGGATGTGATTGTGCTGGAAGCCCGTGACCGTACCGGCGGGCGAATTCATACCTATACAAACTGGCGCGGACCGGCTATCGATATCGGTGCGTCGTGGATACATGGTGCGGGGCCAGCAAATCCGGTGGCAAAACTGGCACGTAAAATCAGTGCCCGCACCGTAATAACAGATGCGGAAAAAGCTGAACTCTATAACGGTGACGGAACGGCGCTGAACGCCCGCGATGAAAAGAAAATCGACAGCATACGCAAAGAGATCAGCGAAGTAATTGTTGAACAAAACCGCCGAGGACCGGACTCCTCGTTGCGCAAGCTGGTTTACGCTGAAACCGATTACGATACCCGCCCGCCGCTGGAACAGCGCATCATCGATTTCACGCTGAATTCGAATTTTGAGCATGAATACAGCGGCTCTGCAGATCAGTTATCACGCCTTTGGTTTGATGACGGCAGTTCATATACAGGGGAGGAAGCAATTTTTCTGGACGGCTATAAAGTCATTACCGACTCACTGGCAGCTGGTCTGGATATACGTCTGCGCCACGAAGTAAGCGCCGTTCGCTACGATGAGAAAGAAGGCGTCAGCGTTGAAACGACCCAGGGTGGGTTTACCGCTGGCGCAGTGATCGTGACCTTGCCACTTGGTGTACTGAAGGCCGGAAACGTCAGATTTTTCCCGGCTTTACCGCCACAAAAACAAGCGGCAATCCGTCAGCTGGGATTTGGCGTACTGAATAAGTATTGCCTGCTGTTTCCGGAAACCTTCTGGAATACCAGTCTGGACTGGCTGAATCATTTACCGCGTTCAGGTCATGCCGGGGAATGGGCAGAATGGGTCAGCTTTGCGCGGCCGACCGGGAAACCGGTACTGATGGGCTTTAACGCCGCCGACTTTGGTAGCAAAATTGAAACCTGGAGCGATGACAAAATTATCCAGAGCGCAGTCTCGACACTGAGCACGATGTTTGGCAAACAAATTCCGATGCCAGTGGATGCGATCATCACACGCTGGAAATCTGATCCTTACGCCTATGGATCGTATTCTTTCAATGCATTCGGCTCAACGCCGGGACAACGTGATGATCTGGCCAGGAACATTACAGCTAAAGTATTTTTTGCTGGCGAAGCGACCGAAAAAAAATACTATCAGACCGTACACGGCGCTTATCAATCCGGCTTACGTGCCGCGGACGAAATTCTCAAACTGAACATCCGGCGCTGAATATACAAACCAGCACACGACAAACTCTCCTGCGACTTGCTGGTGATGAATTTCCTGCGCTGTCTGCAATTCCGACTTCCTCGAAAAAGCGGTGTCTAGTGTGGTTGACCTGCCCCTAAAATTAGTATCATGGCGCTTTTATAGGTCAGATGGCCTCAAGGCTTTTTTCCAAGTGCCTCCGAGAGCAAATCATTCTTGATCTGGGTTTCGATGTACATCTTCTGCAGACGCGCATTCTCAGCTTCCGGCTCTTTCATTCGGGCGATTAGCGAAGCATCCATGCCGCCGAACTTGGCTCGCCATTTGTAGAACGTGGGCACGCTAATTCCATGCTCGCGGCACACATCCGGAATGATCAAACCGTTCTCAGCTTGCTTCAGGATTGCCATGATTTGGCTNGCTAATTCCATGCTCGCGGCACACATCCGGAATGATCAAACCGTTCTCAGCTTGCTTCAGGATTGCCATGATTTGGCTGTCAGAAAACCTTGATTGTTTCATTGCAGAACTCTCTTCCTCTACCCTACTGTTTGGACAGCGACTGATATTTTTAGAGATGTTGAAGATTGGACAGGTGCAGAGGGCCTGAATAATGACGACAAGCTTTGCGGATCGTTAAGCTGGCAATTACCTATACAGGCGCAGCGCGCAGCCTAACTGAGTAATACCGAAAAGCTCCTGAAACTGCGTCAAGTCTACTCGATCAGTCAATCGCATTGATAGAAAAGCGTTGTTATTGGTCCGACCAACTTTATTTACGTTAGTCACACTTGACCAGGTTGAATAAAGTTAGTCGGGAAGTGGCTCTGTAAGCTATTGACTCTACGGAGAACGACATTTTCTGTAAAGTCGGGAGGTAATTCAAATGACTGATCCTGTGCGTGATATGCCCAATAAAGTTGGTCGCATGCCCCGTCCGCAGGGGCCTCCCCCCGATGACGACACTTGCAAGGGTGCAGAACGGAAATTATGTCGACCACGGCGCACTCACCCTGACTGTGCGTGGCCGAGCTGAACCAGCTTGCGCCGCATGCCAATGGGGTTCCCTCGCCATGACCAACGCAGACTCCGACCTAGCCTAATGCAGGCGACGCTTGTCTAAGAATCAGGGTCGCCAGCCCCGCGCTTGCGCAGCTTGCTCCGCTTGCGCATCCAGGCTCTGGCCGGCGATGCGCTCGTCGATGGCTTGCAGCACGGCGGACGGCAGCTCGGCAGCCGCCGTACGATAGGAACCGACGGCCGGCGCTGCCTGTTGTGCGACGACGGCAATATTCCACTCGTCCTTGTCCTTGGACCTGCAGGCCAGGCCCGCCATACGGTCATCCACCCCCGCGGTGCTCGCCCCGACCACAAAGCTGCGGCAATATTGACCGCTCTTGTCGCGGAAGCTGACACCGATGGCAACTGGATCACCCTGGATTGGCGCGCTGGCTAGCTGCCGCGTCAGCGCCTCGGCCAGTTTCCCCTGTGCAGTGACATGTCCGTTCGCGGCCGCCAGCAAGCCACCATGCTCGCCAGACGGCTGCCCAGCTTGCTTCCAATCTAGGTTGCCCGCCAAGACGCCCACGACCAGGCTGGCCGTCAGCGCGCCCCATTCCGGCCACGACCAGCGCGCCAAGCGGTCTTTCATGTTGGCGCTGCTCTGGGCTCGTTTGGCGCGCGCCGCTTCCAGCGGCGACACTGCTTGCACTGGGGCTTGCTGCGTGACTGGCGAAGGCGCTTGTGCAGAAGCCAACAATCGTTGCAGCGCTTCCGGCACGGGTTCGTCGACGACCTCGGCGAAGGCGGCAAACACGTCGGCCCGCAAGGCTTGGTGCCGTGCTACGCGTTCCGCCAGCTCGGCATCCTTGGCCAGCACCGCCACTATTTGCGCGCTGGTCACTTCGTCCAGTTCGCCGTCGGCATAGGCCATCAGGGTTTCATCGCTGAAATTCATTGCTTCATCCTCGTCATCGCACCGGCCTCCGATAGCAGGGCCTGCAAACTTTCGCGCGCACGCGCCAGGCGGCTGGTCAAGGTGCCAACCGGAATTTCCAGCACTTGTGCCGCATCCTTGTACGACATGCCGTCGATCAACACCAGGCCGACCACCAACCTGTGGTCTTCATGGAGCATGCCCACAGCTTGCTGGACGGCAAGCCTGTGCACATAGGCTTCGCTAGGATCGCTGCCGACGTGCTCTCCCGCTTCTGCCGGCGCCAAGACTTGTCCGCGCCGCGCGCGTCCCCTGACTTCGTCTATCCAGGCATTCTTCATGATGCGAAACAACCAACTGTCCAGCCGGGTGCCCGGCTCCCATTGTCCGGTATGTAGCAGGGCTCGCTCGACGGCGACCTGTACCAAGTCGTCTGCGTCTTCCTTGTTCCTGGTCACGGCGCGGCCGAAACGGCGCAGCCGGGGTAGCAAAGCGGCGATGTCGGCATGGATGTCGGCGATGTTTTGAGTCATAGTTATAGGTAAAACGACGCTGCGAGGGATTTTATTCCATGTCTGGGTCGTTAAATTACTGCAAGGCTAAGCTGTAAGAGCTCGCCCTATTGGACATTTGGTTAATTATGCAATTTTCTAAGAGAGAATCCTACTCAGGATGCTTGGTTTTTTGGCTTGGCCGTTGCGTGGCCGTGCTGCTGTGTTGTGCCTGCGCTACGGTTCATGCCCAATTGCGCTTGCCGCCAGTCAATCTGCCCGGCACGCCGAATTTGAAAGCTTTGGACATGGGCCAACTGCGGGCACGCGCAGACAGCTTGCTAAGGGCGGACGAGTTGGGGGATAGCCTGAATCTGGCCGAAGCGCGGCTCGCCAACGTCAGGCAATTGTTGCGCGAACGGCACAAGGAACTGGAAGCCGATCCGCGTGGTGAACCCATAGTACGCCATGAAATTGTGGCATGGACGCCTGATGTCGCCAGCCTGGCAGCGATCCGTGCTGCCGGTTTCGAGATTGTGCGCACACGCCGGTTCGCCGGGCTAGAACAAAACTTGCTCGTGATCCGCGTGCCCGATACGGTGGAGACGGCTGCGGCCTTGGAAAGCCTGCGAGCCTTGAGTCCCGCCACCGTGTTCGACTTCAACCACATTTATCTGGAAAGCGCGGCACGCGCAGAGTTTGTCACTTCCGCGTCCACTACGGCGTCGGCTGTAGTCGCCGCCGTTCCGATGACAGGCGACGCGTCGCCCGCAAAGCTTGCGTCGCAAGAGGTTCGGGTGGGCTTGGTGGATGGCGGCTTGTGGGCCAGGCATGCGGTTTTCAAGGACGGAGTCATTCATCGCCATGGCTGTGACGGCAAGGAAGTGCCCAGCGAGCACGGTACCGCTGTGGCTTCGCTGATGGCGGGCCATGACAAGCACTTCAATGGCGTGCAACCCGGGGCGACGCTGTATGCGGCCGACATTTATTGCGGTAGCGCGACGGGCGGTGCTCTGGACAAAATTGCCGATGCATTAGCCTGGTTGGCCGCGGAAAAAGTGGCCGTCATCAATCTCAGCATTGTTGGCCCGCCGAACCAGGCGCTGGAAACCATGGTGGGAGCATTACTCCGCCGCGGACATCTGCTGGTGGCGGCGGTCGGCAACGACGGGCCCGCAGCGCCGCCGCTATATCCTGCAAGTTATGCCGGGGTGATCGGCGTTAGCGCCGTGGACGCCGCGCGCCGCCCCCTGCCCGAGGCGGCGCGCGGCGCGCAAGTGATGTTTGCCGCTCCCGGCGCCAATATGGTCGTCGCCACCCCGGGGACGCCTCCCTTCCGCATCGTGCGCGGCACCTCGTTTGCTGCTCCTATCGTTGCAGCGATGGCTGCTGCCTATTTACCGCTGCCGGATGCGCAGGCCGCCAAGAAGGCGCTGGCCTCGTTGATCGGATTAGCGACGGCCGGGCACCCTCCGCTGATGAGCAAGGAGTTGGGATATGGCGTACTGGGTGAGGCCTACCGCGTCGAACCTGATAGTTTTCGCTAAGCTTGCCGTCGTTGCTATCAAAGTTCGTCACATCCGCTTACAAATTCGTTGAAAAATATATTGATGGCGATGGATGGAATAGGGGCCGGCCGACGTTTTCCTTGCAAAGAAGCTGCGGATGGTCCGCAGCAATTTCAAGGAGAAATACCATGACCTCTATTTCAACCCTTCGTATTGCAGGCACTTTTGCCAGCCTGGTGCTGAGCGTTTCCAGCTACGCCGCCGGCTTGGGCGGGCTGGGCGGCTTGGGCGGCTTGGGCGGCGCTGGCGGTTCCCTGGGCGGCAGCGCATTCAATTCGCTCAATGTGATGCGCGGCACGCCGGGGATCGCGACAGAACAAACCGGGCGCGGCAGATTGGCGGGCGATGCGGCAGCAGTGGGTAATGCCACCGGCGGCAGCGACGATGCAGCTGTCAGTACAGTGCGCAGCGCGTCTTCCGCGCGGATCAAGGCCAACGGCTCCGATAACGCCACACTGCACGCTGGTCCTGGGCAGAACGGCGCAGCGGCCAGCGGCACGGCCAATGGTTTCGTGCAAGGCAATGCCGGGGCGCAGGGTGATGCAATATCGAAAGTGCGCGGTCAAGCCGGTGCGGTGCAGCAGCAAAGCCGCAGTGATGCGCAATACGCAGTAGCCGCAGGCAAAACGCAAGCGGTGGAAACCGGCAATGCCGATGCCGCCGGTGGCGCTGCTGCCGCCACCGCCATCGGTGCGCGCGATCGCAGCACAAGCGTGGTGTCCAATGGCGCGGATGCTGTCTCGCAAATGCCGATGCCAAGCGCCAGCGTGCGTGCCGGCGGGAGCGCTTCGGCTTCCGGCAATGCGACAGCGGACGCCAGCTACAAAAACTAAAGCGGCTGTGGCGCGGCCTTGTGGCCGCTGATCTGATGTGCCAGACAACAGCCAAGCGGCGACCCTGCGGGTCGCCGCTTTTCACTGAGTGCCTGAAGTCCCTTCTCGAAGAGGCGATATGCCCATCTTTCGCCGGATCATTTACAGGAGACCCGCAAATTCAATTCGCTGGCACACTTGAAGAGAGCAAATATCCCATAACTCTTCTCGAGCATTACATATAGAAGTATTTCGGCAATATATTGAACCTTCCCATAGAGACCCATATATGAAATTGGTCCTCGACGCTTGAACGTGCCGCTCGAGGTGCCGATGTGGATTGCGTATCTCAACAAATGAATTGATGATCGCGGCACACAATCCTACCTCCAGTTTTGGCTCAAATTGAGCGTCGGCAATTTTGGCGTAGATATCTCATGCCTGGGCAACGCGCTTAGCACAGAATTAATATTAATAAGGGAGAAATTCATAACAATGGTTTATTTTTTGAAATGGACCTAAATTGAATGCATTCTGAATGCATTTATCATTTGGTTAATTTATCTACCGATATTGACGTCGTGGAACGCGGTGACGATTATTTAAGCCGTCTTGGTAAACGATTATAGTGAATTTAAAAGGAATAAGAATATGACTCAATTTGCCAATACTTTTGCGGAACGTTCTGACGAATACGTGCAAGCTCGACCACGTTATCCACGCGCTTTTTATGATTGGATGTTGCAAAACGTTTATACCAAAGAACAGGTTTGGGATTGCGCTACGGGAAATGGTCAAGCCGCAGTAGACTTAGCCAAGTACTTCTCGGTCGTTCAGGCAACGGACATAAGTTCGGAGCAAGTATCACAAGGGTTAGAGGCCCCCAATATAGTTTATTCAGCACAACCAGCAGAAAAAACTATATTTAAAGAAAAACAATTTGATTTGATTACGGTTGCGCAGGCATTACATTGGTTTGATTACAGTAAATTTTGGACAGAAGTCAAAAGAGTTGCAAAGCCGGATGCTTTTTTTTGTGCTTGGGGCTACGCATGGTTTGACTGTGATAAAGAAATTTTCGAACAATTTGTAATGCCACTCAGGGAGATTGTTTCGCCGTATTGGGCTGCAAATAATAAAATTCTTTGGGATGGATATGCTAGTCATGATGTTTCATTTCCATTTAAAAAGATAGAGGCACCTGAGTTTTCTATTGAAGAAAAGTGGAGTATCAATCAATTAATTGGTTACCTCCAAACTTGGTCTTCATATAAACGTGCACTTCAGGATGAAGCTAAATGTTCTGAATTGACCAACTTAATTTCTTCGGCAAAAAAGAGGTTCAGTCAATATCAGCTAATCAATATTGATATGCCGATTGCTGTTGTTGCGGGACGAATTTTGTAGTACCAAGTCAGAATTTAATAAAAATCAAATGAAAGCTCAGACTGATGCATAAAGTAAATATTATTGATGCAACTTTACGGGAAGGCAATCAGGCTCCTGGCGTTAAATTTTCAATATCTGAGCTGCCAGATAGCCCAATTATTGGAGATCGTTGGGGTCGATATGATTGAGTGTGGCCATGCTGTTGTGGCAGACATTATTATCTGTCCACATTAGTCACACTCCCACATAACGACATTACTCAACCGTTACCGATTTGGCCAGATTACGGGGCTTATCGACGTCCGTACCGCGAGCCAGGGCGGTGTGATAGGCGAGTAGTTGCAGCGGGATCACGTGCAGGATGGCGGAGAGCTGGCCGTAGTGTTCTGGCATACGGATAACGTGGACGCCTTCGCTGGAGCTGATGCGTGAATCGGCGTCAGCAAAGACGTAGAGTTCGCCGCCGCGCGCGCGGACTTCCTGCATGTTGGATTTGAGTTTTTCGATCAGCGCATCGTTCGGCGCTACGGTCACCACGGGCATTTCCTTGGTCACGAGTGCCAGCGGGCCGTGCTTGAGCTCGCCGGCGGGGTAGGCCTCTGCGTGGATGTAGGAAATTTCTTTGAGCTTCAGCGCGCCTTCCAGTGCGATCGGGTAATGCAGGCCGCGACCGAGGAACAAGGCGTTTTCTTTGTTGGCAAATTCTTCTGCCCAGGCGATGATCTGTGGTTCCAGCGCCAGCACGGCGCTGATGGCGAGCGGCAGGTGGCGCAGAGCTTTAATGTGATCGGCTTCATCGGCATCACTCAGCCGCCCTTTGCTTTGTGCCAGCGTCAGCGTCAGCAGGAATAAAGCGGTGAGCTGGGTGGTGAATGCCTTGGTGGACGCCACACCGACTTCAACACCGGCGTGGGTGATGTAGGACAGCACGCATTCGCGCACCATGGCGCTGGTGGAGACATTACAGATCGTCAGCGTGTGTTGCATGCCGAGGCTGCGCGCGTGTTTCAGGGCGGCCAGCGTATCGGCGGTTTCACCGCTCTGGGAAATGGTGACCACCAGTGTCGCCGGATTGGGCACGCTCTCGCGGTAACGGTATTCGCTGGCGATTTCCACATTGACCGGAATTCTGGCGATGGATTCGAGCCAGTATTTGGCGGTCAGACCGGCGTAGTAGCTGGTGCCGCAGGCGAGGATCAATATAGAGTCAATTTTTTTAAAAATACCGTATGCCTGATCACCGAATAATTCCGGCATGATGTTGCTGACACCTTCCAGGGTGTCGCTGATGGCACGCGGCTGTTCAAAAATTTCTTTCTGCATGTAGTGCCGGTAAGGGCCGAGCTCGGCAGCGCCGCTGTGCGCATGCACGGTGCGCACTTCGCGCTGCACGGCTTTGCCGTCAGCATCGACGATCCAGCAGCGCTGCAATTGCAGGTCAACCACGTCGCCTTCTTCCAGGTAAATAATCTGGTCGGTGGTGCCTGCCAGCGCCATCGCGTCGGAGGCGAGGAAATTCTCCCCTTGTCCGATGCCGACGATCAGCGGTGAGCCCTGGCGTGCACCGATTACGCGGTGCGGCTCGTCACGGCAAAAAACGGCAATCGCGTAAGCCCCGGTCAGACGTCTGACGGCCTGCTGCACGCATTCAAACAGATCGCCCTGATACAGGTGATCGACCAGATGCGCAATCACTTCGGTATCAGTCTGGCTTTCAAACACATAGCCGGCGGCCATCAGTTCGGCACGCAGTTCTTCGTGGTTTTCAATGATGCCGTTATGCACCAGCGCAATCCGTTCGCGGGAAAAATGCGGATGCGCATTGGCGGAGGATGGCACGCCGTGCGTGGCCCAGCGGGTGTGGGCGATGCCGGTAAAACCAGCGAGACCGCTTTGCTCCACCTGCGCCTGCAGCTCCGCCACACGGGAGGTGCTGCGCGAGCGCTGCAATCTGCCGTCCACATGCAGGGCGACGCCGCAGGAATCATAGCCGCGGTATTCAAGACGTTTTAAGCCTTCCAGCAATACAGGGGTGATATTACGTTGTGCAACTGCGCCGACGATACCGCACATAATGTCCTCTTATCAGATGAATCAAGAATGTGATGATGCTAAAGCAGTTACCGCGATACTTTCTTTCAAAATAGATCTATTTTTGAAATTTCTTGAAAATTGTTTTTTGTTATGTTTTTAAATTCCATTTATAATTTTATTTTGAAATATTATTTCATATTGGCCATCTATGATTCTCCTCGATGAACTCGATAAACGGATTTTGCAGCAGTTGCAGCTCGATGCCACCCTGACCAATCACGCGCTGGCGGAACGGGTGCATGCGTCCGCGCCGACCTGTCTGCGGCGGGTGCGGCGTCTGATGAATGAGGGCGTGATCGCCCGTCAGGTAGCGATTCTGGCGCCGGACAAGGTCGGCGCCGGGCTGACGGCGATTGTGGAAATCACGCTGGATCAGCAGGCGACGGAGAAGCTGATCGAATTTGAGCAGACAGTGACCACAGAAGCTGCGGTACAGCAGTGCTACCGGGTTTCGCCGGGACCGGACTTTGTACTGATCATTCAAGTAGCAGATATGAATGCCTATCACGCGCTGGCGCACCGGTTGTTTGCGACTCAGCACAATATCCGTAATGTGCGCAGTTTTTTCTCGGTATTCCGCAGCAAATTTGAAACCCGGATCAGCCTGAGCTGATGTGCTGATGTCACAGCGATGCCGTATTCGCAATCATCGCGGCCGGATACTTTCTTTCAGCACTTCTTTTTTGTAATAACGCTGAAAGCCTTTCCAGACCAAACCAGAATTTCCCACGCGCTCAAACATCTCTGTCAGCGCTGCCAGATCTTCCGCTCTCAGTGATTTACGTGACAGATAAACACCAGAATCACTCCACGGTAACTCTGCCAGTGAAATGTATTCCAGTTTATTCATCATGTCTCCAACCCGCGCATCCGACAGCACAGTTCCGGCAAAGATCGATGGCGTCATCAGCGTGTAATCGGCGGCGCCGGATTTTAATATCCGCGCCACCGACACAGGATCTGCTTCGATTCTCAGACGCCCCTGTTTTTGCAATTCGCTGATCAGACTCTGGTAGCCTTCTCCATAATCAAATCCTCGCACGACACTCAGGCGAACCGACGTCTGGTCCAGCAATTCTTTAAAATTTTGGGGGGGATTCTGTTGCGGATGGACAGCGATCAGCATGGCGCGGTAATAAATCAGGGGAATGAAAATACCGGACTGATCGCGCCTCGGCGTTCGTGCAGCAGGGATCAGAATGTCTGCCTGACCATTGTCGAACATCATTTCCAGCCGTGCACGTGGAACAGGCGTGATAACGAATTCACATTTTTCTTTGCTGCTGAGGGAGGTGAGTAATTCTGGGTAAATACCAGAAATGATATCGCCGTTGATGATCACGCTAAAGCCGGTCGGTGCGACCGGCACAGTAATCGGACGCGAACAATGCGCCCCGGCAGCCGTTGTGCTCAGAATCAGAGTCAGGCTCAGCAAGCAATCACGCCAGACATTCCACATATTGATTATGAATCGGTTACGTGCACACATCAGTTATTTTCATCGTGCATTGATCTCCCATGAATTGCAACATAGCTGGAATTTTCGAAAAATACCTGTAAGAAACAATTTATTTGCAATCTTTAACAAACCTCTGTGGCGACCGGAAATGTCTTGTCAGGCAAACGATCAGTCTGTTTCGCTGAGACGTGTCAATAATGCGACAGACAACAGGCTGATCTGACCGTAACCCAGTGTCAGCGCGCCCTGCTGTTCAAAAAACTTCAGCTCTTTCGATAAGCTCTGGCGACTGATTCCCAGCATCATCGCCAGCGATTCCTGAGTGACCGGGATCGCTGCCGGGCCATCGTGCGACACCGGTATATGACTGTTAGACAGCAGCACCAGCCGCCGCGCCACCCGGTGCCGGACCGAACGCAGACTGGCGTCCTCCACCAGTCCGTACAGCAGCCGGATGCGCGCCGCCAGCATCCGCGCCACCGCACCGGCAAATTCGGCCTGTTCCATGAGCTGCCCGAACACCGGTGGCGGCATAACCAGAATCTCTGCATGGCCGACAGCAGTGGCATCGTGCGTGCGCGGCTGACCATCGATCAGCGAAATTTCACCAAACCAGGTGCCGACATCGAGCATAGTCAGGATCGCCTCGCGTCCGTCTTCGTTCAGGGTCGACATCTTGAGTTTGCCCTGTAGCAGAGCATAAAAACCGTCCGGCACATGTCCTTGCCGGAACAGCATCTCGCCTGGTTGCAAATGCCGGCGTTCGGTCGCCGCCAGCATGTCACGCCGCAATCCGGCTGACAGCGCGGCAAACCACGGGTTGTGCAACAGGACTGACAGGCTGAAGGCAGACGGCATGCGGGGCTCCATGAAGAATCTGCCTGATTGTAAAATATTTGACAGTTTGTCGCTGGTCAGCGCGTTAAGGTGGTGCCATCCGGCTGTTTCAGTCAAACCTCATTCAATTTTTATAAAAACACAGGAGACCAGCATGCACCACCGCGCGCATTTCACCCGCATGGAAGACAGCACCCAGGAGGACTGGCAGATCATCGGCACCGAATTCCGGCAGTTTGCCCAGGGCTTGCCAGAACGTGTGATCCGTCACCTGCAATTACTCGAAGGCGATTACGGCGGCTTTCCGGTCGATCGCTACACCCATTCGCTGCAAACCGCGACCCGTGCCCTGCGCGACGGCCGGGACGAGGAATATGTGTGCTGCGCACTGCTGCACGATATTGGCGACACGCTGGGCAGCTTCAATCATCCCGATATTGCTGCTGCTATCCTGAAACCTTTTGTCAGTGAGGAAAACCTGTGGATGGTGCAGAACCACGGTATTTTTCAGGGCTATTATTTTTTCCATCACATCGGCATGGATCGCGACATGCGCGAGCAATTCCGTGGGCATCCGCATTTTGAACGTACTGCAGAATTCTGTGCGCTGTACGACAACCCGGCCTTTGACGCCCATGCCGAAACCTTTCCTGTCATTGAATTCGAGCCGATGCTGCGGCGCCTGTTTGCGCAGCCGCGCAATACGATTTACAAAGCGGCGATGAAAGGGCAGTCCTGATTGCGAACCACGATTTCAACATACCGACACATTCAAACTCACGGAGACACCATGCATATCCCTTCCCTCAAAGATCAGGTCAGTGCCGAAGAATGGCAATTACGGGTTGATCTGGCCGCCTGCTACCGGCTGGTTGCCGCGTATGGCTGGAGCGATCTGGTTTTCACCCATATCAGCGCCCGGCTGCCGGGACCGGAGCATCATTTCCTGATTAATCCTTACGGCCTGATGTTTGATGAAATCACCGCGTCGTCGCTGGTGAAAGTCGATCAGCAGTGCAACAAGGTGATTGATTCGCCGTTTCCCGTGAATCCGGCCGGCTTTGTGATTCACAGCGCCGTACATGCAGCGCGGGAAGATGTGCAGTGCGTGCTGCACACCCATACCAGAGCCGGTGTGGCCGTCAGCGCCCAGCGCTGCGGCGTGCTGCCGCTGTCCCAGCAATCGACGTTTGTGCTGGCTTCGCTCGCTTATCACGATTACGAAGGCGTCGCTTTCCGCGATGAAGAAAAACCACGCCTGCAGGCGGATATGGGTCATGCCAATTTCCTCATGCTGCGCAACCACGGCCTGCTGACCGTCGGCAAAAGCATTGCGGATGCGTTTCTCTCAATGTACACCTTTGAAGCCACCTGCCAGATCCAGCTGGCGGCGCAGGCTGGCGGTGAGCTGGTGCATGTGAATCCGGCGATCGTGTCAGGCGTGGCGGAATCGATGCGGGTACAGACCGGCGGCCTCGGCGGTGCGTTTGTCTGGCCATCGCTGATCCGCAAGCTCGATCGCATGGATGAAAGCTACAAATCATGAGCCAGTCACAGCAGGTTGTCATTATTACCGGCAGTTCGGACGGCATCGGTGCTGAAATGGCGCGCCAGCTGGCGCAACGGCATGGCAGCAGCGTGGCGCTGGTGCTGGCGGCGCGCAACACCGAAGCCTTGCAACAGGTTGCCAGCGCATGCCGCCAGTCAGGCGCCAGCTGTCTGGTCGTGAGAACGGATGTCGGCATCGAAGCCGATTGCCGCCACCTGATACAGACTGCCGTTGCCAGCTACGGCCGGATTGATGCGCTGATCAATAACGCCGGCAAATCGGCGCAGGCCTTATTCAGCGACGTGGAAAACCTCGGCTGGTACGAAGAACTGATGCGGATTAATTTCTGGGGCAGCCTGTGGTGCACCCACGCGGCGCTGCCATATCTGAAACAGTCGCGGGGCAGCATCGTCGCCGTGTCTTCCCTTGCCGGACTGATCGGCGTTCCCGGCCGGACAGCATACAGCGCCAGCAAATTTGCCATGAACGGTTTTTTTGAAAGCCTGCGTACCGAGCTTGCCGAAGCCGGCGTCAGCGTCACACTCGCGTATCCCGGCGTGGTCGCCACGCGCATTCGCTATCACGGCTACAACGCTGCCGGTGAAGCCGCGGGCAGCAGCGGCCTGAAAGAAGACGATGCCATGCCGGTGGAAGAATGCGCGCGGCTGATCCTGCATGGTATGGAACAGCGGCAGCGCGATGTGGTGATGACCGGCAAAGGGAAACTGGGACGCTGGCTGAAACTGTTAGCGCCAGCGTTGGTTGATAAAATGGCGATGGCGGCACTGAAAAAAGAAGTCAGGCCGCATTAACCGGGTCAGGTCGCCAGCCGGACGATCGGGTTGTACATCCGGCGTCCGGTGTGGTTGTCACATACAGCCGATACAACCGCACCGGAAAATCTTTGAATACGTTTTAGCATTTCAAATACTTCAGTTTGTCAGTGCGCCAGCTGCCACTGGAAAAAGAAAAAACTCAGCAAACCTGCCACGATCGTCAGCATCTGACGGCGGCTCAGTACGCAAACCACGATCGTCACCAACGATGCCAGTAATTGCGGATTATGGGTAGTGAGTTCCAGACCTTTATCATGCGGCGCCAGAATCATCGGCGTGATGATCGCCGTCAGCACCGTGACCGGCACAAAACTCAGCGCCAGACTGAGCCAGCGGGGGAATACGATGCGGTCGCCGAGAATAAAAAAGAGCGCCTTCACCAGCACAGTCACCACTGCCATGCCGCCAATCATCAGTGCGTAATTCATGCTGCGCCCCCCTTTTGACCGTCTTGCGCACCGCGCTTCGACAAGGCCATGCCGGTTAAAACACCGATCAGCACTGCCGCCATCAAGCCCAGCTTGTAAGGCATGCCCTGCAACAGGTAGGCAAAACTGCCCGCTGCCAGCGCCGCTGCCAGCTGAGGTATGCGCGACAGCTGCGGCACGACAATGGCAAGAAACGTCGCCACCATCGCGTAGTCCAGACCCATATTCTGCAACTGCGGAAATAAGGTGCCAAACAGCAGACCCACCAGCGTCCAGACCTGCCAGTTGCCGTACATCGCCAGCCCCGACCCCAGAAAATACCAGTGTGCATAGCGTTGTTCATCCGCTGACAAAACGCGCTGATGGTAACCGGCGACGACCGCAAAGGTTTCATCAGTCAGCAAAAATCCGAGCAGCCAGCGCCAGCGCGACGACAGATGCGCCACATGCGGCAACAGAGTGGCGGCATACAGCATATGGCGCAGATTCACGATCAGCGTGGTGAGCCAGATCACCAGCATGCCGGTATGGCTGGCGACCAGGCCGGCGGCAATAAACTGACTCGATCCGGCATACACCGTCAGCGACATCAGTTGCCCGTGCCACGGCAGCATCGGACTGGTCGCCACCAGTGCACCAAAGATCATGCCGAACGGCGCCGCACCGACCAGCATCGGCAACGTATCGCGCGCACCGCGCAGCAACATACCGGTTTTTTGCTGACGGGAAGATAAAACGGTTACAGATTTCATACAGACTCCTATGACGCCGAGTATACATGGGGCAGATCCGTTTTTCATGTCGCCGGAAAGGTGAAATTAGTTTGCTCAGCCATCCGATAACGCCACAAGACAGTCCCCGTTCACGGTACCAGGTGCACAGTTCACGACCCAAACCCGCGCTTTATCGCATCCGGCTGGCAGCAGCGAAGCGGCATACCTATTCTGCGGTGGCAGTGACCGACAACCTTTTCACCTTTCAGGAGTACATCATGGCAAATACATCCGCTTCCCGTTTTTTTCGCTACCTTCAGTGGTCGGGACTGGCCCTGGCTGGCAATCTGGCTTTGAGCCCCCAGGCAATGGCATTTTCCGAAACTGCGTTCCGGCAGGCAATGCAACAGCTGACCACGGAAACACCGTGTTCGGTGCAGGCGCGTGCCGAACAGGCTGTCGCTGCCTGGCTGCATCAGGACATGGTCAATTCATTGCAGCAGGCAGAGTCCGAGCAAAACTGCCAGTCAATGCAACGGGCAGCGGCGGGCTTTTCCAGCTTGTTGCAGCAAGAACCCGGCAATCCGCTGCTGATGGCATACAGCGGTGCCGCCACCAGCAAACTGGCGGCAACAGATCGCGACCGCCATGCACAGGCAAACCATTTGCAACAAGGCATGGCATTGCTGGATCAGGCCTTGCAAATAGCACCGGAATTCCGCAGCGAGCGGCACGGCCAGGTACCGGTAGCGCTGGAAATCGAATTTGTCGCCGCCAATACCTTTCTGGCATTACCGGAAGCGATGCAGCGTCAGACACAGGGGACGCAATTGCTGCAACAGATTCTGAATGACAGCTCGTTTGAGGAAAGCGGTCTGCCATTTCGTGGCGCCGTCTGGCTGCGGGCCGCACGGCTTGCCATCGCCAGGCACCAGCCTGAGGTCGCAAAACAATATCTGGAACAGGCCGTCAGCAAGCAGACGCCACAGGCTGGCGCAGCGCAACAACTGTTGATGCGTTATCCCGACAGCGGCCTGTGAGGAGCAATCATCGCCATCCGCGACATCCCGCAAAATAAAAAACCGGCCGACACATTCTGTTGTGCAGGCCGGTTGACGAAGCAATACCCTGCGTACCGGGCGTACTGCCACCGTCTATTATTTATACTTTCTTGAGTTTGACCGGACGTTGCCAGTTGTCGATCGTGATCTGCCGCGCACGGGAGACCGTCAGCTTGCCTTCCGGCGCGTCCTTCGTCAGCGTGGTGCCGGCGCCCAGCGTTGCGCCCTTGCCGACCCGTACCGGCGCTACCAGCTGGGTGTCGCTGCCGATAAAGGCATCATCTTCGATCACGGTACGGAATTTATTGGCGCCATCGTAATTGCAGGTGATGGTGCCGGCACCGATATTGACGCGGCTGCCGACCGTGGCGTCGCCGATATACGCCAGATGATTGGCCTTGCTGTGGGCAGCAATCTGGCTGTTTTTGACCTCGACGAAATTCCCGATATGCACATCTTCGGCCAGTATGGTGCCTGGGCGCAGTCTTGCGTATGGGCCGATCTGGGCCTGCGCGCCGACGGTGGCATCTTCGATGTGGCAGAACGGTCTGATAATGGCACCGGCATCGATATGTGCGTTGCGCAGCACGCTGTGCGCGCCGATGCTGACGCCATCTGCCAGCGTGACCGTACCTTCAAATACGCAGCCGACATCAATCGTCACATCCCGTCCGCAGACCAGCTTGCCGCGCACATCGATACGCGCCGGGTCCATCAGCGTCACGCCCTGCTCCAGCAACTGACGTGCAATATTGCCCTGATGGATGCGCTCCAGTTCCGCCAGCTGCACTTTGCTGTTCACACCCAGCGTTTCCCAGATCGCACCGGGCTGCGCCGACACCACCGGTACACCGGCCGCCACCGCGCTGGCGACGATATCGGTCAGATAATATTCGCCCTGCGCATTATTATTTGATAATTGTCCGAGCCACTCTCTGAGCTGCGGGGTCGGCACGATCATGATGCCGGTATTGATTTCGCGGATCGCACGCTCTGCCTCGCTGGCATCTTTCTGTTCCACAATCCGGACGATCTGCCCATTTTCACGCACGATGCGACCCAGCCCGGTCGGGTCATCCATGACTGCCGTCAGAATCGCCAGCTTGTCGCGGCCTGCCACATCCACCAGACGCTGCAGACTGGACGTCGTGGTCAGCGGCACATCGCCGTACAGCACCAGGGTCGGTACCGCGTCATCCAGGACCGGAATCGCCTGCGCCACCGCATGACCGGTACCAAGCTGCGGCTCCTGACGTGCAAATTTCAGATCTTCTGCAGCCACCGCCGACAACACCTGATCGCCGCCATGGCCGTAAATCACACAAATCGAATGCGCCTGCAGGCTGCGCGCAGTATCGATCACATGCTGCAGCAATGCTTTTCCGGCGAGCGGGTGCAATACTTTCGGCAACGAAGATTGCATGCGTTTGCCCATGCCGGCAGCGAGAATCACAACATTCATAGCATCTGTTTTTTAAAAATGGGGAAATACTTAAAATTTTAACATGCACATGACAGTGAGCCATGCTGCGCCAGCGCAAATCCTAACCGGAAACCGGGCATTACCATGGAAAACCAACAGAAAAAATTCTTTCCGCTGCCACCCTTCGTATATAATTGAGAATAATTATCATTTAAAGTATGCATTATGGATGTACCGCAACAGCTCTCCCATGCCAGCCAGCAGCGGCGCGCGTTCTGGCTGCGCTATCTGCACCAGTGGCACTGGATCAGCTCTGCCATGTGTCTGGTGGCGATGATGCTGTTTGCCGCAACCGGTATCACGCTGAACCATGCCGCCCAGATTGAGGCGCATCCGGCAATCAGCAACAAGACCGGCACGCTGCCGTCGGCGCTGCTGGATCAGGTGATCGTCGCGCGCAATGACGATGCGGCAACGCTGCCTGAAGCGGTGCGCGACTGGCTCGTTGAGGAGCTCGGCATCGACACCGCAAAGCAGGCGCCGGAATGGTCGCCGGAAGAAGCCTATCTGGCGCTGCCCCGTCCCGGTGGCGACGCCTGGCTCAGGATTGAACTCGACAGCGGTGCGCTGGAATACGAACTGACCGAGCGCGGCTGGATTGCTTATCTGAACGACCTGCACAAAGGCCGCAATACCGGCAGCGCGTGGAACTGGTTTATCGATGCGTTTGCCGCCGGTTGCCTGATTTTCTGCGTCACCGGCTTGTTGCTGCTGAAAATGCATGCAGCCAACCGGTCTGCCACCTGGCCGCTGGTGGGTTACGGTGTGGTGCTGCCAGTACTACTGATCGTGATCTTCATGCACTGATGATGCGACGGCTGACCGGCGCTGCTGTCTGGTGTCGGACATCGATCTTTTTTCCGGTTTTGTCTGTTCTTTTTTTGTTCATCACGAGGCTTTACATTATGCGCAACCTGCTCCCGTTTGCCATCTCCGGCCTGCTCGGCACAGCGACAATGAATACGCTGGCAGCTGATCTCACTGTCCGGGTGGAAGTGCCGCGACTGAATGTGGCGGAATATCACAAACCCTATGTCGCCATCTGGATTGAAAAACCCGACCAGACTTTTGCGGGCAATCTGGCGGTCTGGTATGACCTGAAAAAACGCGATAACGAAGGCAGCAAATGGCTGAAAGACCTGCGTCAGTGGTGGCGTCGCAGCGGTCGCGAATTGCAGATGCCGGTCGATGGTCTCAGTGGTGCAACCCGCACCACCGGTGAACACAGCATGGTATTCAGCGGCGACAAAGGCGTGCTGGCAAAACTGCCCGCCGGCGATTACCAGTTACTGGTGGAAGCCGCCCGCGAAGGCGGCGGACGGGAAGTCGTCAAAGTGCCGTTCCAGTGGCAGGCAAAAAATGAGATCAATGCCAAGGCACAGGGCAACACCGAACTGGGTCAGATCAGTGTCACCGTCAAGTAAAAGGAAACAACATGCACCGTTTTTCCCATCCTGCATTGCGCCGTCTGGCCGCGCTGAGCCTGCTGGCAGGCATCAGTGTCAGTGCTGAAGCACACCGGACTTTCCTGGTCCCCTCGTCCACTGTCCTGTCCGGTAATGCGCCGTGGGTCACGCTGGATGCAGCCGCCGCCAGCAATGTGTTTGAATTCGATCACATGCCGCTGAAACTCGACAATCTGCAGGTAACCGCGCCCGATGGCAGCCGGATTGCCCCTGAAAATGCCAGCACCGGCCGTTTCCGCAGCGTGTTTGACCTGCCGCTGAGACAGACCGGCAGCTACAAAATTGACATCCTCAACGAAGGCCTGTCAGCCAGTTACAAAGACAACGGCATACTGAAACGCTGGCGCGGCAATGCGGCCAGTCTCAGCAAAGATATACCATCTCATGCCACCGAATTGCAGGTGACAGAGAGAAGCAGCCGGATCGAAACCTTTGTCACCAATGGCAAACCGGACGGTCAGGCTTTAAAGACCAGCGGCAAAGGACTGGAACTGAGCCCTGTCACACATCCGAATGACCTGGTAGCCGGTGAGCCAGCCAGCTTTCATCTGCTGATTGATGGCAGGCCCGCAGCGAATGTGACGGTACACATCATTCGGGGTGGCATCCGCTATCGCCAGACGCTCAATGAGCAAACCGTCGTCAGCAATGCGGATGGCCTGTTCAGCGTGACCTGGACACAAGCCGGTCTGTACTGGCTGGAAGCAGAGGTCAAAACGGAACAAGGCGTGACACCGCCAGCCAGCAGCCGCATCGCCAGTCTGGCGCTGACGCTGGAAGTGTTGCCGCAATAAGCGCAAGGCTGCCGATGCCGCATGTGTTCATCCCCCTGCAGGCCGCGCCGCCAGCGCCACTGCCTGCTGCGGCCCAGCCATTGCGCTGCGCCGGTCACAGCATGGGTACGAGCTGGCAGGTGCAGCTATACGCCAGCGATCCGGAACGGCTGACTATCTGGCAAAACGACCTGCAGGCATTGCTGGATCAGGTCGTGCTGCAGATGAGTACCTGGGAGCCCGATTCGGATCTGTGCCGTTTCAATCGCGCACCAGCAGAAAGCTGGCAACAGCTGCCGGACGCATTGTTTGATGTGCTGGATTATGCGTTGTATATCGCCCGGCAAAGCCGCGGCAGCTATGATCCGGCAGCAGGCAGGCTGGTGGATTTATGGGGTTTCGGCCCGGCGCCGCGCAGGAACAGCGTGCCGGATGCAGCAGCCATCGGAACCGCGATGACCGGCCACGGCTGGCGTGATCTGGCGCTGCGCCGCGCCACCCGCGAAGCATGGCAGGCTGGCGGCATCCGGCTGGATCTGTCCGCCATCGCCAAGGGCTATGCGGTCGATCTGCTGGCACGCTATCTGGATCAGCAAGGCGTGCCGAGTTATCTCGTCGAGGTCGGCGGTGAGCTGCGTGGCAAGGGCATGAAACCGGATTTTTCTCCCTGGTGGGTACAGCTGGAATCGCCCGCGGAATCCGCCGCATCCGACAACGGACACGGTCATCTGCTGGCGCTGCACGGCCTATCGGTCGCCACCTCCGGCGATTACCGACAGTATTTTGAACAATGCGGACAACGCTATTCTCATACCATCGATCCGTGCACCGGTTATCCGGTACAAAATACGCTGGCGGCAGTGTCCGTGATTCATCCCGACTGCATGGTCGCCGATGCGCTGGCCACCGCGTTCACCGTCATGGGGGAAGATGCCGCCAGAAAATATGCCGATGCGCACCGGATTGCCGCCTTATTTACCGAGCGCCTCCCTGCCGCAGAAATAAGTGAAAACACGCCGCACCTGTTTCAGGAAAGCATGAGCGCGGCGCTGGCCGCCATGCTCGAATAAACCCATCCGATATGCGGCTGCCACAAACGATTGCCTGACTATCGTATTCCCAACGCTTTGATGACTTCTCCACTGAATACCGCCTTCACCGCCCACCACCTGCACCTGCTGAGTGCCGCTGGCGCCATCGCCAGCATTGCCAGCCTGACCCAATTGGATTCCGGCCCCGGCGCCTGCCCGGCCTGGCTGTGCGGCCTGCTGGTCGGCGCGACATATCTGATCTTCTGCCTCAGTTACTGGCGACAATATCAGGAACAACAGCACCCGCTGCAAATCGCCAGCGCCACCACAGATCAGCCGGTCACAGATATCGTGCTGATCGCGTATGCCAGTCAGACCGGTTATGCGCAGCAACTGGCGCACCTGACCGCTGCCAGCCTGCAACAGGCCGGATTAACGGTAGCGCTGCGCACGCTGAATCAGCTGTCCGCTGAAGCCCTGACGCAATACTGCAAAATCCTGTTTGTGGTCAGCACCACCGGCGAAGGCGATGCCCCGGATCAGGCCAGCCTGTTCTGCCGCCGCATATTGCCGCAGCAGCAGGATTTATCCCATCTGCACTATGCGGTGCTGGCGCTGGGCGACCGCCATTACAGCCGCTACTGCGCTTTCGGACATCAGCTCCGGCAGTGGCTGGCGCATCAGCAGGCGCAAGCGCTGTTTGATCTGGTTGAGGTCGATAACGGCGACGAAGCCGCTCTGCGGCACTGGCAGCATCATCTGAACCATATCAGCGGCGACACCGGGCTGGCGGACTGGAGCACGCCGGCCTACGGCGCATGGATACTGCGTGACAGACATCTGCTCAATCCCGGCAGCGCAGGCCAGCCTGTGTTTCATCTGCAGCTGATTCCACCGGCGGGCAGCAACTGGCAGGCCGGAGACATTGCAGAAATCGGCCCCGGCGAATTGCCCGGCTCAGGCGTCACCAGCGCTGTGCAGACTTTACCCAGCCGCGAATATTCGATCGCATCCCTGCCGTCTGACGGCGGACTGGAACTGGCAGTGCGCCAGATGCGGCACCCGGATGGCCGCCTGGGTACAGGCTCAGGCTGGCTGACCGAGCAGGTGCAGCCGGGGCAAGCCATTGCCCTGCGGGTACGCAGCAATCCCTCGTTTCATACACCGCTGTCACCCGATCCCTTGCTGCTGATCGGCAACGGCACCGGCATTGCCGGATTGCGGGCACACCTGAAAGCGCGCGCTGCGGCAGGGTTGGCGGATAACTGGCTGGTCTTCGGTGAACGGCAGCGTGCACATGATTATTTTTTTCAGACGGAAGTGGAACACTGGCTGCGGCAGGGTACGCTGAGTCGCCTGGATTTGTGTTTTTCCCGCGATCAGACACAACGGCGTTATGTGCAGCACGCTCTGCTTGAACAGACTGCAGAAGTAAAACGCTGGGCGGAACGGGGCGCGACTATTCTGGTGTGTGGCAGCCTGCACGGCATGGCTGCCGGTGTCCATGCGGCATTGCTCTCGATTCTGGGTGAAACGCTGCTCGACACACTGACGCAGACGGGTCGTTACCGGCGTGATGTGTATTGAGTAAAATGCAGAACGATGCAACGACACACTATCCTGCGCGATTGCGCATCACAGGAAAAAGACACGGCAGGCGTTCCGGCGGTACAATTTCCCGCTCCCCATGAGACTGTCCGACATCATGCCAGCCACCGCTGTTCCAACGCTTGACACCTTATTTGCACTCGGCAATCAACTCCTTGCAGCGCAGGATTATGCTGCTGCGGCCCAGTGTTATCAGCAGGCGCTGGCACTGGACCCAATATGCCCCGAAGTGCTGGCCAATCTGGCGTATGCGAAAGAACAGCAACAGGATTTTTCTGCCGCCAGTCAGTATTACCATCAGGCACTGCAACACGCCGACCCACAGGCCCATCCCGGCCAACAACAGATTTATATCAATGCCGGCGCGCTGCTGACCCGGTGCAAGGCATTTGCGGCGGCAGAAAACATCTACTGCGCTTTACTGCAACAGGTGCCAGGCAGCGCCGCCGGCTGGTCAAACCTGGGCGTGCTGCTGGCAGGGCTGCGGCGCGAAACAGAAGCCGAAGACGCCTACCGGACAGCGCTCAGCCTGATGCCCGATTACCGCACTGCCAGTTTTAACCTGAGCTACCTGTTGCTGCGTCAGGAACGCTGGCAGGAAGGCTGGCAACGGCTTGAAGCACGCACTTCGCAGGACGCACTGACCAAGGTGTTGCCCTTTGCGCGCTGGCAGGGTGAACCTCTGCACGGGAAACGGATGCTGATCGTGTTTGAATGCGGTTTTGGCGACATGCTGCAATTCTGTCGCTACGCCAGCCTGCTGAAGCAGCTCGGCGCGGCGCAGACCGGCCTGCTGTGTCATCCGCCGCTGAAACGCCTGCTTCAGACCTTGCCGGACGCAGATGTCGTCTATGGCTACGACGAAACCCTGCCGGATGGTCTGTGGGATATCTGGGTGCCCATCTTCAGCCTGCCGCATCACTGCGGCACCCGGCGCGCCACGATTCCAATGCAGGTGCCTTATCTGTTTGCCGCACCAGAGGCTGCTGCCCGCTGGCATACCCGGCTCAGCCGGCAGCAATGGCGCATCGGGATTGCATGGCAGGGCAACCCGCAATTTGAAACCGATCAGGATCGTTCATTACCTGAACTCAGTTGCCTGCACAGCCTGCTGCAGCAATCCGGCGTGCAATGGGTCAGCCTGCAAAAAGGCCCTGCCGCGCAGCAGGCCCGCGAGTGGCAGGCCACGCCGCTGTTTTGTGCCGATCAGGAATTACATGATTTTGCCGATACCGCCGCCCTGATCAGCCAGCTCGATCTGGTCATCAGCATCGACAGCGCAGTGCTGCATCTGGCAGGCGCACTGGGCAAACCGGCCTTTCTGCTGCTGCCTTATTACCGCCAGGACTGGCGCTGGCTGGCCAGCGGGCAGGAGTCGCCGTGGTATCCCACAGTCCGCATTTTCCGGCAACGGCAGGATGGCGACTGGGCCGGTGTGATCCGGGAAGTGCAACAGGCGCTGCAGGAATTCCTCCATCACAGAGAGCCGCAGACTTGTGCTGCCGGCCATGCGGCAAGCTGATCTATCTATTCCGATGCCGATACCGGAAACTGCTGCGGAACAAGCGTCACCGGCGAAGCTTTCCGAAACCGGCAACACTCACTCAGATACTCAGGCCTTTTTCAGATAGCAGGCTTTCAGCATGAAGCTGCCGCCATCCATTTTGCAATCGACCTCATGGTCGCCATCGACAATGCGGATGCTCTTGATCTTGGTGCCCTGTTTCAGGGTGGTGGACGAGCCTTTGACTTTCAGGTCTTTCACCAGCACCACGGCATCGCCATCGGACAGCAGATTGCCATTGGCATCACGGACAATGCGCGCTGCATTGTCCTCACTGCTGACAGCAGCCAGCGCAGACCATTCGTGGCCGCAATCGGCGCACACAAACTGGCTGCCATCAGGATAGGTGTTTTCCATGCCGCATTGCGGACAGGCGGGAATTGTAGACATGACTCAAACTTTCAGCAGACATAAACCCGGCAGTATACCCGCCCTGCCGCGATCTCTTATTGCGGCACCACAATCTCGCGTACCGACGGGTAAGCAAAATCGACGTCGTGAAAGCCATCTATACGGAAGGTGGCGACATTGCCACCCCAGTTCACCAGCGTCCGGTAACGGCCGGTACTGACGCCGGCGATATCGGTGTATTCGCTGTAGAGCCGCCAGTTATTGTTCGGCACGCCGCTATCTGCCTGAAACGGGTCGGTGTCGAGATACAGCCGGTGCAGCACGCGCGTGGCATCATGCGGATCGTTCCAGCTGACCAGCTTGAGGCCAATCCAGACATTGTCCCGTAGCGTTGCCTGACCCAGAGCTCGCAGCGTCACATAGTCATACAGCGGATGCCGCAATTCCTTGCCGAAGCGCGCCACGCTGCCATGTGCAGACGGCGACAGGGTCAGCATCACACAGGAAGCGGCATCCGGCGTTTTGTCGCTGTGTCTGCCGCCGCGGATTTTGAGGGCAATCTGCGCTCTGGCGGGATCGCTGATCTGATGCACCCGCAGATAAATCGTCATTTCCTGATTGGTGAAATCTGCCGGACTATTCAGAAAACCGTGCTGTGTTTTCCAGGTATAACGCTGTCTGGCTGCCGAAGCATACACATGCAGGCGGCTGCTGAGACCGCTGCCGCCGCTGGCATAGTTCAGCGCAAACGATGGCAGATTCCAGAATCGCAGACCGCCGTCTTTCCCTGCGCGCACCGCGGTGTGGCGTTCGATTTCGAATCCGGCCGTCTGCGCCGGATCACGTGCGCCGAGCCGGAACTGCGACCCCGCCGCCGAGGGGTACATCATCTGCACGCCGTCCTCATCAAAAAGATCGGCGATCGACGGTGCCTGCGCTCCAGTACCCGCCGCCTGCACCGGCAAGGACGACGCTATCCATACCGGTAGCGTCAGCAACATCCGTCGCAGTGAGGCCGCCAGCCCGGCACGCCTTCCGGCGTCAGGCTTTTTTACGTTTGCTGTCATGTTGCCGCCAATAGGTGAATTCTGCTTCGTGCACTTCGATATCGACTTCCATCACCCGCGCCTGCAGACGTTCCTGTACATCGGCAACGGCATGGTTATACACCACCGGTCCGATCTCCTGCAGGAAAAAAGCCAGCAGCGCATCCGCTTCCAGATTACCCAGCGGTTCAGGAAAATATTCACGGAAATAGCGCTGTACCGAAGTCACGGCTTCTTTACGCACCGCTTCACTGATCTGTATGCTCATAGCTTCTGTCTGTTTTTCTGTTACGTCTGTAATCACGATTGCGGTGGTGATGATGCATTCTGTCCGGTCTGACTGTGCAGGAGCCTGCAATCAGTGCTGGGCAATTACTTATTTTTTTACCTGGTGCCGCTGAACCGTGTCGATAATGATCAGCTCCATCTTGCGCACCAGCTCAATTGCATCTTCCAGTCCGAGAGTACTACCCCGGTTCAGCCCCGATGCGGCTGCCATGCTGTTTCCTGCCAAAATAAATTCCAGTGCTTCCTGCAATACGGCGTCACTGACCGGTGTTTCTTTCTGCTCCAGCAAAGGGCTGACTTTTTCCTTGAAAAACGCAAAGCGTGGCGGCGTCAGGGCATAGCGCCGGGCCTTCATACCCGACACCGGGGCAGAAGCAGCGGGTGCGGGTGCAGCAGATGTTGCAGTTTTGCTGGCCGGAGCGGCAGGTGCGCCGCCGGCAGATGGTGCAGGAGCGGTTTCCGTCAGCACCGGCTGCAGCAGCAGATGCAGGTCATTCTGCAGACGCGCCGCCAGATCAGCAGCAGAATGAAAAAAGCGGACATGCTGCTTCTGACTCAGAGCTGCTTTCCAGTCGGCCAGCTGCTGCGCAGCAGCACCGGTATCGACGTGCTTGGGCAAGACCAGATGCTCGTCTTCATCCATCAGGTATATCAGGGTCGGCACGCTGTATTGCTGCGCTTCTTCAAACTCCAGCTGCACCAGCGAACGGGTGCCGGCGGCTTCGGTATTGCCGCGCACCATGCCCAGCACAACGACATAGACCATTGCATTACGCACCAGCCGCAGGCGTTCATCCAGTGCTGTTTCCGGCAGAGCCATGATCACCTTCAGCGGTGGCAGACCGGATTGCGGCTGCGACAACGCATCCATGATTGTTTGACGATGCAGCGCCAGATCAAATGGCGTGGAACTGACAAAAACTGATTGAGTCATAGAGCACCTTCATCTCATGAAATCCACACGGCACCGGCCCGGATGCTGATGCACGCATAGTCAACATCGCCAGTACGGCGATGGCTTCATACTAGCATGAAGCCATCGTCCCGGCGGCAGTTCCGGTGCCCGTTGTGGCAGCCCTGCAGCGGCAGATCATGCGGACTCAGGGAATCCCGCAGTATTGCAAAGATTTTTGTGCAAAGAATATAAAATCAGGGAGTATCTGCAATTTCCGACCTGTTCGCATTGAAAATAAAAGATGTTGAAATATACTAAGGGGGAGTATATGAATATATTCAAAGCCCGTTTTGTATAGTTTTGTAAAAATAAACAAACTGTCATTTCAATTCCACCGTCACAGACCGACAATGAAAACATCCGGTGAACGGCAGGATGGCAGGTCTGCCGCTTCATGCATTCCCAACCCGTTCGGCGCATTGCACAGTAGCAGCGGCACATCAGGAGAACACCATGTCAATTTCAACGATCGGCTCCGGCAGCTATCAGACGGTGAACAACCTGCTGCCCACGGTCAACGCCGCCAGCACGGATACCGTCAGCTCAACCGGCACGACGGCTACGGCAGTCTCTGGCAGCAATGCCAGCAGCAGTCTGTCTGCCGCGATTGCACAAAGCCTGGCGCAATTCAATTCCGGTCTCGATGTTTCCAGTTTATTGTCGGCCACTGGCCAGCAATCGTCTTCCGATTTCCTGAGCAGCCTGTATTCCGCCTTGCCAGGCTTATCTGATAGCAGCCAGACCAGCAATCCTTTATCGAGCCTGCTCAATGGCGGCAACGCGCCCGCTCCGGTACAACTCGATCAGAACAGCGCCACCATCAAACTACAAACCAGTATCCAGCAACTGATCTCCAATCTGAACGGCGGGAGCAGCCTGACCGGCGGCCTCAGCAGCAACAGCACAGGCACCGACATCGGCAACCTGCAACAATCGTTCAACAGCCTGATCCAAAGCAGCGGCGGTAATCCCGATCAGGCCAGCCTGCAGTCTTTCCTGAAACTGGTGGCTGCCAATATCCAGGGCAGCAGCGCCGTCGGCAGCCTGTTTAGCACCAGCGCCTGAAACCGCAATCCCAAATATACCGGGCAACCCGGGACGACAACGCGACGGATATTGGCGCGTAAGCAGCCACCTTATACCTGCATAGCGGGCGGTGCACTTTTCCGCTTCTCCTGCTCTTTTTCTCCCGCCATACCTGACACGGTCTGAGCCGGTGTACCAAAGGCAGAAAACCGCGCTAATGCAACCAGTAAGCCATTACGCCCCTTAAATCAAGCCAGCCGTCCGACATTGGAACACTACTGCGTAACGACTTCCGAATTTCCGGAAGGAAGGGATAGCAAGCCTGAAACAGCGCTTGCCCAAAGAATCAAGCCATACAGGGTACGCCATGCGCAACGCAGTTTTCAGTCACGTTAACGTAGAGCTAACCGGCGCTGCGCGGCTTTATCACGCAGCACCCAGAGAGCGAAGCGAACGGGGCTGAGCGCCGGGTTAGATGCGTGGTTAAGCAGCACGTTGAGCCCCGCGAATTGTTTCAAAAACGGACTTGGCGTTTGAGATTGAATCAAACCGTGGTCCCAGATGAGTCCCCATGCTCGGCCAGCTTGAGAAGCCGCTGAACATTGAGGCAAACGGAGATCCGCCTCCAAATGAAATAGTGCCTTCATTGCTTTTGCCTTCCGACAAAGAAAGATCGGAGAGCGTGCGAAGGTTCAGGGATTTGACATTGTGTTTGAGAAACCCCGAGACTATAAGAATGCGTTCATTGGTTACGGCGTAAAAAGTGTTAGCACGTTGCTTTGCCTCAACGAAGAAACGGCCAACGACCATATAAATACCGATAAGAACAAAGGGGATACCCCATAGGGCAAAGAATGCTGGAGCATTGGAATTGATAACAGACATTTCCCAGAACACAGCAAATCCGCCCCACAACAAACTGAATGGAATCATCAAGGCGTCAGTGCCACGAATGATCACGCCTTGGCGCGGCTGACCTGACCACAAGACGCGTTCGCCAGAAGACAATTGAGTTTTGATTTTTTCGTGAGCTGAGTTCATAGGAGTAAGCATCTAACTTGGAGGTAAGGGACTGCGCTTTAGCGCAGTCCCAGCACAGCGAAGCGGAGCGAACTTGACCGTAGGGTTAGCCACTATTCGCATGCGTCCACGTGAACAAAGTTTTCATTTACTTCGGACCAGCCGACTCGCCCCTTGTTGTCTTTGAATTTTACCCACCAGCTTGTTTTTGGTCTCGACTCAACCTTCACGTCACCTGCAAATGGCACGTTACCAAAGGCGTTCTCGGACACATTGCATTGGTCTGAATAGGTGTTCCCTTTGTACCAGAAGAGATCATAACCTTCGCCAAGATAATGCAAAGTGTAGATTTTCTCTCCTGGCTTTAGGGAGAGCATTGGCCCTTTTTCGTCCTTCGTATAGCCGAGTTGAACAGGCTTGAGAATGCGGGTAATTCCCGGACTTATTGTTATGACAACCCCCGTTAAACCTGTAACAGATTGTTTGGGCGGAACTGTAAAAAGAGTTCTTGAGAAGCTCGATGGCTTCTCGCGGGCAATGACCGGTTTGGTTGTTTCCCATTCCTTGTATGTGCAGCACTCAAACGGGCAAGCGCCCCAATCGTAGTGAGGTAGTTCCAATTGCTCACTGGCGAGAATGGGGGGCGAGAAGGCGCACATAACGAAGAACGTGGCGTATTTCATAGTGGCCTATCGTGTTTTAATTTTCATTTTGCAACATTAACCGTCAATGGTCAAATTGTCAACGTGTTACAATCCTCATGAAAACCGCATGAACATTAACTACATTTGTTTATACTGATAATTAACAAAGTATAAAACGAACAAAAACATCATCCCTTAAAAACCACGCTTGCTGGATCAGGTACGCGAACGTTAGCGTTATCAGCATTACAGATTATCGACTGAAAAAGTGCACGTGTACTGGATACGTTTTTTCACACGCTTGTCAGGATTGCGTCATCTCAGTGACTTGGCTGCACCTGCAGTGGAAGCGTTTTCGACGATGCTAACAACCCGCGTTAGTCTGGACTATTTGCTTCAATAAAAAATCCCGGAACTCGTCCGGGATTTTTTATCTGCAGTTGCTGTTCACGGCACACACAGCAATGCGACCGTGCATGAAATTACAGAAAGGGTCAACTACATATTGCGACGATATTGCCCACCCACTTCAAACAAGGCAGTAGTGATCTGGCCGAGTGAACAGACCCGTGCGGCATCCATCAGTTTGGCAAACACGTTTTCATTGTTGATCGCGGCTTGCTGCAATGCTGCCAGTGCTTGCGGTGCGACGTTTGCGTGGCGTTGATGGAAATCAGCGAGGCGTGTGAGTTGCGACTGTTTTTCCTCTTCGGTTGAACGTGCCAGTTCTATCTTTTGCGGTGCGTCGTTTGCCTTAGGATTGCGGAAGGTGTTGACGCCGATGATAGGCAGGGTGCCGTCATGCTTCAGATGTTCGTAATGCATGGACTCTTCCTGTATCTTGCCGCGCTGATAGCCGGTTTCCATCGCACCTAATACACCGCCGCGTTCGGCGATACGTTCGAATTCCTGCAACACGGCTTCTTCAACCAGATCGGTCAGTTCTTCGATGATGAAGCTGCCTTGTATCGGATTTTCGTTTTTCGCGAGACCCCATTCACGGTTGATGATCAGCTGTATCGCCAGTGCGCGGCGTACCGATTCATCAGTCGGTGTGGTGATCGCTTCGTCATAGGCATTGGTATGCAAGCTATTGCAGTTATCGTAGATCGCAATCAGTGCCTGCAACGTGGTTCGGATATCGTTGAAATCAATTTCCTGTGCATGCAAGCTGCGGCCTGAAGTCTGGATGTGGTATTTCAGTTTCTGGCTGCGATCATTCGCGCCGTATTTGTCGCGCATCGCAACCGCCCAGATACGGCGTGCGACGCGGCCCAGCACGGTGTATTCGGGGTCCATGCCATTGCTGAAGAAGAACGACAGATTCGCAGCGAAATCATCGATGTGCATGCCACGTGCCAGATAGGCCTCGACGAAAGTAAAGCCATTCGACAAGGTGAATGCGAGTTGCGAAATCGGATTGGCACCGGCTTCGGCGATGTGATAACCAGAGATCGACACCGAGTAGAAATTACGCACCTGATGATGCACGAAATATTCCTGAATATCGCCCATCACCTTGAGTGAAAATTCGGTCGAGAAAATGCAGGTGTTCTGACCCTGATCTTCTTTCAGAATATCGGCCTGTACCGTGCCACGCACATTCATCAGCACCCAGGCGCGGATTTTGGCGGCTTCGTCAGCGGTTGGTTCGCGCTTATTATCAGCGCGGAATTTATCCATTTGCTGATCAATCGCGGTGTTCATGAAGAAGGCCAGTATCGTCGGTGCCGGGCCGTTAATCGTCATGGAGACCGAGGTCGCCGGATCACACAGATCGAAACCGTCATACAGCACTTTCATATCGTCCAATGTCGCGACCGACACGCCGGAGTTACCGATTTTTCCGTAAATATCAGGGCGGATTGCAGGGTCAGCGCCATACAGCGTGACCGAGTCAAACGCCGTGGACAGGCGTTTGGCATCCATGCCTTGTGACACCAGTTTAAAGCGGCGATTGGTGCGGTATGGATCGCCTTCACCCGCGAACATACGGGTCGGGTCTTCGCCTTCGCGTTTAAAGGCAAACACACCGGCGGTGTAAGGGAAAGAGCCAGGGACATTTTCCAGCATCAGCCAGCGCAGGATTTCACCGTGATCGGCAAAACGTGGCAGCGAAACTTTGCGTATCGTCGTGCCGGACAAGGATTTGTAAGTCAGGCGGGTGCGGATTTCCTTGTCGCGGATTTTGACGACATATTCATCACCGGAATACGCCTGCTGCATGTCTGGCCACATGCTGATCAGTTTTTTGGATTCAGCATCCAGCTGGGCGTCTTTGTCGCTGGCAAGCTGATTCAGTTCAAACAAAATATCGTTTTCGCGCAGGCGGGATTGCAACTCTGCTGACCCGGCTTGTTCTGCCTGTGGACGAACGACCACCGGCGTGCGGCCATTCGCCTGCAGATGCTCGTGCAACATGCGTGCCGACTCGTGCAACTGCTGGCGTTCACGTGCCAGCACCACCTGCTTGCCAGTGTGTTTGTGATAACCGCGCACCGTGTCCGCAATTTCTGCCAGATAACGGCTGCGGGCCGGTGGCACGATGACGTTTTTGGCGCTGGAAAATTTCACCGTCACCGGCGCCAGTTTGCCGGGGATGGTTTTCAGACCACGAGCGGTCAGCGCAGGCAGCAAACCTTGATACAAGGCCGTGACGCCATCATCATTAAAGCGTGATGCCTGGGTACCATAGACTGGCATCTCGTCAGGCTTTTTGCTCCACAGCTCGCGGTTGCGCTGGTATTGTTTGGCGACATCGCGCAAAGCATCCTGCGCACCTTTGCGGTCGAATTTATTGATCGCGACAAAGTCGGCGAAATCCAGCATGTCGATTTTTTCGAGTTGCGAAGCAGCGCCGAATTCCGGTGTCATCACATACATGGAGACATCCACATGCGGCACAATCGCGGCGTCGCCCTGACCGATGCCGGAAGTTTCCACGATCACCAGATCGAAGCCAGCGACTTTGCAAGCTGCAATCACGTCCGGCAACGCCTGGGAAATTTCTGAACCGGCTTCGCGCGTGGCGAGCGAGCGCATGAACACGCGCACCTGACCCGCCCACGGGTTGATCGCATTCATACGGATGCGGTCACCCAGCAAGGCACCGCCGGATTTGCGCCGTGATGGGTCGATGGAGATCAGTGCGATATTCAGCTGGTCGTCCTGATCAAGGCGGATACGGCGGATCAGCTCATCGGTCAGCGAGGATTTACCAGCACCACCTGTGCCGGTGATGCCGAATGCCGGTACGCTGGTTTGCTGTGCGGCTTTCAATAACTCTGCGCGTAATTCCGGTTGCACACTATCGTTTTCGAGTGCCGTAATCAGTTGTGCCAGCGGGCGATGCCGGGTCGTGATGTCGCCTTCTGTCAGTACATCCAGTGAGGTCGGCGCATAGCCGGACAAGTTCACATCACATGCCTGTATCATCGACAGGATCATGCCGACGAGCCCCATGCGCTGACCATCTTCCGGGCTGAAAATACGGGTCACGCCATACACATGCAGATCGGCGATTTCTTCCGGCACGATCACACCGCCACCGCCGCCGAATACCTTGATATGCGCACCGCCACGCTGCCTGAGCAGGTCGATCATGTATTTGAAATATTCAACGTGGCCGCCCTGATAACTCGAAATCGCAATGCCCTGCGCGTCTTCCTGCAAGGCGGCAGTAACGATTTCCTCGACCGAGCGGTTATGCCCCAGATGAATCACTTCGGCACCGTTCGCCATCAGGATGCGACGCATGATATTGATTGAGGCATCATGGCCGTCGAACAGTGAAGCAGCCGTGACGAAACGGACTTTGTTAGCAGGTTTATATTCGGTCAGATTCTGGGCTACGGACAGGTCGGTCATGTCTTCCTCAACAAGGTATGGCAAAGGTTTGCGCTCTGGGCGTCGGATTTCCTTTGCTGATGAATTATGCAGCTAAGTTATATGACGTTAACGTAAACGTCAATGAGTATATATGAGCAGATGCAAAACGGCACACTCAATACTGGCAAGGCTTACGAGCCGGAAATGAGGTGAGAAGCTGATACAGACTCAGTGCCTGAAAAATATTCACCTTCCTCCCATTTATTCCCTTTGAGCAACAAAACCACTCTCTCCAACGTGAGGGTGAGTGGTTTACTGCGGCTGCCAGCTTCAGGCGACCCGGGAAATTTCAGTCACCGTCGCTTTATGCTGATCGAGCAGCGCAGCTTTGTCAGCATAGTAGGTTTGTACCGATTTTTCCTTAACGTGACCAAAACCGCGGATATGTTCCGGCAAGTTTGCCAGTGCCACTGCCTGTTCCAGATTGTCTTGGTTCAGACGCGCAATCAGGTTCAGGATCAGGTCACGATAATCAGTGATCAGGGCACGCTCGGAGCGGCGCTCTTCGGTATAACCAAAGATATCCAGCGCAGTACCGCGCAAACCCTTGCATTTTGCCAACAGTTTGAATACCTGCCAGACCCAGGAACCGTATTGCGCCTTCAGCAGACGGCCTTGCCCATCCTTTTTCGCCAGCAGCGGTGGTGCCAGATTAAATTTGAGACTGAAGTCACCTTCAAACTGTTGCTTGAGTTTGGCAGTAAACTCGCCATTGGTGTACAGACGCGCGACTTCGTACTCATCTTTGTAGGCCATCAGTTTGAAATAGTATTTCGCCGCCGCCGTACTCAGACGGTTGCCCTGTCCCAAGTCGCTTTCCGCGCTGCGCACACGGCTGACCAGATCGCTGTATTGCGCGGCATAGGCGGCATTCTGATACACAGTCAGATAATCAACGCGGCGCTTGATCAGACTGTCCAGACTTTGCGGCATGGTCAAGACAACATTCTGAGCAGGCATGGCAATTTTTTCGACTTTCGTCAGATCGACCGCAGCGCGACGTCCCCACAGGAAAGCCTTTTTGTTGGCGTCGACAGCAACGCCATTGAGTTCGATTGCACGCATCAGCGCTGCTTCTGATACAGGAATCGCACCTTTCTGATAAGCAAAACCCAACATAAACAGATTGGTCGCAATCGAATCCCCCATCAACGCGGTCGCCAGCCGGGTTGCATTGATGAAATCGACCTTACCACCCACCGACTCACTGATCAGGTGTTCGGTTGATTCCAGCGGAAATTGCCAGTCTGCATTTTTGGCAAATGCACCGGTCGGCTGTTCATGCGTATTCACGACTGCACGGGTACGGCCTGCACGCATTTTAGAAATCGCATCATGTGCACCAGCGGTCAGGATGTCACAACCCAGAATCAGATCGGCTTCACCGGTCGCGATACGTTGCGCGCGCAGTTTGCCAGCCTGCTCGATGATGCGGATATGCGAAGTCACGGAGCCGTTTTTCTGCGACATACCGGTCATATCCAGCACCGATGCGCCCTTGCCTTCCAGATGCGCCGCCATGCCCAGCAAGGCGCCAACGGTGATCACACCAGTACCGCCGATACCATTCAGCAGGATGTTATAAGCGCTGCTGCAGGCTGGCAGTTGCGGCTCAGGCAAAGCACCGAAATCATCGCTCTTCGCGGTGCCGGTTTTTGATTTACGCAACTTGCCGCCTTCTACCGTGACAAAACTGGGGCAGAAACCTTTGACGCAGGAATAATCCTTATTGCAGGAAGACTGATCGATCACGCGTTTGCGGCCGAATTCAGTTTCCAGCGGCATCAGCGAGGTACAGTTGGATTGCACGCCGCAATCGCCACAACCTTCGCATACCGCGTCGTTGATAAACAGACGCTGATCCGGGTCAGGAAATTCGCCTTTTTTGCGGCGACGACGTTTTTCGGCAGCGCAGGTCTGATCGTAAATCAGCACGCTGCAGCCAGCGATTTCGCGCAATTCGCGCTGCACCGCATCCATGTCTTTACGATCATGCAGTGTGACCATCTCCGGCAATTGGGAGCGATCGCTGTAACGCGACAAATCTTCCGTCACCAGTGCGATACGTTGCACGCCTTCGGCCGCCATTTGCTGCGCCATCATAGGCACAGTAATCGTGCCATCGACGGGCTGGCCACCGGTCATCGCCACTGCATCGTTATACAAAATTTTATAAGTGATATTCACCTTCGCCGCTACCGCCGCACGGATCGCCAGATAACCGGAATGGAAATAGGTGCCGTCACCGAGGTTCTGAAACACATGCGGTAATGTCGAAAAAGCCGCCTGACCTATCCATGGTGCGCCCTCGCCGCCCATGTGAGTGGTGAGTTTATTGTGTTCAGGATAAATCGCCGTTGCCATCACATGACAACCGATACCGGCCAGCGCCAGACTGCCTTCCGGTACTTTGGTCGAGGTATTGTGCGGGCAGCCCGAGCAATAGTAAGCAGGACGCGCCGGGGTATTGACCTGTTTGGTCAGTACCACATCTTTGGCTTCCAGAAAAGCCAGACGCGCCTTGATCAGATCACTGGTGTGGAAACGCGCAATACGGCTGGCGATGACACGGGCGATTTGCGCTACCGAGAAATCGGCCTTGGAAGTCAGCAGCCATTCGCCACGTGGATGTACCCATTCACCTTTTTCGTCGAATTTACCAATCACGCGCGGACGCACATCGTCGCGCCAGTTATACAACTGTTCTTTGAGCTGGTATTCCACCATCTGACGTTTTTCTTCCACCACCAGAATTTCATCCAACCCTTGCGCAAATTCGCGGATGCCATCCGGTTCCAGCGGCCAGGGCATCGCTACTTTGTACAAGCGGATGCCGATATCGGCGGCAAATTGTTCATCGATGCCGAGTTCTTCCATCGCTTCCAACACATCGAGGTAAGACTTGCCGGATGCGACGATACCGAGCCGGGCTTGCGGGCTGTCGATGGTGGTGTGGTTGAGCTTGTTGGCACGGGCATACGCCAGCGCTGCATAGATTTTGTAATCCTGCATCAGCGCTTCCTGCTTGCGCGCCTGCACACCCAGTGTATCGAGCGACAGACGGGTATTCAGGCCACCTTCCGGCATCACAAAATCTTCCGGATACACGATGTTCAGGCGGAAAGGATCGGCATCGACCGAAGCGGTGGATTCAACGGTATCGGCCAGCGCCTTGAAGCCGACCGCACAACCGGAAAAGCGCGACATGGCCCAGGCGTGCAGACCAAGATCAAGGTATTCCTGCACATTGCAGGGATACAGCATGGGGATCATGCAGGCAGAAAAAATATGGTCGGACTGATGCGGCAGGGTGGAGGAATAAGCACCGTGGTCATCTCCGGCCACCAGCAGCACACCGCCATATTTAGCAGTGCCGGCATGGTTCATGTGTTTAAACACATCGCCGCAACGATCCACGCCCGGGCCTTTGCCATACCACATAGAAAACACGCCATCGTATTTGGCAGGTCCAATCAGATCGACAGTCTGGGTGCCCCAGACGGCGGTCGCGGCCAGATCTTCATTTACACCCGGCACGAACTTCACATGGTTCTGCTCCAGCAGTTTTTTGGTTTTCCACAAAGTCTCATCGAGACCGCCGAGCGGGGAACCGCGATACCCTGAGATAAAACCTGCCGTATTCAAACCCGCAGCCAGATCACGCTGGCGTTGTATCATCGGCAAACGGACTAAGGCCTGGATGCCGGAAAGAAAAATCGTACCGCTGTTCGATGTATATTTATCGTCGAGGCTGACATCATGCAAAGCAGGGGAAAGGGATGTTGTTGTGCTGTGTTGCGCGGCAGGCGCGGACGAGAGTCCAGCAGACTCCATCGTGGTGTCGGTTGACATAGTGGCTCCAAAATTTGTGATTTTTGATCGCAAAGAACATGCGTTGCATCCGGTAAGACACAAGTCTGTTCGTTTCCTGTAGCGAGGTATCGGGTACAGGTTATTGTTGCGTTGGCTGTGATAGCAGCCATTTTATTCGAATTTGTCAGAAATCTCGAGCTGAACACTTTCTACCGACATGACACACCTTATTAACGATAAGATCATCACTACAATAATCAGCTTCAGTTCTGATTTCGTTCAATTCAAGAAGAGTCCAAAAGAAGCTATCGATATTTCGCTGCAGCGCTACTTTGAATTCCGTTGACTTCCGTTGAAATCTGCTGTGATCACAGTCTAAGAGAACGGGCGACAGAAAGAAAATATGAAATTAAAATAGGGCTATCATTTTTTATGATGATCCTTATTTAACCCGCCTGAATTCAGGCAATATTCCCCGAAGTCGGGTCAGGCTGACCCTGTGCGGCTAACAGGATAGTGGCGACAAAGCCGCCATCCACCGCATTCGCCAGCACCAGTTCCCCCTGATGGCTATGCGCAATGTCACGCGCAATTGCCAGCCCGAGTCCCATACCAAGCGTGTTTTGATGACGCCCGTGTTCGAGACGCACATACGGTTCAAACAAACTCTTGAGCGCCTCTTCCGGTACACCGGGGCCATGGTCGCGTACCTGAATCGCAATCTTACCGGCTTCTTGAAACACCCGGATTTCAACCTGCTTGCCATAATGCAGCGCATTATCAATCAGGTTGCCAATCGCGCGTTTCAGTGCCAGCGGTTTGGCAATCACGCTGAGTCCGGATTCTGCAAATGCAATCTCATGCCCCGCCAGACTGACGCCACGCACCATGCGACTAATCAGCGCATCGAGCCGGATTTCGGTTGGATTTTCGTGAATATCGCTATCCTTCACGCATTGCAAGGCACCTTTCACCATCATGTCGAGCTCATCGAGGTCATCATGAAATTCGACACTGAGCGCTTCATCATCGAGCAATTCTGCACGCAGTTTCAGACGCATGATCGGTGTGCGCAAATCATGCGAAATCGAGACGAACAGCCTTTCTCTGTCTTCGATATAGCGTTGAATACGTTCCCGCATGGCACTGAAAGCACGTGCGGTATTCACGAATTCGCGGCTGCCGGTTTCCGGCAGTGCAGGCATCCGCTCCCCCTGCCCGAACGCTTCTGCTGCCTCGGACAATGCCGCCAATGGCCGTGTGATCCAGCGCACGACCAGGATCGACAATACCAATACCGCAGCCAGTGTCAGCACCTGCAACAAGACACGATCACCAGCGAAGGGATTATTACTTTCCAAAAAATAAGGATTCGGCATCAGGGTTGCCAGATATAACCAGTTCCCGGGTTCAAGTTCTGCCTGTATCACCAGTATTGGCGCGGGTTTTGGCTTGGTCACCAATATGTGCTGCACCCACTGGTCAGGCACATCACTGATACCGGATCCATCTTCAGCAAGGCGCAGATCAGCAGGCCAGGAAAACGCAACACGGATATCTGCCGTATTCGGCAGGTCTTCACGGATACCGTTTTGCACCTGACGTACCGCCAGGGCAGCCAGCCCCTTGTCATCAAAATCTTCCTGGGTCACCGGTTTTTTGTTGATGTTCACAAAAAAACGGGTGCCACCCATTTCGCGAAATTGTTGTATCACCAGTGAACGGTAATTGACCGGCAAGCTCAGGAAATAGCGTATGGTACTGGCAGCACTCCGTGCCAGATGTTGTGAAGATGCCCTGACTTCTGCTTCGGATTCGGTCTTTACCTGTGCCGCCCAGAATGCATTGCCAACAAACTGCGTCAACATGACGCCAACGACCATCACGATCGTCAACCTGCCCCATAAAGACTGCGGCATCCAGCGCGTCAGCCTGGCGGACAAGGCAGTACGTGTTGACACAGCATCAGACATTGGACACACTGACATCCGCTGAAAAAACATATCCTGCGCCACGCACCGTTTTAATCAGTATCGGCTGTTTACCGTCATCGTGCAAACGCAAACGCAGGCGGCTGATCTGCACATCCAGCGAGCGATCCAGTGGACCGACGTCACGGCCACGGGTTTCTTCACACAGAACACTGCGATCCAGAATATCGCCTGGATGTTCGACAAAATACTTGAGCAACTGAAAATCCATGCCCGTCAATGTCACCGGACTGCCGTCCGCATCCACTACCGAACGTTCCACCGTATCAAGTGTAAAACCGACAAACCGATAAAAACGTGGAGCGCTGGTATTTTCAATGCCGGTGCGACGATGAATCGCCTTGATTCTGGCCAGCAGTTCACGCGGACTATAGGGTTTGGCGATATAGTCATCGGCCCCCAGTTCCAGGCCGACAATACGGTCTGTTTCATCAGAACTGGCAGTCAGCATAATGATCGGTACATTCGAGCGATGACGAACGGTTTTACACAACGCAAAACCATCGGTATCGGGCAGCATCACGTCCAGTATCACGATTGATAATTCGTCGATATAACGCTGAAACTCTGCCAGAAACGATTCGCCATTATGGGCGAGCCGGACTTCGTACTGATTTTTTTCCAGATACGCTTTTAACAGCGTACGCGTTTTCTGATCGTCATCAACGATTAATATCTTGCGCATCATTTCCTGCTTTTGTTTTGGAGAGATAACGGGCGATTGCCCCCAGCCGTCTTTGCGTTTCCCCTATGGTCATCTGATCGTCCATGAAGAATCGGTGTATTTCTGCAATGATGGCATCTTTTGATATTTCATCGGTCGCCATGCGATGCACGAGACTCGGCACCTGCACGCTGCTGCCACGGGAAAATAATTTCCATGAAGCGCGAGAACAGCTGTCCATTTTGCTGAGATCAGGATTGCGTAACACGGAAACCGATCCTTTCACCTGATTGTATTCCGCCTGCAACGCAGGTGAAATCAGCATTTGGGCAAACTTTTCCTGCGTGGTGCGCAGACTGTTGTCTTTTGCCAGCATGACCAGTGTATCGATATTGTACAAATGGTAATTACCTGTCTCTGGCACAGCAGTGCAACCAAATCCGACATCGGTGACGAGCCCCATTGCATTGAGTTCGCCCTTGACCCAGTCGCCCATAATCATCATCGCTGCATTGCCATCCGCCAGCTCGCGCGCCATTTCCATCCATGTACGCTCCTGTGCTGACAACATCATGTATTTTTTCAAGGTACGCAAGCGTTTCAGGGCACGCGAAAAACGTTGATCGTAAAACGCAGCAGGCTCTTTTCTGACGAAGGCATCCTGATAAAAAGCCGGACTGGATTCCGATAGCAGGATCGTTTCAAACAGGGTCGCCAGTTGCCATGGCTCGGTACTTTGCGCCAGAGGGACAATACCTGCCTGCTGCAGTTTTTTGGCAATCTGCTCGAATTCATCCCAGGTACTTGGTGCACTCAGATCATATTTACTGAAGATTTTTTTATTGAAAAACAGCGTATTGGTTCTGTGCACACCCAGTGGTGCCGCCACCAGATGTCCATGTGACTGCACCAGACTCCAGACGCTGGGTAAAAGTAGTTTTTCCCATTTTCCGGAAGTGGCGACACTGTCCATTTCCAGCAAAAGACCGAGATCCGCCCATTCGGAAATCAGCACGCCATTCAGTTGTGCCACCTCTGGTGCATTACCGGCAAGCACGCGGCTTTTCAGGACGATATTGGCGCCGATGCCGGAGCCGCTGGGCACCAGACCGTCACGCCACTGGATATTTTCCTGAGCCATACGATTGTTCAGGACAGCGACCGCCTTTTGCTCGCCGGCGGAACGCCACCAGTGAAGCACCTGTAATGACTCCGCGCAAGCAGAGATATGCACCAATATCAGCAGAATCAATACCAGTACACCACGTTGTGGCTGGCGCCATATCGTAGCCATTTCCGTACCTGATTCCATATAGGGCAACAATATTTTTTTTGCTGTTTGCACCTGGGGATCCCTCTTTGTCTCGGCACAGACTATAGCCTAAGTCTGCAATATTACGGAGGTAATTAAGGATAGGGTTTTGTAAAGAAGTGTGAGCTTACCTTGCAAATACTTACCAGCAGAATTGCCCTGTAAAACAGGCTTCTGCCCCAGAGAAACAAACATATCATCCAATACACGACATCCATCTGCATTGTAAAGAAATGTAATCTCAACGACACGGTAAAAAACAATTTTAACCAATTAAATCAATTACTTAACATTCATTAATGCCATCAGGAAACTGTGTTTGGCATCACAATTTTCCGGATGTTACTGTCTGTCCGCCACAACATAACCACGATCGATCGCCTCAGCTTCCCCTGATCGGCGTGCAGACCGGAACGGCGCCCATATTCAAATCAAAAAATAATGACGGAGATATTATGAAAAGAAGCACACTCAGTGTTTTTCCCACGCTGTTCGCTATGGCAATCAGTTCTGGTTTCGCTCATGCCAGTGAAGCTGAGGGCGAATTCCACGGCTATCTGCGCGCCGGTGCTGGCAGCAGTTCCGCCAAAGGGCCGCAAAGTTGCTACGATCTTGGCGGCAACACCATGAAATACCGCCTTGGTAACGAATGCGACAGTTACTTTGAAGGCGGCTACACCAAAGAACTCGCGAAATCTGAAAACGGCGTCAGCTTTGTCGGCACACTCTGGCTTGATGCTTATAAAAACGGTTCGGATTTTGGCAATGCCAAACCAGAAATTGCTAAGGCGTATGTTGAAGCCAAAGGACTGGACTTTCTGAATGGCGGTGTCGCATGGATAGGTAAGCGCTACTATTTCCGTCCGGACATCCACATGCTGGATCTGCAATACATCAACCTGAACGGTACAGGCGGCGGCTTTGACAAGATTCCTGCCGGTGCAGGTAAAGCCAGTTATGCCATATTCAAAGACAATGACAGCACTGTGTTTGATGCAACAACGGGTCAGGTTCTCAGCACCAACGCGGCAATCCGCCAGAATTTCACTTATGAAGGTTTGCCAGTCAATACCAATGGCACAGTAGATGCAGCGCTGTCCATCATCAGCGCACAAGGTGAAAACAAACACAATGGCTGGCAATTTTCTATCTTTCATAAGCAAGACAAAGTACTTGGCGGCACAAATACACTCGGTTTGCAATATGGCGTAGGTCCGGGCACTGGCGTTGGTGGTCCTTGTTGTGACCGCATTGGCAGCTCGGGCAGCACTGCGCTGGGTTCAGACGTGACTCGTTTGCGTATTTTCGATGATCTCGTGATACAGCCGACCAAGCAATTCAGCATGGAATTTGTCGCCCTGATGCAACGTGATAAATCTGATGCACAAGGTTCCTCAACCTGGTCCACATTGGGTGTACGTCCTGTCTATGCATTCACTCAAAACTTCAAGTTGCAGGCCGAACTGGGAACCAGCAGAGTGACGCAAGCGAATGGCGGTGACGATCTGCGCCTGACCAAGTTCACTATTGCACCTACCATTGCGATGGGCGAATCTTACTGGTCGCGTCCTGAATTGCGTGCCTTTGTCACCTACGGTAAATGGAATAAAGCCGCCATCGCAGCAGTCAATGCCAGCAATAATTCTGGCCCTGTCTATGGTAACAACACCAGCGGCACCTCTGTTGGCATTCAACTGGAGACCTGGTTCTGAGGTGATTCCGATGTCATCCGGCTGTCATTGCACTGCTGTATCACTTGACTGTTGTGCAGCAGCGTGATGGACGGATGATAGACGCATCAATGCAGACGGGCGCATCCCCCCCAGCAAGGCTGGGTATAGTTCTACACAATTCTACAAAATTCAACACCATTGCTGACACCATGTATGGACAGCAAATACGGAGAAAATTAACATGAAACTGAAACACATCACAAACGCTATCATGGCCATCAGCATCTGCGCAGGCGTCTTACCGGTACATGCTGCTGAAGTAGAAGTCCTGCATTACTGGACTGCTGGCGGCGAAGCCCGGTCTGCTGCGGAACTGAAAAAAATCATGGAATCCAAAGGTGTCAGCTGGAAAGATTTTGCAGTCGCTGGTGGCGGTGGTGAAAATGCCATGACAGCGCTGAAAGCACGTGTCATGGCAGGCAGTGCACCGACTGCAGCCCAGATCAAAGGCCCGTCTATTCAGGAGTGGGGTAATGAGGGTGTACTCGCCAATATTGATGCCGCCGCCAACGAAGGCAAATGGGATGCGGTACTGCCCAAGGTTGTTTCCGGCATCATGAAATACAAAGGCCATTATGTTGCAGCGCCAATCAATGTACATCGCGTCAACTGGCTGTGGGTTAATCCTGATGTGCTGAAAAAGGCCGGTGCTACTGCACCAACGAATTTTGACGAGTTTTTTGCCGCTGCCGACAAGATCAAAAAGGCCGGCCTGATTGCAGTCGCTCACGGTGGGCAACCGTGGCAGGATGCAACCGTGTTTGAATCCGTCGTGCTTGGTGTTGGCGGCGCGGAATTCTATAAGAAAGCCATCGTCCAGCTGGATGCCGCCAGCCTGACCAGCCCGACCATGATCAAAGCTTTTGATACACTGGCAAAAATTAAAACCTACATCGACAAAGATGCCGCAGGACGTGACTGGAACCTGGCCACTGCCATGGTCATTAATGGCAAAGCCGGTATGCAATTTATGGGTGACTGGGCCAAAGGTGAATTTACTGCCGCTGGCAAACAACCAGGAAAAGACTTCCTGTGTCTGGCGGCACCCGGCACGGACAAGGCCTTCACTTTCAACATCGATTCTTTAGCCATGTTCAATGTTAAGGGAGCGGATCAGCAAAAAGCGCAACTTACCCTGGCGAATGCGGTTATGAGTCCGGAATTTCAAGAAGTGTTCAATCTGAACAAGGGCTCTATTCCTGCACGTGCCGGCGTTTCCCGCGCCAAATTTGATAGCTGTGCGCTGAAATCCATGGACGATATGGATGCCACCAGCAAGTCCGGCGGACTGGTGCCAAGTTTTGCGCATGGCATGGCGATTGACTCTGCCAAAGCTGGCGCAATTCAGGATGTGATTGCCAAATTCATGAATTCCAACATGACATCACAAGCCGCAGCACAAGCTCTGGCAAAAGCAGCAAAGGCCAAATAAGTTTCATCAGTTATATTCCGAGGCAAGCGACGTTCTGTCTGCAAAACGTCGCTTGCCTGAGGTCTCCTTGCAGCGACCTCTCCTTAGTTCCCGGAGACAAGTATGTCGGTCACATCCAGATCAGAAATTATCTTACCCACCACCCGGCATGGCACGGTTGCCCCATCGCGTTTACACGCACTGGCGGATCACTGGCTGCCGCGTATCGTGCTCTCACCGACGATATTGGCATCGTTGCTGTTCGTGTATGGTTTCATCGGCTTCACCGCTTATTTATCGTTGACCAATTCCCGCCTGATGCCCAACGGCGATCTGGTCGGCTTTGATCAGTATATGGCGTTGTTTGAACTCGATCGATGGTCGGTCGCCGCCAGCAATCTCGCCATTTTCGGTGGCCTGTTCATTCTGATATGCCTAATCGCAGGCCTGTTGCTTGCCGTATTTCTGGATCAGAAAATCAGAATGGAAGGTGCATTGCGGGCAATTTATTTATACCCGATGGCGCTGTCTTTCATCGTCACCGGTGCAGCGTGGAAATGGATATTAAATCCCGGCCTTGGCCTCGAAAAAATGGTGCATGAATGGGGATTTCAGCAATTTTCCATGGACTGGCTGGTCGATTCCGATATGGCGATTTATACCGTCGTGATTGCCGGCGTCTGGCAATCCTCAGGTTTTGTGATGGCACTGTTTCTGGCGGGCTTACGCGGTGTGGACGACAGCATCATCAAGGCTGCCATGGTCGATGGCGCCAGCTTGCCGACGATTTACCGCCGTATCGTGATTCCGGCATTACGTCCCGTATTTTTCAGTGTCTTGCTGGTGTTATCTCATATCGCCATCAAGAGTTTTGATCTGGTCATGGCGCTGACCGCCGGCGGTCCAGGTACGTCTTCGGATGTTCCGGCAATTTTTATGTATCAGTTCTCTTTCACCCGTGGTCAACTCGGCTTAGGGGCTGCCTCTGCCATGATGATGCTGATGACCGTACTGGCCGTCTTAGTGCCATTGATTTATCTGGAAACCAAGGAGACACGCCATGGCCACTGAAACAAGCCGACCATTCAGCCCGGGGCGGCTGGTAATTTATACCTTACTGGTGTTATGTGCCTTTTATTACCTCGCTCCGCTCTACGTGATGCTGACCACATCGGTCAAATCGCTGGACGAAATTCGCAGTGGAAATCTGCTGGATTTCCCACTGCATCCCAGTTTTTCTGCCTGGAAAAAAGCCTGGGGGGCTGCCTGCACCGGCGTTCGCTGCGAAGGTCTGGCACCGTATTTCTGGAACTCAGTAAAAATGGCAGTGCCGGCCGTGCTGATCTCAACCTTGATAGGCTCAATCAACGGCTATGTGCTGGCGCACTGGAAGTTTAAAGGCTCGGAAATCGTTTTCACCGCACTCATGGTCGGTTGTTTTATTCCATTTCAGGTCGTGATTTTGCCAATGGCACGCTTGCTCGGCATAGCAGAACTGGCGAACACCACGGGCGGCTTGATATTCGTCCATATTGTCTACGGTGTCGCTTTCACGACATTGTTTTTCCGCAACTACTACATAAGCGTACCAGATGAGCTGGTCAAGGCTGCCCGGATTGATGGTGCTGGCTTTTTCAGGATTTATCGCAGCGTGATTCTGCCGCTATCGGTGCCGATTTTCATGGTGTGTTTCATCTGGCAATTTACCCAGATCTGGAATGACTTTCTGTTTGGTGTGGTATTCGGCGGCACCGATGCGCAACCGGTCACGGTGGCATTGAATAATCTGGTAAATACCTCGACCGGCGTGACTGAATACAACGTAAATATGGCCGCCGCGATTATCGCGGCACTGCCAACGTTGCTGATTTATCTGCTGGCTGGCAAATATTTTGTCAGAGGACTGACTGCCGGTGCCGTCAAAGGCTGACAGCACCAGAAACAACGACATAACACAGCGATGCCTTCGGCTATGCCAGGGCATCGTCAAAGAATATCAGGAGAACAAACATGGCTAGCTTATCAATCCGCAATGTGCGCAAGGTCTATTCTAACGGTGCCGATATTTTAAAAGGCATTAATCTGGAGATTCAGGATGGTGAATTTTTAATTCTGGTCGGTGGATCAGGCTGCGGTAAATCAACGCTTCTGAACATGATCGCCGGACTGGAAACTGTCTCTGAGGGCGGTATTTATATCGGTGACAAATGCGTCAATGATGTGCCACCAAAATCTCGTGATATTGCGATGGTATTCCAGTCGTATGCCCTGTATCCGACCATGACAGTCAGGGAAAATATTTCTTTTGGTCTGGGCATCCGCAAAGTGCCGGCGGCAGAACAAAAGAAAATCGTAGATCGGGTGGCAGAAACCTTGCAAATGACGCATTTACTGGATCGCAAACCCGCGCATTTGTCCGGCGGTCAGCGTCAACGCGTTGCGATGGGCAGGGCGATTGCGCGAAATCCATCGCTGTTTCTGTTTGATGAGCCACTCTCCAATCTGGATGCAAAATTACGCGTGGAAATGCGAGCCGAAATCAAGCTCATGCATCAGCGTCTGGGGACGACCACGGTCTATGTGACGCATGATCAGGTCGAAGCGATGACATTGGGCGACAAGATCGCGGTCATGAAAGACGGCGTGGTACAGCAATTCGGTAGCCCGCAAGAAATTTATGATCAGCCGTCTAATATGTTTGTTGCCGGATTTATTGGTTCGCCATCAATGAATTTTTTGCGCGGTCAACTCATTTCTCATCAGGATGGTCTGGCATTTACCCTGAACCACCAAGGGCAGACAACGGCCTTGCCACTGCCTGCGCCAATGCTGCAGCAGTTGCGACAGAGCTATCAGGCGGGCAACGATATCGTGCTGGGGATACGTCCGGAACACGTGACAGATGCAATCAGCGCGCGCCATTCAGAAACGGTACATGACTACAAGCCTACGGAAGTGGATTGCACAATAGAGCTGACCGAGCCGACCGGGCCGGATACGCTGGTATTTTCCAGTTTCAATCAGGTGCGTACCACATGTCGCGCGCATCCACGCGCATTTGCAGTGCCTGGTCAAGCGATGCGCCTGGCATTTGATTTATCACAGGCCGTGTTCTTCGATCCGGTCAGCGAACAACGTCTGGCATGACGTCTGCATCGCCTTCACACATGGAATACAACGTGTCGCATCATTCTGGAATCTGATATGAGTTATCCCAAATTATTAGCTGATATTGGCGGTACCAACGCCCGCTTTGCACTTGAAACTGCACAAGGACAGATAGAGGCAGTGCAGGTATTGCCCTGCGCCGGTTATGCCAGTCTGTCACTCGCCATGCGCGCCTATCTGCAAGACGCTGCCAGCATTGCTGCTGGCGCGGCCGAGGTACGGCAGGCAGGTATTGCGATTGCCAATCCGGTCCATGATGACCAGGTACAGATGACCAATCATCACTGGAGTTTTTCCATTACTGCAGTCCAGGCAGAGTTCGGACTGGATTCTCTGATCGTGGTGAATGATTTCACGGCACTGGCAATGTCTTTGCCGATGCTGAGTACTGCACAGAAGTATCAGGCCGGTGGCCAGCCAGCCTTGCCAAAGGCGGCAATTGGCCTGCTGGGAGCCGGCACTGGTCTGGGCGTATCAGGTCTGGTCTGGACAGAGAACGCCTGGGTGCCTTTGCATAGCGAAGGCGGACACGTCAGCTTTACACCAGCGAATGCACTTGAAATCGATATTTTGCGGTTTGCATGGCAGGAATTCGAACATGTCTCTGCGGAACGTTTACTCTCAGGTCCGGGCTTACGTCTGATTTACCGTGCACTGGCAGCGCGACGGCAAAAAGCCACAGAGGAGACCGGAGGGACGGAGAAGGCAGCAAAAGCCATCGACGATATCGATGCACCAGAAATTCTGCTGCGCGGGCTCGATAATACCTGTCCGCTTTGCCGGGAAGTGCTCTCCGTATTCTGTGACATGCTGGGTACGATGGCCGGCAATTTGGCAGTCACACTGGGCGCACGTGGTGGTATTTACATCGGTGGCGGCATTGTGCCGCGTCTTGGCGATTTTCTGCTACGCTCCGGCTTCCGCCAGCGCTTTGAACAGAAAGGTCGCTTTTCTGCTTATCTGGCTGAAGTGCCTGTGTATGTCATTACCGAAGCATATCCCGCATTTATCGGACTGTCTGCGATACTGACTGCCACAGAAAAATCGGTGCTGCCGGGTACCGGCGCTGATCTCACAGATATCGCTGATGTTGCTGTCTATGCCAGCACGCTTGCTGATACCAGAACAGCGCACGATCTTCCGGAACATGGCATGGTGACTGGATCTGGCTTCATTCCTGCGACGGCCTCCATAAGATACACCTGATCAGCATCCGGTTCAGGAGACCAGCGCAGGACGCTACCTGATCATCGCCTGCCCTGATGAATACTTTAGTGCAGCAGACTGCGTGCTCCCGGCCATGTATTGCTGCGGCAGAGATCGTGCGTCACCTGTTGCACGAGCTTTTCCACTGCCATTGCTGCATTCGTCAGCGGAATGTTTTTTGATGTGCATAAGGTGACGGTACGGGACAATTCTACATCGCGAAAAGCACAGGCATGTAATTCGCCCCGATTGATTTCTGCCAACACCGGTGACACCGGCAAAATCGTTGCTCCCATATCGGCCAGCAATGCGGATTTGAGGATCGCAATCGATGTGATATCAATCACTTTATCAATAGTACGGCCATGTTCACGTACTACGCGTTCAATCCGGGGGCGCACACCATGCTGAATGCTGGGCAAAATCAGGGGTATCTGTAAAGCCTGATCGAGACTGATGGTTTTGCGTTTGCAGATAAAACGGGAATCATGACGGGTGATATACATCATCTGCTCTTCCACTAAAGCAACCGTGTTCAGGCCGGATAGTTGCCCGTCATCAAACAGGATCGCCAGATTCAGGCGACCAGAGCGCAATTGTTCTGTGAGGTTGCCTGTCAGCTCCTCAGTCAGTTGAAACACAATATCGGGATATGTCTCCCGCACTGCCATCAACAGCGGCAATGCCAGCGCACCCGAAACGCTTTGGGGTATTCCCAGCGCCACGGTTCCCGCAGGTTTGTCGGTCGATTGCGCTACGGCAGATCTGGCATCGCTGACTTGTTTAAGAATGGCCTGAGCATGTTCATAAAACAGCTTTCCGGCATCGGTTGCCTGCATGCCCTGGGCTGAACGATGCAGCAGTGTGGCGCCGAGTTCTTCTTCGAGTTGTTGCAATTGCTGTGTCAATGCTGGCTGCACGATATGCAGGACACGCGCCGCGCGGGACAGGGAGCCGTGATCAACAATGGCGACGAAATAACGGAGCTGGCGCAGTTCCATGACTCAGCCCACCGGTTGTATTGAGCGCCGCTCTATCGACGATGACAGAATCAGCGAAGTCGAGGTCACGCCACAACGCGCCAGGCTGGCGATCACCCGCTCCAGCTCTCTCACCGACGGCGCCACTACTTTGACGATCACGCAGTCTTCGCCGGTAATCGCATGACATTCGATCACTTCCGGCACCTGTTCGGCAATCTTGACCACGGGAATATCGCTGGAACGGCTGGCGATACGCACGAACGCGGTGATGCCATAACCCAGGGCCTCCGGATTCACGCGCGCATGGTAACCCGTGATGACATTCGCCGCTTCCATGCGTTTCACTCTCTCGGCCACCGCAGGCTGGCTCAGATGAATGCGGCGGCCGATTTCAGCCAGCGTCACGCGAGCATCTGACTGCAAAATATCGAGGATTCTGGCATCCATCAGATCTAATTCTGGCTTCATGGAAAATTCTGCTTTTTTCGTTTAATTCAAAAGGAATATAACCGATTTACCTTCAATCATCCATTCATCATCGGGTTTCGCTGACTTACACTGTGGTCTGATCCGAACAGAAAAAACTGCCATGCGCCATTTACCGAAATCCGTACTGACTGCCCTGTTGACGGTGTACATCGTCTGGGGTTCAACCTATTTTGCGATACAGGTCGCGCTGACGGCGTTTCCACCTTTGCTGATGATCGGCACCCGTTTTCTGGTGGCCGGAGCAATTTTGTATTTGTGGCAAAAGTGGCACAGCGCGCCCAATCCAACGATGCGCGAATGGCGTGACGGCGGCATCATCGGCATTCTGATGCTGGGCGGCGGCACCGGCCTGACGGCATGTGCGCAGCAATATGTATCGTCCGGTCTAACAGCGGTATTCATCGCCTGCTCGCCGATGATTTTATCGGGATTATCAGGTCTGTTCGGCGACTGGCCGAAACGGCGCGAATGGATAGGCATCGTCTCCGGTTTTGCCGGTGCCATGCTGCTGGCATCCGATCACGGCTTTGCCGCACAGCCAATGGGAATTATCCTGTTGCTGGGTGCGATTCTGAGCTGGGATGTCGGCTCCATACTGTCGCAGAAAAGACTCAGGATGGCGGCAGGCGGCATGGGTTTTGCCAGTGAAATGCTGGTCGGCGGCCTGTTTCTGGTCATCCTGAGCCTGCTGCGCGGCGAGCACATGAATGGCCCGCTGACCATGCCCGCATTCGCTGCCTGGGCTTACCTGGTAATCGCAGGATCCTTACTGGCATTCACGGCATATATGTATCTGCTGTCCAAAGTGCACACCGGACTCGCCGCAAGTTATGCGTATGTTAATCCGGTTATTGCCGTGACGCTGGGTGTGGTATTCGGCGGTGAGCATTTATCCGCCAAGGCGATGCTGGCGATGGCCATCATTCTGGGCAGCGTAGTGGTCCTGACCACAACACGTCGGGTTCAGCGCTCCAGTTAAACTGCTGCTCCGGCGGGTTACTGAGATGTATCGGTGAAGAAAGCTGTCAGATCTATGCTCTCCGCCACACCGGATATCTGCAAGAGCGCGGGGAAACAGAGTAAGATAAACACCCGGCTTTCAGCTCACGAGGTTCTCTATGCGCGCCCTGCAGTTCACTCTGTATTCGCTTTTTCTGCCCGCTTTACTGTCAAGCTTACTGACTGTCAGCCCGGTAACCCACGCCGCGTCTGACCGGCCAGCTGTGCATGTGGTGAATGCCCAGGGAGCCGACCTGGAAAATGCGGTCGTATACGCCGAACCTGCCGCTGGCACAGTGCTGCCCAAACCCGGTAGTGCCGAAATCCAGCAAAAGGACCGGAAATTCCTGCCGCTGGTGTCCGTCATACAAACCGGCACTTCGGTGTCATTTCCCAACAATGACACTGTCAAACATCACGCCTATTCCTTTTCCACGCCGAAACCGTTTGAGCTCAAGCTTTACTCCGGCAAACCTTCCGCCCCGCTTGTGTTCGACCAGCCCGGTACGGTGGTGGTCGGCTGTAATATCCATGATCAGATGGTTGCCTATATCCAGATCGTGAATACACCTTACTTTGCAAAAACAGATGCCAGAGGCATAGCGCATTTGCCTGCCATGCCAGTGGGCAAATACACGCTCAAAGTCTGGCATTATCAGCAGGCAGCAGGCAGTGCCGTGCATGAACAGCCTTGGCAGACCGGCACAGACACCGCGCCATTGTTGGTTAAACTGCCACTCTGAACCAATCGGAACAAGGCTGGTTACTGTCATTCCAATTCTTGTTTCCCTGCGGAGACTGAAACATGAAAGGCTAATTCACATGCGTTTTCACAGCCTGAAAAACAGGATTGTTTTTCTGTTCATCAGTTTACTGCTAGCCTTGCAGCTGGTCAGTTATTTTGCGATTGGCAATGCCATCGACAGCAATGCACGCAATGCGATCCATGAAGAACTGCGGTTAAGCGAAAAAATATTTTCCCGTCTGTTGGAACAAAACGCACAAAAGCTGATTCAAGGCGCTACCCTGCTTTCCAAGGACTATGCTTTCCGGGAAGCGATCGGCACGCATGACACCGAAACCATCGTATCGACCCTGCTGAACCACGGTCAGCGGCTCGGGGCCGACTTGACCATGTTGGTCGATCTCGAAGGAAAAATCACCGCCACCAGCAGCGATACGCTGGCACGTGGTCTGCAAAAATCGGTGTCAGTACTGATTCAGCAGGCCGGAAAACAGGGACATGCTTCCAGTACAGACATGGTGGACGGCAAACCCTATCAGATGGTGATGGTACCGATTCTGGCGCCGGTCACGATCAGCTGGGTCGCGATGGCGATCCCCGTTGACAGCAAACTCATTAACGATATGCGTGAATTAAGCCAGCTGCAGATCAGCCTGCTGACTTCGGTCAATGGGCAGGCCTGGACTCCGCACATTTCCACCCTCGGTCAAAGCGATGCCAATGCGCTGGCGCAGATGCTGCCCGCCAACAGCTGGCGGACCGAAATCCTGCGCGATTTTGAACTGGGCGACAGCTATTACAGCGCCAGCATATTGCCGTTGGTGCAGAATGAAAAAAGCAAAACCATCGCCGTGCTGCAAATTTCTATCAGCGAGGCGGTTGCACCGTATAAACAGTTACAGAGAAACCTGCTGATCCTGACTGTTCTGGGCGGCATTCTGGCCACCATCATCAGCGCAGTCACCGCCGGACGGATTGCCGGTCCGGTCAGGCAGCTGGCAGACCAGGCACGCCGGCTGGGTGCCGGTGACTACCAGACCCCGATCAATATTCAGCGCAAAGATGAAATTGGCGATCTGGCCACGAGTTTCTCCCAGATGCGGGATGCGATTGCCCAGCGCGAAAAGGAAATCAGCCATCTGGCGTACTGGGATACGCTGACCAATCTGCCAAACCGTACACTGTTTACCAATATGCTGGACGATGCCATCCGTCAGGCTGGCATGCGCGTCAGCACCTGCTATGTGCTGATGATGGATCTGGATCGCTTTAAACATGTGAACGATGTGATGGGACATCGTTTCGGCGATCTGCTGCTGCAACAGGTAGCGGTGATTCTTAATAGCGAACTGGGGACAAACAACATCAAACCTGCCCGTCTGGGAGGAGATGAATTCGCAGCGATGCTGCCCGGCGTCAGCCAGAATGAGGCCATGCAGGTAGCCGAAAAAATCCTGCTGGCGCTTGAAAAGCCGATCACCATTGAAGACCAGACCGTCGATATCGGTGCGGGCATCGGTATCGCCGGATACCCGGAACATGCCAGTGACGCAGCCAGTCTGCTAAGCCGTACTGAAGTGGCGATGTATGTCGCCAAGCAGCTCAAAAATGGCGCCGTTATCTACTCGCCCGAGATTGATAAATCCAGCCAGCAAAACCTTTCCCTGCTCAGCGACATGCGGGCAGCACTGGAACACAAGCAATTCCGGTTGTATGTGCAACCCAAGCTCTCTCTGCACACCGGTCAGATCGTTGCAGCCGAAGCATTGGTACGCTGGATACATCCGGAACGCAACTTCATTTTTCCGGACCAGTTTATTCCCTTTGCCGAGCAAACCGGCTTCATCCGTCAGCTGACGCACTGGGTCATGAATGCCGCCGCTGCCGCGAGCCGTGACTGGCAGCGTGCAGGGCTGAACATCAAGTTGTCCGTGAATATTTCCACCCGCGATTTGCTGGATCAGGAATTACCTTCAAAATTTTCTGGCATCCTACAGCAACATCAGGTTGCAGCCTCTTCGTTTTGCCTGGAAATTACCGAAAGCGCCATCATGGATGATCCGGTACGGGCGCATCAGACACTCGATCGTCTGCACGCCATGGGAATGGAATTGTCAATCGACGATTTCGGCACCGGCTATTCTTCTCTCGCCTATCTGAAACGGTTACCGGTCGACGAATTAAAAATTGACAAATCCTTCGTGCTGAAAATGGAAAAAAATGCCGACGATACCAAGATTGTGAAATCTACCATCGACCTGGGTCACAATATGGGACTGCGGGTGGTGGCCGAAGGCGTTGAAAATGCGGAGGTCATCAGCCTGCTGACTGAACTGGGCTGCGATCATGCGCAGGGCTATCACATTGCCAAACCCATGCCGGCCAGCGACCTGCCAGCCTGGCTGGTCGAATGGAATCAACATCAGACGATCTGAATGATCTGACCGGACTTACGGTCTCTTTTCCGGTTATACATGCGGCTGTCGGCAATCTTAATGAGCCGCATGTGATCATTACCATCTTCCGGAAAGCTGGCCCAGCCGATTGAAGCACCGATGTCGACCACCGCATGCTCAAGCGCAATCGGCTGCTCAACCAGCGCAGAAATTTTGTCCACCATCTGATGGATATCAATCGAATTTTTGGTTTCTTTCAACAGCAATACAAATTCGTCGCCGCCATAACGCGCGACCTCATCGGTATCGCGGATCGCTGAACGCAGTCTCGCTGCGGTGATAATCAGCACTTTGTCACCCGCATCATGTCCATGATTGTCATTCACCATTTTGAAGCGGTCGAGATCGATAAACAGCAAAGTAAAACCGATAGAACTGCCCGGATTCTGGCGCGCTTCTTTTTGCAAATGGGTGATCTGGGCAAACAGGGATTCTCGGTTCGCTACCTGCGTGAGTTTATCGAAACGCAGCTTACTTTCCATTTCAGTGAAGGTCTGCGCCAGAATACCGATTTCATCTGAACGGCGGATATCCAGTTTGGGCATAGGTTCGCCATTACCGAACAGATTTGCCGCTGCAGTCAGCTTGCGGATATCGCGGATCACACGCTCAACGATCGTCAGTCCAATCGTCAGTGCAAAAATGATGCAGGCAATGGCGATCACAACACTTTGCATAAACCCCTGATTGATGCTGCTCATAAAATCAGCGCGCGGCACGGCGACGATAGTCTGCCAGTTCAGCCCCTGTGCATTGCCCAATGGAGAAATCGCCACATCGACGGTGCCGATACTAAGCTCCATTTCGCGGGTGCCGTTCTCTGCCTGATTCAAGACCGTGTTGGCAATATGAGAAAATGTCTCGCTGATCAGCGCAGTTTTCATATCAACGGCACGCATGCGCTCCGGCAAACCATTCATGGTGCGCTCCGGCAGTTCCTTGCCGGAAGTGGCCACGATATAGCCCTCGGCATCAACGATATAAGCAACACTGTTTTTACTGATTTCCAGCTTGCGTAAAAAATTTGACAATTCTTTCAGCGTCACATCCGTTGCAACCACGCCGACGAATTCATGATTTTTTTGAAAAACAGCTTTCGCCAAGGTGATGGTCGGATAATGAAACGAAAAATTATTATAAATCTTTGACCAGACCGGCGTTTCCGAATTCATCGCCGCCTGATACCAAGGGCGCTTGCGCGGATCGAATTCGTCCTTGCGGATCAGGTTGGAACGGTCACCGATTGAGGTCACACGGTAGACGTCGCGATGATCCGCCTCCGGCGTACGCCAGAATAGCTGGACTTCGTTTTTGGAAATCCGGTACACACCGACAAAGCGGCCATCCTTGCCACCGAAATAAACGTAATTATTCACATCCATGAACAATCCACTGGCGCTCCAGAACTTGTCTTCCAGCGCATACATATCGGTCACAAAAGGGTGTTCGCGCGGCACACGGTTAGCAGCGGGCGCCACCGAATCGAGCGCAATCAGCGCACCGTCCAGATGCTTTTCCGTGGCGCTGTTGATGCGATTCGCCATATCTGTCAGCACGCGCTGTGTGAGTGTCTGGACCGCGTCAGTACTCGCCTTCATCGATACCCAGCCAATGGCTGCGGAAACACCGACGACCAGAATGGTAATCGGGATAACCAGCTCACGGCGTAAAGAAGAACGACTCATATAAGCGAAAACTCATCTACGAAAAAGCTGATGGAACATTTCGTCTTACGGTTGCCGGGCAATCACACTGGCAAATCCGGATTGCATTTACCGTCATGTTACCGAGCTTACCAGTATGTACGACGATTTCAAAGAGATTGGTAAGCATAATACGGCGTTTCACCTCCGTAATCCCAGCCAGTAGAAGTAGCGCTCGGTATATGACCAGAAAATGACAGTACAGATGTTTCAAAAATGAACACTACCGACATTCAACTCGCCATGACAAATTTATTGATTGTCATTGACAGCCGTTATCATCGCGTCACTTGTTTTCATTTTTTGTATTTGTCCCGGCATAAAAATGCCTACAATAGAAAAATAACGATGGTCACCGGCTCCTTGACAGCGACAGCTGCCTTCACTTTTTGAATGGAAATTTTATGCGTCTCCTGACAAGATATCTGCTTCCGTTTTTCCTCGCGTGGATGCCGCCGCTGACACAGGCCGAACTGCTGCCACCCGACAGCGGGAAATTACTCGCGACCGGCGGTGTGAAACAGGTAGAAGGTGCTGGCGGCGGTGGCATCGTGCCGTGGGCGCTGATCACCAGTTACGGCACCGAGGACAGTTATGGCATCAATGCACATCTCACAGTGCTGCCCACGCAGGATTACCGGCTCAAGGCCTACGGCGTTGCTGTCGGCTTTTGCGACAAACTGGAACTGTCACTTGGCCGGCAGGAATTCAGCGGCAGCAAAGCACCGCTGAATCAGCTTTCACTCAGACAGGACATCGCCGGAATCAAACTGCGAATCAGCGGCGACCTGATTGCCGATCAGGACAACTGGAAACCGCAGCTTGCCATTGGCGCCATGTATAAACGCAGTCAGCCGGTACAGGGACTGGAAGGACTGGGCATCACCAGCGTCACACAGTTGGGCGCCAAAGACGATCACGGTATCGATTATTACGTAGCCGCCAGCAAATTATTTCTGGCGCAAAGCCTGTTGCTCAATGGCACGCTGCGCGCAACCAAAGCCAACCAGATGGGCTTGCTCGGTTTTGGCGGCGATCTGAACAATCGCTATCAGCTGATGCCGGAACTGTCCGCCGCCTATCTGCTGAACCGCAAACTGGCAGTTGGGGTGGAATATCGCCGTAAGCCGCAGAATCTCTCCATCGATCATGAAAAAGCTTACTACGATGCGTTTCTGGCATGGTTTCCGAATAAAAATCTTTCGCTGACCCTGGCTTATGCAAGACTGGGCGATATCACGGTATTTAATCCGGTTAATCAGCGTGGCTGGTATCTTTCCGTACAAATGGGGAATTGATGATGCGAATCCGTTTGCTATCTTGTCTGACTGTCTTTACCCTGTTTTTTTCAATGGCTCAGTCAGCATTGACTCAGGAATCTCCCGCAGCTGTCACTCTGTATGCCGAACTGGGGGAAAACGCAGGTATCAGCCAGATCGTCGATCACATGCTGGCACTGGCGCTGCAGGATGCGCGCATCAAAGACAGCTTCCGGGACAGCAATCTGAAACGCCTGGCAAGTTTGCTCAAGGAACAATTTTGTGTCCTCAGCGACGGGCCCTGCCGGTATAGCGGCGACGGCATGAAGGAAACGCATGAGGGTCTGCAGATTACGTCAGCCCAGTTCAACGCACTGGCAGAAGATTTACAGATCGCCATGGAGCAGGTTGGTATCGCGTCGCGCCTGCAAAACCGGCTGATCGCCAGGCTGGCACCCATGAAGCGGGACATTGTGCATGCCCGTCCATAAGCGCCCTGTGCGGCAGACAAAAATCACTGCAATGTAAGCCAAATATCTTATACAACATGCGACTTGCCGCGCTGCAGACAGATACAGCATCAGTCAGAACCTTCCCTGAACGGCTGGTATGCTCAGGGGTCATACTGGATGCTCAATACCGACCCATGTAATCTTTTTTACCCAGCTCCACACCAGCATGGCGCAGGATGTCATATGCCGTCGTGATATGGAAGAAGAACTGCGGCAATCCGTAATGCAACAGATAATTCTGACCACTCAGGCGCTGTTCCTTCGGCGTGCCGGGACGTAATACGATTTCCAGTGTCTCGCTGTCCGCCATGTCAGCTGCCTTGATGCTTTGGATAAAATCGCGGGTACGTGCGATCCGTGTCTGCAGGTCAGCAAACGTCTGTTCATTGTCTTCGTAAACGGGCAGTTCAGTTTGTGCCAGACGGCCTGCGATGCCCTTGGCAAAATCGCCGGCAATCTGCACCTGCCGCAGCAGCGGAAACATGTCGGGAAACAGCCTCGCCTGCAGCAATACTTCCGGAGCAATATTTTTGGCAGCGGCATGTGCTGCCGCTTTGTGCAGCACATCGCTCAGACTGTCCAGCATTTGTGTCAATACCGGTACCGAGGCGGCATACATAGAAATCGTCATGGTGATTCTCCGTCAAATCAGGTTAGGCAGACAGGCGGCATTGCCTGACGGCGGGACTGATTATAGGACGGCTGGCTGTTTCGCGTATGCACCCTGTGCAACCTGGGGTGGTCATGGTATTTTTACTAAAAAAAAGCCGGTCACAGACCGGCTTCTCCCCCCACTACAACAACTTTCCGTATCAGAAGCGGTAGCCTACGCCAACGCCTACCAGCCATGGGTCAACCTTGACTGCACTGATTTTGGTGCCAGCAGAAGTCACATCGCTGCGGATCTGCACTTTTTTCACATCCAGATTCAAAGACCAGTTTTTGTCCAGTTTAAAATCCACACCTGCCTGCACAGCAAAACCAATACTGCTTTTATCCAGATCAGCAGCACCTTTGAGCAGGTTCACATCCGAGATGCGGGTGTAATTCACACCGGCGCCAACATAAGGACTGAATGCCGCGTCAGGTGTAAAGTGATACTGCGCAGTCAGAGTCGGTGGCAGGTGCTTGAAGCTGCCGATGGTGGCACCATCCAGTGTCACGTCATGTTTTTGCGGATAAGTCAGAACCAGTTCTGCAGACCAGTTTGGTGTCACGAAATAAGAAATATCCACTTCAGGGATCGTTTTGTTGCTGACCGCGATACGGTCTGCTGCGCCAATACCGCCAACCGGATCAGAGCCATTTGCAGGGCTGATGTTCACAACGCGGGCACGTACCATCCATGGGCTTTGCTGAGCCATTGCCTGAGTCGCTGCCAGACCGATAGTTGCTAAAGAGATCGCTATAACAATTTTTTTCATTTTGTTTTCCTTGGTTGTCTGAGTTGATGAAGCAAGTGTAGTCTTCACAGACTCTTACAATTTGAGCTACATCAAAATTGTTGCGAAGCACAAATCTGCGATAAATCCAGTAAAAACCGCCGCCCTGCCCCTGCTTGAGGTATCCTTGCGGTCATTCTGTTTTCCATCTAAAACATCTCAAAAATGGCTAATTACGTCTATACCATGAATCGCGTCGGCAAAATCGTGCCGCCCAAACGCCAGATTCTGAAAGATATCTCCCTCTCCTTCTTCCCTGGCGCCAAGATCGGCGTGCTCGGTCTGAATGGCTCCGGTAAATCCTCGCTGCAGAAAATCATGGCGGGGATTGATAAAGACATTCAGGGCGAAGCCATTCCGATGCCGAACCTGAACATCGGCTACCTGCCGCAGGAACCGCAGCTCGACCCTGAGCAGACCGTGCGGGAAGCTGTCGAATCGGCGCTGGGCGAAGTGTTTGCCGCCAAGGCGCGTCTGGAAGAAGTGTATGCCGCGTATGCGGAAGAAAACGCCGATTTCGATGCGCTGGCCGAAGAACAGGCAAAACTCGAAGCCATCATTTCCACCTCCGCCGGCGACAACGTCGAACTGCAGCTGGAGATGGCGGCCGATGCGCTGCGTCTGCCGGCCTGGGATGCCAAAATCGGCGTGCTGTCGGGCGGTGAAAAACGCCGTGTCGCGCTGTGCCGCCTGCTGTTGTCGAAACCCGACATGCTGCTGCTCGACGAACCGACCAACCATCTGGACGCCGAATCGGTCGACTGGCTGGAACAATTCCTGCTGCGCTTCCCCGGCACGGTGGTGGCGATCACGCATGACCGCTACTTCCTCGATAACGCCGCCGAATGGATACTGGAACTCGACCGCGGCGCCGGCATTCCGTGGAAAGGCAATTACTCGTCCTGGCTGGATCAGAAGCAGGCTCGCCTGAAACAGGAAGAAGCGACCGAATCGGCACGCCAGAAAGCCTTGCAAAAAGAACTGGAATGGTCACGCCAGAATCCGAAAGCGCGTCAGGCCAAATCGAAAGCACGCCTGGCGCGCTTCAACGAGATGAGCGAGCACGAATACCAGAAACGCAATGAAACGCAGGAGATTTTCATTCCGGTTGCGGAGCGTCTGGGCAATGAAGTCATCGAATTTAAAAATGTCTCGAAAGCCTTTGGTGACCGCCTGCTGATCGACAATCTGAGTTTCCGGATTCCGCCCGGCGCGATCGTCGGTATCATCGGCCCGAACGGCGCCGGTAAATCCACCTTGTTCAAAATGATCAAGGGTCTGGAACAGCCGGACAGCGGCGAAGTGGTACTCGGCCAGACTGCCAAAATCTCGCTGGTCGATCAGTCGCGTGAAGACTTGGGTAATACCAAGACCGTGTTTGAAGATGTTGCGAATGGCGCCGACATCCTGACTGTCGGTCGCTTTGAGATGCCATCGCGCGCCTATCTGGGACGTTTCAATTTCAAAGGCGGCGACCAGCAAAAGATCGTCGGCAATCTGTCCGGTGGCGAACGTGGTCGCCTGCATCTGGCCAAAACTTTGCTGCAGGGCGGTAACGTGCTGCTGCTCGATGAACCATCCAACGATCTCGACGTGGAAACGCTACGCGCGCTGGAAGATGCGCTACTCGAATTCGCCGGCAGCGTGATGGTGATCTCGCATGACCGCTGGTTCCTCGATCGTATCGCGACGCATATTCTCGCGTTTGAAGGCAATTCTCAGGTAACGTTCTTTGACGGCAACTATCAGGAATATGAAGCCGACAAGAAAAAACGTCTGGGTGAGGAAGGTGCAAAACCAAAACGCATCCGTTACAAACCATTGAGCGTTTAATCATTGAATGCCGGGAGAGGGCGCAGTGGCAATGTGTGCAACGCAGGTCACCCGCCCTGTCCTGCAACCAGTTTATGAATAGAACAGGCAATAACCGGAGTGTCCTGCCATGCTGAACATCACTTCTTTGAAAACCTTGCTGACAGCGATCTTGTTGCTATCCGCGCTGCAATCAGGTTCTGCCCTGGCCAATTCAGGCGGAAAAGAAGCCAACGCCGGCACACCGACTGCGGTACTGGAGCCGTTTACCGTCAATCTGTCCAGCTTTGACCGTTACCTGCAAATCAATATCACGTTGCAGGTCGCCAGTGTCGAGGCTGCGGACAAAATCAAGTTGTATATGCCCGTTGTCCGGCATTCAATGATTATGTTATTGAGTGGTAAAGAGTCTGCCCAGATTCAGAATTCCGAAGGCAAGCATGCGCTAATTGATGAAATCAAGGAGCGCCTGAATGGAGTACTGGGACTGAAAGAACATGACGGCGTGACCGATGTGTTTTTCGTCAATTTCGTTATCCAGTAATGCCTGTCCGTGCATATCATCCTTCATTTTCTTTCTGCGCAGCAGCCCGGGTTGACACGGTTCTGAGCGCTGCGGGCTGTCTGCGCAGCTTCACCTTTTTTCTGTATTTTTTCTGATGTTCCAGCTGGCCGCTCCCGCTTTTGCGGAAATTGAAATCAAGAAAAGCCGTTTTCTGGGACAACTGTATCCCTTGCACAACAGAGCAGAAGCACGGCAGCGGCTGGCGCAGATACGGGCAGCGCATCCGGGTGCTGTGCATGTTTGCTGGGCGTTGATCTGCGCCGGTGATTCCGGGCTGGATGACGATGGCGAACCTTCGGGCACCGCTGCCAGGCCAATGTATAACGTGCTGGTGCATAAAGAAATCACTAACGTGCTGGCAGTGGTAGTCCGCTACTGGGGCGGGACCAAACTGGGTGCAGGCGGTCTGACCCGCGCTTATGGCCAGGCTATTTCGGAAACCTGCAAACTGGCACAGCTGATCGCCGTCGAGCTCATGCACACGCTCACGATCAGCATTGATTTTTCCGATGAATCAGCAGTGCGGCGTTTACTGGACAAATACGAAGCGCAGGTATTGCATATCGATTACAGCGATCGTGCGCGCCTGCAATTCCGTCTCAAAGAAAAACACTGTGCGGCAATTCTGAACGAACTGGCCGGATTATTGAAAGGGAATATATCCATTTCAGATCACATCGGAACAGCACCACCGCAGTAGAAACATATACCATTTTTCCTGCACCTCATCCTATTCCAAACCATGACGTCCACCCTCTCCAACACATCTTTACCGGCCAGGATCAATCAGGAAACTGCCCGTTATCCCTGGCGTGATCTGCTGAAACATTTCGCTTCCGGTACCGTGATCGAAGTCCAGCATGATCTGGACCTGGTGGCAGTCGCCTGCCTGATGGCCGAAGACCGTGCCAGTGAAATCCAGGCCTTGCTGCATGCAGGAAAAATTGTCCGTATGAGCGATCAGCAGGCGCAGAACTGGCTGGACCTGGATCTGGAAGTCTGGACGGTGGTCGTCAAGCCCTGGATTCTGGTGCAATACCAGCCGGAAACCGGCGTAGCTGCCGGCATGCATTAAGCCATCGCTATTGCATTGGTATTGAGCATCTGATATTGCGCAATTTACGCAATTGATTGCGATGATGTTCTACACACATCATCGCCAGCCGTTTGCAACAACGGGAAGTGTTGAACTTTTTACCAAAACACTGAGTCTGAAACGTGGTCTCAATGACAATCAGGTTACCGATGCGCACTTCTCCTGCCCATATCCCTGTTGCACGCACAGCATCCATCGTTGCTGTTGCGGCGCTGCATCTCGGATTCGTGATTCTCATCATTCAGCAATCGTCGTGGTTTCGTCCGGCTGATAAACAAGCCGTAATCCACTACCTGCAACTACTGCCGCTGACGCCGGAAACTCCGCACAACAAGCCCGCACCATCTCTCACGCAACAACAGGCAACGACCCGCATAACGCCGCGCATCAGCCGCCGGCAACCGGTCACGCCACCGCCTGCCGTGGCGGTGCAGGGCATGAATATCCCTGCGCCGGCCAGCAGCGCATCCCCTCAGGAAGCCGCGCTCCCCGGTCCGGCTCCTGCACTCGACCTGGACAATCTGAAACGCAGCGCACTGGCCATCGACCGCCAGCGCCAGCCGGATACCATCGAGAAAATCCAGCAAAGCCACCGGCGCGATGAAAACCTGGAAAAACAACTGGCTGACGGCACCCGTAAGGCAGAGCGGAAAGACTGCCTGAAAGCGTATTCCGGCATCGGACTACTCGGGTTGATTCCCCTGGCGGTCAGTACCGTAGTAGATACCGGTTGCAAGTGGTAAAGCCTGACCACAGGTTCTGCCTGCCGACTCAGTTATAATGCCCGCTTCCGCCCATTAGCTGTCAACAGATGCCGATGGCTGAGCGTTTTGTGACGAACCCGCGCTCGTGCGGTCATCTTCATTTTTTACCGGATATCCCATGAAAAAAATTTCTTTCCTGTTCGCTGCCATGATGTTGGCAGCACTCGGCTCGGGCGTGCTGCCTGTCACTACCGGAACCGCTTACGCAGATGAAGCAGCAGATAAGGCCGAATTGGCCAAAAAAATGGTAGTGCGCAAAGAAATGGGCAAACCATTGACTGAAATTCAGGAATTGCTGGACAAGAAACAGTTTGCCGAAGCGACAGAAAAAATCAATGCGCTCGACAGCATGGAAAACAAAACGCCTTACGAAGTATTCGCCCTGAGCCGTATGCGCGCAGTCGTTGCTTCCGGCACCAACAATACACCGCTGCTGGCCACTTCCTTTGACAAAATGATCAATTCCGAATTTCTCAAAGACAATGAGAAATTGCGCCTGATCGAGGGATTGGCAGGTACCTATTACAACGAAAAAAATTATGCTGAAGCCATCGTCTGGGCCAAACGCTATATCGAGAAGAGCAACGCCAATGCGCAGATGAACAATCTGCTGGCACGCTGCTACTACCTCAAGGGTGATTTCCAGAATGCGATTGCTCAGTTGAAGACCATGCTGGCTGACGATGAAAAAGCGCAGCGCATCACCACCGAAGAAAACCTGCGCCTGCTGGCCAGCAGCTACCAGCAGCTCAAAGACAATGCCGGCTACACCGCCGTGCTGGAGCGCGTGGTTCAGCATTATCCGACCCGCGAATACTGGGGCGACCTGATTTACCGGGTCGAACATAAACCCGGCTTCTCGGATCGCCTGCGTCTTGATCTGTACCGCCTGCTGCTGGCAACCAACAATATGGATGATGCTGCGCAATACGTGGAAATGGCCGAGCTCGCGCTGCTGGCAGGCTTGCCGGCAGAAGCGAAAACCGCCGTGGACGCAGGTTATGCCGCCAACCTGCTGGGCACCGGAAAAGAAGCCCCCAAACACAAGCAGCTCAAAGACCGCGTCTACAAACAGGCTGCGGAAGACATCAAATCGCTGGATGCCGGTGAAACTGCCGCCAAAAACGCCAAGACCGGTACCGGTCTGGTCAATATCGGGTACAACTATGTGATCAATCATCAGGCCGAAAAAGGCATCGCCCTGATGGAGCAAGGCATTGCCAAAGGTGGTCTGAAGTCGGTTGATGAAGCCCGCCTGCACCTCGGCATGGCTTACCTGCAATCGGGCAACCGCGATAAAGCTGCGGAGATTTTCAAATCCCTGCAGGCTGCCGACGGCACAGCCGATCTGGGACGTCTTTGGTTATATGTCCGCAAGGAAGAAGCCAAGTAATCCTGTACCGTCCGCCCCGGAGAGCAATGCGCTGCACGACTCCGGGCAGGTTCAAAAAAAACACCGGCCAGTTTCACACTGCCGGTGTTTTTTTATCCGCCGCAATCCGTTCCTGGCACCGCTATCTGCAATACTGCCTGCAATAAAAAAACGGTTCAGCCGGAGACTGAACCGTGGAATCAGTGCCACGCGCTCTGCACATGACACTGAGGATACTAGCTTGACTACATCAAGACTTGGCTTGCGACTGTCAGTCAGCCGCATCAGGACTGCATCAGGAATGATAGGCAGACTCGCCGTGGCTGGTGATATCCAGACCTTCACGTTCCTCATCTTCAGGAACACGCAGGCCGATGACCAGATCCACCAGCTTGTACGCAATCACCGAGACCACTGCCGACCACAGCACCGTCACACCGACCGCGGTTGCCTGAGTCATGACCTGATCCGCGATCGAATACGGATCTGCCGACATTTTATTGGTCACATAATCGAAAATACCCTGACCGCCTAAGGATGGCGCAGCAAACACGCCGGTCAGCAATGCTCCCAGAATACCGCCGACGCCGTGCACACCGAATACGTCCAACGCATCATCCACACCCAGCAGGCGTTTCAGACCATTCACACCCCACAGACAGACGATGCCGGCGAGCAGGCCAATGATCAGCGCACCCATCGGACCGACAAAGCCGCATGCCGGCGTAATCGCCACCAGACCTGCCACCGCACCGGAAGCGCCGCCCAGCATGGAAGGCTTGCCTTTCGACATCCACTCACCAAACACCCAGGAAACTGTTGCCGCAGCCGTTGCCAGCAATGTATTCACGAACGCCAGCGCAGCCACGTCTGCCGCCTCCAGCGCGGAGCCCGCATTGAAACCGAACCAGCCCACCCACAGCAGCGATGCGCCGATCATGGTCATCGTCAGTGAGTGCGGCGCCATGGATTCTTTACCATAGCCAACCCGCTTACCGATCAGGATGGCACCGATCAGGCCGGCAATCGCCGCATTGATATGCACCACAGTACCGCCTGCAAAATCGAGCGCGCCTTTCTGCCACAGATAACCGCCTTTTGCTGTTTCGGTCGCCAGCGTTGCCGCATCTTTGATCGCATCCGGACCGGTCCAGAACCAGACCATATGTGCTACAGGCAAATAGCTGAACGTGAACCACAGCACGACAAACAGCAGTACGGCGGTGAACTTTGCGCGCTCGGCAAAAGCACCGATGATCAGGCCGCAGGTAATTGCCGCAAATGTCGCCTGAAAAGCCACATAGACAAATTCAGGAATCACGACACCCTTACTGAACGTCGCTGCAGTGGAGAATGTGGCCTTGGCAGGATCCCAGATGCCTTTCAGAAATACGCGATCGAACGAACCGATGAATTTACCACCTTCGGTAAATGCCAGCGAATAGCCGTAAATACACCACAGGACAATGATGACGGCAAAAATCATGAATACCTGCATCAGGATCGACAGCATGTTTTTAGAACGCACCAGGCCACCGTAGAACAATGCCAGACCCGGAATCGTCATCAGGATCACCAGCAGCGTCGCCACCAGCATCCAGGCGGTATCACCCTTGTTTGCTACCGGTGCCGGCGCCGCGGCGGATGCGGCCACTGCATCGGCGACTGCTGCCGGTGCCGCTGATGTGACCGATGCTGCCGCAGCAGAAACCGGCGCTGCCGGGGTGGCGGCAGTTGCGGAAGCAGTGACCGCCTGGCTGGCGGCTGTCGCATCAGCTTTCACCGGTATTTCATCCGCCCATCCCATGGATGTCGTTCCCACCGATACAAGCAGAGCGCCTGCGATCAGTATGTTCTTGAATAATGTTTTCATGTGAACTCCCTCGTAGGCGAATCAGAGTGCATCGTTACCGGTTTCACCGGTACGGATACGCACAACTTGTTGCAGGTCATAGACAAAAATCTTGCCGTCACCGATTTTTCCGGTCCGGGCAGCATTCTCAATCGCTTCGATAGCGCGTTCGACGATCGCGTCATCCACGGCTGCTTCAATTTTTGTTTTAGGCAGGAAATCGACCACATACTCGGCACCGCGGTACAACTCGGTGTGTCCTTTCTGACGGCCAAAGCCTTTGACTTCAGTGACGGTAATGCCCTGCACTCCCATTTCCGACAGGGCTTCGCGGACTTCGTCGAGTTTAAAGGGTTTGATGATGGCAGTAATCAGTTTCATAGTGTTCTCTCATCTCAGAAAGTTTTGACGGCTGTGAGCACCAGAGTCGTTTTGCCGGTAAATTTTCCTGCCGGCGTCACATACAGGTTTTTATCAGCCGTGGTGCCCAGCGCTGCCAGACTGAAAGAGACGCCAAAGAATTCTTTGGTCAGACCGATTTTCCAGTCGTTGTAGCTATAGGCCGAATTATTTTTCACCGTCTGCCGCCCAACGTGCAGATTCAGTGTGTACGCTTCCGGTAATTCAATATTCGCGCCCAGATCAAGATAGCCGCTGTTTTTACTGTTCACAAATCCGAACAGATTGGTAACGGAATGCGAGTATTTCGCGTAAAACGGCCCGGTACCGATCTGACCGTAAATCTCCGTGGTGTTCGCATTCGCAGAGCCCGGCACTTTATCGAGGCCGTTCGACAGATACACATAGCTCAGCACGCCGATGTCATAGCTGACATCCTTGGTGATTTCACCGCGCTTGCCGCCGTAAATATCCCATTCCAGATCACCGCTGCCACCGGCATCCTTAATCCACTTAATCGTGGACAACCAGGTACCGGCATACAATCCGGTCGGATTATTGGTATAGTCAGCGCCACCCTGCAAAGCAGGTTCCATGCGTGACTGCGCAATAGCGCGATAACGGTATTCACTGGCAACGCCGATATTGAAACTCAGTTCATTATCTGGCTTCGGTTCATCAGCATAGGCAAAGCCACTCAACAATGTCGTGGCAACTGCAACGGCGAGTACGGATTTTTTCATGACGCTTCCCCTTCTTTTATCTGCATAACTTGGTTTTGGAATAAGAAACTCAACTGAACTCACTTCATCGGTCACCGGTGCGTATCGCCAGAAGATCGTTCGTGGCAATATCGGAAATGAACCCTAAAAGATGTTTAATCAGGTATTAGCAGGAGTCGTGCCAGCTTTGATGACACCGGAAGATCATGCTAATAACAGTGCAATCACTGCCCATATTCCGGATACCACTTGTCACGGTGCAAAGAAAATCACCATACCAATGGGCAGCGACAACGCTTTGCGCTATGATTTCCTAAAGATATAAGTAAATTCAGCAGCAACAGAACCGATCTGGTGCAGAGAATATGTTTTGCACCGTTTTAATGCGAAAAAAATCAGCAGCCTTTTACCAATTTCTGTTTCGCACCAGTTGCGTGCATCTATGACGCGTGCGTTGCTGGTCATCACTATTTCAGGCAAAACTCATGGATAAATCCAATTTTTTTAACGATATTCAATCCAAAATCAGCCAGGCTCTGGAAAATTCACCTGCCAAAGATATAGAAAAAAATGTCAAAGCCGTCTTGACGCAAGGCTTTTCCAGACTGGATCTGGTGACCCGGGAAGAATTCGATATTCAGGCACAGGTGCTGGCCAAAACCCGCGCCAAACTGGAGGCGCTGGAAGCACGCATCGCCGCTATGGAAGAGCAACAGTCTGATCAATAAATGTCGCTGGCCGTACTTAAAAGCCGTGCCTTAAGCGGCATGCATGCCCCGCAGGTCACGGTTGAAGTGCATCTGGCTAACGGTTTACCTGCATTTACGATCGTTGGTTTGCCGGAAACAGAAGTCAAGGAATCCAAAGACCGGGTAAGAGCAGCGCTGCAGAATTCACGCTTTGAATTTCCCGCCAAACGGATCACCGTCAATCTGGCGCCTGCGGACTTACCCAAAGAATCAGGCCGCTTTGATTTACCGATCGCGCTGGGTATCCTGATCGCTTCCGGACAGTTACGCGCCGATCAGCTCGACCAGTATGAATTTGCCGGCGAACTGTCGCTCTCCGGGGAGCTGCGTCCGATCCGCGGAGCGCTCGCCATGACCTTCGCCATCTGCCAGCATTCCCCGCAAAAGCAGGCCGCATTTATCCTGCCGCGTGAGAATGCAAGCGAAGCTGCGCTGGTCAGCGATGCCACGATTTATCCGGCCGACTCGCTGCTGCAGGTATGCGCCCACTTTGCCGCTACCGATGACAGTGCAAGATTGGCACCGCATCGCTCCACGCTGCATTGCGGGAATACCAGCTATGCCGATCTGGCAGATGTCAAAGGCCAGTTGCAGGCAAAACGGGCACTGGAAATTGCCGCGGCCGGCAACCATTCTGTGCTGATGGTCGGTCCTCCGGGTACCGGAAAATCTATGCTGGCATCCCGCTTTCCGGGTATCTTGCCGGCCATGACCGATCAGGAAGCGCTTGAATCGGCCGCCGTTCAGTCGCTGACTTCGGGGTTTTCTGTGCAACGCTGGAAATCCCGGCCATTTCGCTCTCCGCACCATACCTCATCCGCAGTCGCGCTGGTCGGTGGCGGTGGCACACCCCGTCCCGGCGAAGTCTCGCTCGCGCATCATGGCGTACTGTTTCTCGACGAATTACCGGAGTTCGACCGCAAGGTGCTGGAAGTTTTGCGCGAGCCATTGGAATCCGGACACATCACGATTTCGCGTGCGGCAAAGCAAGCCGATTTTCCAGCCCGCTTTCAGCTGATCGCCGCCATGAACCCATGCCCCTGTGGCTATCTGGGGCACAGCAATGGCCAGTGCCGCTGCACGCCCGACATGGTGGCGCGTTATCAGAACAAAATTTCCGGCCCGTTGCTGGACCGGATTGATCTGCAGATACAGGTTGCCGCGCTGCCGTATGAAGATTTGCAGGCGCAAAAAGCCGGTGAGACCAGCCTCCAGATCCGGCAGCGGGTCGAACAGGCATTTCAGCGCCAGCAACGCAGGCAGGGAAAACCGAATAATCTGCTGACCACCAGCGATATCGACACACTCTGCCAGCCGGAAGAAAAAGCAGCTCAGATGCTGAAACAGGCGATGCAAAAATTCAACTGGTCGGCACGCGCCTATCACCGGGTTCTGAAGGTTGCCCGCACTATTGCCGATCTGGCCGGAGAACCCGACATCCGCATGGCGCATGTCGCCGAAGCCATTCAATACCGGCGTGCCCTGCGGGACTATTGAAAATCATCACAGCGTGACCAGATAGGGCCATATCACCCTCGACAGGAGAGAGCAATGTCCCCTCAGGAAATGCAAGTTTTACAAAATTTTCTCGATCAGCTGGTGCAAGTGCAAGGTGTCAGCAAAGATCCGCAGGCAGCTGCATTGATCAGCCAGGCAGCAACCCGCCAGCCGGATACCACGTATCTGCTGGTACAGCGTGCGCTGCTGCTGGAGCAAGCACTGGTCGCCGCCAATACACAGATCAGCAGCCTGCAGGCCGATCTGCGCGAACAAAAGGCACTCAATGCCCTGCCCGCTTCATCCGCCGCTACACCCTTTCTTGATCCGGCCAGCAGCGCCTGGGGCAATAGCGCCAGCACCCGCCCACTGAGTCCGGCTCCGGTTACTGTCGCTGTCAATGCGCCAGCAGCAACATCCGTTACCGGCAATCCTTTGACGACCTACGGAACCGCTGCCGCCAGCGCGCCTTTTGCAGCAACAGCTATCCCGCAGTCGGGCAGCAGTTTTTTCGGTGGTCAGGGTGGCAGCCTGCTGGGTAATGTGGCAGCAACCGCTGCCGGTGTCGCCGCCGGTGCCTTTTTGTATCAGGGACTGAGCCATCTGATTGGTGGCGGATCGCAGCACTCCGTGCTCACCGACCAGTCCATGAATCAACAACTGACGTCTAATGAAGGCGGCATGATCCCCGGTTATTTTTCACAAAATCCGGAACCTGCCAGCTCACCGGACTTCACGACAGACTTCACCGATACAGACGCCGGGATCAGCGACGATAGCGATATCGTCTGACAACATTGCTTACATTTCCCTGAAGAAATGTAAGCGATTGAATTACCGTCAGTCCCACTATTTTTCCTGTCACAGTCATCTATTCTGCGGGTAATCCGTTGTATGCTGACGACCGTTGATTGTGTCCGGAGAAATGAGTTCTCATGTTAACCGCTGCACCCCTTTCGCGTTTCGTTTCCACAAGTTTCGTGTGTCTGCTGGCTGCCTGTGCGCATCAGTCACCCTCCGGTACGAATACAGCAACTTATAAATCACCGCCTCCCGCCAGCAAGGTGCTTAGTCAGGCAGGAGTCAAGCCAGAACAACTATTAAACCGCGTGACCTGGGGCAGTAATTTTTCTACTTATCAACAGTTGCAGGCCGTCGGGACAGATCTCTTTTTGCATCAACAATTGTGGGGGCGTGCGACGGTCGTTCCGCCAGTGGTGCAGGCGCAGATCAGCGCCATGACGATTTCGCAACAGCCGCTGGACCAGATGATTTTTGCGCTGGAGAAAAGACGTATCGCCGCAGAGCAGCAAAAAGGCACTGACGACAGCCTGCGCAAAGATTATCAGCAGGAGCTGAATCGCCTGGCGCGCGAAGCGATGACACGTTCCCTGCTACGCGACATTTATTCCCCAAACCAGTTGCAGGAACAGATGACCTGGTTCTGGATGAATCATTTCAACATCCACAGCGGCAAGCATAATCTGCGCGCCATGCTGGGTGATTTTGAAGAAAACGCCATCCGCCCGCATGCGCTCGGCAATTTCCGGGATCTGCTCAAAGCAACGGTCTATCATCCCGCGATGCTGCGTTACCTGGACAATGAGCACAATGCTGTCAACCGCATCAACGAAAACTACGCACGTGAACTCATGGAGCTGCACACCATGGGCGTCAACAGCGGCTATACCCAGCGTGATGTGCAGGAACTGGCACGGGTACTGACCGGCGTCGGCGTGAATCTCACACCAAACAACCCCAAAATCCGCCCCGAACTGAGCCGTGTTTATGTGCGCCACGGTTTATTTGAATTCAATCCGCAACGCCATGATTTTGGCGAAAAGCAGATTCTGGGAACACGCATCCCGGGACGAGGATTAAACGAACTGGAAGATGTACTGACCCTGTTGAGCAGGCAGCCTGCAACCGCCCGCTACATCAGCCAGAAAATGGCGGTTTACTTTGTTTCCGACACACCATCCGAGGCGCTGATACAAAACATGGCAAAAACCTTTCTGGAAAGCGACGGCAATATCCCGCGCACTTTGCTGACCATGTTTGAATCGCCCGAATTTATCGCTTCGCTCGGTAATAAATTCAAAGACCCGCTGCATTACACCGTCTCATCGATCCGTCTGGCATACGACGGTAATTGCATCGTCAATACCGGTCCCATCCTGAACTGGCTGAACATGATGGGTGAACCGCTGAATGGCAGGCAGACGCCAGACGGTTATGCGATGACAGAAAGCGCCTGGGCCAGCCCGGGCCAGATGGCAACACGGTTTGATGTCGCACGGGCTTTATCTGCCGGCACGCCGGCACTGTTCAAGACAGATAATCAGACTATGCTGGAAAAACCGCCAGCACCCGCACTGGCCAATTCCATGTATGTCAAAACGCTCAGTCAGACGTTAGGGAAAGACACCCAGCAGACATTAGAACAGGCAAAAACACCAGCAGAGTGGAATATGCTGTTTCTGGCATCGCCCGAGATGATGCGGCGCTGATTTTTAATAATCAAAGGATAATGTATGGATCGCCGTCAACTTCTGCAACGCATGGCTGCCCTGACAGCCCTACCCGCACTGAGCTACAGCAGTCAGTTGCTGGCAGCGCCGACTGTACAGAACAAGCTGTTGCTGGTTTTTCTGCGCGGCGGCTATGATGCCTGTCATTTGCTGGTACCAACCGGCAGCAGTTTTTATTACGAATCCCGTCCCAACATTGCCATCGCCCGTCCGGGCACTGGCGCCGATTCAGCACTGGCACTGAATGCCGACTGGGGCTTGCATCCGGTACTGCGCGACAGTATCTATCCGCTGTATTTGCAAAATGAAATTGCCTTCGTTCCGTTTGCAGGTACTGATGATCTGTCACGCAGTCATTTTGAAACACAGGACAGTATCGAACTGGGGCAGCCATTGAATGGGCGCCGTGATTTCCATTCCGGCTTCATGAACCGGCTGGCTGCCGTGTTAAATAGCAGCGGCGGCCCGGTGCCCGCAATGGCGTTTACCGATCAGTTGCCGCTGGCGATGCAAGGCCAGGCAGAGGTCGTGAATACGGCCGTCAGAAATATCTCCCGTCAGAACCTCGATGCGCGGCAAAGCCAGCTGATTGAAAAAATGTACGGTCAGACCGGGCTGGCGCAGCAGGTCAATGAAGGCTTTACAGTCCGGCAGGAAGTCGCTCGCGAAATGCAGGAAGAAATGGACGCCGCCAACCGTAACGCCATTACCACCAAGAGTTTTACGCTGGAAGCGCAACGCATCGCGAAAATGATGCGGGACAAATATACCTTGGGTTTCGTCGATATCGGCGGTTGGGATACGCATGTCGATCAGGGTGCCGCCAAAGGCATGCTGGCCGGGAAACTGGATGAACTTGGCCGCGGTCTGACCGCATTCCGCGATGGCATGGGCAGCCAGTGGCAGCAAACCACCGTGGTGGTCATCAGCGAATTTGGCCGCACCTTTCGCGAAAACGGCAAACGCGGTACAGATCACGGACATGGCAGTGTTTATTGGGTCATGGGCGGCAATGTGCGCGGTGGCCAGATACTGGGGGAGCAGATCAGTCTGACGCCGGGGCAGCTATTCCAGAACCGCGACTACCCCGTCTTAAACGAGTACCGCGCCATCCTCGGTGGATTGTTTGGTCGCCTGTACGGTCTGAACAGTCAGCAGCTCAATACCGTTTTTCAGGGCGTCCGCGCCAAAGAAATCGGCTTACTCTGATTCAGGCAGTTTCAGCATCAGCGACTGGCAAATCAATAAAAAAATAGGCACCGCCACCCTGTTCAGCAGGCAGGTTATAAAACCCGATTTCGCCATGCATTTGTTGCACCAGCAATCTGGAAATCGCCAGCCCCAGCCCGGTGCCACCTTTGGCCCGGGTGTCGGAAGAATCTGCCTGAGAAAATTTATTAAATATCCGGTCATGGAAATTATCCGGCACACCTTCGCCCTGATCCGACACCGCCACCCGCAGACTGCGCGCATCAGTCAGCATCGCCATTAAGCGGACTTTGCTGCCGGAGGGCGAATATTTGCAGGCATTGGAAATCAGGTTCGCCATCACTTGCTGGAAGCGGCCATAATCCACCAGTACAGCCGTTTCCGGCGGCATCGCCGGATCTGTATCGAGCTCAATACGAACCCCCTGGCTCTCGGCAAGGCTTTGATTATTGTGTGCAGCATTGTCCAGCAAATTGAGCACGTTCAGCCGTTCAAAACTGAAATCCATTTTCCCGGCTTCGATTTTCTGTATATCCAGTAAATCATTAATCAGGCGCGCCAGAGTTTCGCTGTTCTTGTTCGCTATCGAAATCAGCGGCGATAATGTGAGAGGGATATCTCCGGCAGCACCGCCAGCCAGCAAACCTAATGCGCCGCGTATCGCGGTCAGCGGCGTCCGCAACTCATGGCTGACGGTTGAAATGAACTCATTTTTCATGCGCTCGATCTTGCGACGCTCAGAAATATCCCGCATGGTGATTATGATCTTGCGCTGTCCTGCCAAACGATATCTGCTGACGGATAATTCAGCCGGAAACAGCGTGCCATTCTTACGCAGGCACTCCGTTTCCATCCGCACCGGACTATTCTCCAGAGATTCATCGGATACGACAGATAATCCCGGTACATCCAACTGACGCAGGCTGGAAAAAAGCCGGCTGCTGTCGGCAGGCAATGCGTTCTGGCTATAACCAAAGATGCCGAGCGCCGCCGGATTCATTGTTTCAATCATACCGGCATCATCAATCATCACAATACCGTCCGCCGCATTCTGGAAAATAGCCTGCAAGCGGTCGGACGAATCTTTGAGTGCCTTTTGCTGTTCGGTCAGGCTATGGAGTAATCCGGCCTGGCTACGGTTGATGATATCGGCCTCGCGCTTCAATCCGGTCATGACCTGCATGTCGTGGTCTTTTTGCTGGGATAACCGAATCAGCACCCGGAACGCAGCAACAACTGCGGCAATCGCTGCCAGAGCGACGATGGCAATCGCCGTCGTCATCGTGCGCCAGTCAGACAGATACAATTCAGGGTCGATGGAAAAATTGATAATCAGCGGATATTTTTTCAACGACTGTATGGCCGTCATGCGGGTTCTGATCACTCCGCCGTCGGACATGGGTGCGCCATCCGTAATGAGTACGCCGGAATTTTTCTGCAGATCGTGAATCAGGTGATATGTGCTGCCTGTCGTATTTTTCTTGCCCATCACGGCATCGTTCTCAGGCCAGCGCGCAAGGAAAGTGAAGTCATTGCGCAGCAGGCTGATGGAGGTATGCCCTTCCGAGCCCAGTTTCTGATAAAAACCGGTATAAAAATCCGGTGAGATGCCGAGCGTCACAACTCCGATAAATTCACCGTCACTGCCTGTCAGCCGCTGACTTAAAAAAAACAGCCATTTCCCCGTCGCTTTACTGCGCACAGGATTACTCAGATAAGTTCCCAGCACCGGATTATCACGCTGCACCTGAAAGTAATCGCGGTCATCCAGACTGTAATCCGGTGCCGGAAAAGCGCGGGAAGTACTGATCACCCGACCATCCACATCCAGAATCGAAATCACCTCAATCGATGGAAATAAAGCGACCTTTTCATTCAGGAACTGATGAAAATCATAGGTCCCCAGCTTGGTCGACAAATATTCGGCGCTGATACTCCAGCGATCCTGAATGCGTTCAGCAATATTGCCCAGCGCAGCGTAGGCAAAATCCATCTGCAGGCTGGTCGACTCGGCCAGCACAATGCTGTAAGTCTCGGTCTGTTTCTCCCATTTCCTGATTTCCTGCAAGCGCAGCGTATACACAAACGCACCGGCCGCCAGCACAATTGCCATGATCAGGCACAACGCCAGTCCCTTTGCAATCCGGCCAGTATGTAATGCTGCGGTTTTCATCAAAAAGTTATATCGCTCAGATTCGGGTTTATCAGATTATCAGGCCAGCTTCAGCCGACTGTGTTCACATCCGACACTCGCGCCACTTTATGTTGCCAGAGAAGTAAGAGATGTGAAATGATGAGAAGTAGTATCCGACAATTATTCTAATCAGTATAAAGAGACATCATCATGACCAGACGGATTATTTTATTGCTTTCAGGCATTTTATTGTTATTGATTTTAATCATCGCCGGAAATACATGGCGTCACGCATCCCGGCAAATCCCGGTTACCCCAGCACCAATGCTCAGTCTTGACGAAAATGCGCTCTCCGGCAGACTGGCTGGTGCTCTGCGCATCAAAACCATCTCAGCCGGCGACGGCCAGACCGCTCAGGAAGAATTCCGGCAGCTGCATCAACACATGGCAACATCGTTCCCGCTGATCCATCGTCAGTTGCAACGGGAAGTCATTGGCGGCCATAGCCTGCTGTACCGCTGGGAAGGTAGCGATCCGAACGCCCAGCCCGTGCTGCTGATGGCGCATCAGGATGTGGTGCCGATCGCGCCGGGAACAGAAGCGCGATGGGAACAGCCGCCCTTCGCCGGTATCGTCAAAGACGGCATGATCTGGGGACGCGGTGCATGGGACGATAAAGGCAATCTGTTTGCCATCATGGAGGCTGTTGAAAGGCTGCTGGCCGATGGCTACAAACCGCACCGTACCATTTACCTGGCATTCGGCCACGATGAAGAGGTCGGCGGCCTGCAGGGTGCGAAAGTCATTGCACAGTTGCTCGAAAGCAGGCATCTGCAATTCGCCTTCATTCTGGATGAAGGAATGCTTGTGACAGAAGGTATCCTGAAAGGACTGAAACCTGCTGCGGCTCTGATCGGCGTGGCAGAAAAGGGCTATGCCAGCGTCCATCTGAGTCTGGATGCTACGCCCGGACATTCTTCCATGCCACCGCAAAAGACAGCCATCGGCATGATGAGCACAGCATTAAACCAGCTTGAACAGCAACAGCTACCTGCCAATATACGCGGCGTGGCACTGGATATGTTTCAAACGATTGCACCCGAAATGGATGGCGTGAACCGGGTGTTGCTATCGAATCTGTGGCTGTTTGGCCCGCTGGTGCAAAGTCAGCTCGAAAAAGCCGGCAGCACCAACGCGATCCTGCGCACCACGACTGCGCTGACCACTATTCATGCGGGCAACAAGGACAATGTATTGCCGGGCCATATCGATGCCACGGTCAATTTTCGCACCTTGCCAGGTGATACGCAGGCCAGCATGATTGAGCACATCCGAAAAACTGTCGGCAACGATGCGCTGCATATCACCGCTTTACCGGGTAACTCGGAGCCATCGCAGGTGGCCGCCTCAGATTCGGCGGCTTACCAGACACTGAACCGGACAGTGCGCGAAGTGTTCGCCGACACCATCGTTGCTCCCGGCCTGATGCTGGGAGCAACGGATTCACGTCATTTTGAAAAACTCAGCCAACATATTTTCAAATTTTCGCCGGTCCGTGCCACGAGTGATGATTTACCACGTTTTCATGGAACCAATGAACGCATCTCTGTTAAAAATTATGTAGAAATGATACGTTTTTACCACCAGCTTCTGATTAACAGCAGCAAATCATCCATGGAACAGGAGAAGACAAAATGAATCAATACTTCGTGGCTCAAAGTCTGGTAGCCATTTCTTTGCTTGGCAGTGCCTCATCCTGGGCGGCGATCACTCCCTGTGAGGCAATTGCAGAGAAAGTCCATGCGAAACTGGAACGCAAGGGCGTGAACGACTACACGCTCAAAATCGTACCCAAAGAAACCGAAACCAAATTACGGGTTGTCGGCGTTTGCGAAGGCGGTAAAAAGAAAATCATTTACCACAAGCAGAAAGGAAAAAAACAACAGGATCAGACCGAGGAATAATCACAGTTCCGGCCACCTGATTCAGTCCGGAAAATCCAGCTTCCTTTCACAGTAATACGCTACCCCTGAGTAGGTCTGCAACGCAACTTCCTGCCCGGGGGGCGGCCCTTCACATACGCTGAATCCCTGCTTTTGCCAGAACGCCAGGGTGTCTTGTACCGATACCAGCCCGACATGACGCCATCCCTGCTGACGCGCATACTGTAATGCCTGCTGTATCAGAGCCACGCCGATCCCTTTACCTGCCAGACGCTGGCCGACTGCAACATCGTGCAGATACAGGGTATCAGGCATTGCCGCAACCCAAAAAGACTCTCCCAACCGGGAAATTTTTCCGGACACGGAAGGATAGCTCATCAGATACGCCCCTGCACCCAAAGCATCGCAAGCCACCCAGCAGCAGTTGGCAGCGACCTGCAGGCGTTCGCGCAACAAGACCATCGACTCCACCATCTGCGGGACATAAGCCTGGGTCTGGACATGAAACACCGCGTCCAGGTCTTGTTCCTGCATGAGTCGTATCGTGAACATGTTCAGAAAATCAGAAAAACAATATCGCCCGCCTGATGAGCAGACAGGACAAAGGTCAGTAGATCTATCCGTTTATTTTTTGGACTTGCCCGATGCGGAAGCAGAGGCGGAAGCAGAAGCGGATTCGGACGCGCTGGCATTCTCATCGGCGACCGGTGCGTTATGCGCAATCTCCGGCTTCACGTTCTCGATTTTATTTTCGCGCATATAGTCATTCATCTCTTTCCAGCCGGCGTACACCGCAGAACGCGCCGCATCAGGATTGAGCGCATAGCAGTCTTCAATCGCGCGGCCGGCATGACGGCAGGCGCTGCCGGTCGCACGTGCGTCCGCCTCTTTCTGTGCCGCCTCTCTGGCAGGATCAGCAATCCCCAGCCGGTCGCAGGCACTCAGCAGCAGCGGAAAAACCGCCAGTACAGCAATATGACGCAATGACATCGTAACCCCAGATATTGAAAAGTCGGGCAAGACATCCGCCTTAACAGCGAATGCCGCTCTATGATAACCCAGCACCGTGGTAAATTCATCCGGCCCGGCAGCGTATGCCGGCGATAAACCGATTATCATAGGATGCTGAACGGCTTAAAATGCCATTTCTTGAGAAAGTGCTTATGTTCAATGGAGTCATGGCCGCACTCGGCGCCGGGCTATTGTGGGGGCTGGTATTTATCACGCCACTTTTGTTGCCTGATTATCCCGGTCTGATGCTGTCATTCGGCCGCTATTTTGCATTCGGTCTGATTGCGCTGTTTCCTGCATGGCTGGATCGGCAGCGCATCCGTCAGCTACACCGGCAGGACTGGATCAGTGCGCTGAAACTGGTTCTGATCGGTAACATCATTTACTACGCCGCACTCGCCAGCGCAATTCAACTGGCGGATGCGCCGTTACCAACCATGCTGATCGGCACCCTGCCCGTCGTGATTGCAGTTTGCGCCAACTGGTCGCCGCACCATCCGTCCGAAGCGATTGCGTGGAAAAAACTGTTGTTTCCGCTGCTCCTGATTTTCAGCGGCATCATGCTGGTGAATGGCGAAGAATTGCAGCATCTGGATCACCAGCGCAGCATCAACGATTATGTCAAAGGTACTTTGCTTGCCCTGGTCGCCGTGGCAGCCTGGACCTGGTATCCGATCATGAACAGCCGTTATCTGAAAAATAATCCGCATATCCCGCCCGGCACCTGGGCAACCGTGCAGGGACTGGCAACCTTGCCGCTGGCATTAGCCGGCCTCGTCGGTTACGGTCTGCTCCACAATCAGCAGGATGTTTCTGCATTCCAGTTTCCCCTGGGCAGCACACCGCAAAAATTCGTACTGATCATGTTCATGCTGGGCTTGCTGGCATCATGGCTGGGAACCTTACTATGGAATTACGCCAGCCAGAAACTGGCGACCAGTCTCAGCGGGCAGCTGATCGTCTTTGAAACACTGGCAGCGCTGTCTTATGCTTTTGCGTTACGTCAGACTTTGCCCGCCATGCCGATCCTCGCCGGTGTTATCCTGCTGTGCGCCGGTGTGGCATTTGCGCTGCGGAAATTCCATACCCAGCCACACTGATGGATTTAACGACCGATGCGACTGATAACAAGATTAATGCTGATCGCAGGATGTGCACTGCTCCTGAACGCCTGCAGCCCGCAGTTTGACTGGCGCGAAGTGCGCGGCAATGATGTTCCGTTCAGCATACTGATGCCGGGCAAACCTGCCAGCATGTCAAAGCCTGTGGTGCTTGCGGGACTGCCGCTGACCATGCAGATGACTGCTGCTGAAGCCGGCGGAATCAGTTTTGCGGTTGGCACACTGAAGCTGGACGATGCCGGCCAGGCAGGCAAGGTATCCGAAGCCATGAAACAGGGCATGCTACGCAATATTCAGGCGACAACCACGACGGACAACCACATTCCGGGAGATGTGCTGCAGATACATGGCAGACTGGGCAACGGTGAACCCGTGCTGATGGCGGCACGCTTCGTGATTCAGGGCGAGCATATCTATCAGATTATCGCACTGGGGCCGGAAAAAAAGCTGGATCAGGATCTGATCGATACATTTATGCGTTCATTCCGGCCAAACTGAAACCACAGTCACCACAATACCGGAAATCGGATTATCATAGAAATGACCACAGTCAATAGCTGTCTGCAGCCAAGGACATTCTTGACGCAACAACCTCATCCTGATTGCAGCACACGAACCAGCCGTCCCTACCGGAACGATAGAAACAAGGAGCCAAAACCATGCTGATCACGTTTAAATCCAAAGCCGCAACAGAGATCACCATGTACAAAGAACACGCCCGCCGCATTCTCGATCTGCTGCACAAGGATGTTGATCGCGGGATTATCACTCCGGCGGAATTACCGCTGGCCATCGTCAAAATCGAAGCCGCCATCGCTGATAGCAAGGCGCATCCGGTATCCGAGGAAGTCAGCCGGGATGTGAATGCGCACCACAGCGAAAAAGGCGACGACCATGAACATGAAATCCCGGAACCGGTTTCTTTTGCGGCCCGCGTGTTTCCCGTCCTGGAAATGCTGCACGCCGCCAATAAAATGCAAAAAGAAGTCGTCTGGGGTGTCTGATTCATGACGGCACACATCGAGCATACCAACGAATCCGAATTCATCACCAGCAACGGCATCCGGCTATTTGTCCGCGACTGGCCTGCTGCTGCCGTTGCCGGCGCCAGAACCGCAGCGCAAGGGATCGTCATCATGCACGGTCTCGGTGAGCATTGCGGCCGCTATGCCCATGTTGCCCGTTTTTTCAATGCTCTTGGTTTTACTGTCCGCACCTACGACCACCGCGGACACGGCCAGTCGGACGGTGCGGCGGGCGATGTGCCGGATAACCTCGCCATCTTGCGTGATGCCGAAGAAGTGATCCGGGATTTCAGCAGCCAGCTGTGCGCCCCGCCACTACTGATGGGACACAGCATGGGCGGATTGTTTGCCGCCCGCTTTGTCGCCGGCGCCATCGCGCCGGTCAGTGGCCTGATCCTGTCGTCACCGGCGCTGGCGATCCGCATGTCCGGTGCAGAACAATGGCTGCTGCGCATTGCGACCCGGCTGTTTCCCGGCACGGGTCTGCCGAATGGCCTCAAAACCCGCTATTTATCGCATGATGCCGAAGTGATTCAGGCTTACGAAAACGATGCACTGGTCCATCCGAAAATCAGCGCGCGTCTGCTGCACAGTATGCTGGCAGCAATCGAATTCACGCATGCCCATGCTTCCGGCATCAGCGTGCCGGTGTTGCTGCTGGTCGCCATGGACGATCATCTGGTGGACCCGGCCGGCAGCCAGCGCTTTGCCGCTGCCATCCGGCCCAGCCATGTACAGGCACACTATTACCCCGGTTTTTATCACGAAATCCTGAACGAACTGGATGCGACAAAAGTATTTGATGATTTGCGTACCTGGCTGGATCAGCATCCATTCACGCCACCTGCTGTGGCTTAAATCTCTTTTTCTGACGGAAAGCACTGCTATGGAACATCTTGGTATCGTCAATTTCGGCCTGTTTTGCCTGGCCGTCCTGTTGCTGAATGCTACGCCCGGCCCGGACACGGCCTACATCGTCGGACGCAGCATCGCACAGGGACGTACTGCCGGACTCATTTCCGCACTCGGTATTTCGGTCGGCTGTCTGGTTCACGCATTTGCATCGGCTTTCGGACTGACAGCCATTATTGCCACATCGGCACTGGCTTTCACTATCATCAAACTGGCCGGCGGCGCGTATCTGATCTATCTGGGCATCCGCATGGCATCGAGCAAACCGGCAGCGCTGGTCGCCCGTTCCACCGAGCCGGAACGCCGCCCCTTGCTGACCATTTTCTGGCAAGCCATCATGACAAATGTGCTCAATCCCAAGGTCGTCCTGTTTTTCCTGTCGTTCTTCCCCCAGTTCGTGGATCCCGATGCACCGCATAAAACCACCTCTTTCCTGCTGCTTGGCGCTATTTTTGTCGTAATGAGCACGCTCTGGAATAGCGGTACGGCCTTTCTCGCTGGTACACTGGCGCGCCGCGCCAACCGCAATCCGCGTTACCGCCTGTGGCTGGAGCGGGTCGTCGGCACGGCATTTGTCGGACTCGGCATCAAACTGGTACTCACGAAACACTGATATGCAAGAACAACCAAGAAAAATCCTCGGAAAACCTGCTGGCAAGCCAGCACGCCAGTCTGCCAAAGCACAGACCGAAACTGCGGCAGATACGGCATTACCCCTGATTGAGCTGAAACCCGATTCGCTCGCATTCAGCCTGTCAGGAGCGGCACAGGCAGTCGCTTATGTGCTGGAAGGCACCGCACTGCCGCAGGCGCTGAATAAAGTCTTTGTCCAAACCCAGGCGCTGCCTCAGGCGCGCGGCGCAATCCAGGATATTTCTTACCGTACCATGCGTCAGGTCGGACGGGTCGATGCGCTGCTGAAAGCAATGACCAACAAAACGCCGGAGCCTGCCCTGCTCTACGGTTTGCTGTGCTGCGCGCTGACATTACTGGTTAGCAACGAAAATGAGGTCGCACCTTACGAGAATTTTGTCGTGGTCGATCAGACGGTCACCGCTGCCAGCGCCAATTCTCACATGGTGTTTGCCAAAGGCATGGTGAACGCCGTTCTGCGCCGTTATCTGCGCGAAAAAGACGAATTACTGAAACTGGTCATGAAACAGCCTGCGGCAGTCTGGAATTACCCGCAGTGGTGGGTGGACCAGGTGAAAGCCGCCTATCCGTCCGACTGGCAGGCGATCCTGACCGCAGGTAATCATCCGCCGCCGCTGACGCTGCGTGTGAACCGCCGCGCCAGCAGCACCGAAGCCTATTTGCAATTGCTTGCCAACCAGCAGATCGGTGCGCGTCAGATCGGCCCGTTTGCCGTGCGGCTCGACAAGCCGATGCCGGTTCAGCAGATTCCCGGCTTTGAAGAAGGCATGGTATCAGTGCAGGATGCAGCGGCACAGCTGGCCGCACCGCTACTGGATGTGCACGACGGCATGCGGGTGCTGGATGCCTGTGCCGCACCGGGAGGAAAAACCGGGCATCTGCTCGAATCTGCCGACATCGAGTTGCTGGCACTGGACACCGATCCGGCGCGGGTACAAAAAATTCATGACAATCTGGCACGGCTGAAACTGTTCTGCACCATCAAGGACGGCGATGCCAGTCGCTCCGGCTGGTGGGATAACAAGCCGTATGACCGGATTCTGGCGGATGTGCCCTGTACGGCTTCCGGCGTGGTACGCCGCCATCCGGACAGCCGCTGGCTGCGCCGCAAGACCGATACCGCCCAACTGGCCGCGCTGTCATCCCGGATTCTGGATAATCTGTGGCGGATGCTGGCTCCGGGCGGAAAACTGCTGATGGTCACCTGCTCCATCTGGCCGGCAGAATCCGAACAGCAGGCTGCTGCCTTTGCCGAAAAACACGGCGCCATCCGCCTGGACGCACCGGGTCAGTTATTGCCGACACTGGCCAATTCGTCCGATGCACACAACGAACATGACGGTTTGTTCTACGCCCTGTTCCAAAAACCGGAGCAAAGCTAACGGAAACCAGCGGCTTCACGTTATCATTCAGTCTCAATCTTTCTATTTCCTGAATGCATGCCTGACCGCCTGAATGATTTCCTGTGCCGCTGTGCGCTGACACTGCTGTTAACGCTGTGGACTGCGCTCATCATGCCTGCACCGGTGCAGGCGGCAGAAGCGGAAGTCAGTTCGGCGCGGATTGAAAACAGCGACGAAGGTTACCGACTGGCGGCCACTTTCAGCTTTGAACTCAGCCACGGCCTGATTGACGCGATCAACCGTGAAATTCCGCTGACGTTTTCCACCGAAATCGAACTGACCCGACCCCGCTGGTACTGGTTCGATGAAAAAACCATCCGTTCGGTGCAAACCGTCAGAATTGCCTACAACACCTGGACCCGGCAATACACCGCCACGATTAACAGCGGCCTGCAACAAAGTTTTCCGACACTGGAGGAAGCGCTGGCGCTGGTTCTGCGGCCACGGCGCTGGGTCGTGGCGGAAAAAGGCAGCCTGACCGCCGGCGCCACTTACAATGTGGCAGTCAAACTGAAACTGGATCTGAGTTATCTGCCAAAAACCTTTCTGATCACCTCCCTGAAAGACAGCGACTGGCGTTTTGCGTCTGACTGGAAACGGTTCACCTTCAAGGTGGAAGACAAGTGACCAGATTCCTGCGGTACGCGCTGATTATCGGTGGTGCCCTGATGGGCATCCTGCTGTTTCTGCTGACGACCGCATCGGATAATTCGGCCAATTTTGAGCCTTACTACGGCTGGCTGCTGGGCTCGAATGCGGTCGTCGCGCTGGCCTTACTGGCACTGATTGTGACCTTGCTGTGGCGCCTGTTCAGCCGTTACCGCAACCGCGAATTCGGTTCACGCCTGATGACCCGGCTGGTTCTGCTGTTTGCACTGGTCGGGATTCTGCCCGGCTCAGTCATTTATGTGGTCTCCGTCACGTTTGTCACGCGCTCCATCGAATCCTGGTTTGACGTGAAAGTGGAATCCGCGCTCGATTCCGGCAAAAACCTCGGTCTTGCTGCGCTCGACTTCCTGCTGGCCGACCTGCAGGCCAAGGCGCGCGACATGGCCAGCGAGCTGGCAACCCCATCGGAAACACCGCTCAGCATCCAGCTTTCCCGCTTGCGTGAAAGAGCGATGGTGCAGGATGCCACCATTGTCAACAGCCGCGGTCGCCTGATTGCTACTGCCAGCCAGAGTCTGGCGCGGCTGGTGCCCGAACTGCCGACAGCAGACATGATCCGGCAGGCACGCAACGCCCGTTTTTATGCTGCCACGGATGAAAAAATCCATCTCCCGGAAACGGACAGCAGCGATTCCGCGAACACCAGTCAGCGGCCGGTCATCACCACGGAACCGGAAAAAACCCTGCGCTCACGGGTGGTGGTGCAAATGCAGGCCAGCGATACCAGCCTGTCACTCCAACGCGAGACTTATTACCTCCAGCTGATACAGCCGGTTCCCGCCAATCTGGCGGCACATGCCGAGGCGCTGCGAAGTGCATCGAGCGAGTATCAGATGCGTTCGCTGGGGCGCGGCAGTCTGAAAACCATGTACATTTTTACGCTGACGCTCACACTGCTGCTGGCTATTTTTGCAGCGATCACCAGCGCTTTCCTGATTTCCGGTGAGCTTGCCCGGCCTTTATTGTTACTGGCAGAGGGTACCAAAGCGGTCACCGAAGGCAATTTGTCGCCACGTCCGATTGTGGCCAGCAGCGATGAGCTGGGCAGCCTGACGCAATCGTTCAATACGATGACCCGGCAATTATTCGACGCCCGCGCCGCCGTCGAAAAAAACCGCAACGAACTCGAAAATGCCAAAGCCTATCTGGAGTCAGTGCTGGCGAATATGTCGGCAGGGGTGATGGTGCTGGATCAGGCGGGTCATCTGGTCACCTGCAATGAATCGGTGGAACGGATTCTGCAACGCCCGCTGGAAGCCAAAATCGGTCTGCCTCTGACAGAGATTGAAGGGATGCGCGAATTCGGGCAAGCGATTGATAAAGCCTTTTCTGAACAGCATGCGCAGTCTGCCGCAGGCGGCAAAGACGAGCGCGAACAGCACTGGCAGCAGCAGATTGAGGTGCCGCGCCATGACTCCACCGCCAGTGCAGAACCGGCTTCCGATGCCATGCCTGATGCAGACAAACAGAGCATCACGCTGCTGGCGCGCGGCTCTCACCTGCCGGTTGGTTCCGGCAACGGCTATGTGATTGTGTTTGACGATATCAGCAACATCATCTCTGCACAGCGCTCAATCGCCTGGGGCGAAGTGGCGCGCAGACTCGCTCATGAAATCAAAAACCCGCTGACCCCGATCCAGCTTTCCGCAGAACGCCTGCAAATGAAACTGCAGGACAAGCTCAGCGACAGCGATGCGGCAATACTCAACAAAAGCACCACCACGATTGTCAATCAGGTCACCTCGATGAAGCGCATGGTTGATGACTTCCGTGATTATGCCAAAACACCGCCAGCCGTGCTGTCGCAACTGAATCTGGCGGCGCTGATTGACGAAGTTCTGCATCTGTACCTGGCGGGTGATGGACGTGATTTTATCCGCCTGAGTCTGGCGCCGGATCTGCCCAAAATCATGGGGGACGCAACTCAGCTGCGCCAGGTGATCCATAATCTGCTGCAGAATGCGCAGGACGCTGTGGCCGATAATCCGTCAGATATCCAGCCGCAAATTGATGTCATCACCGAAGTGGTACGCTACAGCGGCAAAAGTAATGATGTGCATCAGGCCGTGCGCCTGTCGATTATCGATAACGGTCCTGGTTTTTCCAGCAAGATTCTGGCGCGCGCATTCGAACCTTATGCAACCTCGAAACCGCGCGGAACCGGCCTGGGGTTAGCGATGGTCAAAAAAATAATTGACGAACACGGCGGTAGAATCGATATTCAAAATCGCAGCGATACAAACGGTGCAAAAGTGGCGATTTTACTGTTAAAGTTAGCACCGGATTCAAATACGGCATGAGCATGCAGATATTCACCTGAAGTCTCCGTCAGAGAGAAGCAGGTACAAAAATGCAAAACATAGGGGCAGTAATAGGGCAAATTTATGGCAAACATTCTGGTCGTAGACGATGAAATGGGAATCCGGGAACTGCTCTCGGAGATTCTGGGTGATGAGGGTCACGTCGTGCAGCTGGCTGAAAACGCACAGCAGGCAAGGCTGGCAAGACAGGAAGCGAAACCGGATCTGGTATTGCTGGACATCTGGATGCCGGACACCGATGGCGTGACGCTGCTAAAGGAATGGCAACGTGATGGTCTGCTGACCATGCCGGTGATTATGATGTCAGGTCATGCCACCATAGATACGGCCGTCGAAGCGACCCGTATCGGTGCGCTGAACTTTCTGGAAAAACCGATCGCCCTGCAAAAATTATTAAAAGCCGTGCAACAGGGTCTGACCCGCACCCCGGAACCGGCACGGCCGCCAGCACCGGCTTTACGCGTGATCGGCAGTGAACCCGTCAGCAGCGGTGCCAGTACCGGCGCTGCCACACCGGCGGTACACAGCGGATTTGAAACCCGCCCGTTTGCCGGCACCGGTGCAGTCGCCGCACCACCTGCCAACCAGTTTGCCAGTCTTTCGTTTGATCTGCCGCTGCGTGAAGCCAGAGACGCGTTTGAGCGGATTTATTTCGAATACCACCTGAACCGCGAAGGCGGCAGCATGACACGGGTAGCCGAAAAAACCGGACTGGAACGCACTCACCTTTATCGCAAACTGAAGCAGCTCGGCGTTGAATCGGTCCGGTACGCCAAACGCGGCGAATAAACCGGCAGATCGCATACCGCTGACCATCGTCAGCGGCGCCGGCTATGCGGAAAGAGAACGCTGGATTGCGGAAAATTGCCTGCAGCATCCGCGGGCTGCCGTGATTCTGGAGGGGCTTCCCACTGGCGGCATGCCTCTCAGTGATTTGTCACCAGTGCATGTGCAGCGCATTGCCCCGGGCTGCTTTTGCTGTATCGGCCACCTGCCTTTGCGCGTCAGCCTGAACCGGGCGCTGCGGCAAGGTGCCCGCTTTCTCTACCTGGGCGTGGCCAGCCAGGAGCATCTTGACAATCTGAAACACACATTACAGCAAGCCCCCTACGATCAGCTGTTGCTGGCAGAGTCTTTTATTTCCCTGTAGACTAAAGTCAGGCAGTGCTTGCGTCGTAAAGCAACTAAGGGGTGAATTGAATAGCGAAACTGAACGACACGGATGCAGTATCCGAACACCCCTGTCTGAGCATGACTTGAAATCCGCTGCAATGAGCACCATGTCCGGTTGAAACGGGAAGACACTTCCCAAGCCAGAAAGGATGCAAAAAATGAATCTCATTTATAACAGCGAACATTACAGCGTCGTCGAATATAGCGCAGATACCGACCATGAAGCCCTGCGTTTTGGCGGCTATGAAATTACCGATAAAACAATCCGCCGTGAGTGGTTTATCGGCGGCCCGATGGCCGTCGGTTTTCGTAACGATGTGACCGAGCTGATTGCCAGTGAACCAAGCATCGAAGAAATTGATGATTTTCTCGGACAATACGAAGGTTGTATGGGACAACAGGTTTATCTGCACTGACAGCGGTACATAACAGGATGCCTGGTACCGGCATCCTGCACCGGCTATAGGCGGCATCACCTGCCGCATATATGTTTGGTTTGGCAAACTGCTATCGTCATCCTCTGTTCATTTCTCCAGACCGATCTATGCCCGCGCCCCTGAACTGGTTGACCTGCCTGCAGCAGCTTGCTGTCACCGAACCGGCTGTCCTGATCACCATCACGGCAACCAGAGGCTCTGTGCCACGCGCGGCAAAAACGCGCATGCTGGTGACTGCGAACCGGCAATACGATACCATCGGCGGCGGACATCTGGAATGGAAAGCGGTTGCCCATGCCCGCCTGTGGCTGGCTGAAACAGCACCCGCATCTGCCCCCCGTACACTGGAGCTGGCGCTCGGCCCCAGCCTCGGGCAATGCTGCGGCGGCGCCGTCAGTCTGCTGCTGGAGCGCACCGATTGCTGGAGCCAGGCAGAACGGCAGCAATGTCTGCAAACGGCAATACAGGAGCTGGGACAACTGCCGCTGCTGTATCTGTTCGGGGCCGGTCATGTCGGCGGCGCGCTGGTCAATGTACTGCAGAACACGCCCTGCCGCATTATCTGGGTGGATGAACGCGATCATTTGTTCCCCGCCGGACTGGCTGCATCCGTCCAGACGGAAGCCACCGACAGCCCGGAAGCGGTAATTGCCACAGCCCCCGCCGGTGCGTATTTTCTGGTCATGACACATCACCACGGACTCGATCTGCGACTCAGCGAACATATTTTGCGACGGAATGATGTTGCCTGGTTCGGCCTCATCGGCTCAGATACCAAAAGAGCGCGTTTCGAGCACAGGCTGCGCGAGCATGGCATCGACGCTGAACGCCTGGGCAGCATGGTCTGTCCGGTTGGCCTCACCAGCATTACCGGAAAAGAGCCCGCCGTGATTGCGGTGTCTATCGCAGCACAATTATTGCAGATGTGGTCGCACGCCCCTGCACTGACAAACGGTACTTCCTGTGCCGTTACTGAAACGGAATGAACAGACATGAATACCCATTTGCACGACTTTATCCGCGGTTTACCGAAAGCCGAACTGCACCTGCATATCGAAGGTTCGCTGGAACCGGAAATGATGTTTGCACTGGCGCAGAAAAACGGCGTCCGTCTGCCTTATCCATCGGTGGATGCCATCCGGGCAGCTTACCATTTCACCGACCTGCAATCGTTTCTCGATCTGTATTACGCCGGGGCGGCAGTGCTGCAGACAGAGCAGGATTTTTATGATCTGACCAGCGCATACATCCGGCGGGCAATCGCAGATCATGTACGTCATGCTGAAATATTTTTTGATCCGCAAACCCATACCGAACGGGGAATTCCTGTCGCCACTGTGTTTTCCGGCATTGCCCGCGCCTTGCGCGATGCGCGCCAGCAGGGATTTTCCGGCAGCATGATTCTGTGCTTCCTGCGTCATCTGAGCGAGGATGATGCGATGGCGACGCTGGAAGCTGCACTGCCTTTACGGGACGACTATGCGGATGTATGGGTCGGCGTCGGCCTGGATTCTTCTGAAGCTGGCAATCCGCCGGAAAAATTCCGGCATGTATTTGCGATTGCAGCGGCTATGGGACTGCATCTGGTCGCCCATGCCGGAGAAGAGGGACCAGCGGCCTATATCCGCAGCGCGCTGGATGTATTGCAGGTTGAACGGATTGATCACGGTGTACGTGCAGAAGATGATACGGCACTGATGGAGCACCTGGCAAAACAACGCACGCCGCTGACGGTGTGCCCTCTGTCCAACCTGAAGCTGTGTGTCGTGCCGGATCTGCGTCATCACAATCTGGCGCGTATGCTGCGGGCCGGCTTGTGCATCACGATCAACTCGGATGATCCTTCGTATTTCGGCGGCTATATGAATGATAATTTCATAGCCGCTGCCGAGGCATTGCAACTGAGTTGTGCAGAGCTGGGGCAAATCGCGCGCAACAGTTTCGAGGCAGCGTTTGTCAGCCCGGAGCAGAAGCGTATCTGGTATGCAGAACTGGATGATTATCTGACGCAGCATCCGGCATCATCCGGCTGATCCGGACAGTCTGCCGAAAACGGGAGGCAGATCAAAGCGATCGCACGGGATTGTGCTACGCTGCCGGTATTATCGGTATTGCCAGCCTATGGCAGCCGCACACAGACAGGATATCCCATGCATATTTCCCCACTCGGCCCGCTGACCAGAGATGATGACAACGACTGGCTGATCAGCCAGCCCATGATGATTCCGGCATTGAATACTGCCTGCGAATTTCTGCTCGAAGCTTATGCCGGCGATTCGCAACCACAGGATTTTACGGATGCCGTCACAGCGTTCATCGGATTACAGCCTGAGACATTGCAAGCGGCAGAAACTGCCATTTTTAACTACTACCTCGATTGTGCGCGCCTCGCCAAAACCGAGGGCGAAACCTGTGTGCAGATTACCGCACCGGAAGATGTCTGGCAGCATATTCAGTTTGGTTCGGAAGCGCTGGTATGCCGCCGCCATACCGGCGATCAGGCAATTTACATTCTGTTTGAATGCGACTGTGACTGGAATGCCGAAGATGGCCTGCAAATGGTGTTCCGCAAAGGAAAAGAAATCAGCAAGGTCGGACCGTTTGACGATTTCCTGAGCTATGCCGATGTGTATGGTCTGCCGGAACTCGACCGGGTTATTTACCAAAGTCCGGGCTGAAAAACAGGCCGGTCAAAAGCAACTCAACGACATTTCAGTGTATAAAAAAACGGTGCAAGGTTGCGTTTCAACGATGATCGACCGTAAACGAAAACGGCAAACCGTCTTTGATCTGCCGTGTTTTTCACTGCAATATTGCAGGACGCCGTTTATGTTGATGAATCACGGCGCTGCGCTCAGGGCAGAATGCCTTTCTGCTGCAGCGCTGCCCGCACCAGTTTTTGCCGCACCGGCAGGCGTGCGGGGTCTGCCAGCTCCATGTTGAGCGCAAACAGCCAGATCTCATCCGTTGTTTCGACATAGCCGACATACCAGCCGATATGCGGGTCAGCGCGGCCGCTCCAGCCGGATTTGGCACGGATGGTGTAGTCGGGTGTCCGTTCCATGACCATGATGTCGCGCAAGGTATCATAAGCAGCCGGGCTGAAAGGCAAGCTTTTCTGAACCATGCGCTTCAGAAAAGCAATCTGCTCCAGCGCGCTGATCTGCAAAGCGCCATCCAGCCAGAAAGTCGTTTCATTAAACGGTGTCCGCAATACGCCATAGTTTGCCTGCTCCAGATAATACGGATAGCGGGCCGCGCCGATGCGCCTGGCATAGGTCTGATAACACCAGACGCAGGATCTCTGGAATGCCGTTTCCAGTGTCTGATCACGATTCCAGGAAGGGATATCGTATTGCTCGCCATTCCATTTCAACACTTCTTCACGGCTGGTCTTTTTTTCTTCCAACGCAATCAGCGTATTCAGAATTTTAAAAGTCGACGCCGGCGTATAACGGTGCTGCGCCCGCTGTTCGTTGTGGATATATTGCTGGTCGCCGTGCAATGCGGTCAGTACCAGAGTTCCTTCGGCATGTTCCTGCGCAAATAACTGCGCAATCGCGACGTCTTCTGCCCACACCGGCGCTGCACTCAACGTCAGGCCAGCGACGAGCCAGCAGATCAGGGATGATTTCATGAGATCAAACAAAAAATGTAAAGCACCATCATATCGTATCGGCTCATCCATAAAAAAACCGCATGGCAAACATGCGTTTTCGTATTCAGCCTGCGCCGCTCAATCCATCAGAACTTGTGACGGAGTCCTGCTGCGATGCTGTTTGCACGGCCAGCCATACTGATTTTATCGCTCATGACCAATGCATATACATCCGTCCGCTTGGACAGATTGTAGTCATAACCTGCGGTCAGGGTATCCCGCTTCAAATCCGCACCGACCAGGGTGCCGGTACGTTTGGTGCTGGCAAAACCCGCCAGAATGTCGCCACCGGCAGCAGGCGCTTTCAACCCGAGGCTGTAGGTTTTGTCTTCCATCACTAAAGCCGTTGCCGTGTCGTCTTTACTCTTGGAATACGTGGCATACAGTTTGGCAACGGTGAGATCGTAGCTACTGCCGACAAACCAGGTTTTCTGATTATTCACCGCGGCATAGTTCGCCGGAGCGACTGTCGCGTCAATCAGCGCGCCCGGCGTCGGATTTGCGACCTGCACCTGATGGTAATACGCACTCAGTGCCAGCGGACCATTGAAATACAAGGCATTCATACCCGCATTTTTAGTACCGGTATCGCCGGCTTTTTCACCAAACTGATAGTGGAAATTGGCGCTCAGACCATTGAAATTCGGCGTCGTGTAAATGACTTCATTGCTCCAGCCGGAGTCGCCCGCTGCAAAATTGGCCCAGGTGCGTTTGCCAAAATCACCGCTCGGCACCCAGGTATGCAATACCAGCGGCGAAAAGCTGAAAGAGTCGCCAAACGGATTGAAAATCACGGTCGGCAAAAAACTCGGCGCCAGATCGCGCCCCAGCGAGACGCGGCCAAATGCACCGGACAGCGCGACGTTCGCGTCACGGGCAAACATCGTGTCGCCATAGAAGCGACCTGAGGCACCGGTGTCAGCCTGCAGGAAACCAGTCAGCGCGAATTCCGCTTTCAAGCCGCCGCCGAGGTCTTCCGCGCCTTTAAAACCCATCCAGGATGTGGTCATGCCGCCGCTGTTCAGCGATGCCTTGTTTCCGCTATCGCCACTGAATTTCACAGAACCGGCATACACGTCCATCAGGCCCTGTACGCTCACATTGGATTGCGCCATCGCGCTGCCTGCAAGCAATGTGACAGCCATCGCCATAGCGGCGCGGTACATGGGATATTTCATAGAATTTCCTTATCAGTAGTAAAAATCTGTTCCGCAGTCCATGCCGGCAGATAAGGAAAGCACTGTCTGTCGTCAGCTTTACGGAGTGCCGTCCGCGACCAGATCCGCCAGACGGAAGCCAGCGATGCAAACAATCTGCTCTATGCATTCCTGCATCTCGGCAGCAGGTTCTGCCGCCAGCCGCTGCGTGAAGTGCCGGATGATACTTTGCCGGTCATGTCCGCGTACAGCAATGATGAAAGGAAATCCGAATTTCTTTGTATATTCGGCATTTAATCGTTGTAATTCCGCGAATTCCTGCGGACTGCACTGATTCAACCCGGCGCCGCTTTGCTCGCGTGTCGATTCGGCAGTCAGCTCACCGCGGATGGCGGCTTTTCCCGCGAGTTCGGGATGTGCACGAATCAAGCTCAGGCGCGCCGCTGCGCTGGCCGCCCTGACTGCCGCTGCCATTGCGGCATGCAAATCCGCCACGCTGGCAAACGGACGCTGCGGCAGCACCGCTTGCGCCACCCACGGCGAATGCTCAAAAACACCGCCCAGACATTGCACAAATTCTGCCGGCGCACAGAGATTCAGATGATGCAGACTGATGGGGTTCTGCTGACTCATGCGATGCTGCCTTTCCGGGAAGCATACGGATGCTGCTGCATCCAGTGCTGTGCAATATCAATACGACGGCAGATCCAGACCTGCTCATGCGATTGCACATAGTCGAGGAAGCGCTGCAAGGCACGGAAACGTCCGGGTTTGCCCAATAAACGGCAATGCATACCGACTGACAGCATTTTGGGCGCATTGTCACCCACCGGATCGCCTTCTGCGTACAACACATCAAAACTGTCTTTCAGATACTGGAAAAAATGATCTCCGGTATTGAAGCCCTGCGGCGTGGCAAAGCGCATGTCATTGCTGTCCAGCGTATACGGCACCACCAGATGCGGTTTGCGCTCGCCCTGACTGGTTTCGACCTCGGTCCAGAATGGCAAATCATCACCGTAATAATCGGCATCGTAAGCAAAACCGCCATGCTCCACCACCAGCCTGCGTGTATTTGGCGAGTCGCGCCCGGTATACCAGCCCAGCGGCGCCTGACCGGTCAGCTCGCGCATGATCTGCACCGCTTGCTGTATATGCGCTCGCTCGGTGGCTTCGTCCATATGCTGATAATGTATCCAGCGCAAACCATGGCAGGCGATTTCATGGCCAAGTTCAGCAAACGCCTGCGTCAGTTCCGGATGGCGCTGCAAAGCCATCGCGACGCCAAACACGGTCAGCGGCAACTGACGCTGTTCAAATTCACGCAAAATGCGCCAGACCCCGGCGCGTGAGCCATATTCATACATCGATTCCATCGACATATGACGCGCTTCATACGCAGCAGCGCCAACGATTTCCGATAAAAACTGCTCTGAAGCGGCATCACCATGCAGCACACAGTTTTCACCACCCTCTTCGTAATTCAGGACAAACTGCACGGCGATTCTGGCTTGTCCCGGCCAGTTGGCATGCGGGACATGGCGGCCATAACCAATCAGATCACGCGGATAAGCGACGGTAGTATTCATTTCTGGATTTTCCGGGGTTTCAGTGCAGCTTTCAGATCAAAACCCTTGCCAACATTTTTCGGGGTACGACATGCGCACTGATGCAGGTGTTGCGCCATTTCTGACAGGACAGTTTTTTTATCTTTCTTTTCCAGCGCTTCCACCACCCGCAAATGTTCATCAAACGAGCAGGGACGGGTAGCTGGCACCTCCTGACTGGAAATCAGCAGCGTCGTGCGCGACACTAGGCGGCGCAGCAACTCGACCAACAAATCATTGCCGGACAGGCGCGCCAACTCGATATGAAAGTCAGCCGACAAACGTATCCAGAGCGGGCGATCACCCTGCTCATAGGCCTGCCGCTCGCGCTCCACCATGTGTCGTAATTGCCGGATAGCTTCAGGTGCAGCGTGCTGCAAAACTTTTTCCAGCGCCAGCTGCTCCAGCGACTGGCGCAACTCGAACATATCCTGCGCCTCTTTTTCACCCGGACTGGCAATGAATGCGCCGCGATTGGGCTCCAGATCGACCAGGCCGTCATGCGCGAGCTGACCCAGCACCTTGCGCACGCCATGTCTGGCCATGTCATAAATCTGGCTCAGAGATTGCTCTGTGAGCTTGGTACGTGCAGGCAGGCGATGATCCATGATGGCGTCATAGATATCGCGATACATGCGTTGCTCTTTGTCGTTGCCGCTTTCAGTGACAACGCTGAGCCTGGAGATAGGTTTAGTAGCAGACATAATTTTCAACATCAGAATTTCCCTTATTTAAGCATGATTGTCGACAATTTTTACATACACAGATCGGATAAATTTTAAATTCTGTGGAAAAAGCGCGCCAAACCACTGTATTTAAGGGTTTTGTTTGACATGCCTAAATTCAAAAGTTTAAGATTGTCGACAATTTTTCTAAGTTTGACCAAGCTGCCGCAGCATCACCGTCAAATACAGTGACAAGCCGGTACTCACCTAATTTCAAGAAGGAAACATATGGGATCACACACAGGACGGCTGACCACACATGTGCTCGATACCGCTCATGGCAAGCCGGGACGCGGCATTGCTGTGCACTTATACCGCCAGCAGGCAGATGGCAGAACGCTGATCTGCAGCCGCCTCACCAATGCCGACGGACGCTGTGACCAGCCGCTGCTGGAAGCAGATGCGATGGAAAACGGCACGTATGAACTGGACTTTGATATAGGCAGTTATTTCGCCGCGTTGGGCACGGACTTGCCGGAGCCGGCTTTTCTGAACATCGTCACGCTGCGCTTTGCGATTGCCGACGCCAACGCGCATTACCACGTACCTCTGGTCTGCACGCCCTGGTCTTACTCGACCTATCGCGGTAGTTAAACCATCATTCTGCCGCCCCTGAAGGATGTTACATGGAAGCATATCTATTAGATTGGGCCAATCTCCTGCTGCGCTGGCTGCATGTCATCGTTGCTATTGCGTGGATAGGCTCTTCGTTTTATTTTGTGTGGCTGGATAATCATCTGACCGCACCACTAGATCCGCAGCTGAAAGACAAAGGCGTGGGCGGTGAATTGTGGGCCGTGCATGGCGGTGGCTTTTATAATCCGCAAAAATATCTGGGCGCACCACCACGTCTGCCGAAGCAACTGCACTGGTTTTACTGGGAATCCTACAGCACCTGGTTATCCGGTTTTTCGCTGTTCCTGCTGGTCTATATCTTCAATGCGCGCAGCTATCTGATCGATCCTGCGGTCGCCCAACTGAGCCCGGCACTGGCCATCATTGCAGCCTTCGCTTTTCTGATCGTGGGCTGGCTGGTGTATGACGCACTATGCCGTTTGCTGTCGAAAAAAGAGCAATTACTGTCGATACTGATCGTGGCCTTAGTGGTGTTGGCGGCCTGGAGCGCCTGCCATCTGTTTTCGGGGCGTGCTGCGTTTCTGATCGTCGGCGCCATGATGGCCAGCATCATGAGCGCCAATGTGTTTTTCTGGATTATTCCCGGCCAGCGCAAAGTGGTTGCCGCCATGCGTGCCGGTGACACTGTCGATCCGGTACACGGACAACGTGGCAAACAGCGCAGTGTGCACAATACCTATTTCACCTTGCCGGTGTTGTTCGCCATGCTGTCGAATCATTACAGCATGACGTACAGCACACAGCACAACTGGCTGGTACTGGTCGTCATCATGCTGGCGGGCGTACTGGTGCGTCAGTATTTCATCCTGCGCCACAAAGGAAAGAATCAGCTGGCTTATCCTCTGATCGCCATCGCGCTGCTGGCAGCGATTGCAGCCTGGATCGCACCGCGCCCAGCCAGCGCACCGGCTGCGGCGACGACAGAAAATGGGGTAACTGCAGTCACGCTGGCGCAGGTACAGGGCGTGATTCAGGCGCGCTGCGTGCAATGCCACTCCCACCATCCGACCATGATGGACAGCCCGGCCAAAGGCTTGCTGCTGGAAACGCCGGAACAGATACAAGCCAAAGCACAACTGATTGTTCAACAGGTGGTACAGCAAAAACTGATGCCACTCGGCAATCTGACCCAGATCACTGAACAGGAACGCACGCTGATTGCCCGTTGGGCACAGCAGCGGCCTGCAACGCAACCTTAAGGAATTTCTGATGGCTATTATTACCCTGGACCCGAACGCACCGGAATTTTCCCATCGCTATCCGAATCTGGCTGATGCACGCCTGGGCGCACGCGCCCTCTGTTGCAGCGATGATTTTTTCGCCGAGATGGCGCGCATGCTGAACCCGGAACCAGCTGTCTTCATCCCCGGCAAATACGATACCAACGGCAAATGGATGGATGGCTGGGAATCCCGCCGCAAGCGCGTCAATGGCTATGACTGGTGCGTGGTACGACTGGCACGTCCCGGTATACTCAAAGGGGTGAACATCGATACCAGCCACTTTACCGGCAATTATCCACCCGCCGCTTCACTGCAGGCTTGCCTGGTGGCCGATGGTGAGCCGGATTCCGGCACGGTCTGGCATGAAGTGTTGCCCTCGGTGAATTTGCAAGGCAACAGCCACCACTATCATGCAATCGATGCAGAGCAGACTTACAGCCACATCCGCCTCAATATCTATCCAGATGGCGGCGTCGCGCGTCTGCGTGTGTATGCACAACCGGACAATAACTGGTCTGCGGCAGATCCAAATGCGCTGCATGATCTGATTGCGATGGAAAATGGCGGCTATTTGGTGGCCAGCAATAATCAGCATTTCGGACTCGCCTCCAATCTGCTGATGCCTGGCCGCGGCGTCAATATGGGTGATGGCTGGGAAACCCGGCGCCGCCGTGAGCCCGGCAATGACTGGTGCATCATCGCACTCGCGCATCCCGGCGTGATTGAGCAGATAGAAGTCGATACCTGCCATTTCAAAGGTAACTACCCGGATCGCTGCTCTATCCAGGCCGCCGCCATGCAAGGCGGTACAGAGACATCGCTGATCACCCAGTCTATGTTCTGGCCGGAATTGCTGGCCCCGCAAAAACTGCAAATGGATCATCAGCATATCTACAGCCGTGAAGTGCAGTCACTCGGCGTGATTACCCACATACGGCTGAATATTTTCCCGGATGGTGGTGTGTCACGCTTGCGCCTGCTCGGCAAACTGGCCCAACTCAAGGCTGAATAACACCACCTGCGTAGCGGGCAGCAGCGTTCTCATGCGACTTGCCCAGCGTCAAAACTAAGCGGAGCACGCGATGCCACAACTGATCCCCGAGCCTCTGAGCCACGCAGCCTTTGCCCCGTATGGCGAAGTCATTATGCTGGAAGGTGCGCGCCATTATCCGATCAACCAGGGCACGACCGAACGCTATCATGCACTGGCCTGTGCCGATACCCAGAGCGAAGGCGGACAAACCATTCTTAGCCTGTTCCGCACCCAGCCGCGCAGCCTGCCGCTCCCGATCACCATCATGGAACGCCACCCGCTAGGTAGCCAGGCCTTTGTGCCGCTGAGCACAGACTCCGCACACGCCTATCTGATCGTGGTTGCGCCTGCAGGAGAATTCGCCCCTGAGCAGATGCGCGCCTTTATCGCACGCGGCTGGCAAGGCGTGAATTATGGCAAAGGGGTCTGGCACCACCCTTTGATCGCGCTGCACAGCGTCAGCGATTTTCTGGTGATGGATCGCATAGGTCAGGGAAATAATTGCGAAGAAATCGCGCTGGATGGCAGCTGGGTGCTGCAGGCATGTTGAAAACGACGCTGAACAAATTCGGGCAAAAAAATAGCCCGCAGTGTTGCGGGCTTAAATCCAAACCTTAGGAGGTGTTGGAGGAGACAGGTGTAACTATATCGCAGCGCAACAAATACGCCAACGACTATTTTTGCATATCAACCATTCACAAAACAAATATCTGAATGGCGTATTTCATCCATATTGCCATTAACGTACTCATCTGAGCCGCACGAAGTCACACTATTGCTCAGGGCAAAAAAAACCCGCGACCTTGCGGTTGCGGGTTAAATCCAAACCTTAGGAGGTGTTGGAGGAGACAGGTGTAACTTTACTGCATCGCAGCAAAAAAAGCTGCTTTCTTTTTTGTATACCAGACATTATCAATCGAAATATCTTTCCGTTATGCAATTCCCGGCATTCCATCCCCCCCCTGTTTCCTTGCTGCCCTCTGCTATAGCCGACGAATACGCCGGACAGGCAAGGAATCTGGTATCGTATCTCTACCAAGCAGCAACGGCGGTCACTGTACCGCCCATCAGAATATATCGAGCATACATCGCCCGTCTGTCTGACGATCAGGATGATGCCTGTCAATCGGCACAGGCTGCAGGCGATATGGAGACCAGCATGAAACTTATTGATCCGATTATTCAATTTCAGTACGAAATCCAGCAAATCCGGCGTGATATCCACGCGCATCCGGAACTGTGTTACGAAGAGCACCGGACATCCGATGTCGTCGCGCGCCAGCTAGAAGCCTGGGGCATCGAAGTCGTGCGCGGACTGGGTGGTACAGGCGTACTGGGCATTATTCGCCAAGGCCAGAGCAACCGGGCAATCGGTCTGCGCGCCGACATGGATGCTTTGCCAATGCAGGAAATCAATACCTTTGCCCACGCTTCCCGCCATGAGGGGAAAATGCATGCCTGCGGACATGACGGCCACACGGCGATGCTGCTTGGCGCAGCCCGTTACCTGGCACAGCACCGCGATTTCGATGGCACTGTGTACCTGATCTTCCAACCTGCTGAGGAAGGTGGCGGCGGCGCTCGCGCAATGATGGATGACGGCCTGTTTACGCAATACCCGATGGATGCGGTGTTCGGCATGCACAACTGGCCGGGCATTCCGGTCGGTAGCTTCGGTGTGACTGCCGGTCCGATGATGGCATCTTCCAACGAATTTTTTGTAACGGTGCACGGCAAAGGTGCGCACGCAGCCCAGCCTCACAAAGGCTATGATCCGGTCATGACGGCAGTCCAGATTGCACAAAGCTGGCAAACCATCATCAGCCGCAACACCAGTCCGCTGGACTCCGCCGTGCTGTCCGTCACGCAGATTCACGCAGGCAGCGCCACCAATGTGATCCCGGATGACGCCAGCCTGGTCGGCACGGTGCGCACCTTCAGCACGGCCGTGCTGGACATGATTGAAGAACGCATGCGGTCCATTGCAGAGCATACGGCCGCAGCTTTTGATTCCACGGTCACTTTTGAATTCAAACGGAATTACCCGCCGCTGATTAACCATGCAAAAGAAACCGATTTCGCGGTCGACGTCTTGCGCAGCATATTTACGGATGAGCAGGTCGATGCTGCCGTCGAACCGACCATGGGCGCGGAGGATTTCGCCTTTATGTTGCAGCATAAGCCGGGGTGTTACGTATTTATCGGTAATGGTGATGGCGATCACCGCGCAGCCGGACATGGTCTGGGACCCTGCAACCTGCACAATCCCAGCTATGATTTCAATGATGACCTATTGCCGCTCGGCGCCACTTACTGGGTCAGGCTGGCAGAAGCCTACTTGAAAAAAGGTAGTCAGGCAGCCATTTAAATAAGGCATGGTCAGACAGAGATTTCCTCATACCCAGCAGTTTTCACTCAACCTATCGAAAAAGATATTTCATGGCAGACGATAAAGACAACAACGACACCAACCGCAACAGCTTTCTGGAAGAAAAAGCATTTCAATCCCGCACGGTGCTCGTGTTTGGCACGATTAACGACAAGCTGGCAGCCGAAGTCAGCAAGCGCCTGATCGCACTGGCGGCAGAATCCGCCGATCCGATCACCATACTGGTATCGTCGCCCGGCGGTCACGTAGAATCCGGCGACGTGATTCACGACATGATCAAATTCATCAACGTACCGGTGAATATGGTCGGCACAGGCTGGGTGGGCAGCGCTGCGGTCAGCGTCTTTCTGTCGGTGCCGAAAGAACGCCGTGTCTGTCTACCGAACACCCGTTTTCTGATTCACCAACCCAGCGGCGGCTGCGGTGGACAGGCCACTGATATTGCGATTCAGGCCCGGGAAATCGTGAAAGTTCGTGAACGCATCTCGGCACTGATCGCCAAAGAATCCGGTCAGAGCCTGGAACGGGTCACGAATGATATCGACCGCGACTACTGGATGAGCGCAGAGGAAGCCAAAGAATACGGCCTGATTTCCCATACCATCGTCCGGCAAAGCGAACTGGCCTGAAGAAACGGCGCACGCCGCGTTGTCTGCTGATGCAATCCAGGGCAGACACAGCCCGGCTGTGTGCCAACCCAAAAAATAAGAGCAGGGGGAGTGACATTTTCCCCTGCTTTTTTCTTGCACCCCGATGACTGCGGCCTGAATTCAGAATTCTTCCCAGTCACCGGTTTCGTTCGTCGCAGCAGTTTTTTTGGCAGGCCGCACAGGTATCGCGCCGCCTGATTTCTGTACTGGTTTTGGCGTATTGGTCTTGGCTGCTGCACGGGGTAATGAGGGCACCGCGCGGGTGGCTGCAGTGATCGGTGTTGCTACAACTGTCGTGCTACCACCTGCCTGCAGCCGGAATACGCTGACTACATCACTCAGATGCTCGGCCTGCTCTCGTAACGATGCCGCCGCAGCAGCAGCCTCTTCCACCAGCGCCGCATTTTGCTGAGTCAGCGTATCCATTTCCGTGACCGCATCATTAATCTGCGCGATATCCGCGCTTTGTTCCAGACCAGCTTCCGTAATTTCGCTGATGATGTCGCTGACCCGCCGCACGCTTTCCACGACTTCCGTCATAGTACTGCCCGCCTGATCGACCAGCTTGCTGCCTTGCGCGACCTTTTCAACCGAATCATTGATGAGTTCTTTAATCTCTTTTGCCGCACCGGCTGAACGCTGTGCCAGATTGCGCACCTCGGATGCGACCACCGCAAATCCGCGCCCCTGCTCACCGGCGCGGGCCGCCTCCACGGCGGCATTTAAGGCAAGAATATTGGTCTGGAATGCAATGCCGTCGATGACTGCGATAATATCGACAATCTTGCGCGATGATTCATTGATCGAGCCCATGGTGTCCACCACCTGCGCCACCACATTGCCGCCGCGCTGCGCGACTTCTGATGCGGAATGTGAGAGCTGATTCGCCTGCCGCGCATTATCGGCACTATGGTGGATGATCGAAGTGATCTGCTCCATGGACGATGCCGTCTCTTCCAATGAACTGGCCTGTGTTTCTGTACGGTTGGACAAATCCATATTGCCGTGCGCAATCTCAGTGGAAGCATGGCGGATTTCCTCGGTGCCATGGCGCACCTCGCTCACGACCTTGAGCAGACTTTCATTCATGTCTTTCAATGCCTGCAGCAACAGACCGGTTTCATCCTTGCTACGCACCGTGATCTGACTGGTCAGATCACCTGCCGCCACCGTCTGCGCCACCTTGACAGCATGACGCAGCGGAGCAGATACCAGCTGCGAAATCCAGAATGCCAGCATCAGCCCCAGCACAATGCTGATCACCAGTGCGCTGCTGATCAGAATCCGTGAACGATTATACGTATCTATACTGTCCTGATAAGCCTTTTGCCCACCCTCGGTATTCACCTTTACCAGCTTATCGACCAGATCCCGCATTTTGCTGTTCACCTTGGACGAATCGGTACGCAGCATAGTAACGGCTTCAGCGCCATTACCGGCACGTACTGCTGCCATCATCTTGTCAGTAATCTGCAGGTATTCCGTAATCAGCTTCCGGTAATCGTCATACAGTGCGCGTTCTGCAGGCTCGCTGATGAGTTTTTCGTACTCGGCTTCGTTTTCTTTTAAACCGGTAATCGCTTCTTTGGTGCGGCTGATGTATTTTTCCACCTCTTCCGGATTTTCCGCATACACCATCTGCGCTTCCTGAGAGCGGATACGGGAAACCCGCTCCTTCACCGCCATGGCGGCTTTCACACTGGGCATCCAGTTGGTTCCCAGATTCATCGCGGAGGCATTCACCCGCGCCAGTTCAATCATCGAAAAAATTCCGATCAGGACGGTCAACAACAATAAGACCGCAAATCCTGTCAATAATTTGACGCCTATCTTCAGATCATGGAAAAACTTCATAGCAGACTCCGGATATGCAGATAATACCAACCAAGATGAATGGCAATCATGAAGCGCTGATGATACGGATACAAGATGATAAAAATTGCAGGCAAAGCGCCGCCGGCTTGGTCAGGCAGGAACCGCCCGATAGAATTGCGATATATCGCCGGCAAATCCTGCATACCTGAAAACCTGCTATACAAGCCCAGATATCAGCACTGCCATTACAACGAGAACCTGGCAACCAATATACTACGGATTAAATCAGTCCAGCTGAAAAGATAAACCCGGCAATGATTGCTTTAAATCGAAACGAATAAATCTGAAATAAAAAAAGGAAAGCAAATCATCTGCTTTCCTTTTTCCTGATCTTCGCGATCAGTGCTGCTTTCACACAGCACTGATAATCGCATTACGGTAGTGTTGTCACCACTTTCACGCTGGAATCAACGGCAGATTTTTCGATATAGCCAATGCCAGTCGGATTTCCAGCCACGGCCTTTTTCACTTCGGCACTGGAATGCAATTCCTTCGGCGCAGCAGCCTTACCTGTAAAAACCAGCTTGGACCAGATCGCTTTGACTTCAGACAAATCCTTGTCGCTGACTTTTTTGTAAAACTCCGCCCGGATCGATGCGCTTTCTGCCTGATCCACCGGTGTGAACATGGTGGATTTACCGAGGAAAAACTGGGATGCCTGCGCAGTTGTCATCGCGGTCGCCGGATTAGCCGGATTCACAATCACCACAATCTCAGCCGCGCTGACACTGGCTGCCAACGCCAGCATGGAGCATGCCAGCAAGATACGTTGCAACATGTTATTCATTCCTCACTCCTCAGAATACAAAATCGACCGCTGCGGCAAATACATTCACAGAACCGGCAAAATTCGGCTTGGCGTTAATAAACGTACCAGGACCATTTTCAGGAGACATGCGGTCGAACTGTAATTTCAGCGCAGCAGATTTGTGGAAATCCCAGCGTACGCCCAGACTGTTGCTGGTCTGGATCGGTGAAGCCGATGCCAGGGCATTCGCACCATAGGTATAAGCCAGCAAAGGCCCTGCTGTTGGCGTACCGGCCACAGTGCGCGGGCTGTCCTGCTTGGCGGATGCATGCACGACGTAAGGGAGGAAGGCACCCATGCGGTAACCGAACATGGTGTACCAGGACGATGTGTCAGGAATCGCCAGCGTGGCGGATTTACGCTTGCCGTACTCAGCCTGGATCACAATGTTTTTATAATCCAGACCCAGGCCAACCGATGTGAATGAAGCCTTGGTATCCTGCACGGCAATGCTGTCCGCAGCGGCGTTATAGCCGTACTTGCGCAGACCGCCGACCAGCAGATTCAGATTGGCGGAGTTATCGACTGTGACATTGGTATCGACACGACCAAAACGTAGCGTCAGCGGGCCATTTTCCAGCACGACGTTCAGGCTGGACAGTTTTTTGAATTTCGCCGTATAGGAAGAACGGCTATCAGAATCTGTGACACCATAAGACAACTGGGCAGTGATATTCGTTTCGCCGACAGCCGTCTGATAAATACCGTCGATGCCATCAACGCTTTCGAGAATCACCTGGGTGTACATCTCAACCGGCGGACGCAGCATGGTGTTGGCATAACCGACATTACGGTAATCAGAAATCATGTACACCGGCAGACCAACGCGCCCCAAGCGCAGACTCAGGTTGTCATTCACTTTGGCTTTGGCAAACGCCCATGCCAGTTCGGCACCAAAGTTATCTGTCACATTCTTACGAACCAATCCCTGTCCGGTGAAAGACAACCAGTCATTGGCTTTGGCAGTCACCTGAATACCGAAATTGGAATCAACGCCGGTTTTTGCGTCCGTCGTGACACCGGCCAACTGATTGGGGCGGGCAAATTCCGCATCCGAAGTATTGGTCCGGGTCAGGGCAGCCGTACCAAAACCACTGATGGTGATATTTGAACTGTCATCTGCCCAGGCACCAGACACCGCAGCAGACATTACCAATAAGGCCATAAAAGGTTTTAATTTCATGCTATCTCCTCGAAAGTTTCTTCATTTTATTCCTGCAAAGTTTTTCCTCAAAGCATCATCTTTCGAGTAAACCTTCAGAAAATCCGCTATTCCGGTCTGGAATCCGTCACTGGTGAACGTTCAATCGTGCAACAGCAGCCAGTGAAAAAATGGGGCGCCGTATGAGATTGCCTGATACAAAGCGTTTCATACACTGACATTTTCACAGTAAATCAGGCCTATCGCAGCTACCAGAAAATTTCACTTTATCTTACAAATTCGTGGCTAAATAAATACAGCTTTTGAAAAAAAACGGCATGCCTGTTGGCATGCCGTTTTTGCTGATGAATAAAACCGTGATCAGAAATCAGCGCTGACCGAGACGCTCCAGCTGCGTGCTGGCTGAAAGGTGTATTGATCAAAGGCAGTGCCTTTGCTGCTGGCAGAGATCGATGTCACATCCTGCTTGTCAAACAGGTTGTTAATGCCAATCTGAGTTTTGAGATTTTTGACCAGTGTACCCAGGTTTTTCCAGCGATAGCCGACTGTCAGATCCGTTGTCATGTATGCCGGGATTTTGTAAGCCGCTGGCTCACCATCCTTTGCATACTGATTGCCGACATTTTTCGCGATCAGCGAACCATACAGACCGTTTGCTTTATACAACAGGCCAAGTGCAGCGGTGCTGTCAGGCGCTTTGGCGATCTGCAGACCGGTATCCTTGGCTTTTGCACTGTTGACTGAGCCGTTTGCGTGTACGGAGAAACCGCTGCCCAGATAATATGTGATTGCCGCTTCCAGGCCTTTGTAGATCACACCGCCCTGGTTGTAGTACACCAGATCGTTACCGGTGCCGGTAGAAGCAATTTTGTTGTCAAAGTCGATGTAGTACACATCGGCGTCAAATGTCAGGTTGCGCGCCTGATGCACCACACCGATCTGGTAGTTGGTTGAAGTCTGTGGTTTCGGTGCGCTCAGTGAGGGATTATTCACATAGAACATGGACAGATTCGGCACCAGGAAACCCCTGGCGATCTGCGCGTAAGCGGACATTTCCTGGTTGATGCTGTAATTGGCCGTCAGGAATGGCAGCGTCGATGTGTACGTTTGTTCGGCACTGGTCGGAATACGCGTGCCCTGATTCACGCTCGCATCCAGCTGACGTGTGAAATGGCTGTATTTCAGGCCTGGCGTAATCGTCAGAGCGGCTGCGGCCGCCCATTCAAATTCCACAAAAGGCTGATACTGCTTCCAGGATGAACGCTGGTCGTAAGAAACGCTTTTCGGTGCAGTCGCTTCTTTCGGATTCGGCACGCCCAGTGTCCAGTCGATATCGTAGGTATGGCGATTGGTGTTGGCGCTCTCCAGCCAGACACCGGCGCGCAGCAGACCAGCGCTCAGCTGGTTCGTGGCTTTCAGAATATCGCCGGTAACACGATAGGAATTGAGTTTGTTATAACCTGGCACATCCTTGTTGCCGGTCGGACCTGCTTTGGTACCGTTGGCCGTCGCACCGCTGGCGTCCTGACCGGAATAGGTATCATTGTTATAGGCGTAGGTGTACAGCGTATTGTCGAGGTTCCAGCCCGCTAACTTGGATTGCAGGCGGATGTAGTCAAAATCCGTGGTCTTATAGTTAAAATTATAACCATAATAGTTCTGGCTGGTCGGGTCGTTGTTGAGCGCGTAATTTTTGCCGAACTGTGCGGCCTGATTCATCGTCACACCAGCCTTATCCGGGGTGTAGCTATTGATCTTGTTGTAGGTCGAGAATACGGTGACCGTCGTGTCAGTGCCCAGACGACGCTGAAGTTTGAACTGGTAGTTGTCTTCCGTCACGCTACTGTAGGTCAGATAACCGTCCGTTGTCATGTGCGATGCATTGAACATCATCATGGCGTTGCCGTAGTTCTGGAACATACCGCTGTCGATCTGCACGCCATACATGCGGGTATTCCATGAACCGAAGGTGGAATACGGTGTGAAATGGAAATCCTGTGACAACTCTTTGGAGAACAGATTAATCGATCCGCCGAAGGTTGCCTGACCCAGGTTGCTGGCGTTACCGGGACCACGCTCGATCACCATGCCACCGATAATGCGGGCCGGGAAATAAGAAGTGGAGTGATGTGTAGGATCATTGGTGTCACCAAAAGGGATACCGTCATACGTCATGTTGTATTCGCCATCCTGGAAGCCGCGCAGCGTAACCTTGGTTTCAGCCAGACCGGGGCCATTGGCGGAAATGCCGGAACCAACGCTTGGGGCAATCCGCGCCACTGCGTTGTAATCCGCCAAATCAGTGACGGATTGTTCGATGAAGGTTGCCGTGATAATAGATTGCGGCTGCGTCGCTTTCAGCGAGCTCTGCACTGGAGCGCGATTACCGACGGCAGAACCACTGATCACTACTTTGGATTTGATCGCTTCCGCATCGAGTGCGGAGTCGGATGCGACAGTCTCATTTTGAACCACGGACTGGGCATGCACATGCTGATATGCCATCAGAGTGATTGCCATCAGCACGTGGGCGGAAATCATGTTTCGTGCAAACGCTTGCTTATTACGCTTCATTGCCTTGCCTTCCAATTCATTAGCTGGGTAAGAAAAATGGAAAGTCTAGGAAGACGATATGACAAGATAATGAATTGATATGCTTTCTACACAACGTTACAAAGCGAGGGCATATTCATGCCCTGTTCTGTTGTTTTATCGCACACTGATTAAGAATTCACCGCCCGGCAGACGGTTTTTCTGTTTTCCATGTGGCATTCGGTGATCAGCTTGCCCTCCTTATTCCATGCCTGAATCTTCCACGACTGCAGCTCACGCTCCATCGTCATGAAACCCACGTCGTTAGAATTACTGAAATGTTCCAGTACCGCTGCGCTATACGGTGTTTTTCCCGTCACGGCAGTTGCCGGTAATGGCATATCCAGCGAGGAGCCGCCATTGCCGGAGACAAACTGCGTCGGGTGGCCGCTGGAAAAAGTCAATGCCTCAAACAGATGAACATGGCCGGACAAGGTAGCCTGCACCTGTGAAGGAAACAACGGCGTCGCATTCAGATTCTGTAATACATCCTGCAGAGCGGCATTACCCGGCCAGACAGACAGCTGACCATCTTTTTTCTTTTCCACACCAAAACCGAGGATAGGATGGTGATTCATGAAAATATTAAAATCCGCTTTGGCTGCCAACGCATTCACCGTTTTGAACTGCTCCATATACGTCCGGTGAGGAACATCCTCTTTGGCCAGCACTTTATTCGGCACTTTGGAAGAATCAAACACGATCAGCTGTGCAGCTTCATTCCCGACTTTGCCCAATGGCACCGCATAAGGTGCGCTGTAATCGCCTTTCTGGTCATTCTCCGCCAGATTACAATCACGGCCCGCCTGCAAAGGGCGCGGGTCCAGTAAGCGCCACCAGCCCTGCCCGGCACGCAGGCAGGATTCATGGTTGCCGCGCACCATCACCCAGGGTGCGGCCTGCAACAAGGCTTTTGCCGGATCAAAAAAATCGGCTTTCCAGGTATCCCAGCCATATCCCCACGGGCTGCCGGCACAGGCCGGATTACCGTCAGGGCAGGCATTTTCACGGTAATGATAATCACCGACATGGATCACCAGATCGGGATGCGTCTGTGCCGCCGCCTGCACCATGCTGCGGAAAGCCCACTTGTCGCTGTCATTACAGGACTGAAAATAATTGTCCGCCAGTTTCATCCGGCAACCGGTATCGCCGATCACCACGATTTTCTGTACTGTCGCTTTCGGCACGGCCAGCTCGCGGCCACCGATGCTGGCGTGGCTGATGCCCGGTTTCAGCGGTGCTTCGCAGACCAGTACCGGGAAAGCCGATGGCTTGGAATTATCCGGGCTGCTGGCTGTCTTGCGCTGGGCAATCGTTTCAGGACGGGCACGCACCTGCATGCTGCCCGGTGTGCCATCCTGCAGCAATACCGGGCATTCGGCAGCGCTTGTCACGGCGCGCGCTACCGGCTGCCCCTGCTCACCCAAAACCACCCAGGTGTCGGGCAAGGTGGCAGGATCCTGTAACGCCACGGCCGGCAGCTGTTTTTTGCCTGCCAGTTCCGGCACAGTCGTGCTGCAACCGCTTAACACGCCCGCAGCCACCAAAGCGACGGCAGCAAAAGAAAATGTACTGAATAAACGTCCGTTCAAAATTTTCTCCTATTAAAAAATCATGCATTTCTGACAGGATCATAATCCAGAAAAATGTCAGCTACATGAAGTCTGCCTGCGCAGGCTGGCTGGCACGCTGCTCAGCGGATGCCCAGCGCGGCGTAAGCCTGGCGCTTGAAATCAAACGAAAACGGATGCCAGAAGCTCATCAACCGCTGCGTCATCAGGATGCCGGCAATATTGTGGCTGGGTGAAATCCACCAGTGTGTTCCGGCAATCCCGCCCCATTCAAATTCTCCTTCCGAACCGGGAGGATCAATGGATGACGCCTGCAAAGTTACCGCGCCGCCCAAGCCGAACCCTTTACCCGGCACATCGCCGACACCGGGAAAGCGAATTCCCATGCCATGCGGCAGATGATTCTGCATCATCAGATGAATCGTCCCGGGTTGCATGATCGTGTCGCCATCCGGCATCAGACTGCGCATCAGCGCCAGCATGTCGTGCAAACTGGACACCAGCCCGCCACCACCCGATAAGCGTACCACCGGCATCGTGAATGCGCCGGGATAAGGCGATTTGTCGAGTCTGCGCAGACCCCGCTGCAACACATTCGCCGGATCGCTGCCGCCGTAGTAGGCTGTCAGCCTGCCCAGATCGCGTTCGGAAACATAAAATCCGGTATCGTCCATGCCCAGCGGGTTGAAGATGCGCAGCCGGATGAACTGCTCGAAATTCCGTCCGCTGACCACCTCCACCACCCGCGCCAGCACATCGCTGGCAATCGAATATTCCCAGGCTTCGCCGGGGTGAAAACTCAGCGGTAATTCTTCCAGCACATCCATCATTTCCGCCAGTGTCTGAAAGGCGTTGAGCACTTTGCGTTCGTTATAGGCTTTGTACATCAGGCTGCCATGATCCAACAAACCGTAACTCAGACCAGAGGTGTGGTTCAGCAATTGACGGATGGTGATCGACGAACGGGCCGGCTCGGTATCGTCGAGACTGGTGGCTCCCTGCCGCAGCACGCGCCGCCGCCCGAGTTGCGGCAGATAGTCCTCGACCGGATCGTCCAGCCCCAGCCGCCCGTCTTCCATCAGCAGCAAAATGGCAATCGAAGTCACCAGTTTGGTGTTGGAAAATACCCGGAACAAATGATCCTCGCGTAAGGCAATACCGTTTTCGCGGTCGGCCCAGCCGCTGCAATGCAGATGTACCAGTTCCCGCCCCGCCAGCACGGCGGTCGATACGCCGGCCAGGATTTCCCGGTCGACATATTTTTGCATTGTTGAATTTACTTCACTGAAATCGTAGGACATATCGCTTATGATGGTTCGCTGTTGCGGCGCCAGGACTGACCATGTAATACCGTAACGCCGGAGTACGTGGACACTCTGGCAGCCTGAGCCTGTTAAAGAAACCATCATCTTACCTGTATTCATCCTCAGAGTTTTCACCATGACTATTGCATCGCCGCGTGACTTTCTACTCTCCCTGTACCAGACCGCCGTCGCTGCAGTCAGCGCCAGCCAGTGCCTGCCGGCATTTCTGCCACCGCCACCGTCCGGCAGGACAATCGTGATCGGCGCAGGCAAAGCCGCTGCCGCGATGGCGCAAACGGTGGAGCGGCACTGGCAGGGCGAGCTGAGCGGATTAGTCGTCACACGTTACGGACACGGTGCCCGCTGCGAAAAAATTGAAGTCATTGAAGCGGCGCATCCGGTACCGGATGCTGCAGGTCAGGAAGCAGCGAAACGCATTCTCGCCATGACGCAGGGTTTAGACCGGGAAGACCTGGTGCTCTGCCTGATTTCCGGTGGCGGCTCATCGCTGCTGGCGCTGCCTGCCGAAGGCATCACGCTGGAACAGAAGCAGGCCATCAATAAAGCCTTGCTGAAAAGCGGCGCTGCCATCAGTGAGATGAACTGCGTGCGCAAACATTTGTCCGCCATCAAGGGCGGCAGGCTCGGCCTGGCCTGCGCACCGGCGCGCGTCGTCACGCTGCTGATTTCCGATGTCCCCGGCGACGATCCCCGCATCATCGCCAGCGGTCCGACGCTGCCGGACGACACCAGTTGTGCCGAAGCGCTGGCGATCCTGCGCAAATACCAGATCGGGATACCACCCAATATCCTGGCACATCTTGAATCCGGCGCAGGCGAAACCCCGAAACCGGAAGATCCACGCTTTGCCCGCCACAGCCATCACATCATCGCCACTGCCCAGCATGCGCTGGATGCCGCCGCCTACTATGCCGGCACGCAGGGCGTCGCAGCGCATATCCTGTCCGATGGCATCGAAGGCGAAGCCCGTGATATCGGTCTGATGCATGCCGCACTGGCGCGCCAGGTCGCAGAAAAAGGCCAGCCATTTCACAAACCCTGTGTGATTCTCTCCGGCGGCGAAACCACGGTCACAGTGCGTGGCACAGGACGCGGCGGGCGCAATGCTGAATTTCTGCTGAGTCTGGCGCATACCTTGAATGGTCATTCCGGGATCTATGCATTGGCCTGTGATACCGACGGCATTGACGGTTCTGAGGATAACGCCGGTGCTTACTATGAGCCTGCCTCGGCGCAGTTGGCGGCTACCCACCAGCTGTCTGCCCGGCTGATGCTGGAAAACAACGACGGCTATGGTTATTTCTCTGCCCTGGATCAATTAATTGTCAGCGGACCAACACGCACCAATGTCAACGACTTCAGAGCGATTCTGATCCTGTAAATATTCCGCTGCGGCATTTATAATGTCGGCCGAATACGCAGCATATTCATTTTGTGATGTTCCCGGCACAACATACTCCCTAACCTGAGTCTGCAGTCGCTTTTGTTGTCACTTTGCTTTGTTATTCTGAGCGCGGCCTCCTTCGCCCTGAAGCGCCGCCCGGTTCATCCGCGCCCCGGCGATTTCTCCAGATTGGAAAGGTATACGTGACTTCTTTTGCTGCCCCGGCATTCTCCCGGCTGACGCTGACCGGCATCTGTAAAAGCTACCCTGCCGTCATTGCCAACGACCATATCAGCCTGAGCGTTGCTCCCGGCGAAATTCACGCAGTGCTGGGAGAAAACGGGGCAGGCAAATCGACACTGATGAAAATCATCTTCGGTGCCGTGCAACCGGATTCCGGCAGCATGCAATGGAACGGTCAGGAAGTCAGGATCAGCAATCCACAGGCAGCGCGGCGGCTCGGTATCTCGATGGTGTTCCAGCATTTTTCGCTGTTTGACAGCCTGACCGTGGCGGAAAATATTGCACTGGGTCTGGACGCCGGCACCGACATGCAGCAACTCGCAGAACAAATACGGCAGACCGGAACCACTTACGGACTGGAGCTGGAACCGCATCGTTATATACATACCTTGTCCGTCGGTGAGCGGCAGCGGGTCGAGATCGTGCGGGCGCTGCTGACCAGACCGCAATTACTGATTCTGGATGAACCCACTTCCGTGCTGACACCGCAGGCTGTGCAAAAACTGTTTGTCACCCTGCGCCAGATCGCGGCAGAAGGATGCAGCATTCTGTACATCAGCCATAAACTCGATGAAATCCGCGAACTGTGTCATTCCGCTACCGTGATGCGCATGGGAAAAGTGACCGGACACTGCGATCCGCGTCAGGAAACCGCCGCCAGCCTGTCGCGCCTGATGATCGGCGACACGCAGGCTCAGCATCCGGCATCTGCGGTAATACAGGTCGGCCCGGTCCGGTTGCAGGTACAACGGCTGAACCTGCCGAAGGCCCATGCTTTCGCCACTGCACTCGACAACATCAGCCTGACGCTGCGTGCCGGGGAAATCACCGGTATCGCCGGCGTGTCCGGCAACGGACAGCAGGAATTGCTGGCCGCCCTGTCCGGCGAAGACCGCCGCGCAGCGCCTGACATGATACAGATTAACGATGTCCCGGTTGGAAACCGCGGTCCCGCTGCCCGTCGCGCGCTGAAACAAAGCCTGGTGCCGGAAGAACGCCTGGGACGCGGCGCAGTACCGGAGCTAAGCCTGACCGATAACATGCTGCTGTCGCAACAGACCGCTCCGTTTGTGCAGCGGGGCATGATCAATTTTCAACAAACGATGCAGGCCGCCAGCGACATCATTACCCGTTTCCGCGTCAAAGCCTCCGGACCCGCGGCGCTGGCACGCAGTCTGTCAGGCGGCAACCTGCAAAAATTTATCGTTGGCCGTGAAATCCTGCACGAACCGGAAATTTTCATCGTGGCGCAGCCGACCTGGGGTGTGGATATCGGTGCCGCCGCGCAGATTCATGCCGAAATACGCCAGCTGCGGGACCGCGGCTGCGCGGTGCTGGTAATTTCCGAAGAGCTGGACGAATTATTTGAATTATGCGACCGGCTGCATGTGATTGCCAAAGGCCGCCTGTCTCCTGCCGTCAGGACAGAAACGGTCAGCCGGGAACAAATAGGATTGTGGATGAGTGGATTATGGAGTGAGAATGGCGCTCCGGCATCTGCCGCTGAACCGGAGCATACACATGCTTAAGCTTGAATTACGCCCGGCCTCCTCGCGTTGGATGGCGTATTTTTCGCCGCTGCTGGCATTGCTGCTGACTGTCTTTTTTGGCGTATTACTGTTCCTGATTCTGGGAAAAAATCCATTGACCGGCTTACAGGTATTTTTGCTGGAGCCGCTGCGCAGCCAGACCGCCATCACCGAACTGCTGCTGAAAACCACACCGCTGGTGTTATGCGCACTTGGCTTATCGGTCTGCTACCGCGCCAATGTCTGGAACATCGGCGCTGAAGGTCAACTCATCGCAGGCGGACTGGCAGCCGGTGCCACCGTGCTGGCTTTCGATCACCCTGGCGCAGCCTTGTCCGGCGCTGCGGTACTGGTGCTGGCAACCATCGCCGGTGTGGCAGGCGGCGCATGCTGGGCGTCCATCACGGCCTGGCTGCGGGACCGTTTTCATGCCAATGAAATCCTGGTCTCGCTGATGCTGACTTACATTGCCCAACTGTTGCTGATGTATGCCGTCAACGGCCCGCTGAAAGATCCGGACGGCATGAATTTTCCGCAGTCCAAGGTCTTTTCCAGTGAATTTCTGCTGCCCCACCTGTTCCACAGCCGCCTGCATATCGGCTTTGTCGTGATGCTGATTGCGGCAGCAGGCATGACTGTCTTCATTTACCGCAGCTTTGCCGGTTACCGCCTGACTGTCGGCGGGCTGGCACCGCTCGCTGCACGTTATGCCGGTTTTTCCAGCCGCAAGGCTTTGTGGCTGTCGCTGCTGATTTCCGGCGGACTGGCCGGCATGGCGGGCGCCTTTGAAGTCACCGGACCGATCGGTCAGGTGCTGCCGTCGATTTCTCCCGGTTATGGCTTTGCCGCCATCATCGTTGCCTTTATCGGCCGCTTAAACCCTGTCGGCGCGATTTTCGGCGGCATGGTGCTGTCGCTGTTTTATCTGGGCGGGGAAATGGCGCAATCCCGTCTTGGCCTGCCTTCCGCCATGACCGGTCTGTTTCAGGGCATGCTGCTGTTCATGCTGCTTGCCTGCGATACGCTGATCCATTACCGCCTGCGCTGGAAACAATAACACTATGGAAAATTTTGCTGCACTGATTGCCGCCTCCATCAACTCCGGTACACCGCTGCTGATTGCCGCGCTGGGGTTGCTGATCAACGAACGCGCCGGCGTGCTCAATCTGGGCGCGGAAGGCATGATGCTGGTGGCTGCCATCACTGGTTTCGCCGTGGCGCATCAGACCCATATCCCCGAACTCGGTTTTCTCGCTGGCGCCATCGCCGGTATGCTGATGGCCAGCCTGTTTGCCTGGTTCGTGCTAGTTCTCTCGACCAATCAGGTTGCCACCGGACTGGCCCTGTCGATTTTTGGCAGCGGCTTATCCGCATTTATCGGCCAGTCTTTTGTGGGACAGTCCCTGCCGGCCGGCAACCACGGCATTCCGGGGCTGGCGAATCTGCCCTTCGTCGGCAAAGCGCTGTTCGACCAGCACTGGATGGTGTATTTCAGCCTGTTGCTGTGTGTTGCGCTGGTCTGGTTCCTGTACCGCACCCGTTCCGGACTGATATTACGTGCCGTGGGCGAGTCTCCCGAATCGGCCCATGCGCTGGGCTATCCGGTACGCCGTATCCGCTATGCTGCACTGCTGTTCAGCGGCGCCTGCTGCGGCATGGCCGGCGCGTATCTATCGGTGGTGTACACACCGATGTGGGTCGAAGGACTGGTGTCAGGGCGCGGCTGGATCGCTCTCGCACTCACAACATTCGCCACCTGGCGTCCGGCACGGGTGTTGCTCGGTGCCTTGCTGTTTGGCAGCGTCACAATTTTGCAATTTCACTTTCAGGCAATCGGGCTGGCGATTCCATCCCAGATATTGTCGATGCTGCCTTATGTGGCCACGATACTGGTGCTGGTGCTGATTTCGCGCAATCCGGACTGGATACGTCTGAATATGCCCGCCTCACTGGGCAAGCCGTTCCACCACTGATGTCGCCGTTACCCGCGTGCCGTTTCAATCATTTTGTTCACAGGAGGAAATCCGATATGAAAATTTCTCGCAGAAAAACCCTGGCAGCCGTGCTGTCGCTGGCCTTCTTTGGCCTTGCCGCCTGCGGTAAAAAGGAAGAAGCGAAAACCGAAGCTCCCGCAGCAGCCACCAGCGCCAGCGCTGCCAGTGCCGAGCCGCTGAAGGTCGGCTTTATCTACGTCGGCCCGGTCGGTGATGCAGGCTGGACCTATGCGCACAATGCCGCCCGCAAGCTGGTGGAAGCGAAATTCGGCGACAAGGTGAAAACCACCTTCGTCGAAAATGTGCCGGAAAGTGCCGCCGATGCAGAACGGGTGATCCGCGATCTGGCAATGCAGGGCAACAAGATTATTTTCGGCACCACTTTTGGCTACATGGAAGCGATGCTGAAAGTCGCCAAAGATTTTCCGGATGTGAAATTTGAACACGCCACCGGCTACAAAACTGCCGACAATCTGGCGCAATACGATGTCCGCACCTATGAAGGCGCTTATCTGGCAGGCGTCGCCGCCGGCAAACTGAGCAAGTCCGGCAAGCTCGGCGTCGTCGCTTCGGTACCGATTCCTGAAGTGCTGCGCAACATCAACTCTTTCACGCTCGGCGCCCGCTCTGTGAATCCGAAAGCCACGACCAAAGTGGTCTGGGTCAACAAATGGTTTGATCCGGGCAAGGAACGCGAAGCGGCTACTACGTTGGTTGGTCAGGGTGTGGATGTCCTGATGCAGAATACCGACTCCGCCGCCGTCGTGCAGACTGCCGAAGAAAAAGGTGTGCTGGCGTTTGGCTGGGACAGCGACATGACCAAGTTCGGCCCGAAAGCACACGTTGCTGCCTCGACCATCGACTGGAGCGGTTACTACATCAAGCGCGTCGGCGAAGTGATGGATGGCAGCTGGAAATCCGGTTCGACCTGGTGGGGTCTGAAAGAAAACATGATCGACCTGAAGTCCTTCAACACCACGCTGTCGGATGATGTGAAAAAGCTCATCGCTGAACGCCGTCAGGGTGTGATCGATGGCACCGCGCCGATCTGGAAAGGTCCGATCAGGGACAATACCGGTAAGGAAGTCCTCGGCAAAGATGCTGTCGCCGACGACAAATTCCTGCATGAAATCAAATTCTACGTCGAGGGCGTGGAAGGCAAAATACCCGGCTGATCCAGCGTCATTGCGCCTTAAAAAAACACCGCAAGCTCCATCAGGAAATGCGGTGTTTTTTAATCCACAGCACGCTTCTCAGCGTGATTGACCCGCACCAGAAAACACCTCGCCCGCAGCCTCGGCAATGAGCCGTCGGAACCACTGCACTTCCGCTGCCGCATGCACCCGTTCATGCCACAACATGAAGAACTGCATGCACGGCATCGCCAACGGTACCGGTAAAATTTCTATCGGCCAATCCTTCGCGCACTGCAACGCAAAACTACGGCTGGTCGTAAAAATCAGATCGGTCTTTGCTAGCACATACGGCACCATGCCAAAATACGGAATCGTCATCTGTATCCGCCGCTTCAGGCCTTGCTCTGCCAGCGTGCTGTCAATGATGCTGCGGTGTCCCATCATGTAGGGCGTCGGTGCCAGATGCGGCATATCCAGATAATGGCGGAGCGATAAGCCTTTGCTGACCACCGGATGTCTGCGGTTGACCATGCACACGATCTCATCTTCCGACAGCTGGGCGATGTGCAGATGCTGCGGGGCGTCCGGCCAGTTGCCGATCACGCAGTCCAGCTCGCCGCTTTCCAGTGCAGCGGCGTAATCAAATCCGGCGCTCAGGGCATGCACCACCAGCCCCGCCTGCGGCGCCAGTTCACGGACTTTTTCCATCACCCTCGGAATCAGCAAAACACTCAGATAATCCGGTGCGCCGAGATGGAATACCCGCTGACTGCTGGCGGCCACAAAAGCCGGCGGCGGGCTGGCGATACTTTCCAGCGTGGTTAATCCCTGTCTGGCCAGCACCAGCAATGCATTACCGCGTTCTGTCGGCGTCATGCCATTTTTACCGCGCACCAGAATCGCATCGCCGGTAATGTCGCGCAGACGCTTGAGCATATTGGACACCGCCGGCTGTGACTGGCCGAGTTTCATCGCAGTACGCGTAACACTGCGTTCCGTCAGCAAAGTGTGCAGCACGCGCAACAGATTCGCATCAAGCTGATCAACCCGACGTTGGCTCATAACGCCTCTGCAGTCAGCACATCGCCATCGACAAACACCCGGAATTCACCAGGTACAAACGGCGTCCAGATTTCGTTGCTGGTCAGGGGTTCGGTGACAATCACCGCGACCTTATCCTGTGGTGTGGTGAGTTCGGAAAAATCGACCGTCACCTGTTCATCCGCCAGACTGGCCGTGGTAAACGGATACTGACGGACGATGTAATACAGCCTGGTGGAACAATGCACAAACAACGCCTCACCGTTCGAAAGCATCATATTGAATGTGCCATAAGCGGCAATTTCAGCGCAGATTTTCTGCAAAAAAACAGCCAGTTCGCCGGTTTCCGGCAGGCAGTTGCCGAACTGCCTGCGCAGGCTTTGCAGCAGATAGCAGAATGCCTGCTCACTGTCGGTGCTGCCGACCGGAAGAAAGCTGCCATCCAGCGCAGGAGTAAAATTTTTCAGATCACCATTATGCGCAAAAACCCAGTAACGCCCCCAGCATTCACGCACGAACGGATGACAGTTTTCCAACGTCACTTCACCCTGGGTCGCCTTGCGGATATGCGCAATCACATTCTTTGACTGAATCGGGTAATGCTTGATCAGTTCTGCCACCGGCGAGCTGATTGCCGGCTGGTGATCGACGAACAGGCGCACGCCGCTGCCTTCAAAAAAAGCAATGCCCCAGCCGTCTTTATGCTCGTCCGTCAACCCGCCACGCGTCGCAAATCCCGTGAAACTGAACACGATATCGGTCGGCGTATTGCAATTCATTCCTAGTAATTGACACATGATGCACACAGAAAAATCGGTATCCACATACCTTAACATATGCAAACTTCTTTATGATCAAATGCTGTACTGACCTGCACGGGGATTTTGATGCTCTTCATCCTGATATTTCACGACCACCAGGATAAGCTGACGGTACGTCAGCAGCACATGGCGGCCCATCTTGACTGGCTCAGCCAGCATCAGCAGTCAATCCGGGTCGCAGGATCACTGCGTATCGAACCAGAGCAGGCGCCTCTGGGAGCCTGCTGGATCGTTGAGGCAGCAGGCAAAGCAGCAGTCAATGCACTCATCGTCACAGACCCATTCTGGCAACATGGATTGCGTGCCAGCGTTGAAATCCTGCACTGGTCAAAAGCATTTCCCGATCAGTCCACACCGATCTGATCAGGATATTTGTGATTCACAAAAAACGGTTTCGATACAGAAGCTAGACAACACCATGAAACCCTTACCCAGAAACACTCTCTGAAAACGTCAGTCATTTTGTGTACTAAAAAAAATGTTATGTTATTAAGTGTTTCAATTGCAAAAAGTGCCTGTATCCGAGCCTCTGCGTACCTTCTAAGCATACTAGACGTTCAGGAAACCCTCTAAGCCAAAGAGAACCATCGTGCGTATTGCTCTAATTCTTCAAGCAACCAAATATCGGCAAGTTGACATGCTCTTTCATGGGATTAATTTACAGATGCTTACGCATCCTTTTTTGTGACATCCAAAAATTCTGTGCAGGCGACTGGCTGCGTACCAGATTGCGTACTTATTTTACGATAGGTAGAATTATATTTTTCCGTCTGTGCAAGGGGACTGTTAAATTTAGTAAAATGTGTTTACATTCGGTATTTGAAATTTGAGATGTCGAAATAAGTGCAGTACGCAAGATATTAAGGGATGACTAGTGACATAAATTAGCGTCCTTGTTGCCTGATAAGGCGGGAGATAAAGGTTGGTCATAGCAAGTAACCGCTTATTTATTGAGGCTGTTCTATGGATAGTTCGCACCAGTTCACCATGGCGGGATTTATCGGTGGAACTGGGGAGTTGGCAAACGACGTACATCCGGTTCAAACGTTGGGGCGAGACGGGTGTATGGCAAAGCATCGTTGAGGCAGTCAGCCATGCAGGGATATGAAATTATTGATGGTAGACAGCACAATTGTGCGAGTTCATCTACATTCAGCCGACACCCAAAAAACAGGTCGGCAAGCCATAGGTCGTTCGCGTAACGGATTAACCAGCAAGATTCATGTGGCAGTGGATGGGGTAGGTAATCCGGTTGGCAGCATTTAGACGATGCTTTCTAAGAGTAGTTGTGGTTCTTTTGGTTTGCGCCCACCACCAACTCTGCTTTGGTAAGGTTGGTCTGGCACACGTTGGTGCACTGGAATTACTGGCTGCACGCAGCTCCCAAAAAAATATCTGTGATTTCCCGTGATTCGCTTTTGTCATCTCGCCTCAAAGCACAGTCATCGGAATCGCATATGGAAACGAATTATCGTTTATTTACGGATGCTTTTTAAATTTACTTAAAATTTTTTTGACTTCGTGGTAAAATTTGCAACTCAACAATTCACTCAAGTTGGAAAATAATAGTAATAAGAAAGGTTTTAATGGCATTGTTTCCGGTTTTCTTGTCTGTTGTTTTGGTAATGCGTAACCAAGCCACTCAGCTTGAAAAAATACTTAAAGATGCCGAGGTCGGTTTGGCCGGGCTGGTCAGCGACTACGAACTTATCATTGTGGACAACGCCTCAAACGACGACAGCGTTGCCGTTTTGAAAGTGCTCACGGGTGAGCAGGGGTTCGCCAATTTGCAGGTGTACGCCCTGACCAAAGAGGTCGATGCTGACACCGCGTCCTGGGTCGGCTTGGAAAACGCCCTAGGCGACTTTGTCGCTGTGATTAATCCCTTGGAAGACGATGTCAACTTTTTACCGACGATGCTGGACAAGGCAGTCAGTGGTGTCGAGGTCGTTTTTGCCAGCAATGCGCAAAAATCACCGCAAAGTCTGGCATACCGTGTTGCGTATGCGACTTTTAACAGCCTCTACAAGCGCTTGAATGGCATTCACCTTGCCAAGGAGGCACCGCAATATCGGGTGCTGAGCAAACGCGTGGTTAACTTCATTCTGCAGCACCCACAACCCGCCGTAAGCTACCGTCATTTGCCGGCCACTGGCGGTTTTGCGCAAAGCAACCTTGACTACAGCGCGCCACCCAAAACAGAGCAGCCCAAGCGCTTGTGGGAAAGCGTGGATCGGGGCATGAGGCTACTTGTGTCAACCACACGTGCGCCCATGCGCTTGGTCACCATGCTGTCCATGTTCGGCGCGTTCGCCAACCTGCTGTATTCGTTTTATGTGGTGGCTGTTGGTTTGTTTAAGTCGGATGTGGCGCCCGGTTGGGTGAGTCTGTCGCTCCAGCAGTCCGGCATGTTCTTTCTGATCTCAATGGTGTTGCTGGTTCTTGGCGAATATATCGTCAATATGGTTAGTCTGTCGAACGAAGGTCCGCTCTACCATGTGGGGCAAGAGTTCACTAGCGCCCGCATGACCCGGCACGAAAAGCTCAATATCGAAGAAGTCGCCGCAAAATCAATTGCGCCTAATGGGCTTATGGGCGTTGGCCTTGAACGCGTGCCAAAATGAGTGGCGCCACCGCCCAACAAGATGCAATCATCATCGGTGGTGGCTTTTACGGTGCTGCCATTGCCATTTACCTGACCAAGGAACGCGGGTTCAAACGCATTATGTTGATCGAGCGTGAGCCAGCTTTATTAAAGCGTGCGTCCTACAACAACCAGGCCCGCGTACACAACGGCTACCATTACCCACGTAGCTTCACCACGGCCTACCGCAGCCGAGTTAATCTACCCAAGTTTGTGCGTGACTGGCCGAATGCAGTCAAACAGGACTTCACCAAGCTATACGCCATCGCCCGGCGCAACTCCAAAGTCACCGCCCGGCAGTTTGAACGCTTTTGTCATGAAATTGGTGCCAAAATTCAACCCGCAGCACCCGCACAAGCGGCTTTGTTTGAGCCGCGCCTGATTGAAGCTGTCTTTCTGGTTGAAGAGTACGCCTTTGATACAACCGAGCTGGCCAGTTGGGTTGCTGCGGAATTGAAGGCATGCGGCATTCAGACGCGTTTGCAAACTCGGGTGACGGCTATAGCTAATGGCCCACATGGCGGGCTACAGGTGACAGCCGCCCCCGAACAAGGCTATGAGGAGCTTTACACCAGCCGCTTCATCTTTAACTGCACTTACAGTGGGTTGAACCAATTCAAGGGCGATTTTCCTGGTACCCAAACCCGGCTGAAACAGGAAATAACTGAGATGGCGTTGATGCAGGCTCCGCCCGCACTGAAGGGGCTGGGTATCACGGTAATGGATGGTCCGTTCTTTTCGATGATGCCGTTTCCAGCGCGTGGTCTGCACACTCTGTCCCATGTGCGTTACACGCCGCATCTGCACTGGAATGATGCACAAGGAATAGATCCTTACCAAAAATTAACCAACTATGACCAAGCGACGCGGGTTGACCGTATGGTACGTGATGTGGGTCGCTATCTGCCTGCCGTACTGGATGCTAAATATGTCGAATCTTTGTTTGAAGTGAAAACCATTTTGGTGAAAAACGAAGGGGATGACGGGCGACCTATTTTATTTGAGAAGCATCCGGAATTGCCGGGGTGTTATTCGGTATTGGGCGGGAAGATTGATAATATTTATGATGTACTAACGAAATTAGAAAATGAAAGTCTTTAAGTGACCCAATTCACCAAAAAACTGATATTTGTTTTTGTCTTTATATTATTTCCGATTGGACTGGCATTCGATGTTAACTTAACCAAGCCATTAACCGACGGGTTCCACGAGGGTGAATACATTGGTAATCTCCATGCCATTCGTAGTTACTACTCCGGAATATCTGTTTTTCCAATGTTGATACATGGGGCAATGGATTATTTGCCATCAATTTTAGCGAGCGTGATTGCAAGTGATAGTCATCTATTGATCTGGACTCGTTTTTTAAATATTCTCGCGGTAGCCTTATGTTGGGTTTTGTATATAGATTTGTCTCGCATCATGCTAAGGGAGCAGTCAGAGAAAATAGTATGGGGTCTATTGTTCTACGTATTGTTTCTTTGGATGGCTATCGCCACAGGGGATGATCCACTAAAAAAACAACAAGCTTTTTTAGGAACTCGGGATCTATTCTTACTTCTTAGTCTTTGGGTCGGTGCAAGGGCTTTGTATTGCCGCAGTGTATCAAGTGCCTATTTCCATATGATTGCATCAGGTGCATTTGCCGCTATGTCTTTTTATTGGAGCTACGATCGTGGTATTTTGTCTGCAATATGGGTAATAATTTATGCAGTGACGCTGCTTTTTCAGAGAAACGGAGCCTCCGCGTTCGCTATTGCTCTTGGCTACATCGCCACGTTGGTGATTGTTTCGCAATCAACGATCTTTGGCTCACTTCTAGATAATTATCACAACATTGTTTATTGGTTAAAAAATACTCAAGACGTCTGGTTTTTAGCTTTTAAGTATAAACTGCCAGCATTGCCTGGCGCATTAGCAATGCTGATTTTTTCGCTAGTTGTTATATTTCATGCCATCATAAAGTCAACTCATCAGGGAAAACAAAGATTGCTACCTATTGCGTTGGGGCTCATCTTTATTCAATTGGTTTTTCTCACCAAGATGTACAGTTTGCCAGGATTTCCAACTAGCTATTACTTTGTTTGGCCTTCGTTTTTTTTGCTAATCTTAATGCCACCAAAATCAGACATGGTCCGTGGAGTGAATGAACATCTAGCTCAGTTGTTCAGTTATGTAAATAGAACCTACGCAGTGCTCAGTAGATCAGATAAAAGGATTATTTGGGGCGTCGAATTATTATTAATAATAATATTTTCTAATTCGATTGTCTCTGATCTTAATAAGGCTAGACAATTAGTTCATCCATTGCCTGATCAAGTGTTGATTGATGGTAAACATTATGGGATAGACGCAGCAAATCGATATAATTTTGATTGCGTGTTCTTGTGGTCAAACGAAGGAGTATTCTCGCTGCTATTAAAAAAAACTTATTGCACCAAATACACATATGCCGTGTATATATCAAAGAATGACGAGGCTTCTGTATTAAACGAATTAAGAAATAATCCACCTGGGCTTATCGTCTACGACTCACCCTTCTGGTCTATGAATATTTATGGTCGGCACATGCGTGATCGTTTACCGGCCATTAATCGATTTATTCAAGAAAATTACATATTTCACGATTCAGGTAATGGCTATGTATTCGCCACACCAAAATAATAAAGAGAGTAGCAATGAATGCACTAATTGGTTACACGGGTTTTGTTGGGGGTACTCTGTTAAGTCAAACAGATTTTGGAGTAACTTATCGCTCTAGGACTATAAGCGCTATTGAAGGTAATGTTTTTGATACGGTTGTTTGCGCTGCTGCCCCAGCACAAAAATGGATTGCCAATCGGGATCCGCTTGCCGACAGTCAAAACATCCACAGGCTGATCGCGCACCTCAAGACCGTCACCTGCAACACCTTCGTTCTGATCAGCACCGTCGATGTCTTCAAATACCCTATCGGCGTTGATGAGGATACCTCGGTTGACGAGGAAGGTTTGCATGCCTATGGTCTACATCGGCGTTTGCTTGAGAAATTTATTGAGAGTCACTTTCCCAGGCACCTGATTGTACGGCTCCCCGGTCTTGTCGGCCCCGGTCTGCGCAAGAATGTGATCTTTGATTTTTTGAACGACAACAATCTGCAGTCTATCGACAGCCGTGGTATTTTTCAGTTCTATCCAATGGTCAATTTGTGGAGGGACATTCAAACGGCGCTGCAAGCAGACTTGAAGTTGGTACATCTGACCGCCGAGCCAATCAGCGTAGCAGAGTTGTCGGAATTGGGATTTGGCAAAACGTTCGACCAACCTTCGGCCAACCAAGCAGTCATCTATGACATGCGCACACGCCATGCCGCGGTATTTGGTGGTAAGGGCCACTACCAATACAGCCAACGCGAAACCCTTCTGGCCGTTCGTGCCTATGCTCAGTCGGAACCAAAGACTCTGCCACTCAAAGATGGGGGGAGCGCATGAGGCTGGGCATTTCTAACATTGCCTGGGACATAACAGAAGACGATGCACTTGCCGCCTTGCTGCAACGCTACAAAGTGGATGCCATCGACATTGTCCCTGGCAAGTATTTTCCAAAGCCGGGGGAGGCCATGGAAGCTGACATCTTGCGGGTCAGGCAATGGTGGATGGACCGCGGCATCGAAATTAGCGGTATGCAGGCCTTGCTCTTTAACACCCAGGGGCTTAACGTCTTTGGCACGCCAGAGTTACAGACTGCGCTGCTGAACCATCTGGACGCGGTGTGCCGGATCGGCGAGATTCTGGGGGCTCCACGCATGGTTTTTGGTTCTCCCAAAAACCGAGACCGTAGTGGTCTGAGTTATGATGAGACGATGGCAATCGCCACGTCGTTTTTCCGGCGACTAGGCGATATAGCGGCCTCACACGGCGTGATGATTTGTCTGGAGCCTAATCCCACTTGCTATGGTGCTAATTTCATGACCACTAGCTTTGAGACTGAGCAGGTGGTCCGCCAAATTGCCCACACAGCTATCCGCATGCAGTTTGACACCGGGGCGTTAACCATCAATGGGGAAGACCCGGCCACTGTGTTGCAGATGAGCGCTGGACTGATCGGTCATGTGCACGCGAGTGAACCCAATTTGTTGCCGCTGGGCGATGGTAACACGGACCATTCCGCCATGTGCCAGGCCTTGTCACAGAATCTGCCACACCACCTGGTCACTATTGAGATGTTGACCACTCAGCAGGAATCGCATTTGGAGTCGATTGAGCGCGCGCTTGGGGTAGCCATTGCTCACTACCGCAGTAAAGCCAAGGGTCTGAGTTCATGAAGTGGCTGATTTTGATTCTGGGCATTACCGCCAACGCATCGGCCAGTGTGTTAGTCAAGTTGGCGATGATGCCACCGCGCCAGTTTCCGTCGTTGCGTGATCCCTTGGGTACCATGAGCAACTGGCCATTTTGGCTGGGCCTAGGCTTGTATGGGGCCGCATTTCTGCTGTATGCCGCTGCACTCTCGCGCTTGCCACTGAATGTGGCGCACCCCGTGTTGACTTCGGGTGCGGTGGCGGCTGTGGCGCTGCTGTCGGTGCTGCTTTTCAAAGAGCCGTTTTACTGGACCACCGGCCTAGGCATTTTGCTGGTGGTTACCGGTGTGGTGCTGATTACGGCGCGGGTCGCCTGAGTTTGTCGGAATAAAAACATGAATACATCTATCGATACAAGTGTGCGTACCTCATGGCAGGTGCCTACGTTCAATACACCCCTATGGTTGGAGAGGCAACACACCTATTGCGTAGTGATCCCGGTGATTAACGAAGGGGCGCGAATTGGCAGTCTACTGGATCGGATGGCAACCTTGCAGATTGCCGCCATGGCAGACATCATCATCGTCGACGGTGGCAGTACCGATGGTTCTTTGGCCATTGATCGCTTGCAGGCGCAAGGTGTGCGTGGCCTGCTGGTCAAGACCGGACCGGGAAAATTGAGTGGGCAACTACGCTGTGCTTATGCATTTGCATTGGATCAGGGTTACGAGGGCATCATCTCGATTGACGGCAATGACAAGGACGACCCGGCAGCTATTCCGCGCTTTATCGAGGAGCTGCAGCAAGGGCTGGATTTTGTTCAGGCATCACGCTTTGTGCCCGGCGGCGTGGCTGAAAACACGCCGTTATCCCGTGACTTTGCTATCCGCTTCATCCATGCACCTATGCTGAGCCTGTTTTCTGGTTTCAATTGGACAGACACCACACAGGGGTTTAGGGCCTACAGCCGAAAAATGTTACTTGATCCGAAAATTGCTCCGTTTCGCAATATATTCCAGACCTATGAACTGCTGGCATATTTGTCGTACCGGGTACCTAAACTTGGCTATCGATGTGTGGAGCTACCCACTATTCGGCGTTATCCAAAAGGCGAGGTACCAACTAAGATCAGCAGTTTCAAGGGGAATTTGTCGGTGCTACAGGTGCTTTTTAAGGCGTGTTTTGGTGCCTACAACTGCAAATAAACGGATTACAATTTTTTGATGGAACGCGGTGATTTGCTGATATTCGGAAATAAACAGCATCTAAAAGAGCAGTGCCATGCGGGTATAGCTAACGTTTTCGTTGCATAAAAGCCATACTATCTTGGTCCGGAATCGAACCTGCACTCTTTTCAGAGGGGGATACTGAGTCGGCTTACTTGCCGATACAAAAGCGGGAAAAAATCACCCCCAGCAAATCATCGGAACTGAATTCGCCGGTGATACTGTTCAGACGATCCTGCGTCAGACGCAGCTCTTCCGCAAACAGATCCAGCGACTGATCGTTCTGTGCCGCATATTCAGCAGCCTGCTGGAGATGTTCATGGGCGTGTTTCAGGGCGATCAGATGGCGTTCGCGCGCCAGGTAAAGCGATTCGCCGGTCTGCTCCCAGCCGGCGATGCGCAATAACTCCTGACGCAATAACTCGATGCCGGCATGCTCCTGCGCCGACAGGTAGATATGCGTGGCATCACTCATCTGGTCGACGCCGGGATGATGGCCGGACAGATCAATCTTGTTCCATACGCGGATCACCGGCACACCATCGGGAAAGCGCGCCACGATTGCCTCATCGGCACGGGTCGGGCCGCGGCTGGCATCCAGCAGATGCAGAATCACATCTGCCTTGTCGACCTCCGCCCAGGTACGTTCGATGCCGATCCGCTCGACCGTGTCAATCGCATTGACGATGCCACCCGGCTCCGCATCATCATGTTCATGGCGGATACCGGCAGTATCAATGATGTTCAGCGGTATGCCTTCGATGTGGATGGTCTCTGTCACTTTGTCGCGGGTGGTACCGGCGATCGGTGTGACAATGGCCACCTCATCGCCGGCCAGGGCATTCAATAAGGACGATTTGCCGACATTCGGCTGACCTGCCAGAACAACATTCAGACCGGCGCGCAATAAAGCGCCCTGTGCGGCCTGGTCAAATACTTTTTGCAACGCCGCCTGTATCGTGGTGAGCTGGCCGCGTGCATCGGATTTTTCCAGAAAATCGATTTCCTCTTCCGGAAAATCCAGCGTCGCCTCGACCAGCATGCGCAGATGCACAACCTTGTCGACCAGTTCATGGATCACTTTGGAAAACGCGCCGGACAAAGATTGCGATGCGGACTTGGCCGCCGCTTCGGTGGAGGCTTCGATCAGATCGGACACCGCCTCCGCCTGCGCCAGATCAAGCTTGTCGTTCAGAAAAGCACGCTGGGTGAATTCACCCGGTTGCGCCAGCCGCAAGCCGCCGTCTTTGCCGGCCTCAAGGCAGCGCGCCAGCAACATCTGCATCACCACCGGGCCGCCGTGCCCCTGCAGTTCGAGCACCTCCTCGCCAGTGTAGGAATGCGGGGCGTTGAAATACAGCACAATCCCCTGATCGATGATGCTGTTATCAGCGTGCCGGAATGGCAGATAGCTGGCATGGCGCGGCTTCAACACCGTATTGCCAAACAAAGCGCGGATAATGGGTGCCAGATTTCTGCCAGAAATGCGGACGACGCCGATGCCGCCGCGTCCGGGTGCGGTAGCGATGGCGGCAATAGGAACAGGATCGTAAATCATGATGAAATTTTATCGTTGCCCGCACTCCGGAGGTGCGGAATTTTAATCGGTGCTGTGACGCAAATGCCACAGATATGCAGGATGCGGCCCTGAATGCCCCATTCCGCGGCAGACAGACTGGACGATTCTGCACTCGAAACAAAAAAGCCCGCTGACTGCGGGCTTTTTTGGCTGGCCGTTATGCCTTATGTTCAGGCGGGATCAGCTTATTGTTAATCACCCATTGCTGGCCAATCGACAGGATATTATTCACAACCCAGTACAGCACCAGACCGGACGGGAAGAAGAAGAACATGACCGAGAAAATCAGGGGCATGAACATCATCATCTTCGCCTGCACCGGATCAGCCGGAGCCGGATTAAGCTTGGTCGTGATGAACATCGAGATTGCATAAATCAGCGGCAAAATAAACAGCGGATCCGGCGAAGTCAGGTCGGTAATCCAGCCAGTCCACGGTGCACCGCGCATTTCCACGCTGGCCTGCAACACCCAGTACAACGCCAGAAATACCGGCATCTGGATCAGGATAGGGAAACAGCCGCCGAGAGGGTTGATTTTTTCGGTTTTGTACAATTCCATCATGGCCTGATTCATTTTTTGCGGATCGTTTTTATAACGTTCGCGCACTGCCTGCATCTTCGGCGTGACGACCTTCATTTTTGCCATGCTGCGATAACCGGCAGCCGACAGCGGAAACAGTGCCAGTTTGATCGAGATCGTAAAGACAACAATCGTCCAGCCCCAGTTACCGATCAGACCATGAATCAGCTCCATCAGCCAGAACAACGGCTTGGCGATGAGGGCGAGAATACCGTAATCCTTCACCAGCTCCAGACCTGGTGCAATTTTTTCCAGTGTCGCGGTCGATTGCGGACCGGAATACAGCACTGCGTCGCTGTCTTTGGCAGCGCCCGGCGCAATCGTACCCAGCTGCAAAATGGTGCTGATGGAATACACGTTATCGCGCACCTTCTCGGTACGGAATTCACGCGCCCCTTTGTCCTGGGGAACAAACGCCGAGACAAAGAAATGCTGAATCACGGCGACCCAGCCATTATCTGCCGATTTCACATGACTGTTATTGCTGCTGCCGGGCTGCTCCTGCTCGGCCTTGTGGATTTTTTCAAAGTCCAGCTTCTGGAATTTCTCTGCCTCGGTATAAATGGCCGGTGCGTAAAACTCGCTCGGGCCGGTAAACATGGAACCGCCGGCAGGCTTGGTGCCGTCATGAATCAGTTGCAGGTACAGTGCCGGTGTAATCGGCGCTGCAGTGTTATTGGTCACCGTGTGTTTGACGCCAATCGCATAGTCGCCTTTTTTGAAGGTCAGCGTTTTGGTCAGTTTCACACCACCCTGCTGCGATTCCAGCACCAGCTGCACGCTGTCAGCGCCGTCGAGACTGCGCTTGCCCGGCAAAGCGGTAAACACGGACTTGTGATTCGGCAACGCTGCATTCGCCAGACCGGTCTGCGCCAGATACGTGCGGGTTTCACCGGCATCAAATAACACCACATTCCGTTCGGTTTTGGCTTTTTCTTTCAGACCAACCGCTTCAAGAAATGGCAGATAGAAATGTTCCGGTGCCGGATGATCTTTGTATTTCAGCAATTCCAGTCGTCTGACCTCGCCACCCAGTGTATCGATATCCACCTTAATCACATCCGTTGTGATCGTGATCAGTTCAGTTTTGGCGGCAACCGCAGTGGCGTTTGCAGAACTGGCGGCAACGCTGTCAGAATTGACTGCAGGAGCCGCAATGCCAGCAGCGCCTGTTGCAGAGGCCGCAGCCGGTTTAGCCTGCTGTGTGCTGGCTGCCGGGAAAAACATCGAAGATTTGCCGTTGTGGCGCATCCAGTTATCCCATAACAGCAGCAACGACATGGAAAAAATAACCCACAGGACGGTACGTTTAATATCCATTTTTTATGTCAGGAAAGATGTGAAGAATGACCAGCATCACCAGAATGTTCATGATGACACTTGCCGGATGTGGGGACGGTTTCTGTTTTTTCAGCAACAGGCGGAACATGATCGACACCGCCCGGATGCCAGGGATGGCATTTGCACACACGCCGGCCCGCCAGATAGCTGCCCCTGGCGGCGCCATGCAACCGGATTGCTTCGGCGGCATATTCGGAACAATTGGGATAAAAACGGCAGTTCTGCCCCAGCATAGGGCTGATTGCATACTTGTAAAAGCGCAATAACAGGAGCAGCAGCGTTTTCATATCAACCCGTTTGCTGGCAAGCTGGCGCCGCGAACAGGCGCAAAATTTCCGCCCGCAACTCCCGCCTGAGGCAGGCAGTCGTGGCGGGGCCGTCTTTACTATTGACCGGCCGGGACAGGCGCACGATGCAATCAACGTTTTTCAGTGCAGCGCACCTGAAAATCTCACGCGTGACACGTTTGATCGTGTTGCGCGTGACTGCGCGCGGCGCGAACCGTTTGGCGGCCACGACGCCCAGACGGGCATGCGATAAATGGTTCGCTCTGGCATACAGAACAAAGTGCGATGTCCTGAACACGGGACGCAAACGAAAAACGGATGAAAACTCATCCGTTTTAACGATACGCCGGATACGGGCAAAATCCGCATTGCCTGCACCAGCCTGAACTGAATCAGCTGAATAATTGATCATGCGTTTTCAGCCTGGGCCGTCGCAGACCAACATGGATAATCAGGCTGCCAGGCGTTTACGGCCTTTGGCACGGCGTGCATTCAGAACAGCGCGGCCACCGCGGGTTGCCATACGTGCGCGGAAACCGTGAGTGCGCTTGCGGCGAACGACGGAAGGTTGGTAAGTACGTTTCATGTTGGTCTCGCTATTTGAGCAATAAAAAAAATCGGAATTACGGATAAAGGCTGTCGTGCGTACGACTTCGGCTCACGCATTTCGTCAGGCCTTTCGCCTTTACTGCCCCAAAACCGCTGCTCATGGCTGCTGCAATACCGATATAGACATAGAGGTAATGCACTATCCAATAAAAGAGGGTAGGGAACCCTGAATTAGACACCATTTTTAGCTTACGTGTCAATCACTTAGCGCAAATTTTAATCGTCCCCGGATTTCCCGGCTGCTGCAGCGCACAGAATAAATTTAATGCAGCGGCTGTGGATAACTCGGTCAGTCGCGGTTAAAATAGAGGATTAGCGCGGCACCGGTTTATGCCTTTCAGGCAACTTTCCTGGCAAATTCGATCATTGGCCGGACAGGTTAAAAGAACTGCTGCGGATCCTGCCTTCCGGGCTGCTTCCCGGTACTCACTCAGGTTCTGTACGGTTTTGATAGATGCGGACCGCGCATTTGCATTTAATACAGTAAAGTTATTCATGGAAAATTTCTGGCAAGCCTGTTCGTCACAACTAGAGCAAGAGCTTCCTTCGCAACAATTCAGCGCCTGGATCAAACCGCTTGTCCCGCTTGATTTCGAGAACGGCAAGCTGCGCATTGCCGCGCCCAACCGCTTCAAGCTGGATTGGGTCAAGGCGCAATTCGCCAATCGCATCAGCGAGCTGGCCAACCAGTACTGGGACGATGCGGTTGAAGTGCAGTTCGTGCTGGACCCGCGCGGCGGAAAGAAGCCAGCAGCCGCTCCGGCACCGGCGACAGTCCGCCACGGTGCTCAGGATACAGAGCCGGGCGTGGCTTCCGTCGAAATTATCAATGAAAGCAGCGCGCCCGAAGTCTCGCCGCGGCGCGACCTGAGTCGCATCAACGTCGAGTTGACATTCGACAGTTTTGTGACCGGTAAGGCGAATCAACTCGCGCGCGCAGCAGCCATCCAGGTGGCAAATAATCCGGGTGTGTCCTATAACCCGCTGTTTCTGTATGGCGGCGTCGGGCTCGGCAAGACTCACCTGATCCATGCGATCGGCAACCAGATTCTGGTCGATAACCCGAATGCCAAAATCCGCTACATCCACGCCGAACAGTATGTGCGCGACGTAGTGACCGCCTACCAGCGCAAAGGTTTCGACGAATTCAAACGCTACTACCACTCGCTCGATCTGTTGCTGATTGATGATATTCAGTTCTTCGGCGGCAAGAGCCGGACGCAGGAAGAGTTTTTCTATGCCTTTGAGGCGCTGATCGCGGCAAAAAAACAGATCATTATCACCAGCGATACTTATCCGAAAGAAATCACCGGCATGGACGACCGTCTGATTTCGCGTTTCGACTCCGGCCTGACGGTCGCGATCGAGCCGCCGGAACTGGAAATGCGGGTTGCCATTTTGCTCAAAAAAGCCCATTCCGAAGGTGTGCATTTTTCGGATGACGTGGCGTTTTTCGTTGCCAAACATCTGCGCTCGAACGTACGCGAACTCGAAGGCGCATTGCGCAAAATTCTGGCGTATTCCCGTTTCCACGGCAAAGACATCACGATTGATGTCGTCAAGGAAGCTCTGAAAGATTTACTGTCGGTGCAGAACCGACAGATTTCGGTAGAAAATATCCAGAAAACCGTGGCTGATTTTTTCAACATCAAAGTCGCCGATATGTATTCGAAAAAACGTCCGGCCAATATCGCCAGACCACGCCAGATTGCGATGTATCTGGCAAAAGAACTGACGCAGAAGAGTTTGCCTGAAATCGGCGAATTGTTTGGCGGACGCGATCACACCACAGTCTTGCATGCAGTCCGCAAGATTACGGCGGACCGCACCAAAAACCCGGAGTGCAATCACGAACTGCATGTGCTGGAACAGACACTCAAAGGTTGACCGGTATGAAGCAAACAGGTTGCCAGAATAAAGTCTGCCTTTATTCTTTTAACAAAGCACAGGACATTTCCGGCAACCCGGCATGACAGTAGATAGTAAGCGTTCAGTATTAAGACGTACAAAAAACATCATTGATCAATGACAACCACAGCGAGGATTTCAAATGCAATTGGTTAAAACCCACCGGGATACCCTGCTCCGGCCTTTGCAAATTGTGAGTGGTATTGTCGAGCGTCGGCACACTTTGCCGATTCTGGCCAATATTCTCATCCGTAAAGACGGTGAACAGGTATCTTTCCTCTCTACAGACATCGAAGTACAAATCACAACCAAAGCAGAAATCGGCTCGGGTGGTGACAACATCGCCACGACCGTCGCGGCGCGCAAACTGCTCGATATTCTGCGCGCCCTGCCCGATGACCAGGATGTGGTGCTGAAGCTGGACAACAAGCGCATGAGCGTGCAGTCTGGTAAATCACGGTTTTCGCTGCAGACGCTGGCGGCAGAAGAATTCCCGACTGTAGCGCAGGCCGAGCATTTCAACGCCAGCGTCAGCCTGCCGCAAAAAACCCTGAAACACCTGTTCAACATGGTGCATTTCTCCATGGCGCAACAGGATATCCGCTACTACCTGAACGGCTTGCTGCTGGTGGTGGATGGCAAAAACGTGATCGCCGTTGCCACCGACGGCCACCGTCTGGCGTATTGCCAGGTCGAAGTCGAACAGGAATTTCCTCGTCACGAAGTCATCATTCCGCGCAAAACCATTCTCGAATTACAGCGTCTGCTGGAAGACAAAGACGATCCTGTGCAGATCGACATTGCGAATAATCAGGTCAAACTGACTTTCGCTGATATTGAACTGATTTCCAAGCTGGTCGAAGGCAAATTCCCCGACTTTAACCGCGTGATCCCGAAAGGCTATAAAAACAGCTTCACGCTCGGCCGTGAGCAATTGCTGCGTTCCCTGCAGCGCGCCGCAATCATGACCTCGGACAAGTTCAAGGGTGTACGCTGCGTGATCACGCCGGGCAGTATGCAGATTTTGTCGACCAATGCCGATCAGGAAGAGGCGATGGAAGAAATCGAAATCGATTACAGCGGCGACAGCGTAGACATCGGTTTCAATGTCAGTTATCTGCTGGATGTGCTGAACAACCTGAAATGCGATCAGGTCAGCATCTCGTTGGGCGACTCCAATTCGTCAGCGCTGATCACGATTCCAGATAATACTGACTTTAAATATGTCGTGATGCCTATGCGCATTTAAGGCTGATGAAGCCTGAGCGCACCTCTTTTGTCAGCAGCAGAGGTGCGTCGCGAGGGGCATGCCAGCAGCCAGTCTCCGGTGCCGGATCAGCGTGTGCAATCTGGTTAGTTCATTTCAGCTGCAAGCACGCCTGTCCCTCTCCCCGCCCTCTGCCGTCAAAGTAAGAGGGTGCCGGAACCCCAGATCAGTTAGAACCAGTCATACCAAATAACAGAAGGTAGCCATGTCCGATAACACCCAAGACAACACTCCAGCGCAGCCCAATCAATCTTACGGCGCGTCCTCCATCCAGATTCTGGAAGGCCTGGAAGCCGTGCGTAAGCGCCCCGGCATGTACATTGGCGATACCTCGGACGGCACCGGTTTGCATCATCTGGTATTTGAAGTGCTGGATAACTCGATTGACGAATCCTTGGCCGGGCACTGTACCGAAATCAACGTCACGATTCATTCGGATAACTCGATTTCGATTACCGACAATGGCCGCGGTATTCCGACCGGCATTAAATGGGACGACAAAAATGATCCCAAGCGCAGCGCCGCTGAAATCGTGATGACCGAGCTGCATGCCGGCGGTAAGTTCGATCAGAACTCGTATAAAGTTTCCGGCGGTCTGCATGGCGTGGGCGTGTCCTGCGTAAATGCGCTGTCCAAATTGCTGAAGCTGACGATCCGCCGCGATGGCAAAGTGCATCAGATGGAATTTGCCAGAGGCGTGGTGCAAAATCGCGAAATCGAAACCGTGGACGGCGTCGTCACATCCCCGATCAAAGTCACCGGCGAAACCGACAAGCGCGGTACCGAAGTGCATTTCTGGGCGGATGAAGAAATCTTCAATCACGTCGAATTCCACTACGAAATTTTATCCAAACGCATACGTGAATTGTCGTTCCTGAATAATGGCGTACGCATCAAATTGAACGACCACCGCACCGGCAAGGAAGAGTTGTTTGCATTCGAAGGCGGCACCCGCGGCTTTGTGGAATACATCAACAAAAACAAAAGCGTCCTGCACCCGACCATTTTCCAGGCCACCGGCGAGCGCCAGTCGGATCAGGGCACAACCATTACCGTGGATGTCTCCATGCAATGGAATGACGCATATAACGAGCAAGTACTGTGCTTTACCAATAACATCCCGCAACGCGACGGCGGCACCCACTTAACCGGCCTGCGCGCTGCGATGACCCGCGTCATCAACAAATACATCGAAGAAAACGACTTCGCCAAGAAAGCCAAAGTCGAAGTCAGCGGTGACGACATGCGCGAGGGTCTGACCTGTGTGCTGTCCGTCAAAGTGCCGGAACCGAAATTCAGCTCGCAGACCAAAGACAAACTGGTGTCCTCCGAAGTGCGCGGCCCGGTCGAAGAAATCGTCGCCAAAACACTGACCGACTTCCTGATGGAAAAGCCGAACGATGCCAAAATCATTTGTGGCAAGATCGTCGAGGCGGCCCGCGCCCGTGAAGCCGCCCGTAAAGCCCGCGAACTCACTCGCCGCAAAGGCGTGATGGACGGCCTGGGTTTGTCCTCGAAACTGGCGGACTGCCAGGAAAAAGACCCGGCACTGTGCGAACTCTACATCGTCGAGGGTGACTCTGCGGGCGGCTCGGCCAAACAAGGCCGCGATCGTAAATTCCAGGCCATCCTGCCGCTGCGCGGTAAAGTGCTGAACGTCGAAAAAGCGCGCTTTGAAAAAATGCTGTCTTCCGAACAGATCACCACCCTGATCGCCACGCTGGGCACTTCCATCGGTCCCGATGAATTCAATGTCGACAAACTGCGCTATCACCGCATCATCATCATGACCGATGCCGACGTCGACGGTGCGCACATCCGCACCCTGCTGCTGACCCTGTTCTACCGCCAGATGCCCCAACTGGTGGAGCGCGGTCACATCTACATCGCCCAGCCACCGCTGTACAAAGTCAAGGCCGGCCGCGATGAACGCTATCTGAAAGATGATGCCGAAGAAGCACAATACATGATGACAGTCGCCCTGACCGGTGCCGCACTGATCCCGGCTACCGGTGCCGATGCCATCACGGGCGAGGCGCTGGGCGAACTGGTGCGCCAGTACAACCTGGCCAACGCCGTCATGACTCGCTTATCCCGTCTGATTGACCGCGCAGCACTGACCGCCATCATGACCGGCGTCACCCTGAAACTCGATAGCGCAGAAAATGCACAAACATCAGCCGACGCCATGACCGCCGCGATTGCCGACCCATCCGTCAAAGCAGTGGTACGCAGCGACGAATTGTCCGGCAGCTTCAGCCTGCGCGTAGAACGTCTGCATCACGGCAATATCAAAGTCAGCCACATCGATGCCGATTTTGTCGATGGGATCGACTGCAAAGTGCTGGAAAACGCCGCCAACACCTTCAAAGGTCTGATCGGCGAAGGCGCTTTCATCCGTCGCGGCGAAGGCGAAAAAGCCAAGGAAATCGCAGTACAAGACTTCCACAACGCCATGCTGTGGCTGCGCGACGAAGCCGAACGCGGCGTCTCCAAACAGCGCTACAAAGGACTGGGCGAAATGAATCCAGAACAACTGTGGGAAACCACCATGGATCCCACCGTGCGCCGCCTGCTGAAAGTGCAAATCGAAGACGCCATCGCCGCCGACCAGATTTTCACAACGTTGATGGGCGACGACGTGGAGCCGCGCCGCGCTTTCATCGAAGGCAATGCGTTGAGGGCGGGGAATATTGACGTGTAACGTTGTGTAGACTCCGCCACTGATGCTTCTGCAGGTTCCACTTTAATAGCACCGAGGAACTTTGAAATGTGTCTGGTCCGACGCCACTCGACCATTTTGGATCATCAGCAAGAAAAGATCTGAGCACATCATTTGAGCTAGATAGGAAAATCTAAAAAATTGAGAGAAAAGATCAAAGCTTTCCTATTTTGGAGTTCTACTGCATTGATTTAGAAAGTTGACTATCCAAGCTAAAATAGGATCCTACAATAACAAAAAAGCCTTGCCGCTTGGCCGAGCTTTTTTGTTGAATGAGAAAATATAAAACAGTAAGGCCGGATACATATTATCGACACGTATTTTCAGTCATTCGCCCCTGCGAGGCGCATAAACATTGCGCGACAAGGCCGCACTGAATTAAGATTTTTCTTTATCAGAATACCAGCGAAGAAATCATGGCTATTCAACTCGACCTGAGCTCACTAGAAAATGCCTTGCAACGTCTGAGCGAAGCATTACAAGCCTACGCTGCTGATGCACACAATTCACTTTATCGCGATGCGTGCATTCAACGCTTTGAATTCTGCTACGAGCTCTCACACAAGATGCTCAAGCGTTATCTCGAACTTGCAGCAGCTAATCCGGTTGAAATCGATGAGCTGCCATTCGCGGACTTAATCAGGACAGGCAGCGAGCAAGGCTTACTGCGCAACGGCTGGGATCGCTGGAAAGATTACCGTAAAGCACGGAGTATCACCAGCCATACCTATGACGAATCCAAAGCGATCGAAGTCATTCAAATCGTGCCGGATTTTTTGCTTGAGGGGCAGGCATTAATCGCAGAACTGAAAAAACGCGGTACACCCCCAACGTGAAACACGTGATGACAAATCCAGCCAACATACAGCCAAACATCGCCATCACGCCAGAGCAATGGCGGATCGTCTCTGCCATATTGCAAAAACACGTCCCAGAGAACGAAGTTTGGGCGTTTGGCTCAAGGGCAACCCACACTGAAAAATCTTATTCAGATCTGGATCTCGCCATCATCGGCAATACCTCTTTAACACTCAGTTTGCTCGCCGCAATTGAACACGATTTCTCCGAGTCAGATTTACCGTTCAAGGTCGACGTGATTGATTGGGCGACGATAAGTCCAGCGTTTCGCAGAATTATTGAAAATCACAAGGTGGTTGTGCAATTTTAACTAATATAGCAGTGTGAGAGCTCCCCTGATTCCCCAGTTGATAAGTTTAGGCTAATCATTACCTAATCAATCTCCGTATCCAAAGCTGACATCTACTTTCTTCAAAGACACGTTTGTTTAAATTTTGCGGTCATTAACCTTGCAAAAAAATCGTCTATGGCTCGACCTTGATCATCCGTTAATGGTAGATCTACTAAATCCAAACGATCAAATTCATGGCAGTCATGATCCAATTCTTCATCATAATCTTCAAAAAATAACTCTGGTATTCCAACTGCCAATGCATCGAAATACATCTCATCTAACAGCACTTGCTTTAACAATGAACTAAGAACGGTGACTCCCCAAATATAGAAAGTTAAAAATCCATCCTCAATTTGACACCTCACTCGCAATTTCCGCGCATGCTATGATCGACGCGGCGACCAAGCTACCTATTACTCGACAAATCGATGCATTAATTTATTTCAAGGAAACCCTATGCCTCAACTTAAACTGACCTATTTCGATTTTCACGGTGGCCGTGGTGAGCCGGTTCGGCTGGCGTTGGCGATTGGCGGAGTGGCGTTTGAGGATCACCGTTTTGCATATCCTGAATTTGCCGATGTGCGTCAAACTGCCCCGTTCGGACAGGTGCCTGTGCTGGAGGTGGATGGGGTAAAAGTGACGCAGTGTGATGCGATGCTGCGCTATGCAGGCAAGCTGGCGGGTTTGTATCCGACAGATCCTTTGCAGGCTTTGTACTGCGATGAAGTCAGTTTCGTGGTAGAGGAAGCGGGCATCAAAATAGGGCCGACCTTTCGCATGACAGGTGAAGAGCAAAAGGCGGCGCGGCTGGCGCTGGTGAATGGGTCGATGTCGGTGTATCTGCGCTGGCTGGAACAGCAGTTACTCGCACATGGCGGTGAATACTTCGCCGATGGCCGCCTGACGGTGGCTGACCTGAAAGTGTTTGTCGATATCCGCGCGCTGAATTCCGGTCGTCTGGACCATGTACCGACAGACCTGGTGCAGCAAGTCGCACCAGCGCTGAATGCGCACATGGCGCGCATTGCAGCACTGCCGGCAGTGCAGGCGTATTACGCTAAATTTGCGAAATAAACCGGCTGTCTCGTTCGCCGGTTTTCATACAGACCGCCTGTTATCATGCAGGTGGTTTTTTGTTTGGCCTTGCTGCAGACTGGCGGGCGCTTTCTGTATCGCAGTGCTTTTCTGTACTGGCTGATTGATTGTTTCGTTATTTCGTTGTTTCGTTTTTTGTGATGTCATCTGCTGCACATTCTCCTCATGCTGTCTCCCGTTTGCGTACCGCCCGGCTGGCGCGCAGTACACGGCCGTTTCTGGCGCGTGGCGGCCCGCATGGCGAGCGTTGTGGCGGCTGCCGTCTGATTCTCAGTCATTGCCTGTGTCATCTGCGCACCGTGGTGCCGACGCACGCCGGTTTTTGTCTGCTGATGGCAGAACATGAAACTTTAAAACCAAGTAATACCGGCTGGCTGATCGCCGATGTGGTACCGGATACGATGGCTTTTGGCTGGGCGCGCACGGAAACCGATCCGGCTTTGCTGACGCTGTTGGCGGACCCGCAATGGCAGCCTTACGTCGTGTTTCCGGGCGAGTTTGTCGCGCCGGAACGGGTGATTACGCAATTGCTGCCTGCGGTACCGGCGGCTGTCTCCAATGCGGACAGCGATACGGCCTTAGCGATACCCAATATAGCAAAGCGTCCGCTGTTCATCCTGCTCGATGCCACCTGGTCGGAAGCTCGGAAGATTTTTAAAAAAAGCCCTTACCTGTTACCGTTTCCGGTATTGAGTCTGGAACCGGAGCAAGTGTCACGTTATCAGCTACGCCGTTCGCGCCGCGACGATCATCTGTGTACCTCGGAAGTGGCCGCGCTGTGCCTGGCGCTGGCGGGCGAAACGCTGGCGGCGCAGACGCTGGAAGCCTATCTGGATGTGTTTACCGGACATTATCTGTACGCCAAACAGCAATGGAAAATTGACCATGAAGATGCGGCACACCAGCGTCTGCGGACACTGATGGCGCAAGCTGCCACACGGTGATTCCAGTTAGCCGATTCAGCCATTGAACCCGGCGGCTATCTGATGGATAATCCTGCCCCATGAATACGACATCACAACTCCCCCCATTACCGGATCGTTTGTCCATCGATCCGCGCAGCCCCTTTTACAATGCTGAGGTATTTCAGCACGATATCGGGATCAAAATCAACGGCAAAGAACGCACCGACGTTGAGGAATATTGCATCAGCGAGGGCTGGATCAGCGTGCAGGCCGGCAAGACCCGCGACCGCAAAGGTAATCCGATGATGATCAAGGTCAAAGGCGTGGTCGAGGCGTTTTACCGCTGATCTGCGTTCAGCCACTGACGCTGGTCAGTGGCTGTCCACGATGCTGTTGCGTCGCTGTTCTTGCCATGCAACATCCGGTGCCGTGTTGCGTTTTTCTGATACCGGATGCAGCCTGCGCGTCACCAGACGACCTGCTGCCTCTCCCCTTCTTTCTTTTCACCCACATCATGTTCACGACGGCATGATTGGTTTTACAATCACTCACCTGTGTTTGACTCTGCACCGGCTTAGCGGCGACTGATAATGCACTGAGCTGATTTTCTCTTTTCTGCGGCACTGATGTGCGCTGCACTGCTGTACGGAACGGTACGGGCGCAGACAGAAACCACTTACCCGGCAAAACTGTCGCGTCAGGAACGTTTACAAATCGAACAAATGGTATGCGGTGATCGCTATGGACTGGCTGCAGCGGTGATTGATGCGCAAGCATTTGAAAACAATGGGCAGGCACATTTTGCAGATGTCCGATGCCGTCCGCACGCACAATTGCAAGGCAAGCCGTTGTACTACGTGGCGCAGTGCGGGCGGGACGGTCGTCATTGGAGTTGCGATGCCGCCGAGACAGAAACCAGCGTTGCGCTGAAAGAACGCGACCTGATCATACGCCCAGGCAGTGTTGCACCGGACAAAGCCGCCGATGCACTGCGCAAAATCAGCGGCTACGGATTTTTTCAGGGAAACAGCATAGACCGCGCTTTGGAATCCACCTGCAATCTGGGTATGGGCGACCGCCCAGATCTGATGGAAATTTCTTGTCGCCAATGGTCTGTGACGGTATCGTTCTGGTGCCCGCAAATGTCTGCCGCCAATCCCTGCCCGCGGGTGATTTACATGCGGAAACACAAATAAAATATCGCATAGTCCGTCGCAGGAATAAACTAGAATGTTATAAAAAATTCCGAATCGGTTCGTGTGTTTGAAGATTGGAAACTGATAACGATGATGGATTTCTTATAGTGAAAAAATTTTAGCCTGCCTGCTCATCTGACTGCCCAGGTTACCTTTTCGCTTCTGGAATCCCGCCAATGGATATTTCCGTCCAAAAACCGGCGAGTGGCTGCCGCCGGTCAAAATTGCTGTCAACGCAATGAGAACAAAGAAATCACTCCGAAATTGTCAAAAAAATGAAAACCTGATTGATGAAGAAGTGCTGAAGTGCATGCAGCGCTTCTGGGCTGTACTGTAAAAATAAAAAAACCGGCGCCATCTGTGATGCCGGTTTTTTTGCCTGTTCCGCGAGTGAAACAGACGACTGGGAAATGATCAGTGATTATTTCGCTGGTGTTGCTTTGGCATCTGCTTTTGCATCGGTCTTGGTTTCTGCTTTTACGCCTGCCTTGACTGCTGTTTTTGCTTCCGCTTTCACATCAGTTTTTACTTCTGTTTTCGCTTCTGTTTTCGCTTCAGCTTTTTGTTCTGCAGCCTCTTTTTTAGCATGCATCGCGGCATGGTGCTGATGCATTTTATGTTCGGTGCTGGCTGCAGCAGAAGCAGCGGCTGCTTTCACTTCGGCAGTTGGCGCTGTGGCTGTTACCGCAGTTGTAGTGGTTGTTGCTGGTGTCTGGGCGAACGCTGTACCCATAGCGAATGTCGTTGCGATGATAGCGGAGATAATCGTTTTCATGATGAGTCCTGTTCTTTCGTGAGTTGATTTTGCTTACGTTGCGTAGCCAGTCTACGTAAGCCAAGAACGCGATGCAGCAGGTTTGTGTTGACGCAGTTTTTTTAAAAATTCCCGGTTTAGGAGATTTGTTCTATACGATCAGGTTGATGTGTTTTGATGTCAACCGGATTGAGGCGCCGTTCTTTGCAAACCGCACGCTCATGAGCGCAGTGCGGCCTCATTCATCTGCTGCCGGACAGATATTCCGGTAATGCCGTGCCGGCCGGAAAGACGACATAAAAAAACGACACCAGTCTCTCGACGGTGCCGTTTTCCGGAAGTCAGTAACTTCTCTGATAAAAATACGCTTATTTTGCAGGTGCTGCTTTTGCTGCATCGCTGCTTGCCTCAGCGCTGGCTGCTTTTTTAGCGTGTTTTTTATGTTTTGCTTTTTTCGCTGGTGCTGGTGTCGCTGCCTTGGTGTCGGCTGCGGCAGCAGGTGCTGCTGTGGCCGGTGCAGCCACTTTGGCGGCGGTTGCTGCCGGAGCAGCTGGTGCAGACTGTGCAGCAGGTGTCTGAGCAAAAGCTGTACCCATAGCAAATGTCGTGGCGATGATAGCGGAGATAATCGTTTTCATGATGAGTCCTGTTCTTGAGTAAGTTAATTTTGCTTGCCTTGCGTAGTCAGTCTACGTGAGCCAAGAACGCGGTGATTCTGCATTCTGTTGACACGAAATGTGTGAGTAAATGTAAATAAGAGAAATTGTTGTTCTTTCGTTTTTTACCGTGTCGAATACGGCGAAGTCAACCCACCAGGGCGCAGCTGCAGTGTTGCATGGCATGCTACCGGTAGTTCAATCCGCTGAATTTGATTTATACATGTTTGACATTTACAAACCGTGCTGATCAGGTTTATGGCTATACATCGGTGCTAACATCGCGACTCTGGTTTCCGCTTTATTTACTCCCCGCAATGACGATACGCAGTCCCAAAGTCAGCTCTATCCTATTTGTGTGTATGGGAAATATCTGCCGCTCTCCTACCGCAGAGGGGGTGTTTCGTGCGAAAGCAAAAGCGGCCGGCCTGCTGGATCAGCTGGTGATTGATTCTGCCGGTACCCATGCCTACCATGTGGGCGAAGCTCCGGATGCGCGCTCGCATGTGTTTGCGATTAAACGCGGTTTTGATCTGTCATCGCAAAGAGCGCGTCAGGTCAGGGCGGAAGACTTTATCCGGTTTGATCTGGTGCTGGCAATGGACAAAAATAATCTGCAACTGCTGGAAGCCGCCTGCCCGGCCGCTTATCGACATAAATTGCACTTGTTCATGCACTATGCACGCAATCCAGTCGCAGAAGAAATTCCTGATCCTTACTATGGTGGCCCCCGTGGTTTTGATACCGTGCTGGACTACATCGAAGACGCTGCTGACGGTCTGCTGGCCAGCCTGCAGGAACACGCCTGACGCACAGTAATACCCGCCGCTTGCTGCCATAGATGGCAATGTCAGAGCACGGATTGGACTGGCGGAGTTCTGATAAAATAAATTATAATATTGGCATTATTTCCAGGCTGATTAATTCAGCCTGCTGCGTTTCGTTCCCCGAAATACGCATTTCATCCTACCAAAACTGCAACTTAAATCCTTATCACTTGTCTCAGTTGCACGATTTAGGAATACTGCAACATCCCTGTCGCCCCCCTTTATTTCACCAGTGCAAGAGACCTATTATGCTCACTCAAAAATATCTGGCCCTCGCTATCGTCTCGGTCTTTGCGATCACGGCCTGCAGCAAAGATAACGATAAGAATCAACAAGCCAGCAGCGCCAGTACCTCTGCGAGCGCATCGGCCAGCAGTGCCAAACCAGCGGCAACAGACGCGAAGGCAGCTGCGCCGGTCAAGCTGCTGATTGCGCCTGAAGACGTGCTGAAGGTCGAGAGCAATGCACTGGCATCCGGCCCGGTCATTACCGGCTCGATCCAGCCGGAACGCAAGGCCGACCTGCGTGCCGAAGTCTCCACCATTGTGCTGCAGGTGTTGAAGGAAAATGGCGATGCGGTCAAAAAAGGCGACGTGCTGGTGCGGCTGGACGAAACCGCGATCCGCGACAACCTCAATTCGGCAGACGATGCAGCACGCAGCGCCGCGCTGGCACTGGATCAGTCTGACCGTGCACTGCAGCGGCTGAAAACCCTGCGTGCGTCTGGTATGACTTCCCTGCAAGCAATGGACGATGCAGAAGTCAAAGTGAACGCCGCCCGCAGTGAATTATCTGCTGCCAAAGCGCGTGCCGTCACTGCCCGCCAGCAACTGCAGCGCACCGTAGTGCGTGCGCCGTTTGACGGCGTGGTCAGCGAACGCAAGGTATCTGCCGGCGATACGGCTGCCATCGGTAAAGAGCTGGTCAAAGTGATCGACCCGGCCAGCATGCGTTTCGCCGGTCATGTCTCGACCGACAAAATCGCGCAGGTCAGGACTGGTCAGCCGGTCAGCTTCCGGATTAACGGCTATGGCAACCAGGAATTCCGCGGCAAGATCACCCGGGTTGATCCCGCCGCCAATGACGTCACACGTCAGGTAGAGGTGCTGGTGGCTTTTGCCGACAGCAGCCAGCCCCGGGTATCCGGGCTGTATGCCGAAGGCAATATCGAATCCACCACGGTCAATGCGCTGACCCTGCCGGAAGCCGCCGTGGTCAAATCCGGCGATCAGTCTTACGCGTGGCGCGTGACGGAAAAAACCCTGAAACGGGTTAGCCTGAATATCGGCAAACGCGATCAGCGCACCGGCAATTACGAAGTCCGCAGCGGCCTGACCGAAGGCGATATTGTGATGCGTAGTCCGAACTCCAGTTTCAAGGATGGACAGGCGATTGAAATGGCTGCCGCCAAACTGGCGGTCGCCAATGCTGCCGGCACCACAGACACGGCGAAAAGCCTGGATGCAGGAGGAAACTGAGCATGTTCTTATCCGACTTTAGTATCAAGCGCCCGATCGCCACCATTGTGCTGATCATTGCATTGATGGCGATGGGTCTGCTGGCACTCAGCAAGCTGCGGGTCAATCAGAATCCCGACGTCGAGGTACCCGGCCTGTCGCTGGTGATTAACTACCCCGGCGCTTCGCCGGACACGGTGGAGCGCGACATCATCAACCGGCTGGAAAAATCGCTGCAGAGCATTCAGGGTGTGAAAGAACTGAGCTCCTCCGCCAATGAGGGCGTGGCGCGTTTCGACATCATGTTCGTGTTTAAAAAGAACATGATCGAGGCCAGCGATGATGTGCGCAATGTCGTTTCCAATGTGCGTTACAAGATGCCGACCGAAATGCGGGAGCCGGTGATCTACCGCTGGGACCCTTCTGCCCAGCCGATTCTGAACATGGCTTTATCTTCCAGCAGCATGACACACGCTGAAATTTCCCGGTTGGCAGAAGACAAGCTGGCCGATAAATTCCGCGCTGTTCCCGGCGTTGCCACGGTAGTGGTGAACGGCTCGCTGAAACGGGAACTGTCTGTCCTGTTGCATGCGGAAAAACTGCGCGAATATAACGTTTCCGTCGGTGAAGTGGTGACCGCATTACGCAACCAGAATACCAATGCGCCGGTCGGTAAGGTACGCGGCAATCTGGATGAGGAAAGCATACGCCTGGTCGGTCGCATCGAGTCGCCGGAAGAATTCCAGAAAGTCGTGGTCAAACGCAATGGCGAGCAGATTGTGCGTCTGGCACAGGTCGCGTCGATTGATGATAATTTCGCGGATATCGATGGTCTCAGCATCCGCAGCGGTAAGCCGAATGTCGGCATGCAGATCACTAAATCACGCGATGCCAGCACAGTCACTGTTGCCAAACAGGTGCGGGATATGGTCAAGGAAATCAACGATAACTTTGACAAAGAACATCCCGGCACCAAACTCGAAATTACCCGCGATGGCGGCAAAGATGCGCAGAACAGCCTGAACAACGTGATTGAATCGCTGGTGCTGGGTGCAGGTCTGACAATCTTCGTGGTGTATGCCTTCCTCAATTCCTGGCGCTCCACGATGATTACCGCGCTGAGTCTGCCGACCTCGGTCATCGCAGCGTTCATCGCAGTCTGGCTGTGCGGCTTTACCTTGAATTTCATGACCCTGCTCGGTCTGTCGCTCGCGATTGGCGTGCTGATCGACGACGCAATTGTGGTGCGCGAAAACATTGTCCGCCACATGCAGATGGGCTCTGACCGCCGCACGGCAGCGCTGGAAGGCACCGCAGAAATCGGGCTGGCGGTCGCTGCCACCACATTTTCGATTATCGCAGTGTTTATTCCGGTCGCGTTTATGCCGGGCATGCCGGGAGAATGGTTCCGTCCGTTTGCGCTGACCGTAACCTGCTCTGTGCTGGTCAGCCTCGGCATTTCCTTCACGCTCGACCCGATGCTGTCGGCTTACTGGGGTGATCCGCCGGATCACCATACCGCGCCGAAAAAAGGCGTGGGAAAAATCCTGGCCCGCTTTAACGACTGGTTCGACCATCAGTCCGACCGTTACAGCCAGGTGATTGCGTGGGCGCTGCATCATCGCCGCTGGATGGGTACCATCGCACTGGTCAGTCTGATCACTGCGTTAGCCCTGCAGGCAAAATGGGGCGGCACCAGTTTTCTGCCGGCAGCCGATTCCGGCAATCTGATGATCCAGGTTCGCACACCGGCGTCCTCCTCGCTGGAATATGCGCGGCTGAAAATGGAGCGGGCTGCGGCCATCGCCCGCAGCATCCCGGAAACCAAGGACACCAACAGCAATATCAATGCCGCTGGCGGCCGGATTTACGTTGACATCGGCAAGCGGACCGAGCGCAAACGCAGCGCGAAAGAGATTGCGGTGGAATTACGCGAGAAGATCAAGCCGTTAGTCGGCGCGGAATATACCGTGCTGGATGACCTGAACAATGGCGCCAACAAGCCGGTGCAGATTGAATTCACCGGCCCGGATTCGCGCAAGCTGCTGGAGATCACCAACGCCTACATGGAAAAACTGCAGAACGTACCCGGCGCGGTGGACATCGGCCTGTCGCAGCAGGATCCGAAAAAAGAGCTGAAGATCGAGCTGAATCGCGGCCTGGCCAATTCCATGGGCATCTCTTCCAGTGACGCGGCACAGGCATTGCGGGTCGCGTTTGCCGGGATTGAAGTCGGTGACTGGGTGGACCCGACCGGCGAAACCCGCGACGTGGCAGTACGTCTGCATCCGGATGACAGAGTCAGCAAGGAAAACATCGAGCGCCTGCCGATCGCGGTATCCGGCACCAATCAGATGGTGCCGCTGGACCAGATCGCCACGATCACCATGGGCAAAGGACCGTCCGGTATCGAACACAGTAACGGCAAGCGCACTATCACCGTCTCTGCCAATGCCCAGGGTCGCTCCAATGGCGAAGTGATTGCCGATGCGAAGAAACTGGCGGAATCCATGAATTACCCGCCAGGTTACGGGCTGTCGATCGCCGGTTCCGGGCAGGATCAGGAAGAAGTGTTTGGCGCCATGATGATTGCGCTGGTGTCCGGTATCGGTCTGATGTATCTGATTCTGGTGATCCAGTTCAGCTCCTTCACGGCGCCACTGGCGGTCATGCTGTCGCTGCCGTTGTCGCTGATCGGTGTTGTGCTGGCGTTACTGGTGACCAGCAGCACGATCAACCTGATGAGTCTGATCGGCGTCATCATGCTGATGGGGCTGGTGGCGAAGAATGCGATCCTGCTGCTGGATGCGGCGCGTAAAAACGAAGCCGAAGGCATGGACCGTGAAGAGGCGCTGATGCAGGCCGGACGCATCCGCCTGCGGCCGATCCTGATGACGACCTTCGCGCTGATCGCGGGCATGATGCCGGTCGCGCTGGGACTGGGGGAAGGCGGTGAATTTTACCGTCCGCTGGCGATTGCTATCATCGGCGGCACCATCACTTCGACGCTGCTGACACTGCTGGTGGTGCCGACCTTCTACGACAGTATTGAAATTGCCCATGACCGCATGATGGCAAAAATGCGCGCCCGCAGCACCCGCGTCAATGCCGCGTATGGCTTTGTTGTGACGATGATCGAAGCATTGCTGACGCTGACTTTCGTGCGCCTGATCTATCGCAGTCTGGGAAAACTGTGGTCACTGCTGCGCGGCCGCCGCAGTGCGGGCGACAAAATCAGTCCGCTGCCGGATGCCGCTTCAGATCAGATCGCCGGATAAGTTACCCTCGTGCTGGTGTCTGCTCCTAAGTATCCTCCAGCATTTTTCAGCCTGCCAACCAGAAGTTGGCGGGTTTTTTTCTGGGACGATGACGTCCGGATAGCCCCGCGTTTGCCCACCGTTACAGCCGTATTTTCCCGGCTTCAGGCAGCAACGGCCGCCATTGCGCTGGCAGCGATTTCATACGAATGCAAACGCTGATCGTGGTCAAAAATATTCGATGCAATCATCAGCTCATCCGCTCCGGTCTGCGTGATAAACGCCTGTATCTGGGTGCGGACGGTCTCTGGTGAGCCGATCGCGGAACAGGCAAGAATCTGTTGCAGCAGATAACGTTCCGCTTCGCCAATCTGCTGCAGAAAATCCTGCACCGGCGGCGGAATTTTCGCTGGCCGGCCACTGCGCAGATTCAGAAACGCCTGCTGCGCCGAACTCGCCAGGAAATGCGCATGTTCATCGCTGTCTGCCGCAAATACATTGAAACCGAGCATCACATACGGTTGTGCCAGATGTTGCGAAGGACGGAACTGCGCACGGTACAGTGTAATCGCCTGCATCATCTGCTGCGGCGCAAAGTGCGAGGCGAAGGCATAGGGTAGCCCCAGCGCTGCCGCCAGCTGCGCACCGTACAGGCTGGAGCCGAGTATCCATACCGGAATCTGCAGACCTGCCCCGGGCACGGCGCGTACTGCCGCATGCGGGGCATCGGCGAAATAGTCCATCAGCTCCGCCACGTCCTGCGGAAACGCATCGGCATCGCCGGACAGATTGCGGCGCAATGCCCGCGCTGTGCGCTGGTCGGAACCGGGTGCCCGCCCCAGCCCCAGGTCAATGCGCCCCGGAAACAGCGATTCCAGCGTGCCGAACTGCTCGGCAATCACCAGCGGCGAATGATTGGGTAGCATGATACCGCCTGCGCCAACCCGGATGCGCGAGGTGCCGCCGGCCACATGCGCGATCAGCACCGCCGTCGCGGCACTCGCAATGCCCGGCATGCCATGGTGCTCTGCCAGCCAGAAACGCTGATATCCCCAACGTTCGGCATGCTGCGCCAGATTGAGGGAATTTTTAAATGACTGCGCCGCATCACTGCCCTGCGCAATCGGAGATAAATCGAGTATTGATAAACGCGCCATGCTGTCACCTTGTCATTCATGCTGCCGGACCAACCGGAATAGTTCACTGGTTAGCATTATGAGCGACATTGCCCGCTTCTGCAGGCGCACTCCGAGACTGTCCGGATGAAGGCCGGACAGCCTGCGGATGACGGCTTGCCTGCGCCGGATCATCCCGCACCGGCATTTACCATATACGAACCCGGTCTTTCGGTGTCAGATACAAAGTCTGTCCCGGCTGCACATCAAACGCCTGATACCAGGCATCCAGATTCCTCACCGTCTGCACCCGGTATTGTTCCGGCGCATGCTCATTGGTGATGATGATGGTGCGGAGGATTTCGTCCCTGACCTTGCTGCGGAAAGAACGGGCATACGACAGGAAAAATTCCCGCTCGGTGTCAGCCGTCACCGCCTGCCCTTTTTGCGCCATCGAGGCATGGTAGGCATCATACGCTGCCGTCAGCCCCGCCAGATCGGCAATGTTTTCCCCCAGCGTCTGCTGGCCGTTCACCGCCAGATCGGGGAAAGGGCGGTAGCTGCTGAACTGCGCCGCCAGCGCTTTGGACGACTGCATGAAATGCTGCAGATCGGCTTTGCTCCACCAGTTGCGCAACTCGCCCCTGGCATCGAACATGGCGCCGGAATTGTCGAAACTGTGGCTGATCTCGTGGCCGATGGTGGCGCCAATTGCGCCGTAATTGGTGGCATCGCTGGCATGCAGGTCAAAATTCGGCGACTGCAGATAGGCTGCCGGGAAGTTAATCGCATTCTGCAGCGGCATGTTGACCGCATTCACCAGCTGCGGATTCATGCACCATTCGCGCACGTCCACCGGCTTGCCGAACTTTGCCAGCGCCTGCTGATACTGGAACAGCTCGGCCCGTTCGCGGTTGCCGTAAGCATCGTCAGCCGCGACAAGCAGCCCTGCATAATCGCGCCACTGGTCGGGATAACCGACGCCGACATAGGTGTTCTGAATCTTTGCCAGTGCTTCGGCCTTGGTGCGTGGCGACATCCAGCCCAGCGTCTGCACCCGGCGCGCAAATGCCTGCAGCAGATTATCGACCATGCCGCGGATATGCTCTTTGGCGGCAGCAGAAAAATGTTCCTGCACATAGAGTTTGCCGACCTCTTCACCCAGCGCTTCATTGGTCGCACTGACCGCATATTTCCAGCGCGGCAGCGGCTCTTTGACGCCGCTCAGTGCGCTGTAAAACGCAAATTTCTGCTCAAAAAACGCCTGCGGCAACACGCCGGCGCGCTGATTCACCGCATGAAAAATCAGATATTCTTTCCAGGTTTCCAGCGATACGCTGCCAGCCAGCGCGGCCGAATTTCTGACTGCACCGGGATGCCATATCGTCAGCACCGGTTGCGCCTCCAGCCCGGCGGCAGCAAAATAAGTATTCCAGTCCAGCCCCGGCGCTTTTTTGGCAAACTCGGTTCTGCGCCAGCTGTTGTCCGCTTTCAGGACATCGGAAGTCGCTTCACGCGTGGCGTGGCCTTTTGCTATTTTCATTTCCAGATCAAACACCCGCCGCGCTGCCAGCTCGGGATGCGGCACATTGGCCAGCGCCAGCATGGCGGCGATGTAGTGCTGGTACTGCACGCGCAAAGCGATCATTTTTGGATTCAGCGATACGTAATACTCACGGTCAGGCAGCCCCAGCCCGCCTTGCAGCAGATACGGCAGATATTTTTTGTGATCGTGCAAGCCTTGCGACACCCACAGGCCGAACAGATTTTCCGTCTCGACATGGGTGTTGTTGATCGGATCAACATCGGCGCGCAGATTCTGCCCCAGATAGCGTGCCAGCTCCTTTTGACTGTTGATTGCGGCAATCGCGTCCAGCCGCGGCTGCAACGGCGCCAGCCCGCGTTGCTGAATGCGTTCGGTATTCAGGTAAGCCTGAAAAAAGTCACCGATTTTGCGCTCCGGGCTGCCGTCTGCTGCCTGCGTTGCGCGCCGCATAATGGCCAGCACACTGGCATCGGATTCATCGGCCAGCATATCAAACACGCCGACACTGGTTTTGCTGGCGGGGATCACTGCCCTGTCGGCCCAGCCGCCATTGGCGTAACGGTTAAAATCGTTGCCCGGCGCGGTATTACGGTCAATGCCATCGCCACGGACGGCAGCGATTTCAGCGGCGCTGAGTTCCTGCGCACAGCTTGCCTGCAGCGGCAAGGCCAGCAACAACGGCAACAGCCAGCCGGCGCGCAGGCGGAAGTGGGATAAACGGAATATCGACATAATTTTCTCCAGGAGGATTGTTATTCTTGGTCTTGTTGCGACGCGATCGCTTCCGGCTGCGTCTGTTATTTTTACAAGGATTCACAGTGTGCCATATCGGTAGCGGCAACGGAGGCGGACATCGCGGCGCGCCTGCAGGCGCTGCTGGCCTGGCCGGACAATGCGGTATTTGTCGCCGAGCAAGAGGGGGAAATCGCCGGGCTGTGCCAGGTACACAGAGTCAGGCTGATCGCCAGTAATGGTTACGCCTAAATCACGGCGTTGGTGGTGCACAGCGACTATCATCGCCGCGGCATCGGCACCAGTCTGCTCGGACAGGCGGTCAGCTGGGCGCAGAACCGGTGTTACCAACGGGTCAGGCTGTGTTCCGGCATACAGCGCGAACCGGCGCACCGTTTTTACGAAAATCGCGGTTTTCTGCGGCAAAGAGCCAGTGACGCTTTTGAACTGGCACTACCGCAGAATGAACCAACCAGCCTGCCCGTCATGCTCCGTGGCAGCGGAGCATGAGCAGGAGTTCACGCCAGATGTCGCAACTCGCGCAGCGCCACCGACACCGGCGCCAGATCAGGGCTCTGAGCACTGATAGTGGTCAGCAGCAGCGTCAGGCGTTCAATCGCGGCGGCATGCCGTTCGCGCCAGACCGGCAACGCTTCCTCGCGTGACAACAGGCCGCGTGTGATCTGGCTGGCGATCGAATACACATCATCGCGCGCACTGCCGCGAGCCTGAGTCTGCCACAGGGTGTCCGTCGGCAGACGGTTGATCTGCGTACGCCAGTCGGACAGGCCGAGTTCGGCATCGACCCCGAAATACGCTCTCGCCACGGTCTCGATATCGTTGCCGGTATGCACCGACAGATCCAGCAGATCGAGCGCCGGGAAAATGTATTCCAGCGCCGTCAGGTTTTGCGCCAGGGTCGATTCAACGCCGGCCTGCACCAATGCCTGCGCTTCCTGCTGCCAGGCGGCGTGCGCGCTGGCGGGCAGCCAGTTGTCGAGTTGCCAGCGCAATTCGCGGGCCGCAGGCTGGTAGCGCTGGATCAGCGTCGGCAGATCGCTGTTCTGGGAACGGATGCGCAGCATCCAGCGTGAAGCGCGCTGGGTGATGGCAATCAGTTTCGACAACTGATCGAGCTGGAGCTGGGCGTCAACCTTGTAATCGAGCACGTCGATCTGATCCCACAAAGGTTCGAGATCAAAAATCTCACGCGCCAGTGTGAATGCACGAATCACGTCCGCCGCGCTGGCACCGGATTCGGCAGCGATGAAATTGACAAAGGTGGCGCCGGCGCGGTTCACCACGGTATTGGTGATGTAGGTTGCAATGATTTCGCGTTTCAGCGGATGCGCGGCAATTGCGGTAGCGAAGCGTTCTGACAGCACCTGCGGGAAATACGCTTTCAGCGCGCGGCTGAAGAACGGGTCATCCGGCAGATTGGAAGCGACCAGTTCATCAAACACCGACATCTTGGCGTAGGCCAGCACTACGGCGCCTTCCGGCGCGGTCAGCCCCTGCCGGCGCGCCTTGCGGTGGAAAATTTCCTCATCGTTGGGCAGGTATTCAATCGCACGGTTCAGCCTGCCCTGTTTTTCCAGCGTCTGCATCAGCCGTTGCTGACCGTCCAGCACATACAAGGGACGGTGCGTGGCGATGTCAAGCGCCTGCGTCTGGTAATAATTATCGGTCAGCACCAGATGGCCGACCTCATCCGTCATGGACGCCAGCAGATCGTTGCGCTGCTTGAGCGTCAGGTCGCCGGCTTCCACAATCGCGCCGAGCAGAATCTTGATATTCACCTCGTGGTCGGAGCAATCCACGCCGGCGGAATTATCAATTGCATCGGTATAAATGCGGCCGCCTTTTTGCGCAAATTCGATGCGACCGTTCTGGGTGCAACCGAGATTACCGCCTTCGGCCAGCACCTTGCAGCGCAGCTCGCTGCCATTCACGCGGAATGCATCGCCCGCTTTGTCACCAACCTGCGCATGGGTTTCAAACGTGGCCTTGACATAGGTGCCGATGCCGCCGTTGTACAACAGATCGACCGGCGCCTGCAACACCGCGCGCAGCAATTCCACCGGCGCCAGCTCTTCAGTATCGATACCGAGCACGGCGCGCGCTTCGGCACTCAGCCGGATCGATTTGGCGCTGCGCGGATACACGCCGCCGCCAGCCGAAATCAGGCTCTTATCATAATCATCCCAGCTGGAACGCGGCAGATTGAACAGGCGCTGGCGTTCTTTGAACGACGCGGCAACATCCGGCGACGGATCGATAAAAATATGACGGTGATCAAACGCTGCGACCAGCCTGATCTGTTCCGATAACAACATGCCGTTACCAAATACGTCACCCGACATATCGCCGATGCCGGCCACAGTGAACGGCGTGCTCTGGGTATTGATGCCCATGGAGCGGAAATGGCGTTTCACCGATTCCCAGGCGCCGCGTGCGGTGATGCCCATTTTTTTATGGTCATAGCCGACTGAGCCGCCGGAGGCAAACGCATCGCCCAGCCAGAAACCATAATCTGCCGACACACCGTTGGCGATATCGGAAAACGTGGCGGTGCCCTTGTCGGCCGCCACCACCAAGTACGGATCATCCGGATCATGCCGCACTACCTGTGCAGGCGGCACCACCGCGCCTTTCACGATGTTGTCCGTGATATCGAGCAGGCCGGACAGGAAGATTTTATAGCAGGCCACGCCTTCTGCCTGATACGCATCGCGCTCGGCCGCCGGCGGCGCATTTTTCAGCACGAAACCACCTTTCGAGCCGACCGGCACGATCACGGTATTTTTGACTTGCTGCGCTTTGACCAGACCCAGTATCTCGGTACGGAAATCTTCGCGCCGGTCCGACCAGCGCAAACCGCCGCGCGCGACCTTGCCGCCGCGCAGATGCACACCTTCGACACGCGGCGAATAAACCCAGATTTCAAACAGCGGCCTGGGCTCCGGCACGCCGGGCACCTCGCGCGGATTGAGCTTGAAACTCATATAGGATTTGAAGCTGCCGTCCGCCGTGGTCTGCCACAGATTGGTACGCAAGGTCGCCTGCACGGTGGCAAAAAACTGACGCAGAATCCGGTCTTCGTCCAGGCTCGCCACCTGCGCCAGTTCGGCCTCGATCCGGCTGCCCAGCTGCTGCTGCGCGCTGGCGCGGTCACCGGCAAAATCCGGTTTGAAACGGGCGCCGAAATACTCGGCAATCAGCTGCGTGATGGCGGCATTTTTGTTCAACGCTGCTTCGATATAGCTCTGGCTATAGGCAAAACCAAGCTGTTTGAAATAGCGGGAGCAGGCGCGCAGCACCGCAATCGAGCGCGCGTCGAGCGTGGTGACCAGCACCAGCCGGTTCAGGTCGTCGCTTTCGACCTCGCCTTTCCATGCCTGCGAAAACAGGGTTTCAAAACGGGTTTTGATGACTGCCAGGTCGGTGTCCGGCGGCAGTTGCAGCCCGAGATCATGAATCCACAGATGCGCCTCGCCGTTCACGATCTGGTAAGGATGTTCGTCCAGCACGCGTGCACCCATGTGTTCCAGCACCGGCAGGGAATCCGACAAAGCGACTTTGCTGGTGTTATAAATCTTGAAGCGCAACAGCCCGGATTCGGCATCCAGCGGACGATACAGCTTGACCACCATCGGCTGCGCCGGGCTCAGGCTGGCCAGCATTTCAGCGTCTTCGGCACCGACCAGCGCCGAAAAATCCTCGCGGTAAGCGGTCGGATACGCATTGGCAAAACGGTGCGCCAGCGTCAGGCCGTTGCCTTCGCCGTGAGTACGCAGCAGCTCGGCGGTACAGTCGTCTTCCCAGCGCTGCGCCAGTCGGGCGATGCGCGCTTCGAGCGCGCTGAGATTGACGTTCTGCGGAGCGCGGTCTCTGGCGCGGATCTGATAATGAATCCTGGCCAACGGGCTGTCGGTCAGCATCGGGGTGAATTCAATCGATTGGCCATTGAGCGCGATCATCAGTTCATTGCTGATCCTGACCCGCAATTCAGTGTTGTAACGGTCGCGCGGCACAAATACCTGGGCAGAGGTAAACCGGCCAAACGGGTCGCGCCGCAGGAACAGCCGGGTGCGCTGCCGCTCCTGCAAACGCAGGATGCCAAGCGCATGTTCGGTCAGGGTGGCGGTATCGATCTGGAACAGCTCATCACGCGGATAATCGTCCAGAATCGCCTGCAACGCTTTGGCGGCATGGCTTTCCGGCACCACGCCAGCGCTTTGCATCACGGCGGCAACCCGCTGCCGCACACGCGGAATGTCGCTGACCGGCACCGAATATGCGGTGGACGTGTACAACCCGAGGAAGCGCGACTCGCCGATGACCTTGCCCTGCTCGTCGTAGCGTTTGATCGCCACATAATCGAGCCATGCCGGGCGGTGAATCGTGGCGCGCGTCATGGCCTTGGTGACCAGCACGGTTTCCTGCGAATCCATGATGGCGACCACTTCCGGCGGCAGCTGCGCCAGGCTGGTCTGCACTTTGCCGCGCAAAATTCCCAGTCCGGATTCCGGTATCGCGACCAGCGTCAGCTGCTCGCCGTCGCGCTGCAGGGCATAATCGCGCGCACCAAGAAAGGTGAAATGGCGGTCTTCCAGCCAGCGTAAAAACGCCACGCCCTCGTCCGCACTGTCCACGACGGCATAACGCTCGCAACTGTCGCCGGCAGCGCGCACCCTCTCCAGCATCGCCCGCCAGTCATCGACGGCGCTGCGCACATCGGCCAGCACCTGCTGCAGTTCCTGCGCCAGCAGTTGCTGATCTGCCGCGCTGACGATGCGGTCGCATTCGACCATGATCAGCGATTCGACCGGCGTATCGCGGTCCGCCGCCAGATCTGCCGCCACGCTGGCAACTGCGCTGACACAGCCCTGCGCGTCGCGCTGCACATGCATCAGCGGATGCACGATCCAGTGCGCGGTGCGACCGCTGCGGTTGATCGCCATCGTGACCGAATCGACCAGGAAAGGCATGTTGTCATTCACGATCTGCACCACCGTGTGCTCGCTGACGAAGCCATCTTCCGCCAGCGTCGGATTGAATACCCGGACGACCGGCAGGCCGTCATGCCGCGGACGTTCCAGCAGGCGCCAGTGCGCATTGGCCTGGGCAAACAGTGTGGCCGGGCCGCGGGCAATGATTTCGTCGGGATCGGTATTTTCAAAATACACGCTGATGAATGGCCCCTGGCGCACGGTGGCAGGACCGGCATGGGTTTGCGCATAAGCCAGCAGCTCTGCGAAATGCGATGTGGACATACGTTCTCCTATGGATGGGCAGAGACGAAAAAAGAATGGCAAGATCATTGCAGCATCAGGCGCCAGTATCCTCCAATATCGGCATGCTCACAAATGCCTTTGCATTGCGCAGGACGGGGCACAGACCGGAAAATGCCGCGCATTTGCGCTGGCGCAAGCCGCTGGCGGCTTGCTGCGCTGCATGATAGGAAGCTTGCGGGCGATGCCCGCGAATTGAGGTGATTAAGCGTTGCTGGCTTTAGTCCGGTTTATCCTGTAAAGCACAGGCCTGTACCCGGGCGCCGAACAGGTTGGCTTGCAGATGAAATGCCTGCAGCACGCGCTGGCGACCCGCCTCGTCCTCCGGCAGACTAAGTACCACTTTCAGGTAAGGCGCATGGTATGCGCCGCGCTGGCTGCCGATGTCGGCGGCGAGCAGATTCTGTTCCAGCAGAGTGGCGGCCAGCGGCGATACGGGCTGCGCGGCAACGGCTTGCAACAAGCCCGGCGGCGGCACTGGCCTTGCCATCACCGGCTCCAGCGCAGCGCGCATTTCGGCCAGGATTTCTTCTTCGCTGACGAAAATGACATCGTGTGCGCCCTGGAATTTTTTCACGCCGCCGATATTCACTGCCAGCCCGCCGGTCACCTCATATTCCCCGCTCGCCAGCCGCTCGTAGTGAAATGCTTCCCAGCCCGGCACGCCGCGCTTGCGCTGCGCGACCTGCGCCATGGCCGCCGCTGCCGTGCCGCCCGCACTGATCATGCCGACCGGCAGCATCCCGGCCAGACTGGCTGGCAGCGTATCATGATCGTCCATCGTCACCCCCCCGCTTCTGATTTGTTCTTGATCTGTTTCTGATATTGACGCTGATCCCTGTTCCGTTGGTACAGGCAGTGCAGCGTATAGCGGCATTGTAGAACAATCCATCGCGCGCCAATGCCGCGCCGGGCGTCTATGCTGTCTGAAAAGTAACGAAAAGTGAAAATCTGGCAAGCCGGCAGTGATACAGGTAGAATTCAGCGTCATTTTTATTTTGTCTGCCGGCCGCAACCGGTATGCAACCGGATGCCGGTGACGGTAGCCAGTCCGGGACAAATCACCTTATTCACGCTGCAAAGCAATACAACCTGAAGGAAAAATTCATGTCGATCAAATCCCGTGTCATTCTGGGCAGCGCGATTGCGCTGTTTGCACTTTCCGGCTGCAACGATAAAGACCAGGCCGCATCTGCCAGCGCTTCCACCGCTTCCGTCTCCGCCAGCGACAGCAAGGAAGCGGTTGCTGCCACCGTCAACGGCACGCCGATCAGCAAAAAACAGCTCGACCAGATCATGCAGCAGCAGGCAGCGCAAGGCATGCCGGACACGCCGGAAACCCGCAAGATGGTGATCGATAATCTGGCCATGCAGATCGTAGTCGCACAGGAAGCCGCCAATAAAGGTCTGGACAAGACACCTGAAATCAAGGAACAGCTCGAAATGGCGCGCCTGTCGATTCTGGCGAATTCCTATGTCAAGGACTACATGAAGACCGCGACTGTCAGCGACGATGCGCTGAAAGCGGAATACGAAAAATTCAAGACCTCCGCCGGCGGTAATGAATTCAAGGCACGCCACATTCTGGTCGCGACCGAAGCCGAAGCCAAAGACATCATTGAAAAAATCAAGAAAGACATCAAATCTTTCGATGCGCTGGCCAAAGCCAAATCCAAAGACCCCGGCTCCAAAGACAAAGGCGGCGACTTGGGCTGGTTCAATCCGCACAGCATGGTGCCGGAATTTGGCGATGCCGTTGCCAAGCTGGAAAAAGGCAAATTCACGCTGGAGCCGGTCAAATCCCAGTTCGGCTATCACGTCATCCTGCTGGAAGACAGCCGTCCGGTCACCGTACCTGCACTCGACGATGTGAAACCGGGTCTGACCCAGCAATTGCAACAGCAGAATCTGAAAAAACTGCTGGATGATCTGAAAGCGAAAGCGAAGATCGAGATCACACCAGCACCGGCTGCCGCACCCGCCAGCGCTGCTGCTGCGACACCTGCCCCGGCATCGGCTGCGGCAGAAGCTGCAAAAAAATAAGCATCCGGCTGCGCGGCAGACACCTGTGTCCCGCGCGCCCCATGCATCACTGCCCCGTTGCTTTGTTACTCAGCACGGGGCATTTTTTTAAACGTAACCTGAGCGCGGCCCGGATTATCCTCAGCTAATCCCGATTGGTCGCCGTCTGTTCCGGAGAAACCCGATGCCTGCTGCCAGACCTGCCCGTTTGCCCGCCCGCGCTACCGTCCGGCTGGATGCCCGCGCCGACCGCCTCGATATCCGCGACCGCTGGTTCACGCCGGCGGTGTTGCATCTGCCGCCGCAGTGTCCGGACGATGCCTGGTTTGCCGAACGGCTTCCCGTTTATGTTAAGGCCGGTATGGTGCTGGATCAGGGCAGCGATGGCGCCTGCACCGGCTTTGGACTTGCGGCGGTCATCAATTATCTGTACTGGCAGCGCGATGCGGAGCACCGCCAGGTCAGTCCGCGCATGATTTACCACCTGGCGCAGTTTTACGATGAATGGCCGGGCGAAGATTACAGCGGCTCAAGCTGCCGCGGCGCGCTCAAAGGCTGGCACAAACATGGCGTCTGCCGCCGCAGTTTATGGCCTTACACGGTCAGGAAAGACGGCAGCGTGCCCGCCTTTGAAGCGCCGCATGCGGGCTGGGCGGAAGACGCCTTGCAACACACGCTGGGCGTGTATTACCGGATTGAAAAAAGTGACATCACGGCGATGCAGGCGGCGATTGCCCAGACCGGCGCGATTTATGTGTCGGCCACCATCCATGCGGGCTGGAACCAGGTACGCAACCTGAAACAGCCATTTACAACACTGTCGCAGCTGCCGCGAATTCCCGCGCACAGCCTGCATACCGGCGGTCATGCGTTTGCGCTGACCGGCTATACAGAGGACGGTTTTGTGGTGCAAAATTCCTGGGGCATTAACTGGGGACAGCAGGGTTTTGCGGTTCTGGGCTACGACGACTGGCTGAGCCATGGCAGCGATGTCTGGACGGTTGCCATGGGCGTCCCGGCACAGGCCAGCGTATCGCTGGCAGTCAGCAGCAAGCAACCGGCGGCTGCGCGCAGCGCCATCCCCATCGACGCCGGACTGCCGGCATTACCCGCCTACCGCTACACGCCGGCTGCCCGCACCATGCAGCGCGGCCAGCATGCGCTGAGCCCGCTGACCACTGATCAGGCTTATAACCTGAGCGTGATCATGGACAGCGGCACCCGCGGCATCCAGCGACTGGTGGCGTTCGCCAGCGCTGCCGACAGCATTACTCATGTGGTACAGGCGGCACAGGACTGGCATCGCACGCAAGGATTGCGCTCACGTCTGCAACTGGCAATCTACGCCATGAGCGGTCTGGCCGGCGAAGAGCAGCAGGCACAGCAGATCGCAGCGCTCGCACCGTGGTTTCTGGCCAATCAGATCTACCCGATTTTCCTGAACTGGAGTAATGGCATGGAGACGCTGCCGGAACGCCTGCAGCAAATGTCCGGCGACAGTATCCCGGCGCATTTGTCAGCGCAGGAACAGGCCGCGCTGGACCGCCGTACAGAAGCCGGAGCCGATGCCGCCGGCCTCCGGGCCAGCTGGACCCAGTGCCGGCATCAGGCGCAGCAGGCGACGGCAGCGGACGATCCGCCGCGCGCATTGCATGTGCTGATCCGCGCACTGCAAACGCTGTCGCGTAGCGCATCGCCGGCCAGCCGGCCGCAGCTGCATCTGATCGGCCACTCGGCAGGCGCCCTGCTGTGCGGTCAGCTGCTGGAAGGCCTGCGCGATATGCCGGTGGTCAGTTGTTCCCTGATTGCACCGGCATGCAATACGGAGGATGCCGGCCGGTATTTTGGCGAAGCGATGCGGCGCGGCCAGCTACGCCCTGCGCAACTACATATCGATGTGCTGGATGCACAGCGCGAACAGCAGGATGCGTTTTCCGGGACTTACCGCCACTCACTGCTGACGCTGATTTCAAATGCGCTGGAAGACCGTTGCCAGACGCCGCTGATCGGTCTGGCGGACAGTTTTTTCGCGGCGGATCAGGAACACAGGGACCATTCCCGCAACCGCTGGAATCCGGCCTGCCTGCCCGCGCTGAAGCAGTGGCAGCAACAGTTCTGGGGCAAGAATATTCCGATCGCTGCCGCCGCCGGAAGCCGCGCCAATACCGGACTGACAGCGGCGCAGCAACAGCGCCTGCATCTGATCAGCCGCCGCACGCTGCGCACGGTGTCTGGCGAACAGCCGGTCAGCCACGCAGCACTGGCGCTCGATCTGGATCTGCTCGGCGCCCTGCTACAGCGCCTGCGCGGCAGAAAAGCCTTGCTGGCGCGGCCATAAGACTGACCGACAGAACGTTCTTATTGCACAAACACCCGGTATTCCCACGGTTTGAGGGTCATCTGCTCCGTTGCTTTCAGACTGATGTTGCCCTGGCTGAATGGCGAATGATACTGACCGGCCGGTAGGTTGCCGGCAAAACTGACCTGCTGCGGCTGCCCGCTCAGATTGAAAATCGCCACTACCCGGTCCTTGCCCTGCTCACGCCGGAAGGCATACACAGCCTTGTCCACCGAACTGGGAATCCGCACCAGCGCACCGCCTGCCGTGCCGTTCCACAGCGCGTGATTCTGCTGTTTCAGATGGAATAGGCGGGTATATAAATCGCGGAAAGGATGTGGCTTCCAGACAATCGGATCGCGCTCAAAAAATTCCAGCCGTTTATGGTTGCCTGCTTCCTGACCGGAATACAGCAAAGGCATGCCCGGCAGCAGCGTCGACAAGACCAGAAAACTCTCTGCCGCATCGCCCAGCCGCTCGTATTCCGTGCCTTCCCAGGAGTTCAGGTCATGGTTGGAGGTCTGCACCATGCGGTAGGAATTCGGGTGAAAGCGCTGTTCCGGTCCGACGTAATACGCGGCCAGATCATTCGCATTTTTTTTGCCCTGCGCGATGTCGCCGAACACATCCTTGAGCTGCCACGCATACGTCATGTCAAACGCTTTTTCCTGCAGGTCGGGCGCTTCACCTTCGGCCAGCATGAACACCGGGCGGATCTGCTCAAGCGCCGCCCGCGCCTCATTCCAGAAATCGGTCGGCACCATTTCGGCGACGTCACAACGGAAACCATCGATATCAAAATCCGTGACCCAGAAACGCATGGCGTCAATCATGTCATGCCGCAAGCCGGGCTGGCGGTAATCCAGCTTGATGACATCATGCCAGTCTGCCACCGGCGGTACAAAATTCCCTTTGTCGTCTTTCAGATAATACTCAGGATGCGTCCTGACCCAGTCATGGTCCCAGGCAGTATGGTTGGCAACCCAGTCGATAATAACTTTCATGCCGAGCGCATGCGCCGCCTGCACCAGATGACGAAAATCTTCAGCACTGCCGAACTCGGGATTCACCGCTTTGTAGTCGCGCACCGCGTAGTAGCTGCCCAGCGGGCCTTTGCGATTTTTTTCACCGATAGGATTAATCGGCATCACCCAGATAATACCGATGCCCATTTTTTTCAGCTCAGGCAGGTATTTCTCAAATTCACGGAAGCTGCCCTGCGGCGAATGCTGGCGGATATTGGCCTCATAAATGCTGGCGTTACCGGCCCAGTCGGGATGGTGCACGGTTGAAACAGTTTGCGCCTGCGCAGGCAAACACAGGGCGCTCAGTAAAGCCAGGATCAGACGGGTGTTCATACTTGTCTCCGCGGGTCAGAGGGTGATACCGGCGACTGTGAATCAGCCGGCAACAGAAATTATATTTTGTAGTAAAGGTACATTAACATAATCGCGAAGACAAGAAAAACCAGAAAATAATTGATTAAAAGTGGAAAATTTCTTCCTTTTTTCAAAACTAACGAATAAATAATTTACGTAGTTTGATTACATTTTATCGGTGAATCGATATAAAAAAACCAGCAGGACAGGAGAAATTCCCCTGTCCTGCCGGCTTGATGGTGCCGTGCCAGACTGCGCTGCCGGCTTATTTTTTCGGTGGACGTTTCGCTTTGGCGGCAGGCTTGCCCTGCTGTTTTTCCATCACGCGGCGATCACCCCCGGCCACCCGCGGCTTGACGGGGAAATCGGGCTTTTCATGCCCGCCGGCACCTGCCGGACTGATGCGTATCTGCTTGCCTGCAACCCAGACGCCCTTCAGATAATTCAGTAAATCCTTTGGCATGCCATCCGGCAGATCGATCATGCTGTGATGATCGGCAATCTCGATGCGGCCGATGTAACGGGCTTCCAGTCCGGCTTCATTCGCAATCGCGCCGACGATATTGGAAGGTGTCGCGCCATCGGCGCTGCCGACTTCGATGCGGTAAGTCTGCATCGGGAAATCCGCTTTCGGCGTTTTTTCCTTACGGGGCTTGGCGGCGCGCTCTGCTTCCGGGGCTGCCGGAACATGACGGGCAGCGCGTTCCACTACCTGGTTCAGGCGGCTTTCCACGGCCGGACTTCTGACTGCTACCGGTGCTGACGGGCTGCGGGTCGGTGCTGGCGCGGCAGCTTTTCCGTCCTGCCCGCCGACCGGTTGAATCCGCAATGACTGGCCCGCCACGCGCACCGATTTCAGATGGTCGAGCATGTCGGCAGGCAGATCGTCCGGCAGGTCGAGTACGGTGTAATCGTCGTAGATATCGATACGGCCGATGTATTTCGATTCAATATTGGCTTCATTCGCAATCGCGCCGACGATATTGCCCGGCTTGACGCCATGCTCATGGCCGACCGCGATCCGGTAAGTCTGCATACCGGGTTCGGCTACGCGCGGACTATGTTCGCGGCGCGGCGCGCGTTCGCCACGTTCGCCGTGCTCAAAGCGGTCGCCACGGTTGCGTACAGGGCGCTCGCCGCGGGCCGGACGTTCATCGCGCCAGCTGTCGTCGGCCTTCGGTTCGCGGCGGTTTTTATCGAGCAGCAGCGGTTCATCGCCACGCGCCATTTTTGCCAGCGCGGCGGCGATTTCCAGCGCCGGAATATTATGCTCCTGCTCGTAGCTTTCGATCACTGCGGCAAATTCTTCCAGTCCGCCCTGCGCCAGCGTGGTGGTGATCTGTTCCTTGAAACGGGCGATCCGCACGTTGTTGACGGTCTGGATGGTCGGTAGCTCGAGCGGCGCCACCGGCTGACGGGTGGCGCGCTCAATGGCTTTCAGGAGGTTTTTTTCACGCGGGGCGATGAACAGGATCGCCTCGCCGCTACGTCCGGCGCGGCCAGTGCGGCCAATACGGTGGGTATAGCTTTCGGGATCATACGGCACGTCATAGTTGATGACATGGCTGATGCGCTCCACATCCAGGCCACGGGCGGCGACATCGGTTGCTACCAGGATGTCGATCTTGCCGTCCTTCAGTTGCTGAATAGTGCGTTCGCGCTGCTGCTGGTTGATGTCACCGTTGATCGCAGCGGCAGAAAACCCGCGCGCATCCAGCTTTTCTGCCAGCTCCTCGGTACCTTGTTTAGTGCGGGTGAAGATAATCATGCCATCAAAGGTTTCAGCTTCCAGGATGCGGGTCAGGGCATCAAGCTTGTGCATGCCGGAGACCAGCCAGTAACGCTGACGGATATTGTCGGCCGTACCGGTTTTGGCGGCGATCGTGACTTCCGCCGGCTGGTTCAGATAGGTCTGGGCAATGCGCTTGATGGCCGATGGCATGGTGGCGGAGAACAAGGCAGTCTGCCGGGTGTCCGGTGTTTCCTGCAAAATGCGTTCGACATCGTCAATGAAACCCATGCGCAGCATTTCATCGGCTTCGTCCAGCACCAGGGTTTTCAGTGAGGACAGATCGAGTGAGCCTTTATCGAGATGATCAATGACCCGGCCCGGTGTGCCGACCACGACATGCACACCGCGCCGCAGTGCCGATAATTGCGGTCCGTAGCTCTGGCCGCCGTAAATCGGCAGTACATGGAAGCCGGGAATATAGCGGGCATACGTCTGGAATGCTTCGGCGACCTGGATTGCCAGTTCGCGGGTCGGCGCCAGCACCAGCGCCTGCGGCGCAGTCTGACGGGTGTCGATGCGCGACAGTACCGGCAAGGCAAAGGACGCCGTTTTACCGGTACCGGTCTGCGCCTGACCGAGTACGTCGCGGTTATCCAGCAGATAAGGGATGGTGGCCGCCTGGATTGGCGACGGGGTTTCGTAACCGACATCCTGCAAGGCGCGCAAAATCGCGTCACTCAGTTGCAGATCGGAAAAAGAGAGGGGGGAAGTGGATTCAGACATGGCGATACTCGCAAGTTCGCTCGAATCGCGGGATGCGACAAGAATGCGACAGACAAACCCGCAGTTTACTCCCTTGTCATGCAATCAGGGCGAAAACAGCGGCAATCTGCTGCGGAAATGCGCTGAAAACCGGTTTAAATGTCAGGAACACACGGGATATTGCCCCCGCTTCGCTGTTGGCTGACGGCTGCCACGATTTAATGAGTTCAGAGAACGGCAAAGAGGAGCAGTCAATGGCGGTAAAGCTGCCTTGTACAGGCGGCTCACAGATGACCGTCACCACAAACGCAGCACGACCTGCATGTTATTGGTGCTGATTTTATGTTGCCCAACCGCGCAAACCCTGCAAGCCGCCGGTATGCACCGCCAGCAACCGGCTACCTGCCGGAAGCACGTTTTCCAGCGCCAGCTGATGTAAGGCATAGAACATTTTTCCGGTATATACCGGTTCCGGCAGAATGCCGGTTTCTTCGGCAAAACGCTGACAAAATACGCTCAGGGCAGGACTGATTTTAGCGTAGCCGCCGTGGTGAAACTGCGTCAGCAATTGATAATTCCGCTGTACCGGGTAACCGGCCTCGCGCTGCAGCCTGGCAATATCCTGATGCAGATACTCTGCCTGGCGCAGGACAGCAACACCCAGCACCTGGCTGCGCCCCGCCAGCCCTGCCAGCACGCCGGCCAGCGTCGCGCCGGTGCCGCAGGCAAGCGCCACCTGCTCAGGCACGAACCCCAACTGCGTGATGACCTCGTCCGCCAGCTCCGCCACGCCATGCAATGCCGCCGCCACGCTGCCGCCCTCCGGCAGCCAGACATGCTGCGGACCGGGCTGTGCCACATGACGCCGCCATGCGTCGGGTTCCTCGCGCAAGCGACGGTAATCGTCGCGGCTTACATACTGCAGCTGCATGCCCAGCGCCCTGCAATCCTGCAGCATGGCGCTGTCCATGCCCGGCGCCGCCCTGACCAGCAGGGTTGCGCTGTGGCCGTGCAACACGGCAGCGTGCGCCAACGCATGCAGATGATTCGACCAGATGCCGCCCATGCTGACCAGATGCGCACGGCGTCCATTCAGCGCCAGCAAGGGATATTTGAGCTTGCGGAATTTATTGCCGGACACCTGCGGATGCAACAGGTCATCGCGTTTGACCCATACCTGCAATCCGGGAAACAGGCTGCTGTCGATACGCTGGCAGGGTGAAGCGGTGGCTGAAAACACGGTGCGAAAGGAAGTCACTCAATGGTAAAGTGGCATTGTACGCTGACATTGCACGTCCTCTGCCGGCAATCCATTCCGGTACTGGCAGGCAATGCGCGCTGCGGGAACGCACTGCCGCGGGCATTCACCTGAATGCCCGCAAAGCCGGATTTTTCCTGGAGAGGATATGCCTGCCGATTTGAATCAGCCCCTGACGAAAGCCAGACAACAATTATCGCAACTGATACAGCAGATTAAAGAAACCGGCCAGCAGGATAATCTGCTGCCGACGCTGGAAACCGTGCTGACCCAGCTCGACAGCCTGACCCAGCACGACCATCTGACCGGCGCACTGAACCGGCGCGCGCTGCTGGCAGCACTGGAAGCCGAACTGGCTCGCTCTTACCGCACCGGCCACACCTTCACGCTGGCCGTCATCAGCATCGACGGGCTGGAGCAGATTCTGGAACAGCACGGACAAGCCATCGCCAAAAAAGTCCTGCAACTGATGGCGCAGGATGCGCTGGATATCCTGCGCACGCTCGATTCGTTTGGTCGGGTCGCCGCCAATGAATTTGCGATCGTGATGCCGACCACCTGGCTCGATCAGAGCCTGAAGGCGCTTGCCCGCGTCCGCAAGCGGCTGACAGAACGCGACTGGCACACGCTGGCAGTCGGGTTGCAGGTCAGTTTTTCGGCCGGCGTGACCACCAACGCCATCAAAGACAGCGCCGACAGCATGCTGCAGCGTGCCACCAAAGCGCTGATGCAAGCCAAAGCAAAAGGCCCGGACAGTCTGGCGGAGGCCGAGCTGCCCTTGCCGGATTTCGATCCGGATGCGCATGACTGAACACTGTGACGGGCCTCAGACACGCCGCCATGCCGGCGCAAAACCGGTACCCTGCTGGCAGCGGAACTTATCGCGCCGGTGCTTGCCCAAGCCAGCTGTATCAGTCCATGTCGCCGGATGACAGCAGCGCAACCGCCGCAGCCGGCCCGGTACGCACAACATCCATCACAATACGGGGAATACCATGATCAGACCAAGTATGCTGGCGTTGCTGCTGGCAACGCTGTTCGCCACCGGCCTCACCGCACAAGCCGGTGCAGCAAACGCTACTACCGCCACTGCAGCCAGCATTGCCGTGCAAGGCCAGGGAAACAGCAGCGACGATCTGACCAGTGCGCTCAAACAGCGAGCCGAATTCATCCGCGAGCATTACAGCAAATTTGAATACCGCATTCCGGTGCGGGACGGCAAAACCCTGTTTACTGCGGTATACATGCCGCTGGATGCCAGCGCCAGAAAAACCTATCCGATGCTGCTGGTGCGTACCCCGTATTCGGTCGCACCATATGGCGCCGACAATTACAAAACCCAGCTCGGCCCGACAGCCGAATATGAAAAAGAAGGCTATATCTTCGTGTTTCAGGATGTGCGCGGCACCAATATGTCGGAAGGCGAATTTGTGAACATGCGACCCCATATCGACGTCAAGAAATCCAGTGCCGATATTGATGAAAGCTCGGATACTTACGACAGCATCGACTGGCTGGTCAAACATATTCCGCACAACAACGGCAAGGTCGGGCAATGGGGCATTTCCTATCCCGGTTTTTACACGTCTGCCGGCGCGATTGATTCGCATCCGGCACTGAAAGCGGTATCGCCGCAGGCGCCGATTGCCGACTGGTTTCGCGGCGATGACATGCATCGCAACGGCGCGTTCAACCTGCAGATGGGCTTCGGATTTTTCTACAATTTCGGCCAGCCGCGACCGCAACCGACCGATCAGCGCGGCTGGAAAGATTTTCCTTTCGGCACGCCGGATAGTTATCAGTTTTTCCTCGATCTGGGGCCACTGTCGAACGTGAACCGGCTGCATTTTAAAAACGGCATTCCGTTCTGGAACGATATCATCGCGCATCCGGATTACGACCAGTTCTGGCAAAGCCGCAACCTGTTGCCGCATCTGAAAAACATCAAGGCCGCCGTGCTGACCGTGGGCGGCTGGTATGACACCGAAGACCTGTACGGTCCGCTGCAAACCTACCGCGCTATTGAAAAGCAAAACCCCGGCATCCGTAACACGCTGGTGGTCGGCCCGTGGACGCACGGCGGCTGGACCCGTACCGATGGCGACCGGGTGGGCGATGCCGGTTTCGGCTATAAGACGGTGAAAAATTACCAGCCGGTCGAGCTGGCTTTTTTCCGGCATTACCTGAAAGACGGCGAGCAACCCGTGCTGCCGGAAGCGTGGATGTTTGAAACCGGCGCCAACCGCTGGCGCAGCTTTGACAGCTGGCCGCCGAAAGACAGCCGCGAGCAGACACTGTATTTTCATGCCAACGGCCGCCTGAACTTCACGCCGCCGGCTGCCGGTGAAGACGGCGGATTTGATGAATACATCAGCGATCCGCAAAAACCGGTGCCGTACACCACCGAGATCATGACGCGCTGGAGCAAGGAATACATCGCCGCCGACCAGCGCTTTGCCAGCCGCCGGCCCGATGTGCTGAGCTGGCAGAGCGAGGTGCTGGACAAGGATGTGACGCTGGCAGGGCCGCTGCAAGCCAGCCTGTTCGTCAGCACCAGCGGCACCGATGCCGACTTCGTAGTGAAGCTGATTGACCTCAATCCGCCGGATCTGAAAGACGGCAGCGTGAATCGCGGCAATCAGCAGACGCTGGTGCGCGGCGAACCGTTCCGTGCGCGCTACCGCGAAGGTTTTGACAAGCCCACAGCCTTCGTGCCAGGTGCGGTGACGCCGGTACAGTTTGCCATCAACGATGTATTCCACACCTTCCAGCGCGGTCACCGCATCATGGTGCAGGTGCAGTCGAGCTGGTTCCCGTTCATCGACCGGAATCCGCAGACGTTTGTGCCGAATATTTTTGAGGCCAAAGACAGCGACTTCGTGAAAGCGACGCAACGTGTGTATCACAGCAGCGGCCAGGCCAGCGCCCTGAAGGTGCGGGTGCTGCCGTCACCGGATGCCGCTGCGGCACCGTAATCACCACCCGGCAATCCGGGGGGAGCGGCTGATGCGGTGGGTGTGCCTTACGCGCCCCGCCGCACTATGCTGTTCTGCTCCACCCTGCCCGGCCAGTCCGGGCATTTTTTATCTGATGAGGGAGTATCTGCCAAAAACAGGCTGACGCCTTCATAAAACAAGGGGGTGATTATACATACTCCCCCTGAGTATATTCACCATTAAAAGCGATTCAGATGATACTCAGGCCGCGCTTTTCGGCGCATACACCACCAGCCATGTCGCCAGCACCACGCCTGCGCAGCCGGCCAGCGTGCTGAGAGTGATGGCTTCGCCCAGAAACAGATAGCCCCACAACAGCGCAAACAGCGGGATCAGGAAAGTCACGGTCAGCGCCTTGGTCGGCCCGACATCGCTCATCAGCCGGAAATAAATCAGATATGCCACTGCGCTGCACAACAGTGCCAGCGCTGCTGCCGCCAGCACGACCGGCATGGGCGGCACCGCCTGCAGCGGTGTCAGCGCCATGAAAGGCATTAATACCGCTGCCGCCCCGAGCTGCGAGCCGGTTGCCATCTGCATGGCACTGATCTGGCCCGACACTTTTTTGGAGTAAATCCCGGCCAAGGCGTAGCAGACCGTGGCGCCGACGCAGGCCAGCACCGCCAGCAGCAGCGTGCCGCTGAATTCCACCGGTCCCAGCCGCACCAGCAGGGCAACGCCCGTCACACCAGCTGCCATGCCCAGCACCTTACGCGGGGTGAAGCGCTCGTCGAGGAACAGCGCCCCCATCACTGCTCCCCACAAGGGACTGGTCGCATTCACAATCGCGGAATAGCCGGCGGGCATATGAATCGCGGCAAAGGAATACATCACAAACGGCAACGCCGAATTGACCGTACCCAGCACCAGATAAGCGCGCCAGTTCTGTCCGGGCTGCAAGGGTTTGCGGCTGGCCAGCATATACAGCATCAGCGCCAGGGTTGCCAGCGTGACGCGGATTTCTGCCGTCCACAACGCGCCCAATACCGGCGCTACCACCCGCATGAATAAAAATGATGCTCCCCAGATTGCCGCCAGCGCCAACAGGCGCATCAGATCGCTACCGCGCATACCATCCCCTGAAAATGAAAACCGGGCATCAGCTTAACAAAGAAGCCGAATCACCGCTGGCCGCTTCCGGACAGGTGATGCCGCAATCCGGTTATCCGGCGGCGGGGTTTTACATCGGTTTGAAACGCCAGACGTATGCCTGACTGACGCGCAGTTTTTCAGGACTGCCATGCAGCTCTACGATATAGCGCCCCATGTCGTCGCGCTGGGCGCGTGCAATCGCGTCGGCGCGCACCACGGTGCCGCGATGGATCTGCCAGAACTGATCGTGATCGAGGCCGTCCAGCAACTCCTTCAGCGGCTTGCGGACATGCGCTTCGTCCTGCGCACTGACGACGCGGGTGTATTTTTCATCCGAACTGAAAAACAGGATTTTCTCCACCGGGAACATCTTGATGGTGTCGCCGACGCTCGCGCTGATCCAGCGGATGCGCTCTGCCGCCTGCCCGCGGATACGCTTGTCAAGCTCAGCCATCAACTGACTGATATCCGGCGCTGCCTGTTTGCTGGCGAGCCGCGCCTTGAGCCGTTCAATCGCTTCCGCCAGCCGCGGCTGGGCAACCGGCTTCAGCAGATAATCAATCGCTCCGGCGGCAAAGGCATCCATCGCATAGCTGTCGTAGGCAGTGGTGAACACCGCATGACAACGGCCTTTGACCGCATGTGCCACGTCCAGTCCCGACATGCCCGGCATGCGGATATCGAGAAACGCCACATCGGGCTGATGCCGGTGAATCGCCTCCAGCGCATCGGCGCCGTGTTCGCATTCCGCCACAATTTGCAGCTCCGGCCACAACGCGTCCAGCATGCGGCACAGTTCCTTGCGCGGTAAATCTTCGTCTTCTGCAATCACGGCAGTGATCATGCTTTGTTCTCCTTATTTTCTTCGTATCAGAACTCATGCTTCCAGCGGCAGTGTGATGATCGCTGCGACACCGCCTGCCGGACGCGCCTTTAACACCAGCGCAGCCCGGTTACCGTACATCGAAGCCAGTCGTTCGTGGATATTTGCCAGCCCGATTCCGCTGCCGCTGCTGCTGCCGCCGAAACCGACGCCGTCGTCTTCGACCCGCAGCTCCAGCACCGGCGCGCCCTGCTCCACGCTGCGGCGCGCCGTGATGCGGATATGCGCCGCGCCGACCTTGGGTTCCACACCATGCTTGACGGCGTTTTCCACCAGCGAGATCAGCATCAGCGGCGGCACCGCAGCATCATCCAGATCGCTCTCGACACTGAAGCTCAGACGCGGAATGCGGGCCTGCATCAGGCTCAGATAAGACCTGGCCGCATCCAGCTGTTTTTTCAGGCGTGCCTGCACCGAGCTGCCGTCATCGCGTAACTGTGGAATGGTAGCGCGCAGATAATCCACCAGATGATCGACAATGCTGACCGCCCGTTCCGGTTCGGTCGCAATCGCGGAACGCACGCCAGCCAGCGTATTGAACAGAAAATGCGGCTCCACCTGCGCCACCAGCACCGACAGCCGCAGCTCGGCTTCGCGCTGGATCGCCTTCGCCCGTTCGGCTTCACGCTGACTGTTCGCTGCCTTGAGCATGTTTCTCTGTCTGGAGAACAGCCATAAGTCATAGCCGCCGCCAATAAAAATACTGAGCCCTGAAATCAGTAATCCAATATAGAATCCCTGCCAGAAATCATCCGGTAGCGCCGTTTCCGGCACATTGGACGCATGACCGTGATAGCCATCCTGAAATCCTTTCCAGAAATCGCGGAAGGCATCGCTGATCACATGCGTTTGTGTTTCCTCAGCAAAAATATCCCCCTGCTTTTCAATGGAAATACCTCTGCTATTCATTTTCAAGGCAGTCAATACCGGGACATGCTGATGCAGCATATTCTGGGTCAGCTCGCGGGACAGGCTAAATATGCCCAGGCTGAATATCATGCCCATCACGATTGCCAACACCAGACCGTGCCATTCCTTCTTCTCAGGATAGGCGCGCTGTCTGACCCAGACTGCCAATGCCGGCCCGACCAGATGAAAACTGGTGCCAGCAATTGCCAGCGGCACCCATGAAATAAACATCGGTCGCCAGTCGCTGCCGCGCACCAGAGGCACCGAGAGCAAATAAAGCATCACCGGAACCAGGGTGCCGAGCCAGGCAATCGCACGGTAGCGATACCAGGTTCGCGAAAATACGGGATAGTTGCGGGCGCGGGTCAGCCAGAATTCGCTCTTTGCCGCCACTTCCGTCGGTAAAGGCTGATCGTGCTCCGATGTGTGTGACGCTGAAATAGTGCTGTCAGTCATGATGATTTCCCTCAGAAGCGCTCAGTCTACGCAACGATCAGCGGCAACGGGTGGGCGACGCGACGAAACAGCGCTTCAGGGGATAAACGCTTGTTTTCACCGGATCAGTCAGGAATGGGACTGACGCCCGGCTGGCGGTAAAGACGCTTCTGATTCCGGTACGGCAAGCTGCGTGGCCGCCTTTTGCTGGCGGGCGATGCGCAGGATGGTGTTGCGAATAGACGCCAGCACGGCAACGGAATTGAACGGTTTGACGATGAACCCATGCACACCGCGCCGGTGCGCTGCCTGCAACGTCGCCGCGTCAATGGTTGCCGAGACCATGAACACCAGAGATTTCGGCAGGTCTGCACGCAGCTGGTCGATCAGCAGCATGCCTTCCTCATTCGCCTCGCCGATGTCAATGCAGATGATCTGCGGTTTGAGTTTGATCACCCGCGCCAGACTGGCGGGCGCCAGATTGGCGTCGCCTACCACTTCATGCCCGCCGTTGTTCAACACCGAGGTCAGCAGGTTACGGGCGACGGCATTGGCATCCAGAATGACCGCTTTGAGCATAAGAAACCTGTAGAAAGAAAAGCTTTTTGCATCTTAATGCAAATTTTCCGGAAAGGTGAAAAAAGACAAAGAAAGCAACATCCTGCCAGAATTTTCTTTGCCGGCAAAACTTCCTGATCTGCCGCATCCGGACCGCAGGCACGGTGCGCAGCCTCAGTTCCCCGCCTCACCTTTGGCGTTTTTCACATACAGATCCAGCCAGCGATCCTGCTCCCACAGCATGTGCAGGATCGACTCGCGGGCGCGGTAGCTGTGACTTTCGTTGGGCAGCATCACCAGCCGTGTGACGGCGCCCAGCCCCTGCAGTGCCTGATACATGCGTTCGCTCTGGATCGGAAACGTGCCGCTGTTGTTATCCTGTTCGCCATGAATCAACAGAAGCGGATCTTTAATCTGGTTGGCAAAATTAAATGGCGATATGTCCTGGTACGTCTTGCGCGCCTGCCAGAAATTCCGGTCTTCCGACTGAAAACCAAACGGCGTCAGGGTGCGGTTATACGCGCCGGAACGTGCAATACCGGCCCGGAACAGGCGGGTATGCGTCAGCAGGTTGGCGGTCATGAAAGCGCCGTAGCTGTGGCCGCCGATCGCAATCCGGTTGCGGTCGGCCACACCGAGCCGCACCACTTCTTCGATCGCTGCCTCGGCGCTCATTTTCAGCTGTTCCAGATACGTGTCATTCGGCTCTTTTTTGCCCTCGCCGATGATCGGCATCGTCGGGCCATCCAGCACCACATAGCCGCGCGCCAGCATCACCTGCGGCCCGTTGTAGGAAATCCGATTGAACCGGTACGGCGAGCCGGCTACCTGCCCGGCGGCTTCGGCGGTCTTGAATTCACGCGGATATGCCCACATCAGCACCGGACGCGGGCCGTCCCGTTTCGGATCATAGCCGGGCGGCAGATACAGGGTGGCGCTCAGATCCACTCCGTCTTCCCGCTCGTAGCGGATCTGCTGCTTTTTCACGCCGCGCAACTGCGGCAACGGATGCGCAAACTGGGTCAGCGCACGCGGCGCTTCGCCGCCAGCCAGATCGCGCACATAAAAATTCGGCCGCTCCTCATTCGATTCGCGGCTGGTGATCACGCTGCTACCCTTGTCGTTGAGTACGGCAATCACTTCTTCGTAATACGGCGCCTGGGAACGGAACAGCCGTATCGCCTGTTTCGTGCTCAGGTCATAACGGTCCAGAAACGGCCGGTCGCCTTCCGGACTGGCGCCGGCACCGGTCAGGAAAATCGCCCTCTCATCGGGACTGGTCCGCAACACGGAACGCCCGGCGGCATTGACCTGCATCACCGGATTGCCGGGATGCGCATACTGGTCTTCCGATTTGCGGCTGAACAGCAATTCCGGCTTGGCATCCGGCACACCGGGACGGATACGCCAGGTGCGGGTATCGCGCGACTTCCACCAGTTTTCCGTCACCAGCGCCAGCTGATCGCTGCCCCACTGGATGCTGCCAAAGCGCCAGGCCAGTTCCATGAGTTTTTGCGGTGGACTGTCGAACGGCGCGGCCTGCTGGAAAATCACGTCATGCACCCGAGCATGCACCTCCGGGTCGCCACCCGCCTGCGCTTCCAGCCAATAAAGCGTCGCCGGCTTGTCATGCCGCCAGCCAAAATCACGCGGTCCGGCCTGGACAGCATCATTCCCGGCCGGGAGACGCTCACGCATGGGTCGTTCTGCCACAGTTCTGATTTTTTTCCCGGTATCGCTCCACAGCTCGACCAGCTGACCAAACCGGTCGATCGGCAAGGTGGTGGAATACGGCCGGCGCAACCGGGTGGCTAGGATCAGCCTGCCATCGGGCGACACCTGCGCCTTGCTCAGCGTCATCACCGGACCGGTGCGGCGTACCTGTCCCTGCAGACTGACCAAAGCCAGCTGGGTCTGCAGTTGCCAGTCCAGCAGATCGGCATCCGCCGGCGTTTTCAGCATATCGGGATAAGTCCGGTTCTGCGTCAGCCGGCCGCCCTTACTTTCCAGCGCGTTCGGCCCTGCCGGAATCTGCGCTGCCGGCGGCAGCGGCTGCTGACGCGACGGCACCAGACGCACAAACAACTGTTCCGAACCGCTGCACCAGCTGAATCCGGCGCTGGTAACCGCATTCAGCCGCTCAGTGATGAGGCGGCGCGCGGCCGCCCTGCGCACATCCAACAGCCATAATTCGACGCCGTCGTCGGTCCAGCGGCTGAACGCGACCCAGCGTTCGTCCGGCGACCACAGCGTTTCGGCAATCCGCGCCCTGGCGGGCAGGCCGCTGACTTCGCGCATCTGGCCGGTCTGAATATCGAGCAGACTTAAACCGGTACCGAAATCAAACTGGCTGGCAGCGCGGGTACGTGGATTGATACGCAGGCCGGCCAGCCGCAGTTCGGGCTGCGCCACTTCGGCAATCCCGGGCAAACCTGGCAGACTGATCAGCAGGGCATTTTTTTTCTGTGGCCCCAGCTTGAATAGCGGTCCGCGCGGCGCATCCACAATCGCCTGCAATTCCGGTGGCGGCAACCGGTATCCACCGGGCTCCACCGTCTGTGCAGTGCCGGCGGCATTGGTCGCCAGGCTGGAGACTGGCGAAACGGCGAACAGTGCCAGCGCTGTCATCAGCAGCACAGGCGTTTTTCGGGTTAACAGCAAATGCATCTCCGGAAAATGAAAATGATGGAAATTTGAATCATATCGCGTGGCAGTCCCCTGCCGCTCAGAGCAAAGCATAGCACCGTACCTGGCTGCACCAAAATCTTTCAGTCAGACCGCATCGCTCAGGTAGCCGTCCGGTTTGCCGGTTTTTCCGGCTGACCGTGCACACCATACAACAGTCCGGTTGCAGGGCAAACTGGCTTCAAAGTCCTGATGACGCTTGATTCCAGCACTCCTGGCATACATTTTGCTGCGTCGCAGCATATGTCTTTCTTTATGAGTTTTTCATCGTGGTAAGCTACGCGCCGAATTGACTCAATTCACACCATTCTGGCGTTGGCACTGAAAATATATTTGCTAACGAGTCATGATCTAATTAAACCAAAAACGGAGCGCAGTTTGAACACAATTCAAAACAACGGGACGCACACTATCTTAGGGCACCCCGACAGCTTATTCGTCCTGTTCTTCACAGAAATGTGGGAACGTTTTTCTTACTACGGGATGCGCGCGCTGCTGGTGCTGTTCCTGGTCACGGAAACCGCCAAAGGCGGCTGGGGCTGGACCCGCGCTGATGCCACCTCGCTGTACGGCTGGTACACCGGTCTGGTCTATCTGACCCCGATCCTCGGCGGCTATATCGCTGACCGCTTCCTCGGCAGTCGCCGTTCAGTCGTACTCGGCGGCTTCATCATCGCGGCTGGCCATGCTTCGCTGCTGTTTGATACGCCAACCATGTTTTATACCGGTCTGTCGCTGGTCGTGGCAGGCACCGGTCTGTTCAAACCGAATATTTCCGCCATCGTCGGCCAGCTGTATAACAAGGACAATGAGCATGCGCGGGATTCTGGCTACACCCTGTTCTATATGGGCGTGAATTCCGGTGCGTTTTTCGGCATTTTGTTGTGCGGCTATATCGGTGAAAAAATCTCCTGGTCCTATGGCTTCGGTCTGGCCGGGGCATTCATGATTCTGGGTGCGATCCAGTTCTATCTGGGCCAGGGTATTTTCGGCAATATCGGCTTATCCCGCGCGCAACAAACCGCGCAGGTGGCGGCACCGGCTGAACCGGAGCCCGAAGCACACATCGTAGCTGATCGCATCAAAGCAATTGCCGTATTTTCTTTCTTCACGATTTTCTTCTGGTTTGCGTTTGAACAGGCTGGCGGCTCAATGACAATCTTTGCCGCAGACTATACTGACCGCACGCTGGTCGGCACGGCGGGCATGACCTTCAAAATCATCAACAGCCTGATGACGGTAATTCCAACCATGATCCTGAGCTGGCTGCTGGTGAAACTGGCCTCCGGCACGGCCAAACGCTATCCGCTGTCCAATCTGCTGCTGGTGGTTTGCCTGGGGCTAATCTGGGCGCTGGTGCTGTGGATGCTGGACCGTGAATTCTCACTGTCGCAATCGAACGTACCCGCGACCTGGTTCGGCGTGCTGAACTCGTTCTTCCTGGTGATTCTGGCGCCGATGTTCTCGAAAATGTGGGACAAATACTGGAGCCCGAGTGGCCCGGTCAAGTTCGGCACCGGCCTGGTTCTGCTGGGTCTGGGTTTTGCAGCGCTGTCTTACGGTGCTGCCGGTATTCCGGCGGGTGCCAAAACCGCGTCAGTCAGCATGATTTTTCTGATCCTGGCTTACTTCTTCCACACCATGGGCGAGCTGTGCCTGTCGCCGGTCGGCTTGTCATACATCAGTAAGCTGGCACCGCCGCGCCTGCTGGGCCTGATGTTCGGCGTCTGGTTCCTGAACACGGCGATCGCTAATAAACTCGCCGGTCTGAGCGGTAGCTATATCGATAAAATCTCGGAAGCCTATTCGCTGTCCACCTTCTTCCTGATCTTTACGGTCATCCCGATCACAGCAGGGATTGTGATGATGCTGTTGAACAAATGGATGGCGAAGAAAATGCATGGCATCCACTAAGATTCACCGTGACGGATACGTCTGTTAAAAAAACCCGCCATTATCCGTGGCGGGTTTTTTATTGGGGAAATCCCGAAATCAAGCGCCTGCTGAATGCAGGCTGACATCAACGCTCAATCGCCAGCGCGACGCCCATGCCGCCGCCGATACACAGGCTGGCGAGACCTTTCTTGGCATCGCGACGGATCATTTCGTGGATCAGGCTGACCAGAATACGGCAACCGGATGCGCCGATCGGATGACCAATCGCAATCGCACCGCCGTTCACATTGATCTTGCTGGTGTCCCAACCCATTTCCTTGTTCACACCGATCGCTTGCGCAGCAAACGCTTCGTTAATTTCCATCAGATCGATTTCCTGATGCGTCCAGCCTGCTTTTTTCAGACACAACTGCGCTGCAGGAACAGGTCCCATGCCCATGATGGTCGGATCGATACCGGCAGAAGAATAGGCCTTGATGCGCGCCAGCACTGGCAGACCGAGTTCTGCAGCTTTTTTGGCAGACATCATGATCACGGCTGCAGCGCCGTCGTTCAGGCCGGAAGCATTACCGGCGGTAACAGTACCGTTTTTATCGAAAGCCGGGCGCAGGCCAGCCAGCGATTCCAGTGTCGCGCCGTGCTTGATGAATTCGTCGGTATCAAACACGGTTGTGCCTTTTTTGGATACCAGCTCGACCGGAATGATTTCGTCCTTGAACTTGCCGGCCTTTTGCGCGGCTTCCGCCTTGTTTTGCGAAGCCAGCGCAAATAAATCCTGCTCTTCCCGGCTGATGCTGTACTTTTTGGCGACGTTTTCAGCGGTAATGCCCATGTGGTACTGGTTGTACACATCCCACAGACCGTCCACGATCATGGTATCAACCAGCTTGGTGTCGCCCATACGGAAGCCGTCGCGCGAGCCGTTCAGCACGTGTGGCGAAGCGCTCATATTTTCCTGACCACCGGCAATGATGATGTCGGCGTCGCCAGCCTTGATGGCCTGTGCCGCCAGATGGGTGGCTTTCAGGCCGCTGCCGCAGACTTTGTTAATCGTCATGGCAGGCACCATGTCCGGCAAACCGGCTTTGATCACCGCCTGGCGGGCAGCATTCTGCCCGACACCCGCAGTCAGCACCTGACCGAGCAAGACTTCATTGATCAGGTCGCCGGAGAGGCCGGTTTTCGCCAGCAATCCTTTGATGACGATGGCGCCCAATTCGGATGCCGGAATTTTTGCCAGTGAGCCACCAAATTTACCGACGGCAGTGCGGCCGGCAGCTACGATAACGACGTCTTGCATATTCATTCTCCTGTTTTTATCAAATGACACGGTAATTGCAATAATAATTGATGTGGAACGCCAGCCTGGACTATATCCGCCAAAGATTACACCAGCTTGACCCTGGTCTGCTGACGCGCCGGAATTCCGGACGAAAAAAAGCTCCCGGGGGAGACGGGAGCTTTCGGTCAAGACCAGATCGGTGTATTGATCCGGCTTATTTCTTCTTGGCAGTTGCCTTTTCAGCAGCCTGTGTAAATTGCTGAGTGGCCTTGGTCAGGTTTTCTTCCAGTGTCTGCACAGCTTGCTTGCTTGTCTTGGACAGTTGCTCGTAACCGGCATTGATATTGCCGACTACGGTTTTCAGTGCGGTCACAGCCTGCTCGGAACCTGCCGGTGCGTTCTTGGTAACTTCATCGATCAGCGTGATCACTTTGGAGTTGGTTTCAGCGATATGCGCTTCAACTGCCTTGGTGAATTCTTGCTGGGTGGCGGAAGTGATGCTTGCCAGATGACGGCCGTATGCCAGCGCCTTTTCTGCGCTTGGCTGTACCTGTGCTGCGCTCAGGTTGAAGAATTCCTGTGGGTCTTTTGCGCTCAGCAGTTGCTTGGCAGTGGCTGTACCTTCTTCGATACTGGCTTTTGCTGCGTTGACGTTCAGGGCAACCAGTTGCTCTAGGCCTTCGAATGCTTTTTTGTTCAATGCAGTCAGGGAGGCAAACTGGGCTTCCAGGTTGGCTTTGGTGGTGGCGATAAATTGTTCAGGTGTCGTTGTCATGGCTATGCTCCGGTGTGGGGGGTTAAAATTGGCAGCGCCTTCCATGATTTCAACTTATGGTGCACCGCAACAATCACGATTCTACACGTCTTTTTGTATCGGTCAAGCACTTTTTGTGCATTGCAGCAAAATATTTTAAAATAATTTCCCGACACCGGCTTTTCATTAGTACAACAAGCCTTTATTCATGCGGCTTTCCGGATGACTCAGAGCATTTTTTCAGGTCAGTAAATTTTCTGAAAAATCTTCTTTTTCTGCCTCTAATTTGAGCAATGCCTGCTTATTTTTTAAGCCGCCGGCATAACCGGTCAATGCACCGCTGGCAGCGATCACACGGTGACAAGGCACGATAACCGAGACCGGATTCCTGCCATTCGCCGCCCCGACTGCCCGCACTGCCTGTGGCTTGCCGAGCGCGCTGGCCAGTTCGCCATAACTGCAGGTCCGGCCATAGGGAATACGCAGCAGCTCGTGCCAGACTGCCTGCTGAAACACCGTGCCCGCCGATAAATCGAGTGGAATCGTGAATTCCTGCAGGCTGCCGGCAAAATAATCCTGCAACTGCGCTGCCGTATCCAGCAACAGGGCATCCCCCGTCGTCTGCTGCCAGTCCTGCAGACCTTTGAAATGCCGGTGCCGTTCAAAATACACGCCGGCCAGTCCGCGTTCGCTGGCAGCGAGGTAAAGTTGTCCTAAGGGACTCATCCATTGCATATATTTCATCATAGTCACCTACATAGAAAGAGATTGCCACAGCCACAGTGCGGCATAGGAACGCCATGGCGACCAGTCGCTGGCCCGCGCCAGCAGCTGCTTTTCGGTACAGCGAGGATGACCGGGATGCAATGCCGCTGCCGTTTTTTGCAAGCCCAGGTCACCCGCCGGAAATGCGTCCGGAAAACGCAATGCCCGCATGGCGATGTACTGCGCCGTCCATTCGCCGACACCGCGGATAGCTTTCAGTTTCGCCAGCACCTGTTCCAGCGTGCTGCCTGGCGCCAGCTCAAAACCACCATCCAGCGCAAACCGGGCGACCTGCTGCAAACTGGCGGCACGCGCCCCCGGAATGCCGATACCGGCCAGTACTTCGGGCGGTAATGCCGCCAGCGTCGCCGGCTCCGGGAAGTGGTGCGTAATGGCGGGAAACGGCGTCGTGCAGGGCGTGCCGAAACGCTGCACCAGCCGCCCGGCCACTGTGGTAGCACCAGCGACGCTGACCTGCTGACCGAGCACGGCCCGGATCGCCAGCTCAAAACTGTCAAATGCGCCCGGCACCCGCAACCCGGGATAACGTTGTACCACCGGTGCCAGCAGGCTGTCGGCTGTCAGATGCTGGCAGATCACCGACGGATTCGCCTCAAGATCAAATTGCTGGCGAACCCTGGCCAGCAGAGGCATCAGCACCGGCGTGAGTTCCGGCGCCACCTGCAACTGGAGCTGATTTTTTTCCGGACAATGGCTGACCTGCAACCAGCCCTCATGGCCATCGAGCCGGACGCTGCGGACGTAACTGCGCTGTCCGCCCTGACCGGTCACGCACTCCAGCCCCGGCATTGCTCTGCCTTGCAGATAAGCGGCAACGGCTTCCCAGTCGTACGGCGGGCGGTATGCCAGACGCAACAGGATGCCGTCACCGCGTTGTCCTGCAGCGCGCCGGATTTCCCCCGGCGCCAGTTGATAGCGGCTCTGGAACAGCGCATTAAAACGCCGCACGCTGCCAAAGCCGGCGGCAAACGCCAGCTCCGCCATACCCAGCCGGGTTTCCTGCAGCAGTTTCTTGGCAAACAGCAAACGCTGGGTCTGCGCCAGCTCAACCGGACTCACCCCGAATTCCTGCAGCAGCACCCGCCGCACCTGACGGGACGACAGGCCGATGCGGGCGGAAAAAGATTCCAGCCCGTCCTCATTCAATGCACCTGCCGCAATCTGACGCCAGATTGCATGCGCCAGATTCTGCTGCAAAGCATATGGTGCCAGCTCGGGACGGCAGCGCAGACAGGGCCGGTAACCGGCAGCTTCGGCGGCCGCGGCGGACTTAAAAAAGGTACAAGAACTGAGGCGCGGGGTTTTAACCGTGCAGATCGGGCGGCAGTAAATCCCGGTCGTGCTGACGCCGGTAAAAAACACGCCGTCAAAGCGACTGTCTTTCGCTGTCAGTGCCCGGTAATAGTGCTGACGCCCGGCCTCATCGCCGGATCTGGCACTATCAGAGAACGGCAGGTGTGAAGCAGAAGTTTTCATTTTGCTCAGTCATGCCTGGCTGCAATAGCCGGACAAATATCTTTCATGTCAATGATCGTTGAATGGACTGGTTATCCGTCGACAATCTGTTTTACTATGGATCAATACGGCTCCGGTCATAACTACTCATCATGTTGTTGTCACTGTTGCCGACATGATTGCTTTCGCAGTGATTTTTTCAGTTCTCTTTATACGCGCCCCAACGCATTTGCTCTAGCCATTTTCGGACAAACAAGTAAAGCTGCCACCGTGAAGAATGTGTCGCACACTTTGCAAAGAATTAACCGGATCGCCAGCCGCCATCCGGAGCTGGCACTGCATTTGTTCAGGCAATATGCGATCAGGGTTGGTAAAGCGCCCACGGCACTGCCACCGGCAGAAGCCTTGCGCGAACTGGAGCGGGCGCACAACACCATTCACCGCTTGAGTGAAATCGGCAGGGAAATCACATCCAGCCTGGACCGCGATACCATCATGAACATCGTGTACCGGCATGTGCATGAGCTGATCGGCGCCGAAGTGTTTGCCGTCGGCCTGTACCGCCCGGAAAAATCTCTGATCGAATTCCCCTGCAATCTCCTGCGCGGACGGCGCATGCTGCCCTACGTGCGCGATGCCAACGACACGGACTTATTGTCCGTCTGGTGCATACAGCATCAGAAAGAAGTTTTCATCAACGATATTCACCGGGAATATGCACGCTATATCGGTCCCGACGGTTTGCGCAAGCTCACCGTTTTTGAAGCTTATCCGGAAGGCATGCACGAAGTCCTGCCGACCTCGCACATTTATGTACCGATGGTGCTGAAGGGGAAAACCACCGGCCTGATCGCGATTCAGTGCATGCACGCCAATGCGTTTCAGGAAATGCATCTGGACATGGCTAAAACTCTGGCCGCCTACACGGCGATCGCCATTGACAATGCCGATACCTATCAACAACTGGCACAGGCACAGCAGATTCTGGTGTCACAGGAACGGCTCGCGGCACTCGGCGCGCTGGTAGCCGGCGTCGCCCATGAGCTTAATACGCCGATCGGCAACAGCCTGCTGACCGCCAGCACACTGCAGGAAGAAACCCAGGAACTGACGAAAATCTTCAATGCTAATCAGTTGCGGCGTTCCGGACTGGAGAATTTTTTAGACATGCTGGCCGATGCGCAGGAATTATTGTTACGCAATCTGATGAACGCCAGCGAACTGGTCAGCAGTTTCAAACAGGTATCCGCCGATCAGGCCAGTCAGCAGCGGCGCTCGTTCAATCTGTTACAAACCAGCACAGAAATCCTGCGCACGGTGCAAAACCAGATTCAAAAACAGGGACACCATATCGTGCTGGATATACCGCCGCAAATCACGCTCGACAGCTATCCCGGCCCTTACGGCCAGATCATCACAAATCTGATTCACAATGCCTTGCTGCACGCCTTTGAAGGCCGCAGCTCAGGGCAGATGCGGTTGCAGGCCTGCCAGAGCGGCGCCGGCGAGGTCACGATCCTGTTTGCGGACGATGGATGCGGTATACCGGGAGATCATCTGCGCCGGATTTTTGATCCCTTCTTCACCACGAAACTCGGTCAGGGCGGCAGCGGCCTTGGACTCAGTATCGTGCATAACCTGGTCACCAGCATCATGCAGGGCAGCATTACCGTGCAAAGCACCCCCGGCCACGGAACCAGTTTTACACTGGTGCTGCCGCTGCACCTGCCACAGGAAATCTGAGGTTTTGCCACCTCCGGCAGACTCTCCCCCCATCTATTACAATAATAAGCTCCCGCTACCCTACACCGTCTCTGACAGAAAGCAGACCGTCATGACCGCCAGACAAGCCCCCGATCTGAAAACCGTCTTAATTGCCAGCGGTCTGGTGCTGACACTGGCCATGGGAGTACGGCACGGTTTCGGTTTCTGGCTGCAGCCGATTTCCCAGGCGCACGGCTGGACCCGCGAAACCTATTCCATGGCACAGGCGCTGCAAAATCTGCTGTGGGGCGCGTTCGGACCTTTTGCCGGCATTGCCGTTGATAAATTCGGCACCAGCCGCATCGTGATTTTTGGCGCCATCATGTATGCAGCGGGTTTGCTCTGGATGGCACTGATTAACGATCCGCTATTGTTTGTCATCGGTTCCGGCGTTCTGCTCGGCGCTGCGCTGGCCTGTACTGCATTTGGCGCAGTCAGCGGCATTATCGGCCGCACCGCACCGGCGGACAAACGTTCCTGGGCATTCGGCATTTCTTCTGCAGCCAGCTCGTTCGGACAATTTGTCATGATGCCGGTGGAGCAGCAGCTGATTTCACATTCTGGCTGGCAAACGGCGTTTTATCTGCTGGCGGCATTGCTGTTACTGGTCATACTGCCGATGGCATGGAAGCTGCGCGAACCGGACATCACCCATCATCACGGCCCCCATCAAAGCATCCGCGAGGCTATTCACGAAGCCTTTTCCCACCGGTCTTTCCTGTTGCTGGTTGCCGGCTATTTTGTGTGCGGATTCCAGGTGGTGTTCATCGGCGTTCACATGCCGGCCTACCTGAAAGACAAAGGCATCATGGACCCGAACGTAGCAGTGTCTGCGCTGGCGCTGATCGGCCTGTTCAATATTTTCGGCTCTTACTATGCAGGCAAACTCGGTGGCCTGCTGCCGAAACGTTATCTGCTGTCATCGATCTATATCAGCCGCAGCGTAGTGATCGGCCTGTTCTTGCTGGCACCGCTGTCATCGTATTCGGTCTATGTGTTTGCCGCTGCCATGGGCGTGTTGTGGCTCTCTACCGTACCGCTGACCAATGGCGTGATTGCCGGCATCTTTGGTCTCAAATACCTGTCGATGCTGTCCGGTTTCGTTTTTTTCTCACATCAGGTCGGCAGCTTTCTCGGTGTATGGCTGGGCGGCTACATCTATACCCGCATGGGCAACTATGATTTCGTCTGGGGCATTACGCTGGCGCTCGGTATTTTTGCTGCGCTGATCAATCTGCCGATCAATGAGAACCCAATCACGCGCAAGCCGGCGCTGGCAGCCTGATATGCAAGCATTGCAACCATTGCGCCAGAAACTCCGATCCGCACTGCTGCTGGTACTGCTGGCTGCAGTGCTGATCATCACGTTCCTGGCCTACCGGCAACCGGCTTTCATCCTCGATCTCGCCAACCGTTTTGTGCTGTGCTGATGGCAGCACTGGGCTGGCGGCTGACCGCGCTATCTGCTGCCGGATAAACTGGAATAAGCGGTATATCCAATAACAATGTGGTAAATCATCGATATTTTATGAAAAATTTTTTTCATAAAATAAAGTCTGATGCTATTCTTTTCAGTCTCATCGACTCTACCCGTGATCCCCATGAACAAACCACTGCTCATGCTGCTGTGTTCGGCGCTGGCCATCCAATCCAGTTCCGCTGCAGATCAGGCGGCTTCTCCTGTCTCCGCCAATTCCGCCACGGCTGCGCCGTCCCAGCTCAAAGCTGCGCTGGCAGTCAATCCGGTGCTGGCGGCCAGCACCCTGCCTTACGAACTGCCGCCCTTCGACAAAATTCATAACGAAGACTATGCCCCGGCCTTTGCCGAAGCCATCCGGCTGCATGTCAATGAAATCAATGCGATCGCCAATAATCCGGCACCGGCAAGCTTTGACAATACGCTGGTAGCACTCGAGCGCTCCGGCCAGGTTCTGGCGCGTGTCAGCGCCCTGTTCTTCAACCAGATCGCCACCAACACCAACCCGACGCTCGAAGCACTATCCGCCACACTGGCGCCGCAACTGGCTGCGCATCAGGACTTCATTTCGCTCAATGCCCGTTTATTCAAGCGCATCAGCAATGTCATGGCACAAAAACAGCAGCTGTCCCTCGACCCGGAATCAGCCCGCCTGCTGGATCGTTATTACACCGATTTCGTCCGCGCCGGTGCAAAACTGCCGGACAGTGATAAGCAAAAACTGAAAGCTATGAATGCGGAGCTGGCCAGTCTCGGTACCCGTTTCAGCCAGAATGTGCTGAAAGAAACCAACGCCGGAGCCGTGGTGGTGGATGATGTGCAACAGCTGGCCGGATTATCGGAAGGCGAAATCAATACTGCGGGCGCAGCAGCCAAAGCCAAGGGGATGGATGGCAAATACCTGATTCCGCTGATGAACACCACGGGTCAGCCTTATCTGGCAAGCCTGAAAAACCGCGCCCTGCGGCAGCGTCTGTATGAAGTCTCCATCCGGCGCGGCAGCCAGGGCGGCGCATCGGATAACCGTGCCGTCGCAATCCAGCTGGCAAAGCTGCGCGCTGAACGCGCCAGACTGCTGGGTTATCCTAATTACGCTGCTTACGGACTGGAAGACGAAACCGCCAAAACCACCGGCGCAGTCAATCAAATGCTGAAAGAACTGGCACCGGCAGCCGTTGCGAATGCCAGAAACGAAGCAGCCGAACTGCAAAAAATGATTGATGCGGAAAACGGCGGTTTCCAGCTTGCCGCCTGGGACTGGGCCTATTACACCGAGCAATTGCGCACGGCGAAATACGCGTTTGACGACAACCAGCTGCGCCCGTATTTTGAGCTGAATAATGTCTTGCAGCAGGGTGTGTTCTTTGCGGCCAGCAAGCTGTATGGCATTCAGTTCAAGGAGCGCAAAGATTTACCGGTGTATCACCCCAGCGTGCGCATCTTTGAAATTTTCGATGCCGACGGCCAGTCCATGGCACTGTTCATCGCCGACATGTATGCACGCGACAACAAGCGCGGCGGCGCATGGATGAATTCTTATGTGGAACAATCCGCCCTGCTGGGTAAAAAACCGGTGATCGCGAATCATCTCAATATCCCGCAGCCACCGGCCGGCGAGCCGACGCTGCTGACGCCGGATGAAGTGAAAACCGCTTTCCATGAATTCGGCCACGCATTACATGGTCTGTTTTCTCATGTGCGTTACCCGCGTTTTTCCGGCACCAATGTGCCGCGCGATTTTGTCGAATATCCGTCTCAGGTCAATGAGATGTGGGCCACCTGGCCTGAAGTCCTGAAAAATTATGCGAAACACTATCAGACCGGTCAGGTGATTCCGCAAGAACTGGTCGACAAAATCACCGCCAGCCATCAGTTTAACCAGGGCTTCACCACCACTGAATATCTGGCGGCATCCCTGCTTGATCAACGCTGGCATCAATTGACGCCGGAACAGATCCCGACAGATGCCTTAGCGTTTGAGAAAATGGCGCTGCAGGAAGCCGGTGTCGATTTTGCGCCGGTGCCGCCACGTTATCGCAGTACCTATTTCTCCCATATTTTCGGTGGCGGTTATGCGGCCGGTTATTACGCCTATCTGTGGAGCGAAGTGCTGGATGCCGAGTCAGTAGAATGGTTCCGGGAGCATGGCGGGCTGACGCGACAGAATGGCGACTGGTTCCGTCAGCAATTGCTGTCGCGCGGCGGCAGTATCGATCCGATGGATTCTTTCCGCCAGTTCCGTGGCCGCGATCCGCAAATCGCCCCGCTACTAAAGCGACGTGGCCTGACGCCAGTCACCATGACACACTGAGTTCTATGACAAGAGCTTGCACCTGCAGGCTCCAGGAATAAAAACAGGGAGAACGCCATGACAGCGCCCTCCCTGTTTTTATTCCTGCGATCTGAAACGGATTATTCCAGTTTCCAGACGAAATCCACCTTCGCCCATGTCTGATCCGGCTTGCCGTCTTTGGTGCCGGGTTTGAATTTGCACTGGCTCAGGGCTGTGATGGCCGCCTTATCCAGACTCTTGGAACCACTGGATTTTTCGATCTTGGAATCCATCACTTTACCGTCCGTTCCGACCAGGAATCCCATCGTCACTGTGCCGGTTTCTTCGTTCATCAGCGCTGCTTTCGGATACTTAGGCGGATCGCAGGACTTATTGTCCATGACCGGAGCGGTTTCTGCCGCCATGACCGATACCACTGTCGTCATGAGTAATGTGGATATGAATAAAGAAGGTGAAAATTTCATCATCATGTCTTTTCTGGTAAAAATAAATTAGTTTCGATGGTTGTATTCAGATCAGTAACAATCCATGCCGGTGAATCCCGCTATATGGCCTTTATGCCGGAGCATCACGCCTGTCAGAACTCCTCCCAGCCATCATCGGAAGAAGTCGGCTGCGGTGCCGCTTTTTTAGCGGCCGGTTTCGCTGCAGGTAAAGACTTTGCCCGGCTCACTCTGGATTTTGGTTTCACGACCTTTGCCGCCGGCTCGATTCTGAGTGACGGGGCAACGGGTGCGGCCTGCGCAGCAGGCGCTGCCGGTTTGAACAGATGGTGCTCATTCACGTCCAGTCTGAATACGCTGACCACATTCGCCAGCTCTGCCGCCTGATCCTGCAAACTCTGTGCTGCTGCCGCTGCCTGTTCTACCAGCGCCGCATTTTGCTGGGTCACACCATCCATTTCAATGATTGCATGGTTGACCTGCTCAATCCCGGCGCTTTGCTCCTGGCTGGCCGCAGTAATTTCAGCAATGATATCGGTGACATGCTTGACGCTGCTGACCACCTGATCAATCGTCACACCGGCCTGTCCGACCAGTTTAGTACCGATCTCCACCTTTTCAACAGAGGTATCGATCAGCGTTTTAATTTCCTTCGCTGCGGCTGCGCTGCGCTGCGCCAGATTGCGCACCTCTGCTGCCACCACCGCGAAACCGCGGCCCTGTTCGCCGGCACGTGCCGCTTCCACCGCGGCATTCAGCGCCAGAATATTGGTCTGGAACGCGATGCCGTCAATCACGCTGATGATATCCACGATCTTTTTCGAGGATTCATTGATGGCACCCATCGTATCAACCACCTGCGCCACCACCACCCCCCCCTGACGGGCGACTTCCGAAGCGGATGCTGCCAGCTGGTTTGCTTCACGTGCGTTATCTGCGTTCTGCTTCACTGTCGTGGTCAGTTCACGCATGGACGAGGTGGTTTTTTCCAGCGAGCTGGCCTGTTGCTCAGTGCGGGAAGACAAATCCAGATTGCCGGTCGCAATTTCGCTGGATGCTGTCGCAATCGTGTCAGTGCCGGAACGAACCTGAGAAACGATATTCACCAGGCTGTCGCGCATGTTTTTCATTTCATAAATCAGGCTGGACTGATCACCGGAAGTGACATCGATCGGTGCAGTCAGCTCACCGGCAGCAATCTGGCCAGCGATCTGTGCCGCATAATCCGGCTCGCCACCTAATTGTTTCAGCAAGCTGCGGCTGATGTAAAACGCCGCAGCAATACCGCCTGCCAGCGCCAGCCCACCCAGGATCAGCATCATCGTGGTGGCAGCCTTGAACGCAGAATTCGCTTCTTCGGCGACCTGCGCATTGAGCTTGTCTTCCAGAGTGACCAGCTCATCGAGCGCATCCAGCCAGCTTTGCTGCACCGGACGGACTTTTTTGATCAGTGTGATGGTGGCGACTTCCGGATTATTCGCCAGCCCCAGTTCCTGGGCTTTCGCCGGCAATGAAGCGGCTGCAACTTCGCGCTCTTTCAGCTTGTCGAGCAATGCTTTTTTACCGTTGGAGGAAGCCGCTTCGGTCAGCGCCAGTTTCTGCAACTTGTCGTTGGCTTCGGCATATTTCTTGGACTGGTCGGCAATTTTTGCCAGGTCCTTTTCCATATCGGCGGCGTCGTTCAGTAAAGTCAGGTTACGCAGCGAAACCATGCGGTCATACACGATCGCCCGCATATCCAGCACCAGGCGGGTTTCCACATTGCTGACACTGACGATGTTGTCGAGTCGCCCCTGAATCTGCGCCATGCGCACAACACCGACGGCAGTCAGTGCAATCAGGAATACCAGAACCAGAGCAAAACCCAGCCCCAGACGTTTGCTGACGGTCATTTTGGATAAATTCATTTACGTGTCGGGTCTGAAAAAAGAGTTAAAACAAAAAGCGGCGATGCTGCTGCACTTTTACCTGAGCCCACTGTCCGGCTTTAACACCACACCGTGACGGAGCAATCAATCAATTTGTAACTGCAAGTGACAAATATACTGTAATTTTGCTTCATAGCAATGGCTTTTTTATGGAATTTCACTCTCACGAACCCCGTTTTTCGAATGTGACACGTAATCATTATCCCGGGTCGTATTCAAAAATGAATGCCTGTTTTTTAAGCAAATAAATTATCCCCTGCGATCTTTCCCGTCCACTGAACTTTCTTTGTTTTTCGCTGTGTTTTTCAGTGCGCATCAGGCTTTCATTTTTCTTTTGATATGCGGCATCATGGTTTTGATATAGATTGCGCTTATCGGGATGCTAATCTTAAAAATCATCGGAAATCCGCATCATCTGCGATTTCACAACGGTATTTCATGATTATTTTTATTCGGAATTTCCATGTCTGACCCGATTCGTTATTTTTTTAAACATCAAATTCACGAAATCCGGGATTTGCCGGTTACCCGCACCCTGCTGCAGCATCTGCGGGAAGATCTGCACTGCACCGGCACCAAGGAAGGCTGCGCGGAAGGAGATTGCGGGGCTTGCACCGTCGTGACGGCGGAATTGCATCAGGGTCAGGTCCGCATGAAATCAGTCAATGCCTGCCTGCAACTGTTGCCAGCATTGAACGGTAAAGCCATTTTTACCGTTGAGGATCTGCGGCGGGGCCAGTCACTGCATCCAGTGCAGCAGGCGATGGTCGAATGCCATGCGTCGCAATGCGGTTTTTGCACGCCGGGGTTCGTGATGTCCTTATGGGATTTGTATCTGCGGCGAGCGGAAGACAGCGCTCCATTGCAACGGCAGGACATCAATCAGGCACTGTCAGGCAATCTGTGCCGCTGCACGGGCTACCGGCCTATCATTGATGCGGCTTACCGCATGGAAGAATTACCGCGTCAGCATTTTGATACACAACCCGTCGCAGCCGCGCTGCACCAGTTGGAACTTGGCGAAACCTTTTGCTATACCCATCAGGGGCAACATTTTTTTGCCCCGCATTCACTCGAAGCGCTGCTCGCGCTGCGCCAGCAATATCCCGATGCCTGTCTGCTGGCCGGAGGCACCGATATCGGCTTATGGGTCACCAAGCAATTCCGCCAGCTCGGGCACCTGATTTATCTGGGGCAGGTGGCCGAACTCCGGTCGCTCAAAGCGGATGCGTACTGGCTGACGATTGGTGCAGCCGTCACGCTGGATGAGGCATATCGCGCGCTGTGCCACTACTACCCGGCAGAACTCGGTGAGCTGCAGCAGCGCTTTGCCTCGCTGCCGATCCGTCATGCCGGAACGCTGGGCGGTAATGTTGCCAACGGTTCGCCGATCGGGGATTCCATGCCCTGGCTGATTGCGCTCGGTAGTCAGGTGATCCTGCGCGGTCAGCAGGGCGAACGTGCACTGGCGCTGGAAGATTTTTATCTGGCGTATCAGCAGAAAGACCTGCGGCCAGACGAAATCGTGGCGGCAATCCGGGTACCTTTACCTGTCAGCAAGCAGATTTTCCGCACCTATAAACTGGCGAAGCGGTTTGATCAGGATATCTCTGCCGTCTGTGCCGCGTTCTGCGCAACGCTGGAAGACGGCAGGCTGCATCAGGTACGGATTGCATTCGGCGGCATGGCAGCCACACCAAAGCGCGCCGCAAAAACCGAAGCAGTCCTGAATCAGGCAGTCTGGAATGAGGATAGCGTGCATCAGGCAATGCAGGCACTGGCCGCTGATTACACGCCGTTGTCGGACATGCGTGCTTCTGCAGAATACCGCCTGCAGGCAGCGCAAAACCTGCTGCGTCGCTTCTGGCTGGAAACCAGGCCGGAGAATCCATTGCCAGCCCATGCCCTGCAGGTATCGGGCACAGAAATCAGGGAGCAGCCGGTATGAGCCAGACAAGCAATCTCTCTCCCACAACAGAGCTGGAATGGACAGAAGCAGGCCGCCCGCATCCGCATGAATCCGCCGTGCTGCATGTCTGCGGCAACGCCAACTACACCGATGATCTGCCGGAACTGCAAGGCACGCTGCACGCTGCACTCGGGCTGTCTGCTCAGGCGCATGCGGTGATCGGTAATATGAATCTGGAACGTGTGCGGCAGGTGCCGGGCGTGGTTGCCGTATTCACCGCGGCGGATTTTCCCGGCGACAATCAGTGCGGTCCTATCATCCGGGACGATCCGATTCTGGCAGCAGAAAAAGTGCATTACGCCGGACAGCCCCTGTTTGCGGTGGTGGCCCAGACGCACGAGCAGGCGCGCCGGGCGGCGCGTCTGGCAGATATCACCTATCATCCTTTGCCCGCCGTGTTACATGCGCGGGAAGCCGATGCTGCCGGCAGCTATGTGCTGCCGCCAATGCACTTGCAACGTGGCAACCCGGAGACGGCACTGGAACAGGCGCCATTACGGCTGCGCGGTCAGTGGCAGGTCGGCGGTCAGGAACAATTTTATCTGGAAGGACAGATTGCCTATGCCATTCCGGCGGAAGGCGAAGGGATGCATGTCGTATGTTCGACCCAGCATCCCAGCGAAATGCAGCATGTGATCGCCCGTGCGCTTGGACTGGCTTCCCATGCGGTGCGGGTTGAATGCCGGCGTATGGGCGGCGGTTTTGGCGGCAAGGAATCGCAATCCGCCCTGTGGGCCGGGGTTGCCACCCTGTGTGCGCATCATTTGCGCCGTCCGGTCAAACTGCGGGCAGACCGGGATGACGACATGCTGGTCACCGGTAAGCGGCATGACTTCCATTACGATTACGATATCGGTTTCAATGCCGACGGGCGCATTCTTGCCGCCCGTATCGGCATGATTGCCCGGGCGGGTTTTTCCGCCGACTTATCCGGCCCGGTTGCAACGCGGGCGGTGTGCCACGTAGACAATGCGTATTACTTATCCGATGTCGATATCCGTGCAGTCTGCGCCCGGACCAATACGCAGTCGAATACCGCATTCCGCGGCTTCGGCGGGCCACAGGGTGCGATTCTGATTGAATATGTGATCGATGAAATCGCCCGTCAGCTTGACATGGATCCGCTGGATGTGCGCACACATAATTTCTACGGTCGCAATGATGACGAAGGCCGCAACATCACGCATTATGGTCAGAAAGTGGCCGATAACGTAATCCATGAGCTGGTCGCCGAACTGGAAAGCAGCAGTGATTACCGGCAACGGCGCACGGCGATTGCGGCATTTAATGCTACCAGCCCGGTTCTCAAAAAAGGTCTGGCGCTGACACCGCACAAATTCGGTATTGCGTTTAACGTCACGCATCTGAATCAGGCTGGCGCGCTGGTGCATGTGTATCTGGATGGCTCGGTCAGCGTGAACCACGGCGGTACAGAAATGGGACAAGGTTTGCACACCAAAGTTGCCCAGGTCGTGGCGCATGAGTTGGGTATCCCCTTGTCTGCGGTGCGTGTCAGCGCTACCGATACCGACAAGATTGCCAACACTTCCGCCACCGCCGCATCCACCGGTGCGGATCTGAATGGCAAGGCAGCGCAGGATGCCGCGCGCCAGATCAGGCAAAAACTGGCGCAGCTGGCGGCGAGCCGGTTTGGCGGTATGCCGGATCAGGTTCGTTTTCACGCCGGCACAGTGGTGTGCAATGAGCAGCGGTGCAGCTTTCTGGAACTGATACAGCATGCCTACCTGGCACGGGTGCAGCTCTGGTCCGACGGCTTTTACGCCACCCCGGATCTGCACTGGAATGGCAATACCATGACCGGACATCCCTTCTCTTATTATGCTTACGGTGCAGCGGTATCCGAAGTGATCGTCGACACGCTGACCGGCGAGTGGAAGCTGCTGCGGGCCGATATTCTGTACGATGCCGGGCAATCGCTGAATCCGGCGATCGATCAGGGCCAGATCGAGGGAGCCTTCATACAGGGCATGGGCTGGCTGACTACCGAAGAACTGGTGTGGAACAGTCAGGGCAAACTCACCACACACGCACCGTCAACCTATAAAATTCCGGCCATCTCCGATTGCCCTGCCGATTTTCGTGTGAAACTGTTTGCCAATCGTAATGTCACTGACAGCATTCACCGCTCAAAAGCGGTCGGCGAACCGCCATTACTGTTGCCCTTTTCGGTATTTTTCGCCATCCGTGATGCCATCGCCAGCGTATCGGTGCACCGGCGCAGCCCGCCGCTGACGGCACCCGCCACGGCGGAATCTATTCTGCGGGCAATCCATGCCATGCACACTTCCGAATGAACTCTGAAACAATACATGCCTTATGACCATTACCGACGCCTTCCGCGCCAGCATCCTGTATTTCACGGATGACCCCGCCTGTAATCCAGATGCCATGCACTGGCACAGCGACGGCCTGTTACTGCTCAGCGGTGAAAAGATCGCTGCTGCGGGCGACTACCACCTGCTCAAAACACAGTTGCCACCTGAACTGACCGTCAGCCACTGGCCCGGAAAAATCCTCTGCCCGGGGTTCATCGACACCCATGTGCATTACCCGCAAACCGACATGATCGCCTCCCCTGCGCCCGGTCTGCTGCCGTGGCTGGAGACCTACACCTTTCCGACCGAACGCCGGTTTCAGGACAGCGAGCATGCGCATGAAGTCGCCGACTTTTTTCTGGATGAACTGCTGCGCAACGGCACCACCACCGCTATGGTGTATTGCACAGTCCACCCTGAATCTGTCGATGCCTTATTTATCCAGAGCGAACAAAGAAATCTGCGCATGGTGGCAGGCAAAGTGATGATGGACCGGCATTGCCCGGATTTTTTACGAGATACGGCAGAAACCGGCGCCCACGAAAGCGAAGCGCTGATCCGGAAATGGCACGGACGCGGCCGCCAGCTGTACGCGATCACCCCACGCTTCGCACCAACCTCCAGCGAACGGCAACTGGTACTGACCGGTGAACTGGCCAGCCAGTATCCCGACACATTTATCCAGACCCACGTGGCGGAAAACAAGGATGAGTGTCACTGGGCGCGTTCGCTGTTTCCCAAAGCGCGCAGCTATCTCGATATCTATGACCAATGCGGCCTGATGCGACCCAGAGCCATGTATGCGCATTGCATCTGGCTGGATGAAACCGACCGCAGACGGATGGCAGAAACCCAATCAGCGATTGCACTGTGCCCGACGTCTAATCTGTTTCTGGGCAGCGGCCTGTTTCATTTTGAACCCGCCATCGCTGCGAAAATCCCGTTGTCCATCGCCACCGACATCGGCGGTGGAACCTCCTTTTCCATGCTGCAGACGATGAATGAAACATACAAAATTGCCCGCATGGGAGGCCATTACCTGCCCGCTGCATCGATGTTCTATCTGGCGACTTTAGGCGCGGCACGCGCCATGCAACTGGAAAATACAATAGGCAGCTTCACTCCCGGCAACGAAGCTGATTTTATCGTGATCGACCCGCAGGCAACCCCACTACTCGCCCGCCGCAGCCAGCATCTGAACTCACTGGAAGAACAATTATTCGTACTGGCGATGCTGGGGGATGACCGGTGTGTTGAAGCCACCTATATCTGTGGCAAAAAGTATATTTCTTAAACCACTTCTTAAACCCAATATATCAATGAAAAAGCCCCTTCTATAAAGAAGGGGCTTCAACAAAAAACTACTTATTTACGTCAAATTACCAGAATTTGTACTTCGCGCGCAAATAGTAAGTTCTTCCTAATGGGTTAGTGAAGCTAGCGTCATAACCTGTTTGGAAGTTGGCACTTGTACGGGAAGATGGAGGATCTTTGTCCATCAGATTCTTAATACCCAGTGCGATATCCAGATTTTTCACGCCTTTCCAGCCCAGTGTTGCATCAAATGTTTCATATGGAGCAACCATTCTATCTGCAGGATAGTTAGTGCCACCGACAGCGGCTGGATCAGTGAAGTCATGATAACCCGCAGTAAAGTTTTGAGTCAAAGACCCAGTCCACACGCCACGATTCAATGCGAATGTCAAAGCGTGACGCCATCTTGGTGCTGGACCAAAATCTTGGTAAGTACCAACATCACTGACTTCTGGGCTTCCTTCATACTGATAACCGTGTTTTGTGTAATAAGTACCATCAAAATTGATGGAAAGGTTACCAATAGATTCCAATTTCGTTTTGAAATTGAGGTTAACATCAATACCCGCTGCAAAGAACGCACCCGCATTCACCAACGGCAAATTAATGTAAGCTAATGGGAAGTTCGGATTCGTGCTGCCTTTAATTGCACCAGTCTGATTACCGTCATCTACCCAACCATTCGGGAACTGAGCTGGGTCATAACGATAATAATTGGCAGAGTATGCAGATGGGTTACCCAGTGCAGAATTCTCAGACAATTGCTGAATTGCATCAGTAATCCTGACATTCCAATAGTCAATCGAACCACTAAAGCTGGAAGTCGGCTGGAATACCAAACCTAAAGAGTATTGCTTGGACTTTTCAGGTTTCAAATTAGTATTACCAGACGTTGCCGTATTCAACTGAACATTACATTCATCTTGCAAGGCACCAACCGGATTAACGCTATTAACCGGCACACCATTCGGGCAGCGAACAGGATCACTGAAGTTACTATTTGTATTATTTCCTGTTGTGAATGGGCGAAGATTTTCATACAAGGTTGGAGCACGGAAGCCAGTTCCCCAAGAACCACGCACCAGCATCGATGCATTCGGTTTGTATGTCAACCCGAGTTTTGGACTTACTTTACTGAAAGATGTTCCAAAACCATTTTTATAGGAATCGTAACGAGCAGCTAAGTTAGCCTCTAAATCTTTATAAACTGGGATTGTCGCTTCTGTAAATAAGCCAGTCACGTTACGATCACCAACCACACTTGGGATTGGACCAGCGCCACCAACCTGGTCACCACTTGCCAGAACAGGTGCAGAGAACTGATTCAAATCTTCTTTGCGGTAACTCATTCCCAATGCAAGACCTACTGGACCATAGCTTGTCTGGGTAATTTCTTTAGAAATGCGAACATCAAATTCTTTTGCCTTTGACGTACCGTTATTCTCCAGTTGCCCGGTCAGTAATGCGGTCTGTAACGCCGCCAGACTTTGTGAATCTTGGGAACCGAACACATTAATCTGCCCAGACTTCACTAATGGCGTCAGTTTAGCGTAACTGAACTGACCATTACCAAAAGAAATCGTGACATCGTTTTTAGAGTACGCGAACGCTGTTTCATAATCCCAACCAGCAATCACACCTTTCGCGCCAATCAAAATACGCTGGCTCTTGGTATCGGTAACGTCCTGACGACCGCCACCAGCAACAGTACGCCAGGTACCGGACATTGGGCCTGTCGGAGTCACAACGATATCCGATGTTAATACTGTCCCGGCAGGTAATACTGTCCCATTTGCCAACTTATAGTCTTTTGGTACTGTATAACCCTTAGGAATTGTAAAACTTGTTGGGTAAAAGCGTCCATTGACAGGATAAGTCATGTTCACCGTATATGGAGCTGGTGAATAGGTTGCAGTCATCTTGTCTTGAGTGCCAGTAACCTCGGCAAACAATTCATGGTCATCATTGATTTTCAAAGTTCCGCGTGCAACCACATTGTCATGTGTCTGTTTTGGAATCAAATCGATATATTTAACATAATCGGTACCGCAAGCTTTCGCATTACGAATAACCAGCGAGAACTCAGTGTTATTACAGCCGTTGTAACGTAATGGATTAACACCCGTATAGCTGTTTCCAAGCGTATCGCTAAAATTGAAGTTAGGAATACCGTTACGTGGAGAAGCTTTGTTAATTCCCAGGTCTGGACGATTTGCTGTTGTCGCAAATCCACGATCCTTTGCCTTGAGGACATCATCATTTTCATGATTAGCACTGAAAAGGACGTTGAAGCCTTGCTGGCTTAAATCACCATAGCCACCTGTCACATTAAAGCTACGTGTATCGCCGCCACCCTGATCAACTTTCGTACCGTAAATCGAAGCTTCCAGGCCTTGGTAATTTTTTTTCAGGATGAAGTTAATCACACCGGCAACAGCGTCTGCACCATACACCGCTGAAGCACCATCCCTCAACACCTCAATCCGCTCGATAGCCGACAATGGGATCGAATTCAAATCCACTGGGTTACTACCGATAGCGTAGTTCGCTAAACGACGGCCATTCAACAGTACCAATGTGTATTTGGAACCAAGCGCTCTTAAATTGGCTGTAGATGGCGCACCTGTAGCGCCGACGTTGTTCGCAACAACGCCACCACCAAAGTTGCCCGGAATCAAATTCACGAGGTCTTGTGCAGTTGTTGCACCAGTACGTTCAATGTCTTCACGTTTCATGACAGTAACAGGCAAAACACCTTCACTCTCAACACGTTTAATCGAAGACCCTGTGATTTCAACACGTTGCACTTCCTGTGCCATTACGGGATGCGCAATTGCTCCAAAAGCTACGCTACCTGCAAAAATTGTACGCACGGATCTGGATATTATTTTTTCTACCATGACGGATATTCCTCCAAAGAGATTCTTTTTAACTTCTCAATCTTCAATTTCCGCTCAACCAGATTTTTCCCTGATTGATAAAAAATGATTTTTACAAATATTTAGTCAGAAACAACTTAATGACTTTTGCTTATATAAACTACAGTAAGTTACATAAGTTTTTTGAAAAAATATTTATGCTCAATGGAACCATCTTGCTCATTTGAGTGTCAAGCCGCTCCTTGAAGAGTACGAGCAAAAAAACCACAGCAAATATTTTTTATTAACGTGAATACATATTAAAGAAAACCATCTCTTTTTTCGCTCAATCTTAGTGCAAAAATAAAGACCTCTTATTTATTCCATGAAAAATTTCGTAAAATAGTTTTCATGCAAAATTATGTTTAAGAGAATCCTTAGTGCAAATGTCTAAATTTATTTGTATCGAATATAAAATTTAGACATCCTTTTTTTTACTAAGAATTAATTTCTCTCAAAAAAACAAATGCATCATTTTGGTGCATAAAAAATCAACTATTTTGATACAAAGCGAAACTTTAAAAAAAAAGGTTGCTTTTTAAAAAATACAAAAAAATGAAAAATAGTTGTAGAAAAGAGACTTTATTTTTCCGGATATCTCTTCAAACATCCTCTTTAAGTAAGATATAAAACGTTACTGATCTCTGATCTATTTTGATTTAATCTGCGTAAATTTATGTGATGCTCAATTTTCCCAAAGATGAATGGCGCTTTCAATTTGACTGATCACATAGACAGGGCCTCGATCAGGGCAAAAAAAACTCGACGGATATTCAGTCGAGTTTTTTTTGTTGGAACGCTGTCGTTGATTAAACGTGCGGATTTATTCTGTTATTCAGCAAAGTATCGGCATTATTTTGCCGCCTCAGCCGGTGCAGCCGCCTTGACTTCCGGTTCTTTAAACTTTGCGCCGCCGGCATTGGCCATGTGAACGACAGCGCGTGCAACTTCGACGTCGTCCAGGTCAGGATTGCCGCCTTTGGCTGGCATGGCGTTGAAACCTTTGAGAGCGTGTTCGACCACTTTGTCGTAGCCTTGCGCAATGCGCGGACTCCAGGCTCCGGCATCGCCGAATTTCGGTGCGCCTGCAGCGCCGGTATCGTGGCAGGCAGAGCAGACCATTTTGTACACGGCTTCACCTGCCTGCAGCTGTTTCGGGCCGCTGACATCTTTAAACGTGAAACCTTCATCAGCAACAGGGTGGATGCGGGCGGCGATCGCTTCCGGCGTCTGGGCGCTGGAACCTGCGCCGACTTTCTTGTCATTGGTCACGTATTGCACCAATAAGACAATCGCAATAATGGGGACTAAAAATCCGGCAAGAACTGCAACGATGAGTTGCTTCGGTGTCTTGATCGCTGATTCGTGTTCGTCGTGCGCGTCGCTCATGTTTTCCTCGTTGCAAATGAAATAGTGATTCCGGTTGCCATCCAGCGCTGCTATCAAGCTGGCATCAAAGCTTCTGATTATAGAGCGAAAGGCTGATATTTGGCACGAAAAGCGGTGTTTCCGTGATGTTTCTATGATCGGTATCAGTAGCTGCACGCTGTCGATGCGACAAAAAGTGATGCAGGTTTCACGAGTCCGGCAAGAATTTAGGGTAGAATATTGCGCTTTGCAGTCATTTGCACGCGCCAGTAGCTCAGTTGGATAGAGTACAGCCCTCCGAAGGCTGGGGTCGCACGTTCGATTCGTGTCTGGCGCGCCATTCTTTCCCCGATTTTTCTTGTTTACTTCCGCATATTGTCCCGGAATAGACGCACAAAACTCCCGCATCACGCTTTTCCTGCGTCCTGTTTCTGTTAACTTGACCTGATTTCAGGTGTTGTTGTACCTAATCCGCTGTTTTTGTCTCCCGATTGTCATAAAACCGGCAAATTTAGCAGGTAAAATTTTTTGCATGTATCTTTCTGCGAACTCTTTTCTGTCTGTTGCGTATGGCATTGCCCGGTCTCTGTATCTGTGTGTGCCGCTGACTCTGGCACAGGGGGCTGTTTGCGCGGCCGAACTGACAGTGGTCACGGAAAGCCTGCCGCCGCTGAATTATAAAGAAAACGGCAACGCCACCGGCTATTCGGTGGAGATTGTCGAAGCGGTATTGCAGGAAGCCAGGATTCAGGCGCCGATTGAGGTCATGCCCTGGGCCAGGGCTTACCAGATGGCGCTGACCCAGCCGAACACCTTAATTTTTTCCATCACCCGTCTGCCGGACCGCGATGCGCTGTTTGAGTGGATCGGCCCGATCAGTTCGCGCCAGATTTTTTTATATAAGCTGAAATCACGCAAAGATATCCAGATTAAAACCATGGCGGACGCAGCCGCTTACAAGGTTGGGCTGGTGCGGGAAATGGCGTCCACCAAGGAATTCCTGCGTACGACTGCTTTCCCGGAAAGCGGCATTGATTATGCGCCGACGGTGGAATCCAATATCAAAAAATTCCTGGTGGGGCGGGTCGATCTGATTGTGTCGCAGGACTGGAGCGCCGCGTATCTGATGAAAATGGAAGGGCGCAAGCCGGACGAGCTGGAGCCGGTGCTGCTGCTGGACGGCGCGAACAGCTATTATCTGGCAATGCAGAAGCAGAGCGACCCCGCGCTGGTACAGCGTATCCGCCGTGCTTTCGCCAAAGTCCAGCAATCGGGGCTGCTGGAAAAACTGCGGCTCAAATACATGCGCTGAAACTGAGGAGAGGCATACACGGCAATTACGGACCAGGCCAGTTATCGCAATATCCGGCAACCGGTGATCGGAAATTTTTTCGCCAAAACCAGATACTCCCCCATGTTTATTCAAAAATCGACCGGATATCGAGGAAAATAAAAGGGCATTTAAAATACTCCCCTGGAGTATAAAAACGGATCAGTCAAGCCGGTAACGCAGGCTGGCCAGTTTCAGAACAAACCCAGCTGCTGTTCGGCAATCGTATCTTCCAGCCGGATACCGACTCCAAGCAGGCGCACCGGCATCCGGCGGCGCTGGAAAGCAGTTTCCAGCAATTGCCGGTAGACCCCGGCATCCAGCGCATGGCCCACGCATTCCGCGGTCGTGACCTTAAAATCGGCAAAGCGGATTTTGACGTACAGCTTATGGATCTGTTCACCCGCACCGGCGCGCGCGGTACGCTGCGTCAGCGCGTCCAGCAGCGGCGGCAGCTCCGCCAGACAGGTATCGAGATCCGGCAGGTCGCGCACATAGGTTTCCTCGACGCTGACCGACTTGCGTTCGCTGCTGGCATGCACATCACGCCGGTCTATCCCACGGCATAACTGGTACAGGCTATTGCCCAGCTTGCCAAAGTGGCGCAGCAGATCAGGCAAGGACCACGGCAGTAAATCGCGGCACTCATGGATGCCCATGCTGTGCAGTTTGGCGGCCGTGACTTTACCGACGCCAAATAAACGGCTCACCGGTAATGCGGCGACAAAGCCGGCTACCTGCTCCGGCAAAACCACATGCAGGCCATCCGGCTTATTCCAGTCGCTGGCGATTTTGGCCAGAAACTTGTTGGGCGCAACTCCTGCCGATGCGGTGATGCCGACGGTTGCCGCAATTCTGGCGCGGATATCCTGTGCAATCAGGGTGGCGCTGCCGTGGTGCTGCGTGGCGCGGCTCACATCGAGAAAGGCTTCATCCAGCGACAGCGGTTCCACCAGATCGGTGTAATCGCGGTAAATCGCCAGAATCTGGCGCGAAGCCGTGCGGTATTTTTCCATCGACGGCGGCAGGATGATCAGCCCAGGACAGCGCCTGACCGCCTGCGACATCGGCATGGCCGAGCGCACGCCAAAATGCCGGGCTTCGTAATTGCAGGTCGCTACGACTCCGCGCTGGTCCGGCCTGCCGCCTACCGCCAGCGGCCTGCCGCGCAGGGACGGATTGTCCCGCATCTCGATAGATGCGTAAAAACAGTCGCAATCGCAATGAATAATTTTTTTTAAGGGCAGCGTCACTTCTTCACCCACTCAGCACCATCGGTATCCGGTATTCCGACACAGACAGGCTTGGCGCTGCCAGCAGCAGGCACTTCGCCCTGTCCTGACTGTCAACCGGGCGCATTTGCCATGTTTGCCGCATCTGTTGGTCAAGCCGTCCGCCAAGAAAATACTGTACACAATATCAGTATAATGGAATCCGGCTTCCACTGCTGATTTTATGATCGGCAACGCCAGTAACCTCTGTTTAGGCTATCCGCACAACGAGTCCCCAGAGTGTTCCGGCTTGACGTAAAATTCAATCGTTTATATTTACTAATTTTTCATCATGCCTTCATTAACTACCAGCGTCTCTTCCCCGCAGCGCAGCACTTTGCGCAGTGTCTTTTTCAGTACCATCCTGGGTCTGACGGTCTGTCTGGGGCTGATGACTGGCCATGCCAGGGCCGATGTCGCCCGCCCTTACGATGAAAGCGCCGACGCCCATGCCGCTATCCAGCAGGCATTGCAGGAAGCACAGGCGCAAAAGAAAAAAGTGCTGGTGATTTTCGGCGCGAACTGGTGCAAGGATTGTCTGGAATTGAATAAATCCATGCAGGGCCAGAGCGCCGCGCTGATCGCCGGTAAATTCGTGGTGGTGAAAGTCGATGTCGGTCAGTTCGACAAAAACATGGATCTGTCCGCCGGTTACGGCAATCCGACCAAGAAAGGCATTCCGGCCGCAGTGGTGCTGCAGGCCGACAACAGCGTGCTGTATGCCACCAAGGGCGGTGAATTATCGAATGCGCGCAGAATGAGCGAACAGGGTGTGTATGATTTCTTTAATCAGATCATCACCCGGCATCAGTAATCCTGAACAGAAACTGGCGTCTGGCACCGGTAGCGCCGGGCTGCGTTGCCGGCGCACTATCAGCCGGGCAAATCAATGAGCGGCGCGCCTCCCCCTGCCCTGCCTCCGGGCGTTCAACTGGAAGACCTGCTGAAAAGCCACGCGCTGCTGCACAATTTTTCGCGCTGTCTGCCGGGCATGTTTTTTCAGTTTCAGCGCCATTCCTCAGAAAAATTCTGCTTCCCCTACGCCAGTGCCGCCGTCGAACAGCTATTCGAGGTCAGCGCCGAAACGCTGTATCAGGATGCCGGCATCCTGCTGCGCAAAATCGACCCGGAAGACTGGAAAGATTTGCGGCAAAGCATCCGCATTTCTGCCGAACAGCTGACAGTCTGGCATTATGAATTCCGGATCCGGCGCAATGACGGCAGCACACGCTGGCTGGTCGGGGAATCGACGCCGGAACGCCAGAGCGACGGCAGCGTGCTGTGGCACGGTTTTTTCAGCGACCATACCGATCGCAAGCTGACCGAGCAGAAATTGCTGGCAGCCGAAGCGCAGCGCAGGCTGGTGCTGTCGGCATCGAATCAGGGTTTATACGACATCAACCTGGTCACCGGGGAAAGCAACTTCAGCCCCGAGTATCTGCAGATGGTGGCGTGCTCACCTGACGATTTTGCCAATCCGCTCGATTTCTGGCGGCACTTCTGGACGCATGTCGTGCATCCCGACGATGTACCGCTGATCCGCCAGGCTTATCAAAAACATTTCGCCTCCGGCGGCACCACCGATTACCGCGCCGAATTCCGGCAAAAAAATCAAGCCGGCGAATGGCGCTGGATCATGTCGATCGGCGCGGCAGTGGAATGGGATGCCAACCGGCGTGCCCTGCGCATGGTCGGCACCCATATCGACATCACCGAGCGCAAACGTATCGAAGAGCAGTTGAGGCTGAATCAGGAACTGCTCAACGCCAATACCAACCGCTACAAAGAACTGGCGCGGGAACTCGAAATCCTGATCGCCAACGCACCGGTCGGCATCATGTTTGTCAACCATGGCGTAATCGTGCGCGCCAATGCCACGCTGGCCGAGCTGTGTCATTTCCCAGATGCGCAGGCCATGATCGGCAAACGCACCACTTTCCTGTATCAGGACGAGGACGATTACACCGACTTCGGCCAACGGGTCATTCCGCTGCTGACCGCCGATAAGCTGGTCGAGCTGGAGTGGCGGCTGCGCCGGATTGACGGCCGCCCTTTCATGGCGCGTGTGGTTGGGCGCGCGCTGCCCAAAGGCACCTATGACCGCGGCACCGTCTGGATGATCGAAGACATCACCGAACAGCAGCGTATGCTGGCCGCTTTGCGCGGCAGCGAAAACCGCCTGCAAAAACTGATGAATTCCAGTCTGATCGGCATACTCACCGGCAACCAGAGTCCGCGCCTAACTGATGTCAACCGCATGTTCTGCCAGCTGTCCGGCTACTCGCGGGAAGACTTGCTGGCAGGCAAATATGTGTGGCGCAAACTGCTGTCCGGTTCCGATCAGTACCTGATGCATCAGGCCTATACCGAACTGATGGATAATGGCGCCACTGCCCCGTTTGAAATCATGCTGCGGCAGGCCGACGGCCATGCGATTCCGATACTGGTGGGCTTAAGTCATGTCGAAAATTCGCAGCGTGAGTGGGTTGCCTTCGTCATGGACATCAGCGACCGGCTGCGCATCAATCAGCTGAAAACCGAATTCGTGTCCATCGTCAGCCACGAGCTGCGCACTCCGCTGACCTCAATCCGCGGTGCGCTCGGCCTGCTTGATTCCGGTATCGGCGGCGAGCTGCCGGAATCCGCCCGGCACCTGATCCGGATTGCGCACAATAACAGCAAGCGACTGATCGGCCTGGTCAACGATATCCTCGATATTGATAAACTCGCCAACGGTAAAATGGTGATCAGGAATGAACCGGTAAACCTGATCGCCATGCTGCAAAATGCGCTCGAAGCCAATTCGGCTTACACCAGCAATCTGCAGGTCGGGCTTGTGCTGGAACAGCAGGTGATGCACGCCTGGAGCCTGGGCGATCATGACCGGCTGATGCAGGTGATGGCCAATCTGCTGTCGAATGCCGCCAAGTTTTCACCCGAAGGCGAAAGCGTGGTGGTGCGGATTTTCCAGGAAGACGAGTATTACCACATTGCCGTCAGCGACCGCGGCTCCGGCATTCCGCTCGATTTCCAGTCGCGGCTGTTTGAGCCGTTTACCCAGGCCGATGGCACCAATACCCGTCAGCAGGGCGGTACCGGACTGGGGCTGGCAATCACCAAGGCCCTGGTGGAAAAAATGCAGGGTCAGATTTATTTTGTCAGCACACCCGGTGAGGGTTCGACTTTCTGGTTTGAATTACCGGTGTATCAATAGTGCTGAAGCGTTGCCTGTCGCGCTGACCGGATCGCAGTCCGCAAGCCCCGTCTGCACAGCCTGGCGGTATTCGGTGGGCGATAAGCCGGTCCAGCGCCGGAACGCGCGGCGAAAGCTGCGGCTGTCGGAATAACCAAGCTGTTCCGCAATCTGTTCCAGGTCTCCGGCCTGCTGCAACAGCCGCCGGGCACGGTCTATCCGTACCTGCTCCGTGATCTCGAAATACGACATGCCTTCGCGTGCCAGCAGACGCTGCAAGGTACGCGGACTCATCTGCAACGCCGCCGCCATGTGGCTGACATTGTGGAATTCGCAGCGCAATGCCATCAGCTGATGCAGCAAGGTCTGCCGTCCTGCCAGCCCGGCGGCGCTGAGTTCGGCATCGCAGGCCAGGCGCGCAGCCTGCGCCTGCGCCAGATCAGGCGATGCCAACCGCTGCTGCAAAACGCTGTGCGTCATCACGATGCGGCTCTGATCTGCACCTAACCGCACAGGACAACCGAAAAATGCCTCATACAAAGACCGGCTGCGCCCTTGCTGGCCGCGCAGCTCCACCTGCTGAACCGGCAGCGGCTGGCCGCACAGCTGGCGCGCCGCATTCACCGCCGTCACCAGATGATCTGCTTCCAGAAAATCGCGTAATTCCGGATCATCAAACAAGGGATGCGCCACCAACGCCACCCTGTGCGGCGACGCGGCATCCTGCTCCAGCGACAGGTGCACCATGGCTCCGGCAATCAGCTGATATTCCAGCCCGAAACGCAAGGCATCCTCCAACGTTGCCTGCGCGCACATTCCCGCTGCCATCTGGCCCAGGTGCGGCAGCGATTTACGCTGGCCGGACTGCAATCCCAGATCAGCGCCGCCATACCGGCAAGCCTGCAGCAGACCTTCGCGCGCCTGTGTATAACTGATGCGGCTGTGCCTGTCGGCAGCGAATGCCGGAAACATCTGCTGCCAGCGCCAGCGCTGCTCATGGCCGATCGCCAGCACGCCGCTGAACGGATGCGCAGGAAATACGGCATCCCGCACCGACAGCAGCGGGGCAACAGACGTGGCAACAGTGACAAGGGCAGGCATGGTGGCAGGTGGTCCGGGTTAATCGCTTGGTCAGTCCGGCACCCGCAGGACGGGCGGCTGTCAGGCATGATGCCGTCAGCCGGGATTTTCGGCAAGCGACTGTGATTTAGCGGCAACGTGGCAGCAAATGTCCTTACTTTCTGCCGCCGCCGGGACTAGCATCCGGATACAGGATGCGGGTACCACGTGCACCATCCTCGATATGACGATGACGACAACGACAACAATGGCCCGGCGAGGCCAGTTCGCAACCGAGCAGACAGGAGACCAGATGGAACAAATCAGCGATTACATTGTAGTGGGCGGCGGGGCTGGCGGCTGCGCTGTGGCAGGCCGGCTCAGCGAACATTCCCAAATCAGCGTGACGGTGCTGGAAGCGGGCGGCGGCGGTGACAGCTGGGTAGTCAACACGCCTGCCGGGGTGGTGGCGATGCTGCCGACCCGGCTCAACAACTGGGCCTTTGAAACGGTGCCGCAGCCCGGTCTGAACGGACGACGCGGTTATCAGCCGCGCGGCAAGATGCTGGGCGGCTCATCCGGCATCAATGCGATGGTGTATATCCGCGGTCACCAGTCCGATTACGATCACTGGGCGGCGCTCGGTAACCACGGCTGGTCGTATCAGGAAGTGCTGCCGTATTTCATCCGCTCCGAAAACAACGCCACCCATCACGATGCGCTGCACGGTCAGAACGGTCCGCTGCGGGTCAGCGAATTGCGCACCGATAACCCTTATCAGCAGATTTTTCTGGAAGCGGGCAGACAGGCGGGGTTCCGCATCAATCCGGATTTCAATGGCGCCGACCAGGAAGGCATCGGCATTTACCAGGTCACCCAGCATGAAGGTGAACGCTGGACGGCGGCGCGTGGCTACCTGCGACCACACATGGGAAAGCGTCCGAATCTGCGGGTGGAAACCGGCTGTCAGGTCACCCGCATCCTGTTTGAAGGCAAACGCGCAGTCGGCGTGCAGATGATCCAGAACGGCCAGCAGAAAACCCTGCGTGCCGGACGCGAGGTACTGCTGGCCGCCGGCGCATTCCAGACCCCGCAACTGCTGATGCTGTCCGGCGTGGGCGATGCCAGCCGCCTGCAGGCAATGGGCATCGGCGTGGTACACGATCTGCCCGGCGTCGGCCAGAATCTGCAGGATCATCCGGATTTCGTTTTCAAATACCGCGCCAGAAGCCTCGACCTGCTCGGTGTCTCCGCTGCCGGCAGCGTGCGGCTGTGGCGCGAATACCGCCGTTACCAGAACGAGCGGCGCGGCATGCTGACGTCCAACGGTGCCGAAGCCGGCGGTTTTCTGAAAACCGACCCGGCGCTGGCAGCACCGGACATCCAGCTGCATTTCGTCACCGCGATGCTGGACGACCATGCGCGCAAGCTGCATCTGGGGCACGGTTATTCCTGTCACGTCTGTCTGCTGCGGCCAAAAAGCGTGGGCGAGGTCACGCTGGCCAGTCCCGACCCGCTGGCCGCGCCGTTGATTAATCCGCGCTTTCTGGAGCATCCCGATGACATCGACAACATGGTCAGGGGTTTTAAACTGACGCGCCGGTTAATGGATACGCCGGCGCTGCAAAATGCCCGCAGCAGCGATTTCCAGACCGCCGGGGTAACAACCGATGAGGAAATCCGCGCCGTGATCCGCGCCACCAGCGACACGGTGTATCACCCGGTCGGCACCTGCAAAATGGGCAATGATCCGATGGCGGTGGTGAATCCGGCATTGCAGGTGCATGGCATCGAAGGACTGCGGGTGGTGGATGCCTCCATCATGCCAACGCTGATCGGCGGCAATACCAATGCCCCGACCATGATGATCGGGGAAAAAGCGGCGGATCTGATTCTGGCGGCGCACCGCTGAGTTCTGCAGTTTAACTGCCTGTGACGGTAACGCTGCCGTCACAGCGTTGGCACGAGATGCTGCAGCTTAGTGGTTCAGCACTGGCGCAGGCAGGGCGGGTCTGGCCTGTTCAAACGCATAGCCGATCTTCAGCAGCGCCGCTTCCTGCCAGGCGCCGGCAAAAAAGGAAATGCCTGCCGGCAGCCCGCGCACCAAGCCCATCGGTACCGTCAGATGCGGGTAACCAGCCACCGCCGCCGGTGTGCTGGCACTGCCGGCCACCGCATCCCCGGCTGGATAATCAATCGGCCAGGCCACACCGGTCGTCGGCGCCACCAGCGCATTGAGCCGGTATTTTTTCATGATGGCGTCGATGCCGTCCTTGCCGGTTTTCTGCCGGGCACGGGCAGCCGCCTGCTGATAGGCGGCATCCTGCAGACCGCCGGTGGCCTGCGCCTGCTCCATCAGATCCTGGCCGAAATACGGCATCACCTGGCTGGCGTGCTGCTGGTTAAACGCAATCACGTCGGCCATGCTGCGGGTTTGAACGCTGTCCGGCGTACCGGCCAGATAGGCGTTCAGGTCGGCTTTGAATTCATACAACAGCACCGTCATTTCATCTTTTTCGATATCATCGGGATTCGGCAACTCCACCGGCACCAGCACAGCGCCCTGTGCCCGCAACAATTCCAGACTGTGCTGATACAGCGTACGGATTTCGGCATCGTAACCGTCACTGAGCTTGCCGACCACACCGAGACGCTTGCCGCGCAGGGCCCGTCTGCTGAGTCCGGCGGTGTAATCATGGGCGCGGCGGCGGTCAGCCTGCGCGGTGGCCGGGTCTTGTGGATCACTGCCGGCCAGTGCATTGAGCACCATGGCGGCATCCCGGACGGTCAGCGTCATCGGACCAGCGGTATCCTGAGAATGGCTGATCGGTACAATACCGGTACGGCTGACTAAGCCGATGGTCGGTTTCAGGCCGACCAGCCCATTCACCGCGGCCGGACAGACGATGGAGCCGTCCGTCTCAGTGCCGATGGCGGCCGGGATCATGCGCGCGGCCACGGCGGCGCCGGAGCCGGAGCTGGAGCCGCAGGCGCTGCGCTCAGGCGCATACGGGTTGCGCACCTGTCCGCCGGCGCTGCTCCAGCCGCTGGTCGATTTGGACGAGCGCAGATTGGCCCACTCCGACAGATTAGTTTTTCCGACGATGATGGCGCCGGCGTCGCGCAGGCGGGTCACCAGCGGCGCATCTTTTTGCCGCAGATTATCCGCCAGCGCCAGCGAACCGGCTGTGGTCACCATGCCCTGGGCATCGATATTATCTTTCAGCAGCAGTGGCAGGCCAGCCAGCGCACCACGCCGCTTTTTGAGCGCATCGAACCGGGCGGCGGCTTCTTTTGCCTGCGGATCAGTCACGATCACGGCCTGCAGCGCAGGGTTGTGCGCCGCAATTCTGGCCTGGTAGCGCTCAAGCAGCGCCGTGGCGGTGAGCTGCCCGCGGCGGATGGCCTGCGCCTGCACCGCGAGTTCATCGCTATGATCCGGCACCGGCGTCATTTTATTGGCGGCGCTGGCGACGACGGGCAGCAAAGCACATCCCAGGCTCAAGATGGAATATACGGTCAATCGGCGCAATGTCATCGGTCTTCCTTTGCTGGCATGGGGATAGAAAAAAACAGCGCAGCAGGCTTTTTACCATCACTGCCAGCGCATACGTCACCGCATGTTAGCCGAAAAGCCGCAGCAAACTGCCGGTGCCGGCCCGCTATTTTTGCCACCACCGTGCCCGGTGTTGCGCATTAGCCGCTATACCGGCAAAACAGCGCAAGCTGTCTGCAACGCGAACGATCTGCCGTGCCGGAGTTAAACAGCAGGATTCCCGCCGGCCGCCCTGTGCATGGCATAAAATAGCTGCTCCCCCTTTTTCAGCCACCCGAGAGGATGCGTATTTCATGGAGTTTCTGCAATTGACGGCAGCCGACGGCGCCACGACGACTATCTGCCATCAGGGCGCTCACGTGTGTTCCTGGATACCGGCAAGCGGCACCGAACAATTGTTCATGAGCAAGGCATCGACATTCCGCCAGGGTATCGCCATCCGCGGCGGCATTCCGCTGATCTTTCCGCAGTTTTCCGGTCTCGGCGCGCTGCCGAAACACGGCTTTGCGCGCACCGCCGACTGGCAGTTACAACAACAGTGGACGGACAGCGACGGCGCTGCGCTGGCGGTTTTTTCTCTGAAGGAAAATATCGCCAGCCTGACGCTCTGGCCGCATGTATTTGAAGCCGGACTGACGGTGCGGGTGCTGGGTCAGGCGCTGGAAGTGACGTTTTCGGTGCGCAATACCGGTGATACCGCGTTCAGTTTCACCAGCGCGCTGCACACTTATCTGGCGCTCGCCGACATCCGGCAGGCACGGCTGCACGGCCTGCAAGGTACAGAATACCGCGATACCGTCAGCGGGCAGGAGCATTGCCCTGAAACCGCGCCGGCACTGGAAATCAACGGCGAAACCGACCGCATCTACGCCAATGTGCCTGCCACGCTGACCCTCGCGCAGCCGCAGCAGCGCCTGCAAATCACGGGCATCGGCTTTCCTGACGCGGTGATATGGAACCCGGGAGCCACTGGCGCTGTCAAAATTACCGATCTGGAGCCCGGCGGCGAGCAGCGCATGCTGTGCGTGGAAGCAGCGGCGGTAATGCGTCCGGTGCAATTGCTGCCCGGCCAGCAATGGAACGGCAGCCAGCGCCTGGTGCGCTTACCGTCTCAGGACTGACTTCCGCGCCAGCCAGCCGGCTCTCGCCCGACATGCAAATCCTTGTGATCGCTGTTGCCTGATTGTTCTCCATGCTTACCGCACTGAACTCAGGCTGAACCGCGGCATGTTGAAATACCTGCTGAGATATTTACTGAAATATTTGCTGGAGAATTGACCAGAATATCCGGATACTCCCCCTTATTTATGACGAAACCGACCTGATGTCCTTATGAGTAAAAGGGTTTTTTAGATACTCCCCCCAGTATATTTTTTACCTGTCACGCTTTTCCATCGGAAATGTTATGTCCCAACCATTTGCTGTTACCCGTTTATCCATGAAACCTGTCCTGCGCGCCCTGGTGCTGGGCGGGGCTTTGCTATTCACCACACCGGCGCTGCTGGCAGCAAACCTGCCGCAAGGCATGCAGCAGATCACCAGCGTGGAAGGCATCACCGAATACCGCCTGCCGAACGGCCTGCGAGTGCTGCTGATGCCGGACAATACCAAACCGACCGTGACGGTCAACATGACCTACCTGGTCGGGTCGCGCCAGGAGAACTACGGCGAAACCGGGATGGCGCATCTGCTGGAACATCTGATGTTCAAAGGCACACCGGCGCACCGCAACATCACCGAAGAATTCAACCGGCGCGGCATGCGCATGAATGGCACCACCACCACCGACCGCACCAATTACTACGAGCTGTTTCAGGCCGACGACGATAACCTGAAATGGGCGCTGGATATGGAGGCCGACCGCATGGTGCATTCATACATCGCGCAAAAAGACCTCGACACCGAAATGACCGTGGTGCGCAACGAATACGAACGCGGCGAAAACTCGCCCGGCAGCGTGCTCATGAAACGCATGCAGAGCGTCGCCTACGACTGGCATCACTACGGCAACGCCACGATCGGCAACCGCAGCGACATCGAACACGTCAAAATCGGCAACCTGCAGGCGTTTTACCGCACCTATTACCAGCCGGATAATGCCGTGTTGCTGGTGGCCGGACAATTCGATACCGGCAAGGTGCTGCAATGGATACACCATGCCTTCGGCGTGATCCCCAAACCTCAACGCAGCCTGCCGCAGTTCTGGACCACTGAGCCGACCCAGGACGGCGAACGCAGCTTTACAGTGCGCCGCAGCGGCGATATCCAGATTGTCATGATCGGCTATAAAGTGCCCGCCGGCCTGCATGCCGACCGTGACGGCATCAGCTTTGCCCGCAGCATCCTGACCACCGCGCCCTACGGTCGCCTGCACAAACAACTGGTCGAAACCGGCAAACTGGTTCAGGTGTTTTCCAGCAGCATGGGCTATGTCGAACCGGGTCTGGCGATCATCGGTGCGATCGTCAAAAAAGGCGAATCGCCGGAAGCCGCCAGAGATGCGCTGCTGGCCGGCATTGAAGAGTTTAAAAACAATCCGCCGACCGCAGAAGAAATGGCGCGCATCAAACGCGACACCGCCAATTCCTACGAAAAAATGCTGAACAACCACGAATCCCTCGGCATCAGCCTGTCGGAATACATCGCCATGGGCGACTGGCGCTATCTGTTCAAAGACCGCGACGACACCGATCAGATCACCGCCGAACAGGTCAGCGCAGCGGCCAAACGCTATCTGGTGCGCGACAACCGCACGGTCGGCATGTTCATTCCCGAAGACAAACCGCAGCGGGCAGACATTCCCACCGCGCCCACCATGGCGGAAGTCATGAAAGACTTTCAGCCCAAAGCCGGCACCCTGAGCGGCGAAGCCTTTGATCCGGCACCGGCCAACATCGACCGCCGCACCCAGCTCAGCACCATCGGCCATCTGCAGGTCGCCCTGCTGCCCAAGAAAAACCGCGGTGAAACCGTGAATGTCTCGCTGAGCCTGCACTGGGGCGATGAACAAAGCCTGCGCAACAAAAGCACGGTCGCCAGTCTGGCCAGCGCCTTGCTCGCGACCGGCACCAGCAAGTACGACCGCGCCCAGCTGGCCGATGAAATGTCGAAACTGAAAATGAGCGGTGGCCTGTTTTCCTTCCAGACCACCAGGCAGCATCTGCCGGCGGCGCTGGCGCTGGTCGCGCATGTGCTGCGGGAAGCCAGCTTCCCGGAAAACGAATTCCGGCAATTGCGCGAACGCAGCTTAGTCGGACTCGAAGCATCCCGCAAAGAACCGGGCGCCATCATCGGCCGCGAGATGGCGCAGCATTTCAACGTCTATCCCAAAGACGATTTCCGCGCTCCGAAAACACTGGATGAAGCGATTGCCGATCTGCGCGCCGTGACGCTGGACGAGATCCGGGCTTACCACCGCGAATTTTACGGCGCGTCCAAGGGCGAGCTGTCGATTGTGGGCGATATGGATACCGAAGCCGTTAAAGCCGCGATTGCGACCGCCTTCGCCGGCTGGAACAGCCCGGCCCCTTATACCCGCATGGTGAACCGGCGCGCCGACCCGCCTGCCGAACGCCGCGTGTTCAACATGCCGGACAAGGAAAATGCGGTCTATGCCAGCGCCCTGACACTGGCGCTGCGGGAGAACGATGACGATTATCCGGCACTGCGCATGGCTAATTACCTGTTCGGTGGCTCCGGCATGAATTCGCGCCTGATGGAACGCATCCGCCAGAAAGACGGCCTGTCTTACGGCGGCGGCTCCAGTCTCAGCGCAGGTGAAATCGACCCGGTCGGCAGTTTCAGCATCAATGCCAGCGCTGCCCCGCAAAATATGGCCAGGCTGGAACAGGCGATCCGGGAAGAGCTGATCAAAGCCCTGAAAGACGGTTTCACCGCAGAAGAACTGGCGAAGGCAAAATCCGGCATGTTGCAGCAACGGGTACAGGGACGAACCAGCGATACCGCGCTGGCTGACGGCTGGAACAGCAATCTGTACCTGCAGCGCCAGTGGGCATGGTCACAGGCGATGGATGACAAACTGCGCGCACTGACGCTGGAACAGGTCAATTCGGCATTCCGCCGCTATATCGATCCTGCCAGGATGAGCGTGTATATCGCGCTTGACGAAGCCAAGGCCAAGGCCGCTGCGCTTGGTACGGTTCCCAGCTCCGATGCAGGCAGCCATGTCAAATAGTGTTTGCTGACCATAAAAAAATCCCGGTCAATGCCGGGATTTTTTTAGCGAATTTTTTCAGCCTTTTTACCGCTTTTTCCAGCGGCGCTGGCATCAACCCTTCCAGCTGCGCTGCAAGCCGGTATCGGTATGAATCCAGCCGCCATTGGCCGTTGCGCGGTAATAAAATCCGACGCCCCCCTGACGGAAACTGCTGATCAGTCCGCCCAGTACCTCTTCATGCAGTTGCGCGATGCGGATATCTGCCGCCCGACCATCCATGTGCAGGGATTTTCTGGCGGCAGGAACACCCTGTTCGATCAGACGGCGATTTGACTCGGGTGTGCGGTAACCGGACAAAATTTCCAGCGGCCGGTTCATACCGAAACGGGCGACATATGCCTGGGTCGCCCACAGGGTTTCGAGTAATTTCGGATCCATCGCCATGGTTTTCTTGCCGTTCACATCGCGCAGCAGATGGCACAACTCCTGATAAGCGCTGTCGATCAGGTCGCCGTCTTTCCAGTACAGTAATTTGCTGCGCTCTCCCGATTGCGGCCGTACCAGATCGAGGGTGCGCGGCTTGACCCAGAAATCAATGTCCAGCGCCTGCGAATCGAACAGGTCTGGCGGCGGTTCCAGCTGAGCGGCTTTGCTGTTGTCGGTGCCAGCGCCAGCGGCAAATACATTCTGGCGGAACAGACCGGCAGCCGTCAGAAGCAGGCTGCTTTTCAGAAGTTGGCGGCGTGTATTCATAAAGCGGAATGATTCACTGGATTCCTGTTCTCATCGTCCGAGCCGCTACGACTCAGACACGTTACCCGGCAGTGTAGTAGCGCCAGCCGCAGATGGGAAGCCTGTCAGCAGAAATTCCTGCCGAATCACCTCCAAATCACCGCTGAAGGCAGCGATTTTGCAGTCTGTCGCAAAGCATTGCGCAATCGGACAGATTTACGACTACACTTCGGTTTTGTTTATTATTCATTAATTGATTGATTCTTTTTATAACGCGACTTCCATTATGTTCAGATCATTCGCCTGGGTCAGCCTGCTGCCCCTCCTGCTTGCCGGATGCGATGTCCAGATCAACGGCGACGACATCCGCGGCAGCGGTCATATCGTGACAGAAAACAGACCGGTCACAGACTTTGACAGTATTGAAAATCAGACTTTTTTCGACGTCCGCGTCGACCGCGGCAGCAAGCTGGCGGTGGAAGTCAGCGGCGACGACAATCTGGTGCCGGAAATCGAAACCGTGGTGGAAAACCACTGTCTGCTGATCCGCAGTAAACGTCAGTCTTACCACATTACCTGGAACAGCCACCCCGGCACCGTCCACGTCACCATGCCGGCCTTGCAGAATCTGCAGCAAAACGGCAGCGGTGATATCGAAGTCAATGACTTGCAGACTGCTCAGTTCACACTCCAGCAAAACAGCTCAGGCGATGTGCGGCTCGACGGCAAAAGCAATGCGCTGACTGTCAAAGCTTCCGGCAGCGGCGACATTGACCTGCACCGGCTGCACACCAGCCGCGCCGATATCCGCATCAGCGGCTCCGGCGATATCAGCATGATGACGGTCAGCGAAGCGCTGCAAATCGAGCTGCATGGCAGCGGCGACCTACGCGCCGAAGACCTGCGCAATACCAGCGTCAAAGTCAGTCAGAACGGCTCCGGCGGAATTCAGTTGCAGGGGCAGATCCGGCAATTGCAAATCGATGCCAACGGCTCTGGCGACATTCAGGTGCAGGGTGGGAAAATGGAACAGGCCATGATCCAGCTGCATGGTTCCGGCGATGCCAATCTTGAAGGCGACGTCGCCTTGCTGGAATTGCAGGTGTTTGGCTCCGGCGATGTGGATGCGAAAAGACTGTTTGCCGATCAGGTGGTGCTGACCAACCACGGCCCGGCCGATCTGAATTTTGAATCGGTCCGGCAAAGTCTGAAGGCCGAGTTATCCGGCTCCGGCGACGTCTCGGCAGCACTCGATAATGCGGCCGTGATCGCGCTGCAGATGCACGGCTCGGGTAACTGCCATCTGCGCGGCAATGCAAAAAATCTCAGCGCCACGGTGGATGGCTCCGGCGACCTGCGCGCCAAAGAACTGTTGCTCGACACCGCCAGCATCAAGGTCAACGGTTCCAGCGAAGCGGAAGTGAATGTGAAAAAAGCCGGTGGCTCGCGCATTGTGCTGATTAACCGCAATGGCGTGGTGCAGTAAAACAGCGATCACGCCAGTCACGGTGAGCATCGCGGCGGCGGGCACAGGTGCTTGCCACCAGCAACCTCAACCCGAACGCAGCGCAAACTCAGCAACCGGCTACGGCGACGCCAGAACCGGTGTGCCCATCAGGAACCAGGCCTTAGCAATCAGCCCGTTCTCGACCTGGTAAATGCAGACGACTTCGACATGACCTTTACCTTCCGGAAAATTCCGGATCACGATTTCATGATCAATCACCTGCTGTCCCAGCACTACCCGGCTGATCAGTTGTCCGTGTAAATCCGGCTCCAGAAAACGTTGCCGGTGACGCTCGCGGATCGCTGCCCTGCCCTTTGCCAGCAAGGTGGCAGGATGCGCGTAATACTCGGCATCCTCGGCCCAGCACGAGATGAAATGCTCCAGCTGTTTCGCGTTATAAGCATCCAGCTGACATGCCACTGTCTCGCCGGGTGAGCGCATCAGAGATTCCATACCTTATCCTTTGTGATCCTCACCCGACACGAATGATCTGCAAAGCGGCACCGTCAGCCGCGTATGCGGTAAGCGTGCTGCAACACCAGCCGGCTGGAGGCAATCAGGCTGTTCAAGCCAATCAGGAGCTGGACCAGCAAATGTCCCTGCAGCAGCCAGATCTGCCCGCGCGGCGGTGCAGTAGCGGTCACCGCGCTCAGCACCGGCTGCACCCATTCCGCTTCCGGCGTCACGTCCAGCAATATGTCGCCGTCGCTATTGGTATGCAGATAAATTTCCCCGCCGTGGATCAGCGTAAAACAGACGCCCTGTCCCTGTGTCGGTTTCTGCCCGATCAGCTGTTGCAGTTCGCGGCTTTGCAAATCCATCCAGGCTTCTATTTCCTGCGGATCCTGCAAGGGTAGCCAGGCATGCTCGGTCGCGCTGAAACCGGCATTCAAGATACGTCCCCCAGCAGGGAATCGCAGTGTTGCCCCCAGCGGTTATCGTACAATAACTCGCTCAGCGCCCGATGCTGATCCCAGCCCTCGGTTTCCAGCATGGGGGCAGCGTAAAACTCGGCGACCTGGCCAACACACAGCAACGCCAACGGCGCACTGCCTTCCGGCATATGGCACAGTGTGCGCACTACATCCGGATCAAACATCGATACCCAGCCGACACCAATGCCTTCAGCACGCGCTGCAAGCCAGAAATTCTGAATCGCACATGACGCTGACGCCATGTCCATCTCCGGCATGGTGCGCCGTCCAAAGATATATTTTTCGCGCCCATCCACCAAGGCCACCACCAGCACTTCAGCGCAACTTCGTATCCCCTCAACCTTGAGTCGCATGAACTCTTCTGCCCGCTGACCAAGCGCGCCGGCAGTCGCGGTGCGCTCCTGCTGCACGTGTTCATACAATTGCTGACGCAGACCGGCATCCGTGATACGCAAGAAGCGCCAGGGTTGCATATAGCCGACACTGGGAGCCTGATGCGCAGCGCGGATGAAGCGCAATAACTGCTCAGGCGGTACCGGCTCCGGTAAAAAGTGCCGCATATCGCGTCGTTCGCGAATCGCGCGGTAGACGCCTTCGGTCTGCTCCGGAGGGAATTGGTGCTGGTTCATGAGAATATCGGTGCAAGCGCTGGTGCGCCATATCAGTGTTGCGCCAGCTGCTTCCTGTTTTTCTGGGGGAATGCGCAGTTTACCATCCCGGCACAAGGACTGACACGTGCATCAGGGCAGCACGATACCATACTCAGCGTCGTGCCGGCGATGACCGATTCAGCCGATGATCAGCGCCAGCACACAGGCTGTCAGATTGTACAGGGCATGCAGCAGCATCGAATGCACCAGCCCGTAACGCAGGCGCAGGTAGCCGAGCGCAACACCGGCAAACGTCTGGGCAAGCACCGCCAGCGGCAACGCCAGCACCAGCCAGCCATCGGCAGAAAAATGATGGATATGCGTCAGGCCAAAACCAATCGCGTAGATCCAGAATATCAGCGGATAACGGTGCAGAAAGCGGCGCCCACGACGCAGTTTCAGCAAGCGGAGTTCACCGGCAGACAAACGGTGTTGCCAGAGCCGGTCGATGATGGCGCACAATGTGCCAAAGCCGCCCAACGTCAGCACCAGAGGCCAGCTGCCGATCATGCTGGCGATCAGCGGCGGGCCGATGAACAGCGTGTAGGCGGCCTGACGCAGACCGGCGCGAAAAATCAGCTCTTCCATCACCGGTGCAATACCGACTGCCGTGACAAAGAATAAAAATGACAGTGGCTCCTCGTCGCTGTCCAGCCCCAGCCAGCTCAATCCGGCACTGAGCGGCAGGGCAATGCACAGGATGAAGCCATAACACAGGGCCAGCATCAGCAACAGGCGCCGGGCCTGTACCCTCGCCGGTTGCCCCGTCTGCGGCCGCCCGCGCCACGGACGGCGCACAAAACGGGTAAATTCCTGCAGCTCACGCCGCCAGTGCCACGCTGCCGGCCCGGATGGCGCACCATCAACCCGTGGTGGATCAGAATGTGTCCCGGAAACCAGCTGTGTCGGCAGATTCATCTGTTGAATTTATCAATTATGCAATCAATTGATGATAAATCATTCTGCTTTCGGCGTCGATAATAAGGCTTTGAGATTCGCCAGCCGTTCTTTGGGCGTCAGCACTTCGGCCTCGGTCGGCACGGCGTCGCCTTCATCGAGTTTCATTTCCTTGATGAAGCGCGAAGGATCGCAATGCACGGCAACCCCTGCCCGCTTGCGCTTCTTGCACCAGGTGATATGCAGACTGCGCTGCGCGCGTGTGATGCCGACATACATCAGCCGCCGTTCTTCTTCTATGCGTGCCGCCAGGATATCTATCGGTGTATCGGGGTCGCCTTTATGCGGCAAAATGCCTTCCTCAACGCCGACCAGAAATACGTGCGGATATTCCAGCCCTTTCGACGCGTGCAAGGTGGACATGCGCACCGCATCGGGCTCTTCGTCCTTGCCTTCCATCATCGACATCAGCGCCACCATCTGCGTCAGATCGAGCAGGCTGCGGTGATCGTCGGTGCCATCTTTGCCGCCGCTGCCTTTAGTTTTCAGCCACTGGGTAAAATCGAGCACGTTCTGCCATTTGTTTTGCGCGGCGCGGTCATCAAAGCTGTCGTACAGATAGCCTTCGTAATTAATTTCCTTCATCAGATCGTCGAGTAATTCGCTGGCATGACCTTCACGATGAGCATGCGCTTCAACCTGATTGATGAAGGTGCAGAATTCGCGCAAAGGACGTAACTGGCGGTCAGTCAGTTTCGCTTCGATGCCGCCTTTGAACACGGCGGCAAACAGCGAGCACTGCCACTGTCCGGCGAATGCACCCAGCACCTCCAGCGTTGCCTGACCGACCCCGCGTTTCGGCGTGGTGATTGCACGAATGAACGCCGGGTCATCGTCTTCATTCGCAATCAGGCGCAGATAAGCAATGATGTCTTTGATTTCGGCGCGGTCAAAAAAGCTCTGGCCACCGGAAATCGTGTACGGAATCCGTTCGCGCCGCAGCGCCTGTTCAATCACGCGCGCCTGATGGTTGCCGCGGTACAGGATCGCATAATCGGAATACTTGGCACGCCGCTCAAAGCGATGCGCAGAGATCATGATGGCGACTTGTTCCGCCTCTTGTTCATCATCCTGCATGCCCAGCACTTTGACCGGGTCACCGAGGCCATGTTCCGACCACAGCGATTTTTCAAACAGTTTGGGATTATTCCCGATCACCGCATTCGCCGCCTGCAAAATGCGGGTACTGGAACGGTAATTCTGTTCGAGCTTGATAATTTCCAGACCCGGAAAATCCACCTGCAGGGTTTTCAGATTTTCGATGGTCGCACCGCGCCACGCGTAAATCGCCTGATCGTCGTCGCCCACCGCTGTAAACATCGGTTTTTTGCCGACGCCGGTCACCAGCAGCTTCACCAGCTCATACTGGCAGGTATTGGTGTCCTGATATTCATCGACCAGCAGATAACGCAGGCGGCGCTGCCATTTGTCGCGCACTTGTTCGTTATTGCGGAACAGCTCGACCGGCAGCCGGATCAGATCATCGAAATCCACCGCCTGATACGCCGACAGCGTGGCGACATAGCTTGCGTATATGCGCGCCGCCGTCGCTTCATCATCATCTTTTGCCTGCTTCAGCGCCAGCTCAGGCGTGATCAGCGCATTTTTCCACAGCGACATCGCGGTCTGTATGCGACGGATTAATTGCTTGTCGGTGGTGATCGCCAGATCCTGCACCAGCGAAAAGCAATCGTCGCTGTCCATAATTGAAAAGCGGTCTTTCAGACCCAGCGCCTGCGCTTCCTGCCGCAAAATTTTCACGCCCAGCGAGTGAAACGTCGATACCGTCAGTTGCCTGGCCTGACGCGGCTCGGCCAGCAGTTTGGCGATACGTTCCTGCATTTCATGCGCGGCCTTGTTGGTAAAGGTCAACGCCGCAATATGTTTCGGGTCGTAGCCATGCAATTCAATCAGATTGACGATTTTCTGGGTAATCACCCGCGTTTTACCCGAGCCCGCCCCGGCCAACACCAGACAAGGGCCGTCCATGTAGTTAACTGCGTTGCGTTGCGGGGAATTCAGACCGTGGGACATAGAAGCTGACAAAAATGCTGGGCAACCCCTATTGTATCCGGTCACCGGGTCAGCGCCGTTTTCACCGGTGGCACGGCAACGGGAGTAAACTAGGCAAATATCTTCTTGAGGCACTGTCATGAAATTTGAACATCTCGTTGAAATCAACGATATTCTCGACCCCTTGTCCGATACCATCAGCCGCGAACAGCTGTGGCGCGGCCTGGTGCTACGGGCGGAATCCCCCAAGCTGTTTATTCCGTATCTGGATGAAGCGCTGATTACCGGTCGCACCGAAGCCAGCATGCAACGCACGCTGCGCTACGGTGAACTGAGCGTGACCGACACGGTCAGTTTTGTGCATCTGGAACATGTGCATTATGACGTCGCGGCACAGGGCGATATTCCGCAGTCTTCGCTGCGTATGCGTATCGAGGAACCGCAGCCAGACAGCCTGTTCGTGCGCTTTGTGTACGAAGACGGCGCCAGCGAAGCGGAAGACGAAGTTAATGAGATGTATAACGACTACCGCAAATCGGCGTATGAAGAAGCGGACATCGACACCATCCGGGTCATCCGCGAGCTGGCAGAAACCGGCCGGCTGGATGCCCTGCCCAGCTGACCTGCCGTCACAGGCGTCAGCGTCCCGTTTTCCGGCGTCCCAGCCAAATATGCAGCACCAGCAGCGCCGGCAGGGCGCAGCCTGTCAGCCAGTGCGCCAGCGACCAGTAAGGCCGCCAGTTTTCACTCGCCAGATAGTACAGACCGTAACCCGTCAGCGCCAGCCAGAGCAGGAGTAACACCATGCTCCAGCCGCTGCCGCGGTTGCATGCGGCACGGTGCGCCCGGCGCATATGCTGAAACAGCATGCTGCCGATCAGGAAACTGACCGGCAGCACCAGCGCGCCATGCCATTGCATGGACCAGTGTTCCAGCGGGTGAATGCTTTCTCCAAACTCTCCCGGCACCCGCAGCCAGTAATGCGCCACCAGCCAGCTGATGCCGCTGGCAAACAGTATGGCGAACAGCAGATACAGGCCTCGCCGGTGCCAGCGCTCCAACCTGAAATGCGGCCTGGCAGCGGCAGCCAGGGATGGATGATGCAAACTGTGTTTATGGGTACGCATGGCGGATAGCTAGGTAAAAAATTTTAAAAACAGACCGTACTCTGGTCATCCGGTCAAAGTCCGTTCACAGGATCAGCGCCTTTGCCTGAAACCGGGCCAGACAAGAGTGATCGGCATCACCGGTGGCAGCCAGAATTTTGGTCAGTGCGTCGGCCACCATGCAAGTCTCAGCCAGCACGCTGTAACTGTGCGGGCCGGACAGCGACAAGCCGGAACGCCCATCAAATAAGGCACTGCCAGCCTGCCCCTGCACCGTCTGCTGTGAAAAATACATGGCCGAAGTCGCAAGCGCGTGATCCGATACCAGAATTTCGCCAGCTGCCTGCTGCGGTTGCAGCGGATCGCGCAACTGAATCCGGTGCTGCCCCATGACGCGTACATCCCCGCCGGCATTCACCACCGCATCCGAAATGCCCTGCTGCTGCAAAACAGCCAGCGCGGCATCGACCGCATAACCTTTGGCAATACCGCCGACATCCAGCCAGTCGTTGCGCAATTTTTCCACGCACAGCGCATCCAGAAACCGGTAGGCCTGCTGACCCGGCTCAAACACCGGCGGCACTTGAGGCGAGGGCAACATGGCGCAGGCCGCCAGACGGCTGGCAAGACGAATGTCAAAGATGCCGGTGCTGATCTGCTGCATGTCCAGTGCGGTGCGCAGCACCGTCGCCGTGTGCGGATCGAGCCGGAGCACAGCGCCTGTCGCGGCCCGGTTAAAACGGCTGATATCGCTGTCGGGCGCATGAAAACTCATGGCACGGTGTACCGCTGCCATGACGTCAAAAGCAGCCTGAAACCCCGCATGCAGACTGGGTTGCGACAGGGTATCGGGCAGACTGATTTCCACCAGGGTGCCCAACCAGGGCTGGGCGCGGCGCATCATTTTTTCAGCGCAATCCGGGCAATGGCGGCAATCCGCCGCACGCCGTCAGTCACATGGGTGCAGGACAGGGTAGCGCCGCTGATATTCGCAATTCCCTCGCCGACTGCGATACCCTGTGCAGCGGTTTTTCCGGCGAACTGCCGGCGCCAGTTAGCATTGCGGATTTCAAATCCATGGCTTTCACGATACGCCAGAATTTCGATCTGCCGCACACTGGCATCCGGCAGCAGGCCGACTGCATACGAAATCAGTTCAAACTTACCAATCACATCATCCAGCACCACGTAGCCCAGCAGTTTTTCATCCTGATAGGCAGCGGTGACGCGCCACGAGACCGAACGCGCAGGCAAGCCTGCCAGCGTTTCCACCAGCTTCATCTGCTCAGCGCTGAGTTGGAGCGGTTGCGGTTTGAAGCGATTCGCTTCCGGGAAGATCGTTTGCTGCGCCTGCTCTGCGGTCAGATACTGGGTCGCAAATGCGCTGCTGCTGGCAGCAGCCAGCAGCGTCAGCGTGGTTGGAGTCAGAGGATGCATCAAAGAATATTAAAAGGAGTAGCCAACACCGAGATTGTAGCGGTCACGGCTGCTGTCGAGACGGAATTTCTGGTAATCGGTTTTAAAGACCACCCCTTCGCCAACTTTGAAGCTGAGACCGATAGTCGTGACTTTTTCATCTTCTGCCGCAGCGACACCCAATCCTTGCGGTACCGGTGCATACGATTTTGCGGTGTTGAACTGCTCGTAGCGGATGAAAGGCGTCAGGCTGTAATCTTCATTTTTCCAGACCTGATACGCACCCTGCAGATACCAGCCGGCAAACGATGACGGCACCGGCGTCGGCTGACCGACAAACGTCAGATTCAGGGCATCGGTATTGCTGATGGTGCCGCGTGCATACAGCGCAGTCAAGTCGAGCTTGCCAGGGTTATAGCGGCCATGCATTTCCCACAGCGTCACCCGCGCATCGTTCGCGGCAAAACCACTGGTGCCGTGGCCTGCCTTGCCGCTGAAAGCCGAACCGCCCAGCAACACACCCGGAATACCACGCCAGTTGATCGCGCCATGCAAGCTCAGATCCCTGGATTTTGCCAGCTGTCCTTCCTGATGAATCGCGCCCAGCGGCGAAGAACGGCCATCATTGGAAGTCGCATCCCACTTGGTCAGGTCAAATCCGGTAGTCAGCCCGGCATCCCAGCTGAAGCCGTTTTCATGCGTGCCGGACAGCCCGATACCCGCTTCGCGCCAGGTAGTCGGGATAATCGCTGTCTCGACGAAATTACGCTGCACACCGTAGTAAGAAGTTGGTTCATGGCTGGTGTTCAGGAACCCGGCAGGAATCAGGAACAGCCCGGCTTTCGCCTGCAGGCCCGGCTTCAGTTCGTGTTCCACATACAGCTGCTCGACCGCCGCTTCGCCATTGTCGCCTTTGGAGGCAATCGCATGCTCCCATTCAAATTCCGCCACCATTTTGGTTTTCTCGCTGAAGCGATGGGTCACGCCGATGACGGCGCGGGCAACGTCAGTCTGCGTCTGGCTGGCTGCATTACGCGGGCGGTTGTAACCGATTTCACCATAGCTGCTGATGACGGTCTGCTGCAAGGTTTTGCGCAGCGCATCCAGTTGTGATTCGGTGATCGGCGCAGCGGCAGGAGTTGCCGGCGCAGCCGCTACCCGGGCGACTTCTGTGCTGATCGCTTCCTGCTTTTTCTCGACGACTTCTGTTTTTTGCCGGGTCGCCGCCAGCTCGGCTTTGATGGCTTCAAGCTCTGCTGCCAGTTTTTCGATCTTTTGCAGCAACTCGGTTTCTCCCGCCTGCGCCGGCGCGAGGAAAGCGGTGCTAATCAGGGTAGCGCAAAGGCTGCGGACAAGGTATTTGTTGGAAATCATCATGGGCTTTCTGCAAAGATTTGCTATGTTGTTTAAGAATGTTCGTCAAAGTCAGGAGAAACGTTTAGAAGCATTTATGGCCGGTAACCGTCATTTAAGGTGCCGAGGAATTTCACGACATCGTCCACCTCGGCCGGGCTTAACGCCGGCGCCATGCCGCGCTGGCGGTTATAAGGCACTTCCTTGGTGTTCACGTTAGCGACATAGGCTGCCGGCAAATCATTGAATTTCCAGACCGTGCCGTCTGCCATCTGCGGAAACCACTCTTCAGGATGGGTATCGCGGCGGACATAAAAATTCACCACATCGCGCAAGTTGCTGAATCTGCCGTTATGGAAGAACACTTTGCGGGTCGCGACATTGCGCAGCGTCGGCACTTTGAAAGCGCCGCAAAGCTCAGTGCGGCTGGCGAGGTCGGTACGGTCAGGACCGCACAGGCCCAGATCGAAATAGTCAGAACTGGCTGTCGCCGGAATGCGGTCATTACGCGGCACCCCGAGATTGTCATAAGAAAAATCGGTGAACAACGGTGCCAAACCATTTGCGCCCTTGCTGCTGGTATGGCAGGCCGCACAATTGCCCTTGACCGGATTATTGAACAAGGCCAGACCACGTAATTCGGCATCACTGAGAACTGCCTGGCCTGCTAAAAACCGATCGTATTTGGAATCATACGGATGAAAATCCGCATCTTCTTTCTGATACTGCTGCAAGGCGTACAGAATGCGGTCGAACGCATTGTCGGTATTACTGAAAATCGTGCTGCCGAAAGCGGCTTTAAACTCATTGGCATAGCTGCCTTGCTGTACTTTACTGACCACGTCGGCCGCATCTTTGTTTGCCATCTCATGCGCTGCCAGAAACGGTGTCGCAGCCTGAGCCGCCAAGGTGTCGGCGCGACCATCGCGGGTGAATCCGCCTTTGGCTTTGCCTTCGCTGTCAAAACCAAAGGCAGGCGTCAGATTCAGGTAGCGCAACGACGGCACCGCGCGAAAACCCGGCACATCGAGTTGCGGACCGCCCAGCTGAACACTCAGGTCATTGCTCTGGGCATGGGCATGCGCCGGATCGTGACAGCTTGCGCACGACATCTTGCCGGACGCCGACAGGCTCACATCCTTAAAAATTTTCTCACCGACTTGCGCAGCCGGACTGATATTCGCGCCCACAGGCTGGGCAGCAGGACCGGCACTGCTGCCACCGCCACAGGCTGCCAGCACGGCAACCAGACCGATCTGCAGCACCATCCCGGCTGACCCGGGATAAGAGAAAGAGGCAGTTGCCTGCGATTTATTTATGAAACGAAATGGAAAGCGCATAGTCATCAGGAAAAAAGGCGGGCAAGAGATCAAACGTGATCAGGCAGAAGTCGGGTTGATCTGGTTAAAATCAATAAAAGCAAATGAGAATGATTGTTATTATATGTTATAAAAATCGAATTTCGTGAGAATTTCCGCTCAGACTGATGCTTTTCAGCCCCAAAAAGCAAAATCTGTTGTTTTGCGTCAATTTAATGACCCATGATTTCGCATTCTTGCAAGCTACCGGTGCAGGACGCATCTCCAATTGCGGCCTCTGTGCCAGTGCCGCAGATCACTGTAAACGCGGAAAAATCGGGATCTGCACATATTCCTGCCCTGAGTCTGGGATAATGGCGGGCAAATTCCCTCGCCCCCTCTTTCATGAAAGCCTGCCATGACCCGACGCGCCGCCCCTTCCGCCAGCCTGCCTGCCGCTCCCGAGCCGGTTCAGGCAAAAACACTCAAACGCAAGCAGTTTTCCAGCACCGGCGATGTGCATATTCTGGGTGACGTCACCATCACGACCCAGTTGATCGTCGGTGGTGATCTGCTGATTGACGGCGACCTGATTGCCGAAGAAGTGTTTTGCCTCGGCAAACTCACCGTCACCGGCGATATCCAGGTGCAATCCCTGTACATCGGTCAGACGTTGGATGCAGGTGGCAATATCGACGTCGAGTTTCTGGTCAAAACCGGCTGCAGCGCCGAATGGATGGCGCGCGTGCTGGAACTCGATCAACGCAAACTGAAAACGGAAGACAATTTCATTGATCTGCTGGTGCATCCGGCGATTCTGGCGCGCCATGCGCAGAGCGAACTGCCCGGCGGCTCCGGCGATATTCAGGGGCTGGGCTATTTATCCTGCGCCGATCTGGATTGCCAGGGCAACCTGCAACTTGACGATGATCTGGATGCGGCAGAAGTCCAGTTTGTCGGCGGCCATCTGGCAGCCAGCAGCATCTATGTCAGCGGCGACTGCAACTGCCAGGGCGAAGTCTTCAGCGAAACCGACATCGTGACCGGCGGCAGCCTGTTTGCCGGAGAAATCGTCTGTCAGGGGAATATTGCGGCCGGCAGCATCGGCAGTCAGGGCGACATCAGCGGCTGGGGCAGCATCCGCGCCAAAGGAGAAATCAGCAGCCTGTTTGGCGAAATTCACGCCGGCCGCTGGATCGCGAGTGGCGCCACTCTGTATGCCGCCAAATACATCAAGGCCGGTGAATCAGTGATCGGCGAAAAAGGCATCAGCTGCGGTAAAGACTACGGCATCTTCGCCGGCTCCAACCTGCCCCGCTCGGCGTGGGCAAAGCAAGGCATGATCTCCGCCGACAGCAAGCCGCGCCTGATCTTATCGGGCGAATTTGTGGAAGGAAAAAAACTGCGCCACATCGACGCACTGGAAAAAAAGCGCGATCAGGAGCTCGACTGGGAAATGGCGCGCCGGGTTAAACGGGAAATGCTGGCGGAGTAAAACCCGAACTGATTTCATCAATAGGAATGCGTTGCAGTAAAGCGGGTGTATCTGAGGCACCCGCTTTTTCACATCTTGGCCGCCATGCCATTACGCAGGCCGGCCACCATCATCTTTGATCGCCACAGATGTGATCTTAGAAAAATCAATCGCCAGGAAAAGTTTAACGCCGTTTTGTTTCACTTCATACGGCTTGAGCGCAGACGGCGGCTGCTTTCCAGCAGACAGGTAGCTCAGAAAATCATTCTGGAAATTTTTCAGATCCACCTGCGTGGCGACCTCATAACTCGCGGCGGTACCGTTATTTAATTGAAGAAAAAGATTTTCGTTACTCATTATTTTTGATCCTTCATCTGATGTCCGCGTAAATAAATGCAATTTGTTTCCATCCTATTAAAACTCGCATGGTGTTGGATTTTTTGGTGATACCTGATAAAGAACAGGTATCGCCGAGTCGACAAAAAGTGCAGGCTAAATCAACTCAAATCAACTCAAAACACATCGTGTAAGCATCAGGCAAACAATAAAAAAAGAGCAGCCAACGCCACCCTTTCTCATCAAACTAAAATAAACGAACCAAAAAATCAGAACGCTACACTGTCCGGCGTACACGGAAACAGAATCACATCGCGCACACTGGCTCAGTCAGTGATGTGAAACATCGCATGCGCAAAACCTGAATCACAGCCGGGCTTGGTGCCTCGGAATAGGCAGATTCAAGACGCGATCCCTTATACGAGTTAGGCTGCCCGCGCTTGATCTTGATATTCCATAAATGAACGACGAAAAGTCATAGGATTTGAAATACCAGGGATCGGTGCCTGAGGATTGCCCGCGCCGGAAATTACAAGCGTGCCGAAATTGAAAATCCGCCCAAGAATTCCCTGGTTAACTTGGACGCTCTCAATTTTTGTGAGATTCAGTTCGATTGTTCTACGGCTGATAAAACCGAATTTTGCGATTACACGTTTGTTTGTGAATGCAAGCTCAGTGGTGATGTAACGTATTGCTGCCGCAATCCAGAACAGTATTCCGATGCCGTAGAAAAACATGAAAATGAAACCAAGAATAATTAGTGGAAGAAGTGACCAGATACTAATTTTTCCTTCGTAGATTACCTTTTCGTCTTTGATCAGAGTTCCTTCGACATAACTACCCATGATGATGTCCATTCTTTGGTTGAGTGAGAAGACTAAAGCCTGACTTTTATGTAACAAAAAAAGTGAAGCTTAACGCGGAATGTCAAAAAAGGCAATTTTCCTCACTCTCCTTGAAAGGCGCATCTAGACTGCTTCTGCACTTGTATACCGTACAAAAATTTTGTTTCACAACAGAAAGCTATCTGAGCTGCACAAGCAGTGAATGTCTGAAAGTAATAATGCCGTTTTGGTACGCTGTATGATGATGGATGGGTTTGTAGTCCGGTGCCAGAAATTAGTCGGGTGAGCTGCTGCCGTCTGCGCGTGCGGATCATTGCCCTACTTGCAGTCTACTATTCTGACCAATGCTGCATCGGATAAATGTAAATAATTTTTCCTTTTTCTCTTTACGTTCGTAAAGATATCTGTCAAATTTCATTCTTTGCCGGAACTTTTCCTGCGGTGGTGAGTCTGGTTCTGGAGTCGCAATTCGATAATAATGAGCGGAGTACGGCGCTGTTCTGATGTGATGCGTGTTGCTGCATGTGTGCATCTGGGTATTCTCCAGACACGGTTTTCGCATCACATCTGATGCTTTTTTGGCGCTGTTCACCCGCTCCCACCTGCAACGCGCTGGCCGCACACTGTGCCAGCGCTTTTGACCACTGACGGAGAATAAGTTGAAACAATCGTATGCATGGAGTCTGGCACTGGCCGGGCTGAGTCTGGCCAGCAGCCCGCTGAGCTATGCCGATGAAGGTCAGTGGCAGCCGCATCAGTTGCCGCAGTTAAAAACCGAGCTGAAACGTATAGGCATCACAATTCCGGCAGAAAAGCTGGCGGATTTATCCAAGCATCCGATGAGCGCGATAGTGTCGCTGGGCGGTTGCTCGGCGTCGTTTGTGTCTGACAGCGGGCTGATGGTGACGAATCATCATTGCGCCTATGGGGCGGTGCAACGTAATTCGACAGCAGAAAAAAATTACATCAGCGATGGCTTTCTGGCGAAAACCCACGCTGAAGAATTACCTGCCGGCCCGGATTCGCGTATGTATATCACCGATAAAGTGGAAAACGTAACGGCGCAGGTATTGAGCGGTATCACGCCGGCAATGTCGGGCAAGCAGCGCCATGAGCACGTGGAAAAACAGATCAAGACTCTGATCGCGGATTGCGAGCAGGATAAAGCGTATCGTTGCTCGGTGCCGAGTTTTCATCGCGGGCTGGAATATTACCGGATACGTCAGATGATGATCCGCGATGTGCGTCTGGTGTATGCGCCATCGGACAAGATCGGTAATTATGGCGGTGAGGTGGATAACTTTGAATGGCCGCGTCATACCGGCGATTTTTCTTTCCTGCGCGCATATGTCGGTAAAGATGGCCGTCCGGCTGATCCTTCGGTGAATAACGTGCCGTATCACTCTAAAGATTTTCTGGTGGTATCGGCCCAGGGTCTGAAGAATGGCGACGCCATTTTGCTGGCGGGCTATCCGGGCACAACCAGCCGTTATAAATTGCCGGCAGAAATCCGTTTTGCGCGTGATGTCAGCTATCCGGCGCGGATATCTGACTATCAGTCTGATCTGTCGGTCATCGCGGCAGCGACCAGCGGTAACGCCAATGCCGAAGTCCGCTACGCGAGCGTGGTCAAAAGCATCAATAACCGGCTGAAGAAGACCGAGGGTTTGCTGGCAGGTTTTGCCCGCAAGGATATTGCTGCGATCAAGGATGCACAGGATACAGAATTCCGCCAGTGGTATGCGCAACACAGGAGCGACACTTCGCTGCTGAAAGAACTGGATGCAGTCATCGCCAGCGATATGGCGTTGACCGAGGAAGAATTTGCCTGGTCGGTCGCCACCAACAGCGATCTGCTGAAAAGCGCACGTACGCTTTACCGGCTGGCGCTGGAAAGTAGTAAGCCGGATGCGGAGCGGAAAGCCGGATTCCAGCAGCGCGATGTATCTTTCATCACCGCCCGTCTGAACCGGCTGGAGCAATCCTTCCTGCCGAATGTAGATCAGGCGCGCTACACCGCTTCCCTGCAACGCTACAACCAGATCGACGCCAGACTGCGGCCGCATGGACTAGATCTGTTGTTGCCGACCCCGGAATCGGTTGTTGCGCTGTACCGCCAATCCGAACTCGGAAATACCGCCAGGCGGCTGGCATGGCTGAACAAGGATGCGAATAGCTTTCAACAATCCGGTGATCCGTTCATCCAGCTGGCAGTGAAACTGCATGACACCGGCATGTCGCTCGAAGACCGCCGCATGGAAGTGGATGGCAATCTGGAACGCGTGATTCCGCAATACATGCAGGCGGTGATCGCCTGGAAACAAGCGCAGGGCAAACCTGTGTACCCGGATGCCAATTCCACGTTGCGCGTGACTTACGGTACGGTCTCGCCTTACAGTCCGCGTGACGGCGTCAGCAAAGGCCCGTTTACCACGGTGGAAGGTATCGTTGAAAAACATACCGGTGAAGCGCCATTCATCGCACCGGATAATCTGCTGGCAGCGATCCGTGAAAAACGTTACGGCGCGTTCAAAGACGCGGCGCTTGGCACGGTGCCGGTAGATTTTCTGTCGAGTGCGGATACCACCGGCGGTAACTCGGGTTCTGCCGTGTTAAATAAAAACGGCGAGCTGGTGGGGCTGAATTTTGATTCTACTTATGAATCCATCACCAAGGACTGGTATTTCGACAGCGCCATCACCCGCGCGATTCATGTCGATATCCGTTACATGCTGTGGGTCATGAAGGAAGTCGATCATGCGGATAATCTGCTGAAGGAAATGCAGATTCGCTATCCGGCAAAATAAAACGTGTCCTTAACATCGCTGCATAGTCAGTGCTGTTTTATCCAGTCAGAAAAAAAGCGCATCGGACGGTGCGCTTTTTTTACGCTCTTTGCTGCCACAACACGGGCGGTACATAGTGCTGCGCCCAGATTTCCACCTGACTTACCGGCATAGGCCGTGCGATGCCGTATCCCTGTACCAGATCGCAGCCCAGATGCATCAGGGCAATGCCGTGTTCGGCAGATTCGACGCCTTCGGCAATCACTTCACGCCGGAATGCACTTGCCAGCCCGACGATAGCACCAATCAGCGCCAGATCATCCTGATCGTCGAGCATGTCGCGCACGAAACTCTGATCGATTTTGAGGATATCCGCCGGTAAGCGTTTCAGATACGATAAGGAAGAATACCCGGTACCGAAATCATCCAGCGCAAACCGCACACCCAGATTCTGACACGCCAGCATGATTTCCCGCACATGCTGGATATCCTGAATTGCAGCGGATTCGAGGATTTCAATTTCCAGATATTGCGGCGGCACATCGGGAAAACGGGTCAGGTCTGCCCGCAGGTTTTCCAAAAAATCGCTGTGCTGGAAATGTCGTGCCGCGATGTTGACACTCAGCACCCAACGATGACCGCGCGCCAGCCATTCGCTCAGCTGCTGCAAAGCCTGATGGATGACCCAGTTACCGATATCAATAATCAGATCACTGTACTCAACCAGCGGCAAAAATTCCATCGGCCCGACCACGCCGCGCTCCGGATGATTCCAGCGGATCAGGGCTTCCATACCGATAATCCTGCCCTCCCGGATATTCAGTTTCGGCTGGTAATACAGTTCAAACTCGTCTTTCAACAATGCCTCGCGGATGCGCGCGCGCTGGTTATGCCGGGTTCTGACCTCTTCATCCTTTTGCGCGTCGAACAGATGAAATTTATTGCGGCCGCTGATCTTGGCCTGGTACATTGCCTGGTCGGCATAGCGCAGCAATACATCCGGACTATGTTCATCCTGCGGATACACGGCAACGCCAATGCTGGCCGTCATCGTGGCGTGGCGCTGGTCAATGTCGTAAGGCTTACCCAGTTCTGCCAGTAACCCGGAGAGACTGGCCTGAATCTGGCTGGTATCTGACTGATTCTGCAACAGAACAACAAATTCATCCCCGCCCAGCCGGGCAACCGGGTTATCCTGACCAACGTAACGCTCCAGCCTGCCAGCAACCTGCTTTAACAGCTTGTCCGCAAACTCCTGACCGTAACGCTCATTCACCGCCTGAAAATGGTCCAGGTCCATCAGGCATACGGCCAGCATTTGCTGCTTTTCCTGGGCGGAGTGCATCGCCTGCTGGAAATGGTCATTGAGAGAGGCCCGATTCGGCAAACCGGTCAGCAGATCATGGCCGGCTTGCCAACTGATCTGGCGCAGCAGATGCCGGGTTTCGCTGAGATCACGGAAAACCAGCACCCAGCCGCGCACCACACCATCTTTTTGTCTGGTTGGCGCAGCGGTCAGGTCGATATCGAGTTGGCGACCGGAACGGGTCAGCAAAATCAGATTGCTGGCCTGGTATGATCCGCTTTGTGTTGGCACCTGGGTGATGAACTGGCGCAGGGCGGCTGCCTGTTTGGTGTCCGTCAGCGCAAAAATCTGGTGCAAGGCCCGGGTTTCGGCTTCATGCTGATGCCAGCCCGTCAACTCGCGCGCAGCCCGGTTCAGTGTCAGTATCTGGCCGTTGGCATCGCAACTGATGACGCCATCGCCAATCGAATCAAGGGTGGTTTCAACCCGTTCTTTCTGTTCCGCCAGCGCTGCCTGGGCTTTTTTCCTGTCACTGATATCTACCAGCGAGCCGATCGTATCCGCGTATTCCCCGTCGACACTGGTGTATGTCGCCTGATAGTACAATGCCACCACAGTCTGCCCCTGCCGCGAAATCTGCACTTCTGTTCCGCGTGCGCCTTCGGGTTGTCCGGTCAACGTGGTCAGGTCGCCATTGATATCGGCAGCCGAGAGTAATTCGCGCATTGACCGGCCAACCGCCTCTTTTTGCTGCATGCCAAACATCTGGCACCAAGCCGGGTTCACACCACGGCAGCGTCCGTGCTGATCGCTGAAAAAAGTGGGTATCGGCAGGGCCGTCAGCACTTGCCAGGTAAAATGCAACTGCTCGCTTTGCTCGCGCTGACGCTGCTGCAAAGTCGACAGCAGTTTTTGCACTTCCTCTGCCATATCGTTGAAACTCTGTGCCAGAGCACGTGCCTCCATTGTTCCTGAGGCTGAAAGACGCGCAGTATAGTCACCATGTTTGAATTGTTCTGTCACCGCCACCAGACGACGCAGACTTTGTACATTGGCACGCAATACGAAGCCCATGAGCAGATAAATCAGGAAGATCAACGCCCCGGAAATTTCCAGCTGGATCACCACCTTGTGCCAGATCCGGTTGACCGCCTCTGCCGTATTAAACGTCACCACCAGCGTAGCCGCCTGATCTGTCGGCATGGTGGCACGGTATTCCTGGGTCGCCGGAAATTTCAGCATTGACACGAACCATGCCGGTGTCTGCGGGCTGACAGGCTGCGGTTGCAGCGCACACAGTTGGGTGTGCTGATATTGCCACACCAATCCCTGCAGAGTCCGGTCAGTCTGTAGCTCCTGCTGCAGTTGGGTGACAATGGCTGTGCTGTCGTGATCTCTGGTTTTCTGCAACAGTTCGGGGCTCAGCATGCGTGCGAGATAAATGGACTGCACCTGAATCTGCTGCCGGACATCGTGCAGCTCATTACGAATCAGTAATTCATAGCGCAGCACTGCTGCGGCCAGAAGCAACAACAAAACAGGAGTAAATAACCGGGTATAAATTCCCCGGGTCAGCCACGCCTGATAGAGTTTTTGAATAAAACGTACCAATTCTGCAAGTGTCCGATAAGAAAACAAAGCAATGGATTGTCCGTATGGTCAATTCGTGAAAATGATTTGCACAAATTCTAACCTGCTTAAGAAATATTTCCTCAAAAAATGTTTTTTGAGTGCAATTAATTGCTTCTACATGTCGTTAATTGCCACTGTTTTTGTTGCCATACTACAGAAAAATACTGGCATCTATCGCAATGTACCTTAACTGGGTGAGGCAAACAAGATTGTAAAATTGTTTTAAATTTTGTATCACTTTACTGACATGAAGCTGTCTGGGCTTTTCATAGATCAGCGCATTTCCCCGGGAAAATGGTGTATTTGGTTAAATGGCGTTAGCTGGCGGGCGTGTGATAGCAGGCGCTCGATGCGAGCGTCCGGAGGAAGCGTCATGTTGAAATGGGTTTGTAGCGCGGTGCGATACTCTGTCGCATTGCGCAGACCCGATACCTGCCGGCGGCCGTCTGTGGTCACGATGCATTTATCGTTGGACAGGCTGATCCGGCCTTGCGGCGTGGCAACAGAACAAATCGATTTCCGGGTGAAGTGGGAATCAGGCGATGTCTGCTGGTACCGGCACATGGGTAAAAAAGCCGCCAGTTCATAGCCTTGCAGCACAAACCGGTATTGTGGCTGCAGCGGCTGCCCTTCCCGGGCCTGATACAGGACCCAGCGCATTTCCGGGTCCTGTTGTAACAAATACCTGGTTTTCAGCTCAACAATGCCCTCCCCACCTATCCGTAGCGGGGTGCGGAAACAGTCGCCAAAGCCAACGTCGGCAATCCAGCAGCCGTCTTCAAGCCCGACCGCAAGCAGCAAATGATCAAATGCAGGACCATAACCGTGTCCGTTATATACCTCCGCGGCAATGAGGCGTACCTGAAACTCAAGCCGGGTCAGCAGCAAACTGAATGCGTAATTCAGTTCGTAGCAAAATCCACCACGACGGTCGTCCAGAATCTTCCGGAACAGGGCATCCGGCGCAAGATCGATCGGAATGCCAAGACGGATATCCAGATTCTCAAACGGAATCTGCTGCAGATGAGCCTGATGCAAACGGGTCAACAAAGACAGACCAGGACGCAGATCGCCCTGACAGGAAAGACGATCCAGATAACTGTGCAATTGCGACGTTGTGAGCATAAAGTATTCCGTCCTGTAGTCACCGACAGTGTGTACACTATACCCGAGTCCCTTTTTTCTTGCCGGAACGCTATGTTTGCGCGATACCCGTCTTTCTGCCTGGATCCCGGATGTATGCGGTGTGCCGGAAACGCAGTGCCGACCGCCGGCATCGATCACGACCTGACGCACCCTATCGAAACCGGCTGCGCATCACGGATGCCAACCGCGATCGCGCTTCAATTCACAGTGAAAACGTTGCGAACTCTGTTTGGGATAGGCAAACCACAGCACCACGCCGCCACAGGTTCGCACAACCAGCAGATCTGCTGATTTGCAACATTCACAGGCGCTGCGGTCTGGTGTCATATATCGACGGGATCGATTTCCAGTGACCAGCGCAATCGCGTCTTCATACTGCGCAGCTCACCCATCCAGACTTTCATGCAAGCCTGCAAGACGGGTCTCGATGCGGATTCGATCAGCAATTGTGCCCGCTCACGGTTTGCCACCCGGGTCATGGTCATCGGCACCGGATCATGCACCGTCACCCCAGCGAGGTTGATCCGGCCTGCCGCCTGCTGCAAAAATTCCAGTGCGGTCTGCAATTCCCGGGCTTCAGCGCGCAACAGGGCCTGATACATGAATGGCGGCAACTGGGCCTGACGGCGCTCCTCCAGCAAATCTGCGGCAAACTCCGGATAATCATGTTTCATCAGCGCATGGTAGAGCGGATGATCTGGGTAGCGGGTCTGAACCAGCACCTCGGCAGGATTGCCGCCATCCGCTCTTGCGGTGCGGCCGGCACGCCCGGCAACCTGCATCAGCTGAGCAAATAATCGCTCACTGGCACGATAGTCCTGAGAAAACAAAGCAGCATCAGGATTCAGCGCCGCCACCAGCGTCAAGCGTTTGAAATCATGTCCTTTGGCAACCATCTGCGTGCCAATCAGAATATCCACCCCGCCTTCGTGCACCCGTTCAAACGCGGCAGCAGCACTGCCTTTGAGCCGGGTCGAATCGGCATCAATCCGGAAAACCCTGGCCTCCGGAAAAATAGCCGACAGAGTTTCTTCCAACCGCTGGGTTCCGCGCCCTAATGGCTGCAGATCAATATTGCCGCAGGTAGGACAAGCACGCGGAATCCGCTGCTCCAGTCCGCAATGATGGCAGCGCAAGCGGTGGTCGCCTTTGTGCAAAACCAGGTTGGCAGTGCAGCGACTGCATTGACTGATCCAGCCGCAGGCATCGCAGGTGAGCACAGGGGCATAACCACGCCTGTTCAAAAACAGTAGTGATTGCTCACCCATCTCAAGGCGAAGGCGAATCGCGGCGACCAATCTTGGTGTTAGTCCATCGCTGGGTTTTTCACGTTCCAGATTGATGATTTTAATCAACGGCAAGACGGCATCCGGCACCGCTCTTTCCGTCAGTACCAGCTGCCGGTAGCGGCCATTCTGCGTTGCCTGCCAGCTTTCCAGCGAAGGTGTCGCGGAACCCAGCACCACCGGAATCTGCAACTGATGCGCCCGCCAGACGGCCAGATCACGCGCCGAATAGCGCAAGCCCTCCTGCTGTTTGTAGGACGGATCATGCTCCTCATCGACGATAATCAGTTGCAAATGCGGCATGGAGGCAAATATCGCCAGCCTCGTTCCGAGGACGATGCGCGCTTGCCCCAGATGCGCCGACAACCAGTGAAGCGTGCGCTCACCTTCCGCCAAACCGCTATGCAGACTGGCTACTGGCATTCCGGGAAAACGCTGTCTAACATGCATTTCCAATTGTGGTGTCAGATTAATTTCCGGCACCAGAATCAGAATCTGCGCGAGCGGGGAAGCAGCCAGAATGCGGGCGGCACTTTGCAGATATACCTCGGTCTTGCCGCTGCCAGTCACGCCGAATAACAGATGCGCCGTATAACCGGCCTGCTGCGTAATCGCGTTAACCGCCGCCTGCTGTGGCGGATTCAGCGCTGGCACATGATCAGGCGACATCTCGCCTGTTGCAGATTGTCTGGCAATCTTCTTGAGGGCGCGGTCCAGAGCGACACTCTTGCCGACACGCAGATTTTTGGGCAAGGCAGGCAGCATGACTTCACCGAGCGGTCGCTGGTAGTAATCTGCCGCAAACATCGCCATCGTCAGCCATGCGCTGCCTAACGGCGGCAGCTGAGCACGCACAGCGATGACATCCCTGATTTTGTCTGGCGCAATCCCGGTCTGATCCATGGTCGCAACAACAACGCCAATCACTTCCTGACGGCCGAATGGCACCAGTACCAGAGAGCCGGCTACCGGAGGTAATCCGGTTTCCGTATCGGCCGGCAAAAACCGGTAATCAAAAAACCTGTCAAGTGGGGTATCGAGCGCAACCCGTACAAAAATAGAATTCACCAGCGTTATTTTTTCTCAAAAACCTGCGTTAAGCATTGATTTCATAGCGGTTTTCCAGTTATCCACAATTTCTGTGCATAACTTTGTGGAAAAAAATCTCTTGACATGGGTTATTACCAATAATCATGCGGGTTTCAACAAAATGCACAATCTTACAGCAGCATTTTTTATCATTAAAAATCAATGACTTATAAAAATCACCGGAAGTTACAAAAAAAATTTCTCACTTTCTTTTTGCATGCTCCGGATTTGTGCATAACTGAGGCCGGATTTATCTGGTTTTATAAAATTCAGCCCCTTATCTGACTTGCATTTCCATCGATTTATGGCTGAAGAAGCGCATCAATACAGGTTTTTGCATGGCAACATACAGCACCGGCGTGCTTATTTTTGTATTATGATTTTTCAAAGAAAGAATATGCCCTTTTCTATTCATTTTAATATTGCATTGCACACCCGATTTTGCATGAATTCCGGGCATGCAACTTCTGTTCATGCCGCATTCTGGCGCTGCTGACGACTGTACTCATGCACCATATCAACCAGTACGCTAACCGATTCCGGCGGCGTAAACTGTGAGATCCCATGTCCGAGGTTAAAAACATGACCATGACCAGCATTGGGAGTGCCATACGAGTCCAGCGTCTCCTTCACCAGGTGGCGGATCTGATCCGGCTTGGCAAACAGGATTGCGGGATCCAGATTGCCTTGCAGCGCAACCCGGTCACCGACCAGACGACGCGCCTGGCCCAGATTCATCGTCCAGTCCAGCCCTACCGCCTCAGCTCCTGTCTGCGCGATCTGTTCCAGCCATAAACCACCGCCCTTGGTAAAGACAATCGACGGCACCCGGCGGCCATCCTGTTCTTTGTGCAACCGCTGCACGATATCTTGCATATAAGACAGAGAAAACTCCTGATATGCCGCATCGGCCAGCGCACCGCCCCAGCTGTCGAAAATCATCACAGCCTGGGCACCAGCCTCAATTTGCGCATTCAGGTATTCGACGACCGCATCGGCATTGGTGCGCAAGATATGATGCATCAGATCAGGACGCTGATACATCATGGTTTTAACCTTGTGAAACTCTCTGGAACCCTGCCCCTCAACCATGTAGCAGGCCAGAGTCCACGGACTGCCGGAAAACCCGATCAACGGCACGCGACCATTCAATGCACGGCGAATTTCCGTCACAGCATCAAATACATATTGCAAACTGCCAGCTTCTGGCTTTTTCAGCGCCATGACGTCTTTCTCGTCTTTTAACGGCCGCTCGAATTTAGGCCCTTCACCTTCCTCAAAATACAAACCCAGTCCCATTGCGTCAGGAACGGTGAGAATATCGGAAAACAGGATTGCAGCATCCAGCGCATAGCGGTCGATCGGTTGCAGCGTCACCTCAGTGGCAAACTGCGGATTTTTTGCCAGACTCATGAACGATCCCGCATTTTTACGGGTGGCACGGTATTCCGGCAGATAACGGCCCGCCTGGCGCATCAACCATAACGGGGTGTAATCCGTCGGTTCACGCAGGAGCGCCTTAAGAAATGTATCGTTCTGAAGCAGAGCAAAATGATTGGACATGTATTAACTTTCCGGATTGTATGATCGTTTGAATCTATAAGAATTTTCTGAATTGCGCACATTATCGCCTAAGCTGCTGCGATCAGCATCTGATCTTGCGCAAGTTGCTGTTTCCGTAAAAACTTGTCCCACTATTGTGGATAACTTTGTGGATAGCTTTTTCTTTTTTCTTAGTTGCGCTCAATTGTTAAATACAGTTAATAGAATAATCTTGTAACTATATGATTTTAATAAATTATTTAATCATGGCCATATTATTTAGCTGTTTTTCTCAATGGCAATGTTTTTCAGGGTTGTGAATAAGTAAGATCATTCCCTCTCGTTTACCTCTGAAAATCATTGTTGCCAGAGGTTTCCATCGGCGGCTGCCTATGAAATCGGGAGGTGTAAGCTGGTTTTGTCCACTGCCTGACGCCTTTTTATGAAGGATGATGACCAACCATCGCCATCAGCCCACGATTTTCCTCCACAATGCGGAGTTCAGTGCAACAGACATCTGTACACCCCGAATAAACCTGTCTGATTACCCGGTCAGGTCTGGGAAGACAGCGGGACAGTGTCACTCCACCAAAAACCGGCGATAAGCCGGATTCATCGGCGGGTATTTTAATTTCAGGCTTTCCAGCTTTTCCAATACGATGCCTGCAATCAGCAGGTTGCGCTGCGTCTTGGAGTCGGAGGGAATCACAAACCAAGGGGCATTGTCACTGTCGGTTGCCGCTAACGCATGCTCATAGGCACGCTGATACGCATCCCAGTGCGTGCGCTCCGCCAGATCCTGCGGATCAAATTTCCAGTATTTGTCCGGGTCGGCCAGCCGCTCTTCGAGACGGTGTTTTTGCTCTGCTTTCGACAGGTGCAGAAAGAATTTCAGTATGATGGTTCCGGTTTCACTGAGCATCCTTTCAAAGTCACGGATATGCGCATAACGCTGCAGACAAGTTTCCTCACTGATCCAGCCGTGAACTTTGCTGATCAGCACGTCTTCATAGTGACTGCGGTTAAAAATCACTATTTCACCGCTGCCCGGCACTTCACGGTGCACCCGCCATAAGTAGTCGTGATCTTTTTCAACCTGTACCGGCGCTTTGAAGGCAACGGTTCTGGTACCCAGCGGATTGATTTGTCCAAACACACCTTTAACCGTACCGTCTTTGCCCGAGGTGTCCATACCCTGCAAAATAATCAGGAGCTTATATTGTTTAGCCGCCACAAAAACGTTCTGGATCTCGGCAATTTTTTCCGCCAGATTCAGGGTTTGCAATTTATCGATTGCTTTACCATCCGTCATCCCCGCGGCTACGGCGCCTGTCAGCTTTCGCGCGGCATCGGCTTCCTTCAGCACCAGACCTGATCTGAGTCTGCACAATCCGGCAATATCCATGTATCCCCTTTTCAAAAACAGCCGTCAACGGCAGATCAAGCGCATCAGTTCGATTTTCAGACATTGATCCATGATTACGTAAATTCCGGCACGGCGCGCCTTTTCTGCCGCCTCTTGATTGATTATGCCGGATTGCATCCACAAACACGGGATGCCGGCTGCAATCGTCTCGTCGGCGATAGGTGGAATATCCTCTGCATTGCGGAAGCAGTCAACGATATCAATCTTGTGTTCCAGGCTCGCCTCAGTGAGACTGGCATAACACAACTCACCGAGAATGCGTTTGCCGGCTTCGCGGGGATTCACAGGAATAATACGGTATCCCTGCTGCTGCAGGTATGCAGCCACCGTGTAACTTGCCCGATGCGCTTTTGGCGACAGGCCGACAACCGCGATAACACGACTCGCAACCAACAATTGCAACAGATATTCCGGATTTTCTGATGAAGGATGCATTTTTACGTCGTCAATTAAAATAAAAAAGGCAGCTCAGGGCTGCCTTTTCTGTACTTCTGTCGTCACAAAAATTTCGTGAAGCGAATTAACGCTTCTGACGTAATTTCTGTATCGCTGCCAATTGGGCGATTGCCGATGCCAGTTCTGCCTGTGCTTGCGCATAGTCAATCTTGGAATCACGGTTAGCCAGTGCCTCTTCCGCTTGCTTTTTAGCTTCGCTGGCCTTGGCTTCGTCCAGATCGTGACCACGAATTGCCGTATCTGCCAATACAGTGACGGTATCAGGCTGCACTTCCAGCAAACCGCCGGCGACGAAAACAAATTCGTCTTCGGTTTTACCTGGAACCTTAATACGTACTGCACCCGGTTTGATACGGGTAATCAGCGGAGTATGCTTTGGATAGATACCCAATTCACCAGCCTCACCCGGCAACGCGACGAATTCGGCTTCACCGGAGAAGATCGACTCTTCTGCAGAAACCACGTCAACGTGAATAGTGTGTGCCATGTCGGACCCTTTGTATACGCTTGAAAAAGCTGTGCTGCGGTAGTTCAGACCGCAGCGCTAGTGCTGAATTTACGCAGCCAGTTTTTTCGCTTTTTCGATTGCTTCGTCGATAGTACCTACCATGTAGAACGCTTGTTCTGGCAGGTGATCGAGTTCACCGGACGCGATCATTTTAAAGCCCTTGATCGTGTCTTTCAGTGAAACGTATTTACCCGGAGAACCGGTAAACACTTCGGCAACGTGGAAAGGCTGAGACAGGAAACGTTGCATCTTACGTGCACGTGCAACGATCAGCTTGTCTTCAGGCGCCAGTTCGTCCATACCCAGAATCGCGATAATGTCACGCAATTCTTTGTAGCGTTGCAGAGTACCCTGAACAGCGCGCGCTGTTTCATAGTGCTCCTGACCCACAACTTGTGGATCCAGCTGACGCGAGGTCGAATCCAGTGGATCAACCGCTGGGTAAATACCCAGGGAAGCGATGTCACGGGACAGAACAACGGTGGAATCCAAGTGCGCAAATGTGGTTGCTGGCGATGGATCGGTCAAGTCATCCGCTGGAACATAGACGGCCTGGATCGATGTGATCGAACCGGTTTTCGTCGATGTAATACGTTCTTGCAGACGGCCCATTTCTTCAGCCAGCGTAGGCTGATAACCCACAGCGGAAGGCATACGGCCCAGCAACGCGGAAACTTCGGTACCGGCCAGTGTATAACGGTAGATGTTATCCACGAAGAACAGCACGTCTTTGCCTTCGTCACGGAAACCTTCAGCAATCGTCAGACCTGTCAGAGCCACGCGCAGACGGTTGCCTGGCGGTTCATTCATCTGACCGTACACCATCGCAACTTTGGAGTTTTCCGGATTTTCCAGATCAACCACTTTTGCATCAGCCATTTCGTGGTAGAAGTCGTTACCCTCACGAGTACGCTCACCGACACCGGCAAACACGGACAAGCCGCTGTGCGCCTTGGCGATGTTGTTGATCAGTTCCATCATGTTCACGGTCTTGCCCACACCCGCACCGCCGAACAGACCAACCTTACCACCTTTAGCGAACGGGCAAACCAGATCGATAACTTTGATACCGGTTTCCAGCAGTTCTTGCGAAGGGGACAGTTCATCGTAAGCAGGTGCTTTACGGTGAATGGAGGCTGTCTGCTCATGGCTGACAGGACCGCATTCATCGATAGGGTTACCCAATACGTCCATGATGCGACCCAGCGTTGCTTTGCCGGTCGGTACCATGATGGGCTTACCAGTGTTAGTGATAGTCATGCCACGACGCAGACCGTCGGAAGAACCCAGAGCAATCGTACGGACGATACCGTCACCCAGTTGCTGCTGCACTTCCAGAGTCAGATCGGAGCCTTCCATTTTCAAGGCATCGTAAACCTTAGGCATCGCGTCACGTGGGAATTCAACGTCCACCACAGCGCCGATACACTGAACGATTTTGCCATTAGCCATGTTCGTTCCTTCTTAATATTTAAATTCAGTTTAGACCGCTGCCGCACCGGCGACGATCTCGGAGAGCTCTTTAGTAATCGCGGCCTGACGGGTTTTGTTATAAACCAGCTTCAGCTCACCAATCACATTACCCGCGTTATCACTTGCTGCCTTCATCGCGACCATACGGGCCGACTGTTCGGACGCCATGTTTTCAGCAACGGCCTGATAAATCAGCGCTTCAACATAACGGATCAGCAATTCATCAATCACGGTATTCGCATCTGGTTCGTAGATGTAGTCCCACGAATGGGCTGATTTATCTGCTTCCAGCTTGTCGGCGGTCAGAGGCAATAACTGCTCCATCACCGGCTCTTGCTTCATGGTGTTGATGAATTTTGTGTAACTCAGGTAAACCGCATCGAGTTTGCCTTCCTGATAAGCATCCAGCAGTACTTTTACCGGACCAATCAGCTTATCCAGATGTGGAGCATCGCCAAGCTGTACAGCATGCGCAACGACCGGAGCACTGATGCGATTCAGGAAACCGAGACCTTTATTACCAATTGCAACCGCTTCTACTTTAGAACCCTTAGCTTCGAGTTCACGCAATTTGTTGGTGACCAGACGTAATACGTTGGTATTCAAGCCACCACACAAACCTTTATCTGTCGTCACAACGATCAGACCAATTTTCTTGGCCTGATCCTGCTGAACCATAAAAGGATGCGTGTACTCTGGGTTGGCCTGTGACAAGTTGGCAGCGATATGACGAATTTTTTCACTGTACGGGCGGGCCGCACGCATCCGGTCCTGCGCTTTACGCATTTTGGATGCGGCGACCATTTCCATCGCCTTAGTGATCTTCTTCGTATTTTCTACGCTTTTGATCTTGCCACGTATCTCTTTGCCTGCAGCCATGAGTATTGACTCCTTCTAGCTACAGTAAATTAATAGGCGCCGGATTTTTTGAAATCAGCAATTGCGGCAGCCATGGCAGCTTCGCCATCTTTGTCCAGTTGCTTGGTTTCTTCGATCTTCTGCAACAATGCAGCGTGGCTGGTCTTCATGAAATTGTGTACGCCGGCTTCGAAAGCCAGAACACTCTTCACAGGGACATCATCCAGGAAGCCTTTGTTGACTGCAAACAAAGTGACAGCCATCAGCGAAATCGACAACGGCGCGTACTGAGCTTGCTTGAGCAATTCAGTGACGCGTGCGCCGCGATCGAGCTGCTTACGGGTCGCTTCGTCGAGATCGGAAGCGAACTGCGCAAACGCTGCCAGTTCACGATACTGCGCCAGGTCGGTACGGATACCGCCGGACAGGTTTTTGATGACCTTGGTCTGCGCTGCACCGCCAACACGGGAAACCGAGATACCAGCGTTAATCGCTGGACGGATACCGGCGTTGAACAGGGAAGTTTCCAGGAAGATCTGACCGTCAGTAATCGAAATCACGTTAGTCGGAACGAAAGCGGAAACGTCGCCAGCTTGGGTTTCAATGATAGGCAATGCTGTCAGGGAACCAGTTTGGCCTTTGACTTCACCTTTGGTGAAGGCTTCAACATAGTCTGGATTCACGCGAGCTGCACGTTCCAGCAGACGGGAGTGCAGGTAAAACACGTCACCTGGATAAGCTTCACGGCCTGGTGGGCGACGCAGCAGCAGGGAAACCTGACGGTAAGCCACCGCTTGTTTGGACAGATCATCATACACGATCAGTGCATCTTCACCACGATCACGGAAGTATTCGCCCATCGCGCAACCGGAGTAAGCGGATACGTATTGCATCGCTGCTGATTCAGACGCAGTTGCAGCAACAACGATGGTGTATTCCATTGCGCCGTGAGCTTCGAGAGCACGCACTACGTTTTTAACGGACGACGCTTTTTGACCGATCGCGACATAGATACATGTCACGCCCTGGCCTTTTTGATTGATGATAGAGTCGATCGCAACAGCAGTTTTACCTGTCTGACGATCGCCAATGATCAATTCACGCTGACCACGACCAACCGGAACCATAGAGTCGATCGACTTCAGACCGGTTTGCAGTGGCTGGGAAACGGATTGACGTGCAATAACGCCTGGCGCAATCTTTTCGATAGGCGCAGTCAGTTTTGCATTGATCGGACCTTTACCATCAATAGGCTGACCCAGCGCGTTGACAACGCGGCCGCGCAGTTCAGGGCCGATAGGGACTTCCAGAATACGGCCGGTACATTTGACAGTATTGCCTTCGGAAATGTGCTCGTAGTCGCCGAGAATAACGGCGCCGACGGAATCACGTTCCAGGTTCAATGCCAGACCGAATGTATTGCCTGGGAATTCCAGCATCTCGCCTTGCATCGCGTCAGACAGACCGTGAATGCGGCAGATACCGTCGGTAACGGAAATCACCGTACCTTGATTACGAATCTCAGCAGTGTCGCCAAGGCCTTGAATCCGGCTCTTGATCAGCTCGCTGATTTCAGATGGGTTGAGTTGCATACTAACTCCTAATATTTATTTCGTTCTTACGCGGTCAGAGCGACATGCATTCTTTGCAGCTTGGCACGTACCGACGTATCGAGCACCTGATCACCAACCACGATGCGCACACCGCCGATCAGAGCCGGATCGACTTTGACAGTAGCGTGCAGTTTGCGGCCAAATTTCTGTTCCAATGTACTCGCCAGCTCGCTCAACTGTGCTGCGGACATTTCAAATGCGCTTGTGACTTCCGCATCGGCAGCGCCTTCTAGGGCGTTTTTCAATGCGTAAAACTGGAAAGCGATTTCCGGCAGCAAAGTCAGGCGATCATAGTCAGCGAGTGTACTGATGAAGTTTTTTGCTTCAGCAGTCACCGGAGATTTGAGCGCAGACAGGAAAATCTCAGCTTTTTGAGAAGCCGAGATTTTTGGGTTGTGTGCAAGAGCTTGTACATCGGGATGCGCGCCAGCCTGCGCCATTTCGGCAACCAGATCCGACCAGGCGGACAAGTTACCGGTCTGGGCAACACGGAACAGCGCTTCAGCGTAAGGACGAGCGATCGTTGCGAGTTCGGCCATGATTACAGCTCGGTTTTCAGTTGATTCAACAGATCTGCGTGAGCGGATGCATTGATTTCACGTTTCAGAATTTGCTCTGCACCTTTGACTGCCAATGTGGCAACCTGGTCACGTAACTCTTCACGCGCTTTGGTCACCTGGTTATCGGCATCTGCTTTTGCAGCAGCAATAATCCGGGCAGCTTCAGCGGCGGCAGTGTTCCGGGCTTCTTCAATAATCAGCGCAGCGCGTTTTTCCGCGTTGTTGATATGCGTCTTGCCTTCTTCACTTGCAGCAGCCAGTTGCGCCTGCACACGCTTTTCAGCAGCCTGCATTTCTGCCTTGCCTTTATCGGCAGCAGCCAGACCATCTGCAATGCGCTTCATGCGCTCATCAATTGCACCAATCACCGGTGGCCAGATGAATTTCGCAGTTACCAGCGCCAGGATGAAAAACACCCCGGCCTGATACCACATAGATAGATTCAGATTCACGTTAGTTTCCTTATCAAATTAATCGTTCCGCAGGCTTTTGAGGCCCACGGTAGAAAAAGGAAAGCTAATTAGCCTTTGAATGGGTTTGCAGTTGCAAAGAACATGGCGATACCAACACCGATAATGAACGCAGCGTCGATCAGACCAGCCAGCAACAACATCTTGCCTTGCAGTTTTTCCATCAGTTCAGGTTGACGTGCAGATGCTTCCAGATATTTACCACCCATCATAGCGATACCGATACAAGCACCCAAAGCGCCCAAACCGATGATCAAACCACAAGCCAATGCAACCAAAGCGACGTTAGTCATGAGAAAACTCCTTGAAAGTTAAAATTAAAATACCAAAACCAAATACAAAACCAAAAATGTAAAACTTAAATCAATGCGCCTCGTGAGCCTGCCCCATATAAACCAGAGTCAGCATCATGAAAATAAACGCTTGCAGAGGCACGATCAGAATATGGAAAATCGACCAGGCAGAACCCAGCACCAGATGACCAATACCACCGGCGATAGAATCGGAAGCGCCCAGCAATGCCGCAATCAGCAGGAACAACAATTCACCGGCAAACATATTGCCAAACAACCGCATACCGAGAGAAAAAGTTTTTGCAGCAAATTCAACCAGATTCAATGCCAGATTGAAAGGAAACAGCATAGGGCCAAATGGCGCGCTCAGCAATTCTTTAATGAAGCCGCCGACACCTTTGATCTTGAAGCTGTAATACATCATCAGAACAAAAACACCGATAGAAATACCGAGTGTGCCATTCAGGTCGGCTGTCGGGACAACGCGGTGGTGCATTTCAGGATCGAGACCCAGCAATGGGAAGAGCCATTGCGAAAACAGATCCACCGGCAAAAAATCGAGAGAGTTCATCAGAACAACCCAGACAAATACCGACAACGCCATAGGAGCGATGAAACTGGTATTGCCATGAACGATACTTTTTGCGTTGTTATCCACCATCTCGATCAGCATTTCAACCGCACACTGAAAACGACCCGGCACGCCGGAAGTTGCCTTACGGGCAGCCATGTACATCACCACCAGAGCGAGCAGGCCACAGAAAATGGACCAGATCACGGTATCGATATTAATGTAGGACATATCCCACAAAGAAGTTTGCGGAGCGTGTGAATTGGTGAGATGACCCAGGTGGTGGGCTATATATTCTGACGGAGTGACTTGTTCAGCTGAGCTCATGATCAGTGCCTAAAGAGTAAAATGAAATAGCTTTTCAGCACCACAATGAAGGCGATCAAAAAGGCCGGCCAGTTAACATCGCGGTACCAGTAGACGACCGCAGCTAACAGTGTGATCGTCAATGTAATCTTGAAAAATTCTCCGATGAAAAAACTCATCGGGTTCGCTCCTCCGGGCTTTCGGGCGCTCATGAACAGGCGCAACGCAAAAAAAGCATTCGGAAGTGCGCAACAAAATCCGCCCAGCAAGGCAGAAAATGCAACGGAAGCATTGCCGAACACCACGGCCAGCGCAGCCGCAATCAATGCCGTTGCCAATTGCAACAGGACGATACGGGCCATCTTGCTTCCTCACTTTATCTACAAATGGTGATTGATTTCGCGTCATTTGCCACAAAATATTATCAGGCAGCGCGAACCCTCGCCAATCAAAACCACGGAATTATACGTGGTTGTGCGTAACATCGTCAAACGTTTGATGCAATGCCCCAGAATGAGACATCACCAGAAATTTTCATCTTATCTGGCTTGACTCAACAGCTCAGATAACCAGTCTTTTCCTTGCTTCCAGTCTCCCAGACCGGATTCGCCGTTGATGTGTCCCTTTGCACCAATATTGTGAAACTCGGCCTGCCAGGCCTCTGCCCAGGCGCGCGAAACTGCGATATCACACCAGGGATCATCGTCCGAAGCAATCACCTTCACAGGAAAAGAAAATGGAACTGTTGGCATCGGTGAGAAGCAAGGTGCAGGAAATCCGGTGTGCCCGACATCCGGCGGCGCCACCAATAAAGCTCCCCTGATTTTTTGTGCGCCGGAAAGACCCGGCATTCCTGCGGCCATCCAGTGCGCCACCAGCGCACACCCCAGACTATGCGCAACCAGAATTATCTCGTCGCTGACCGCACTGACCGCCGATGTCAGCCCTGCCATCCATGCTGTTCTTGTCGGATTATCCCAGTCAGCCTGCTGAACGCGAACCGCCTGTGTCATGGATTGTTCCCACAAAGTCTGCCAGTGCGCAGGTCCGGAATTAGACAATCCGGGGCATATTAATATAGTTATCATAATATTATTGTCCACGGATTCTCAAAATAACTCCGTCCAGCGAGTCCAGGTCGGCAAAATCAATGATCATCTGCCCACGCCCCTTGCTTCCCATTTTTAACACCACCTGCGTTGCCAACAAATCGGATAATTCTTCTTCAAGACGGGTGATATCGCGTGATTTTTCGACCTTATCACGTGGTTTTCCGGTGGTATTAGATTCAGCAGCGGTCTTTGCAACCAGTTTTTCCGCTTCACGCACCGACATGCGCTTGGCGACAATTTGATTCGCCAGCTGAATCTGGGTTGCGCCATCGGCAGACAGCAGGGAACGGGCATGGCCCATGTCAATATCGCCTGCCATCAGCATGGTCTGCACAGGCTTTGCCAGATTTAACAAGCGCAGCAGATTGGATACGGCGCTGCGCGAGCGGCCGACGGCATTTGCCGCCTGTTCATGAGTGAACGAAAAATCTGTGATCAGACGATGTATGCCTTGCGCCTCTTCCAGAGGATTCAGGTCTTCGCGCTGCATGTTTTCAATCAGAGCCATCGCAGCCGCGGCTTGGTCATCCACATCCTTGACCAGTACCGGCACCTCTTCCAGGCCTGCCATCTGGGAGGCACGGAAACGGCGTTCGCCGGCAATAATTTCATAGCGAGTTATGCCATTGCTGTGACCGATCGGGCGCACCAGAATCGGCTGCATCAGACCCTGCGCTTTAATGGATGCAGCCAGTTCCGCCAGAGCGCCTTCATCCATGCGGGTACGGGGCTGATACTTACCCGCCTGCATCTGTGTTACGGACAGGCTGCTGGGTGAGCCGGTCACATTCGGAACAGCCTCCGCAAAATCTCCTGCCCCGCCTAGCAAGGCATCTAATCCCCGCCCCAAACCTTTTTGTTTTTTGATCGCCATATTATTTATCTAACTGTTTAATTCTTTCGACCATCTCCGCCCCAAATGCAATGTACGCCTGCGCACCCTTAGAGGAAGGATCAAATACCACGCCGGGGATACCGTACGACGGTGCCTCGGCCAGGCGGACATTGCGCGGAATCAGCGTTTTAAAAACCTTGTCACCGAAATGCTGTTCCAGCTGATCGGACACCTGTTGAGACAATGTCATGCGCGGATCAAACATGACTCGCAACAAGCCAACGATCTTCAGGTCGGGGTTCAGATTGGCAGATACCTTCTTGATCGTATTGGCCAGATCTGATAATCCCTCCAGCGCATAATATTCGCACTGCATCGGAATGACGACGCCATGCGCGGCGCACAAACCATTCAATGTCAGCATGGATAAAGCCGGTGGGCAATCAATCAGGATAAAATCATATTCCGCGCCAACTTGTGCTAACGCATCGCGTAAGCGCTTATCGCGGTTTTCCAGTTCGACCATTTCAACTTCAGCACCCGCCAGTTCACGATTGGCAGGAAGCACGTCGAACTGACCGGATTCTGACCGTAGCCGGGCGCGGCTCACATCGGATAAACCCAGCAAAACTTCGTACACGGATGCTGTGAGCTTGGCTTTATTAATCCCCGCCCCCATCGTGGCATTCCCCTGCGGATCAAGATCGACCAGCAAAACCCGCTGATTCAGTTTGGCAAGACCGGCTGCCAGATTGACGGTGGTGGTGGTTTTCCCCACGCCACCTTTTTGATTGGCGATACAAAAGATTTTTGCCATAGAGGATTTCCGTGAGTAGATAATCAGTTGTCGATACGTTTCACAAACACCAGATGACGTTCCGCATCCAGCCCTGGCACATGCAGCGCCTGCACGCCTGTGGCCTGCCAGCCTGCTGGCAAGCGTTTTATTTCCTGGACAGGTGCAACGCCCTTCATGGCAATGAACTGGCCGCCATCGGCCAGCAGATGGCCGGACCAGTTGATGAAATTGGCCAGTTCGGAAAATGCGCGCGAGGTAATCACATCGAATTTCTCATCGACCGTCAGTTTTTCAACCCGCCCGGTGTACACGGTGACATTGGTCAGACCAAGCTCCGTCTTTACCTGCGTCAGAAACGCAGTCTTCTTGCTGACCGTATCAATCATGGAGATTTTGATGTACGGATAAACGATCGCCAGCATCATGCCCGGCAATCCGCCACCCGCCCCAACGTCCAGAACATTTTTCGCACCCTCAAAAGCCGGTGCGGCAGATAAAGAGTCCAACAGATGTTGCCGGACCATTTCCAGAGGATCACGGATTGCCGTCAGATTGTAAACAGAATTCCATTTAGATAATAATAACAAATAGGCAATCATTTTTTCTATTTGGAACTCATTCAATGACAAACCTAATTCTTGCACACCTGAAATCAAGCGCTGCTTCAGCCTTGCCGTATCTATCACCGTCATTCTGCGCCCTCCGTTTCAGGCGTCGTTCCGGCTGCTGCCATAAATTCCTTAAATCCTTTTTTCTTCAGGTGTACCAATAACAGGGAAATCGCTGCCGGCGTCACGCCGGAGATACGGCCGCACTGGCCCAGTGTTTCGGGCTGATGCTTATTGAGTTTCTGGCGCACTTCGATCGACAGACCGCTGACCTCCATATAGTCAAAACCAACCGGCATTTTCAGGTTTTCATAATGGGCATGGCGTTCGACTTCCTTCGCCTGCCTGTCGATGTAACCCGCATATTTGACCTGGATTTCCACCTGCTCACGTACCGCCGGATCGGCAATAGCCGGGCCTGCCAGATCTTGCTGCTCAACGCCGCGCAAGCTCATCAGGCTCTCATAATTGACCTGTGGCCGGCGCAACAGATCAGCCAGCGAGTATTCACGCTCCAGAGCTTTACCCAGCACCCGTTCCGCTTCAGTGGCAGCCAGAATACGTGGATTAACCCATGTAGTGCGCAGTCTTTCCATTTCACGTGCAACCTGTTCGCGCTTGTTTTCAAATGCCTGCCACTGCGCATCGCTGACACATCCCAGTTGGCGACCGATCTCGGTCAAACGCATATCGGCATTGTCTTCGCGCAGGCTAAGGCGGAATTCGGCACGGCTGGTGAACATACGATAGGGCTCCTGCACACCCTTGGTGATCAGGTCATCGACCAGCACACCCAGATAAGCTTCGTCACGGCGTGGCACCCAGGCTTCCCTACCCTGCGTTTGCAGAGCGGCGTTCAGGCCAGCCAACATGCCTTGCGCAGCGGCTTCTTCATAACCGGTGGTGCCGTTAATCTGACCCGCAAAGAACAAGCCCTCAATTTGGCGGGTTTCCAGCGATGACTTCAGGCCACGTGGATCAAAATAGTCGTATTCAATCGCATAACCCGGACGCAGGATATAGGCATTTTCCATGCCGCGCATAGAACGCACCAAATCCAACTGCACATCAAATGGTAGGCTGGTCGAGATACCGTTGGGGTAAAACTCGTTGGTAGTCAGACCTTCCGGCTCCAGAAAAATCTGATGCGATTCTTTGCTGGCAAAGCGGTGAATCTTATCTTCGATCGACGGACAATAACGCGGACCAACGCCTTCGATCACGCCGGTATACATCGGGCTCCGGTCGAGTCCGGCACGGATGATGTTATGGGTTTTTTCATTGGTGTGGGTAATCCAGCATGATACCTGCTTGGGATGCATGGCGGTTGTCCCCATATAGGAAAAAACTGGCACTGGATCCAGATCCCCCGGTTGTTCCTGCATCACAGAGAAATCGATACTGCGACCATCAATCCGTGGCGGCGTCCCCGTTTTCAAGCGCCCTTGCGGCAAAGCCAGCTCCTTCAGACGGGCTGACAAGGAAACCGCTGGAGGATCACCGGCACGGCCGGCGGAGTAATTATTCAGACCGACGTGAATTTTTCCATCCAGAAAAGTCCCGGCAGTCAACACAACGGCGCGAGCACGGAAACGAATTCCCACCTGGGTCACAGCACCAACCACACGATTACCTTCGACTAGTAAATCGTCGACGGCCTGCTGAAACAGCCACAGATTTGACTGATTTTCCAGGCGACTACGTATCGCTTGCTTATACAGAATCCGGTCAGCCTGCGCACGAGTCGCACGCACCGCCGGCCCCTTGGAGGAATTCAGGATACGGAACTGTATCCCCGCTTCATCAGTTGCAATTGCCATCGCCCCACCCATTGCATCTACCTCTTTGACCAGATGGCCCTTGCCTATCCCACCTATGGAGGGATTGCAAGACATCTGACCGAGGGTCTCGATATTGTGAGTCAATAATAAAGTGGATTGTCCCATCCGCGCAGCGGCAAGGGCGGCTTCGGTGCCGGCATGACCACCACCGACAACAATCACATCGAATTCTTTGGGATAAAACATGGCTAGCTTCTGACAAACAAGGACAGTCAGGATTATAGTTTGTTTTCAGCCCCTACCCGCACCCACCAACTGCGCCATAAACAATTTAATGCTATGTTTCACGTGAAACGTAGCACTAAACTCTCAATAAATATCATTAACGTAATAACGCCTAATATTGCAAGGTTTCACGTGAAACAATTTGATCCGGTGGAGGTAGATACACATTTACACACGAAAGAATCCGTCATAAGTTGTTTTACAAATTAAAGCCACGACCACCAGTAAAAACATTTTCCGAACAAATCCTGTTCCGTGTCTGATGGCAAGATGACTGCCTAACAGCGAGCCACCAATCTGGCACACAGCCATGACACCCCCTAATATCCACAGCACGTGTCCGCTGAAACCAAACCAGGATAATGCTGCAGCATTGCAAGCGACATTCAGCACTTTAGCGACAACGGATGCCCTTAAAAAGTCATATCCAAAAATACGTACAAACAGAAACATAAAGAAACTGCCCGTACCGGGACCAAAGAAACCATCATAAAACCCAATTGCGGCAGCAACCAGCATTGCCAGCACAATCTCTTTATTACCGAAAAACAGCGGTCTGTCATGCGTGCCAAAATCTTTTTTCATAAATGTGTAAATTGCTACCGCCGCCAGAATAAAAGGCAAAACCTTGCGCAACTGGGTTGGTGGAATATGGGTCACCAGATAAGCCCCCAGGAAAGCAAACACAAAAGACATCATTGCGGCTGGCAACAACATGCTCCATCGCACAGATACCTTTTGCATATAATTGCGGGCAGCAACGGCTGTCCCCCATATGCTGGCAAATTTATTAGTTCCCAACAAGGTTGCCGGAACAGTTCCGGGCATAATCGAAAACAAAGCCGGAACCTGCAGCAGCCCACCACCTCCCACGATCGCATCAACAAAACCGGCAAAAAAAGCGGTAATACCCAGCAACAGCATATCCATCATGAAATTTATTAACCTTCATCTAATCGTGCCCAACATCTGGCAAGCTATGCAGCATAACAAGTCTTGCCAACATTGGGTAAAACAAATATCACCATCACAACATGGGGAGTATGGCCATGCAGAGCTTTGAATTTCAGACCGTCCCGCACATCGTCAGTCGGCTGGGTGCTGCCCGTCAGCTTGGCACGCTGGTGTCTAAACATTATCCAGCATGCCGCCATCTTCTCTTGATCACGGACCAGGGCTTTTTAAAAACTGGACAGGTGCAACCCGTGCTCGACAGCCTGCACAGCGAAAAACTCCAGGTTTCCGTATTTGCGGATGTGATTGCCGATCCTCCTGAAGCCATTGTTTTAGAGGCAGCTCACAATGCACGGGAACTGGGAGTCGATCTGGTAATCGGCTTAGGGGGCGGTAGTTCAATGGATGTGGCGAAGTTAATCGCTGTACTTACGCAAAATACCCAGAGCTTATCCACGATGTACGGGATTGATAATGTGACAGGAAAACGCCTTCCTCTGATTCAGATACCGACGACTGCCGGAACCGGGTCAGAAGTCACGCCGATATCCATCGTAACAACAGGCGCAACCACTAAAATGGGCGTAGTCTCTCCGCAGCTGTATGCCGATATTGCAGTTCTGGATGCTTCGCTGACGGTTGGTCTGCCGTCTAAAGTCACCGCAGCAACAGGCATTGATGCCATGGTTCATGCGATTGAAGCCTATACCACACGGCACAAGAAAAACCCGGTATCCGATATGCTGGCACGGCAGGCATTGAAATTACTCTGGAATAACATTGATCAGGCTTGTACTAATGGCCAGAATCTGGTCGCCCGCCAATCTATGTTGCTGGGTGCCATGATGGCCGGCCAGTCTTTCGCCAATGCACCCTGTGCAGCCGTGCACGCACTGGCCTACCCGATTGGCGGAATTTTCCATGTGCCGCACGGCTTATCCAATTCACTGGTCCTGCCGCATGTCCTCCGGTTTAACGCTGTTGCTGCGTCTGAACTGTATGCAGAACTGGCCGATATTATTGCTCCTGATGCCAGAGGCAGTAACGAAGCGCGCTGCAACGCCTTAATCAGCGCAATGGAAGATCTGGCATTCCGGACAGGAATAGAAACCCGTCTGCGCCAGGTCGGCATTCAGCAACAGGATCTGGATCGTCTTGCCGCCGATGCAATGCTGCAAACCCGTCTGCTCGGCAATAATCCACGTGAAGTGGGATTAACCGATGCCCGCGCAATCTATGCTGCAGCGTGGTAAATGACTGACATCCTATCCCTATGAAATCCTGCTTTTGCAACGTCATCTTAAAGAAAAGTGCAATACAACAATAGAAGCTGAATTCGCAGGCATTTGCATCCAAGAAAAACCCTCAGCATGAATTTTGGTGGTTTTTTTTATATCGAATTTATTCACAAGAATTTGTGGATAAGTACTAATGAGGCTAGTAAAAACCCGACACTTCCTTCTCAATTTTCACCCCATATCCACCTGTAACAACCCTTTGTTCAGGATAATATACTCCCTGTTTTTTATAAAAACTTTAGCTATTAAAAATCTGTTCGCAAGGAATTTTTCAGGCGGTATGAATACGGCCACGGCTCAGGAAGGACGTCGCTCTCTGACTGGCCCAGAAAGCCGCTGCCTGTGGGTCGGCACTCAGCCAGCTGACCTCGATATGACTGAGTTGATGTTGTTGCGCATGCACTTTTGCGGCGCTGACCAGACGAGCTGCGCATCCCTGTCGGCACGCAGCGACATGCACATCCAGATCCAGCAGACACAGATAAGGCTGCTGGCTGAATTCCTGTTCCGGATAACGCACTTGGGCTGTCAGATACGCCAGCAGCTGTCCATCTTCTTCAGCGAATAATCCCCAGCCCAGGTTGTCTCCGTTTTGCAAGTTGTCACGCAGAATGGCAGCATATTCCGTTAAAGAAATCTGCGGCTGATAAGCACTGTCTGTCTGCGCGCTTTCTGCAGCACCACGCAACCATAAGCTGGCAATCATATCGGCATCTTGTACTTGCAATACTCGTAAACTCATTAGAAAAATCAGCGTAAAAAATGCATTTTCATCCCCGCTTACCGTCCTTAATTCGATTCAAGATACGATACGCACTGCGGCCCCGCCTGCAGTGGTTAGCCTGTTAGTCCGGTCAATAAAAAACACCACCGCAGCTGGCGCAATTTCGATCTTCTGAAACTGTTCCGGTCTGGTAAGTAACGCATTCTAAAGGAAATTCAGCGCTGTGGTTTTTTCGCTGTTGCAGCTTGTGGATAGTGTTAACTTGAATAAATTTATATATACATAGTGGTGATTGTTAACGATCACTTATAGCTGTGGATAACTAAGAAAACATCCACGGAATCATTGAATTAGCACAAGGATAAACAGGTGAAAAAAGTCTGTATATCTGCATGATAAAAACTGGACAAAAATAAGCATAGCGTCAGTCGAGTTTGTTGCGCACAAGCTATACAGTGGATATCGGCTCACTTATCCACAATAAATATTTTTAAACTGTTGTTTTCAGGTTGCTTTTGGCCTGATTCCGGACTGTTTTACGGTGTGATTCAATAAATATGATCAGCTGGTACATCTAATGAGCTTGTTTGTGAGTTCATTGCCAACGAGTCAGCAATCGGAAATCTGTTTTTTGGCAAAACCGCATGACATTCATCTGTCAGAGTTAGTCCATGGCCAGGATTTTGCAAAATGTTGAAGTATTTTCGGCATTGGTTTTCAGGAATAGCCGTTTTAATGTGCCAGATTCAAACAGATTTGTAAAAACGAATCTCAGAAACTTTCCTTCTTAGAATGTCATCTTGAAGACTTAACAAAATTCCAGATTTTGAGCCATATGGGGAAAAACCTTCGTTTATAGTATTTAGTTTATATATACATAGTAGTAATAGTTAACGGCGCCATTTTTTGTGGATAACTCACTATTTATCCACGTAAACAATCGTTTAGCTGCAGGATAGGTCTTCGGATAATTTTTGTATGACTGACGTATAGTTTTGGGATAAAAAAAAAGGTTGTCGTCAAAAAAGGAGTTTTCCCCAAAACCGTCTGGGGATATGCAGCGCTTTATCCACAGGCTAAAGCATACTCATACAGGTAATCGGAGGGCTAGAAATGGCACATTTCAGGATTCTACCAATCTTGAATGGGTGTCTATTCGGAAGGATTGATGGCCGATTCGCGACGTTTATAACAGCTTGTCAGCGCGTCTCAGCAAACCCGGTACCCATTGCTGGAATAATTTTTCCCATAAGCGGATATATCTTTTGGGCCGGCTTGGGAGATGCCGGTCGTGGATTGCAGTGTATTCCAGTGCTGGAACGCCACCGCGGGCACGTTTAAACTGGCTGGCGCCGGAGCTGTAATGCAGTCCAAGCTGGCGCTGACGGGCTTCGTGCAGCAGTAATGCCATCAGGCGGCGGTATAAACCGAGTTCTTGTGGCAAACTGGTGTCGTAGCCGATCAGCGGAGTCGTCAGCCAGTTGCTGCCGGATGGGGCATACAAACCCAGAATTCCGACCCAGCGTCCCTGCCAGCGCAGGGCTTTGAACTCCAGGAAGCGTGTTTCCAGACACAGTTCAAAAAATGCCAGACTGAAATCCGGATTCAGGTGGGAATGTTTGTCGATGAATAATTGCCGGAACAACTGGCGCAAGGCAGGCAGATCGCTGCTGGTCAGTTGATCCTGCGAAACGATTTCGACCTGACCATCCTGCAGCAGACGGGTATCCTGTTTGACGTGATTATGTTTCCAGACGGATTTTTGTTGCGGGTCGCACAGATAGATCATGCGCGCCGGCACCATGTTCCAGCCCAGCTGTTGCAGATGCTGCATCAGGTCGGGGCATACTTCCGGGCAGATGTTGCGTATCATCAGTGGCCGTTGTGGGTGGCGGGTGCTCATGGCTTCTGTCATGCATTGTAACTCGGCATAGCTCCAGGCCGGATACAGATTGGTCGATACCAGATGATTGCCGATGACAGCGGCCTGATCCAGCCTGCTGGCCTGCAGCAGCGCCGACAGCGGGCCGAAAATCAGGCAGGATCCGGCTTTCAGCAAAGCGGATAATGGCGGCGGCAGCTGGCGCAGGGCTTCCTGCCGTGCATACCGCAGCCAGGTGGAACGCGGGCTGGATACGTAGCTTTCCTGCCAGTCGCTGTTGTCCAGCAGGCTGACCGGATAAGGATGGCCGCCGATGTCGGTGGTCTGGATATCGCAATGGCTATTGCTGACCCAGTGGTTGCCGCCGCGTGAACGTGCGGTCAGCAGCCACAGGGCATCAGCCACCATGCGAGGTGGTAAAGAGGTATTCAAATCAGCAGATATCAGAGTGCGTATGGAGAGTTAATCATTTCAAGGCCGACGCGTTCAGATTTTCTGATACAGATGCATGCCACCGTAAATGGCCGAACGGTCGGTCGCATATAGCGCCTTGTTGTGGGCTGGGTCGGTCTGCCAGGCGGTGAGCAGGCCCGCAGGCAGCTTGTGTTCCAGCGGAGATTCACTGCCGCCGGTACGGAACACCACTTTGGCTCCCGGTGCTGCCGTGCGGGTGACTTCTTCCCACAATGCAGTGATCTGTTGCTGATCCATCCAGTCCTGCGCATCCAGAAACAGATAGGCATCCATTGACGCACGCGGCTGGGTGCTGAGGAAATCAGTCAGGGTGGTGTGGTGTGCATGCAGGCGGTCGATATTGCGGCGCAATGCCGGAAAATGCGTTTGCTGCAGATACATGGGCAACGCTGCCTGTTTACCGGTGTCGTAACGGCGGCCAAACGCCTGCTGCGCAAAGCAGTTCTGATCGAGCGGGAAATCGCAGGCCAGATGACGCATTCTTTCTTTGAATAGATTGTGCAAGCCGTCGCGGGCATCGTTTTTCAAAGCTTCAAACTGGGATGGCGGAATGCCGAGGCTGTACAGCGCCAGCGGTTGCCGCGCGATCAATTTAAACAATGCGGTATCAAACGCCGGTGCGACGTAGCGTTCAAACAGGCTGGTTTGTTCTTGCAGATTGCGTGCTTCCAGCATTTTGCGCATGTCGCCGCCCATCATGCGGACGAAGACATGCGCAATGCCGATAAACTGCCCCAGCAGGCCGTGTTGATAAGCCTGATCGGTGAAGTAGTGGTAGCGCGGTTTGCCCGTCAGTGAACGACTTTCCCAGAAATTACTCGCATCGTCTGACAGGTGCTGGCGGATATGGCGTTTATAACGTTTCAGATTGTCCGTCTGGTCGGCGTTCCCGAGATAAGCGAGCACTGCATCATAGTCGGGCAGATGCTTGATGGCCTGCTGTTTCATATTCAGCATCGCCAGATGCGCTGCATTCAGATCCACTGCATGCACGGCAGCAGGTTCCGCCGACAGATAAGCGAGCGCATTACAGCCGCCGGATGAAATCGTCAGGATATTGGCACCGGGACGCAATTGCAGTGCCTGCAGGTCGGATTGCGGATCTTCCCAGATCTGGGCATAGACCAGGCGGCTGAACCAGTGAGCAAACAGTTTATCCGCAATGCCTTTACGGCCAGCTGTGGTTGAATTGAAAACCGCGCTATCTATCAGTGCTTTGCTGGACATCATCGTCTCCGGCTATTGTTATAGATACGGAGACTGTAGGCGGCTCAGGTGACAGGCTGGTGACAGTTCAATGAAGTTTTCGTGAAAAACAGACTGCCTGTAAATAAATTTATGGTTCGTTTCTGTGGTGGACAGACAAGCGGCGTTTGCGGGCGCGGATGAACAGGAACAGTTGGTAAGCAAAATATAGCGAAGCCAGCACTGGCATGGAGGCGACCAGTACAAACAGGACTCCGGACAAAGGCACTGGCCCTGACCAGACCTGTGCTGCCGTCACCGGGATGGAGGGTCTGACCTTTTCCTGCTCCATCGTCGGAACATCGATCCGGACGCCAGATGCAGCCTGTGGCAAATCTTCAGCGCCGACTACGAATACAGACTGGGACGGTGTATCGGGCGGGCTGCCGGCTGGTTTGCCAGCTGTCCGGGTTTCCAGTGCAAAACAGATGCTGCTGATCAGGCTGATCGCCAGCAACAGGGAAAACTTGAGTTTCATGAGAGTCAATAGCGAAATAAAATGCGCCGCCCTGATGGCTGGTCCTGCTGTTGTTGCGCGGGAATACCGGAAATCAGGGTGCCTGCTCCACGATTTTTCTGAGGTTTTTCAGACCGCCATCGAAATCGGAACCCACCATTCTATCCATAAATGGCTGAAATAGCTTCATCATCAGATTTCCTTCGGTGTTGCCCTGCATATCCCACAGTACAGTACAACCATCACCGGTTTTTTCTATGCGCAGGGTACCGGTCGATGGTTTTCCCATGCCCTCGAAATGCAGCTCATAAGCCAGTTCCCGATTGGGCACGGCGCTGGTAAAGCGCATGCCGCCGTTTCCCTGGGTTTTACTCTTCCATTCCCAGCTTGCGTTCTGACCACTGTCCGGCCCGGAAAACTGCATCTGCATGGCCGGATCACGTTGATTCCAGACCGACCAGTTTTTCCACAAACGCGGCGTTGCGATCAGGGGATAGATTTTTTCCGGTGCTGCCCTGATCAGAATGCTGCGGCTGACGCTGTAATGATTCGGTTGCAGTAAGGCCAGACCGACGATAACCAGCACCAGCAGCAACAGAAAACCCAGTGTGTATCGAACCGCTTTCATTTCCGTCTCCCTGAAAAAACGAAACCCACGCTGTCTGACAGATAACGGCAGCAATGATCCGCGCCAAGCCCGGCTGCCTGTTTGTCCGGTCAGCGCACCCGCCCTACTGCCGTTTCCCAGTGTTGCATGAATTCCTGTGCCTGATCCCGGCTCATGGTCGGTAAAAACTGACGTTCAGTCTGCCACAGCAATGCACATTCGTCGATATGGCTGAAGATGCCGGCACCCAGCCCGGCCAGGCAGGCGGCACCCAGCGCGGTGGTTTCTGTCACTTGCGGCCGCACCACGGGAATACCCAGCAGGTTGGCCTGGAATTGCAGTAACAGATTATTGGCCGCTGCACCGCCATCGACGCGCAATTCTGTAATTGGGCATACCGCATCTTTGATCATGGCCTGCAGTACGGCAGTAGTCTGAAAGGCGATGGATTCGAGGGCTGCGCGGGCGATATGCGCAACGGTACTGCCGCGGCTGAGGCCGACAATCGCAGCTTTGGCGTCCGGCACCCAGTAAGGAGCACCCAGTCCGGTAAATGCGGGTACAAATACCACACCGCCGGAATCGGGAACGCTGGCCGCGAGCGCCTCCACATCCGGTGAATGTTGGATCGCCTTGAGTCCGTCCCGCAGCCATTGCACGACTGCGCCACCGATAAAAACGCTGCCTTCCAGTGCGTATTGCGCCTGGTCTCCTGTCTGGCAAGCCACCGTGCTGATCAGCCCGTTATGGGATGTGACCGCTTGCTGTCCTGTGTGCATCAGCATGAAACATCCGGTGCCATAGGTATTTTTTGCCATGCCCGGCGTGAAGCAGGCTTGCCCGAACAAGGCGGCCTGCTGGTCGCCGGCGATGCCGGCAATCGGAATCGGGCTGCCGAACAGATGTGTTTCGCCGAAATGGTGGCTGGAAGGATGCACTTCCGGCAGGATCGCTGCCGGAATGCCGAATAATTCCAGTAATGCCGGATCCCATTGCCCGGTATGGATATTGAACAACATGGTGCGGGAAGCATTGCTGCTATCCGTCACATGCAGTTTGCCTTCGCTCAGTTGCCAGGCTAACCAGGTATCGACCGTGCCGAATGCGAGTTCACCCCGTTTCGCGCGCTGCATGGCGCCCGGCAGATGTTGCAGCAGCCATTGCAGCTTGCTGGCAGAGAAATACGGATCGAGAATCAGGCCGGTTTTTTCCCGGATGGTTCCAGCATGACCGTCCGCCCGCAGTGACTCGCAGACGCTGGCCGTGCGCCGGTCCTGCCAGACAATCGCATTCGATAAAACCTGACCGGTTTGTTTATCCCACAGCAAGGTGGTTTCCCGTTGATTGGTAATACCGATGGCAGCGATATCCTGCGCCTGCAAACCGGCATTTCGCAACGCCTGGCGGGCAGTTGCAAACTGGCTCAGCCAGATTTCTGCCGGATCATGTTCCACCCAGCCGGGTTGCGGGAATATCTGACGGAATTCCTGCTGTGCCGCTGCAATAATCTGCCCCTGGTGGTTAAAAATGATACTGCGCGAACTGGATGTCCCCTGATCCAGCGCTAACAGATAAGTCATAATTTTTCCTCAGGAAAATGGACGCTGTAAAAAAGAAAATGATTGTAAAAAATCAAGGAATTTATATTTTTTTATGCTAATTTATTATTAGATATTTAAACAGAGAGGTCATCCTGTGTCAGGAGTTATCAGTTTTTCGTTATCCTTACTGGTGATGCTGTTGTTTGCTGCCGCCATGAGATGGAAATCCCGGCGCTTGATGAATGTGACTTTTGCGCTGATGGTGGTATCGAGCCTGATCGGCTGGTATCAGTATATTTTTCCTGAAGGCCTGCAACCCCTGTTTTTCGTCGGCACGCTGGCGCTGGTGCTGGCGGTTTCCTGCTTTTTCTATGTTATCTACATATTTGATCCGGTGATACTGCGCGAGGAAGAGACATTGTCAGTACCTTTGGCGCAACACGATGAGCGTCGCATCGTGTAACTGGATATGACTGCGGTAGTTTAGCGGATGTCGATCAGTTCGATATCAAAAATCAGCGCTGCATTAGGCGGGATGATGCCGCCACCGGCGCCTCGTGAGCCGTATGCCAGCTCCGGCGGAATAATCAGCGTTCGCTTGCCGCCGATTTTCATACCGGCAACGCCCTGCTCCCATCCTTTGATCACTTTCCCCGATCCCAGTACGAAACTGAACGGCGGCCTGCCCCGCGAGCTGTCAAACTGCTGACCGTGTTCCTTTGCTGCCAGTGGGTCATGCAACCAGCCGGTGTAATGGACGACGGCTGTTCTGCCGGACTGGATTTCTTCACCGTTGCCGGTTTTTACGTCGATTTTTTGCAGGCGGCTGCTGACTTCCTGGGTATCGCTTTGCATCTGTGCCATGACACTGCTGGCTGGCAGAATCAGGCAGGTGCTGAGCAATATGGCGGAAAGGGCAGGTTTCATGGTGGATTCCTTCAATGACAATACAGTGATTAAATATTCAGACAGAGGATTTATTTTTGGCACGCTGCAGGTTTTGTTCAAATGCCTGATCCAGTTTACTGATCTTTTTAGCAGCCTGTTTTTCCAGACTGTTGACGTAGCTGACAAAGTCGTCGATTTCCAGCGGTTCGCACAGCACTTCAGGCGCTGGCTGGTCTCCGGTGCGGCGGGTCAGAAAAAAGCGGCCATCGGCCATGCTGACCATCGCATAGATTTGCCCCTGGCTCCGTTCCTTGAGGCGTTGTACTGCGTGACTGGCTTTGGTTGAACGTGCCATTATCTGATTCCGTATTGACGTAAAATTTTTTCCATAGTTCCGTCGTTATCGATGTCTTTATTGAGTTTATTGAACAGCTCAATCCGCTTTTTTTCCATATGAAGGCTACACAGCATATTCAGTTCCATCGTCTTATACCGGATGGCTTCCACGATATCATCGGCATAACCTTGCTGATGTGCGATATGCATACCGTGCAGCTCTGAAACGATCCAATAGTCGATACGTTTATTTACCAGCAGGCGTGGGTTTTCCTCATCTACACCGGCAAACACAATGCGGTATCCCTGCGCCGTCAGCTGCAGGCCGGTGGCGGCATTCTTATAGGAACCAATGGTGTAGGGCCTGGCGTCTTCCAATTTTTTCAGAAGGTGGTTATCGTTTTTCCGGCCATATAAAACCCAGGTGTCGGTGGTCAGGGGCCCCACCCATTGATAGGAGTTTTCCCGCTCCGGGGTACGCCGGAATGCAAACAGACAGGTGTTGTCCTCGCTTGATACTGCACTCAGTCCACGGGCCAGCGAGGTACTGCTGATCACGGGCGTTTCCCCGGCACGCTTCATGATTTCCATGATTTTTTCTGTTACGTAGCCGCGGATTTGTCCATCTTTATCCGTGTAAGTGAATGGTGCGAACTCCTGTATCAGCAACCGGATGTTTCCTGCATCGGCCCGGGCAGGCACAGCAGTGGCGAGTGCAAGAAAAAGAGCCAGAGTGCGTGAATTGGACACGATCATTTTCCCCCGGAAGGTTCGGTTGAAATACGACATCATAACCGGGCATTGTAATCTGACTTTCCGTATCAATTACGGTTTATATCAATAATTGCCAGCATTGCCGGACCAACTGGAATGCGGCTGCAATCATGGCGTCATTTTTTCGTTTTTCCTGACAGATCAGGCTTAATTGAGTTTCTACGCTGACGGCGTCCGCAATCACCAGTCCATGCGCATGGGCTTCGCGGATCGCAATTGAATCCCGGATCAGGCTCAAACCCACGCCGGATTTGACGAGATCAAGCATCGATGGTTCCTGATCGACCAGCGCCACTTTATTCGGCGTCACGCCGAGCGCGGCAAAAATTTTACCCAGCAGACGATGATGCGCCGATTCCGGTGGGGTCCAGATCCAAGGCAGTTGCGCCAGGCTTTCCCACGGCTGGCCCAGTACCCGGGTATGCCAGCCTCCGGGCGCCACCACGCGATAAGTAAAATGGGTGAGTACGGTGCTGTGGCAGGGCGTTTTTCCATCATCAGGAATATCCCCTATATAAAAACCAATATCCAGCGTTCCTGCCCGTATCTGCTGTAGCACCGAACCGGACATGCCTTGTTGCAGACGCGTCGACAGTTGCGGATAGGTTTCGACCAGCCGTTTCAGGAACACCCCGAGGCGGGTAAATTCCGGATCGAGAATGGTCCCGATGGCCAGCTCGCCGCTGATAGTGGAATGCAGGGAATCTGCCGCCTGGCGAAATTCGGTCAGCGTGCTGAGCACACGTTCAGCGTAGGGCAGCAATTTGACGCCATCGTTGGTCAGACGCATGCCACTGGCACTGCGGCTGAACAGTTGCAGATTCAGGCTTTCCTGCAATCCTTTAATTTGCAGGCTCACGGCGGGCTGCGTCAAATGGAGTTTTTCTGCCGCACGGGTCAGATTTCCTTCACGGGCGACGGTAACGAAAGAACGCAGCTGGACAATGTCCATGACAACTCCTGAGCCAGAAAACCCGAATTGCAGGTGAATGCTTTATAAAGAAAATTTATATTGCTGTTGATAATAACTCATTGGATTTGCTATGGCGAGTCGATTAATCTGCTACTCAGTTTCTAATTTTGACTAAGGATTTCTTATGACATTCATGATTCAGCATTATGTAAATGGTCAGGTGTTACATTCTGCCAGCGGTCGTCAGCAGGACGTATTTAATCCTGCCACCGGTGAAGTCGTGGCTCAGGTGGCGCTGGCCGATCAGGATGCCGTCAATGCTGCCGTTGCTGCGGCCAAGGCAGCGGCGCCGGCATGGGCCGAGACGGCTCCGCTCAAGCGCGCCCGTGTGATGTTTAAGTTCAAGGCGCTGCTCGATGCGCATCACCGGGAAATCGCTGCGCTGATTACCCGTGAACACGGCAAAGTACTGTCCGATGCCATGGGCGAAGTCACACGCGGTATCGAGGTCGTTGAATTTGCCTGCGGTATGCCACAACTGCTGAAATCACAGTTTTCCGACAATATTGGTGGCGGTATCGATAATTACAATCTGCGCCAGCCTTTAGGCGTGACAGCAGGAATCACGCCGTTCAATTTCCCTTTCATGGTACCGATGTGGATGGCTCCGCTGGCGATCGCCACTGGTAATACATTTATTCTGAAGCCGTCTGAGCGTGATCCATCCTGTTCTTTATTCATCGCTGAACTGTTTAAAAAAGCTGGTTTGCCGGATGGCGTGTTCAATGTATTGCAAGGTGATAAAGCTGCGGTGGACGGTTTGTTGCAACATCCTGATGTGTCGGCAGTGTCATTTGTCGGTTCGACGCCGATTGCCGAATATATTTACAGCGAAGGCACCCGGCTGGGCAAGCGGGTTCAGGCTCTGGGCGGTGCCAAAAATCATCTGGTGGTGATGCCGGACGCCAACCTGGAACAGGCAGTTGATGCGTTAATGGGTGCTGCCTATGGTTCCGCGGGTGAACGCTGCATGGCGATCTCGGTAGCTGTGGCGGTCGGTGAGGTGGCAGATAAACTGGTCGACGCGCTGATTCCGCGGGTACAGGCACTCAAGATCAAAAATGGCATGGAAGCCGATGCCGAAATGGGGCCGGTGGTGACGGCTGTGCATAAGGCAAAGATTGAAGGCTATATCGCAGACGGCGTGGCCGAAGGCGCACAACTGCTGGTGGACGGTCGCGGCCTGAGCGTGCCCGGACATGCCGGAGGATTTTTCCTTGGCGGTACTTTGTTCGATCACGTGAAAGAAGGCATGAAAATTCATCGTGAAGAAATTTTCGGCCCGGTACTGTGCATCGTCCGTGTGCCGGATTTTGCTTCGGCCGTCGAGCTGATCAATCGCCATGAATTCGGAAACGGCGTGTCTTTATTCACGTCGGATGGCAATACTGCGCGTGAATTTTCGCGCCGCATTCAGGTCGGTATGGTCGGCATCAATGTACCGATTCCAGTGCCGATGGCATGGCATTCTTTCGGCGGCTGGAAGCGTTCGCTGTTCGGCGATCAGCATGCTTATGGTGAAGAAGGTATCCGTTTTTATACGCGCTACAAATCCATCATGCAGCGCTGGCCGGACAGTATCGGTAAAGGGGCGGAATTCACCATGCCGGTCGCCAAGTAAGTGTGATGCCTGATGAGATCAGCCTGCCGTGACCTCTGAAAAGCATGGCATGCCGGACTGCGGCAGCGGGCTCGATAAAGTCTGGTGTAAGCAATCCGCCGTATAGTCTTTCTGACGTTCCGGGTTGATACGGACGGCTGCGCTCATCATACACAACACTCTGACGAAGGAAATTTCATGCTGACGATGGATCATCTTTGCCCTTATCCGATCATACAGGCGCCAATGGCGGGTGGTGCCACGACGCCGGAGCTGGTGGCTGCTGTGTCCAATGCCGGTGGCCTGGGTTCGCTGGCCGCGCCGCTGTTGTCCCCGCTGGCGATTATCGAACAGGCCGAGCATATCCGTCGCCTGACGGACAAACCGTTTGCGATCAATCTGTTTGTACAGGCCCGGCCAACGATCGATTTTGCCGCGCTGGAATCGGCCAAACTCCTGTTGCAGCCTGTTTGCCAGGAGCTGGGCTGGGAAGCACTGCCGACGCCGACGCGTTGGTGTGAAGATTTTGAATCGCAGTTAGATGCACTGATTACCGCACATCCGGCGATGGCCAGTTTTACCTTTGATGTCTTGCATGGCAGCCAGATGCAGCGCTTGCACGACGCCGGGATTCTGGTGGTCGGCACCGCGACCAATCTGCAGGAAGCGATCGTATGGCAGGCGATCGGCGCCGATGCAGTCTGCCTGCAAGGCGTGGAGGCTGGCGGACATCGCGGTACGTTCATCGGCGCACAACAGGCATCCACGCTGGGTACGATGGCGTTGCTGAAGGCTTGCCTTCCGCATATGCAGATTCCGCTGATCGCTGCAGGCGGCATCATGGATGGCCACGATATCGCCGCCATGCGCGCCGCCGGTGCGCAATGGGTGCAGATGGGAACCGCTTTCCTGACGACGCTGGAATCCGGGATTTCTTCTGCTTACAAGCAACGCCTGTTGCAGGCAGAGAGCGACACCACACGCCAGACCCGGGCTTTTTCAGGGCGTTATGCACGCGGCCTCGACAATCGTTTCATGCAGCTGATGGCCGGGGTGGCGGAACAGGTGCCGGCCTATCCGGTACAGAATGCGCTGACCGGATCAATCCGCGCAGCAGCAGCGAAAGAAAACAATACTGAACTGATGTCTTTGTGGTGCGGTCAGGGGGTCGCCAGAAGCAAGGAAATCAGCGTGGCAGATCTGATGGCGGAACTCGTCCGCGACATGCAGACCGCTTAACTATTCGGGGAAAGAGGATATGGAATCAGCAGGTCAGTACGACTACATTGTGATTGGTGGTGGCACCGCAGGTTGTGTTCTGGCAAACCGGCTGTCACAACGGCCAGAAAATCATGTGCTGCTGATTGAGGCTGGCGGGAAAGATGATTATCTGTGGATTCATATTCCGGTCGGCTATCTGTACTGCATCAATAATCCGCGCACTGACTGGATGTTCCGGACCGAATCCGAACCGGGGCTGAATGGCCGCAGCCTGATTTATCCGCGCGGCAAAGTGCTGGGCGGTTGTTCATCCATCAACGGCATGATTTACATGCGCGGCCAGGCGCGCGACTACAACGAATGGGCGGCGCTGAGTGGTGACGACAGCTGGCGCTGGGATCGGGTGCTGCCCCTGTTTAAAAAAAGTGAGGACCATTACAGCGGCGATGCCGCATTTCATGGCAGTGGCGGCGAATGGCGGGTCGAGCGACAGCGCCTGTCATGGGAGATTCTGGATGCTTTCCGCGAAGCGGCTGCCGAGACCGGTATCCCGAAAACGGAGGACTTTAATCGCGGTGACAATGAGGGTTGCGGTTACTTCGATGTGAACCAGAAACGCGGTATCCGCTGGAACGCCGCCAAAGCGTTTCTGAAGCCAGCCGCCAGCCGACCGAACCTGACCATCATGACCGGCTGCCAGGTACAGCGTCTGCAGATCACCGCCGATGAACAGGGAAAACGTTGCTCCGGCGTTGAATTCACCGGCGGCGGACGGGCATGGTTTGCCGAATCCCGGCGTGAAACCGTGCTGGCTGCCGGCGCGATCGGGTCACCGGCTATTCTGCAACATTCCGGTATTGGCGACGCTGCACATTTGCAACAGGTGGGGGTACCGGTGCTGCACGATTTGCCCGGTGTCGGCGCCAATTTGCAGGATCATTTACAGATTCGTTCAGCCTTCAGGATCCAGGGCGCCAGAACGCTGAACAAGATGGCGAACAACCTGTTTGGCAAAGCCCGTATCGGCCTTGAATATCTGATGTTTCAGAGTGGTCCTATGTCCATGGCGCCTTCCCAGCTTGGTGCGTTTACCCGCTCGGATGCCGGTCAGGAAACACCAAACCTGCAATACCATGTGCAACCTCTGTCGCTGGAAAAATTCGGCGATCCGCTGCATGATTTTCCGGCATTTACCGCCAGTGTCTGTAACCTGCGCCCTACCTCACGCGGCCATGTCCGGATTGCCGCAACCGATCCGCTGACAGCGCCAAAGATTGTGCCGAATTATCTGAGCACGCCGGAGGACCGCAGAATTGCGGCGGATTCACTGACTTTGACAAGAAAAATCGTAGCAGCGCCTGCTTTGCAAAAATACTTGCCGGAAGAGATGAAACCGGGCGTGGAATTCCGTACCGAAGAAGAACTCGCCAGAGCTGCCGGCGATATCGGCACCACTATTTTTCATCCGGTGGGAACCTGCAAAATGGGGCTGGCAGATGATGCCAGTGCCGTGGTCGACAGCACATTATGCGTCAGGGGTATCCGTGGTCTGAGGGTGGCGGATGCGTCGATTATGCCGACGATTACTTCCGGCAATACCAATTCCCCGACCGTCATGATTGCTGAAAAAGCGGCATTGCACATGCTTAACACCACCTCCTGACGAGGGCGATTTATCGTTGATCTACGTGCTATTACTTACCGTAGTTATACCGTATTGGCGTTCACTTGATTTGCTGGTTACTATCAAAAGTTGGGAATCACAATGAGGCAAAACGTACAAAATGTCGTTGAACCAGCGTATTTTGCAGGTATAGTTTCAGCGCAGTTCTCAAGAATAAAATAATAAATGCCCGCTGCACGATCAGCGGGTTTGTTGTGGTGTTTTCATAAAAACAGGGACTGACGCCAAAAGGTGCGGTTCTGGAAACAACAAGGAGACGAGATGACCAATAATGTCATCCTGGAGACCAAGCGCCTGACAAAAGAGTTCAAGGGCTTTACGGCGGTTAACGCTGTGGACCTGCAGGTTCAGCGCGGACATATTCATGCACTGATCGGCCCGAATGGCGCCGGTAAAACCACCTGTTTTAATTTGCTGACCAAATTTCTGGTACCAACCTCAGGACAGATTCTGTTTAACGGTCAGGATATTACTTCTGCAAGGCCCGCCCAGATTGCGCGTCAGGGCATCATCCGTTCATTTCAGATTTCTGCCGTGTTCCCGCATATGACTGTGCTGGAAAACGTGCGTATCGGTCTGCAACGGGCGTTGGGAACCTCATTTCATTTCTGGAAAAGCCATCACAGTTTGAACCGCCTGAATGAACGCGCCATGGAGCTGCTGGCGCAAGTTGATCTGACAGAATTTGCCGCCACGGTCACGGTTGATTTGCCTTATGGCCGCAAGCGTGCGCTGGAAATTGCCACTACGCTGGCGATGGAGCCGGAAATGATGCTGCTCGATGAGCCGACTCAGGGCATGGGGCACGAGGACGTGCACCGTGTGACGGAATTGATCAAGAAAGTATCGGCTGGCCGCACCATTCTGATGGTGGAACACAACATGAGTGTCATTTCCGGCATCTGCGACAAAATTTCGGTATTGCAACGTGGAGCAATGCTGGCAGAGGGAACTTACGCCGAGGTTTCTCAGAATCCGAAAGTCATGGAGGCATATATGGGCAGTACCGAGGGTGAACTTCAGGGAGCGCATGCATGAGCGTCCCGGCAACTCCCCCCGCATTGGAAATCAGCCATCTCCAGGCCTGGTATGGCGAATCGCATATCCTGCATGATGTGAATCTGCTGGTGCATCCGGGCGAAGTCGTTACCCTGCTTGGCAGAAATGGCGCTGGCCGTACCACCACCATGCGCGCCATCATGGGGCTGACCGGTGCGCGCAAGGGCTCAATCAAAATCAATGGCGTCGAATCCGTCGGCTTGCCGACCCATAAGATCGCGCATCTCGGCGTAGGTTATTGCCCTGAGGAGCGCGGGATATTTTCTTCCTTATCCACAGAAGAAAACCTGATGTTGCCGCCTTTGGTTTCGCACGATCATGCCGGTATGCCGGTGGAAGAAATTTACGCCATGTTTCCTAATCTGGCGGAGCGTAAAAACAGCCAGGGAACCCGTTTGTCCGGTGGCGAACAGCAGATGCTGGCGGTTGCGCGCATTTTGCGTACCGGTGCCCGCCTGCTGTTGCTGGACGAGATTTCCGAAGGTCTGGCGCCCGTGATTGTGCAGGCATTGGCCAGGATGATCATGACGCTGAAGGCCAAGGGCTACACGATCGTGATGGTGGAACAGAATTTCCGTTTTGCTGCGCCACTGGCAGACCGGTTTTATGTGATGGAGCACGGGCAGATTGTCGAAACTTTCGCAGCCTCACTGCTGCAGGACAAGATGCCTGTCTTGAATGAGCTGTTGGGTGTGTAACGATTCCTGCCGTGACCTGCAGGTTTGCAGGTATTCATAAAAATTGATTGGAGAAGACATGAAAGTAAAATACAAAGCAGCCAGCCTCGCTGTCGCCGCCGCTCTGGCGGGATTTGCCGGTTCCGCATCTGCCCAGGTATCGGGCGATGTCGTTAAAATCGGTTTCATCACGGATATTTCCGGCTTGTATTCCGACATTGACGGTCAGGGCGGGATCGAAGCCATCAAAATGGCGATTGCCGATTTTGGCGGCACGGTTCTCGGCAAGAAAATTGAACTGGTGACGGCGGATCACCAGAACAAGGCAGACATTGCCGCCAGCCGGGCACGTGAATGGTTTGACCGCGACGGTGTGGATATGCTGATTGGCGGTACGAATTCGGGTACTTCCCTGTCGATGTCTAAAGTGGCGGCAGAAAAGAAAAAAGTCTTTATCTCGATCGGCGCCGGCACTGCCCGTCTGACAAATGAAGAATGCACACCGAATACCGTGCATTACGCTTACGATACCGTCGCATTGGCGAAGGGAACCGGTTCTGCGGTAGTGAAGCAGGGTGGAAAAAGCTGGTATTTTCTGACAGCGGATTACGCTTTTGGTGCCTCGCTGGAAAATGACACTGCCAATGTCGTCAAGGCGAATGGCGGCACGGTATCCGGTTCGGTGAAACATCCGCTTTCTGCTTCTGATTTTTCTTCTTTCCTGTTACAGGCCCAGACTTCCAAAGCGCAGATTCTGGGGCTGGCCAACGCAGGTGGCGATACGATTAACGCGATTAAAGCGGCCAATGAATTTGGCGTCACCAAGTCGATGAAGCTGGCCGGTCTGCTGATGTTTATCAACGACATCCACTCGCTCGGACTGAATCTGACACAAGGCATGTACCTGACTGACAGCTGGTACTGGAACCAGACTCCGGAAGCACGCACCTGGTCACGCCGGTATTTTGAAAAAATGAAGAAGATGCCTTCCAGTCTGCAAGCCGCAGATTATTCTGCCACCATCCAGTACCTGAATGCAGTCAAGGCGGCTGGCAGTGATGACACAGACAAGGTCATGGCGAAGCTCAAGAGCATGAAGATTAACGACATGTATGCCAAGAACGGTTATGTCCGTGCCGACGGCAGCATGATTCACGACATGTATCTGATGCAGGTGAAAACCCAGTCTGAATCCAAAGAGCCTTGGGACTATTACAAGGTGGCACAAACGATTCCTGGTGAGCAAGCATTCACATCAAAGGCTGAATCCAAGTGCGCATTATGGAAATAATCTGATTGCCGGTCTGTACCCCGGAATGTTTGCCGGGGCACAGGCTGGGCAGTCGATTCATCGTCAGCGGGTTTTTCTGCCATCGGGCGATCCTGGAAAAACCCGGTATTTTCATCCTCCGTTGCGACGGAAATTTTTCTGAAGAGTGCCATGGAAATATTTGGTATTCCGCTGCAAGCGATGCTGAGCCAGCTTTTACTGGGTCTGGTGAACGGCTCTTTTTACGCCATGCTGTCACTGGGGCTGGCGGTTATTTTCGGATTGCTGAACGTCATTAACTTTGCACACGGCGCTTTGTACATGATGGGTGCATTCCTGGCCTGGATGGGCATGAATTACTTCGGCATCAATTACTGGGTGATGCTGATCGCGGCACCCCTGCTGGTAGGTATTTTCGGCATCGTGATTGAAAAAACCATGCTGCGCTGGTTGTACAAGCTGGACCATCTGTACGGATTGCTGCTGACTTTCGGGATCACGCTGATGCTCGAAGGGGTATTTCGCTCCGTTTACGGCGTTTCCGGTCAGCCTTATTCCGTTCCCGATGCGCTGATGGGGGCGACCAATCTCGGCTTTATGATTCTGCCGAATTACCGTGCGTGGGTCGTGCTGGCGTCATTGGTCGTGTGTTTTGCAACCTGGTTTGTGATCGAAAAGACGAAGCTCGGCGCTTATTTACGGGCGGGAACAGAAAATCCCAAACTGGTCGAAGCATTTGGTATCAATGTCCCGCTGATGGTCACCATGACTTATGGTTTTGGCGTGGCGCTTGCCGCATTTGCCGGCGTGCTTGCTGCACCGGTTATTCAGGTATCACCGCTGATGGGTTCCAACCTGATTATCACCGTGTTTGCTGTAGTGGTGATTGGTGGGATGGGATCGATTCTCGGCTCGATTCTGACCGGGCTGGGTCTGGGTATCATCGAAGGGCTGACCCGCGTGTTTTACCCTGAACTGTCGGCGACGGTGGTATTTATTGTCATGGCGATTGTGCTCATGATTCGCCCGGCTGGCCTGTTTGGTAAAGAAAAATAATCGGAGCGATCATGAATAAAAAGATGACTTACGGTATTGCTCTGCTGGTGCTGCTGGTGGCACCGACAATGATGTACCCGGTATTTCTGATGAAGCTGCTATGTTTTGCCTTGTTTGCCTGCGCATTCAATCTGCTGATCGGTTTTACCGGCCTGCTGTCTTTTGGCCATGCCGCTTTTTTTGGCGGTGCCGGTTACATCGCAGGCTGGGCTTTGCGTGATGCGGGTTTGCCGACTGAAATCGGACTTCTGCTGGGCGTTGTGGCTGCTGCGCTGATTGGCCTGGTCATGGGGGCGCTGGCGATCCGGCGCCAGGGTATTTATTTCACAATGATCACGCTGGCGCTGGCGCAGATGCTGTATTTTGTATTTTTACAGGCTAAATTTACTGGCGGTGAGGATGGTTTGCAGGGCGTTCCACGCGGAAAATTACTTGGCATGATCGACCTGAGTTCCGATCTGACTTTGTATTATGTTGTGCTGGCGATTGCCGTCTTTGGTTTCATGCTGGTGGTGCGTACGATCCATTCTCCTTTCGGGCAGGTGCTGAAAGCAGTCAAAGAAAATGAACCGCGCGCCATTTCTCTGGGATATGACGTTGACAGATATAAGCTGATGGCGTTTGTACTGTCGGCGGCGCTGGCGGGCCTGGCAGGCGCAACCAAGACGCTGGTGCTGGGTTTCGAAACGCTGACGGATGTGCACTGGACGATGTCCGGCCTGGTCGTGCTGATGACGCTGGTAGGTGGGCTGGGGACGCTGGCAGGACCGATTGTCGGGGCAATTATTATTATTGCGCTGGAAAATAAGTTGGGCGATCTGGGTAATCTGCTGGCCAATATCACGACGGTAGAGTGGTTCCGGACACTGGGAGACTCGGTAACGATAGTGACCGGTTTTATTTTCATTGTCTGCGTTCTGCTGTTCCGTAAGGGGATTGTTGGTGAGTTGGCCGAGGTATTTCAGCGCACCGCAAATGGAAAACGTTGAGAGCGGCCCTCTTACCTGTCTGAATCAGTGAAAAAAGCCCTGCTCGCAGGGCTTTTCAATGAAGTGCCTGCCGCTGGGATGTTTCAGCCATCAGACTGCGATGTTTTCGCAGCGATACGCTCATCCGGACAGCGTCACAGCGGCATCAGAAACGATGACGCAGGCCAACGGTGAATTGCTTGTTACCGAGGCCGGGCTCCTCACTGTTGCCTTCAGTATAGGCCGCGCCGTTCTGATTACGGATCAGCGCATAGGAAGTGTAGATGTCTGTCCGTTTGGAAAGAGTGTACATATAAGCCAGCGCATACTGTTGGGCATCCTGATTCAGCGCGGTTTTATCATCTTTCCGGATATAGGTCGCAACGACGGTACTGGCACCGAAAGGCACCGAGACTCCCAGCAGCAGATCGGTACTGTCGGTCGAGGCAACCGGTGCGGCACCGCCAAAACTGGCGGCGGTATTGTTTAATGAAGCGCTGTTGGGACCGCGGTCAATGGCATAACCCAGGTACAGTTTCGCCGCACCAAAATCATAGTTAGTGCCGATCAGGAAATTGCGCGCAGAATCCGTATTCCTGATACTGGCATTGTCATTGTTTTTCAGATGGTAAGCGACCCGCCAGTTCCATGGTCCCTGGCTGTAACCGAAAGAGCCGCCAATGGCGCTGGCAGCATGCACATCGCCGCTGACTTCACCTGCCGCATACATCAGGTCTGCGCTGTAACCGCCGAAGCTGGCGCTTCTGAGCAGTATGGAATTTCCGGCGCGGAAACCGGTGGCCGCCATCAGATTGTTGGAGCGGGCAATACCGTTACGCAAAGGGTCTACTATCGTGTTGAGCGCAGTGAAATAAGGCGTGTCCTGCAAGCCGAGCGATACCTTGCCCAGCGTATTACTGAGGCCGACGACAGAGGTGCGTCCGAACAGCGTACCGTTTTGGGTGGAGCCGCCGGTATCGGCATGAACACCGCCTTCCAGCACAAAGAAGGCAGACATACCCTGGCCCAGATCTTCAGTACCACGGAACCCCCAGCGACTCTGGGTAGCCATCCCACTGGTGAGGCGCACTGAGCTGCCATTGATGCCACCCTGATCGACCGATACGCCCACATCCATCACCCCGTACATGGTGACGGCGCTTTGTGCCAGCGCTGCATGGCTGAACAGTGCCAGACTGGTGAAACCGATTCCGGTAATCCAGGTGAGTTGTTTAATCTTTTTCATGATGTCTCTCTTTTATCGAATAAAAGGCATGCAGAAAGCTCTGGCTCCCGCGGAACCTTTTGTTAATTGGTTAGTGAGTGTGAGCAGGTATAAGACTGGTCAGCACTGACACGTTACTTCGTCATGTACAGCACTGCCCTGACTTAATTCATCCGCCTGATTTGCTGATTGCGTCGTAGTTGAATCCATTGATTGGCTGCTTCGACAATCCATGCGGATGTTGATCAAAAGCGGCCAATCAGGGATGCTGACTGGCCGCTGGTTCGGCAATCGGCTCGATTTTTCCAAGCACGAAGACGAAAGAAATAATGCCGACCAGTAAAATTATTCCGGCGACAAAGAACGCATTAGTGAATGAATTGGTGGCGCCGACGATGTAACCGGTCACTATCGGTGCTGCTGCACCCATCAGATTATTCACAAAATTCATGATGCCGCCGATGGTACCCGCCCCGCCTTTCGGCGCAATCAGCGAAGGCAGCGACCAGCCAACCGGCGCGGCTGATGCCAGACCACCGAGTGCGATCGAAATCCAGAAAATCGCCCAGACCGGATCCACCGTCTGAGTAGCGCCGAACACTGCCAGGCCAAATAACATACCGATGATCAGCACGGTCTTGCGGACTCTGGATTCATCGCACCCACGTGAGATCAGGTGATCAATCAGCCATCCACCGACGAACAGGTCCGTCAATGTGGCAAATATCCAGGGAATGGCTGCATAGCCGGCGGATTTCAGAATACTCATGTGCATGGTCTGCACCAGATAGCCCGGCAGCCAGGTCAGAAACAGGTAAAACGAATAACCATACGCGGCAAAGCCTATCGTCAGACCCCAGACTTTGGTCTGGCGCAGCAGATAGCCGAGCATGCCGATAGCGCCATTGTCTGCCTTGCCTTCCGGTGCGGCACCGCCTTGTTGAATATAATCCAGCTCGGCTCGGGATAAATGCGGATCAGCGCTCGGATCACGGTAAAAAATCAGGAAAGCAAAAAAATACATAAAACTCAGCAAGGCCGTTAGCGCAAAGCCCCAGCGCCAGCCAAAACTCACCACCGTCACTGCCACCAGCGGTACGCCGATTACATTGGAAAATTTGGCGGCAGCATCAAAAATGGCGGTTGCCAGACCGCGCTCCTTGCGCGGAAACCAGTAACCGGTTGCCTTGGAACTCACCGGAAATGCCGGCGCCTCTGCAATGCCGAGCAGAATCCGCGCAAAAAAGATCCCCGCAAAACCGCTGGACAAGGCAGTAATGGTGGAAGCGATGCCCCATAAAAAGGCGCCGTAACGACCAACTTTGGTAGGACCGAATTTATCCAGTACCATGCCGACCGGGATCTGCAAAATTGCATACGACCAGGCAAATGCGCTGAACAGCAAACCCATTTCGACAGAACTCAGTTTGAACAAGTCCTGAATCTGCGGTGCGGCAACTGACAGGCCGATACGATCGATGTAGTTGATCAGCACGCCGATACCGAGCAGTGCGCCGATACCCCAGCGTCGTCGCGGAATGCTGGTGGATTGCGGTGTATTCATGGGTGTCTCCTTGAATCAGTTGTTATAAGCCGGCGCGTCTGGTTTTACTCGGGCAAGATCTGGTCAGGCCAGAGCAAAAAGTCGCGTCAGTGTGGATAAAAGCGAAAAAAAATCAGATGTGCAGGGATTCAGCTGCCAGCCGTCCAGTCAATAATTTCCTCGATCAGTGTTGCTGGCGGTTGCTCGATATTCAGACGCAGACCGGTTTCATCGACTTCTAACATCTGCAGATCAGCCAGCTGACTGTCGAGCAGCGATAAAGGCATGAAGTGGTCGTTGCGCATGCGCATACGGCTGGTGATCAGCGCACGTTCGCCGTGCAAATGCACAAATACCAGCGCCGGATCTGCTTCACGTAACAGATCACGGTAAGTGCGTTTGAGCGCCGAGCAGGATAAGACCAGGTTCTGATGATTGTCCCGGGCAGTGGCAAGCTGTTGCTTCAACACTTGCAGCCAGTCTGCGCGGTCTGTATCGGTCAATGGAATACCGGATTGCATTTTCTGTATGTTGGCAGGCGGGTGATAGCTGTCGCCTTCGCTGAAAGGGATTGCCAATGCGGTTGCCAGACGCTGGCCGATTTCACTTTTGCCGCAGCCGCAGACGCCCATGATCACCCAGCGGCGGGAAATGGTGGATGCGGCGGAAGTATGGGTTTCAGAGGAGTTATTCACAAAATTTCCGTTCAAGAAGCAACTTAGTCAGCTTTATTGTTAGCGCTAACATTTGAATCGGAGTTTAATCCTGGCTGGGAATTTGTAAAGAACATCCGATGCTGCATGGCAGCATAAACATGACATCAAAGTGTCCGGAAAATGTGCAGTAAAACCATGTAAAAGGCAGGAAAATACTGGCTGTGCGCGTTTCGGGCAGCCAGAAAAATATCAGGATTCAGCGTCAGCGTTCTGAATCCTGCAGTGTCGTTTTTCAGGCACTTTCGCGTGCCATCAGGGTAAATCCGAGGTCAATCTGGGTCTGAGGAACCGCTTCTTTGCGGATCAGTGCGCGTAACAGGCTGGCCGCCTCGAACCCGATCCGGTAACGCGGCGTACTGATGGTGGTGACTGAAGGTTTCATCCAGGCAGAAGCGGGCAAATCATTGAATCCGCAAATAGCGATCTGATCAGGAACAGCAATGCCGCGACGCTGGCATTGATAAATGGCGCCATGCGCCAGATCGTCATTGCAGCAAAAGATTGCGTCACAGTCCGGCGCTACCGATAACATCCGCCCTAATAATTCGGCGCCAAGTGCAATGGTGGAAGGATCGCTGACCATGACTTCCAGCCTGTTGTTTTCCAGGCCGGATTCCCGCATGGCTTTGCGATAACCTTCAGCACGTTTTAATGTTCGCTCATCGAGCTGGGCGCCCATAAAACCGATACGACGATGTCCTTTGTCCAGCAGGTAGCGCGTCATGGTATAGCCCGCCTGAAACTGGGAAAACCCGACCGCAAAAGCCTGCCCGCTTTCTGCCAGGTCCATCATGGATACCACCGGTATCTGCGACGCCTGCAGCATTTGTTCCACCCGCGGGCTGTGCGTCATGCCGGATAACAGGATACCATCCGGATTCGATTGCAAGTAGATACCCAGCAGTTTTTCTTCCTCGGCATCGGAGTAACGGGTATTCCCGATCAGTAACTGATAATTGTCTGCATCGAGCACATCCTGAATGCCGGCCAGCACTTCCGTGAACACAGCGTTCGAAAGCGACGGCACCAGCACGGCAATCACATTTGACTGCGCCGAAGCCAGTGCCCGCGCTGCCCGGTTTGGCACGTAACCCAATTCAGCCACGGCCTGTTCCACGCGTTCACGCAGGCTGGCAGAAACCCGCTCCGGCTGGCTGATCGCACGCGATGCCGTCATGCTGGCGACCCCTGCCCTGGCAGCCACTTCGGCGAGGGTGATTTTACCGCTGGCACGTCCTTTGGCAGTCTGAATTTTGCTCATAACAATCTGAAAAATGTTAGCGATAACATTGTAAGTGAATCAAACGACGGAAAAATCCCGGTTAGCGCATATTCTTGCGATCCGCACCTGTGGCGACCTATCGTGCAAAGAATCGATTTTGCATGATCTGCGGCGTCATGGCTCATCCGGCATCGAGCGCACCGCAGATTCAACGCCTGTGCATTGTAAGCGCAGAATCCGGATTTTACCCATCGCAGTCTGCGGCAGTATTTTCATAAAAAAAACCCCCGCAACTGCGGGGTCTGGAGAAACGCGATACCGGCAAGCGGCGCCGCAATACTCAGCTGGTCATCGTCATCAGGCTGGCGTTACCGCCAGCTGCGGTGGTATTGACGCACAAAGCACGCTCGGCGACCAGTCGCCACAAAGGAATTTCCTGGTGATCGCTGGTTTCGACGACGGAAACAATGGCGCCATCCATGGCCGCAAAGACAGCCTGATACGCATGCAGCTGACCACCTTCAATCAACGCCAGTTGCGCACCACAGTGCTGGGCTTCACCGGCACGCAGATGTGCGCGTACTGCTTCTGGCAGACTGGCTGGCAGCAATGTCATGGTAGCGGATGGCAACACGGCGGTATTTCCGGTCGCGAGGCAGGCGGCAAGCTGATTCACCAGGCAAGGCAGTTTGTCTGCGCTACAAAAAACCGCTCCGCGCGGCACGAACGACAGGGTGTTTCTCTCGCCGGTCGGACCAGGCAGGACCTGCGTGATCTTGTATGGACTCTGATGCGCATAGTGTTCGCCCAGCTCGGCAATTTTCTGCAGGCCCTCTGCATTAGCCCACACCATCAGCGCATTCAGCGCCGCAGGGGTCTGGCGTTCGTATACGGTGTGTCCGCCAATATCGGCCTGGGCTGTACGTTGCAGACGTTTCAGATATAGCGGGCCACCGGCTTTCGGGCCAGTGCCGGATTTTCCTTCACCGCCGAATGGCTGCACACCGACTACCGCACCGACGATATTACGGTTCACATACATATTGCCGACGTGGGCGCGGCTGGTGATGAAATGGATGGTTTCATCAATACGCGAATGAATGCCGAGCGTCAGGCCGAAACCGGTGGCGTTGATCTGCTCCACCAGTTGTCCCAGCTGGTCGCGGCGAAAACGCAGGATATGCAGTACCGGACCGAACACTTCTTTTTTCAGCTCCGACAGATCGGCAATTTCCATGACGGTCGGCGCCACAAACGTTCCCTGCCGGCAGTCGCTTCCCAACTCCAGGCTGTAAAACGATTTGGCTACGCCTCGCATGTGGCGGATGTGGTTCAGCAGGTTGCCCTGTGCTTCGGCATCAATCACCGGGCCGATATCGGTTGCCAGCCGGTCGGTCTGGCCGATGCGTAATTCCTGCATCGCACCATGCAGCATTTCTATGGTTTTATCAGCGATATCTTCCTGCAGACACAGTACCCGCAAAGCGGAACAACGCTGACCCGCACTATCGAATGCAGAAGACAGCACATCGTTGACGACCTGCTCCGGTAAGGCGCTGCTGTCAACGATCATGGCATTTTGTCCGCCGGTCTCGGCGATGAGCGGGATATCAATGCCTTCCGCAGCGGCGCGTTTGGTCAGCGTCCGGTTGATGATCTGCGCGACTTCCGTAGAACCCGTAAAAATCACTCCTTTCACGCGATGATCTGCCACCAGTTCGGCACCGACGATCTCCCCGGTGCCGGGCAGGAATTGCAGCGCCGCACGCGGTATGCCGGCTTCATGCAGAATTTCCACTGCGCGGAATGCAATCAGCGGCGTTTGTTCTGCCGGCTTTGCCAGCACCACATTGCCGGCAGCCAGCGCTGCACTGACTTCGCCCATGAAAATCGCCAGCGGGAAATTCCACGGGCTGATGCACACCACCGGGCCTAACGCCTGGGTGTTGGTGTGCGATTCGATCTGGGCGGCGTAATAGCGTAAGAAGTCCACCGCTTCGCGCACTTCTGCCAGCGCGTTCGGCAGGGATTTTCCGGCTTCGCGAATGGCGAGCCCCATGAAATCCAGCGTTTGCGCTTCCAGCAGGTCGGCTGCTTTTTTGAGGCAGGCGGCGCGGGCTGAAGGTGCGGTGGTCTGCCATTCGAGCGCAAAATGCGCGGCATCGGTCAGTGCCTGTTGCACATCATGGCTGTTGGCTTCAATCACTTCACCGACCCGGTCAAGCTGGTTGGCAGGATTCAGTACCGGATGGCTGGCGCTGGCGGTGCTGTCAGCAGCAAGCAGTGGCGCAGCCTGCCATTTGCGTTCAGCCGCAGAAGCAAAATGTGCTGAAATTTTCTGTAATGTCAGCTCATTGGAAAAATCCAGCCCGGCAGAATTTTTTCTTTCCTGTCCGTACAGATCATGCGGCAGCGGAATCCCGGGATGCGCTTTCCCGCCGAGTTCACGTGAAACAGCCAGCGGATCGGCGATCAGTGATTCGATGGAAATACTTTCATCGACAATCTGGTTCACAAAAGACGAATTTGCACCATTTTCCAGCAGACGGCGCACCAGATAAGCCAGCAGCGTCTGGTGTGAACCGACGGGCGCATAAATACGGCAGGGCTTATTCAGGCGGTCTTTGCCGACCACCTGATCGTACAGAGTTTCTCCCATGCCATGCAGACACTGGAATTCATAGTCGGTGATGCCGGCGGATTGCGCCCAGGTGTAAATGGTGGATAAGGTCAGCGCATTATGGGTGGCGAACTGCGGGTAAATCACATCGGTCGCTGCCAGCAATCTCTGCGCACAGGTCAGGTAAGACAAATCGGTGTACACCTTGCGTGTATAGACCGGATAACCGTCCATACCATCGACCTGAGCCCGCTTGATTTCGGCATCCCAGTAAGCGCCTTTGACCAGACGGATCATAAAACGGCTGCCGCTGCGGCGCGCCAGATCGACCAGATAATCGATCACAAACGGGCAGCGTTTCTGATACGCCTGCACCACGAAGCCGATGCCCTCAAAACCTTTGAGATCGGCATCGAATGCCAGTGCTTCCATCAGATCGAGCGACAACTCCAGCCGGTCGGTTTCTTCGGCATCGATATTGAGACCGATGTCGTAGTGTTTGGCAAGCAGCAGCAGCTTTTTCAGCAGCGGCAGCAGTTCTGTCATGGTGCGCGCACGCTGCGCGCGACTGTAACGCGGATGCAGTGCCGACAGCTTGACCGAAATACCCGGACCATCCTTGATGCCGCGACCGGCCGATGCCTTGCCGATGGCATGAATCGCCGTTTCGTAAGCCTGATAATAAAAAGCCGCATCTTTGGCGGTCAGGGCGGCTTCGCCCAGCATATCGTAGGAATAGCGATAGCCGCGTTTCTCATTGTCCTGGCTGTTTTTCAGCGCTTCTTCGATGGTTTGACCAGTCACGAACTGGTTGCCCAGCATCCGCATCGCCAGATCCACCCCTTTTCGGATCAGCGGTTCGCCGCCTTTGGCGATCAGTCGGGTCAGCGCTGCGCCAAGCCCCTGCTCACTGTTGGTGGCAACCAGCTTGCCGGTTACCAGCAAGCCCCAGGTAGCTGCATTTACAAACAGTGACGGCGATTCACCCAGATGTTTGCGCCAGTCGCCGCGGCTGATTTTGTCGGCAATCAGCCGGTTTGCCGTTTCATGGTCGGGAATCCGCAACAGAGCTTCTGCCAGACACATCAGCGCCACGCCTTCTTCCGATGACAGCGAAAATTCGTGCATCAGCGCATCCACCCCGGAAGCCCGCGTACGTTGCTGGCGCACCGAAGTGACCAGGGTGTGTGCCAGTTGCGCAACATCTTTTTGTAACGAGGGATAAGGATGGACTGCATTTAACAGCCATTGTACGGCCTCAGTTTCATCCCTGCGGTATGCAGCGGTAATTGCCGTTCTGAGAGTTCCCTGGTCGGGCAGCAGCTCTGTCTGCAGAGCGGAAAATGGCTTGGAAGTGTTAGGCACAGAAGTTGCATCCATAGAAGAATAATGAGAACAAATATGATTTCATTGTATAGATGCTCTTTGATGATTAATTCTGGAAATCTGAACACATATCGAAATTTTCTTTTTTGTGAGAAAATAATCCCGAATTTTATTAATTCCCTTCTGATCAATTTTTGACTTCTTATGCTCGACAAAATCAGTAAAAGAATTCTGGCCGAATTACAAAATGATGGCCGCATCAGTAACGTAGAACTGGCGACACGGGTTAACCTCTCTCCTGCCGCTTGTCTGGAACGTGTGCGCAAACTGCAGGAATCTGGTTATATCCTCGGCTATACCGCACAACTGAACCCGCATCTGCTGGATGTGGCGCTGCTGGTATTTATCGAAGTCGTGCTCGACCGCACAACGCCCGACGTGTTTGATGCGTTCCGGCGCGGCGTGCAGGCTATTCCCGAAGTACTCGAATGCCACATGGTGGCGGGCGGCTTCGACTATCTCGTGAAAGCACGGGTCAAAGACATGAACGCCTATCGCGATTTCCTCGGAAAATCCTTGCTGCAACTGAGTGGCGTCCGCGAAACACACACCTATGCCGTGATGGAAGAAGTCAAAAACACCAGTTGCCTGCCGATCAAATAAATTTTCCCGCGACAGTCAAGGTGTCGCGCTGATCTGCAGTACACTGAGCATGGACATTGTTGGTATGTCGCCGGAAAAAAATCCGGCGTATCTCGATAGTGAAACACCCATGAAAAAACGACTGGAAAGACTCGAAGCCGTACAGAATGCGGTGCTGGAAATCAGCAGACTGTCTGCTGCCTGCAGCGATATCGTCAGTTTTCTGCAGTCTGTCCATCAGATCACCGGCCGCATCATGTATGCGGCCAATTTTTATGTGGCTTTATTCGACCATGCCACGTACAGCGTGCGCTATGTGTATGAAGTCGATGAATTCGATACGCCGCTTGATCCCGAACAGCGCTTTCCGCTGGATTCGCCGGAGGCATCCCCGACCGCCTGGGTGATCCTGAACCGTCGGCCCCTTGTGATGACCGCCGAGGAGGACGCAGCCCGTGAGCGGGAAAACAAAACCTGGGGCTCGGGCACCCGTGCAGAACATTGGATGGGACATCCCTTGCTGGATCATCAGCGCCATTCGCTCGGCGTGATGGTGGTGCAGAGCTATGACCCCACTCATATTTATACCGAAGAAGATCAGAAAATTTTCGGACTGATTGCTGCCCATGTCTCGGCAGCCTTGCAAAGCTTGTTCAGCGTTGACCGGCTGGAGCAGGCTGTGCGGGAACGTACCCTGATGCTGGAACATGAAATTGAGGAGCGCAAAAAAGCCGAGACTCTGCAAAGAGTGTTATTCCAGATTGCAGAACTATCGGTGCAGGCATCGGAAGACGATCGGAAATTTTCCCGCCTGCACGAAATCATCAGTCAGCTGGTACCTTCCAAAAATTTTATGGTGGCGCTGTTTCATGAAGACAGTCAGGAATTCAGCATTGAATATTCGGTCGATGAAGTCGATGGAAACAGCGCACTGGGAAAGCGTTTTCCGCTCGGTTCAGGAATGACTTCGTATGTGATACAGAACCGGCAGACACAGCTGATCAACCGTGCGCAGTTACTGGAAATGATCGATAACGGCACGATCCTGGCATTGGGGAGTCTGGCTGTTTATAGCTGGATCGGTGCGCCGCTGATTGCCGCTGATGTCGTATATGGGGTCATCATTCTGCAAAGCTACGATGCAGCCGTGACGTATTCCGAAGCAGATAAGGACCTGATTGAATTTGTCGCACACCATGTGGCGGCGGCATTTGCCAGAATGAAGGCCGATGAAAATAACCGTATCGCCAAAGAACAACTGAAGCTGCAGAACGATGCACTGAACCAGATGCTGACTGCACTGAAAAAGGCACAAAAAGAATTGGTGGATCAGGACCGGTTGGCGTCATTAGGACGTCTGGTGGCCGGTGTGGCGCACGAGATCAATACGCCGCTTGGAATTTGCGTGACAGCTGCCAGTCATATCGTCGAAGAGCTGGCGCTGGTGCGCAAGGAACTGGAACAGGAACACCTCGATGAATCTGGTCTGAACCAATTTTTTGATGTGTTGGACCAGTCGCTGCGGATTCTGATGACCAACTGTCTGCGCGGCGCGGCGCTGGTCAGAAGCTTCAAGCAGGTCGCGGTGGACCAGTCTTCGGAAAGTATCCGCGAATTCGATTTGCGCGCTTATCTGGATGAAGTGCTGCTGTCGCTGCAGCCCAAGCTGAAAGGCCATCAGTATAAGGTGCGGATCGACTGTCCGCCCGGCATCCTGATGCGGACTTATCCCGGAGCCGTTTCGCAGATACTGACCAACATGCTCACCAATTCACTGATGCACGGTTTTGAAGGGCGCGATGAAGGGTATATCCTGATTCGTGCTCACGCCGAGCAGGACACTGTGCACATGACGTATGCTGATGATGGCATCGGCATGAGTCAGGCTGCGCTGGAAAAATTATTTGAGCCGTTTTACACCACCAAGCGCGGCCAGGGTGGCAGCGGACTTGGTGCGCATATTTCCTACAATCTGGTGACCGGACCGCTGGGCGGAACTTTGAATGCCAGCAGCAGCCCGGGACAGGGGCTGACTTACCAGATGCAGTTTCCCCGTATCCGGACTGCACTCTCGTCTGCTTCACGAGCCGGCAGAGTGGATGGCGCTGCATAACACTCCCGCTGCAAGAGCAGTCCCGTTGCTGTCAGTGCGGTTTAATCAGGATACATGGTATTAATCGCCAGCGCCTGATCCACATGTCGGATCAGGATATGTACGTATTGAGGATCAAGATGCGTGCCGGCGACTTCCTGCAAATGTTTCAACACGTCTTCAATCGGCCATGCCGGCTTATAGCAGCGTTTCTGAATCAGGGCATCGAAGACATCGGCGACGGCGACGATGCGTGCAAACGGATGAATTTCCTCACCCTTCAGCCCTTGCGGATAGCCGCTGCCGTCGAATTTTTCATGATGCTGGTGCGCGATGACGGCTGCGGCGCGCAGGATAGGGCGCTGCGAGCCGTCCAGAATCGACATGCCGACATCCGGATGCTGTTTCATGATCTCCCATTCTTCGGCATTCAGCTTACCCGGTTTCAGCAGCACGGCATCCGGAATCGCAATTTTACCGATGTCATGCATGGGTGCTGCCTGCCGCAGGATGGTGGCATGATCGCTGTCCATACCGGATTCGGTGGCTAACATATGGCAGACTTCCGCCATGCGGCGCACGTGGTTGCCAGCCTCGTGCGAGCGCGACTCCACCACATCGCCGAGACGCATGATCAGCTCGCCCTGGGTATCGGTGATTTCCTGATTCAGCAGAATATTGTCGAACGCAATCGCCACGCCGGACGAAAAAATTTCCAGCAACTTGGCATCAACTTCAGACACATCATGCACACCCTGCAGCACCAGCAGCGAGGTTTTGCCGCTGTTGTTCGGAAAGTAGCCGACATAGGTATCGCCGTACAGGCGCGAGATGCGGTTAATGCAGGTTTCGTTCAGCTGCGTCAATAATTCCGGTGTAAAAATCGGTTCTTCATTTCCCATGTCACCGATGCGGGCAATGACTTCGTATTTATTTTCTTCCGAAATCCCCGAAGCGCCGCGTAATCTGACCAGCATGCTGTTTTCAAGCTGCAGCAGGGCGACCACCTGCTGCAGCAGGCCATGCGCAAAATCATACAGATTGCGCTGTTTAAAAATATGGCTGGAGGCTTCGATGACTCTTTCCAGTCCCTCGCGGTAGGTGGACTGGAAGCGGCGCGCCTCTTCCACCGTCATGATGTCGCGGTAGCCGCGCAAGGCGGCAAAGGTGGTGGTGAACAGCTTTTTGCGGTCGAGCTCGGTTTTTTCCTTATAGTCATTGATGTCGTATTCCACAATGACGCTTTCTTCCGGCGCCTGGCCCGGCTGGCCGGTGCGCAGGACGATACGGGTGAAATAATTACTCTGATCCTGCCGCAGCCAGCGTGCGACTTCCAGCCCGGCATTATCGTTTTCCATCACCACGTCGAGAAACACCAGCGCGATATCCTGTTCGCGTGCCAGAATTTCTTTTGCTTCTTTGCCGCTGTAGGCATCCAGAAATGCCAGCGCCCGCCCATCCAGCCGGAAACGGCTCAGGGTCAGCTTGGTCACGTCATGGACATCTGGCTCATCATCGACCAGCAATACTTTCCATGGAGAGAGTCGCGGTGTTTCCGGCTTCAGGAAGGACATATTTTTTCCGATCTGTTCAAACAGTGCTGAAAAAAGTAGCGGATTTTTTCATTTTAGACGCTGGCTATGAAAGCGGACACAGTAATTTAATCAAGAGGGCGCAAAACCGGTCGGTCGTTGTTATCGCGCCTTGTTGCACCAGATGTACTGCTCCTGTGGTACTCCACCTGACCAGGATAATTCTGCGCCAGTCCGGTGCGTTTTTAAAAGCCATTTTTATGAATTTTTACCATCTGCAACATTTCCATATGGAAATGTTGAGTGCTATCGCTATTTGCCGAAATACGGCCGATCCCCTTAAGATGAGACGATTTTATCAACCAGCAGAGGAAGAAATTGATGGATCAGCAATTTGAAGACGGTCTGCAGATTCGCAAACAGGTCATGGGAGAGGAGTTTGTTGCCCGGGCATTCAATCAGAACGATGCATTTACGGCACCGTTACAGGAGTTTGTAACGCGCAACGCCTGGGGCACGGTCTGGTGCCGTGACGGGCTGGAACTCAAAACCCGTAGTCTGGTGACCATCTCCATGCTGACGGCACTGGGCCGGGCGCATGAAATCAAAGGTCATGTGCGTGGAGCGGTGAATAATGGCGCCAGCATGCAGGAAATTCAGGAAGTTTTGTTGCATGCCAGCGTGTACTGCGGTATGCCACTGGCGATTGATGCTTTCCGTTCCGCACACGAGGTGCTGAAGGAAATGGGGCAGATTGCTTAATTCTGTCCGCCTGGTACCAATAATGATGTATTGTGCAATTCTCCTGCGCAGAGTGCTGGCTGGCTTTAGCGGTGACTGTTTTTTACCGATTCCAGCAGACCGGACAGCCGGCTGTTATCCACCCCCTGTTGTTGCAACAGGGTTTCCAGCGCTGGTAGCAGCGGACCCAGCGTGTCGCTGAGTATGGTATGCACGGTATCGACGATCACCTGGGTGCTGCGTTCGATTTCGATATTCAGGGCCGCACCCACGGTCTTTTCTGCAAACACGGTCATGCGCAGGGTTTCCGGAATCAGCCAGATTTCAAACCAGCTTTCGGCACGGTTGACTTCGGCAATCGTCAGGCTGGCGCCGTTGACGGCGATATAACCCTTGGCGAAGATGTAGCGCAGCCATTCGGGTGGAACAGCAATACGCAGCACATAATTATTGTCAGTCTGACGGATGGCCGCCAGCCGGGCGGTGAAATCCACATGGCCGGATAAAGGATGGCCGCCGATTTCAGCACCATCGCGCGCGGCGCGCTCCACGTTGACCCGGCTGTTGTGGGCATAGCTGCCCAGCGTGGTGATGTTCAGGCTTTGCTGCATCACATCGAAATTGGCAGCGTTTGCCCCGTGCAACTGGGTGACCGTCAGGCAAACGCCGTCGACAGCGACGCTGGCACCGATCTCCAGGTCTTTGGCAAAGCCTTCGGGAAATTCAATTCGGAAACTGCGCAAGCCCGGCAGGTCTTTGATGTCTGCGATATGGGCAACGCCCTGAACAATGCCTGTGAACATAAAATTGCCGATCAAAATTTTAAATCAGACGTGATTGTAAAGTAATCACCCCGCTACGGGGCAGAACGCTGCGCAGTGTTGCCGGACGGCGCTCTCAGGCAGGATTGAAGAGCGTCGCCGGATCGATCATGGCCAGCGGCAGTTCGACGATGAATGCCGCGCCCTGCCCCGGCGTACTGACACAATGAACCCGCCCTTGCTGTGCTTCGCTGAGTTTTTTAACAATCGATAAACCGAGCCCGCTGGAATGTTCGCCCGCTGTCGGAGTCGGGGACAGGCGCGAAAACTTGGTAAATAAATGCGTCTGGTCTTCTGCCGACAGGCCGGGACCTTCGTCCTTGATTTCCAGCCGCCCCATGCCGTCCTGCTCGCTCAGATGCAGCCAGATATGCCTGCCGGGCGGCGAAAACTTGATGGCATTTGACACCAGGTTATCAATAATGCGGGTGCAGGCGCTGACATCGCCCCGGATCATCACGGCACGCCCGGCATGGATCACGGCACGGAGTCCTTTGGCTTTCAGCATCTCTTCATATTGCTGTGCGGTTTCGTTGAGTAGTTTGCCCAGATCGATCGTTTCCGGCGACAGATTCAGTTGGCCGGATTCCAGCGCATTCACATCCAGCAGATTCGTCACAATATGCATCATGCGTTCGCCGCTGGTACTGATGCGCTCACAATACTGCTGTTTTTGCGGTTCTGACAGCTGGTGCCCCATGTTGAGCAGTAGCTTGCTCATGCCGATGATGCTGGTCAACGGATTTTTCAGGTCATGCGCGGCGATGCCGAGAAATTCATTTTTCTGCTTGTCCAGCACTTCCAGTCGCAGCACCGCTTCGTCCAGTTCAGCGGTCCGCAGCTGCACTTTTTCTTCCAGCTCGGATTCGGCCTGCTGCGACAGTCTCAACATTTGCCTTTGCACTCTGGAGCTTTCCTTCTTAATCAGGCTGATGCGGTAAGCCTGCGCCAGTGCCAGCAAAATCACTTCGATCGCAGAACCGATCTGGAAGCTGTAATCGGTGATCCAGCTCGGTTCAATGATACCGAGATTGCGCAACGGCACCAGCGATACGCCGGAAATCCATGCCGCAGACGCTGCCAGTACGATATAGCCAGGCGCATAACCGCGCAAACCGGACAGCAGGCAGACCGGCAGGTACAAAAGAATCTGCGCCAGACCGACTGACTGCGCGATGGCGGCAATCTGCGGGTTATAACCGGCCAGGACAAAGCCGATCATCACCAGTTCAAACAGCTGGATACCCCGAAACAGCAGATACGTGCGCGGCATCGTCGTTTTGAGGTGCATAAAACTGGAAATAAACAGCGATGAACTCAAGACTATGGTCTGCGAAGACAGCGCCGGCACTATATCGACCAGCCAGGGCCAGTCCGGTGCCACATACATCGCCAGATGTCCGTTGACGCTCATGCCAGCTGCCAGCGTGCTGAGTGACAGCATCAGATAATGCAGCATGGAGATATCGCGATAACTGATCATCAGCAGTGCGTTGTAGACAATCATCGCCAGCATGATGCCGTAATACATGCCCATCATATTGGACCTGTAATTGGAAGATTCGGCAAACCGGTCCCGCGCCCATAGCGTCGCTCTCAGGAACACCGAGCTGGTGCTCTGTATCCGCAGATATACCGTGGTGACGGCGGTGTCATCGAGTTGCAGCGGGAACACGGGGTAATGAAACCGGATTTCCTGTTCGGAAAACGGAATGCGGTCACCGGCCCGGCGCATGCGGATACTGCCGTCCTGCGCTTGCTGATACAGACGAATATCGTCCAGCATAACCGGTGTGATTTCCAGCATCCAGTTCCTGATAATGCTCTCAGGTGTGCGCTGCAGATCCAGCCGCAGCCAGAACACGGAATTGCTGTAGCCAGCGCTGAGATTACTGGACATGGGGCGGAAGCGCTGGTTGATTTCCGGTTTCAGAATATCTCGGATATCCAGTGTGCTGGTTTTGTCTTCCAGCATCTGAAAATGGGATTGCAGCGATATTTGCTCCTGCCGGTCATCCAGCCTGAGTATGCCGGCAGTGGCATGGGTGGCGATGCCCGGCAGCAGCCACATCAGAAATATCAGCAGGCATAACAGATGACGCGGGAGAGTCGCTGGTCGCATGGTGATGAATGAGAGTAATCTGTTCCGCCTTCTATACAGCCCGTGTCTGCCGGAAACCCTTCAGCAGAGCGGGCTTTCCGGCCGATGGTCAGACTGTCTGAATCCAAGAAGAATACATACCGCAGCCTATCAATTTTTGTCCGGCTGTGCAATTCTTCAGCGCATCGCAGTGCCGGTTTCAGCTGTCGTCGTCCATATTGTTTTGTTCCAGTTCCGCCACCAGATTGGAGTGCGTCATGCTGGTCAGGTTGTCGCGCAGCCACTGATGCGCCGGATTGCGGCTGTCACGCTCATGCCACAGCATATCGATATGTACCTGCGGGGTTTCAAACGGCAGCTCTTTCCAGATCAGCGCCTCGGTCATGCCGGTGGCACTGATCAGGTGGCGCGGCAGGACGGTGATCAGATCGGAATGCGCAACCACCCTGCCACCGGTAAAGAATTGATTGACGGTCAGCAGGATATGCCTCTCCCGCCCCATCTTTGCCAGCACTTCGTCAATCAGTCCGTGCGCCCGGCCGGAAAAGCTCACCAGCAGATGACGGGCGGCGCAGTAGTCATCCACCGTCAGTTCAGAACCGGCCAGCGGATGGTCGCGCCGCATGACGCAGACATAACGTCCGGAATACAGCCGCTCGTGCCGGATCGGACTGTTACCCGCGGCTTGACCGCCTGACAGTTGGGCCACCACGCCGGGGAAAAAGCCGACGGCGATATCGATATCGCCGCGCAGCAGCATCGGGCGCGGCTCACGGGTTGTTAACGGCACCATGCGCACGTTGATGCCGGGCGCATCGTTCTGGATTGAACGGACCAGGGTCGGCATCCAGAGCGCGGCAGTTGCATCCGCCATCGCCATCCGGAAGGTGATTTTTGTCTGGGAAACATCAAAGCTGTCCGGGGCGATCGCCGATTCCAGGCTGCACAGCGCCTGGCGGATCACCGGCCACAGCGCTTCCGCGCGCGGCGTCGGTTTGACACCATAAGCAGTACGGATCAGCAATTCATCATTCAGGGAATAGCGCAGGCGCTTCAGTGCATTCGATACCGCAGGCTGGGTCATTGCCAGCTTATCGGCTGCCCGCGTCAGATTCTGTTCGATCATGACGGCATCAAACACACGCAATAAGTTCAGATCTAATGTCAGAAAGTTCATTCTGATGGTCTCCACATATTGTCTTCATATATAGCGTTCACTGCAATTATTCACAAACGATATATTAATTATAGGAAATGGAAATTGGGATTATATGTTGCAATGCAATAATATGGCGTTATTCCGTAAAGTCAAAGTAAAAAGAAAACATCATGAACTTCTTAAATATCGCCTTCCCCGCTACCAGCGCCCTGCCTGTTGCCGAAGCTGCCATCAGCACAATGATCGCCTCATTCCGTCCATTGCTGGGTCTGGGCGTGCTGACCACCATGCTGGTCGTGTTCAAGCCGTTACTGGCAGGTATGCTGCGCGCCTTGAAACTGGCTGTTTTCCCGAATAAGACCCGCGAAGAAAAATCCGCACTGCGTAATCTGCGCAGCATGCTGGCCGTGCGCAATATTGCCAATGACCTCGACAGCACATCGCCGAATATGGCGGCAGAATTGCGTGCACTGGCTGCCCGCGGATAAATGAAAAATTTCGCACAAGCCAGATCATATCCCTGCTTTTGCAATGCAACAAATTTTTGCCTGCGGAGATAAAACGATGTCAGCTTATGTTTCTGTTCTGCCACAGAAGATACCGCGTCAGATTGCAGGTTCCAAAAGCCTGGCATCCATGCTGCCGACCATGCTGAGTACCGGCGTGATCACGCTGGTCGCAACGGCCGTCATGCGCCTGCTGTGGCTGGGTTTCAGCAACGATTTTTTCGGTGCCTGGATGGAAGCGTGGCTGACCACCTGGCCCATCGCGTTTCCGGTCGCGTATATGCTGCGTCCTATGTTGAACCACGTCAGCCGCAGCATGAGTCAGCCGGTTGTGCCCATTGCTTTGCCGGTTCGTCAGGGACTGATGGTCAGCGATATCCCGCATGCTGCTGCAGAAGCGACCCGGATCGCTGGTTTACAAGTCAAATCTTTGTCTGCAAGTCGTTACTGAAAACAATACTGCGGAGACGGCAACCACCACATTGCAATTGCTAGATTGAAGCCGTGCTCTGTGCGGCTTTTTTTATGACTGTTCCTGGTGGGGATATAAGTCCAGAACTGATTTTTTCCGACGCTGGGGCGTTGCAGTACGCCGGTGTCTGATTTAACGTGCCCGGCCGACGAAGGTCACTCCCATCTACTATGTCCCAATCCTGGTGACTCAGTGTTCTAATTATTTGGGGCGATACGATGCCCGATGATCCGGCCACGAGGGTGGCTGCTGAGAATCAGGAATCGGGATATAGAAGTTGGCATCTCTCGCTGCACGATCTATTTGTCCGGCGTGCGGCATCATGTCAGAAAGTCCTTCAACAGGCTGTGTCCGTCTTGACTTTCCCTTGTCCGCGGCTCGCACAAATACCACACAAAGACAGTGAATGTTGATGCAATGCATAGCCACGTTCTTTCGCAACTTCTTCCTGACGACGCCCGATTTTAATATCGACAAACTCCTCGACCTTGTGCCGTATGCCGTACAGATCAAGTGATCATGATGGCTGCCCTTATTCAATTCAAAGACACCGGGGCCGGATTCAAACTGACGGCGCATCAGGATTTCCGCTTTCGCAAATTGCACCAGCCCCCCCGGTAGATGGTCGCCAGGCCGACATCGATTTTCTCATCCAGCAAGGAGCGATACACATTCTCGGCAGCCAAGGGTTTGTTTTTGCCTTCATGGGAAAACTGCAAAATGCGCAAGCGCGGCAGAGTCGCCTTCAGACCGGATGCCCGCAGCTCTTGCGGAATATCCATTGGTTTGCGCATCATATATTTTGATTAAAAGTACTTCTGTTCGTGTTTCCAGGCATTAGCAGTTCACATTGATACGGGCACGGCGCTGTCACTCGAATCGCGCAATCCATTTTTAAATGATACTAAGCATGGCATTTATGTGCAGCGGTGAAAATAGAGAACAATATTGTTGCAAATAATAATGATTCTTATTTATAATTTGTGCATGCGCTTATTTTCTCGATTATCCGCTCCAAACGAAATGCCCGATAAGTGCCAGCCGGCGGCTGATCATGCAATTGCTGGTGGTCCTGCATGTGGACGGATCACGAGCGCGGAACTTCCCGGCCACCGGCGCGAATTGAAGATCGTGCATGACGGGAGAGTTTACCGGCTACGACTGACGCTGAATGGAAAGTTGATCCTCACCAATTAAAACCAACCGATCGTCGCACAAGCCTGCTGTCGCCAGCCAGTGCATCCAAAAGAAAGGAACACTGTGCTGCACAAGACTACTTCTGCTTCCCGCTCTACGGGCGCCTCTGCGCCCATGCTATCCAAGCCGCTGGCTTCCGCCTTGCGTATGGCCTTCGCGGGACTATTGACCACCGGAGTGATGAGTCACGGTCACGCCCAAACCGCGCCAAAACAAGAGGGTGCCGGAGATGTAACAACTCTCCCCGTAGTGACGGTCACTGCGAGACGGCCTGACGCGCTCTCTCTGCCTTATTCCGGCGGTCAAGTTGCGCGCGGTGGAAGCCTTGGCATGCTTGGCAATGTAGATTTTATGGACGTTCCCTTCAGCATGACCAGCTATACGGAGCAGGCCATACGCGATCAGCAAGCAAAGTCTGTGGGAGATCTATTAACCGTGGTCGACCCATCCGTCCGTGACGTGGTAGGTCGGGACAATCTGTACGAAGCCTTTACGATCCGCGGCTTTCGGGTTACGAACGACGACGTGGCCTTGAACGGTCTGTATGGCCTTCTTCCCAAGCACATGGTGAGCACGGACGCTCTGGAGCGCATCGAACTGCTCAAGGGGCCGAGCGCGCTACTTAACGGCACGCCACCGCGCGGCAGCACGGGGGGCAACATCAACGTCGTGACCAAGCGTGCGGGTGCCGATCCGTTGACCCGTCTGACTGCGGAATACGCATCCGATTCCCGTTTCGGCAGTCATCTGGATTTGGCTCGCCGCCTGGGTGAGGACAAACAGATCGGCATACGTATGAACGTTGCTTATCGAGATGGACGTCCGCCGATCGATCGGCAAAAGGCGAACAGTGGGGACATGTCCCTGGGGCTGGACTACCAAGGCCAACGGCTTCGGCTATTTGCCGATCTGCTGTATCAGGCCGACACCATCCATGCTCCCGAGCGTGGCTACTTTCTGGCCTCGGGAGTCGGCCTTCCTTCCGTTCCCACCCCCGGCATCAATACCAGCCAGTCGTTCGATTACTCGAAGACGCGCGGTACGACTGGGATGGTGCGGGCCGAATACGACCTCACCGATCGCATCGTCCTGTTCGCAGCCACCGGCGCCGCGCAGTTCAATCAACGCAGGTTGGACTATCAGAACGGCACCCAAATCCTCGATGCCAACGGTGGCGGGCGCGTGGCGTCGGTATCCCAAGACGCCGACTATGGGTCGAAATCGAGTGAAGCCGGAATCAGGAGCAAATTCAGGACTGGAGCGGTTGACCACAACTTGAGCATCGCGGCGAGCAGTATCAGCCTGGATCAAGACTTGGGGAAAACATCGTACGCCAGCTTCCTGACGAACATTTACGCGCCTGTCCTGTTGGCGCAGCCGACAGCCATTGCGTCTCCCTTGTCCTCCTTCTCGAAGAAACGCGCATCCGAAACCTCGCTGTCGGGGATCGCCATCGCCGACGTCGCCTCTTTCGCGGACGGCTTCCTACAGGTCTCTGGTGGCATCAGGCACCAAAAGATCAAGGTCGATAACTTTTCAGGAACGACCGGCGCGATCACTTCCCAGTACGACCAGAGTGCAACCACGCCCATGGTGGGCGTGACCCTGCGCCCGAACAAGTCACTGGCCTTCTACGGGAGCTATGTCGAGGGCCTCACCCAAGGACCTACGGCCCCAGGAACCAGTGTGAATGCAGGACAGATATTCGCGCCCTACAGGACGAAGCAGGTCGAAATTGGCACGAAATACGACTTCGGCACCTTGGCGCTTACCGCAGGCGCGTTTCAGATTTCCACGCCGAATGGCATCACGAACCCGAGCACGGGCGTGTTTGGCGTAGACGGCGAGCAACGCCACCGGGGGATCGAAATCATGGGCTTTGGCGAGTTGACACGCAACCTGCGCTTGCTCAGCGGCGTGACCGTGATGGACCCCAAGTTGACGAAGACCGCAGGTGGCAGCACTGACGGCAACCAGGCCGTGGGAGTGCCGAAGGTTCAATTCAATCTTGGCCTTGAATGGGATGCCCCATCCATACCTGGGCTGACGTTGACCGGTCGCACCCTCCACACCGGCTCCCGATTCCTGGATGCGGCGAACAAGGTGCAGATGCCGAGCTGGACCCGCTTCGATGCAGGCGCGCGGTATTCCACCAAGGTCGCTGACACCCCCGTCTCGCTCAATCTGAACATCGCGAACCTGTTTAACCGCAAGTACTGGGAGTCGAACACGGCGGGCTACATGAGTGTTGGCGCCCCGCGGACCATTAGTATCACGGTATCGGCTGATCTTTAACGACATCGAAAGGAATTGACATGACCAAGTCATATATGCGTACACCTGCCGTCCATATTCTCAGCCGTTCGGATCTGGTTGACATCGAGCTTCCTCCGGCGGACGTGATCCGGCTCGTAGAGGATGCTTATTTGTTCTACGCCAACGGAGAGTCCCGTTGCCCGACGAAACTCATGATGGAACTTCCCGATGCGCAGCGGGACGCGGTTTCTTATTCGATGCTCGGTTACGACGGCGCTCTCCAGCAGCTCGGCTTCAAGACCTCCTATCGCCAGGGCACCGATAGCGCAGAAAAATACTATACGACGATCAGCCTCTATGACGACACAACCGGATTACCGTTCGTGTTCATGGATTGCCACCGTGTCGGGGGCTCCCGCACGCCGGCAACGACGGCGATCATCGCCAAGCACTGCGCCAAGGAGAATGTCCAATCGGCGTTGATGATCGGCACCGGAGCGCAGGGCATCAACACGCTGCCCTATCTCCTGACCGCGCTGCCTTCCCTCAAAACCCTACGCCTGTTCGGCACACATCCTGACGGGATCGCCGCAAGTCTTTCGACCTTTGCCAGGTATTTTCCCGATCGCGAGATCGAACTGGTGAAGGACGTGCCCGCTGCTGTCGCCCAATCCGATATCGTCGTCGTGGCTTCGGGACGCGCCGCTCATCCCAAGATCCAGACCAAGTGGCTGCCACCCGGCGGCTTGCTCATTTCGGTCGCCAGCAAGGGTGTGGAGGCCGGCGCACTGCTGGACGCCGACTACGCGATCGCGACGAACGAAGGGCAGATGGGCGTCACCGGAAAGCGGCTCGCCGGCTCCGGCGACGAAGCCCGTATCGATGCCGAGCTGCCCGACATCGTGGCCGGCCGCAAGCCGGGGCGACGATCGCAAGAGGATAGGGTGTTCGCATTCTCGAGCGGAATGATCATCACGGATATTCCCGTCGCGCATGCCCTCGCAACCAGAGGCATTGCCGCAGGCCGCGGCAAGCGGATCGAACTATGGAATTGACCACCAACTCGATGCGCGCCTGCGAACGGGCCTGGGCCGTTGACGCCCGACAGGACATCGCGCTGCTCGACCAGATTACCCGCGCGGTGGACGGCCCCTTCCACCTCGTTCACCCCGAGAGTTTTGCCGGGAATCTGTCGGACTTTCAGCGTGTTCTGCGGGACCGCAACATCGCGGGGCAAGTCTATTTCGGCAAGAAGGCCAACAAGGCAGGAGCGTGGTTGCGCGAAGTGGCAAGGCTCGGCGGCGCGGTCGATGTCGCCAGTAAACCCGAGTTCGTCCATGCGCTTGCCAACGGCATCCGCGGAGAAGACATCGGCGTCACGGGCGCGGCCAAGAGCGACGATCTGTTATGGCTGGCCTGCCGCCACGGCGCGATCGTTGCCATCGATGCCCTGGACGAACTGGAGCGCGCGATTGCCGTTGCAGCAGGATCGAACACGGAAAACGTCTTGCGGATCCTGCTGCGCGTGCTTCCACCTAACAGCCCCAATAGCCGCTTCGGGCTGAATCAGGACGATCTTCTCGCGGCGCTTCAGCGCTGCGCGGATGCCCGCCGGCACATTTTGATGGACGGTTTTTCCTTTCATCTCGACGGCTACGCGGTGGCGCCGCGCGCCGAGCTGGCTGCCGCGCTGATCGACCGGTGCGTGGCAGCGCGCGGCCAGGGCTTTCCCTGCTCGTCGGTCTCCATCGGTGGTGGTTTTGCCTGCAGTTACGTCGAAGAGGACGATTGGCGCGTCTTCAAGGAAAGGCTCGATCCCGCCCAGTTCCATGCGGGAAAGAGCTTCAGCCATTTCTATCCTTATTACCAGTCGCCCACCGGCGCGGCGATGCTGGATGCGATCTTGCAGACGATAACTGAAACAGGAGGCGGAACGCTGGCAGCCAGGCTCATCGCTGCCGATGTGCAGCTCTATCTGGAACCGGGACGGGCGCTGCTCGATGGCGCGGGAATGACAGTCTTTCCCGTGCAAGGCTTCAAGCGCAATGCGGAGCACGGGATCGTGACTGTCGCGGGCCTCTCCATGAGCCTATCGGAGCAGTGGAAAAACAGCGAGTTTTTGCCGGCTCCCTTCCTGGTGCAGCGCGGACCGGCGCGTCCGCAAAATCCGGTGTGCGCGGTGATCGGCGGTTCCAGTTGCATGGAGTACGACGTACTGACGTGGCGCAAGATCACGTTCCCCGCCGTACCCCGCCACGGCGACCTGATCGTTTACCCCAATACCGCTGGTTATCAGATGGACAAGAACGAGAGCGAGTTCCACCAGCTCGCTCTGCCGCCCAAAATCGTCGTGAACCAACACGACGGACGCTTCACCTGGAGAATAAACCAATGATCCCCAAACATCAGTCTGCTGAACGGATTGTAATGGCATGTTCCGACCTGATTGGCGGGACGCCGTTGTATGAGTTGGCCCGTACCGGATCGGGCAGCCGCCTGCTGCTGAAGCTGGAACAATTCAACCCTACCGGCTCCTGCAAAGTCCGGATGGCCCGCGAGATGATCCTCGCCGCCGAACGCGACGGCAGGCTCAAGCCGGGAGGTCATATCGTCGAACCCACCTCGGGCAATACCGGGCAGGGAATCGCCCTCGTCGCCATCGAGCGCGGCTACAAGTTCACGGCCATCGTCGACCATCATGCGGCACGCGATAAGCTCCGCGCGATGCAGGCAATGGGCGTCAATCTGGTCTTTGCCGAGAGCAGGGGCGATGGGCCGAGTACGATCGCGCGGCGCCGGCTGGCTGAAGAAATCGTCGCGAAGACCGGCGCATTCTGGCCGGATCAGCACACCAACCCGAACAACAACAAGGGTTATGCCGGGCTTGCCGCCGAGCTGCTCGGCGATCTCGGCACGGATCTCGATTATCTGGTTGGCACGGTCGGTACCGGCGGCACCATGTGCGGCACGGTCAAGGAGCTGCGCCACCTGGGTTCCCTGGTCACCAGCATCGGCGTCGAACCTTTGGGATCCATCATCTTCGGCGGTCCCCCCGGCAAGTATTGGCAGACCGGAGCCGGCGCACCGGGCGGGTTCACCGTCGGGCCGAACGTCGATCACACGCTGATCGACGAAGGGCTGACCGTCAGCGACATCGACGCCTTTGCCGCCGCCCGCGTCGTTGCGCGCCGGACCGGCATTCTGGTCGGCGGCACGTCCGGCGCGGCGATTCATGTCGCGCTGAAACGGCTGGCGCTGGTCGAACCGAACAGCACCATGGTGGTATTGGTCTGCGACGCGGGAGAGAAATATCTCGACAGCGTCTACGACGACGAGTGGCTGCGCGAGCGCCACCTCCTCGACGAACTGGCGCATCAGCGTCTTCACAGGCTGTTCGATGCTTATCGGGACTCGATACACCTTGCATCGCGCCCGTCGTGCAATCTGGCGGCGGGAGGATAACGAATGACCATGGAATTTCGACAGTATCGGGAAATCATCGCGCTCGCCGCTCCCATTGCGGGCATCCAGTTCGCCCAGGTCGCGCTGACGAGTACCGACCTTCTGATGATGGGCCTGATCGGCGTGCAAGCCGTCGCGGCCGGCGGACTTGCCCTCCTGCTCTACAATCAGCTGCGGACCATGTGCGTCGGCATGGTGACGGGACTCGGCAATCTCATCGCGTCCGCCGCCGGACAGGGCGAGACACGGACCAGCAGCGCCGATCTGGATGAACCTGCCCGCGAGGAAATCCGCGATCTGTTGCGGGCTGCCCTGCTGCTGGCGACCATCGTTGCCTTTGGCGCCGGCACGCTGCTGGTCGGTCTCGGCCATTTGTTGCCTCTCCTGGGGCAGGATGCAGCGGTGATCGCCCTGGCCAAGCCGATCATGCTGGCGCTGGCGCCGGGTCTGCTGCCCATGCTCTGGCTCAATGTCCTGCGTCAATTCGCGGTGGGCATGCGCCGCGCCGGCTCGTTGCTGATGGTTACGTTGGTGTCCATCGCTGTCAACGCCTTTCTCAACGCTGTCTTCATCTATGGCTGGTTCGGCTTGCCGCAGCTAGGGCTCGCCGGCATCGGGCTGGCGACCACAGCGGTCAATATGTGGACCTTTCTCGTCTATCTCCGCACCGTGCTGCGCGATCAAAAACTGGGTGCGCTGATCGCCCTGAACGGTTGGTGCGCCAGACGGGAAACGGTTGCACGCATCGCCAGGATGGGCACGCCGATCACGCTGACCTATGGCTCGGAGGCTGCGATCACCTCGATTGCCGCCGTCTTCATGGGCACCTTCGGGCCGGTGGTTCTGGCCGCCTCCAACATCGTCAACCAGCTCGCGTACATCGTCTACCAGCTCAATATCGGGCTGTCGCACGGCTCTTCCATTCTGGTGAGTCGTGCGACTGGCAAGGGGGAAATGGGGAAGATCGGTGCTATCGCGGCGCGCAGCTTTACCATCAGCTTTGCCGTCATGACTCTCGTTGCCATCGCCTATGTGGCCGTGCCGGGCATCGTGCTGCGGCCTTTTCTCGGAACGGATGCAGACCCGGCTGTGCTGGCGGCGGCGGGCGGCTTGCTGTGGTTTGCCATCGTGCATCAGTACTGCAAGGGCGCGCAGAACATATGTGTCGGTCTGCTGCGCGGACTTGGCAACACCAAAGCCGGGCTCACCAACACCCTCATCGGCTACTGGCTGATCGGTATCCCCGCCATGGCCGTCTGCGGCTACTGGTTGGGCTGGAAAAGTTACGGCATCTGGTTTGGTCTCTGCCTTGGATTCGCTGTCACAAGCGCTCTGCTCGGCTGGCGCTTCGCCGCGGACCTGCAGGCGGTTCTGAAGCCGCAGCAGAAAGACGAACCGGCAGCAGTGCGCCTGGCATCGCGATGAATGCCGGGGCGGAAACAATCGTGACAACAAATATATTTTGGAGAAAATAAGTGATGCGGCATCTTCGCACCATATGGGCGGCAGGAAGCGCGATTGTGGCGCTGGCGGCGCTGACATCGGGACCGGCCTGCGGGCAGGACAAGCCGGGCTTTGTGGTTCGGGACGACCGTGGCGTGACGGTGCGTCTTTCCGCTGCGCCGAAGCGCGTCGCCGGTATTTCCTACCTGGCTGCGGATGTTTCCCTGGCGCTCGGTATCAAACCCTTTGCCACTACCTATCTGACGCCGGGGCGCGCGCCCGACTTCCTGCTTGGCCTGACCAGGGACATGGTGCAGCTCGGTCAGCGCGCCAAGCCCAATCTTGAACTTCTGTCCAAAGCTAAGCCTGATCTGGTTATCGCTATGCGGCGCTATACCGCCGCCAATGCGCAGCACCTAGAGAAGATCGCGCCCTATGTCGCCTACAATATGGAGCTGTTCTCCGAAAGCGAGAAGGAAGTCACCGAATTGTCCAGGATTCTCGGCAAGCCCGAGCGCGGCAAGGAACTCAACGCCACCTTCAGACAGCATCTGCAGGATTACGCAAACAAGGCGCCCAAGGCCGTGCATCCGCGCTTTCTGATCATGTGGGCAGGCGCCACGCCCTTTTCCTTCCATGACGAGAACACTGCCGCTTCGATTGCGATCGGGCTCGGCGGCGTCAACATTGCCGGCCCCATGACACAGGGCGGCCGGTTCGGTACGGAACTGAGCCTGGAGTCCATGCTGGAAAAGAACCCGGAGGTGATCTTCGTCTATGATTCCGGCCCGGACCGCCCCCATGAAAATAACCCGATCTGGAAGCAACTTTCTGCCGTTAAGAACAAGCGCGTCCATTATGTTGGCGACCACTGGGTCGAGACCAACGGGCCGATCGCCCGCGAGATCGTTCTGCGCGAGGCGGCTCACTACCTTTACCCCGGCACCTTCCCGGCCGTCGATGTCCGCGCAGAGGCGGTGAAACTGATCCCGGCCGGGTTGCAGAAATGACACCATCCTTGTTACCCGCACCGGCAAGGTCGTGGCTGCGGCCGTTAGGCTGGACGCTGGCTCTGACTGCCGGTGCCCTGCTGGTGGCCGTCGCCGGGTTGATGACCGGTACCCGGTCGCTGACGCCCTCGGCGCTCGTCTCCATCCTGCTGTCGCCCGATGACCGGATCGATTCCATTCTCGTGTGGACGCTGCGCCTGCCGCGCAGTCTGGCCGCTTTCGTCGGCGGTGCCGGTCTCGGCGTTTCCGGTTTTCTGTTGCAGACGCTGACGCGCAATCCTCTTGCCGGGCCGGGGCTGACCGGCGTTTCCTCCGGCGCGGTGGCCGCGATCGTATTCTGTTTTGTCTTTCTGCCGAGGCTTTCTCCCGCCTGCTATCCGTTGATCGGCATGGCGGGAGGGCTTGCTGCGGCAGTCGTCACTTTTTGGATCGCCCACGGGCCATCCGGAAGGTCGCGTTCGCTGCACCTGGCGCTCGGCGGCATTTCCGTATCGATGCTTCTCTCCGCCGTCACCACCTATATCATGATGCGGAGTGGCGCACAGGTGAAATCTCTGCTGTTCTGGTTGTCGGGCGGCTTCCAGGGGCGGTCATGGTCGCATCTTGCCTATATGACTCCCTGGGTTGCAGCCGGCATCGCAGGAGCGCTGGTCTGCCGACGCGTCATCGGCCTCATGACGCTCTCCGACGAAGCCGCTGCCGGCATGGGCATCCGGCTGGCCTTCTGGAAACCGGTGCTGCTCGTCCTCGCTGTTCTGCCGGTGGCCGGTGTTACCCCTGTGGCCGGGCCGGTCACCTTCGTCGGCCTGGTCTCGCCGCATATCGCCCGGTTCCTGAAACCCGGCGGACCGGGCTGGACCATCGGCTTCGCCGCCACGATCGGCGGTTTCACCACGGTCGCGGCCGACATCGTTGCCCGGACCGTAGCCCTGCCGCGTGAGCTGCCGGTCAGCATTGTCGCAGCCCTCGTTGGCGGGCCGGTCTTCATCTACCTTATCCAGAGCAAAAGCCTTGCCTTCAGGGGAGAGGCCGCAACATGACAGTCCACTCTTTACGCCCCGGTGCCGGGCCGGCCTCTTCCCGGATCTTTCTGCCGGCATCTTTCGCTCTCTTTCTACTGTCGCTCGTCCTCGCCGTTTTTTTCGGCGTGGTCGATCTGCCGCCGGGAGATGTCGCCGCCACGTTGCTCGGACATGGATCACCGGAGGCGCAGGCAATCATCCTCGACATTCGTTTGCCGAGAATCGCCACTGGCGTACTGGCGGGCATCCATTTCGCCCTGGCCGGCTTCCTGCTCCAGAACATCACGCGTAATCCACTTGCCGACCCGTCGCTGGTCGGTATTTCCCAGGGAGCGACGCTCAGCGTCACGCTGTTCCTTCTCTTCGGTGCTCATGCCTACGCGCCAGGATCGAGCGCACAGATCACGGAAATTCCGCTGCACTGGCTGCCGGGCATCGGCCTGCTCGGCGGACTGGCCGCCTGCGTTGTCGTTTATGCCCTGGCGCTGCAGGCCGATCTCGGCCCCCTGCGCCTGACACTCGCCGGCATCGCCGTCGGCGCGGTGCTGCATGCAGTGGCAATCGGCCTCATTGCCGGATGGGGATCGACGCGGATCGAAGTTCTGCTCGAATGGCTGTCCGGCAGCCTTTATGCGCGCACCTGGCGGCATGCCGTTTTTCTTCTGCCCTTTACCATCGTCGGCCTCGCCGTACTGCCGCTCATCCGCCGCCCCCTTGATCTCCTCAGCCTCTCGACACCGGTGGCGCGCTCCTTCGGGCTTGCCTATCGCCCGGCCTTTTCGCTGGTTCTGTTGCTTTCCGCCTGCCTTGCATCGAGCGCGGTCGGCGTTGTCGGCCCCATTGTGTTCGTCGGGCTGATCGTTCCCCATTTCGCCTGTTTCGTTGCCGGCCGGCACAGCGCCCTGCGCCTGCCCCTGACGATCACCCTCGGCGCCGTCACGGTCACGCTGGCCGATCTCGTCGGCCGCCTCGCCGGCCAGGCAGACGAGATTCCGATTGGTGTGGTCACAGCGTTGTGCGGCGTTCCCGTACTGATTGCGCTCTTGCGCAAAACCCCATGAGGATTGCGATGCCGCTCACCTGTTCCCAGTTATCCGTCGCTTATGGCCGCCGCATGGTGCTGGATGGATTTGATCTTGCTCTTGAAAAAGGCGAAATCCGTGCCCTGATCGGCCCCAATGGTTCCGGCAAGAGCACGGCGCTGCAGGCGCTTGCCGGGCTGATTCGGCCGGCAGCCGGAAGCGTCGCCATCGACGGCAGGCCAGTCGATGCGATGCCGCGCCGCGAACTCGCCCGGCACCTTGCCTATCTGCCCCAGCAGCCGACGGCCCCCGATGAAATGACCGTCGCGCAATTGGTGCGGCAGGGGAGATTCGCCCACGTCGGCTTGTTCCGCGGCTATGGTCCGGACGACGAGCAGGCGATCCGGTGGGCGCTGGAATGCACCGGCTTGAGCGGGCTTGCCGACCGTAGCCTCACCGAACTGTCGGGCGGCGAGCGCCAGCGGGCCTGGATTTCGGCCGCACTGGCGCAGGAGGCTCAGATCCTGCTGCTTGATGAGCCGACCACCTTCCTCGATATCGGTTATCAGGTCGAGGTACTCGATCTCGTCTATCGGCTCAGCCGCGACAGGGGTGTCGCCATCGTGATGGCGATCCACGATCTGAATCAGGCAATGTCTGTTTGCGACCGCATTTCGCTGCTTGAGCGGGGCAGCCTGGTGTTCGACGGGGATCCGCACGCACTCGCCGGAACCAGTCTGATCGAGCAGGTGTTTCGCGTGCACGGCACCTTCGTGCCCATTGCGGCTGACGCCCCACCGCATTTCGATGTCGAGCTGGCGCGGCGTTCCAGTTTTGCGTTGCAGCGGCCGCGCACGGCGTCGGGGCGATAACGGGACGACATTGGCACGAATTTGAAACCCTCATCTATGTCATTGAAATCGTCTCCAAGGAAAGAAAACATGGCCGATCATCACTCCTATTGCGTTGCACTCAAGCCGATCGATTTCTTCCGTCCTTCGGAAGATGTTGACCACGTCGACGTACACAAGCTGGCTTCCGTCATTTCAGAAGCGGGCATCTGGACGACACCGGTCCCCGTTGACGGCGGCACCGGCATCGTCATGGATGGCAACCACCGGATACGGGCGGCGGCCTTGTTGGGACTGAACCATTTGCCGTGCGTGCTGCTCAGCTACGACGACCCGCGTGTCGCGGTCACGGATTGGAACACCGGGGAAGCGTTTTGCGTCGACTGCATTTTTCGCACTATTCTGTGGCAGAACAGAATTTTCCCGTATAAGACGACGCGTCACCGGTTCGCGCCGGTGCTGCCCCGGACCGAAATTCAACTATGTATGCTGAAAGCGACTTGAAAGCGCCCCTACCCGGATTGCCTACCGCCAAGGGACCGAGTGGCTGATCCTTTGGGTGATCGTCGAGCGCAGCCGTGCCCTGTCGCCGTGCTCGGTGTCGACCACCTCGGGTCTACCTGCATATGGAGGAGGAAAAGCGGGCGCGGCAACTGGGGATGGTCTTTGTCGGGCGAGTGCGCTGAGTCCGCTATCGGCGTACCGTAGCATCCGGCGTCGGAAAAAAATCAGCTTCGGGCTTGCAACCCCTGATGGCAGTGCGACAGATAAGACTGGATAGCTGCTTCGTTGATTTTGCGGATTTCTCCCTGTTTTTCCATTTGCGATAACACGACTTCCAGTTTCGGAATCAATGTCTGGTATTTTTTGTGCAGTACATGAAAACCAGGACGCTGCATCAGCGATGGTTCCAGCATCACAATCTGCGTTAAGCCGAGGCGGATGACATGGCATAAGCTCTGGCGCGATTCCAGAGCGATATCTGTCCGTCCGGCGGCTAATTTGCGGAACAGCGAATCAATCGACGGGGCGGTGTCTGTGCGCAGATTACCGGTGTGCTCGGCAATGATCAGCACACCGTTGACATAACCGGTCAGATAAGGCTGCAGGCTGGCAAAACCATGCACTTCAAAATTTTTTCCGCTGGTATAAACCATCAGTTCTTCACTGGTCACCGGCACTTTCACCGGCAGCATATCGTAGTCGGGTTCCAGCGTCAGACGGAAAGTCACGCCATCCGCGCTTCCTGCCTGCAACAGACCGATACCCCGTTTCGCCGGAACCTCGATGAATTGCACCGGTATCTTCAGGCGCTGATAAGCCTGCTGTAATACTTCTCTGGCAGCAACAGAGCTGGGGCGTGTGTCGTCCAGGATGATAATTTGCAACGGGGTCATCGCATGAACAGAGCTGCTGGCCGCGCAGCACAACCAGAATCACAGACGGCATAGCAAGTGTTGCGGGCGGCAGAGAGGAAGACGGAGATGCATCGTGGACCTGTTTCTTATCCGTAACAGGCAGAGTGTAGCAAACCATAAAAAAAGCGCGAAAGATTTCGCGCTTTTTCGTGGATCAGACCGCCGCTTATGCTGCCAGACGTTTTTCCAGCGCCACGCGGGTCGCTTCGAGTTCTGCCGGCAGATGGTAGGCCAGTTTCTCGAACAGCTCGGTATGCAGTTTCAGCTCTGCTTCCCATGCCGTCTTATCGATCGACGTGATGGTATTGAACTGTTCTTGCGTGAACTGGAGGCCATCCCAGTTCAGGTCGTCAAAGGTCGGTGTGACGCCAAACACGTTTTCCACGCCGTTGGCATTACCTTCGATACGATCCAGCATCCACTTCAGTACGCGCATATTGTCGCCAAAACCAGGCCAGACGAACTTGCCATTCGCATCGGTACGGAACCAGTTGACGCAGAAAATGGCAGGCTGTTTTGCGCCAGCAGCGTCGATTTTCTTACCCATGTCCAGCCAGTGCTGGAAATAGTCGCTCATGTTGTAACCCATGAACGGCAGCATCGCAAACGGATCGCGACGCACCACGCCCTGCTGACCAGCGGCGGCGGCAGTGGTTTCGGAACCCATGGTCGCGGCCATGTAGACGCCTTCGATCCAGTTACGTGCTTCCGTCACCAGCGGTACGGTGGTGGAACGGCGGCCACCGAAAATAAACGCAGAAATCGGTACACCAGCCGGATCATCCCAGGCTGCATCGATCACCGGATTTTGTGTGGCGGCGACGGTGAAGCGGGCATTCGGATGCGCCGCTTTCGCGCCGGTTTCCTTGGCGATGGCCGGGGTCCAGTCTTTACCCTGCCAGTCGATCAGATGGGCCGGCGCTTCCTTCGTCATGCCTTCCCACCAGACATCACCATCGTCGGTCAGTGCGACGTTGGTGAATATCGTATTCGCTGTCAGCGATGCCATGCAATTCGAATTGGTTGCCGTATTGGTGCCCGGTGCCACACCGAAATAACCGGCTTCCGGATTGATCGCATACAGGCGGCCATCTTTGCCCGGTTTGATCCACGCGATATCGTCACCGATCGTGGTGACTTTCCAACCTTTGATCGCTGGAATCAGCATTGCAAAATTTGTTTTGCCGCACGCCGACGGGAACGCCGCTGCAACATAATGTTTTTTACCTTCAGGTGATTCCACGCCCAGAATCAGCATGTGTTCTGCCAGCCAGCCCTGATCGCGGCCCATGGTCGAAGCGATACGCAGCGCGAAGCATTTTTTGCCCAGCAACGCATTGCCGCCGTAGCCGGAACCAAACGACCAGATTTCGCGGGTTTCAGGATAATGCACAATGTATTTCGTGGCATTGCACGGCCATGCCACGTCTTGCTGACCGGCTGCCAGCGGTGCGCCGACAGTATGGACGCAAGGGACGAAATCACCGTCCGTCCCCAGCACGTCAAATACGGCTTTGCCCATGCGCGTCATGATGCGCATGTTGACTGCCACATACGGAGAGTCAGACAATTCCACGCCGATATGCGCAATCGGTGAGCCGAGCGGACCCATCGAGAACGGCACCACATACATCGTGCGGCCTTGCATGCAGCCGTCGAACAGCGGGTTCAGCGTGGCGCGCATTTCTGCCGGTGCCATCCAGTTATTGGTCGGGCCGGCGTCTTCTTTTTTCTCGGAACAGATATAGGTGCGGTCTTCGACGCGGGCAACGTCTGTCGGGTCGGAGCAGGCCAGATAGCTGTTCGGACGCTTCGCCTGGTTCAGCTTTTTCATGGTGCCGGCAGCGACCATCTGGGCGCACAGGCGGTCGTATTCTTCCTGACTGCCATCGCACCAGTAAATGGTGTCGGGCTTGGTCAGTGCCGCCATTTCAGCGACCCAGTTGATCAGTTTCTGATGTTTCACGTGAGCGGGTGCGTTGATTGCAGCCACGCCTTGCATGATAGGTTGATTCACGATACTACCTCCAATGCCATTTCAATAAAAAATTCCGGTGTAGCGGCACGGCAGGATCGTCGTTGAAAGGCTGGCCTGCGAGCGCGGGGGGAACGCATTTCCCGGCTCCAGCAAAGCGGATACCCTAGCGGCGGTTCTGTCGGATAATAGGAAATCAGGACGATGATCCCGACTCCAGCTAGCGCCTGCCAGGTGAGCGGGCGGAAGAATCAAAAAGCTACGGACTGACAATTGTACACGCCCGCGCTGTTTCGGGCGAATTTTGCATCAGATTCGTTATCATAATTATATAAAATATGAAAGTGAAACAGTTTCATCTGTTCTTTCCACGCAAAGGAATCCCGCCATGAAGATTGCAATCCTGGATGACTATCAGGATGTGGTGCGGCAGCTCGGCTGCTTTGAGTTATTGAGCGAGCACGAAGTGAAAGTGTTTCATAACAGCGCCGTCGGCGTGGGTCAGCTGGCGATTCGGCTGGCGCCGTTTGATGCGCTGGTGCTGATCCGCGAGCGCACCCGCCTGCCGCGGGCTTTGCTGCTGCGTCTGCCAAATCTGAAGCTGATTTCCCAGACCGGCAAAGTGGCGGGGCATATTGATCTGGAGACGGCCAGAGAGCGCGGCATTGCGGTCACCGAGGGCATCGGCGACCCGACTGCGCCGGCCGAGCTGACCTGGACGCTGATCATGGCTTCCATGCGGCGGCTGGTGAATTATACGTCGCTGCTGCAGCAGGGACTGTGGCAGACGGCTTCGGTGCATGCCGCACAGAATCAGTTGGGACGCGTACTCAGCAACCGGCGGCTCGGTATCTGGGGCTATGGCCGCATCGGGCGGCTGGTGGCGGGTTACGGTCGCGCTTTCGGCATGCACGTGGTGGTCTGGGGCAGCGAAGCCAGTCTCGATCAGGCGCTGCAAGACGGCTATCAGGTAGCCTCATCGAAACAAGACTTTTTTGCCAGTTGCGACGTGCTGTCGCTGCATCTGCGACTGAATGACGCCACGCGCGGCATCGTGACCCGTGCCGATCTGGCGCAGATGCAGCCGGATGCGCTGTTCGTCAACACCAGCCGTGCCGAGCTGGTGGAGCCCGGTGCGCTGGAACAGGCGCTGGACGCCGGCCGCCCCGGTTTTGCCGCGCTGGACGTGTTTGAAAGCGAACCGCTGCCCTTGCAGCATCCGCTGCTGCGAAGAGAAAACGTGCTGGCGACGCCGCACCTGGGCTATGTCGAAAAAGACAGCTACGAGTTGTATTTCTCGGTGGCATTTCAGAATGTCGTGAATTTCGCGAAGGGTATGCCGACTAATTTATTGTAGGGGTGAAGATGTGCTGTGGATAAGGTTAGATATATGCACAATGACTGGCAGTGTGCGATGTGGTGGCAGAACGTGTGAGTTTTCACCAGCGAAGGAAGAAACGTATCCAGCACACGTACACTTTTTCAGTCGAAAAGCTGTCATGCTGATAACGCAAACGTTCGTGCACCTGATCCAGCAAGCGTGGTTTTTGAGGGATGATGTTTTTGTTCATTTATTTGTACTGTATAAAATATCGGTATAAACAAATGCAGTCAATATTCATGCGGTTTTCAAGGGGATTGCAACATGTTGACAGTTTGATCATTGACGGTTAATGTTGCAAAATGAAAATTAAATCATGTTAGGCCTCGAAAAATCCATGCCGTCAAGTGCCAAAGACTTTCTCACCCTAATGGTCGAACCAACTGTGGCCGAGTTCGCGCAATCTCCGCATGATCTGCGGCGTGGATTGCTTGCAGCCATTGTGCTTAATCACATGGCAGATCACTTAGCACAGGAAGGCCAACCTCCCACGGATCGCTCAACGATGAACCAGCGCCTAGATGCTGTTCGCAATGAAATGCTCGAAATATGTCCTGGCTTCCAATTCATTCAAGACATCGCGGACGCAGCAAAGCACGCGAAACTTTTTGTTCCAAAGAGCCCTAGTAAACCTGTGCGCGAAGTGCCAACCTCCGATCGGGTCACCACGACACTCGGTCTTTTTCATGCGTCGTTTGGCGAAGGTGGCTTCGCAGAAGCAGCTGAAGTTTTCGTCACACTTAACGATGGAACCACAAAGCCTCTTTTGCCTGCGGTGAAATTGGTTTTAGAAACGTGGCGTACTAAGCTTTAAAAAAATAAAAAACGAACACAGAGCAACGCATTAACGACGCAACCAATCGAGCCTTTGCCACCTGCCTAACTTGTCACTCAACCCAGACACCCAGCAAAGAGCTTGCCGCTTCGCGGCACATGCTGGGTGCTGGTTAGTTCGGAGTTGAACCCCAAATCCCCACGCTTTCTTCAACAATCATCACATCAGCCTGAGTCTGGCATTGTCCATTTGCTGTTAGTGATCGAATCCACCGCGTCACACGATCTCAAAACACCAAAAATATACTCCCCTGGGTATGTTTACAAGCCCAATATTTATGACGGGATTTTAGGGTTTTTCTTAAAAACAGGAGGAGTATGCAGAATTCCATTGGTTCACCTGTATTTTAGCGGCTGATTTACGCACGCTTGTTGGATGCACAGGCGCATTGCTGGTGGCAAACTCAGGCAGGCGTGGCAAGTTTCAGGCCGATGATGCCGCAGACGATCAGGGCGAGGCTGAGCAGGCGCGCCGGGCTGGCGGGTTCGCCGAACAGGATGATGCCCATGATCGCGGTGCCAACTGCGCCAACGCCGACCCAGACCGCATAGGCGGTGCCGACCGGCAGGCCTTTCATGGCGATTCCGAGTAAGCCCACACTCACTGCCATAGCAGCCAGTGTCAAGGCGCTGGGCCAGAAACGGGAAAAGCTGTCGGTGTATTTCAGGCCGATGGCCCAGACGATTTCAAACAGACCGGCGGTAAGCAGAGTGATCCAGTTCATGATGGGATTCCGAAAGGTGATGGCTGCAGGGTCGTCCCTGCGAATGACGAGATGCGCCGGGGTCGTCCCCGGGTGCGTGCCGCGTTTGTCCTGAGACGGGCAATGCGCGACATGTGGTGGAAGCGGGATTGTAGCGGATTTTGTCCGGTTTCATGCCGTGCGGCGACAGTGGGCAGGACAATGGCAGATGTTGCGGTGCCCGCTTTTTACGCGAATGACTATCAGGGGAAAAATATACTCAATGGGAGTATATAAAAATGATCTTGTTAAATCTTGATATCAGACTGATTTTGGAAAAAAGTGGGGGGAGTATCTGTGGAGACAGGATTGATTTGAAAAAATCCGGAACAGGCTGGTCGGTCTTACCACTCCAGCGGCAGACTCCAGCCGGACGGAATCACATCATGCCGTACCACGGTGCGCTGTTGATGGCGGCGGGCGATGCTGTCCGGGCTCCAGGTCTGTTCCCAGCCCGGCGGATACGTCAGTGCAGATCTCGCATAAGGCGGCAGGCGCGGGTGCACCGCCATCACCGGCAAATCCAGCGGCAGCGGTTGCTCCGGGGTATCGGCGCCGAGACTGTAGGCGTAGTCGGGCAGCAGCGCGTCGCAAACGCCGGCAAACCAGCGCGTGTGATCTTCGTCCCTGCCCAGCGCCTGGGCCAGTCCGGCGGGGTCGTATTGCGCCAGCGCCGCGATCAGTCCGGCGGTGTCTGCACCGGGCGCATCGCCCCAGCCCATGACGGGATTGAAAATATAATCGGCCCCCGAGCCATACCAGCCCTCGCGCAGTGGCCGCTGCATCCAGTGGCGCTGGCCGGAGAACAGTTGCCAGCGCCAGTGCAGGCCGGACGGTTTGGGCCAGCTGTACAGATACAGCCGTTGATAGCCCGCAGCGTGCAGCTCGCGCACCATCGCCATCAGGCGCGCATGCGGCATACATTCCGGCGGCGCGCGCCGGAACAGGATGGGTTCGCCGTCTGCATGCCGGACTTCATCGGCCGACAAATTCAGATCGATGCTGCGTTTTTCATCCCCGAAGCGCGCACCGACCCAGCCCGTGAGCAGATTCACAGCCGTCAGCACGCCATAGCCGCGGTGCCGGTGAAAAATAACAGTGCCGGGAGCAATCGGTTTCATAGCAGGAATCATCCAGCAAACAGGGGGAAGGCGCGTCAGTGTAGCAGTTTTCAGCACCTGCCCCGGCGCGTTACAATGGCGGCATCCGATTCCCTTCACCTCTACGAATAAACTCACCATGACACTGCGCATTCTCGCCACCGGCGGTACGTTTGACAAACACTACGATGAAATCAACGGCAAACTCAGTTTTACCGACAGCCATCTGCCCGAGGTGCTGCAGCGCGCGCGGCTGACGGTGCCGGTTGCGCTGGATATCTGCATGCTGATGGATTCGCTCGACATGGACGACAGTCACCGTCAGACGGTTCTGCAGGCCTGCAGCCAGGCGACTGAAAAAGCCATCGTCATCATCCACGGCACCGACACCATGCGTGAAACTGCCGAAGTGCTGGGCGCGGCAGGACTGGATAAAACCATCGTTTTCACCGGCGCCATGATTCCGTATGAAATCGCCAATTCCGACGCGTTTTTCAATCTTGGCTTTGCCTGTGCCGCCGCCCAATTGCTGCCACCCGGCGTGCATGTGGCGATGAACGGCAAGGTTTTTCCGTGGAACGACGTGCAGAAAAATCGCGCCGCCGGTGTGTTTGTGCATAAATAAAAAAAGGAAACATCATGAGACTGCTGCTGGCTGCGCTGTTACTGTCCCTGTCGGCCTGGGCGCCGGCCGCAGAAGTGCGGTTTGACGCGTTTTATTTTTTCCAGCCCGACCCGGTGCTGCAACAGAAAGGCGTGACGGCGGATAATCTGGGGCGTTATTCACGGACGCTGCAGTCGAAGATTTACCAGACACTCAAAAAAGCGAAAATCCCGGCCACTTCCGGTTATCTGGTGATCGCCATCCGTTCCGATGGCGCGACCGCTTCCTGGCTCGACATGAGCCCGGCGCTGCATGAATACTATGCGGGCCAGATCGACGACATCGTGCAGAAACTGCCGCCGTTTGAGGTCAAATCCGGCATCGTCGTATTTGCCATGAAAATGGCGGTCGACACCCCGGTGCAGACCCGTAAGGCCAGACCGGAACCGTCAGACTGGGCCGATGCCCGCAAGAAAATCAGTCATCCTGACAATATCGAAGAACTCGTGCTGTCAGTCTGGCCGGAATAATCTCCGCACGGCACGCCGACCCTGTAAAACAAACCGGCAGCGCCGGTCAGGCAAACAGACAACAGCGGCGAAGACCGCTGTTTTTTATTGTCCGGCTAACTGCGCGAGTGTCGTCAGCAGCGCATCGCATTCCGCATCGGTACCGACAGAAATGCGCAAAAATTGTTCAATCCGCGGCAAGCGGAAATGGCGCACGATGATATGCTGTTCCCGCAGCCGCTGCGCCAGTGTTGCCGCATCGTGCTGCGGATGGCGGGCAAACACAAAATTGGCCGCTGACGGCAACACGAAAAATCCCAGCTGCTGCAAACCTTGCGTGAGCCGGTCGCGGGTAGCAATCACTGCGCGGCAGATCTGTTCAAAATAGGCCTGATCCTCAAACGCAGCCATCGCGCCCGCCACCGCCACCCGGTCGAGCGGGTAAGAGTTAAAGCTGTTTTTGATGCGGTTCAGTGCTTCAATCAGATCGGGATGACCAACAGCCAGCCCGACCCGCAAACCGGCCAGCGAACGGGATTTGGACAGGGTCTGCACCACCAGCAGATTCGGGTACCGGTTCACGAGCCGGATCGCCGATGCGCCGCCGAAATCGATATACGCTTCATCGATTACTACTACCGAATCCCGGTTGCTTTCCAGCAGCGCGGCGATCTGTTCCAGACCCAGCAGACAGCCGGTCGGGGCATTCGGATTTGGAAAAATAATGCCGCCATTCGGCTGCGCATAATCCGCAGTCTGAATCCGGAAGTCGGCATCCAGCGCCACGCTGCGGTAAGTGATGCCATACAGGCCGCAATACACCGGATAAAAACTGTAGGTAATGTCCGGAAACAGCAAAGGCAGCGCATGCTTGAGCAGCGCCTGAAATGTATGCGCCAGCACTTCGTCGGAACTGTTGCCGACAAACACCTGCTGCGGTGTGATACTGCTGTCGCTTTCGCGACTGTAATACGCAGCGATCGTTTCGCGCAGCCGGTCCGAACCGGGATCGGGATACAGTCGCAGATCAGCAGACGCTGCCCCGGTAATGGCCGCCAGTACTTGCGGCGACGGCGGATACGGATTTTCGTTGGTATTGAGTTTGATGAGTTGCTGCAGCTTCGGCTGTTCGCCCGGCACATAAGGGGTCAGGGTGTGAACAAGGCTGCTCCAGTATTGGCTCATGATAGGGTGATAAACAAAAAATCAGAAAAAAGGTCAGCACAAAAACGTTCTTGTGCTGACCGCATGGTAAATGTTCAGGAACGTGTTGCCAGCGTCGCGGGAAGCGGTATCCCGGTTCAGCTGATCAGACCGTCCTCCTTGAACATCTGCTTCAAGCCGCGCAAAGCCTGACGGATGCGCGCTTCATTTTCGATCAGTGCAAAGCGTACATAAGCATCGCCGTATTCGCCGAAACCGATACCGGGCGACACACACAGCCTGGCCTTTTCCAGCACCTGTTTCGCGAATTCCAGCGAACCGAGATGGCGGTAGTGTTCCGGAATTTCAGCCCAGATATACATTGAGGCTTTCGGTTTTTCAACCATCCAGCCGATATCGTGCAAACCCTTCACCAGCACATCGCGTCGCGCCTGATAGGTATCGCGGATCTGATGCACGCAACTCTGGTCGCCTTCCAGCGCGGCAATCGCCGCCACCTGCACCGGCGTAAAACTGCCGTAATCATGATAGCTCTTGATGCGTGCCAGTGCGGCAACCAGCTCTTTGTTGCCGACCATGAAGCCGATGCGCCAGCCCGCCATGTTATAGCTCTTCGACATGGTAAAAAATTCCACCGCCACATCGCGCGCGCCTTCCACCTGCATGATTGATGGCGCTTTCCAGCCGTCATACACGATGTCGGCATACGCCAGATCATGCACCACCAGAATGTTGTGTTCTTTGGCCAGCTTCACCACGCGCTCAAAAAAATCCAGTTCCACGCATTGCGCGGTCGGGTTGGATGGAAAACCGAAAATCATCATCTTCGGTTTCGGATAGGTTTCGCGTATCGCTCTTTCGAGTTCGGCGAAAAAATCGACGCCGGGGCTCATGCGTATCGAGCGGATATCGGCACCGGCAATCACCGCACCGTAGATATGGATCGGATAGCTGGGGTTCGGCACCAGCACGGTGTCGCCTTTGTCGAGCGTCGCCAGCATCAGATGCGCCAGACCTTCCTTGGAGCCGATGGTGACGATCGCTTCAGAATCAGGGTTGAGTTCGACTTCGTAACGATCTTTATACCAGCGTGCAATGGCACGGCGCAGGCGCGGTATGCCTTTCGATGCCGAGTAGCCATGCGTGTCTGGGCGCTGGGCGACTTCCACCAGCTTGTCGACGATATGTTTCGGGGTGGCGCCATCGGGATTGCCCATCGACATGTCGATGATATCTTCGCCGCGACGGCGCGCCGCCATCTTCAGCTCGGCGGTGATATTGAAAACGTAGGGAGGCAGACGATTGATGCGGGAAAAGGAGAACTGCGGTCCGGACGAAGCAACGCCCTCACCTGCTGAACCCCGGCCCGGCGGAGTTAGTGTAGTAGTCATGACAGAAAAGTAAATTGTAGGGTGACGTAACGCCCGGAACCGTCCGAGCGACGTGGTGACAAGGCTTCTTGTGAAAACCTGCAGCCGGATTCATTGTAATCACGAACGCGATGAGATCACAAGCCTTTTGTCAGGCTCTGTGCAGGGTGGGCTGCGCCGCATTACACTATGGTCTGGACAGTGATCCGGTTTCGGCAATGATGGAGGAAGGAAATGAAGGCGTATCAGAAAGGGATTTTGCAGGCGATTCCGGCGCAGGCGGTTTATCTGAGTTTTGAGCTCTCGCCGCAGGCAGACCGTTCTGCCGCAGAGGCGGCGTTACGCGCACTGCAGTCACTGGCAGACGGCGAGCGGGTGGTGGCCGGTATCGGTGCGCAACTGGCTGCCTTGTTCGGCGCGGCGATTCCCGGTCTGTACGATTTTACGGAAATTCCGGGAGCGACAATGCATCTGCCCGCGACACCGGCGGCATTATGGCTGTGGTGCCGCGACAGCGAGCGCGGGGCGCTGGTGCACGTGCAGCGCCATGTGCAGCAGATGCTGGCACCGGCCTTCGTTTTGCGGCAGGCAATCTGCGCTTTCCGCTATCAGGACGGACGCGATCTCAGCGGTTATGAAGACGGCACTGAAAATCCGCAGGGCGAGGAAGCGCTGCAGGTGGCGCTGACGGCAGACGGCGGCAGCTTTGCCGCAGTTCAGCAATGGGAACACCGTTTCGACAAATTGGACGCCATCTCGCAGGACGAGCGCGATCAGATGATAGGGCGGCGTGCGTCGGACAATGAAGAACTGGAAGATGCTCCCACATCGGCGCATGTGAAACGTACCGCGCAGGAAGATTTTGAGCCGGAAGCATTTATGCTGCGCCGTTCCATGCCCTGGGCGGACGGGCAGCAGGCCGGCTTGGTGTTCGTGGCGTTTGCCGCCTCGTTCGCCGCGTTTGAAGCGCAGCTGCGGCGCATGTCCGGTGCGGAAGACGGCATCACCGATGCCCTGTTCCGTTTTACCTTGCCGCTGACCACCAGTTATTTCTGGTGCCCGCCGGTACGGGATGATAAGGTGGACTGGAGCGCCTTAGGCATCGTTTGATGGCGGCTCTTTGATCATGGCCAGAAAGCCTTCCTGCGGCAAGGGTCTGGAAAACAGGTAGCCTTGAAAGGCGTAGCAGTTATGCGCAATCAGGAAGGCGCGCTGCGCCTTGGTTTCCACGCCCTCGGCAATCACGTTCAGTCCCAGATTCACGCCCAGCGAGATAATCGCTCTGACGATAGTGGCGTTATTTTCATCTTCACTCAGGTCACGCACAAACGACTGGTCGATTTTCAGCTGATTCAGTGGCAGCCGTTGCAGGTAGGCCAGCGAGGAGTAGCCAGTGCCGAAATCGTCCATCGAAAAGGCAATGCCGATCTTTCTGAGCAGATGCATTTTTTCTGTCGTCGCATCGACATTATCCAGAATCGTGCTTTCTGTCAGCTCCAGTTTCAGCCGGGTCGGATTAATCTGATGCCGGCTGACCATGTCGCACAGCGTATCGACAAAATCATGCTGTTGGAATTGTTTGGCGCTGACATTCACCGCCAGTGTCAGATCGGCCGTATCCGGGTCGGCCTCCCATTTTTTGAGCTGGACGCAGGCAGTTTCCAGCACCCATTTTCCGATCGGCAGGATCAGCCCGGTTTCCTCGGCAACAGGAATGAAATCGGCGGGTGAAATAAAGCCGCGGTCAGAATGTTTCCAGCGCAGCAGGGCTTCTGCGCCAATCAGCTTGCCATCGGCATTGACCTGTACCTGATAATGCAGCTGGAACTGGTTGTTGGCCAGCGCCGCGCGCAGGTTCGATTCCATCAGCATGCGCACCACCAGGATGGCCTGCATTGCCGGATCAAAAAAGCGTACCGCGTTCCTGCCGGCGGTTTTGGCTTCATACATGGCGGTATCGGCGCGCTTGAACAGGTCTTTGACGGTAATGTCGCCGCCCTGAAACAGGCAGACGCCGATACTGCTGGAACCATGATGTTCAAAATCGGTGATCTGATATGGCTCACTTAACACCTGACGCACTTTTTCTGCGACTTTGCCGGCCTGTTGCAGGGCTTCTTCCTTGCTGTCGCTGAGTTCTTCCAGCACCACCACGAATTCGTCGCCGCCCAGCCGTGCCACGGTGTCGCTATCCCGCACACATTCGCACAGCCGTTTTGCCGTTTCAACCAGCAACAGATCGCCGGCATCATGGCCGCGTGTATCGTTGAGGGCTTTGAAGTTGTCGAGATCGATAAAGAAAATCGCGCTGTGGCTGCTGTTGCGCTGGTGGATGGAAATCAGATGCGCCAGCCGGTCCATCAGCAACCGGCGATTCGGAAGCTGCGTCAGGGAATCGTAAAAAGCCAGATTGCGGATTTCGGCTTCATAACCTTTGTGCTGGCTGATATCGGTGAATGAGCCGATGTAATTGCTGACCTCGCCATTATCGTCCATGATGGCAGTCAGGGTGATCATCTGGGGATAAATATCACCGTTTTTTCTGGAGCTCCATAATTCTCCGTGCCAGAAATGATGCTGATGCAGGGCGTCAACAATTTCCTGGAAAAATCCTTCGTGCTGCTCCCGGTTGCGCAATATTGGCGGGTGACAACCGGTCAGCTCGGTTGCTTCGTAACCGGTCAGGCGGGTGAAGGTCTGGTTGACTTTCAAAATCCGCCAGTTGGGATCCGTGACGAAAATACCTTCCTGCGATTCAAAGGTACAGGCTGCAATCCTCAGCTCGGTATCGGCCTGCTTGCGGTCGGTGATATCGGTGACGAAACAGTGCCACAGCATCGCACCATCGGGCTCCGGTTCTGGCAGCGCATCGATATACAGCCAGCGTATGCTGCCATCGCGGCGGTGCAGGCGGAATTCGGTTTGCCAGGCAGATAACTGAGCGGCGGCTTCGTACAGGCGGCGCTTACCGGTTTCGAAGTCGCGCCGGTCGATCCGTTGAAACAGGGGGCGTGCATTTTCTCTGACCTCGTCGGCGGCGACTTCAAACATTTGCCGGATGGTGTCACTGGCAAACGGTACGCTGGAGGTATGTTGATCCCGGACCCGGTATTGCATGACCAGTCCGGGCAGCCGCGAAGCCACTTTGTGAATGCGCTGGTAAGCATCATGGATCTGCTTGCGTGCAGCGCGGTTTTCCGATTGCAGGGACGCAATCAGCAGCGTAATCAGCGCAATCGTCGTGGCATAAGCCCACAGGGTAAACAAACTGGCAGAGTCGTCATCTGAAAACGGCCCCTGATGCTGAGAGGCGGCCCAGGCGGCAAATAATGCCGAAGCCAGGGTGGAGCTGCTGACCAGTGTCAGGTCAAAGCGGATTGCTGCCCAGATCAGCGTGCCGACTACGATAAAAATCATGTTCAGGTGATTGTAAGGCGACAGGAACACAAACCAGTGCACGCTGCACAGCACCACGAGGAAAGTCAGGAGTTCCTTGGTTCGTCTCTGTAATGCGGTCGGAAAATGCGCAGACAGGCTCAGCAGCATGGGAGCGATCAGCAATGTGCCCACCGCATCGCCCGCCCACCAGCTGAACCAGGAGCTGCCGGAGACGGGTTGTCGCCCAAGCGCCATCACGGTCAGTATGCCGGCGGACGAGGACAAGGCCGCGCCCAGCATGGCGGCAGCGGTAAAGCCGACGACATCGCGTCGCCGGGCAAAGCGCGGATTGAAGCGCTGCCGGCGCATGATCCAGCTTGCCAGCAGCGGACCGAGCAGATTGCCCAGCGCCAGCGGTACGGCGACGTGGAGCTTCAGGCTCCAGCTCAGTTCCATGAGCAGGCCGGCAACAAAAATCACCGCCATCATCGGACGGCCAAACCGGAACAATGCTGCCGTGGCAATGCCGGACGGCAGCCAGATCAGGCTGACATTCGGGTAACTGTGAGACACCGCAAACGTCATTTTGCTCGCCAGAAAATACAACAGCATGACCAGCAACACCAGAGAAAACCTGGGTTTGGCGGATGACAAAACGGGGAGGTGCGCTTGCAGCGAATTCGGCATGGCAGAAAAACAGAATCAGACAGACTTTATTATGCGGCATAAGCTGCAGACAAATGGCATTTGCACGTTGTTTAGCGACGTTAAATTGTGAATCGTGGCCGAATCCGGCAATAAAATTTCCATAGTGAAATTCTTCTTGGAAATAAATATTTTTTGACGGAAATTTCTTTGCCTGAGCGGATCTGTACCGGGTAAGTCTGTCGTGCCGTCGCACAAGAGGCGAAGTGATATTTTGCACCCTTCTTGAATGTGAGATATATACTGGGCAGAGTATGTCTTTTGGTAGCACAGAACCCCTTATTTCATCACAGCAGAAAGAGCAATATGTCCGATACTCCCCCATTAAAAATCATCTCTGGCAAGGCACTGAGCGATGCCCAGAAAAAAGATTTATTACATCGTCTGGCGCGTATCGAAGGTCAGTTGCGCGGCGTGCAGAAGCTGATCGCCAAGGCCGACGACCCTGCCGATTGCGAAGGCATTGCGCAGCAGATGTCTGCGGCCCGCAAAGCGCTCGATCGCTCCTTTGTGACCTTGCTGACGGATTCCGTAACGACTCATGCCGGACAGGCGACAACCAGAGAAGAAATGCTGATCAGTAGTCAGCGTCTTGCCACCTTATTGGAAAAATTTGCCTGAAAGAAATTTTATTTCCCCGCTGTGCATTATGATGAAGTGATATGCAGAGGAAATAGCATGGCATCAATAATGGGCAGCAGGAGTGTTGAATGGTTCAGGCGGCGCAGCGTGCGCACTTGCGGCTGCCTGCTCCTGTCCTGGCTACTGATGATGTCTCCGGTACAGGCCGCAGCGACCGAGCCGGCCACACTGGTACTGCTGATCCGGGAAAACCGCAACGAATCCGGCGACATGCAGCCTTTGCGTCCCGAAGTGCGGCATTTACTGGACTATGTTGAACGGCGTCTGCAAATCCGTTTCGATATCCGCCGTTACACCTATCCCCGTCTGATTGATAATGTGCGTCAGGGCGAAGGTCTGGCGTTTGGACTGAGTAAGGGAAAGCTCCTGTCTGATCTGGCATTTTCCGACGTTTTCTATGCCAATTATGTGTGGCTGGTGGTGCGCAGCGATGCGGTGTTTCCGTTTGACAGTGTGGCGGATCTGCAGGGAAAAACCATCGGCATCACCCGCGGTTCCAGTTATGGCGATGCATTCGAGGCGCAGCGGCAGGTGAAATTCAACGTTGAAGAAGACGTCAGTTCCGATATTCCCCGCCTGAAAAAGCTGATGAACCGCCGCATGGATGCCATGCTGTTCGGGGATTTTCATGAGCGGGCAGACGAGGTGGCGGCCTATTTGCATCAGGTCACTGCGCGTGACATGGTGCGTGCTGACGGTAATCAACCGGACTTCACGGTTTTGCCGAAACCGCTGCTGGTGGATGAACTGTGTTTTGCCGCCACACCCGGCCGTTACGATCTCTGGATACGCAAGCTCAACGGCGTGATCCGTTCCGGAAAGAAAAACGGCGACATTGCCCGCATCATGAATGCAGGCCGCAAGTGACTCAGGCCGCCAGATGGCGACTCTGGCGTTGCGGTGTGGCGCGCGCTACGGCCGGCTCCTGAGTCTGTCCGGTTGACCTTGATTTTTCGCCGCCCTGAATATGCTTGGCGTTGCCGGCATAATCGCTGCTGATCAGCATCACGGCGCTGGCCTGCGGCATGCCGCGTTGTTCCTGCAGCCAGGTCGCCACCAGCCCTGCCAGCCGGTCAAGTGCAATGCGGTGCGTGGCGTCGGTATTGGCATAAATCCAGTCTGACAATTCCATGAAATTTTCAAACGGCGCATCGTGCAGAATCACCGGCAGGGTGTGCGCAAATCGGCCCGAATTCGCAATCATGTCCCAGTAACGGGCAAATCGCACCAGTCTTTGCATGTCGGCAAAAGAGATGTCCCGGTTCGCCAGGATCGTGTACGGTGGCTGGGGGTCAAATGCCAGTGCATAGGCTTCGGTATGGCGGATAATCGGCGTGCCGCGCAGACGTTTTAAAATGCCGAACTGGATTTCATGCGGGCCGAGCGCCACCAGCTGGTTAAACCCGTCAGCAAAGCTGGCAATGGTTTCTCCGGGCAGTCCGGCAATCAGATCGACATGCAGATGCGCATGCGACTGCGTGGTCAGCCAGCGGATATTGTCGGCGGCTTTGTCGTTATTCTGCTTGCGGCTGATCAGGCTCTGCACGTCAGGATTGAAACTCTGGATGCCGATTTCAAACTGCAGCGCCCCTTCCGGAAACTGCCGGATTGAATCTTTCAGCGCATCCGGCAGATGATCGGGCACGACCTCAAAGTGCGCAAACACCGGATCGTGCGGTGCGGCAGCGAGCTTATCCAGGAAAAACTGCATGATTTTGAGGCTGGTCTTGACGTTCAGATTAAACGTGCGGTCAACGAATTTGAACAGCCGCGCCCCGCGCTGATACAGGCTTTCCATCTCAGCCAGAAACTGGTCGATGTCGAACGGCCAGGCGGTTTTATCCAGCGCCGACAGGCAGAATTCACATTTGAAAGGACAGCCGCGTGATGCTTCCACATACAGCGTACGGTGACGGATATCCTGATCAGTGTACAGGTGGTACGGCAGGCGGATCTCGTTCATCGGCGGCTGCTGGCCGGCATGGATTTTCATCAGTGGTTTGGGGCCCTGCAATATCTGGCGGCACAGCGCCGGAAACGTGACGTCGCCCCAGCCGGTAATCACGTAGTCGGCGAGGCGGATAATTTCCTGATCGCCGGTTTCATGCGACACTTCCGGGCCGCCCAGCACAATCACCACTTCGGGAGCCACCCGTTTGAGCACGGCAACGACCTGCGTGATCTCGGTCACATTCCAGATATACACGCCGAAACCGACAATCAGCGATTCACCGGGAAGCTGATAACTCAGGATTTTTTCAACGATATCAGTGCTGCGCGCCCCGATCACGAATTCATGCAGCTGCGTCTGCGCCGCCAGCTCGTCCATGTTAGCGAGCAGATAGCGCAAACCCAGCGAGGCATGGGCATAGCGGGCGTTCAGGGTGGTCAGCAGGATAGTCATGGCGCAACAGAAACAGCAATCAATCCGCTATTGTACGCTGATGCCGCGCTGCCGCCCTTTCCATCACTGCGGGCAGCGCCGCAGCCGGATGGGAGGACGCATGCTCCGGTACTTGTCCGGCAATGTCAGAATAGGAAAATACGTTTAAAACTCTTCCCAGTCGCCCCCGGCATCGGAGGTGGGCATGGCTTTTCTGGTCGATGCGGTCTTTTCAGTTTTCGCTGATTTTTGCACCGTCGCCGTCTTGTGCGGCAAGGCGCGCTGCGCAGCCGGAGTCGCCGCTCTGGCAGCAGTGACGGCTGGTGCTGGCGTTACGCGCGGTGCTGGTGTAGCAGCCTGATGCTGATTGATTTTGAAGACGCTGACCACCTGGGACAGCGTATTGGCCTGATCCTGCATTGATGCCGCCGCTGCTGCCGCTTGCTCTACCAGTGCGGCATTTTGTTGCGTGGCTTCATCCATGTGCGTGATTGCCAGATTGATCTGGTCGATGCCGGCGGACTGCTCCTGGCTGGCAGCGGTAATTTCACTGACTACATCCGTCACGCGTCGCACACTGTTGACCACCTCGCTGATGGTGACACCGGCTTCATTCACCAGACGTGTGCCGCGCTCGGTTTTTTCGACAGAATCATCGATCAGGGTTTTGATTTCCTTGGCGGCGCTGGCGCTGCGCTGCGCCAGATTGCGTACTTCTGCCGCCACCACTGCAAAACCACGACCCTGTTCACCGGCGCGCGCTGCTTCCACCGCTGCATTCAATGCCAGAATATTGGTCTGGAAGGCGATGCCATCAATCACGCTGATGATATCGACAATTTTCTTGGAAGAATCATTGATGCCGTTCATCGTATCCACCACATCCGACACCACCGAGCCGCCCTTGACCGCCACTTCGGACGCCGATACCGCCAGCTGATTGGCCTGACGGGCATTGTCCGCATTCTGGCGCACGGTGCTGGTCAGCTCTTCCATGGAGGAGGCGGTTTCTTCCAGCGAACCAGCCTGCTGCTCGGTACGTGCCGACAGATCCATATTTCCGGTGGCGATCTCCGTCGATGCCGACGTGATATAGTCGGTGCTGCTGCGCACCTGTGAGACGATATTGAGCAGACTGTTGTTCATGTCTCTCAGCGCATGCAATACCTTACCGGCTTCGTCGTCAGATTGCACACTGATAGTGCTGGTCAGGTCACCGCGCGCGACGGTTTCAGCCACTTCCACGGCATAGGTCAGCGATGCGACGATATTGCGGATAATCAGGATGCCCATGAAGCTGATGCCGGCAACGGCGATCAGGGTGAAGACAAGCGCAAAAATATACGAGCTGTTCAGCGTCTCCTCCGCATTTTGAGAAGCGCGTTGCCCGATTTCCGTCTTATACGCGTTGTGGGCTTTCATCGCATTCAGAAAATTATCGACGGTTGCCTGGTTAGCCATAACAAAGTCGCCCGCTTCGGATGCAGCCCGTCCATCATCCATCATCGCGATGGCTTTGCTGCGTAGCGCCGCAAATTCGCCGTATGTCCGGCGGACTTCTTTCAGCAGGGCCGCATCTTTGTCGTCGCTGAGATCGTTTTTTTCATAGCGGTTCAGCGATTCCTGCAGCTTTGCTTCGCTGGATCGCATGGCCTGAAGCACGCGGTCTCTTTTCTCCGCATTATCGGCGATGAAGTATTGCCACATCTTGGAGCGGGTTTCGAGGGCATAGCCGTTCAATTGCTGCAATTCAGTGATGCTCGGCACAACATTCACGTTGGTGTAATTCGTGATCGTGTAGACCTTGTTCATCTGATACACGCCAATACCGGCGGTGATGAACAGGCCGAGAAACGATACGAAAATCAGCAGATACAACCGTCTGGCGATGGTCATGGTGGTGTTCCTTTTTTGAAAAAGCAATCGGTAATGAAGGGGCGATGGACAGACACGAAAACGGATGCATGATGATACTATTTTCTACACAATAGGATTTTAAAAGTGAATTTACCGAAAAAATGTTTCGTTGAGTAAAACTGACAAAAGTTAACATTGGTAAAGACCGGATGCCATGATGGTAAAGACGCCGATTTGTGCTTCTATTCCCGCTTTTCTGCAGTTCGTCGCATCGCGCTCGCGGTCGGATGAGGGGTGTTCTACAGTGACACCATCCACTCACCACTGAAGGAGAAATGAAATGACTGCTATATTCAAAACACGCGTTGTGATCATGACTGCGGTTGTTGCCGCTGCCTGCGCGCTCGGCTCGGCATTCAGCGTGTCCGGCGTCGCCACGGGCAACACCGCCAGCGCTGCGATGCAGACCGTGACGATCACCGCAGCGCGGATGACATCCGACCAGAAACTGGCTTACGACGCCGCAGAATCCGGCATTCAGACGGTCGTCATCAGCGCCAGAAAACTGACTTCAGAACAGAAACTGGCCATGGATCAGGAACAGGAATTTGCGCAAAAAAGTGTGGCAGACGCCGCCGCTCGCCAGTCTGCTATCTGAGTTGTGTTGATGACTGACAAGCATGACTTCGCTGCAGGCTGTGTTGTCAAAGCAAAGTGCTATGCCTTCCCCCTGAGAGACTGCTGTACTGAGGTTGCGTGTATTTTGCTTTGAGAATCCGGTTTCGCCGTTGATGGCGGCATCAGATGTGATCTGATCTGGTGTGGCTGGTGCCATGACGACTGTCTGCCGTCATGGGTTTTGCCTGCCTGCGACAGGCCGCGGCAGATAGCGTAGGCCATGGCCGGAAAACAGTTTATCCGCTGGCAGCGGCGGCTGATGCAGGGCCTGATGCAGCGTGCGCAGCAAGGTCGCCTGCGAATCATCCTGCCCCAAGTGCCAGAACATGACGCCAGCCAGTCGATAGTGCCGCAGATAGGCGACTTTATAGCGTAGCGATTCTGCATCTTCGTAGCTCACGAAAATGTGTCGCTGCGGATGGTAAAGCCAGGGAACTTTACTGTCTTCTGAAAAATAGCGCTCATAACCCATATCTGCAGCCCGCATGTTCCGGATATCGGCATACGCCGGCAGGCGCGGGTCTTGTAGACGGAGACAGGATGTGCAGCCCGGCAGCAGTTGCACCTCGCCGTGGTAATCATCGCCGGCCGGTGTATTGAAAGGCTGGTGCAGGCCATGCTGCTCAGTCGCCACGTCAAAATAGGCGCGTCCGTAAAAAGGCACGCCCAGCACCAGTTTTCCGGGCGGCACGCCGGCTTGCAGGTATTGCTGTACGGCGGCATCCACTGTCAGCGCAAACGGTGACGGGAACGATGTTGCCATAATTTCTGTTTTCTCTGCCGGTGCACGCTGTACAGCGCGCAGAGGGTTGTCGAACAGGGCTTCCGCCGGATCACCGAACAGGTGCGCATTGTGGCCGGTTTTCTTTTCCCAGGGACCGTTCAGATCATAGGTCATCAGATTGATGTAATCCACTTGAGCTGCGATCGCGGGCAGACTAGTATAGGTTCGCGCCATGTTGAATGCCCCCCCGGCGGCAGCTATCGTGAGCTGGTAGCGGCGGCGGGTGGCATCCGGTGTCAGCTGGTCGAGTTGCTGACGGAATTCCTGCAACAGCGCGACAAAATTGTCTGCATCGTCTGCACGCGGATATTCCCAGTCGATATCGATGCCATCCAGCCCGTGTTTCTGCATCAGCGCGATGCAGGAGGCGACAGTCTGCCTGCGGGCAGTCGCCGTGGCAGCGGCCTGGCGATAACGGGCGACGCCCGGGCTGTCGTCATTGGTAGCGCTCCAGCCACCGACAGAAAACAGGATGCGCAGTCCGGAGTTAAAACGTTTGAGCTGACGCAATGCCTGCAGCACCCCGGCCGCTTGCGCGCTATCGCTACCTTCCGGAAAGCTGCAACGGCCTTGCTGATCCAGTGCGATGAAAGAAAAATTAATATGCGTCAGCATGCGCGCCTGCTCCGGCGTGATGCGCGAGACCGGAAAGGCGACACGGCCGCTGCGATACTGATTGATATCGGCCGTATCCAGATGGTAATAACCGATGACGACTGGTCTGGCAGCCGCGCCGGCGTCGGGCAGAAGGACCGCGGCCAGCGTCAGCAGGCTGGCGTGAAGGAGGCGTAGATACATGACCGGAGAATGCGGCTTATGGCGACGCTGGTCAACAGGTTTTTCATCTGCCGGCACCATTGCAGATACCACTGCCCTGCCTGCTCCCTGACCGGGCGCAGACCAGCAGCAGCGTTGCCGTGAACTGGTATGGCATACTGCGGCATGAGCCGATACAGTAAATAAATGCCGTGAATGGATATGCAATGAATACCGAAGAACGTTTAATTGATCTGGAGCTGCGGTTGTCGCGTCAGGATGACCTGGTGGACACGCTCAATACCCAGGTCTACCGCCAGCAAAAGAAAATCGATGAACTCGAAGCCCTGTGCGTGGCGTTGGCGGGACGCCTGAAAGAACTGGCGGTGATGGCGGCACAGAAAAATACCGTGATCGATGAAAAACCGCCGCACTACTGAGAGCGCCGGCGAAAGCATGGGAAGATAAAAAAGGGCGGCTGTTACCGGCCGCCCTTTTCTGTTTTGTGCTGATTACCTGTGGCTGACCGCGCGGATCAGGGCTGCGGTGCGTAGTTCAGCGGAGTGAAGGTGTAACCCTTGCCGTCTTTGCGCAGATAGCCCAACCCAGGGAACGACAGGTGGGCCGCACCGACCAGATAGGCTTGTTGCGCTGCGCTGGCATACGCTTTTTTGCGTTCGGCGGCGGCGGCTTTGGTATCCGAATCAAACTTGATGGTGATTGCCGGATTTTCAAATTGAACGGCAGCGACGTGCATCAGATCACCCCACAGCATCAGAACCTGCCCTTTGCTTTCAATCCGATAAATGCTGTGACCGGCAGTATGGCCATGTGCCGGGATAGCGCGGATGCCCGGCTGTAATTCGGTTTCACCCTCAAAGGCTTTGAACTGGCCTGCTTTGACATAGGGGTTCAGCGAAGCCATCGCGCCCTGGAAAAAGCCTTTTTTGTCTTCCGGTGCCTTGTCCATATTGGCCTGGCTCAGCCAGAAATCGGCATCGTGCTGGTCTGCACGGACGATGGCATGCGGGAAGGTCATTGCTTCACCGCTCATCAGGCCGCCGACATGGTCTGCATGCATGTGGGTGATGTAAATTTCATCGACCTGCTCAGGCTGATAACCTGCCGCTTTCAGATTGGCCGCCAACCTGCCCAGTGTCGGCCCGAACAGTGCGCCCGCACCGGTGTCGATCAGCACCAGTTTGCTGCCGGTATTGATCAGGTAACCGTTTACCGAAGTCTCCAGCGGACTGTGCTGATGCCATTTCGCCAGCGCCTGTCCAGTTTTTTTGGGGTCGGCATTGAGCAGCTGATCGACCGGCAGCTGCACGGTGCCATCAGACAAGGCAGTAATTTCAAAGTCGCCCAGCATGGTGCGGTAAAAGCCGGGAGCCGTGCTCTTGACCTGTGGTGCGGCGGCAAGGGCAGCGGACGGAGACATAGCGATACCTGCCGACAGAGTCAGCACAGCGGCAGTAATGGCAGTAATCAGTGATGATGCTTTCATGAGTTGTTCCTTTGAGATCAGTGATGGGGCAATGAATGCAGAAACGGGTGAAGCAGAGGCACTGATTATGCCTAAGAAATCGGAAACCTGCTGAGCAGGGCGGAACGCGCCGTTGTCGCTATGGCGTTCCGGAAACGAGGCGCCGGATTCAATGAATCAGCGCGTTCGCCAGCGATTGCAACTCGTCGCCTGATTCGTTGAGCAACTGGCGCAGGCTGTCCGTTTCCAGGGGGAAATCAAGTTTTCCGGCAGTTTCTGTGATCTCGGCAGTGCTGCGCAGATCAAGCGGCGAGGCCGGAATGGTCAGACTGTTAGCCAGCAACAGCGTGTCGCCGAGGTTTTCCGGTGGAATCATCTGCATACCGTACCACAGCGTTTCAATCGCACTGACGACCTGTTTCGGTACCATCAGCTTATGCAGGACTGCGCGCCCGATCACGATTTCCAGTGGTTCTTCCAGCGGATTGTCAGATGCCGGTCGATGCGGTTCGAGCAGGGAGGGAAATTCCTCTGCCCGCGACAGCAGATAGAAACAGCCGACTTCATGCACGATCCCGGCAAACAGCGCCGTTTCCGGATCGATTTTGCTGACCTTGCGTGCCAGCAGATGTGTCATCGCCGCAACGTGCGCGGAGTGTTCCCACAAGGCTTCCATCTTCGCTACGATTGCCGGTGTGGTGACGGCTTGCATCAGCTGCCGCATGATGATCGCGGCGACAACGGAACGCAGCGTGCTGAAACCGAGGATGGTGATCGCGGTGCGGATATGGGTGATGCCGCCGCCAAACCGGCTGTAGGCGACGGAGTTGGCAATCGCAATGATTCGGGTGGTGATCAGCGGCTCCTGTAATAACAGCCGGGCCGCCGATTCAATGCCGCAATCCGGCGCATCCAGCGCTTCCTGAATTTTCAGGGTTGCGCGCACATTGGTGGGGAAAATCAGATCACCGGCATCTGCCTGTCTGACGATATTTTGTAATGCTTCCAACTTATTCATAACTGACAGCAATAACCTTTTTCTGCTGGCGCTGCCAGTCGGATCGCGGTTATTCTTTTTTCATTCCTATTGCTTTGACTATTTTTCCTGCCGCACCGGACAGTATGGATGCCGAGCTATGGGCACCGGTTCCCGCCGGACCGGCATGGTATGCCGGACGCTGATGCTGCAGATCGTTTGCCAGCTTAAATGCCGACACCGTTTGCGCCAGATTGGCGGCCTGTTCTTCCAGGCTTTCCGCGGCAGCGGCAGCCTGTTCCACCAGGGCTGCATTTTGCTGGGTCATTTCATCCATTTGTGTGATGGCACGGTTCACCTCTTCGATACCGGCGCTTTGCTCCTGACCGGCTGCGGTGATTTCACTCATGATATCGGCCACATGCCGCACGGAATTGACAATCTCATGCATGGTTTTTCCGGCGGCTTCAACCAGCTTGTCGCCCGCCTCCACTTTTTCCACCGAGTCGCCGATGAGGGTTTTAATCTCCTTGGCGGCGCTGGCGCTGCGCTGCGCCAGATTCCTGACTTCTGAAGCAACGACCGCAAATCCCCTGCCCTGTTCACCGGCACGTGCGGCTTCCACCGCAGCGTTCAATGCCAGAATATTGGTCTGAAAGGCAATACCATCGATCACACTGATGATGTCGACTATTTTACGCGAACTTTCCTTAATGGAATTCATGGTGTCGACAACTTTGCCGACTTCCTCTCCGCCCTTGATGGCGAAACCGGAAGCGGATGTTACCAGACCATTTGCCTGGCGGGCATTATCGGCATTGTGGCGGACGGTAGCGGTGATCTGTTCCATCGAGCTGGCGGTTTCTTCCAGTGCACCGGCCTGATGTTCGGTGCGGGATGACAGATCGGCATTGCCGGTCGAGATTTCACCGGAAGCCGTAGCGATGGCATCCGTGCCCTGCCGCACCTCGCTGACGATCCGGTACAGATTGTCATTCATGTCTTTTAAGGCATCCAGCAATTCGCTGATTTCATCCTCGCCTTCCGCTGCATCATGGTGAAACAGCTCGCCGGCGGCGACTTGCTTGGCAATCTCCAGCGCGCCTTTGAGCGGCGTGGTGATGCTGCGGGTCAGATAAACGGAAAATGCGATGCCGGCAATCAGAATCAGCAATCCGGCCGCACCGAGCGAGAACACCAGTTTGCTGGCAGCACTTTCTGCATTCTGTGAAACAGTCACCGAGGCGGCGTCCTGCTGGGCAATCAGTTTGTTGATCTCTTGCAGTGCTTTCTGCTGCAACGGATCGATCTGGGTTGCGATCAGTTTGACGGCTTCCTCGCCGTTAAACGATAGCAGCATTTTGAAGGCTTCCTTGGTCGGCGCATCGGTCTGGCTGTCGATGTCAGAAACACTGTCGAGCACTTTCTTTTCATCCGCCGTCAGCCCCAGTTTCACCAGTTTGTCGCGTGCGGCAACAAAGCTGTCGTGCTGTTTTTTGACCAGCTGTTTTTGCTTGTCGATTTCGCCCAGATCGGTTTGCAGGCCGATATTACGCACTGCCAGCGCACCTTCCAGGATGCTGACTTTCATGCTGACCGCCAGCGTTGTTTTCTGATGGGAAGCATCAATACCGGCGACCATCTGCTGACGGTTACTGGCGCTTAGCATACTGCCAACGATGATCATCGTCATCAGAGACAGCAGGATGATGCCGAAGCCAACGGACAGGCGTGTTCCGATACGCAGCTGACGAAGATTCATACTGGCTCCCTGAAAATCAATGAATATAAATCGATGAATTTAAATTAATTAACACAAAACAGAATCCAAGTATGAAGTACAAAAACAGAATTCTGTCCGACCGCATATCAGCAAATTTTATGCTCTGTGTCCATACTATGCCAAAATTTCCTGAGCGCAAAGCAGGTTTTGCCGCATCGTGTCTGTACTGTATCAAACCTGCTCAAAGCAGCGGGTGGAAATCAGGGGTACTATGAAAAATGCGCAACCATACGCAAAATAGCGTGACCTATGTAAAGGCTGCCGGGACACGGGATTTATCCCGGCCGGAAGAAAGACATGACGATGAACAAGGAAAAAATGACAGCAATGACAATCAGTGCGGAGGAAAAGGCAGCGCAGATGAATGCTGCAGGCAGCGGCTTTTTACCGGGGCATCTGGGTATCCGTATCTTGACAGCGGAACCGGGCAGGGTTACGGCTGAATTGCCGGTGCTGCCGCATCTGCTGGCGCCAAACGGCTATCTGCATGCCGGCAGCGTGGTGACGCTGGCGGACACGGCTTGCGGCTACGGTTGTTTGAACAGTCTGCCGGAAGGCGCTCAGAGTTTTACCACCATTGAGCTGAAATCGAATCACACCGGTACCGCACGCGACGGCAGTATCGAAGTGCTGGCGACGGCGCGCCATCTGGGACGGACGACGCAGTTGTGGGATGCGGAAGTCAGCTATCAGGGCAAGGTGATTGCGTTGTTCCGTTGCACCCAGATGCTGTTGTATCCAAAGCCGCAGGTCTGACCGGCTTGCCGGTCAGACGCTGGTGTCAGCTGGTCTGCGTTGCGGCTTCCTTTTCCTGCAGGGTGCGCCACATGACTTTGCCGGTTCCTGATTTGGGCAGGGTCTCGACAAACTCCACCAGCCGCGGCACTTTATAGGCAGCCATTTTTTCGTGCGCCCAGCGGATGATCTCGTCGGCGCTGACTTCATTGCCTGGCTTGCGCACGACCACCGCTTTGACGGTTTCGCCCCGGTAAGCGTCACGCGCCGCAATGATGCAGCATTCCTGAATCGCCGGATGCTGATACATCATGGATTCGACCTCCGCCGGCCAGACTTTGAAACCGCTGGCATTGATCATGCGTTTCAGGCGGTCGGTGAAGAAGAAGAAACCGTCGGGGTCGATATAACCCAAGTCGCCGGAGCGGAAAAACTGTTTTCCATCCAGCTCGGCAAAGGCTTCGGCGGTTTTTTGCGGATCGTTCCAGTAGCCTTTGAAAACCTGCGGACCGTGTATCCAGATTTCTCCGGTTTCGCCCTGCCTGACTTCCTGTAAAGTCGTCGGATCAACGATGCGCGAATCGACATTGAAGTAAGGAACGCCCAGGCATTGCTGTTTCATTTTTTGCGGCGGATTCAGATGCGAGGGCGCCATGGTTTCGGACAGGCCGTAGCCTTCCATATAGACCTGACCGGACAGATCCAGTAATTTTTGCGCAATCGCCGCCGGCATCGCTGCACCGCCGCCGGATACCCGGTTGAGGCGGGAAAGATCGTATTCATCAACACGGGGATTCGATAAAAAATCGATCATCATTGACGGTACCAGCGTCCAGCTGGTCACGTTGTAGCGGGTGATCAGCTGACCGGCAGTGTCTCTGTCCCAGCGCGGCAGAATGACCAGCGTACCGCCGCAGTAAATCATGGCGTTCATCACCGACTGCATGCCTGTGACGTGAAAAAATGGCAGTACCGCCAGCGACACATGGTTCGGTACGATCGCACCCGACCAGGTCGGGCTGCCGACGATATTGAACATCACCGAACTGTGGGTATGGATGCATCCTTTGGGTTTGCCCGTGGTACCGGAGGTATAAGGCATGCAGGCCAGATCATCCGGACCTGCCAGATGCTCCGACGGCAGCAATGCTGCCTGCATCACGGTGCGCCAGCCCGATACCTGTGCATTGTCCTGAACCTGGCTGGCAGTCTGCACGAATTCCGGTACTTTGAGATTGGTGTCACGTGTCAGGTGATCGGCGTAGGTAGCGACGATGACATGTTTTAACTCTGCATGACCGATCAGTGGTTGCAGACGCGGAAAAAGTTCCTGCGCCACGATGGCAGCCTTGGCACCGCTGTCCTGCAGATAGTGTTCCAGTTCATCCGTCATCAGCATCGGATTGACCGGCACCACCATCGCGTCCGCTCGTAAAATTGCATAAAAGCTGATGACAAACTGTGGGCTGTTTTGCATGTTCAGTAACACGCGGTCGCCCTTGCCTACGCCTGCCACCTGTTGCAGATAGCCGGCCAATGCCAGCACTTCCTGGTGCAGCTGGCGATATGTCAGCACGGAATCGTAAAAAATGATGGCCGCTTTATCCGGATAACGCAACGCTGAAATCCGCAAATTTTCATACACGCTGGTGGACGGAGTAATCAGATGATGCGGCAGGCCCTGAGGCCAGTGAGCGTAATGCGCAGTATTCATACACGTCTCCGGAAATGAATCATTATTTTCCGGAACGAAGATTGGCACGAGACATCCATATGAATGCACTGTTTGCGGTTCTCCGGTTCCGGATGGGTTTTTTGTAGAGTGCCATAGGTAAACTTTTTTTGCACTATCGTTCGGAAAATTGCGCAGGCGGATAGCAAAATTGTGCTTTTGAAAATGCGCATCCCGCTCAGGTAAAGTTACAATGTGCCATTCATCTTCTCTGCCGGATTGGAGCGCACGTGTACTCAGAAATCAGATTTACTCTCCTGGCCGCAGCTAGTCTGCTGCTGGCTGCATGTGGCGGTGGCGGCAGCAGCTCTTCCGGTTCGGCCGCCAGCCCGGTTATCGTTTCGGTACCGGCGCCATCGACCGTTTCTTCCGGTGATGCACTGAGTTTTACCGGGCAGGCCAACAGTTCGGCCGGGCAGATTACCAAGATGTACTGGCAGATTGATACCCTGACACTGGGAGCCAATGCGCTGACCTCGGTCACGAATGCGGACTGCAAGAGCACGACGACTTCCGGCAATACGGTGAACTGTGTCCTGCAAGTGACGCCACCGGCCAAGCTGACGGCGGACTATACGTACAAGCTCAGCTTTTTTGCGGTCGATGCGAAGGGCAATACCTCCAGTTCTTCCACTACGCTGCAGGTATTGCAGTCCGCTTCGGTGACCAATAATCCGACTGTGCAGGTCGGGGCGGATGCCACGGTTACTTCCGGTGACAAAGTTTCCCTGACCTGCAGCGGCAGCGGCGGTACGCCGGCAACGACGGGCGACGCGTACTCTTATCAATGGGTGGTGAATGATGCTGCCGGACTGACGATTTCGCTGGCAGGCACGACCGGTGCTGCCAACAGTTTTGTTGCTCCGGTGGTCAAGACGGCGACGACCGTCAAGCTGCAGTGCCGGGTGACCGATGACAAACAAAAGACCGGCACGGCAATCCAGAAAATCACCATTAACCCGGTAGTGAAACCGACCGTGGTGCCGATTTCTTACAGCGGCGGTACTGTGCAGCCGGGGGCGGCGGTGTCGCTCGATGGCAGCAAAACGGTGATGTACGATGCGAATGGCAATCTGACCAGCGGTACGATTTACTACCTCTGGCAATTCAAATCCGGTCCGGCTTCAGCCCTGCCGCTGCAGGTGTATAACGCGACCAGCAGCGTGGCCAGCGTTGTATTCCCAAGTGTGGTGACCACCACATCCATGTATGTATTCACGCTCAATGCCTCGACGGCGCCGATAGCTGCAGACGGTACTTCTGCCGACCCGGTGAAACAGCGCGACGTCGTGTTTGTCGTCAGCCCGTTGCCGCCGATTACGCTGACTTCCTACAATCTGGTGCAGGTGGTGCAGAGTGGCGCCAGCGTGCAGCTGAAGGCGGAAACGCCGAATTACACAGGTTCCGCACCTTTGTATTTCAGCTGGACCCAGACCAGCCTGCCGGCCGTGGCGCTGGTGGGGACGAATTCGCAGATTGCCGGTTTCATTGCGCCGACCGTCACGGTGGCGACCACCCTGACTTTCCGGGTATCGGCAGATTATCAGCCGATCACGGTGGCCAATCCGGGCAGTGCCAGCGTAGATCTGCTGGTTCAGGTATTGCCGAAAAGCTGAACGGCAAGCATGGTTGGGTGAGACGTATTTGCTGGCGTCCGGTATTTTTGCCGGACGCCGTTTTTGATGGATCAGTGGATGATTTTATCGTGCTGATGCTGGCGGTATAGTGTCTGTGTCGCGACGAAAATTTCACGCATGAAAAAGACGAAGCTGCCGATCAGCGACAGCACGCCGCTGACGAACAGTGCGGCAATCAGTTTGTCGAGATTGATGCCCAGCGCATCGCCCATGAACAGTGCGGCGATCACGAGACAGATCAACAGGCCGCAGGTGGCGCTGAGCGTGATGGCCCGGTTAATCAGATGAGAACGACGGTACAGTTCGATCAGCTCTTCCTGCAGACCGGGGTGGGTCGTTTCCTTATTCTGCAAGGCATTTTCAACTACCCGCGCCCGATCGATGATACGCGCCAGGCGGCTGGTCAGAACCGACAGTTTGGTGCCGACACCGGTCAGCAAAAAGACGGGCGCAATCGCCAGTTGAATAATGTGGCTGACATCGCCAAGCTGAAGATTGATCATAATGCAGTCCTTTCATTTTTGCGGAATTTTACCTTGCTCCGTGCCTGGTTTGCGCCATAACTTTACCGGTTTTCTGAAAATACACTATGCTGGAGCCTGATCTGTCACACAGGAGTGGAAAAATAATGCAATCCAGCCAGCGTATGCCAGCAATTTTTGTCGGACATGGCAGCCCGATGAATGCGATTGAAGATAATGACTACACCCGTGCATGGCAGCAGCTGGGGCAGCGCTTTCCGGCGCCGAAGGCGATCCTGATGATTTCTGCGCACTGGATGACGCATGGCGTTGGTATCACGGCGATGGCTGCGCCTCCCACGATCCATGATTTTGGCGGTTTTCCCCAGGCGTTGTTTGATATCCGCTACCCGGCTCCGGGCGACCCGGCGCTGGCGGCGCAGATTGCCGCATCGCTGGCACCGCTGCCTGTGGCGCTGGATCAGGAATGGGGGCTGGATCATGGCACCTGGTCGGTGCTGGTCAAAATGTATCCGCAGGCGCAGATACCGGTATTGCAGCTCAGTCTGGACATGACGCAGCCGGCGCAATGGCATTTTGAACTCGGCCGCCGGTTGAGTGCCTTACGGGAACAGGGAATCCTGCTGATGGGCAGCGGTAACGTGGTGCATAACCTGCGCCGGGTGGCGCTGCATGCGCCGGCTTACGACTGGGCGCAGCGTTTTAACGATGTCATGCGGGAGGCGATCCTGACTCAGGACATGGATAAACTGATTCACTATGAGCAATTCGGTCAGGACGCTGCTTTATCAGTGCCGACCACCGAGCATTTCCTGCCCTTACTGTATATCGCGGGCAGCGTGACGGCTGACGATCAGATCAGCATTGTGGCGGAGGGTATGGACCTGGGCTCGATCAGCATGATGTCGGTCGTGGTGACAAACTCGCAGTAAGCCGCGGCAGCGTCAGGCGGGAAGCGGCAAGGTCAGCTGCACTTCCAGTCCGCCTTCCGGCAGATTGTGCAGTTGCAGGCGGCCACCGTGCTGTTGCACGATATTCTGTGCAATCGTCAGTCCCAGTCCGGTACCGCCGGATTCACGCGAACGTGACGTCTCAATCCGGAAGAACGGTTCAAAAACCTTGCTTTGCAATTCCTGCGGAATGCCGCTGCCGCCGTCACGGATAAAGATATCCAGCACATCGTTGCCAGCGGCTTTGCCCTTGGCGAGGCTGACTCTGGCGTAATGTCCGTATTTGACGGCATTGTCGATCAGGTTGGTCAGACAGCGCCGCAGCGCCTGCGGTTTGGCCAGAACGGTGATTCCGGGCTTACCCTCGAAAGTGACATTCTGCCCAGCTTCACCGGCGTCGCTGCAGACGCTGTCCAGCAGCGAATCAATGTCCACTGGACGCAAGCCTTCACTGCTTTCGATGCTGCGCGCCAGATCCAGCCCTTCCCGGATCATCAGCTGCATGCCGGACAAATCGTTAATCAGTTTTTCACGCAATTCAGGGTCATTCACCTTTTCCAGCCGCAGCCGCAGCCGGGTCAGCGGCGTCTGCAAATCATGCGTGATGGCAGCCAGCATATGGGTCCGCTGAGAAATGTGGTTGCGGATACGCGCCTGCATGGCATTGAAAGCCCGGGTCGCCTGCACGATTTCGGAAGCGCCGGTCTCTGGCAGCGGTGGCCGGTTGATGTCCTGGCCGAGTGCAGTGGCAGCTTCTGCCATTTTTTGCAGCGGGCGCATGGTCATGCGGGCGATGATCAGCGCCAGGATCGCAATAAAGACCAGAAACAGCAGGAAATATTGCACAAAATCGTCACGTAAGGGTGGCGCCGGAGTGCGTGGCGGCATGACGGTCAGGCGTAAGATGGTGCCGTCATGCAGGGTGATGCTCAATGCTTCGCAGGGAAGACGGACAATATTCGGATTATGCTGCTGCGACGGTGAGGGCGGGCAGAGTGAAGGATCCGCCGGCAGGGAGTGCACCTTGAATGTTCTGCCCAGCTTTTCACTGACGGCTTTCGCATAGTTGGAATGGGGCTGTGTATCTGTCGCATGTTCCGGCAAGGTCGTGACTTTCAGGCCAAGCCGGGGTGCGGTTTCCAGAAAATTTTCACGGTTTGCGGTCGGCAGCGCATCCAGCGCCCGCACCAGTTGCTCGACCCGTTCAATCGAATGGGATTCGCGATATTGCATCAAGGTCTTTTCACGTTCGCCAAACGCCAGGAATACGGTCAGCGCTGCCGACAGCAATACGCCGACCAGCAACGCCGCCAGTACCCTGGCCCACATGGATGGCAGAATCCTCATCCGGGGTTATCCATTTTTTTCCGCAGTGACCGTCACTGCCAGCACATAGCCGCCGTTGCGCACGGTTTTGATAATCTGCGGCGAGCGGGCATCTTCACGCAGTTTCTGACGCAAACGGCTGATCTGAATATCAATAGAGCGGTCAAACGGATCAGCATCCCGGCCATGCGTCATATTCAGCAGCTGATCCCGGTTCAGAATCCGGTTCGGATGTTCCAGGAAAATATTCAGCATCCGGTATTCGGCACCGGACAGCGACACGATCATCCCGTCGGGCGCGACCAGGTGCCGTGCCGTCATGTCCAGCGTCCAGCCGGCGAATTTCAGTTTTTGCAGATTCTCAGCACTGAGTGTGATCTGGTTACTTTGGGTCCGCCGCAGCACACTGCGGATGCGGGCCAGTAATTCGCGGGGTTCAAACGGTTTCGGCAGATAATCATCGGCGCCCATTTCCAGTCCGAGAATCCGGTCCAGCGGCTCGCTGCGTGCGGTCAGCATAATGACCGGCATATTGGACTTGCTGCGCAGATTCCGGCACAGCGTCAGCCCATCGTCGCCGGGCAGGTTCAGATCCAGTACCACCAGCTCAAACTGATGTTCCTGCAATGCCGCCCACATGCCATTACCGTCGGCTGCCATGATCGCCGTATAGCCGTTGTGATCCAGATATTCTGCCAGCAGACTGCGGATTTCGCGGTCATCATCAACAATCAGTATTTTGTTTGTAGTATCCATGCTTTTCATTATGAACCTTGTTTCCAGGGGAAAAAATGGGGTGTTTGTATCGTCTTGTTATGATAAACCCGGAGCGACACAGTGCGACACATCAGGATCACTGTCAGTCTGTCATTGTTACACAGGGATACAATGCACGGAAAAATTGATATTTACAGGATACAAGAGCCATGCAGAATGACATCGTTGCCTGACGCAGTGAGCAGAAATTTTGTGGCAGGCATTGATTTCCGGGGCTAGACACAGCCTTTGCCAGTGAGAAAATAGAACCGGGATTTTACGCATTAAGAGAGAGAAAATCATGAATCACTTCAAACAGCGCTTATTGGTAATCGTGATTGCTGCCGGTTGCAGCATCAGTGCAGGGGCTATGGCTCAGTCAGTATCGGATCCCCGTCCGTCGCGTCCTCCGGTAGGAGAACCCGGAAAAACACCGGAACAGATGCGAGAAATGATGAAAGACCATCTGGCAAAGCATCAGGCAGAATTGCATGACACCCTGAAAATCACTGCGGCACAGGAACCTGCCTGGAAGACATTTGTTCAATCGATGACGCCAAAGACCATGCCTGTACCTGAAGATCCGAAGGCGATGGAAAAAATGACGACGCCGCAACGTATGGAAAAATCACTCGAAAGAATGAAAGAGCGTCAGATGCAGATGCAGGATCGTCTGGCCGCTGTGAAAGCTTTCTATGCCGTATTGACGCCCGAACAGCAGAAAGCGTTTGACGAAGCGCATCGGCGCATGCGCAAAGATGCACAGCAGAATATGGCAAACCAAATGCAGAAAAAAGACCAGATGCCCGGTATGATGGACAGACCACCGATGGATAAACCCGACACCCCGCATCATTGAACTGACACCGGTTCCCCTCACTTTCAGGGCGCTTAAACCGTGCCCTTTTTTTCGTCCTTCGTCGATGATTGGTGTGCCTGTATCCATGCCGCCAGCGCTTCTTCCGGCATCGGATGGGCAATGAAAAATCCCTGGCCTTGCTCGCAGCCCATGTGCAACAGGGTGTCCCAGTGATGACGGGTTTCTATGCCTTCGGCAATGACTTGCAGACCCAGTTTCTGGCCCAACTGCTGAATCAGTTCAGCGATTTTCGGCCCATCCGGCGTGTCGATCTGCCGCACAAAAGCGCGGTCAATTTTCAGTTTGTTGACAGGCAGTTTTTCGAGGTAACTCAGCGACGAAAATCCGGTGCCGAAATCGTCAATCGCAATATTTACCCCCATTTGTCGCAGTGTATGCAGGTGCTGCTCGAATATCCTTGACCCTTCCATCGTGACGGATTCGGTCATTTCCAGTTCCAGATTGTGCGGCGATAATCCACTGTCTTCCAGCGCCTGACGTACATGGTTGACGAAGTCATCTTGACGGAACTGGACTACCGATACATTGACCGCCATGGTGTCCAGAGCGATACCCATTTGCTGCAGGCGTCGCATGGCAAAGCAGGCGGTACGAATGACCCACGCTCCGAGGCTCACGATCAGGCCGGAGTATTCTGCCAGCGGAATAAATTCGTTCGGCGGCATCAGTTCGCCATTGTCGATACGCCAGCGTATCAGCGCTTCCAGCCCGGTCAGCCTGCCGCTGCGCAGGTCGAGTTGCGGTTGATACATCAGGAACAGACGTCCGGCATCAAATGCCTTATGCAGATGCTGCATCAGCGTTGCACGTTCCCGGATCTCGATTCCCATCTGGCGGCTAAACAGCGTGTGAGTGCCGCGCTGGATTGTCTTACTGCGCTTGAGCGCAATGCGGGCATCTTTGAGGGCTTCGGCGCCATCACCTTCATAGCCGTCGAGCGCCACCATTCCGATCGACGATGAAACCGCATGGGTTGTTTCTTCAAAGCTGAACGGGGTGGCGAACAATGCTTTGAGCCTCTCCGGGAGCAATTGTTGTTCTTCGCCGAGCAGGCCAAAAACATCACCGGAAATGCGCGCCAGAAAAATATTCTGTCCCAGTTGCTGACGCAGGCGGTCTGCCACTGCTTTCAATAGCAGATCGCCGTAATGATGACCGAGTACGTCGTTCATTTCAGCAAAATCATCAATATCAATCAGCGCCAGCATCTGATGCGGGCTTTTCTGATAGATACAGACATTGATTTCCTCGATGAATCTGACGCGGTTCGGCAGGCTTAGCAGTTGATCGCGGTAAGCGTGATTCTTGAGCTGATTTACCAGATTCAGATTGTCGAGGCAGACGCCGATGTTGGAACAGAACACTTCCAGCAAATTCCGGTTGATCTCGCTGAGCGCATAAGGCAGATCAATATAAGCAGCCAGCGGGCGCTTGTCCCGGCCGGAAAAATACAGGGTCATGCTGTATTCCGTGAACAGCGGCTCGTGTCGTGTGAGCACGTAGTGCAATGCATCGCGGATACCGGGATGCGCAATGTCGTGAATACTGCAATTCATCAGATGACTGTATTGTCCGGCGGAGGCGACCACATTGAATTGCTGAATCCGGTTTTCCTCTTCCGGCTCCCCTTGTGCGCATAACAGGCCTTCCGGCGGGACGCCGCACAATGCCGCAATCTGAGTGATGACGCCGGCTGCGAAAGCCTGAACCCCATGATCAAAGGCGAAGGTCGCACTCGATTCGATGATTTGTTGCAGGCCGCGCCGGCTGGCATCGATCATCCGGATCTGTTCATACGAACGAATAGCTGCTGTCAGCGAGGTCAGTAATTTTTTACGGGTTAGTTCGCTCTTGGTCTTGTAATCATTGATGTCATAGTCGCGGATGGCGTCTTCTTCAGGAGCATAGCCGGGTTGCCCGGTGCGTAAAATAATCCGGGTGTCGTGCCATTTCAATTCATCCCGGATGTAACTGACCAGTTCCAGTCCGGCCTGCTCGGTCTCCATGAGGACATCCAGCAGAATCACGGCGATATCGGATTCAGTGGAAAAGACACGACGGGTTTCTTCTTTGGAATAGGTATGAATGAATTTCAGCGGGCGTTGCAGGATGTGTGAAAACTGCAGCGCAAGACAGGTAGTTTTGTGGACGTCTTCGTCGTCATCGACGATGGCGATTTTCCAGTAGCGCTCTTGCAGCGGCGGCGCATGAGCGTGGGTATCTTCCTCAATGAACAGCGCCTCATCGTTGTCATCAGACATGCCGCCTCCGGTTGGATGATCCTGCAGGGAAATCGCGTTGGAGTATAACCCAGACTGTCAGCGTGTTCCAGCCTGGGAAAAACGTCGTGCGGCATCCATGCCCAGACCGCTGCCAATGCTGCCGAACAGATCTCCTTCCACCTGGCGGGCGTGAGGAATCACGTTGGCGATCTGCTGGCGCAGACCGCGCACTCCGCTGGAGCCGCCGGTGAAAAAGATCGTATCAATCTGTTCCGCAGCGACGCCGGCTTGCTGCATGACATGGATGACTGCTGCTGCGATGCTCTGGCTCAGATGGGCAATTGCTGATTCCAGCCCGGCCTGATCCAATGCCAGCGTGCAGGCGGGGGCCGGTGTTTTGCTGCGCAGCCGTTCCAGCGGCAGCAGGATATCTGGCTGACTCGACAGCAGAATTTTGGCTTCTTCGGATTTGATTGCCAGCCAGTGACCATCGCGGTCTTCTACCAGGTGCAGCAGACGTTCAAATTTCTGCCGCAATTCCGGACTTTGAATATCACGGTAGACTTCTTGCAGCTCGCGCCATACTTTTTGCGTATAGGCCAGATTAATGGTGTGCCAGGTGGCCAGATTGAAATAATAGCTGGACGGGACATCCACGCCGGTAGACAGTTGTCCGCCCATGCCCAACAGCGGCATGACGTGTGCGAGACTCAGGTATTTGTCAAAATCAGTTCCACCGATATGAACGCCGCCATTACCCAGAATATCGTCGCGCCGGTCAGTCAGATGCGCTCTTTGCGGCGACAGGCGTACTAGTGAAAAATCCGATGTGCCGCCGCCGATATCGGCAATCAGCACCAGTTCTTCGCGCTCAATCCGTGATTCATAATCAAACGCAGCAGCGATCGGTTCAAACTGAAAATGAATTTCCCGGAAACCCACTGACTGCGCAATTTCCTGCAGGGTGTCCTGCGCCTGCCGGTCGGCTTGCGGGTTATCATCAACAAAAAAGACCGGGCGCCCGAATACTGCCTGCGAAAAGGAACGGCCTGCCGACTGCTCGGCGCGGCGCTTCAGTTCGCCGATAAACCGTGACAGCAATTCGCGGAACGGCAGAGCCTTGCCCCCCACCTCCGTCTGGCCATCAATCAGGCTGGTGCCGAGCAGGCTTTTCATCGACCGCATCAGCCGCCCTTCATAGCCTGCCAGATAATCGGCCAGTGCTGCGCGACCATAGCTGATCTGGTGATCTTCCGCATTGAAAAAAACCACCGACGGCAACGTCAGCTTATCCTGCTCCAGCGCCAGCAGCCCGGTGCGTCCGGCATGCTGCCAGCCGACGGTTGAATTTGAGGTGCCAAAATCTACTCCACAAGCCTGTGACATGAAACTTCCTGATAGCGAATACGTCTCCCGGTGCAAGAGGGCATGACGGTTAACGGTGGTGGCGGAATCCGGGGTGCGGTTTGCTGTTACTGATGCGCTGCGCGCTACACCGGTTCCGTTTACGAAGTCGCTTTATCGCCGCAGCGCACGACCAGCAACTGATCAATCCGGTAATGATCGATATCGACGACCTCAAACTTGTAATCCCCGACCATCACAAAATCGGTGCGTTTCGGGATTTTTTTGAGCATCGTCATCATAAAACCCGCAATGGTCTCATAGCTGCCCTGTTCCGGCAAGGCATCGATTTCCAGCGCCCGGCACACGTCCTCAATCGTGGTGGCGCCGTCTATCAGCCAGGAATCGGCATCGCGCCGGACGATCTGGTCTTCCAGGAAAGGATGCACCAGATTACCCATCAGCGTGCTGAGGACATCGTTGAGTGTGATGACGCCGACCACCAGCGCATACTCGTTGAGGATGACGGCAAAGTCTTCCCGCGTGCCTTTGAATTGCTCCAGCATTTCGGACAAGGTCAGCGAATCGGGCACTGCGAGTGCGGTGCGAATGGATAATTCCTGGACTTTAGAAAATGCCTGATTGGTCAGAACCCGTTTCAGGATGTCTTTGGATTCGACGTAGCCGACGACGTGATCAATGTGGCCATCGCAGACCAGGAATTTGGTGTGCGGATGATCGGCAATTTTTTGCCGGATCGTGACATCGCTGTCTTGCAGGGTGAAGTAGACGATGCTGTCGCGCTGCGACATGGCGCTCGGCACCGTGCGGCTTTCGAGTTCAAACACATTGCCGATCATGTGATGTTCCCGTGCCTGCAGGACACCGGCTTCTGCACCGGCATCCACCATCGCATAGATTTCATCGGACGTGATCTGCTCATCGCGTTCGGTCGGCAGGTGCAGTGCGCGGGACAGCAGCTCTGACAAGCCGTTAAACAGCCAGACCAGCGGCTTGAACAGACGCACACACCATTGCATCGGCGTGACGACCAGCATTGCCACTTTTTCCGGCGCAATCATCGCGAGTTTCTTCGGCATCAGATCCGCAAACAGAATGAACAGCGAGGTAACGAACAGGAAAGAACCGAGAAAGCCGGCGCTGTCTATCCATGCGTCGTTGCCGAACAGTGAATGCAGCACGCCGGCGAAATACGGGGTTAATGCCTGTTCGCCCAGAATGCCGCCGAGAATCGCGACCGCATTCAGGCCGATCTGTACCACGGTAAAAAAATGCCCCGGATCCTGCTGCAGTTCGAGCACCCGCGCTGCGCGGCTTTCTCCTTCTGCTTCCAGCACCTGCAGTTTGACTTTACGCGCCGCTGCCAGCGAGATTTCTGCCATCGAGAAAAAAGCGCTGCAGGCAACCAGAATGGCAATCACCAGAAAGTGATCAAACAGAGCCATGTTCACTCCTCAGTTCTTCAGATGTCATGCATCATATACCATGCAGGTATCCGCAAAATGACACGAGCGCTGCTGCCTTGCCGGATTCGGCAGACAATAAAAAAAAGGCAGACACTTTGTGTCCGCCTGTTGGGAAAAGCTGGCTGTGCCGGTGATGGCTTACAGATGTTTCTGGGTTGCGATCATATGTTCATAATCGGTTTCATCGTCTTGTGCGACCTGATTCAGACCGTCGCTGAGCTTGCGCATATCCACATCGTTACCCCATTTCGCCACGATGATGGTGGCGACGCCGTTACCGACCAGGTTGGTCAGCGCACGGGCTTCGGACATGAAGCGGTCGATTCCCAGAATCAGGGCAAGGCCGGCAACCGGAATGCCGCCAACTGCGGACAGTGTTGCTGCCAGCACGATGAAGCCGCTGCCGGTAATGCCCGCCGCCCCTTTGGAAGTCAGCAGCAGCACGGCCAGCAGGGTGATCTGTTGCATCAGGCTCATCGGGGTATCTGTTGCCTGCGCAATGAATACCGCGGCCATGGTCAGATAAATCGAGGTGCCGTCGAGGTTGAACGAATAACCGGTCGGGATCACGAGGCCGACTACCGATTTTTTCACGCCCAGTTTTTCCAGTTTTGCCATGATGCCCGGCAATGCGGATTCGGAAGAGGAGGTACCGAGTACGATCAGTAATTCTTCCTTGATGTATTTCACAAATTTCCAGACGCTGAAGCCGTGGAATCTGGCGATCACACCCAGCACGACAAAGATAAAAATCAGGCAGGTCAGGTAAAACGTCATCATCAGATAACCCAGCGAGAGCAGCGAACTGACGCCGAATTTACCGATCGTGAATGCCATCGCGCCGAATGCGCCGATCGGGGCGGCTTTCATGATGTAACCGACGATCACGAACAGAACATGGGAGAACTTTTCAACAAAATCGAAAATCAGTGTGCCGCGCCCGCCGAAACGGTGCAGGGCAAAGCCGAAGAACACGGCGATCAGCAGAACCTGCAGGATTTCACCCTTGGCAAACGCGTCCAGGAAAGTGCTGGGGATGATCGACATCACGAAGTCAGTCACAGTTTGCATTTTACCCGGGCCGGTATAGGCGGCGATGCCCTTGGTATCCAGGCTGTGCACATCGATATGCATACCGGCGCCAGGTTGCAGAACATTCACGATGAGCAGGCCGACGATCAGTGCGAGGGTGCTGACAACTTCAAAATACAGCAGAGCCATACCGCCGGTTTTACCGACTTTTTTCATGTCTTCCATGCCTGCGATACCGACCACGACGGTACAGAAGATAATCGGGGCAATCATCATTTTGATGAGTTTGATGAAGCCATCACCCAGCGGTTTCATGGCAGCGCCGGTGTCGGGATAAAAGTGACCGAGCAGAACGCCGATCACGATGGCAGAGATCACCTGAAAATACAGGGATTTATAAATAGGTTGCGAACGCATACTGAGTCTCCGGTGTGAGTGATCATGCCACAGATCGGAACGCAGATATGTGACAGCCCTACGGATATATTTCCGTGGATGGGCGCATTATCGAAAATGCGTCAGACAGCGGCAATTGTGGCTTTCCACACGTTAAGCAAATTGTTGTCAGATTGTTGTGATTCAGGCGGCGGCAGATTGGGTGGAATCCCTGGTTTCCAGGATGATTTTGCCCAGTGTCCGCAGGGCGGAGTCGAGTCCGTCAGAATAGCGGGTGCCGCAATTTAGTCGTAAAAAATGGTTAAAACGATTTGAATTGGAATACAACAGACCGGGCGAGATCAGGATGTTTTTTTGCAACGCAGACTCAAAAACGGCTTTCGATGAGACCTGCTCCGGCATTTCGACCCAGACCGAGACGCCGCCATCCGGCACCGTCAGGCGTGTTCCCTCCGGAAAATAAGTGGCAATCGCTTCGGCCATCTGCTCTCTCTGCGCGCTCAGGGTGGCCCGCAGTTTGCGCAGGTGCCGGTCGTAATTGCTCGATTGCATAAAGGTAGCGACGATCAGCTGCGAGAGTTCTTCGTTATAGCGGGTCTGTGCATACTTGAACATATTCACCCGTGCCTGCCAGCGCCCCGCCAGCATCCAGCCGATGCGCAGACCGGGCGCCAGCACTTTGTGCAGGGAAGCGCAATAAATCACATTACCGGTATGGTCCCAGTGTTTTGCCGCGGTCGGGATGCGGTCGTTGTTGGCAAGCGCGCTGTACGAGTCATCCTCAATCAGCGGGATTTGCCGGGCTTCGCATAGCCTGACCAGCTTTTGCTTGTGGCTGTCCGGCATGATGCTGCCGAGCGGATTTTGCAGATGCGGCACCACCACCACGGCTTTGATATTGTCATAGGTCTGCATGGCCAGCTCCAGCGCTTCCAGAGAGATGCCGGTGCTGGGGCTGGTCGGGATTTCCAGCGCTTTCATGCCCAGGCTTTCCAGTACCTGCAGCAAACCGTAAAACGTCGGCGATTCAACTGCGATGATGTCCCCGGCATGGGCGACGGCGCGCAGCGCCAGGTTCAGCGCTTCAATGCAGCCATGCGTGATGGTGATTTCCTCGGTGGAGGTGCTGATTCCTGTATCCAGCGCCCGTTTTGCCAGTGTTGCCTTTAATTCGCGGTTGCCACCGGGCGAAATTGCCTTGGTCAGCAGGTAGGGATGCTGGCGCAGCAGGCTGCTGGCCAGCTGGCGCAATTGCTGGTGCGGATACAGTTCCGGTGCGCCGGTTGCGCGCGCCAGGTTGATGCGTACTGGCCGCTGGCCCTGCGCGATGATGGCGGATACCCGCTCGTGGATGCCGACAAACTGCGCCGGATCGATCATGGTAGCTGGTCGCGGCTCGGACGTCGGCGCCAGCCGGATGCGGCGCGGCTGGCGTACGAAATACCCGGAACGCGGACGCGCTTCCAGCCAGCCTTCGGCTTCCAGATGGCGGCACATCTGCAGGGCAGTCGACAGACTGACGGCGTGATTCTGCATCAGTTTGCGTACAGATGGCATACGGTCGCCGGTGGTCAGCGTTCCGGCACGGATGGCGCTCAGATAATAATCGGCAAGCTGGCGATAGAGAGGCGTGGTGTGCATGAACAGATGATCCATCCTTGAGCGCGGGCAACAAAGATACAGTTTCAGTAAATTTTGATAATAACAGCTTTAAAAAAAACACTGTGATGCGATACAGATAGTGTTTTTCTGTCCCTGTTATCTAAGGCAGTCTCTGTTTACGCTGTGGTTTTCCATGCAACGGGCATTTTGCGCCAGTTGCCCAACGCAGCAGACAGGAGTCATCATGCATATCACGACGTTACGGGCGCAGCAGAGGTTACATTTCTATGCCAGCCAAGGCAGCCGCCTTCATTTAAGTACAGGTCAGGTGACAGTGAGCGAAAGCCGTGATTTGGAGGGGCTCCGCTTTGATGTGGCGTTACCGCTGCAAGAAGGGGGGATTTATACGGTTCCCCATTCTGGCTGGCTGTTGCTGACGGCTTGCCGGTCAAGTGAATTGCTATATGAAGCACCGCCGGCAGAACAGGGGGCGCTGATACGTCTGGATGCCGCATGGCTGGTGTGGCTGCGTACGCAATGGCGGATGCTCAGTCGAAAAATTCTTTCATCATGAATGCTTCCAGCTCGGCGCTGTCCTGCGGCCGCGCTGACAGGGTGATCACGCGGCCAAGGCGGCGTGATTCCCAGCTGAAATCACCCTGATAATGGGTTCGTATCAATTCAACCATGCGCCGGACAATGGCGAGTTCGACATTGCCACCCAGACCTGCATCGACTTCAATGACCTGCTTCCAGCTGCTATTGGAGTTTGGCCGCCAGCCGCGGAAGGAAAAACTGCCCATGCGCGTGCTTTTGCTGAGAATCTGGAAGACTCCGCCAGTGCCTTCCCGGCCGGCGGCACGCTGCATACTGTGTCGTACATTCGCCTCGGCCACTTCCTGCGGCGTCATGCCGCGTCCGGTCTGGTTGGCAGCCTGATTCGCTTCTTCCTGCGCCCGCCGGCGTTCACGGGCAGCATTGAGCATGCTCATCATGTCTTGTGCCGGCGGTGTTTCAACAATCGGTGCGGGGGGCGTCACCGTGGTCTGGGCGGTGATGACGGGAGCGGTTTGTTGCGGGGTCGGCGGGGTGATCGATTTTTTGGTATGCGGGATCACCGGTGGCTTCGGTGCGGATTTTTTCGGTTCCGGCGGGGTCATTTTAGCGATGGCCGTTTTATCCAGAATCAGCACCATCGGCGTCTGCGAGGCGGCATCGTCACCTTGTTTCTGCTTCTTGAGCGGATGCATATTGAGCAGAAAATACAGCAGCAGCGCATGAATCAGCAAAACAACCACTATTCCGGTGATGCTGGCAGGGCGGAACCGGATGTGCAGATGAATTTCACCGGGTTCTGTCACCTCATTGCCGGGTGCTTCGATACTCAACTTCATGGATAGTGGTCAGGAATGCCTGTATGACGAGTTCGCAAGGATAACCGAATCTCAGTCGGTCACTGTAACAAAGATTGAAGATTTTCCATTGTCAGGCTGATCAAATTCGGTTTTCTTTAAGAAAAATGTAACAAGAGTTAACCTGAAAGCAGCTTCGAAAACTGATTTCTCCTCTGGGACGCCGGTTTTCTTTAAAAGTTCTTTCCAAACTCCATCGAGTCCACCCTACATTTTTACAAAAGTGTATAGGTAATTTTCTGAAATTCCTCTAAGCTAGCTCAAGTTTGACTCCTGCTGCCGAATGGCAACGCTGCTGATTGGGTATTGAAAGAAGGGAAGATCCATGCTGGACGAGAATAATGATGTGGTGGCGGTAACGTCCGCCGGTACGACGCCGGTTGCAGAAGGTTTTACCGCTAGAATGCCACTTGTCGCTGCGGCGGCCAGTGCCGCTTTGCTGAGTGCTTGTGGCGGAGGAGGCGGAGGCGGTTCGCAGAGCCCCACCCCGCCGGACAATACTCCGCCGGCGAATACGGGTGGAGGTGTAATTTCTGCTCAGCAGGCATCACGTTTTCTGATGCAGGCTTCAATGGGCGCCACGCACGACCAGATTACGCGGGTGCAGGCCTTAGGGTATGCCGGCTGGATTGATGAGCAGATGGCGCTGCCTTTGTCCATGAGCTGCTGGGACTGGCTGATGGCAAAAGGGTATAACGCAGCAACGAACATGAATACCGAGAACGGTTTTGACTCGGCGATCTGGCGTAAATTGATTTACTCAACAGATACCCTGCGCCAGCGCGTCACGTTGGCTTTGTCTGAAATTTTCGTCGTCAGTATCGATGGTCTGGTCGGTGCCGGCTGGCGGGCTTTTTCTGCTGCCGCTTACGTGGATTTGCTGGCAGCCAATTGTTTCGGCAATTACCGCAAACTGCTGGAGACGATCTCTACCAGTGCTCCGATGGGGCAATATCTGACATTTCGCGGCAATCTGAAATATGATCCGAAAACCGGTGCCTTGCCGGATGAGAATTATGCACGTGAAATCATGCAGTTGTTTTCCATCGGGCTGCTGAAACTGAATGCCGATGGGACGCCTGCGCTGGCAAATGGCGCGCCGCAGGAAACTTACGGCTTGAATGATATTACCGGACTGGCCAGAGTTTTTACTGGCTGGGATTTTGACCTGACAGTCAGCAAAACGGATACGCCGGATTTCTTGCGCCGTCCGATGATTCAGATTGCGGCCCGTCACGAAACCGGCGCTTCGACTTTTCTCGGCAATACCGTGCCTGCTGGCCTGACGGGTGAGCAAAGCCTGAAAGCAGCGCTGGACATTATTTTTGCACATCCGAATGTTGCGCCGTTTATCAGCCGTCAACTGATCCAACGCCTGGTGACCAGCAATCCTTCCCCCGCTTACGTGCAGCGCATCAGTGCGATATTTCTGAACGATGGTCAAGGTGTCAAGGGGTCTCTCGGTGCAGTGATCAAAGCCATTTTGCTCGACGATGAGGCAAGAAATACGTCAATTGCCAGCAGTCCGCAGTTTGGCAAATTGCGTGAGCCGGTGTTGCGTTTTACGAATTGGGCCAGAGCCTACAACATCAGCTCTGCCAGCGACCTGTGGAATATCGGCAATACCAGCGATACCGCCAGTCGCCTGGGACAGAGTCCTTTGCGTTCACCTTCAGTATTTAATTTTTTCCGGCCCGGTTATGTGCCGCCGAATACGGCGATTGCCGCTGCGACACTGGTTGCGCCGGAATTTCAGATTACCAATGAATCGACGGTAGTGGGTTATGTGAATTTTATGCAACGTATCGTCAGCCAGGGGAATTCTGATCTGGTGCCGGATTACAGCAGCCTGCTGCCGCTGGCAGAAAATGAGCGGACACTGTTGAATGAAATCAATCTGGTGCTGGCAGCTGGCCAGCTTAGCGATGCAACTTTGTCCCAGTTGAGTACAGCGATCAGCAGTATGCCAGTGGGAACCGATGCGAAACGTTACAACCGAATCTATGCAGCCCTGACGCTGGTACTGGCGTCCCCGGAATTTATCGTTCAGAAGTGAGACAACTATGCGCAACCCAGATTCGATGAATGCTTCCCGCCGTGCTTTCCTGCAACGTGCTTCTGCTTTGTCCGTCGCCGGCATCGCCACGCCCTGGGCGGTGAATCTGGCAGCCATGTCGGAGGCTGCAGCGGCTACGGCCAGCGATTACAAGGCGATGGTCTGCGTGTTTCTGTATGGCGGCAATGACTACGGCAACACGCTGATTCCCTATGATACCAGCGGCTATAACGCCTACTACCAGTTGCGTCCCACGCTGGGTTACAGCCGTGATGCTGTGACGGCGACCGCATTGACCGCTTTGTCTGATCCGGCCGATAGTGCCGGATTTCGCCACCAATATGCGCTGGCGCCGAATCTGGCGCCGCTGGTGCCACTGTTTCAGTCAGGAAAAATGGGGATCGTGCTGAATGTCGGTACATTGGTGCAGCCGACCAGCAAGCTGCAATACATGAATAAAAGTGTGCCATTACCGCCCAAGCTGTTTTCACACAATGACCAGCAATCGGTCTGGCAATCCAGTTCGCCGGAAGGCGCACGGACCGGTTGGGGCGGGCGTATTGGTGACCTGTTTCAGGCGGGAAATACCCACTCGACATTTACCTGCGTCAATGTGTCCGGTAATGCCGTTTATTTGTCAGGTAACACTGCCGTGCAATACCAGGTATCAACAAATGGTTCTGTTCCTTTGAGCGGACTGCAGACACCCTTATTTGGTTCGGCGACCTGTTCAGCAGCCCTGCAGGCGCTGGTCACGCAAAGCCGCACGCATATGCTGGAAAACGAATACAACCGCATCAGCCAGCGGGCGATTGATGCCAACGTCGTACTGTCCGGAGCACTGGCGGCAGCACCGGTCTTGCAGACTGCTTTCCCTGCTAAAAATGGATTGGCGGATCAGCTCAAACTGGTTGCGCGCATGATTTCCGTAGCCGGGACGCTGGGTACAAAGCGGCAGGTATTTTTTGTTTCTATCGGCGGTTTTGATACGCACGATGGTTTGCTGACTGTGCATCCGAACCTGATGAAAACGCTGGGTGATGCTTTATCGTCTTTTTATCAGGCGACTGTTGAATTGGGCGTGGCGAATCAGGTAACGACATTCACAGCCTCTGATTTTGGCCGCACCCTGAGTGGGAATAATGATGGCTCCGATCACGGCTGGGGCAGCATGCATTTCGTGCTGGGCGGCGCAGTGAACGGCCAGCGCTATTTCGGTACCCCGCCGATTATTGCCTCGAATGGTCCGGATGATGTGGGGCAGGGAAGATTGCTGCCGACGACTTCCGTCGATCAGTATGCAGCGACGCTGGGAAAATGGTTTGGCGTGTCAGACAGCGACCTGCTTATGCTGTTGCCGAATCTGGTGAATTACAACGCCGGCAGCCGCAATCTGGGTTTTGTCTGATCAGCAGGTCAGACCAGTCCGAACCAGCCGAGCACGGCACCCAGCGCCAGCAGCCACAGCAGATGCAGCCGCGTGCGCCATACTACCAGCGCGCACAAGGCCGACAGCAGCCACAGCGGCCAGTCGCGCTGCGCTATTTGCTGAGCGCTGGTCATGATCCAGCCGGTTGCCAGCAACAGGCCAATCACAATCGGTGCCATGCCGAGTTTGAAACTGCGTACTGCGCGTAATTCCCGGTTTTTATGCCCCCAGCGCGCCGCTGTATAGGTCAGGGTGGTGCTGGGCAGCAGGATACCGGTCATCGTGACCAGCACCCCGAACAGCCCCATCCACATGCTGCCGGTATTGATGCCGACATTCCAGCCCATCAAGGCGATGAACAACACGTTCGGTCCCGGTGCTGCCTGCGCTATCGCCACGGAAGCGTTGAATTGCGCATCCGTCAGCCAGTGCTGATGATCGACCAGATAACGGTGCATATCGGGCATAGCCGATATTGCGCCACCGACCGACAGCAGCGACAACATCAGATAATGCAGCCATAGATCGAACCACTCTGCGCCACTCATGGAAATGTGCAGTAAATGCGGTGCGGAAGTCATCATTTCAGTTTCCTGTAGACCAGAAATCCGCTGAGGAAACCCAGTCCGGGCAGTACATACACCAGCGGCAGGCGGAATAAGCCTACGCAGATAAAGCACAACAGACTAAACAGCAGCGCCAGCCGGCGTCCCAGAGGATGGTTGTTGAGCGCCGGGATTAATTTCAGACCGGTCGCAAAAATCAGCCCCGATGTGACCGCACTCATGCCGCGTAACGCCCCCGTGACGCCAGGATGCTGCGCGTATTGGGCATACACCAGCGCCAGCAGCAAGACGATCAGCATGGGTACCAGCAGCATGCCAGCCAATGCGGCGATGGCACCGGGCAGGCCGAAATAACGGCTGCCGACCATCATCGACAGATTCATGACATTCGGACCCGGCATGATTTGCGCCACGGCCCAGTCTTCGACGAATTCTTCCGGCGTCAGCCAGCGTTTGCGTTCCACGATCTCACGCTGGACAATCGCCAGCACGCCGCCGAAACCTTGCAAGGCAAGCAGGGTGAAAGAAAAAAACAGATCCGCCAGAGAAGCGGGTTGCGGGTGGGGTTCGGTCGGTTCGCTGGACATCGTTAGCTGTGAAATGGTGCCGGAGCCCTGATTGTAATGCGGCGTTGGCGGTTGTGCTGACAATCGCCTGTTTTCAGTCCTGTGCGCGGCGGCGCGCGCGGATGCGGGCGCGCCACTCGCCCAGCACGGTCAGCGCCCCCTGAAATTCCCGTTCAATCAGGTCTGCCTCGGCGTCCGTGATAATGCCGTCGAGCAAAGCGGTAGAGACCGCTTCTGCCACATCGCCGACCTGGCTCATGACCCGGCATACGGTTTGCGACAGATCGTCTTCACGCACTTCGGTTGGTTCCGGGACGACAAACGCTGCCAGTCCGTGTCTGCCGAGCAGCGCGTGCAAAGGCAGATGGGCTTCTTTGACACCTGCTGCATGGCAGTGCTCAATGATCAGTGACAGCTCTTCAAAAGACGGGTAATGGGTTTCAATACCCGGCGCCAGTTTATTTCTCAGGACATTGACCGACATATCCAGACGGGCTGCCAGCGCTTCCAGTCCGCCGGGGTAGGCACGGGCAACCTTATACAGCGCATCGTGCTGGTTCATATCGGAATATTTGCGGGTCATAAAAATAGCTGAAAAAAATAGACTCAAAAATCAACGGAGAAATCACACTGGAAAACGTATCAGGGCAGACGGGTACGCTGATCCAGGCAAGTCAGCCAATGGTCTGCGCCACCCGCTTCGCTGATCACCTGCGCAAAGCCGGTCACGGTGCGGGCAGCGCGTTCCAGCAGCTGGATATCCGCTTCATGCTGGCGCGCCACATGCGGGTCTTCCAAAAAGAGAATGCGACGGATTGCGCGTTCCAGCACCAGCTCGGCAAGCTGGGCATCACCACCCAGCGGACCGGACAGAAAAGGTCTGACCCAGTTGCGACCGGCTTGCTCGCCTTTGATTTTCTGTGCCAGCTGATTCAGTAATCCACCCGTGGTTCCAGTGGCGTAGCGGTGCGCAAAACGGTCCAGCAGGGCAAAGTGTTTTTCAGCCAGCGTCAGCATTTTTTCTTTCATTGCATCATGCGCGATCAGGGCGATACCTTCGTGCTGTAAATCGAAGCTGGACTGCAGACTGGCATCGGCCATTGCACCACGCGAAATGGCCTCCAGTTCCAGCCACTCGCGGGCGCTGGCCAGTGTGGCCAGAAAGGGTTTTTTATGAATCACGCATTGCCGTTTCAGTGCGACGGCCTCAGGAAACACAGAAGAAGGATCGACCGGATCAATCAGATAAATCACGGCATCGACGGCACGCGCAGGATCAGTATCGACAACCCGCGACACCAGTTTCATCAGGCCACCTTCGCGGCCATAAGGAAAACGTTCGACATGCTGGCAGATATCCAGCAGGCCATGCGTTATCATGGCATCGAGTGTACGGCCGACGACCACAAATTCAGGCTGCAGAAAATGCAGCGCATGGCGTGCGCCGCTGATCAGTTGCACCAGGGCGGAATTTGCCGCATCCTGATGAGAGCGGTTGGCGATCAGGCCGATACGTAATTTTTTCACAGATGGCAGAGTCACAGTAAAATCCTGAAACGGTTGCAGATATCCGGCAGTGTAGCGGGACTTGTTTCTGCCGTCAGTAGTTTCCCTACATTTTGTTACTGAAACAGTCAGGACGGAAATATGCCAGTCAGCCGGGGCGACGTAGCATCTTTGAAAAAAATGAATCGCAGGAGAAAATCATGAAAAAGTGGCGCCATGTTTTATTGGCTATCGCCATCATGTCTTCGTGCACAACAGCGGTCGGTGATGATGATCTGGATGAAGATGTCTATCAGATCCAGCACTGGGCATTGCTGGGAGATACGCAGGCACAAAATGCATTAGCTCTGTCTTATATGAATGGTGATTTCGGCTACCAGAATCTGGACGAAGCCAGAATGTGGCTGGAACGGGCAGCGGAACAGGGGCATCCTGGGGCACAGACTAATCTGGGATTGCTGTACCTGACCAGCGGCATTGAGGTGGCGGATGATGCCAGGGCATTCCAGTTGTTGCAGCAAGCCGCCCGTCAGGACTTCAGCGCCGCGGAATTCATGCTGGGTTATCTGTATGAGACCGGAAAGGCCGTCAGCCGCAGTAATGCGGATGCTGTGGTCTGGTATCAGGAGGCTGCTGCGCAGGGAAATGCCAGCGCTCAGTATCATCTTGCCCTGTTATACAGCCACGGATCCGGTATTCCCAGGAATGAGCCGATGGCAGTGCGCTGGCTGCAGCAGGCGGCACATCAGGGATTGTCGTCTGCCCAGTTTGAGCTGGGACGGCATTATCTGTATGGTTGTGGCGTTGCACAGAATACGCTGCTTGCATACCAATACCTGATCATGGCCAGTATTCATGTCGGCAGCAAGGCGATTGACAGCCGCGATCTGGTCAACGCCGCACTGACGGCCGAACAGATCGCCGAAATTCAGGACGAGACACGTAACTGGCAGTCCGGACTCTGAATTTTTGAGAGAAATTTTTGCTCAAATTCTTCGGCAGAAATTGCGGGTGAAAACAGATAGCCCTGATATTCATCGCAATGCATGGCTTGCAGAAATTCTTTTTGATCTTCCGTTTCCACACCTTCGGCAATCACCTGCAGTTTCAAGGCATGTGCCAGATGGATAATCGCCGTCACGATCGCGACATCACTGTCATCCTGCGGCAGGTCGTCGACAAATGAACGGTCGATTTTCAGTTTATGAATCGGAAAGCGTTTCAGATAGCTAAGGCTGGAATAGCCGGTTCCGAAATCATCAATGGATAATTTCACCCCCAGTTTTGCCAGCGATTCGAGTTTTCTCAGATTTTCATCGACATCGCGCATTAACACCGACTCCGTCAGTTCCAGTTCAATCCGGTCTGGACTGAGCTGATTTTCCGCCAGCGTGGTGGCAATCAGGTCAACAAAATTCGCCTGCTGGAACTGTAGCGCTGATACATTGAATCCCATGCGCAGCACATGACCGGCCTGATTCCACTGCGCCGCCTGACGTATCGCATGCTGAATGACCCACTGGCCGATAGGCACGATCACGCCGGACTCTTCGGCGATCGGAATAAACTGGCTCGGGCTGATTTCGCCCAGATCCTTGTCGTTCCAGCGCAATAAGGCTTCGACGCCAAAAATATCACCGGTATGCAGGTTGATCTGGGGCTGATAATGCAGGCGGAATAACTGGTGCTCCAGCGCCTGCCGCATCGCATGATCGAGTTTCATGCGGGACAGCAGGCCGATGTTCATCTGGCGCTGATAAAAGCGGAAATCGGAACGACCGCGTTCCTTGACGTGATACATGGCGCTGTCTGCATTTTTGATCAGATCGTCCATGCTGGTGCCGTCATCCGGATACAGCGCAATGCCGATACTGGCAGTCACCGTAAAATTCATGCCGTCCAGATTGAAAGGAACCGCCAGCTCTTCCAGCACCCGCTGGGCGCAGATTTCAGCACCATTTGCATCGGCTTCATGCAGCAGCAGGATAAATTCATCTCCGCCCAGGCGCGCCGCCGTATCGACCTGCCGGACGCAGCGCTGCAGACGTTCGGTGACCTGTAATAAAACCCGGTCACCGAAAGGATGACCAAGCGCATCGTTGATCTGCTTGAAATGATCGAGGTCAAGAAACAGCAGGGCAAAGGTGCTGTGATTTCTGCTGGAAATCGTAATACACTGATGAATCCGTTCGGATAGCAACAGGCGGTTTGGCAGGCCGGTGAGCGCGTCGGAAAACGCCAGCTCCTCGATTTTTTGCTTGGCCGCATGGCTTTCTGTTCGGTCTTTCAGAAAGCCGATGTAATGTAGGGTATTGCCGCGCTCGTCCTGTACTTTGACCAGCGTGACCATTGCCAGATAAGCCGAGCCATCCTTGCGGCGGTTCCAGAGTTCACCTTCCCAGGAACCTTCTTGTTCCAACTTGTCCAGTAACTGGTCAATCAGCGTGATGTCGCTTTCCTGTCCAAAAAAATCACGCAGCGTTTTTTGCCGCATTTCCAGTTCGGTATAACTGCACAGCGTTTCAAAACTGGGGTTGCTGGTAATGATTTTCTGACTGGCATCGGTGACGAAAATGGCGTCAGTGCTGGATTCAAAAACCTTAGCGGCCAGTTGCAGGCGTGCTTCATCCGTGATTTTTTGCGTCATATCACGGAAAGAAAAAACCCGGCCGATCGGCCTGCCGCGGGCGTACTGCGGTAAGGTCACACGTTCCAGAATTTTCCCGGAACGCAGTACCAGCACATCGCTGGCTTCCATCAGCGGGGAGCGTGCAATCATGTCCAGGCGTTCGCTGTAATGCGCCAGATCGATCATGGATTTATCCATCCAGGCATAAATGGCTAAATCGTCGCGCTGCGTCATCAGTTCATCGGGCAGCCCCCACAGATTTGCGAACAGATGGTTGTAACTTCGTATACTACCGTTCAGATCGGTCACCAGAATGCCGTCGGCGGTGGATTCCAGCGTGGCCCGCAGTTCGGCAATCAACTTTTCCAGTTCATTCTCAGTCTGCTTCTGGCTGCTCCGGTCACGGATTGCGACCACAAAGATAGAGGTGTCCATGCCGACGCGCACCAGTTTGACCCGGCGCTCAACCTGAATCATGGTTTTGTCGGCACATTCCAGCAATGTTTCCGAATAAATGCTTTCGGATAAACCGGCAGCGACGTCTTCCCAGAAAAACAGGTCTTCCGGTGCAGCAGTCAGTTCGACGATACCTTTGTCGCGCAGGCTGTTTTCCGGGACTTTCAACAACTGGTGCGCCGAACGGTTGGCAGCAAGAATACGCAGATTGATCGGATCAACCAGAATGACGGCTTCCAGCATACCTTCGATGAACGCCTGTAGCTGATGCGGTTTCATAGCTGGCTTTCAGCCTGGTCGTTCACTTCCGTGCCCCGTTCAAAGAAATAGCAGAGACGCTTGCGTGGCGACAGGTAATCATAGGCGGCTCTTGGCAGTTGCACCGGACGAAGACTGCGGTGAATGCAGAGCTGCTGTTCATGTTCAAGATTGATCACCAGCGCTTCCTCCCGGTTGATCGACGTGTCATGAATCACTACTTTGGGTTTGATTGGGCGTGAGGAGTTGACGGAGACCACCAGGGCATAACGCTGGTCCGTCAGTTGTACGACGGAGCCGGGTGGATAAATACCCATCATGCGGATAAAGGAGGTCAGCGTCGGGACATGAAAATATGTTTTGTACTGCGTGAATATCTGGGAAAGGGCTTCATGCGGTGTGATGGCCTGTGCCGGATTTGTCGGGTTGCAGAGATTATCGTAATGATTCACCAGGGCCACGATCCGGCTCAGTGGCGACATTTTTTCACCCGGAATCCGGCTTGGATAGCCACTGCCATCAAAATGCTCGTGATGCTGTGCCATCAGCAGCATGGAATTTGGAGCCAGATCCATTTTACGTGCCAGATTGACGCTGTGCATCACATGCTCATGGTAAATCTGCTTTTCCGCCGAAGTGAAATGCTCATCCATCCAGCGCAGGCGGTCAGGCAATTCGATTTTGCCGATATCATGCACCAGCGCCCCGACGCCCAGATTCAGCATGTCTGTTTTGCTGAGATTTAACGCTTTGCCGAGCAGCAGGGAAATGACGGCCACATTAATCGAATGCAGCGAGGTTTTTTCTCCGGCCTTTTCAGACAGCAGGCGGATTGCTGCTTCGTCTTCTCCCAGTATCTGACCGAGAAACCCTTGTATCAACTGCTCGGTGAGATGCTTGGCAAAAGCCGGCTGCGCGTGAACCACATCGGTAATTTGCTTGAATGTCTGCGCCGCATGGTTGAACTGACGTTCACAGACCTGCAGGCTGGCAGCCTGGCTGGCAAGAAGGTCGCGCCGTTTTCTGGTGGCGGTTTCTTCCGGGGTTTCTTCAGGCCTGGAATTTACGGCGGATTCGTTTTTTTCCGTTTCCGCAACCACAGGTGTGCTTCGGTCGGGGGCGTAGCGGATACGTTCTATGCCCAGCGAACGTATGGAATCAATTTGTTCCTGGTTGCTGATTTTAAAATTGCTGACCGGGAATGGATGATCCATCCAGCCAACGTCGAGATAAATGAACATTCCTACCCGCAACTGGGAGATGTCGATGAACTGTGTATGGATATCAGCCATGGTATCCGTCAAAGAAAACCGGAGAATATTGCGATGAATCGTCTAGTTGTACATTTATCATTAAACATCCAAAAAAGCGAATTTTTTTATTGATTTGACTTTTTATCGTGCAGTCATTGAATGATCTGGCAGACATGAATAAATTTCAGTCACTATCTCTGTTACGGAATGCCAGCCAGCCGGCCATAAAAGTAAAGGTCACTACGATAGCAACAATAATCCAGAATCCGTGCTCGTGCTGTGACAACGGAATGCCACCGACGTTCATTCCCAGCAGTCCGGCAATCATATTAATCGGTAATGCCAGAACGGTGACGACGGTCAGGACAAATAATGAACGGTTATTTTGCTCGTTGACACTGGCAGCGATTTCTTCCTGCAGTAATTTTATGCGCTCCTGCAATGCTGCCATATCGCTCAGTACCACGGCAAATTCTTCGGTGGATTGACGCAATTCCTGCACGTCGTGTTCTTCCAGCCAGACCGGAGGTTTTTGCAATAAGCGGAACAAGGCAGCTGGCTCTGGCGCGAGCAGGCGCTGCAGACGTACCAATACGCGCCGGATGGCACCGAGATTGGCACGTTTATGATTGAGCCGGTTGGCCAGCAGTGTGTCTTCGATCTCGTCAATCTTGCGAACGACTTCGCGCACGATACCGACCAGCACGTCGCCCTGATCATGCAACAGATGAATCAGCAGCGCACCCGGAGAATGAAATGATTCGCCACGATTTACCGCATTGCGCAGACGATCGATCGCCTGCAGAGGCTTGCGCCGCGCACTGATCATGACATTGCTGGTGACGCTGAGCCAGAGTGTGGCGATATCGGATGCTTCAAAGGAAAAATCATGGAGAACGTCGTTGATCACCGCGATCAGATTATGACCGGCGTGTTCGATGCGGCTGGAGCGCGAGCCTTCATGCAGGGTTTCGTAAAATTCCTGCGGCAATTGCAGATGTTCATGCAGCCATTTTTCAGCGGCAACGTTGCTCAGATTGAAGTGTAGCCAGATGAAGCTGTTTTCTTTGGCATGATGCGGCTGGCGCAGCCATTCCAGTGCTTCATGAGTCGCTAACGCCCGTCCGGCCTGTCCGCGCTCGAACAGGTAACCACACACCAGACCAGACTGATCGGAACCGTACGATAAATTATCCAGCACCATTTCATTTCTCATGCAATGACGTAGCTGCTATTGTAAGGCAGCGCCTATGATGCCGTGATCTGCGCATGAAAAAAATATTTCACGGAAGACCATATTGTCTTCCGTTTTCCGGATGGGTGTGCCGAAACCGCGGCTGTTACAGATTCGGTGCCAGCCAGCGTTCCACGTCTTCTTTGGCCACGCCACGGCGGGCGGCCATGTCGCTGACCTGGTCATCACCGATTTTGCCGACGCTGAAGTATTTGGAATCAGGATGCGCGAAGTAGAAACCGGACACGGCAGCGCCAGGGATCATGGCCCAGGATTCGGTCACATACATCTCGATATCCTCACATTGCATTTGCGCAAACATCTCGGTTTTTACGGTGTGTTCCGGGCAGGCCGGATAGCCGGGAGCAGGGCGGATGCCGCGATAGTTTTCGCGTATCAGCTCTTCATTGCTCAATTGCTCGTTGGCCGCATAACCCCACAGATCGGTACGCACACGCTCATGCAGATACTCGGCAAAGGCTTCAGCCAGACGGTCTGCCAGCGATTTGAGCATGATGCTGCTGTAGTCGTCATGCGCGTCTTCAAAGCGTTTTTCGTGTTTTTCTATGCCCAGACCGGCAGTCACGGCAAACATCCCTATGTAGTCTGCGATACCGCTGGCTTTAGGCGCAATGAAGTCGGCCAGACATTGATTCGGGCGCTGGATTTTTTGTCCATCAGGGCCATCGACGATGGGTTTTTCAGTTTGCTGACGCACACCGTAATAGGTGAAAGCGACTTCGCTGCGGCTGTCATCGGTATAGATTTCGATATCGTCTTCATTCACGCTGTTGGCAGGCAGCAGTGAGACCACACCATTGGCGGTGAGCCAGCGACCTTCGATGATTTTTTTCAGCATGGCCTGACCTTCGGCATACACCTTGCTCGCGGCATCGCCGACGATTTCATCACTCAGGATGGCTGGGAAAGGCCCGGCCAGATCCCAGGTCTGGAAGAATGGACCCCAGTCTATGTAGTTGGCGATGGTAGCCAGATCCACATTTTTAAACACACGGCGGCCGATGAATTTAGGTCTGACCGGTGCTTCAGCGCCGGTGAACGAGACGCGCATCTTATTGGCGCGCGCCTGTTCCAGCGTCAGCATCGGCGTGGTTTTTTTGTTTGCGTGCTGTACGCGGATGCGATCGTAATCGCTGCCGAGTTCGGCGATGTATTGTTCCCGGCTTTCCGGCGTCAGCAGCGACTGCGCAACCGATACCGAGCGCGAGGCATCCGGCACGTACACTACCGGACCTTCATAATTCGGTGCAATCTTGACGGCGGTATGGGCGCGGCTGGTGGTGGCGCCGCCGATCAGCAGCGGGATCTTCATCATACGGAAATGCGGATCGCGTTGCATCTCTTTGGCGACGTAGGCCATTTCTTCCAGCGACGGCGTGATCAGGCCGGACAGGCCGATGATGTCGGCATTCTCGGCTTTGGCTTTGGCCAGAATTTCGGAGCAGGGCACCATCACGCCCATGTTCACCACTTCAAAGTTGTTACATTGCAGGACCACGGTCACGATGTTTTTGCCGATGTCGTGCACGTCGCCTTTGACGGTGGCAATCACGATTTTACCTTTCGGTTTGTGGTCGCCGCTGCGTTTCTTTTCTTCTTCGATGAACGGCACCAGATGTGCTACCGCCTGTTTCATCACCCGCGCTGATTTGACCACCTGCGGCAGGAACATTTTTCCCTGTCCGAACAGATCGCCGACGATGTTCATACCATCCATCAGCGGGCCTTCGATCACCTGGATCGGGCGCTCAAATTGCTGGCGCGCCTGTTCGGTGTCTTCCACGATCCATTGGGTGATGCCGTGTACCAGCGCATGGGCCAGACGCTTTTCAACCGGGTCATTGCGCCATTCGAGCGTGGCTTCTTCTTTCTTTCCACCTGCTTTCAGCGTGGCGGCAAATTCGATCATGCGCTCGGTCGCATCGTCGCGCCGGTTCAGCACCACATCCTCGACCCGTTCGCGCAGTTCGGGATCGAGTTCGCTGTACACGCCGATCATGCCCGCATTCACGATGCCCATGGTCATGCCAGCCTGAATCGCGTGATACAGGAACACGGTATGGATGGCTTCGCGTGCCGGATCGTTGCCGCGGAAAGAGAAGCTCACATTCGACACGCCGCCGCTGATTTTGGCGCCCGGCAGATTCTGATGTATCCAGCGCGTCGCTTCAATAAAGTCTACCGCGTAGTTATTGTGTTCTTCGATACCGGTTGCGACCGCAAAGATATTCGGATCAAAAATAATATCCTGCGGATCGAACTGAATCTGATCGACCAGCAGACGGTATGCGCGTTCGCAGATTTCCGTCTTACGCGCATAGGTATCGGCCTGACCGGTTTCGTCGAATGCCATCACGATCACGGCTGCACCATAGCGTTTGCACAGGGTGGCCTGACGCAGGAATTCGGCTTCGCCTTCTTTCATGGAGATGGAATTCACAATCGCCTTACCCTGCACGCATTTCAGGCCCGCTTCGATCACCGACCATTTGGAGGAGTCGATCATGATCGGGACGCGCGCAATATCAGGTTCCGAAGCGATCAGATTCAGGAAGCGCGTCATCGCTGCCAGCGAATCGAGCATCGCTTCATCCATATTGATGTCGATGATCTGGGCACCGTTTTCGACCTGCTGACGTGCAACCGCCAGCGCTTCATCGTATTGCTCGTTCAGGATTAGACGCGCAAAGGCTTTGGAGCCGGTAACGTTAGTACGTTCACCGACATTGACGAACAGGCTTTGTTCATCGATGGTGAACGGTTCCAGTCCGGACAGGCGCATGGCTGGTGCGATCTGCGGTAACTGGCGCGGCGCCTGGCTTTGCAGCAGATCGGCGATGGCCTTGATATGCGCCGGTGTGGTGCCGCAGCAGCCACCGGCGATGTTGATGAAGCCGGCTTCGGCAAATTCTTTGAGCAGGGCCGACGTATCCGCCGGCAGTTCGTCAAAGCCGGTGTCGCTCATGGGGTTGGGCAAACCCGCATTCGGATAAATACAGACAAAGGTATCGGCGATTTTGGATAACTCTTCAGCATACGGGCGCATCAGCGTGGCACCGAGCGCACAGTTCAGGCCGATGGTCAGCGGTTTGGCATGGCGTACCGAATTCCAGAAAGCGGGTACCGTTTGTCCCGACAAGATACGGCCGGAGGCATCGGTGACGGTACCGGAAATCATGATCGGCAAACGCTGACCGCTTTCTTCAAAATACTGATCGATGGCGAACAGTGCTGCTTTACAGTTGAGCGTATCGAAGATGGTTTCGACCAGCAGCACATCGACGCCGCCATCCACCAGACCGCGTACCTGTTCGTGATAAGCCGTGACCAGTTGGTCAAACGTGACATTACGCGCCGCCGGATCATTCACATCGGGCGAGATGGAAGCGGTCTTAGGTGTCGGTCCCAGTGCACCCGCGACGAAGCGTGGCTTGTCCTGGGTCGAATATTTATCGCAGGCTGCGCGTGCAATTCTGGCCGATGCCACGTTCATCTCATACGCCAGATGCGCCATATGGTAGTCGTCCTGCGCGACCGTGGTCGCACCGAAGGTATTGGTCTCGATCAGATCCGCACCGGCCGCCAGGTATTGTTCATGGATTTCAGCGATCACATCAGGACGGGTCAGCGACAGTAATTCATTATTCCCTTTGACGAACAGCTCACGCACGCCTTCGGGGCCGGTGAAGTGTTGAAAGCGCCCGCCGCGGTAATCGGCTTCGGTCAGCTTGTAACGCTGGATCATGGTGCCCATCGCGCCATCCAGAATCAGGATGCGTTGTTGCAGCAGGGTGCGCAAACGGATTTCGGCAGCAGAGACAGGCACAGTTGTAGTCATGATGTTTACTCGTTCAACAAGGAGGCGGGAGCGGTGCGGCGGATGATCGCCGCAGTCATCCAGACTGCTGCGCTCTGCGTCCTGATAATAAAAAACCCGATCGGCTGATGCATGCAGGCGGATCGGGTCGGGTCCTTTTAGCAGCATTTATTATGCGCCCGCAATCTGAATCTCAAATCGGCGCTGGATTGTAAATTATACGTCAAATCAAGGGCTTGGACCCGTCAGGGTAAGGTTTTGCCAGATTTTGCTTATACATTTTGGGCAGATGCTTATGAACTTTACGGAAAAACGACAAACTCTTTGCAGAAAGAAAATAAAAAAAGGGCATATCCTCGCAAGAAAGATATACCCAAAGGGAATGCATGGATCAGGTTGATGTGCTGCTATGTCAATGGTTTTTATGACGTGTCACAAACAGGCTGGCGGTAATCGCGCTGCACAGTATGCTGCCAATGACCATCAGGGAGACATCCGTGGGAATATGCACCCATTTTACGATCAGCATTTTGAGACCGACAAACATCAGCACGAATGCCAGGCCAAATTTCAGCAAATGAAAACGGTCCGCCATGTCTGCCAGCAGAAAATATAGCGCGCGCAAGCCCATGATGGCGAAAATATTGGAGGTGAACACGATGAACGGGTCGGTTGTGACTGCAAAAATGGCAGGGATGGAATCCACGGCAAACACCACATCGGATATTTCGATCAAGATCAGTACCAGCAGCAAAGGTGTAAATACCCGTTTGCCATGTTGCCGGAAACTGAATTTTTCCTGATGAAATTCTGGTGTGAAGGGCAACAGTTTTTTAGCCAGTTTCAGCAGTGGGTTGTTTTCCAGATCGGGTTTTTGCTCGTTTGAAACCAGCATGCGCAGACCGGTGATGACCAGGAAAACACCAAACAGGTACATCACCCAGGCAAATTGCGATACTACCCAGCTGCCGGCCAGAATCATGATAATACGCATCACGATGGCTCCCAGCACACCGTACAGCAGGACTTTGCGCTGATATTGGGGAGGAACCGCAAAGTGCCCGAAAATCATCAAAAAGACGAAGATATTATCGACCGACAGCGATTTTTCGATCACATAACCGGTCAGAAATTCCATTGCTTTTACCGTTGCTGCTTCGCGCCCTATGGTTTCTGTCAGGTATAGCCACAAGCCGAAATCAAACGCGAGCGCCAGACTGACCCAGACCACTGACCAGGCGGCGGCCTCGCGGAGGCTCACTTTGTGTGCACGTGAGCCTCCGAGAGCGATGACATCGACGGCCAGCATGGTCAGTACAAAACCGATAAAGATCACCCACATCCAGGGCTGGGCAACAGAATGCAGCATGTTTACTCTTTTTCCATCACGCCCAGCAACTGCAGCAGGCTGGTGAACAGGTTAAACAGCGTGACATACAGATTGACGGTCGCCATGATGTAATTGGTTTCGCCGCCGTGAAGGATGTTGCTGGTTTCAAACAGAATCATGCCGGACATCAGTAACACCATGACTGCTGAAATTGTCAGCGACAAAGCCGGAATCTGGAAGAAAACCGCACCCAGGCCGGCGACCAGAGCGACCAGCATGCCGGCGATCAGAAAGCCGCCAATGAAGCTGAAATCACGTTTGCTGACCAGCACATAAGCCGATAATCCGAGAAAGATCAGACCCGTCATGCCCATTGCCGACATCACGATGCCATTGCCGCCCGGCATATGCAGATAATGACTGAGGATAGGGCCCAGGGTGTAGCCCATGAAACCGGTCAGCGCAAAGACAGTCACAATACCCCAGGCGCTGTTGCGCAGTCGGTTAGTGGCAAACAGCAGACCGAAATAAACGATCAGGGTCAGAAACATGCCGGGACCGGGAATCGCGAATGCGATCGTCGCTGCAGCCGTCAGCGCGGAAAACAGCAGCGTCATCGACAGTAGCAGATAGGTATTGCGCAATACCCGATGGCTGTCGGTTGCACCAATATCGCTATAGTCAACAGTCTGCACATCACGGGCGGCGGTACGGCCCAGGGAGCGACTCAGAATTCTCATGTTTTTCTCCTGAAATTGGAAAGCGCTTGCCGGGGTCGGCAGGGGGGGGCGCCTGAAAAACCTTTTTTTAAAGGTTCACTCAGTGTAGTTGCGGATAATAAACAATAAAAGTCGAATATAATTGATAAATACTTCGTAAAAATCGATGATTTAAGGTAAATGCCAACATTGAATTACAAACATCTGCATTATTTCTGGGTGGTGGCAAAAGCCGGCAGTATTGCCCGCGCCAGCGAGCAACTGCATCTGACGCCGCAGACCATCAGCGCGCAACTGAGTTTATTTGAAGAAATGCAGGGCGAAGCGATGTTCCGCAAAAATGGCAGAAATCTGGCACTGACCGAGGCCGGACACCTGGTGCTGAGCTATGCTGATGAAATCTTCACGCTGGGACAGGAATTGGAGGAGGTCTTACATCACCGCCCGACGGAACGCACCCTGCAGTTGCGGGTAGGCGTGTCGGATGCCTTGCCCAAGACAGTGGCCTACCGCCTCCTGGAACCGGCACTGCAATTGACCCAGACGCTGCGCATCAATTGCCGCGAAGGAAAACTGGAAATTCTGTTGGGAGAGCTGGCTGCACATAAGCTCGATGTTGTGCTGTCAGACAGTCCGATGCCCGCCATTGCCAGTGTGCGCGCCTACAGCCATTTGCTGGGTGAGTCCGGCATCAGTTTCTTTGCGACGGCTGGCTTAAAACAGCAACTCAGTGCCGGTTTTCCAGCGTGCCTGGAGGGGGCGGCTTTTCTGTTGCCGGGGGAGGATGCCGCATTGCGGGCCCGCTTGCTGCAATGGTTGGATCAGCATGCGCTGCATCCCCGGATTGCCGGGGAATTTGATGACAGTGCTCTCATGAGCGCATTCGGTCAGGCGGGCGCAGGTATTTTTGCCGCACCGACAGTCATTGCCGGCATGGTGATGCGGCAATACGATGTGCAGCTGATCGGGCAGACCGATGAAATCTGGGAGCAGTTCTACGCCATCTCGGTCCAGCGCAAATTGACGCATCCTGCCGTGTTAGCCATCAGCCAGGCTGCCCAGCAGAATCGGGTGCAACCCGCATAGCCGGGGCAGTCTGGTTCTGCTGGGCTGTTGTTGAAACACACCCGATTTCGGGTCACAAAACAAAATGCACCTGATTTTCAGGTGCATTTTGATGTCTGCAGGCCAGTGTACCTGATGTGGATGATCAGCGGCGACCAATGAGCGATTTTGTGGTCTTATCCATTGGAACGGCGTAATCATAGGTTGCGAGTACGATGTTGTCACCTGGTCGTATGAGCTTCAGATTAACAAACAGCAACTTGTCGCTTTCGGTATAAGTACCAACAATCACGGCTTGGGCGCTATGATTTTGTGCGACATCCTTAATTTCGCGAGTCAGGAGTAATTCACCGACATTTTGCTTGATGAAGACTTTATCGCGAAATTTCATCTCTACCATCTAGTAGCCACTGTGGGTGAATTCACCGGAAACCTGCTCGGCAACTATGCGGCCAAACGGAGAGGATTCTTCCAGCGCATTAATGTTGGCAAGCGTTGCCACGATCAGTGGACGAGACTTGTCTAGTTTGTTACCTGCTGCGGCAATCAGAGCGGCTGCCGCTCTCTGATTTGTAGGAATAAATTCATTCGACTGAGCATCTTTCCACGTTGGTGTCGTGGACGTGTTACTTGCAGCCGTGTTCATATTCATATTGGAACATGCCGAGAGAGCAATGGCGCAAACGCATGTGAGCAAAATTTTTTTCATGCTTATTGTCCTCCGACGACTTTGAAGCTGTAATCTTTATCTTTGTTATACAACGATGCATCGTCATCATTGATATAGTAAGCATCAGTACGACGTGCGAGATATTGCGCATTTTTTGTCAACGACGTGGTGACAATTAATTCGTAGGAAGGTGTGCGTCCTTTTGCATATTCCTGATCAACCCAGCTTAACCAGTCGTAGCTTGCGCTTGCCGCTAAGCCACCTACTGCGGCTTTTGTACCGGCTGTCCAGTTGACACCATACAAGGCGGCAATGCCACCAGCGAGAGCCGTCATGCTGGTAAAGCGGCGGTTCTGGGTGCGGTCTGCGGAAAAACGAACAAGATGCGTGTCAATATCAACAACCTGTACGGTCACATCGTGTACACGACGCACAGTGACTCCTTGATTGACCAGAGAGGTGATGACCTGATCATAAAAAATCTGAGAAAATTTGCTATTTTGAGCGGGTGGCGTCACATAAACTGGCGCGCCAACTTTATCGGTACCCAACTTGATTTGCTCAGCAACGTCCTTTGCAATCAAAAGCCAGTGGGATGATGCTTGTAATTTATTTTGTTTGCTTGTTGCAAAATTTCCTGCCAGGGGTGTTTCACTGTATTGCGTGGAGCAAGCCGCAAGCGTCATCGCCGCGAGGACAACCGGAAGAATTTTCTTCATGTGTTCACCTTCACTAGGTATTCTCATAGGAGCCCGTCTGCAACACGCAGGCGAGCCGGAATCAGCCCGAGAGAATACAGCAAGTCTTGCTTTGGAATAAAGAATTTGCTATTTAACCAATTGATAAAACACAAAAATATTGTCGAATAGTGTTATTCGCACCTGCATTTTCCGAAAGATGTTATTTTTTTGCAACAATGAATGGCATGTATAGGCGTCATTTTTCAATGAAAAATGAACGCATTTTGATCAAATAGAATCGAAGTGTGCATTGTCGGGAAAATGAAATCCCTGCAAAAATCCCGCTGCAGACAAGCGTTTTCCGCCAGGTTTTTGCAGTTCGGTGAGTTTCAGCACGCCTTGACCGCAGGCGACCAGAACGCCGTCGTGCGGGTGGGCACTGAGTATTTGTCCGGCGGGTTGATCTGATTGCATGTCAAGGGCTTCTGCTGCCCAGATTTTGATCGTTTGTCCCTGGTATGCGGCGTGGGTGCCTGGAAACGGGGTGAATGCCCGGATTTTTCTGGCGATTTGCGATGCGGTGAGACGGAAATCCAGAGCTGCTTCTTCTTTGCTGATTTTGGCGGCATACGTCACACCGTTTTCTGGCTGGACGGTTGCCGGCAATGCCTGTTGTTCAAGTTGCCTGAGCGCTTGCACTATCATCTGGCCGCCGAGGGTCGCCAGTCTGTCGTGCAGGCTGCCGGTAGTGTCGCTTTCTTCAATGGCGAGACTTTGCCTGAGCAGCATCGGGCCGGTATCGAGACCCTCTTCCATTTGCATGATGGTGATGCCGGTTTCATGATCACCCGCTTCGATAGCGCGATGAATCGGGGCGGCACCGCGCCAGCGCGGCAGTAGTGAGCCGTGGATGTTCAGACAGCCCAGACGCGGGATCTGTAATACCGATAAGGGCAGGATCAGGCCGTAGGCAGCGACCACCATGACATCGTGTGGCGTTGTTTTCAGTATTGCATGTGCTGCTGCCGCTACATCCGGATATTTACCGTCCAGTTTCAGTGATTGCGGCTGCGCAACCGGGATATCGTGAGTGATGGCGTACTGCTTCACGGCAGAAGCCTGCAATTGCATACCACGCCCCGCAGGGCGATCTGGCTGAGTAAGCACTAACGGTATGGTAAATCCCGCTTCATGCAGGGCTTTGAGGGCGACGGCAGCAAATTCCGGTGTGCCGGCAAAAACGACTTTCATCGGCGTTCACCCGATTTTTTCTGCATTTCCCGTTCTTCTTTTTGCAATCTGGTTTTGATGCGGTTACGCTTCAGTGGCGACAGATATTCAACAAACACCTTGCCTTTCAGGTGATCCATTTCGTGCTGGATGCAGACCGCCAGCAAATCCGTTGCATGGATTTCAAATGGATTGCCGTCGGCGTCCAGCGCGCGGACTTTGACTTCAGCCGGGCGTTCTACGCCGTCATAAATGCCGGGCACTGACAGGCAGCCTTCGTCATAGACCTTTTTTTCTGCGCTGGCCCAGATGATTTCAGGATTGATGAATACCTGCAGCTGATCATTTGTTTCCGAGACGTCAATCACCACCAGTTGTTCATGCACATCCACCTGGGTTGCCGCCAGGCCAACACCTGGTGCTTCATACATGGTTTCAGCCATATCAGCGACCAGCTGCTTGAGCCGTGCATCAAAAACGGTGACTGGTTTGGCCACTTTATGCAGGCGTGAATCGGGATAACGCAAAATATTTAATATAGACATAAGACATTTCACAACAAACCAGGATGGCTATTGCGCTGTTTTTCTTGCTAGTTCAAGGATTTATGGGCAGAATTTGATTCAATTTGGCAAGTTTTGCAAGCTGCCGCCTGTACGCAGGTGTCTGCGAGCCAGTTTGCTGTTTTGCAGCACTTTGCATCGGATCATGTTCATGAAAAAGTTTAGCACAATAGCCGCTTTTCTCGTTGGTGGTTTGTCAGTGATGACCAGTCTCGCGCTGGCAGCGCCCGGCGAGGCGGCCACCGCCCAGGCACAGGCGATTGCCCGCAGCAGTCAATGCGCGTTTTTGGCGGATGCGCCGGATAAACATGAGGTTGTCAGCGGTGACACGCTGTGGGGCATCGCCGGGCAGTTTATCCGGAATCCCTGGTGCTGGCCGCAGGTCTGGGGAATGAACCGGGAAGAAATCCGTAACCCGCACTGGATTTATCCGGGGCAGATTATTTATTTTGACCGGGCCAATCAGCGTTTGCGGCTGGCGAATGCCACCGGTTCCTCCGGTATGGAGGGCGGAGTGCCAACGGTGAAACTGTCCCCGCGTTCGCGGGTGCAAGGGCTGGGGACGAATGCGATTCCGTCGATTCCGGCTTCTGCGATTGAACCGTTCTTGTCGCAGCCGCTGATTGTCGAGCCGTCAGTGCTGGAGCGGACGCCGCGTATCGTTTCAGCCAGCGAGAGTCGCGTCAATCTGGGGCAGGGCGAAACGGCGTATGTCCGTGGCGATCTCGATGGCGGTACCTCGTTCCAGGTATTCCGCCCTGGCGTACCGCTGAAAGATCCGGATAACGGTAGCGTGATTGGCTATGAAGCGGCTTTTGTCGGTACGGTCAAGCTGGTGCGTGAACCGGACGACACAGAGCGCAGTGACGTACACACGTTCAGCGTGGTGAATACCAAAGAAGAAATGTCGATCGGCGACCGTTTGCTGCCGATTCCGCCGACGCCGATCCTGAGTTATGTGCCGCATCCTCCGGTTGATGAGGTCAATGCGCGCGTCGTCAGTGTGTACGGCGGTGTTTCAGTAGCGGGCCAGAATCAGATTATCGCCATCAACCGCGGACGGGAGCATGGACTCGATCTCGGAACGGTACTGTCGCTGGAGCGGTACGGACAGGTGATGAATGACCGTACGGATAACAACCGTAAGATCAAATTGCCGGATGTGCATTATGGAAATGTGTTTATTTTCCGTGTTTTTGGCACTATTTCTTACGGCCTGGTGATGCAGGTGACTGATTTTGTCAAAGTGGGCGACGTCGCGCGTTCCCCGCAGTAATTCCTGAAGTCCGGATGGAACAGGATTTTTTCTCCTGGCTCCGGCTGGAGCAGACGCCGGGCGTTGGCCCGGCGACGGCGGCACAATTGCTTTCCGCATTCGGAACCCCGCAAGCCATTTTTACGGCCAGCCCGGAGGCTTTGCGCAGCGTGGTCTCCGCCAGAGTGGCGACCGCCTTGCTGGGCGCCCCGGATACAGCGCTGCAGCAGTTGCACGACCGTGTACAGGACTGGTGTGCCATGGCCGGAAATCAGGTGCTGACCCGCGCTGATCCGCGTTACCCCTCTGACTTGCTCGAAATTCCTGATCCTCCGTTGATCTTATATGTGAAGGGTCGGGTGGAACTGTTACGCGCAGCTGGCATTGGCATGGTCGGCAGCCGTCATGCCAGTACGCAGGGCGTCCGTGATGCGGAACAGTTCGCGGCGGCACTGAGTCAGGCCGGACTGACGGTGGTTTCCGGTCTGGCTGCCGGTATCGACGCAGCGGCACATCAGGGCGCACTGCGCGGTGCGGGCTCCACGATTGCCGTGATCGGCACCGGCGCTGATATTGTTTATCCGGCCCGGCACCGCAGTCTGGCGCATCAGATTGCCGAAACCGGCTGTCTTGTCAGTGAATATTCATTGGGAACGCCAGCGATTGCGAGTAATTTCCCTCGTCGTAACCGGATTATTTCCGGTTTGTCCAAAGGCGTGCTGGTGGTGGAGGCGGCGGCGCTGTCCGGTTCCCTGATTACCGCCCGCATGGCCGCCGAACAAGGACGGGATGTGTTTGCGATTCCGGGCTCTATCCATTCTCCGCTGGCAAAAGGCTGCCATCAGTTGATCAGGCAAGGTGCAAAACTGGTGGAAACCGCACAGGATATTCTTGACGAACTCCCGGGCTATTGTTTGAGTGCGATCCAGCAGGCGGCATCTGCCAGTCAGAACGGTGCTGCATTACAGACCGCCGATGTGCCGGCCTTGCTGACCGTGATGGGGTTTGATCCTCTGCCGCTGGATGTGCTGGCTATGCGCAGCGGGCTGGAGATTGCCGAACTCAGCACTCAGCTGCTGACGCTGGAACTGGCTGGCGAGCTGGAATCTTTACCCGGCGGCTTCTATCGACGTCTGGGCTGAGCAAAATAACTCTTCAATATACTCCCTGGGAGTATATTGGAGTCGCTAGTCGATATGCGGAGCTCTGGTCGAAAAGGAAAGATACTCCCCTTTTATGCTGTGATAACGCCATATCAGGAGGGTATATCTGAGCAAGGGGCTTGTTTGAAAAGCGTTCAGCAGATAGAGTAGGGGCATGTTTGATATCCTTGTTTACCTCTACGAAACGTATTATCGTCCTGATGCCTGTCCGGATACGGCGGCGCTGGTCAAAAAACTGTCTGCCGTCGGCTTTCCTGAAGATGAAATTTCTGAAGCCATTGACTGGCTCACAGGCTTGGCCAATACCAATCAGCAGACACAGACACCGACCTGGACTTCTGAGGGCTTCCGGATTTATGCCCAGCCAGAACAGATTGCATTGGGTATGTCCGCCATTGGATTTATCCAGTTTCTGGAGTCCGCTGGCCTGCTGACTCCGATCCAACGCGAAATCGTGATCGAGCGGGCGCTGGCCGTCAACGAGTCGCCGCTACCGTTGGATAAATTGCGGATCATTGTCCTGATGATGCTGTGGAGTCAGGGCGCCGAGCCCGATATGCTGATGTTTGATGAGTTATTGTTGTCAGATGACGACAGTGCCCCGCATCTTTTGCATTAATCTTTTCGTGAATCGGGGATTTCTGACAAAAATCGTGTCCAGAACGCGATTTTCCGGTCTGTACGTTTATCATTCCGCGTTGATTTAGGTTAGTCTTACGCTTATTTTGCAAAAATGTTGTTTATTAGACATTTTTGCGGCACAAAAAACTATTCGAGAACTCCGAAATGACAAAAACCCTCATCATTGCCGAAAAACCCTCTGTTGCCGCTGACATTGCGAAAGCGCTGGGGGGATTCACGAAGCATGATGACTTTTTTGAATCCGACGACTACGTGCTGTCTTCCGCGGTCGGCCATTTGCTCGAAATTACCGTTCCGGAAGAATACGATGTCAAACGTGGCAAATGGAGTTTTACCTATTTGCCGATGATCCCGCCGCATTTTGCGCTCAATCCGATCGCCAAAACGGAATCGCGCCTGAAGGTGCTGACCAAACTGATCAGGCGTAAAGATGTGGCAAACATGATCAACGCCTGCGACGCGGGCCGCGAAGGAGAACTGATTTTCCGTCTGATCGCGCAGCATGCCAAGGCCAAACAGCCGGTGCAGCGCCTGTGGTTGCAATCAATGACGCCGGCTGCAATCCGTGACGGTTTTCATAAATTACGCAGCGACGCGGAAATGTTGCCGCTGGCCGATGCGGCGCGTTGCCGTTCCGAAGCCGACTGGCTGATCGGCATTAATGGCACCCGCGCGATGACGGCGTTCAATTCAAAAGAAGGCGGTTTTTATCTGACTACGGTTGGCCGGGTACAGACGCCGACCTTGTCGATTGTGGTTGAGCGTGAAGAAAAGATAAAGAAATTCGTTTCGCGCGACTTCTGGGAAGTCCGTGCTGAGTTCGTCTGCGCCGCCGGTATTTATGAAGGGCGCTGGCTCGACCCGCAATTCAAAAAAGACGAACACGACCCGGAAAAGAAAGCCGAGCGTCTGTGGAGCAAAGCCGCAGCGGAATCCATCGTTGCAGCCTGCCGCAGCCGTCAGGGCACGGTGACCGAAGAATCCAAACCAGCGACCCAGATGGCGCCGGCCTTATTTGACCTTACCAGCCTGCAGCGCGAAGCCAATGCCCGGTTTGGTTTTTCAGCAAAAAACACCCTCGGTCTGGCGCAAGCCCTGTATGAAAAACACAAGGTACTGACTTATCCGCGTACCGATTCCCGGCATCTGCCGGAAGACTATCTGGAAACGACGAAACAGATACTGGAAACCGTTTCTGAAAATCACAATTATCAACAGTTCGCCGCCCAGATTCTGAAAAATAAATGGATCAGGCCGAACAAGCGGATTTTCGACAACAGCAAAATCAGCGATCACTTTGCAATCATCCCGACCGGACAAGCGCCGAAGAATTTGTCGGAGCCTGAACAAAAACTGTATGACCTGGTGACACGTCGCTTCATGGCAGTGTTTTTCCCGGCGGCCGAATTCCAGGTCACAACCCGTATCACGGAAGTCTCTGGCCATCAGTTCAAAACCGAAGGCAAGGTCATGACGAATGCCGGCTGGCTGGCAATTTACGGTAAGGAAGCACTGGAAGAAAAAGACGGTGAAGGTAAAGGCACGCTGGTGCCGGTCGCCAAAGGCGAAAAAGTGCTGACCGAGGAAATTGCCGCACATGGTCTCGTCACTAAACCGCCTGCACGCTATTCGGAAGCGACCCTGTTGTCGGCAATGGAAGGTGCTGGCAAACTGGTCGACGACGGCGATCTGCGTGAAGCGATGGCCGGCAAGGGGCTCGGCACACCGGCGACCCGTGCGGCAATCATTGAAGGCTTGCTGACCGAAAAATATTTACTGCGCGAAGGCCGTGAGCTGATGCCGACCGCCAAAGCGTTTCAGCTGATGACTTTGCTGCGTGGCCTCGGCGTTGACGAACTGACCTCCCCTGAGCTGACCGGCGAATGGGAATACAAGTTGTCGCAGATGGAAAAAGGCAAGATCAGCCGCGATGAATTCATGCGTGAAATCGCTCAGATGACGCAAATCATCGTCAAACGCGCAAAGGAATACGACAACGATACTATCCCCGGCGACTATGCCACGTTGCATACGCCCTGCCCGCATTGTGGTGGTGTTGTTAAGGAAAATTACCGTCGTTTTGCCTGTACCAAATGCGAATTTTCCATGAGTAAAACGCCGGGCAGCCGGCAGTTTGAAGTTGCCGAGGTCGAGGAGTTGCTGGCGAAACGCGAGATCGGTCCCCTGCAGGGATTCCGTTCCAAAATGGGAAGACCGTTTGCCGCCATACTCAAGATCGTGCCCGACACGGAACACCATAATCTGAAGCTGGAATTTGATTTCGGACAAAATCAGGATGAAGGTGAAGACGGCGAAGGTGTCGATTTCAGCAATCAGCAATCGCTTGGCCCTTGCCCGAAATGCGGCAGCAGTGTGTACGAAATGGGACTGACTTACGTGTGCGAAAAAACGGTTGCCAAACCCAAGGCCTGTGATTTCCGCAGCGGACGTATTATTCTGCAGCAAGAGATTTTGCCTGAGCAGATGACGAAGCTGCTGGTCGATGGCAAAACGGATTTGTTGCCCGGCTTTGTTTCTCAGCGCACCCGCCGTCCATTTAAAGCGTTCCTGGTGCGCGGGAAGGATGGCAAGGTCAGCTTCGAATTTGAAGAGCGCAAGGCAAAGGCTCCTGCGGCCAAAAAGACGAGTGCTGCAGCGGCAGCAGCCAAAGCGGAGGCTGTTGCTGAAACTATCGCGCCAAAGAAAACCGTTCGCAAGAAAAAGGCGGCCTGAATGGAAGGTTTCTGAGGTTTTGTGACCGTTTTGTGTCGGGGATTGTACTGCGGATGGTGGATTCGTTATATTGTATGGATCATTTCCTGCAATCAAAAAAACATCAATGGCACTGACTGATATTCTTTCGAGTACCCGCATGGCATTTTTCAATGCCTTTGAACGTGTGGCGAGCGATATTGTTCCAAACGCGATTGAGTCACTGTATCTGAAATCGGATAGCGATTATCCGGCAGGCGAAAAGGCGGATGTGTTCAATGCACGGCTGGTGCTGCAGGAGCGCAGGGACGAATTGTTCCGGCTGTTAGGCGGAAACATGCAACAGTTGCTTGACCGCAGCATGCAGACGGCCTATCAGACGTTTCGCCCTAATTCATCGCCTTTATCCGTTTCAGCCCAATCCCTGAGTTTGCTCGATTCATCGGCTTTTGAAGACTCCTTGCGCTTTAACAGTTTGACGCAATTGTTGCGTGATGCCGCGGGACAGGAATTGATTGATCTGAATATCCGTATCGCGGTTTTGTTCAGTCAGGATGACATCATTGAGCGGGAAAATCCGTTTCGTCCCTACCTGTTATTGCGTGCGCTTTCCCAGTCGGTGGAAGCTTTGCGGCTGAATCCGGAGGTGACCGGCATACTGGTAACGCATCTGGGGCAATGCCTGGAAGAAAAAGTTGCCACCATTTATCAGGAAACGAATAGCGCCTTAGAAAAGCAAGGCATTCATGCCCAGCTGACGCTGAAGATTAATAAGGCCCCTGAGAGTATCAATCCTGTCGGCCAACTGGCAGGTGAATACCGATATGGTGCAACCTCGTCTGCCGGTTATGCACCATCTGCTGAGATGCCTGCGGGTTCTTATACAGGCGGAGTGAGTGGCGCTCATTTTCCGCCGCTGGAACCCGTGTCTGCAATCAGCATGGAGCGCCTGTTTCAGGTTTTGCGGAATGATTGGGCTGCACCCGGATTAAAGGTATCTCCGCAGATGCCGCAGCCTGTTGCGCATGCACCTTCGACTTTAAACTGGTTGCCGCATGCGGTCAGTTTGCGCGATCAGCTGGCACAAATGTTTTTTGCTGAGAGCGCCTCAGCGCCAGTGACCGGCAAGTCCGGGGAGGTTGATCAGGTCGATCAGACCGTGCACGGTGACCAACTCATCCGCACATTGGGGGAGATGCACAAATCTCAGGTGCCGGATTGCTCCCAAATGTTGAAAGATGATGAGGTCCGCAACCTGATTTATGAACAGCGTACAAGCTTGATGGCGCTTGCGGATTCCGGTAAGGAGTCCATGACGATCGACATGATGGCAATGTTGATGGCATCTGTGCTGAAAGATCCTCTGCTGACCGCCTCCTTACGCACGGAACTGGGGCGGCTGGCCTATCTGCTGTTGCAGCTCGCTTTACTGGAACCGGATTTTTTGCATCAGCCGGAACATCCTGCGCAAGTACTATTGAACCGAATCAGCACCGTAACCATCGGAGCTCAACACCTGCCTGTCTTCAATCTCCGCCTGGAGGAAGAGATTACCCGGATTTTCAAAACCCTTGGACGCCATGATTGCAGTGTACCGGGATTGTTTGAACGGATTGATCATCGCTTTGAGACTTTCGTTGCACGGGAGCTGAAGTCCCATAATAAGCAAATCCGGCGTGTCGTTAAATCGATTGAGGAAGCCCAGATCCGTTATGCCCAGTTTATACAAACGGCTACCTTACTGAAGGGAATACTGAGTACCCGCGCAGTTCCTGATCAGTTCCGCAATATCCTTGAAAATGATTGGATACGCGTCATCTACATGGCAGAGCGGCGTGATTCTGCGCTGGCCCGGCGGCTCCGGATGTTTGTGCCTGACATTCTATGGAGCATGCTGCCCAAGATATCCCCTGAAGACGGCACTCAGCTGTCGGTGAGGTTACCGCAGTTACTTGCCGACCTGAAGCTTGGAATGGAGTTATTGTCCTGGAGTCAGTTCAAACAGAATGCCTTACTAAATTGGCTCAATGATGCGCATGGCCGCGCGTTGCGGACAACGGAGCGGGATATGCCGGCAGAGTCGCTGGGGGACGTGCGTCAGGCATTTCGCGAATTCCTGCAACAGCAACCGGTTATGCCACCTGCTAGTCTGACTGAGGCGGAATATGCAGAAATGTCGGTATACCTGAGAGACGTATTGGCCAAAGTCGGGGTTGAGGCAATTTTGCTGGACGATGGATCGCCAGCAGAAGAGATGGCAGGACCAATCATTGGTATTGCCGAATCCGTCAAATTAATACCATCGCCCAGGGTGCTGCCACGTTCTTTGGTAAGCGGCACCCCTGTGATTTTTAATATGCCGGATCTGATGGGACAAGGCTGCATTAACTGGGTCAATCCCAATAACAGTAATGTCGTCCTCAGTGTAAAGGGGCAGGAAGTGCCGGTTATCCTGAGTGTCCCCGGTTTTGTGGCGCTATCCCAGCAAGGCGTAGTAAGGCTGCTTGAAACAGCGCCCTTATTTGAGCGGGCTATTCATACGCTGATCCGCTCTGCCGAATTATTGGAAAAGTGACCCTTCCAAATGACGCGCTTAAATTACCACTCCTCGATGGTGTGACACAATCGACATTGGTAAGCAGTTGCTGAGTGCAACTATTTTCTGATACCGCGAATGATTGATCGGGGGTGGCATGCCATCCAAATATTGTCCGGGACGATGATTGTTGAAGCCAGGTAGTTGACATGGGTAGGTAAGTCGTTCA
>NZ_JABXYJ010000034.1 GCF_013377855.1 Cognatundibacterium oligocarboniphilum | reverse complement strand
AAAGAAATTCGTGAACCTTTCACTCCCATTCGATGGTTGCCGGCGGTTTGGAGGTAATATCGTACACGATGCGGTTGGCGTGCGGCACTTCGTTCGTGATGCGGTTGGAAATCTTCTCCAACACGTCGTACGGAATGCGCGCCCAATCGGCGGTCATGGCGTCCACGCTCGTGACGGCGCGGAGCGCGATCACGTTCTCGTAGGTGCGGAAATCGCCCTGCACGC
>NZ_JABXYJ010000033.1 GCF_013377855.1 Cognatundibacterium oligocarboniphilum | reverse complement strand
GCCAGCCGCACCAGATACAAGGGATCAGATGTAAATCTGGTCCCTTTTTTCTTTTCGGCGCAGGGATTTCGTCACACATGACGACGTTGCTGATGGCGTCGTAAGGATGCGGGCTGGATCAGAAACTCGACGTCAGTCATTATCCTGTGCCCAGGTTTGTTTTTTTGCCACCAGAAGTATCGAATGCTGCTGTCGGGCATGGGGAATTTAAAAAAGAAAGCGCAATAATGTAGCAGAAGGGCTTTAAATTTCTATTTTTCCTGTGCTATAATCTTTTTCTTCGCGGCTGTAGCTCAGCTGGATA
>NZ_JABXYJ010000032.1 GCF_013377855.1 Cognatundibacterium oligocarboniphilum | reverse complement strand
GGATGAGTAGCATGAGCAAAATCGATCACTACCTCCATGCAGGAACGCGTGACAATACCCGCGTGGCATACCAGTCCGCCGTCCGGCACTACGAAATTGAGTGGGGTGGTTTTTTGCCTGCCACCAGCGAGAACATTGCTCAGTACCTCGTTGACCACGCTGAAAAGCTGGCAATCAACACGTTGCGTCAACGTCTTGCTGCTCTGGCGCAATGGCATATCGATCAGGGATTCCCTGATCCGACCAAGGCGCCCCTCGTTAAAAAAGTCATCCGAGGCATACAAAGGGAACATCCTGCACAAGAAAAACAGGCCAAACCATTTCAGCTT
>NZ_JABXYJ010000031.1 GCF_013377855.1 Cognatundibacterium oligocarboniphilum | reverse complement strand
TGGCACTGTTGCAAAGTTAGCGATGAGGCAGCCTTTTGTCTTATTCAAAGGCCTTACATTTCAAAAACTCTGCTTACCAGGCGCATTTCGCCCAGGGGATCACCATAATAAAATGCTGAGGCCTGGCCTTTGCGTAGTGCACGCATCACCTCAATACCTTTGATGGTGGCGTAAGCCGTCTTCATGGATTTAAATCCCAGCGTGGCGCCGATTATCCGTTTCAGTTTGCCATGATCGCATTCAATCACGTTGTTCCGGTACTTAATCTGTCGGTGTTCAACGTCAGACGGGCACCGGCCTTCGCGTTTGAGCAGAGCAAGCGCGCGACCATAGGCGGGCGCTTTATCCGTGTTGATGAATCGCGGGATCTGCCACTTCTTCACGTTGTTGAGGATTTTACCCAGAAACCGGTATGCAGCTTTGCTGTTACGACGGGAGGAGAGATAAAAATCGACAGTGCGGCCCCGGCTGTCGACGGCCCGGTACAGATACGCCCANGATAAAAATCGACAGTGCGGCCCCGGCTGTCGACGGCCCGGTACAGATACGCCCAGCGGCCATTGACCTTCACGTAGGTTTCATCCATGTGCCACGGGCAAAGATCGGAAGGGTTACGCCAGTACCAGCGCAGCCGTTTTTCCATTTCAGGCGCATAACGCTGAACCCAGCGGTAAATCGTGGAGTGATCGACATTCACTCCGCGTTCAGCCAGCATCTCCTGCAGCTCACGGTAACTGATGCCGTATTTGCAGTACCAGCGTACGGCCCACAGAATGATGTCACGCTGAAAATGCCGGCCTTTGAATGGGTTCATGTGCAGCTCCATCAGCAAAAGGGGATGATAAGTTTATCACCACCGACTATTTGCAACAGTGCC
>NZ_JABXYJ010000030.1 GCF_013377855.1 Cognatundibacterium oligocarboniphilum | reverse complement strand
TTTTCCAGCCTACATACTCCATCAGTGTTTTTATATCCCAGCCATTGCCGGTCGCCCAGTTCGCAAATCCACGTCTAAGTGAGTGTGCTGAATAGTCACCAGAATCAGTGACGCCAGCATCCTTGAACATGGTACGCAACAGCGGTATCAAGCTATCCATGTGAAGCCCCTGATCCCCAATTTTCCCCCAGCGATTGACTGATCTGAACACCGCCCCGGATTCAAGTCCAGCCAATTCCTTCCAGGCAATATAGGCAGCAACCGGGCAGAACTGATTCAGTGCAGGCGCTTTAAATGTCACCCCTTTATTCTGGCGATCACCTTTTGTATGTGGCAGGAAAAAACTCATGCCTTGACCAGGAGAAACTTCAATGTACTCAAACTGCAGGCGTGTAAGCTCATCTCCACGGAAACCTCGCCAGAAACCAAGCAGTAGCAAGGCACGGTTCCTGGTGTGTCGTAGTTCTCCAGCACGGTCACCGGATGCATTTGCAGTGGCAATTGCCTGGTCCAGCCAGCGATCGACGATGCTAAGTTGGTCAAGCTGAAATGGCTTTGCCTGTTTTTCTTGAGTTGGATGCTCTCTTTGAATTCCTCGAAGCACTTTTTTGACCAGCGGACTTTTGGTGGGGTCGGGAAACCCCTGATCAATATGCCACTGAGCCAAGGCAGCCAAGCGTTGGCGAAGAGTATTGATGGCGAGCTTTTCCGCATGATCAGCTAAGTACTGCGCAATGTTTTCGCTGGTGGCGGGTAAGAAGCCGCCCCATTCAATTTCGTAGTGCCGCACAGCCGATTGATAGGCAACGCGTGTATTGTCTCGGGTGCCGGCGTGAAGGTAGTGATCTATTTTGCTCATACTGCTCATCCCCCAGATTTTGAGATCATTGGGTAAATTAGACCCGTATCAAATATTACGTCGATTTTAACGGTTTTGGGGACATAACACTGGATAACCTTATCTTATCCTGCATTTAGATACATCCTATTTCACCTTGAATATTAGTTTAAAATAGTATGTAATTACATGGTATGTAATACATT